>CAWAYQ010000028.1:0-450149 GCA_963786225.1 uncultured Alphaproteobacteria bacterium
CGATGCGGGGCGCGACCGGCCAATCTTTCGCAAGCGCCGCAATTTCATGGGCGAGCGACGGCACGGCCGGAATCGTGATGTCGATCGGGCTCGAATCCCTGGCGATGAGGCCGATCACCTCGCCGAACAGCGGCATGTGCCGCCGCACCACGGATGCGCGGCTACCCGGCAGGACCAGAAGATTGGCGCGCTCCTCGATCGGCGTCCGCTCACCGGGCTTCGGCCGCAATTCGTCGAGGCGTTCGATCAGAGGATGGCCGACATAGGTGCAGGCAGGTCCGCCCAGCCGCGCATGCGCGGCCGGCTCGAACGGCAGCAGCGCCAGGACATGATCGACGTAAGCGCGCATCTTGCGGGCCCGCGACGGCCGCCACGCCCAGACCGTGGGCGACACATAATCGACAACCGGCAGCGACGGCAGTTTTGTCCGCACCATGCGCGCGACGCGATGGGTGAAGTCCGGGCTGTCGACGATCACCAATATGTCCGGCGGATCGGCGATCACGGCCTCCGCCGTTTCGCGGATACGCCGCCTCAGCAGCGGCAGGCGGGCGATCACCTCCGCAAACCCCATGACCGCGACATCCTCGAGCGGAAACAGGCTCGTCATCCCCTCGGCGATCATGCGCGGCCCGCCCACGCCGCGCACCGAAATCTCCCCGGCCACGTCTCGCAGCGCGCGGATGAGCTTGAAGCCGAGCTGGTCGCCGGATTGCTCTCCCGCGACGATGAAAACCGAGAGCGGGCGGCTCACTTTTTGCGCTCCACGCCCAGCACGAACAGGCCCGCTTCGTCCGCCGCCGAAATCAGCGCGGCGATATCCGGCGTCATCACTTCACCCGCCGCGACGGCGATGCCCGCAAGTCCGGCAGCCCTGGCGCGCTGCACGGTCTCGACGCCGATCGCCGGCGTGTCGAGCCGAAGATCCTGGCCACGCTTCGGCGTCTTTACGAGCACGCTGCGTGTTGCGTCCGCTTTCAGCTTGCCGGAGGCGCGCAGATCGGCGATCCGGGCCAGCATCAGATCGGTACCTTCCGCAGCTTCGATGGCGACCACGCGCTGGTCGGCCACGATCGCGCTCTGCCCGATATCATAAGGCCCGAGCGCGTCGAGGACCTCGAAGCCGAGCGCCGCCGCTTTTACCGCCTCGGGCGACGGCATATGGCGGCCGAGCGGACCGGCGGGCAGCATCAGGCCGGGCGCGATCTCGTGCACGCCGCGCACGGTCAGGCCCTCCTGTTCGATCGCCGCCGCAAAATGGGTCAGCATCCGGTTGTCGCCGCTGCCGAGCATTCCGACCATCAGTTTGAGAAAGCGCAGGTCCGGGATGAAATCCAGGCTGAATGCGGGACGCGGCACGGCGCCGACAAAGGCGATGTCCTTCGCGCCCGCGCCCTTCACCAGCTTCAGCAAGCGTCCCAGACGGCCCATACCGGCCCAGCCGTGCGGATACCGCGCAATGGCCGGATCGGCCGCGCCGCGAACGCCGACAAGAAAGACGGAACGCCCCGAGGCTGCCACCGCATCCGCCACAGCCAGCGGAAACTGTCCCGCGCCGCAGACGAGTGCGAGCGGTTCCCCGGTCATGCCCCGCCCGCGGCCTCGCGCGGCAGACAGACGGCGCGGTCGCCGGCGCTGCGGAGGAAATCCACCACCTACTGCACCATGGCCACGCCGGTGAACTGCTGCGCTACATCGTCGACACGCTCGGTCAGCGTGCCCTCATCCGCGAACAACAGGCGGTAGGCGCGGCGCAGCGCGTTGACCTCCTCGCGGTCGAAATTCCGGCGCCTGAGACCGACGAGGTTGAGGCCTTCGAGGCGCGCGTGGTCACCGGTCGCGATGCCATAGGGTATGAGATCGCCGCGCATGCCAGTCAGCCCGCCGATGAAAGCGTGCGCGCCTATACGGTGAAATTGTGCAACGGCCGAACCGCCGCCCATGATGACGAAATCGCCGATCGTCACATGCCCCGCCAGCATGACATTGTTCGACAGGATGACATCGCTGCCGACCATGCAATCGTGCCCGACATGAGCGTGCGCGAGGAAGGTGCACCTGTCACCGATGACGGTCCTCATGCCGCCGCCTTCGGTGCCGGGATTCATCGTCACGCCTTCGCGGATCAGGCAATCCTCGCCGACCTCGAGCATCGAAAGCTCGCCCTTGTATTTCAGATCCTGCGGCGGATGGCCGATCGAGGCGAACGGATAAATGCGCGCCCGCGCACCGATCTTCGTACGGCCCGCGACGACGACATGCGAGTGCAGTTCGCTGCCTTCGCCAATCTCGACGTCCGGACCGATATGACAATACGGACCAACCGTGACGCCCGCGCCGAGGCGCGCGCCGTCTTCGATAATCGCGGAGGGGTGAATACCGGACATGCTCAGCGGTCGGTCATCATTGCCGATACCTCGGCTTCGGCAACAATCTGGCCGTCGACCTTGGCCTCTCCGCGAAACCACCAGATGCTCCGGCGGGACCTGAGCTTGGTCATATGATATTCGAGCCGGTCGCCGGGGACCACCGGCTTGCGGAATTTGCAGTTGTCGATCGTGGTGAAGTAGACGATCTGCGGCTTGCTGGTGCCAAGCGCGGCAGCGCACAGCGCGCCGGCCGTCTGCGTCATTCCCTCGATGATCAGCACGCCCGGCATCACCGGCCGGCCGGGAAAATGACCGGTGAAGTGCGGCTCGTTGAACGTGACGTTCTTGATGCCGATGCAGCTTTCGTCGCCGTTCATCTCGATGATGCGGTCGACGAGAAGGAAGGGATAGCGGTGCGGCAGGAGCTGCAGGATGCGCTCGATATCCGCCGTGCCCAACTCCCCGGTTTGTCCGGTTGTCAAAGTCCCCTCCTTCATTCGTCCTTGCCCGCCGTGCCGATTTTGCGGCGCAGCCAGGCCACTTCGCGCAGCCATTGCCGCATGGGACGCGCGGGATATCCACCCCAGCGCGCGCCGGCCGGGACATTGTTCATGAGACCAGCTTTGGCCCCGATCTGCGCGCCCGCGCCGATCTCGATATGCCCGGCCATGCCGACCTGACCGCCGAGGACGACAAAATCGCCCAGGGTGCAGCTGCCCGAAATGCCTGTCTGGGACACGATCACACAGTGCCGCCCGATGACGACGTTGTGGGCGATCTGCACCAGATTGTCGATCTTCGTCCCCTCGCCGATGATCGTATCGCGGGTCGAACCGCGGTCGATGCAGGTCGAGGCGCCGATGTCGCAATCGTCCTGGATCACGACGCGGCCGATCTGCGGCACTTTCAGATGGCCCTTTGCGCTCATGGCGAAGCCGAAGCCGTCCTGGCCGATCCGGGCGCCGGCATGCACGGTGACGCGGTTACCGATCAGCGCATGAACCACCGTCGCGCCGGGTCCGATCGTGCAGTCGCGCCCGATGCGCACATCGGCTCCGATAACGGCGTTGGCGGCGACCAGGGTGCCGGAGCCGATCTCGACCCGGGGGCCGATGACGGCGCCGGGATCGACCGTCACATCGGGCTCAAGCCGTGCCTCGGGATGAATGAAAGCGCCGGGCGCGATGCCCCTGTCCTCGAAGATCGCCGCGGGGCGCATGGCGGCCGGAAACAGCTTCGCCGCCGCCTGCGCAAACACACGGTAAGGGTCGTCCGCGACGAGGAGCGTCAGCCCCTCGGGGGCGCTGCCCGCAAGCTTCGGCGCGACGACGCAGGCGGCCGCGCGGGTCGTCGCGAGAGCCGGGAGGTAAGCGGAATTGTCGAGATAAGCGAGATCGGACGGCCCGGCCCGTTCGACGGGAGCGACGCCTGTAATCAGCCGTGTTCCATCGCCGCGCAATTCGGCGCCGACCGATGTCGCAATATCCGCCAGGGAAAGAGGCTGCGGCGCTGCAAAGAAACGGGGATCACTCATCAGGCTCGCCCCGGAAAGGGCCGGCCCGCCGGGCTATGCCAAGCGGGCCCCGACCTCAGAACTTGCCGCCGCCCGAGAAGCGGAAGGCCTGCGTTTTGTCCGCATCGTCCTTCGTAAGCGCCCAGGCGTAGTCGAAGCGCAGCGGACCCATCGGCGACTGCCAGATCAGCGAGACGCCGACCGAGGAGCGGATAGTGCCGTTGTCGCCGTCGACATCGATGTTCTGGTACCATCGCACGGATTGCAGCCGTCATAGTTCATCAGCGTGCCGGCATCGGCAAAGACGGCGCCCCTCAGGCCGATTTCCTTCGGGATCCCGGGCAGATCGAACAGGGCTTCCGCCGTGCCGCCAGCATAGAACGTCCCGCCCAGCGCGTCGCCCGTAAGCGCGTCACGCGGGCCGAAGCCGGAGCTTTCGAAGCCGCGGACGAGATCCGGTCCCTTGTTGAAGTGATCGAGGATCCGGAGAGGCTCGTCGCCCCAGGCCGTGATATGGCCGGCCTGGAGGCGGAGCATGCCGACCATATCGGCCGGAAGCTCGTGATAGTAACGGCCGTCGAACGTCGACCGGATGAATTGAGAGTCGCCGCCGAGGCCGGCGAAATCCTGACGAAACTCGGCGCGAATGCCGTCCCGCGGATTCAGCACGCTGTCGAGCGTGTTGTAGACGAAGGAGTATCCGACCAGGGAGGTGATGGTCTCGCCTTCTGCCTCCTTCAGCGCGGCGGACGCCTCTCCGTTGCCAGCAATGTCATCCGTAAGCGAAGCATCGAGGCCGATGTCGCGGCGATACAGCTGGTAGTTCACGCCGAAAGTCAGCGGTTCCGTGATCGGGAAGCCGAGCCGCAGCGCGCCGCCAATCGTATCCAGGTCGTATGACGTGGTTTCCGAGCTGTCGCGGGTCCTCTGGTAGAGGTCGAAGCCCGCAGCGATACGCCGTCCCGCGAAGTACGGATCGGTGAAGCTGAAGTCGTAGCCCTTGGTCCGTTCGCCGAGCGTGGTGCCGACTTTCACGTAATAGCCGCGGCCGAGGAAGTTCTTCTCGGCCAGCGAAACCTCGCCGATCAGGCCGTCCTGGGTCGAATAGCCGCCGGACACCGCGAACTCACCGGTCGGCTGATCCGCGACGTCGACATTGACGATGACCCGGTCGGGCGCGGAGCCCGGCTCGGAGCTGATGCGGACGCTCGTGAAGAAACCGAGCCGGTTCAGGCGGCGTTCGGCGCGGTTGATGAGCGCCTGATTGTAGGCATCGCCCTCGGCGATATCGAATTCGCGGCGGATCACATAATCGCGGGTACGGGTGTTGCCGCGCACATTGATGCGCTCGACATAGACGCGTGCGCCTTCCTCGACCGAATAGGTCACGCCGACCGTATGATTTTCATAGTCGCGCGAACCGCGCGGCCGCACCTGCGCGAAAGCGTAGCCGGACGTCGCGAGCGCGATCGACATTTTCTCGACGGTCTTCTCGACGTCACTGGCGCTGTAGACGTCGCCGGGGCCGCCCGTGATCTCGCTGCGCAACGGGTTCGAATCGATGTCCGGGACGGACGATTCCACATCGACGGTGCTGAAACGATAGACCGGGCCTTCCTCGACCGTCACCGTAATGACAAAGGCGTTGCCCTCGGCATTGTAGTTCACCTCGGAGGAGACGACGCGGAAGTCCGCATAGCCCTTGTTGAGGTAGAAGCGGCGGACGAGTTCGAGGTCGGCGTTGACGCGGTCGGCGTCGTAGACGTCGGACGTCTTCAGCCAGCTCATGAAGTTCGATTCCGTCGTCGTCATCTCGTCGCGGAGACGGCTGTCGGAAAACGCTTCGTTGCCGACGAATTCGATCTCGGAAATCTTGCTCTTCGAATCTTCCTTGATGACGAAGACAAGGTCGACGCGGCCGTTCGGACGCGAAATCACCTGCGGTTCGACGGTCGCGTTGTAGCGGCCCGAGCGGCGGTAGAGTTCAAGGATGCGCTGGACGTCGCTCTGCACCAAAGACTGGCTGAACGGGCCGCGCGACTTCGACTGAACTTCGGCCTCGAGCGTTGCGTCCTTGATCTTGCGATTGCCTTCGAAATTCACCCGGTTGATGACCGAGTTCTCGACCACGGTCACCACCAGACCGCCGCCGGCGCGTGTCACGCTCACGTCCTCGAACAGGCCGGTCGCATAGAGCGCCTTCACGGCCTCGTCGATCTTGGCGTTGTCGAGCCGCTCGCCCGGCGCGGTGGCGAAATGGGCGCGCACGGCGTCAGCTTCGATTCGGCTGTTGCCGCGTACGGTGATGGACTGCGCGGAGGCGGGCGTGGAAGCCACGACGATGCCGGCGGCCAGGGTAAGCCCGGCTGCGAGCACGAGGGCCGCGGTCAGTCGTCCAAACGCGCGGTACACAAATGTCATGGGGGCCCCACCCTGAACGGCCGCCCGGGTCCCCACCCGGAATCAGCCAAGAAATTCACACTTCAAACCTGCTACCGGTCTTACCCGGATTCCCGCCAGCCGCAACCCGTTTTTGCTGAAAACCGGTGGCTTTACGGGCCGCCGTTGCCTCTCGGCCACGGGGCCTGACCGGGCTAGAGAGTGCTCAGGTGCCAGATGTCGTTCCAAGTCGCAAAAAGCATTAGACTCAAGACCAATGCGATCCCGATCTTGAACCCGAATTCCTGGGCCCTTTCACTGAGCGGACGGCCCCTCAAAGCTTCGATCGCGTAGTAGAGCAGATGGCCGCCGTCGAGCAGCGGGATCGGAAACAGGTTTAGAAGGCCGATCGAGACTGAAAGAACGGCCGTAAGGTTCAGCAAAACCTCAAATCCGAGCTGAGCGGCTTGGCCGGAAACCTGGGCGATCCGTATCGGGCCGCTGAGCTGATCAGCCGATTCGCGGCCGGTCACGACCCCGCCGATATAGGCAAACGTCCGGTCCACGACGAACCAGGTTTCCTTCACGCCGGCGACGAGCGCCTCGGGAAGACTGTAATCGCGGTGACGCACCGCGCCGGCGGCGTCGTTGCGGCTGATGCCGAGCACGCCGATCTTGTGCGTCTGGCCGAATGTATCCTGACGCTCCTGGAGTTCTGGGGTCGCAAGAACCTCAACCTCCTGCCCGCCTCGCTTGACGACAAACCGCAACGGCGTCGCCGGGCTGATCCGGACGATGCGCTGCATGTCCGAAAAGCTCTCGATCGAGGAACCGTCGATCGAAACGATCAGATCGTCGGGCTTGAAGCCCGCGGCTGCGGCCGCACTGTTGGGCTGGATTCCATCGACGCGTGCTTCGGTGACGGGACGGCCCAGAAAATAGAAAGTGCCGGCGAAAATCCCGATCGCCAGAAGAAAATTGGCGATCGGCCCGGCCGCCACGATCGCCGATCTTTTGATGACCGGCTGGCCGGAGAAGCTGACCTTGCGCTCGGCCGGTCGCATTTTTTCAAGCGCGTCACGGGCGGGTGCGCTCGCGGCATTCTCGTCGCCGTAGAACTTCACATAGCCGCCGAGCGGAATGGCCGCGACGCGCCAGCGGGTGCCGTGCTTGTCGAAGCGATGCCACAGCTCGGGGCCGAATCCCAGCGAGAAGGTCAAAATCCGGACGCCGCACCACCGCGCGACCAGGAAATGACCGAGTTCGTGAATGAAGATCACGACGGTCAGGACCGCGATATAGGGCAGCGTGTATGTGAGCGCTGAAAGCCCGTACCCGTAGATCTCGTTGAGCATCAGATTCGTGTTCCGTAAGTGCGCCGGCGGCTAGGCGGCAAAGACGGGATGTTTGGGTAGTTCCTCGACCGCGATGCGCCGCGCTTCACGGTCGAGATTGAGTGCATCCTCCACGCTTTGCGGGGTCCTGACCAGCCCTTTTGCTGCGGCCTTTTCGATCACCGTTTCCACGAGGGCGGAGATGCCCGGGAAGCTTATTTTGTGGTCGAGGAACGCCGCGACCGCGATTTCGTTGGCCGCGTTCAGAACGGTCGGCACGCCGCCCCCTTCGTCCAGGGCCTCAAGTGCCAGGCGGAGCGCCGGAAAACGGGCGTGATCGACCGGCTCGAAAGTCAGGGAACCGACCTTGGCGAGGTCGAGCGGGGTGATGTTGGTCACGAGACGGTCCGGCCAGCCGAGGCAGTGCGCGATCGGCACCCTCATATCCGCGGGCGCCAGACCCGCGACGACGGAACCGTCGGTGTAGTTCACCAGGCCGTGGACCACCGACTGGGGATGAACGAGCACATCGAGCTTATCACTTCCGACTTTGAAAAGATGATGGGCTTCAATGAGTTCAAGGCCCTTGTTCATGAGGCTTGCACTATCGATCGTGACCTTCCGGCCCATGGTCCAGGTCGGGTGCTTGAGGGCATGTTCCGGCTTGGCGGCCGCGATCTGCTCGCGGGTCCAGGTCCGGAACGGTCCGCCCGAGGCGGTCAGGATGATTTTAGAGACTTCCCTGGCCTTGCCCGCCATCAGTGCCTGGGCGATGGCGTTGTGCTCGGAATCCACCGGCAAAACCTCGGCCCCCGCCTCCGCCGCTTCGCGCATGAAGGCTTCGCCCGCGCAAACGAGGCATTCCTTGTTGGCCAGCGCGATCATGCCCCCGCGCCGGACGGCGGCGATGGTGGGCCGCAATCCCGCCGCGCCTGCGATGGCGCCGAGCGTCCAGTCGACAGGCCGCTGCGCGGCCTCGCACATCGCCTCTTCACCAGCCGCCGCTTCGATGCCACTGCCCGCAAGAGCTTGCTGCAAGTCCTTGTAAGAACTCGGGTTTGAAACCACGGCCATCTTTGCCTTGAGGGCCTTGGCGACGTCCGCGAGCGAGGCCGCGTCATTGCCGGATGCGACCGCCTCGATCTGGTAACGGCCCGGCTCCGCCAGCAGAAGATCGACCGTCGAACGACCGATCGATCCGGTCGCCCCGAGCAGCGTCACGCTGCGCGGCATGCCCTTGTCAGAATCCGCCTTCACCACATCAAAACTCCACGCCCGGCGGCATCGAGACCGCCGCGCCACAGCCCCAGAATCAGGGCGAACAGCCCAGTCACGACGAAACCATCAAGCCGGTCCATGAACCCGCCATGCCCGGGGATCCAAGTGCCGCTATCCTTTACCCCAAAACGGCGTTTCAGTGACGACTCGAAAAGATCGCCGCCCTGGCTCACCACCGCTCCGATCAGGCTGACCAGTGCGACCGGCGCAAGCGAGGGCGCCCCGAATGCCGCGGCAACCCCGGTTCCGGCGGCCACCGAGAATGCCGTCCCACCGAGAAATCCGGCCCAGGTCTTGTTCGGGGATATGCTCGGACAGAGCTTGGGCCCGCCGATCAGCCGCCCGCAGACATAGGCCATGACATCGCTGACCCAGACCACGGCGAACAGCCACAGCACCGCCGCCAGTCCGAACTCGGCGTCCATACGCAGAACGACCGGTGCCACCAATATGGACGCCGCATAAACGAACCCCGGAAACTTCCAGCCCATTCCGGCGCCCGTCAGCTTCCACCATTCGACGAAAGTGCCGATCGCGGCGATGAGCCAGAACAGGAAGAAGGCGAGGCCTCCCAGCCACGCCGTCAGGAGCGCGGTCGAGGCCATGGCCAGCCCGGAAAAAATCCGGGTTTTCATTTGGGACGTTTTGCGGGTCATCGGCGCGCGCTTACCGCCGCGCCAATTCAAGCCCGCCGAACCGCCGCTCGCGGCCCCGGAATTCCGCAAGCGCCGTCTCCAGCGTTTCGCGGTTGAAGTCCGGCCAGTGCGCGGGCAGGAATACAAACTCTGCATAAGCCGCCTGCCAGAGCAGGAAGTTCGAGAGCCGCTGCTCGCCCGAGGTGCGGATGACGAGGTCGGGATCGGGAATATCCGACGTATCGAGCCCCTGCCCGATCCGTTCCGGCGTGATGTCCGACGCATCGAGCCGGCCTTCGGCGACTTCGCGCGCGAGACGTTGTACGGACGCCGCGATTTCCTGCCGCGAGCCGTAGTTGAATGCAACGACAAGCGTGAGCCTGGTGTTGTCCCGCGTGAGGCTTTCGCATTCCTCGATCAGCGTGCGGATGTCGGATTCAAGCGCCTCGCGCTCGCCGATAACGCGCACGCGGACATTTGCCTTGTGGAGCTCGGCAAGATCCTCGCGCACGAAGCGGCGCAGCAGATTCATCAGATCGAGGATTTCACTTTTCGGCCGCGACCAGTTCTCCGACGAGAAGCTGTACAAAGTCAGGTACCGCACGCCGAGTTCGCCCGCGGCCTTCACCGCGCGGCGCACGGCTTCGACACCGCGCCGGTGGCCTTCGACGCGCGGCAGGCCGCGCGCGGCTGCCCAGCGCCCATTGCCGTCCATGATGATGGCGACGTGCTCAGGCACAGCGGCCGGTCCGCCCTGCACAGGCGTGGCCTCCATGGTCTTGCGGTCGATCGCGTTCATCCGTCTGGCCAAACCTCGTTGTGCTTAGACCTGAGTGATCTCTTTTTCCTTGGTCGCTAGAAGCTGGTCGATCTCGGCGATGGACGCGTCGGTCGCCTTCTGCACGGACTCCGAATTGCGGCGCTCGTCGTCTTCGGTGATGTCACCGTCCTTCTGAAGCTTCTTCAGGAGGTCGATACCGTCACGACGGACGTGTCGCACAGCTATACGCGCCTGCTCGGCATATTTGTGGCCGACTTTAACAAGTTCCTGCCGCCGTTCGGCATTCAGCTCCGGAATCGGGATGCGCAGGAGCTGGCCCTCGGTGATGGGGTTAAGGCCGAGATTCGCCTCTCGGATGCCACGTTCGACAGCGCCGACCATGGACCTGTCCCAGACCTGGACGTTGAGCATGCGCGGCTCCGGCACAGTGACGGAGGCGACCTGGTTCAACGGCATATGGGACCCATAGGCCTCGACATTGACAGGTTCGAGCAGATTGACCGAGGCGCGGCCCGTGCGCAGGCCGCCGAGCTCGGTTTTCAGAACCGATACCGCGCCGGCCATGCGGCGCTTGATTTCGGCAATATCAAAGGCGGATGCCATGACTTCCCCCGTATCCCGTTATCGGCCGATCTTTGCGGGTCAGGCGCCGACGAGCGTGCCGCGCCCTGTGCCCATGACTGCCGCCTGAATCGAGCCCGGTTCGTGTATCGAAAAGACGATTACCGGAATACGGTTCTCGCGGGCAAGGGCGAAGGCCGCCGCATCCATGACCTTCAGGTCTCGCGACAGAGCCTCGTCGAAGCTCAAAGTATCGTAGCGCTTGGCCAATTTGTCGATCTTGGGATCGGCGGTGTAGACCCCGTCCACATTCGTCGCCTTGAGCAGGACTTCGCAGCCCATCTCCGCCGCGCGCAGCGCCGCCGCCGTGTCGGTCGTGAAGAACGGGTTTCCGGTGCCCGCCGCGAAGATCATCACATGGCCGCGCTCGAAATGGCGCAGCGCCTTGGGACGCGAGAAGGTTTCGCAGATCGCGGGCATTTCCAGCGCCGACATCACGCGGGCCGTGGCGCCCTGGCGTTCGATCGAGGCGCCGAGCGCGAGCCCGTTCATCACCGTCGCCAGCATGCCCATATAATCGCCGGTCGCGCGGTCGATGCCGCTGGCCGCGACCTGGACGCCGCGGAAGATGTTGCCGCCGCCGACAACGAGCGCGACTTCGACATTCTGGGATCGGAGGGACACGATGTCGGCCGAGATGCGGTCGACAACCGAAGGGTCGAGGCCGAAACCGGCCTCGCCCATCAGCGCCTCGCCGGAAATCTTCACGAGCACGCGCTTGTAGAGCGGTTTTGCCATGCTCGCCTCCCGGCCGGGCCTGTACGTGTTATCGGCTCCCGGCGGCCGCCGCGACTTCCGCTGCGAAGTCGCTTTCTTCCTTCTCGATGCCTTCACCGAGCGCGTAGCGCACGATAGCCGTGACCTTGATCGGCGCACCGGCCTGGCCTTCGGCTTCCTTCACAGCCTGCCCGACGGTTTTCGTACCGTCGATGACAAAGGCCTGATCCAGCAGCGTCACGTCCTTGTAGTAACTCTTCAATCCCAATTCGACGATCTTCTCCTGCACGTTGGCAGGCTTGCCCTGGTGCTTTTCCAGAAGGATCGCCTTCTCGCGTTCGATTGTCGCGGCGTCGATGCCGGACGGGTCGATGGCGAGCGGGTTCATCGCCGCGACATGCATGGCAATGCCACGGCCGAGCGCCGACAGTTTCTCGACATCGCCCTTTGATTCGAGCGCGACGAGGACGCCGATGCGGCCGAGACCTTCGGTGACCGCTCCGTGGACATAGCTTGCGATCACGCCGTCGGTGACCGACAGCTTGGTCACACGGCGCAGGGTCATGTTCTCGCCGATCTTGCCGACCAGTTCGGCGAGCGTGTCCTTCAGGTTCTTCGTGCCGCCGGGCAGATGCGCGGCTTCAAGCGCTTCGAGAGTGCCGGCGGTGTTGAGCGCGACCTTGGCCGTCTCGCGTACGAAGCCCTGGAAATCCGGGTTGCGGGCGACGAAGTCGGTCTCGGAATTGACCTCGACCGCAGTCGCGGTCTTCCCCGAGGACTCCACGGCGACGAGGCCTTCGGCCGCGATGCGGCCGGCCTTCTTGGCGGCCTTCGACAGACCCTTGGCGCGCAGCCAGTCGACGGCGGCTTCCATGTTGCCGTCCGTTTCCTTCAGCGCGGCCTTGCAATCCATCATGCCGGCGGCGGTTAGCTCGCGCAGTTCCTTGACCATGGCGGCGGTAATCTCGGCCATCTCGTCCTCGTATCGAAAAGTTGAAAACGCGCGGGCCTATCGCCCGCGCGTGAAATCAGGATGTCAGGCGCCGGCCAGAAGCTCGCGGGCCTGCTCCGACCAACCGGCAACACGGCCGCCGGCCTTCACTTCGGACTCGACCGTTTCAGCCTCGTCCGGAGTCAGCGCGGCGAGCTGCCAGTAATGGAAGATGCCGTAATCGTTCAGCTTCTTCTCAAGCTGCGGGCCGACGCCGGTGAGCTTGGAGAGATCGTCCGGCGCGCCGCGAGGAGCCGCCAGCTTCTCGTAGACATCGGCCGGGGCCTCATCATCCGTCGAGACCGACGTTGCGGCGGGGAGTTCTTCCGCGATCACGGGTTCCTCAGCGGCGCCGAGATCCTGGCCCGCGCGACCCTGCGCGCGGCCGATGCCGTCGACCGCCGCGCGTGCAACGAGATCGCAGAGCAGCACGATGGCGCGGCCGGCGTCGTCATTGCCGGGGATCGGGAAGGTGATGCCGTCCGGATCGCAATTCGAATCGACAATGGCGGCGACCGGAATGCCGAGGCGCTTGGCCTCCTGAATCGCGATCTGCTCCTTGTTGGTGTCGATCACGAAGATCAGATCCGGCAGGCCACCCATATCGCGGATTCCGCCGAGCGCGCGATCGAGCCTCTCCTTCTCGCGCGAGAGCGTAAGGCGCTCCTTCTTGGTGAAGCCCTGGCCTTCGCCCGACAGCAGCTCTTCGAGCTTGCGCAGGCGCGCGATCGAGTGGGAGATCGTCTTCCAGTTGGTCAACATGCCGCCGAGCCAGCGGGAATTGACGTAGTACTGCGCCGAACGCTTCGCGGCGTCGGCGACGTGTTCCTGCGCCTGGCGCTTCGTGCCTACGAAGAGAACGCGGCCGCCTTTGGCGACGGTGTCGGAAATCTGGACCAGAGCCTGGTTCAGAAGCGGCACGGTCTGCGCGAGGTCGAGGATGTGAATGTTGTTACGGGTGCCGAAAATATACGGCGCCATTTTCGGGTTCCAGCGATGCGCCTGGTGGCCGAAATGCACACCCGCTTCGAGGAGCGAGCGCAAGGATACTTCAGGAAGTGCCATGATTCTATCTTCTCCGGTTAGCCGCCGCGGATGTGAACCTCACTCCGAAAAGTGAAGCACCGGGGATCGCATGAGTGCGAATATCCGCGTGTGGAATGGGGCGGCTTATAAGGGAATCCGCCCCGAGAGGCAAGGCAGCGGAAACGCGCCCTCCCTCTTCCTTGTGGGAGAGGGCGACTCGAAGCCGCCAGGCGTCGCGCGGGGTGAGGAGTAACGGCGCTGGTCGAGGGGCCAAGACACCCCTCACCTCGCTCGGCCTGCCGGCCGAGTCGTCCTCTCCCACAAGGGAAGAGGAAAGAACACCTATCCGCCCGAACCTCAATACGTCCGACAAAAAGTTAGTATATTCAATTCAGTATAGAGAAAAGTTAATGTCGCGTCGATGGAAAGAAGCGCGGCCGACTTGTCGCCACTAGGACCCAATACCCACGCCCACTCTCCCCCTACCCGCTCACCACCTCGACGACACCCGGCACGGCCTTGATAGCCGCGGCGATCTGCGGCGATACCCGGTACCGGCCGGGAAGCTTGATATCCACCTCGGTCGCCTGCTCCATCATCAGAACAAGCGAGACATCGCCCTCGCCCTTCTGCAGTTGCTTGGCGACATGCTCGACGGTTGCGGGATCGCGCAGGAATATCTGCATGGATTGACTAAGCTTGGAGGCCGCGTCCTCAAGCCGCTCGACCGTGCCGATACGCGCCCGTACCTCGTCCCCATCGACGCTGGCATGTACGGACACAACCACGGATGTGTTGGGCTCGAGAAGATCGCGGTATTCGGCAAGCCCTTCCGAGAAGATGATTGCCTCGTAATGTCCCGACGGGTCCGACAGCTTCAAAATGCCCATGCGGTTGCCGGTCTTCGTGCGCTTTTCCTGACGCGACAGAACCGTCGCCGCGAGCTTGCCGCCCGTCGCGCCCTGGCGCACGGACGTCGAAAACTCCGACCAGCGTTGCAATTTCATGCGCGCGAGCAGGCTCGCATAGACATCGAGCGGATGGCCGGTCAGGAAGAAACCGATGGCCTCATATTCCTTGGTCAGCCGGTCGCCCGAATTCCACGCCTGCACATTGCGGGGGCGGATCGGCTCGGGCGCGGAGCCGCCGAACAGGCCGCCCTGCCCCAAACTCGCGTCCTCCTGCGTGCGGCCGGCAATGGCCAGCACCTCTTCCAGCGCGGCGACGACCGCGGCACGGTTCGGCTCGAGTTCATCGAAAGCACCGGCCTGCGCGAGGCTTTCAAGCGTGCGCTTGTTGACCGCCTTCGGATCGAGGCGGCGCGCAAAATCACCGAGATCGGAAAACGGCCTGTCGCCGCGTGCCGCGACGATCGCGCCCGCGGCCTGCGCGCCGACGCCCTTCACGGCCGCAAGCGCGTAGCGGATCGCACCCTCATGCACGCCGAATTCGACGCCCGACGTGTTGATGGAGGGCGGCGAAACGCGGATGCCCAAACGTTGGGCCTCGGTGCGGAATTCGGCGAGCTTGTCGGTCGAACCCATATCGAGCGTCATCGACGCCGCCACGAACTCAACCGGATAGTTCGCCTTCAGATAGGCGGTCTGGTAGGCGACGAGCGCATAGGCGGCCGCGTGGCTCTTGTTGAAGCCGTAATCGGCGAACTTCTGCAAGAGATCGAAGATCGCGTCGGCCTCGCCCTTCTTGACCTCGCGTTTGGTCGCACCGGTCACGAAAATGCTGCGCTGCGCGGTCATCTCGGACCGAATCTTCTTGCCCATGGCGCGGCGCAGGAGATCGGCCTCGCCGAGCGAGTAGCCCGCGAGCAGCTGCGCGATCTGCATCACCTGTTCCTGGTAGATGATGACGCCGAATGTCTCGGACAGAACTGCTTCGAGCTTCGGATGCAGATATTCCGGCTTCTCACGGCCCTGTTTTCGCGCGCAATAGGTCGGGATGTTGGCCATCGGACCCGGGCGGTAGAGCGCGACGAGAGCCACGATGTCCTCGAAGCGGTCGGGCCGCATTTCGAGCAGAGCACGGCGCATGCCCGCGCTTTCCACCTGGAACACGCCGACCGTCTCGCCGCGCGACATGAGATCGTAGGCCTTGGGGTCGTCGATCGGCAGCCGCGAAACGTCGAGGTCGATGCCGCGGACCTTCAGATGCGCGACCGTCTTTTCGATCGTGGTCAGGGTCTTGAGGCCGAGGAAGTCGAACTTCACAAGGCCCGCCTGTTCGACCCATTTCATGTTGAACTGGGTCACCGGCATATCCGAGCGAGGATCGCGGTAGAGCGGCGTGAATTCCGCCAGCGGCCGGTTACCGATAACGATGCCGGCGGCATGGGTCGACGCGTGTCGGTACAGCCCTTCGAGTTTCAGCGCGACGTCGAGCATGCGCCCGACGCGTTCGTCCTCGGCCCGTGCCGTATCGAAACGCGGCTCGTCCTTGATCGCCTGAGCGAGGGTGACGGGGTTGGCCGGATTCTGCGGCACGAGCTTGCACAGTTTGTCGACCTGCCCGTACGGCATTTCGAGGACACGGCCGACGTCGCGCATCACGCCGCGCGCCTGCAGCGTGCCGAACGTGATGATCTGGGCCACATGGTCCTGGCCGTATTTCTGCTGAACGTAGCGGATCACCTCTTCGCGCCGTTCCTGGCAGAAATCGATATCGAAGTCCGGCATCGAGACGCGGTCGGGATTGAGGAAGCGTTCGAACAGGAGGCCGAAGCGGATCGGATCGAGATCGGTGATGGTCAATGCCCAGGCGACAAGCGAGCCCGCGCCCGAACCGCGGCCCGGTCCTACCGGAATTCCCTGCAGTTTCGCCCATTTGATGAAGTCGGCGACGATCAGGAAGTAGCCGGGGAACTTCATGCCCTCGATAACGCCGAGCTCGAAATCGAGCCGCGCGGCGTAATCCTCTTCGCTGACGCCCGGCGCAAGCCCATGCACGGAAAGCCGTTCCTTCAGCCCCTCGACCGCCTGGCGGCGAAGCTCGGCGCCTTCGTCTCCGTCGCGCGTGTAGCGCGGCAGAATGGGCTTGGTGACGCGGGGGCGGAACGCACAGCGGCGGGCGATCTCGACCGTGTTCTCCACTGCTTCCGGAAGGTCCGAAAACAGCTCGATCATTTCCGCGCGTGTCTTGAAGCGGTGTTCGGCTGTCACCTGCCGCCGTTCGCGGTCGGAGACCAGCCGACCCTCGGCAATCGCCAGCAGCGCATCATGGGCTTCGTAATCGGCGGCCGTCGCGAAATAGCACTGATTGGTCGCAACCAGCGGCAGGTCCTGGGTATAGGCAAGCGCGACCAGCCGGCGCTCGGCATAGGTTTCGGTGTCGAGGCCGTGGCGCTGAAGTTCGATATAGAGCCGGTCGCCGAACACCTGCTTCAGCCGTAGCAGGCGCGATGCCGCAATATCGTCGCGGCCGTCGGCGATCGCTTCGTTCAGGGGGCCACCCGGTCCGCCGGTGAGGCAGATCAGGCCCTCGCCATGCGCCGCGAGATAGTCGAACGGGACGAAGGGATCGGACGGATCGGTCTGGAGAAAACCCGCGCTCGTCAGCGCCAGAAGATTGCCGTAGCCCTCCTCGGATCGCGCGAGGAAAAGGAGCCTGGGCTGCACCGCTGTGCCCGGCCGTGCCCCGGGTGCCGCCTCGCGGTCTGCAAAGTCGATCGCGATGGTGGCGCCGGCGATCGGCTGCAGACCGCTTTCCGCGAACTTCTCGGAGAACTCCAGCACCCCGAACAGATTGGATGTGTCGGTCAGCGCGAGCGCCGGCTGCTTGTCGGCCTTCGCCAGTTCGGCGAGCTTCTTGATCGTCAGCGAGCTCTCGAGCAGCGAAAACGCCGAATGGACGTGGAGATGGACGAAACCTACTCCACTCATGCTCCGGTCCTCTCCTTCGCGCCGGCTAGACCGGCAGCGCGTCGGCCCACATCAGGACCATGGCGATGAAAATTGCGACTGCGCCGAATTCGGCGGCGTCGCCAAGAATGCTGGTGATGGTCCGAAGCGCCATAGCCGCCTCCCTTTATCCACTGATGTTCATGTTTTGTTCTTTACGGAGGGAAAAGTCAAGAGCTATTGTTGTTCCCTCTCCGAAGTCCGCTTTACTCTCCGAGGGCACCCCAACGGAGCTCGTCCCATGATCCTGATCGGACAATACGACTCGCCGTTCGTGCGGCGCGTCGGGATCGCCATGCGGCTTTACGGCCTGGCATACGAACACCGGCCGTGGTCCACCTTCGGGGACCGGGACAAGCTCGTCCCGCTCAACCCGTTAGGCCGCGTTCCCGCCCTCGTTCTGGACGACGGCGAAGTCCTGATCGAAAGCGGAACGATCCTCGATTATCTCGATGAACGCGTCGGCGACGGGCGTGCACTCGTTCCCCCGGCGGGTTCCGCCCGGCGGCACGCCCTCAAAATATGCGCGCTGGGCACGGGCCTCGCCGACAAGGCAGTCGCGCTTTTCTACGAACGCGCGATGCATGTCCAAACCTCGGAGAAATGGGTCACCCGCTGCTCGGCCCAGATCGAAGACGCCGTCAGTGCCCTCGAACAGGACCGCAGCTCCCGGCACACCGCGTTCTGGTTCGGTGACGTGCTCGGTCATGCGGACATCGCGGTCGCGTGCGCTCTCCGCTTTGTGAAGGAGGCCCATCCGGGAATTTACGATGACGGAAGCTGGCCTGCTCTCGCTGCGCATTTGGCCAGGTGCGAAGAGCTCGAGCCGTTCCGGGACATCCAGCAGCGCTTCATTCCGCCGAGCTGATGCCTAGACCTCGACGGCCATCCCGTCCCGCAGCGTAATCCGGCGGTCCATCTGGGCGGCGAGTTCGAGATTGTGCGTCGCGACGAGTGCCGCGAGCCCTGTCGCCTTGATGAGCTTGAACAGGCTGTCGAACACGGCTTCCGCCGTGACGATGTCGAGATTGCCGGTCGGCTCGTCGGCAAAGAGAATGCGCGGCGCGTTCGCGACCGCGCGGGCAATCGCCACGCGCTGCTGCTCGCCGCCGGAGAGTTCGGTCGGCCGGTGCTCGCCGCGGTCCGGCAGGCCGAGCCAGGTCAGCAACTGATCGGCGCGCTTTCTCGCCTCGCGCTTGTCGAGGCCGCCGAGCATCTGCGGCAGCATCACGTTCTCGGACGCCGAGAACTCCGGCAGAAGGTGATGGAACTGGTAGACGAAGCCGATTTCGGTGCGGCGAATTTTGGTGCGCTCCGTATCCGACAGCGAGGACGTCGCGCGGCCGCCAAGGATCACCTCGCCGCCGTCCGGGCGCTCGAGCAGGCCCGCGATGTGCAGCAAAGTCGACTTGCCGGCGCCCGACGGCGCGACCAGCGCCACCGCCTCGCCGGGGTAGAGCGCGAAATCGGCGCCCCGCAAAATTTCGAGCGTGGTGTCGCCCTGTCTGTAGCGGCGGTGAATGGCTTCGAGGCGCAGAATTTCCATCTCGCTCACTCGTACCGGAGAGCTTCGACAGGATCGAGCCGTGAGGCGCGCCACGCCGGATAAATCGTCGCGATGAGAGAGAGAACGAGCGCCATGAAAACAACGGACGCGGTCTCGCGCCAGTCAATGATGGCCGGCAGTTTCGACAGGAAATACAGCTCCGGCGAAAACAGCTCGGTCGAGGTGATCCAGGTGATCGCCTGGCGGATTTCCTCAACATAGTGACAGACGAGAAGTCCGAGCAGGACACCGAAAATCGTGCCGACGAAACCGATGCTGGCCCCTGTAATGACGAAGACGCGCATCACGGTGCCGCGCGTCGCGCCCATCGTGCGCAGGATTGCGATCGCCTGCCCCTTCTCTTTCACCAGCATGATGAGGCTGGAGATGATGTTGAGATCGGCCACGAGAACGATGAGCGTCAGGATCAGGAACATGACGTTTCGCTCGACTTCGAGCGCGGAGAAGAAGGTCGTGTTGCGCTGGCGCCAGTCGACCAGCATGACTTGCCGTCCGGCTGCTTCCGTCACCGGTCCGCGCAGCGCGTCGGTGTTGTCGGGATCGTCGACGAACACCTCGACGGCGCTGACACTGCCGGCGCGATTGAAGTAGGCCTGCGCCTCGGCGAGCGGCAGGAATACGAACACCGCGTCGTATTCCGACATGCCGACTTCAAAGATCGCGCGCACCGGATAGCCCTTGATGCGTGGCGTCGTGCCCATGGGCGTCACCGCGCCGCGCGGCGAGACGAGGGTCAGGATATCGCCGATGCGCAGGCCGAGTTGCTCGGCGAGACGGCGGCCGATGACCACGCCCTGGTTCGAATCAAAACCTTCGAGCGTGCCGTCCTGGACACTCTTGCCGACAAGGCCCGATGTCTTGATGTCGTTCTCGCGCATGCCGCGCACCAGAACGCCGCCGGCATTGAACGCGGAACTCGCAAGCGCCTGCCCCTCGACCAAAGGCGCCGCCATCCGCACGCCCGGCACTTTCGAGATGCGGGCCGCGACATCGTCATAATCGGTCATGTCGGAGCCGACCGGCTGCACGATGATATGACCGTTGACGCCGAGGATCTTGGTCAGGAGTTCCTGCCGGAAGCCGTTCATCACCGCCATCACGATGATGAGAACGGCGACACCCAGCATGACGCCGAGAAACGAGAACGCGGCGGTGATCGAAATGAAACCTTCGCGGCGGCGGGCGCGGAGATAGCGGCCCGCAATCAGCCACTCGAAGGGCGCGAAGGGCGCCGTTCCGCGCGGGGCGGGTGAAGGTGGAAGGGCCGTTTGCGCCGCGTCGGTCATTCCGTCAGCCGTGCTAGAGCCGATTCCGGCGAGAGCGTTTCGCGCTCGCCGGTCTTGCGATTTTTCAGTTCGACCGTGCCGGAGGACAGCCCCTTCGGACCGACGACCAGTTGCCAGGGCAGCCCGATGAGATCCATCGTCGCGAACTTCGCGCCCGGCCGGTCTTCGGTGTCGTCATAGAGCACGTCGACGCCGGCATTGTTGAGGCCGTCATAAAGGCTCTGGCAGGCGAGCATCGACCGCGGTGTCGCCGGCCTTGAGATTGGCGAGACCAACGCGGAACGGCGCGACATCCTCCGGCCAGATGATGCCGTTGTCGTCATGGCTCGCTTCGATGATCGCGGCAACGAGGCGCGACGGGCCGATCCCGTAAGAGCCCATGTGTACGGGCGTCTCCTTGCCGTCCGGCCCGGCGACGACGGCGCGCATGGGCTCGGAATATTTGGTGCCGAAATAGAAGATGTGACCGACCTCGATACCGCGCGCCGAGAGCCGTTTTCCTTCCGGCACTTTGGCGAACGTCGCCTCATCGTGCTTCTCGGACGTCGCTGCGTAAAGGCTCGTCCAGTCGTCGACGAGCTTTTGCAGGCTTGCGCGGTCGTCGAAATCGACGTCCGTGCCGGGGATCGCCTTCGTCAGATAATCCTCGTGGCCGAACACTTCGCTCTCGCCCGTGTCGGCAAGAATGATGAACTCGTGGCTGAGATCGCCGCCGATCGGGCCGGTGTCCGCCACCATCGGAATCGCGCGAAGCCCGAGCCGCGCGAAGGTGCGCAGGTAGGCGACGAACATCTTGTTGTAGGAATGCCGCGCGCCGTCCGCGTCGAGGTCGAACGAATAGGCATCCTTCATCAGGAATTCGCGCGAGCGCATGACGCCGAAACGCGGACGCACCTCGTCGCGGAACTTCCACTGGATGTGATAAAGATTGAGCGGCAGATCGCGATACGAGCGCACATACGCCCGAAAGATTTCTGTGATCATCTCTTCGTTTGTCGGCCCGTAGAGCATTTCGCGCTCGTGGCGGTCCTTAATGCGCAGCATCTCCTTGCCATAGTCGTCGTATCGACCCGATTCGCGCCACAGCTCCGCGGGCTGGATCGTGGGCATCGAGACTTCGATCGCGCCCGCACGATCCTGCTCCTCGCGCACGATCCGGCAGACCTTGTCGAGGACCCTTTTGCCCAGCGGCAGCCAGGCATAGATGCCGGCCGCCTCCTGCCGCACCATACCGGCGCGCAGCATCAGCCGGTGCGAGACGATGTCGGCTTCTTTTGGCGTTTCGCGAAGAATCGGCAGGAAGTAGCGGGAAAGACGCATGACAGCCCGGCAGTGCGTGACGATTGGGCAGAGACGAAAGCCGATGGCCCCTCAAAATACAAGGGCGGCAGGGACGCATGCACGGCGATTGCGCGGGAGTACGCCTAATCCAGATTGAACTGAATGGACTGGAAGCCGCGAAGCGTCGGGAACTTCACCCCCGCGACAAGTCCGTCTTGCCAGACCAGTTCGCAAATCCGCCGCACGGCGATGTTCCCGGACATGTCCAGCACGAAGCGGGACGGCAGGTCGGCCGGGACTTCGAGAGCAATCATTGCCCCGGTGCGGGAAATATTCCGGATCACGCAGCCGGTCTCGTTTGTCGGCGCCAGCATCACCCTCGCCCGCCGCATCAGGGCTCGGCGGGGGGTGGATCGACGTTCTGCAGGCAGTGGAGGCATGGCCCCGATTAAGCCTAGGAAACCCTAAACCAAGGGTTAAGCCGTTGGAAACAATGAACAATGCATAACTATTGGGCACTTGCTTCATAGTACGGCAATTTTGTGAAAAAAGTTTTCGAGAAGAGCTATTCCAAATAGTGACAATAGCTTGGAACGTGGCTAGCATCCCCTCATAAGTAAGAGGCCTGACGCGCTTTTAAGCGCCAACGGGTCCAAGTCTTGGGAGGAAAGAGGCTCTTTGGTTGCCGCCCCGCACGCGGCCTCCACGACGAAACGCCGATCCCGCATCTCGGCCGAAATTGAGCCCAACGCGAACTTTGAAAAGCAAGGCGAAAGCCTTGCTTTTTTATTTTGAGAACCCGGCTTTCGGGTCCGGCAGGAACGGGATGTCGTCGAGGGAAATCAGCCCCCGCGTCCACACCACGTAATAGACGATGAATATGACAGTTGCGAAAATCGTGTTCACGAACACAATTCGCAACAAACGCGGTCGGCTCGGCGCGCCGGGGTCCGAGCCTTTGACGACCTCGCCCTCCTCGTGCTGCGAACGGATGCCCCAGGGCAGGACGGCGAACAGGCCGATCCACCAGATCACGAAATAGATGGCGATGGCGCTGCCGACGTTCATGGGTCAGACCACCACCACCATCACCTGAACGACCGGCTTCTTTCCCCAACTCGCATTGATCTCGGCGCGCACGGCGCGGCGTAGCGCTTCGGCGACGAAATCCGCGTCGCGACGCTTCTGGCGCGGCAGGTTGTCGAGCGCGTCGAGCACGGCGTCGTGGACGATGTCGTTGAAGGTGTCGCCTTCGGCGTCCTGAGCCGGAAGGCCCGAGAGTGAAATTTCGGCATCGCCCAAAACCTCACCCTTGCGGTCGAGCGCGATCGCGACCGAGACGACGCCGGCGTAAGCGAGCCTTTTGCGCTCGCGCACCGGCTCTTCGCTGAGAACGAGAAGATCGCCGTCCTTGTAAAGGCGTCCCGAAATCGCCTCGTCGACGATCTCCGGATCGCCGGGATAGAGGCGCAGCATCTGGCCGTTGCGCACCTTGCCGACATGCGGAATGCCCATCTTCCGCACCAGCTTCTCATGCTCGAACAGATGCATGGGTTCGCCGTGCACCGGCACGACCATTTTCGGCTTCAGCCAGGTGTACAGCTCTTCCATCTCGCCCCGGCGCGGATGGCCGGACACATGGACCATGCGATCGCGATCGGTCACCACTTCGATGCCGCGGTCGATCAGATTGTTGATGATGCGGTTCACTTCACGCTCATTGCCCGGAATGGTGCGCGAGGAGAAAATGACACGGTCGCCCTTGGACAGACTGATCTCGGGATGATCGTCGTTGGCGATGCGCGCCAGCGCGGCGCGGCCTTCGCCCTGGCTGCCGGTGAGAAGCAGAAGCGCGTTTTCCGGCGGCAGGAAGCCGAACACATCCGTCGAGCGGAAGTCCGGCACGCCGTCGAGCCAGCCGGTCTCGCGGGCGACGCCGACGGTGCGCTCCATGGCGCGGCCGACAACCACGATCTCGCGGCCTGCCGCGAGCGCGGCTTCGGCCACAGTGCGGATGCGCGGAATGTGCGAGGCAAAGGTCGTCACCGCAACACGGGCGGGCGCGGACTTGATGAGATCGAACATAGTCTGCGACACGTCGAGCTCGGAGGCCGAGTGTCCTTCCCGCGTGGCGTTGGTCGAATCGCCGACAACCGCGAGAACCCCCTCCTCGCCGAGCGCGCGGAAGCGCGCTTCATCGGTGACGCCCGATGTCGTCGACTTCCTGTCGAGCTTCCAGTCGCCGGTATGTACGACGAGCCCCGCCGGCGTGCGGATCGCAAGCGCGTTGGCTTCCGGAATGGAATGCGCCACGGGCACGAACTCGATGCTGAACGGGCCGAACGAGATCTTGCCGTCGGGCGCCACGACCTGCACCGGCACGTTCGGCGAGTTGCGTTCGCCTTCGCGCTTGGCGGCCAGAAGGTTCGCCGTGAACGGCGTCGCAACGACCGGTATCTTGAGGCGCGGCCACAGATCGAGCACGGCGCCGTAATGATCCTCATGCGCATGCGTCAGCAGCAGCGCGAGAATGTTGTGCTTCTCGGCTTCCGCGAAACGGATGTCCGGGAAAATCAGGTCCACGCCCGGCGTCTCGGCCGCATTGCCGAAGGTGACGCCGCAATCGACCATGATCCATTTGCGGTTGCGGGGCGGGCCATAGCCGTAAAGGCCCATGTTCATGCCGATCTCGCCCACGCCACCGAGGGGCAGGAAAACAAGTTCGTCGGCGCCGGCAAGAACTCATGACGCCACCATGGTCGCTGCCGCACCGAAATGCACTTCGCCGGCGGCAATTGCCTGGCGCACGCCTTCATCTGTCAGCACGATCAAACGGCCCTCTTCATCCAAAGTCTCAAATTTACCGCGCAGAATGCGCTCGCCAAGACGCACCGCGACAGGCGCTCCAAGGCCCGCCGCCTGGGCAAGCCAGAGGCGGCGAATGTCCGGCAGCCCCCTGCCCCCGTCCCACATCATATGAAACTGTACCCAGGCATCGGACAGCGCCGCAAACAGCGCCTCGGCCGAAACCTCCGCGCCGAGGCCCTTCAGCGAAGCCGTCGGATAGGACAGGCCTTCGGGAGCCGCCGCGACATTGACGCCGAGGCCGATCACAATCGCCAGCCGGCTTTCGGTCAGCTCTTCCACTTCGAGAAGAATTCCGGCCAGTTTGGCGCCGTCGGCCAGAACATCGTTCGGCCATTTCAGCGTCAGGCGCGCGGGGGGCTCGTCCAGACCGTCGACGCCGACCTTCACCGCGATGCCCGGAGCGACTTCGGCAACAGCCGCATTCAGCGCCAGCCCGGCGACGAAGCCGAGTGTTGCCGCCGTCTGCCGCGGAAGGTCCACGGTCAGAAGCAGGCTCGCCGCCAGATTGCCGTCCGGCGTTTCCCAGGCGCGGCCGCGCCGACCCCGGCCCGCCGTCTGCTGCCGCGCCACGATCCAGAGCGGGCCCGGGGCGCCCCTGCGGGCGTGCGACAGCGCTTCCGCATTGGTCGAGCCGATCGTGTCGTGTGCGAGGAGAGTATATCCCGCGGTCTCGGAGGCAGGTCCGAGCGCAAAGCCCATCAGAACAGGCTGCGGGCCGCGGCACTCGCGGTGTTCAAGACGGGCGAAGCCATAAAGCCGTAAAGCACGACGACGAGACCCGTCAGCGCGATCACGGCCTTCAGTTCGAACGGCAGGCGCTCGAACGTTGTTTTGGGTTCGTCGAAATACATGACCTTCACGATGCGCAGATAATAGAACGCACCGACAACGCTGGCCAGAACGCCGATCACGGCAAGCGGGTAGAGCTCGGCTTTCATGGCCGCCAGGAAGACATAGAACTTCGCGAAGAAGCCGGCGAGCGGGGGAATGCCGGCGAGCGAGAACATCATTGCCGCCATGACGAATGCCATGAAGGGGTTCGTCCGCGACAGGCCGGCGAGATCGTCGACGCTTTCGACGAGGCCGTTCTTGTGGCGCATGCCCAGAATGATGGCGAAGGTGCCGAGCGTCATCACGACATAGACGACGAGATAGATCAGAACGCTCTGGACGCCCTCCGGCGTTCCGGCCGCGAGGCCGATCAGGATGTAACCGACATTGCCGATTGAGGAATACGCCATCAGGCGCTTGATGTTCTTCTGCCCGATGGCGGCGAACGAGCCGAGCAGCATGCTCGCGATGGCGATGAACACCACGATCTGCCGCCACTGGTCCGCGATATGCGGGAACCCGTCGATCGCCACGCGCACGAACAGAGCCATCGCCGCAACCTTCGGCGCCGCGGCGAAGAATGCGGTGACCGGCGTTGGGGCGCCCTCATAGACGTCCGGGGTCCACATATGGAACGGCACGGCCGACACCTTGAAGGCAAGGCCCGCGAACAGAAAGACGAGGCCGAAGATCAGGCCGATGGGCGCGGCACCGCCGGTGACCGACTGCGCGATGCCCGCGAACGAGACCGTTCCCGCAAAACCGTAGATCAGCGAGCAGCCGTAAAGCAGCATGCCCGACGACAGCGCGCCGAGAACGAAATATTTGAGGCCCGCCTCCGTCGAGCGGAGATTGTCGCGGTGGATCGCGGCGATCACGTACAGAGCCAGCGACTGCAATTCGAAGCCTAAATAGAGCGCGATCAGATCGCCCGCGGAAATCATCACCATCATGCCGGTGGTCGCGAGCACGACGAGAATGGCGAATTCGAAGCGGTGCAGCTTTTCATGACGCCAATAGTTGAAGCTCATGATGAGCGCGACCGCAGCACCACCCAGCGTCAGAAGCTTCAGGAACTGGGCATAGGCGTCCCAGACGAAGCTGCCGTGGAAGGCCGTCACCGGCGCTGACGGCTCCAGCGCCACCACGACGCCCGCCGCGATCAGAAGCACCACGGAAAGTCCGTTGATCATCCCCTCGGCGCGGTCGCCCCGGATCGCGCCGAGCAAAACGAGCGCGAGCGCGCCCGCGGCCAGGATGATTTCCGGCAGAGCGGGCGAGAATGCGGAGAAGTCAAAGCCGGTCATAAGTTCTGTATCCGGGGGTCAGCGTGCGGCAAGCGCAGCGGGATCGAGGGCACCGGCCGTCGAGACGGACTGGGTAATCAGGTTTTCGATGCTCGCCGACATGACATGGAAGATCGGATCCGGCCAGACGCCGAACAGGATCGTCAGCACGACGAGCGGCGTGAGGATGAGGATTTCACGCGGCGTCAGGTCAGCCAGGAATTTCAGGCTCGGTTTTGTGAGCTCGCCGAAGATCACCTTGCGGTAGAGCCAGAGCGCATAGCACGCCGAGAGAATAACGCCGGTCGTCGCAAAGAATGCGACCCAGCTATTGGCCTGGAAGGCCCCCATCAGGGTGAGAAACTCGCCGACGAAGCCGGACGTGCCCGGAAGGCCGACATTGGCCATGGTGAATACCATGAACACGGCGGCATAGGCCGGCATGCGGTTGACGACGCCGCCATAGGCCGCGATCTCGCGCGTGTGCATACGGTCGTAGATGACCCCGACGCAGAGGAACAACGCGCCCGAGACGATGCCGTGCGAGATCATCTGGAACATCGCGCCGTCCACGCCCTGACGATTCAGCGAGAAGATGCCCATGGTCACGAAGCCCATATGGGCGACGGACGAATAGGCGATCAGCTTTTTCATGTCCTCCTGCATCAGCGCCACCAGCGAGGTGTAGATGATCGCGATGACGGAGAGCGTGAACACGAAGGGCGCGAAATCGGCGGACGCATCCGGGAACATCGGCAGCGAGAACCGCAGGAAGCCGTAGCCGCCCATTTTCAGCAGCACCGCCGCCAGGATGACGGAGGCCGCGGTCGGCGCCTCGACATGGGCGTCCGGCAGCCAGGTGTGGACCGGCCACATCGGCATCTTCACCGCGAGCGAAGCGAAGAAGGCAAGCCACAGCCAGGTCTGCATCGCCGCCGGGAAATCATAGGCCTGCAGCGCCGGGATGTCGGTCGTGCCGGCCTGCCAGTACATCGCCATGATGGCGAGCAGCATCAGCACCGAGCCGACCAAGGTGTAGAGGAAGAACTTGAAGCTCGCGTAGATGCGCCGCGCGCCGCCCCAGATGCCGATGATGAGGAACATCGGGATCAGGCCGCCCTCGAAGAACAGATAGAAGAGAACCAGATCGAGCGCGCAGAACACGCCGAGCATCAGCGTTTCCAGGACGAGGAACGCGATCATGTATTCCTTCACGCGCGTCTCGATCGAGACCCAGCTCGCGAGGATGCAGATCGGCATCAGGAAGGTCGTGAGGATGACGAACGGCATGGAAATGCCGTCGACGCCCATATGATAGCTGATCGGCCCGAGCCAGTCCGCCTTCTCGACGAATTGGTAGTCCGCGGTCGCCGGGTTGAAGTCGAACACGATGACGAGCGAGACGAGGAACGTGACGAGCGTCGTCCACAGCGCGATGTGGCGCGCATTGCGGAGCGACGCGGCGTCCTCGCCGCGGATCAGCAGGATGAACAGCGCGCCCGCCAATGGCAGGAACGTGATGAGCGAAAGAATGGGCCAGCCGGACATCTCAGTGCGCCCCGCCGCCGCTTGAGAACATGAACCAGGTGAAGAGCGCCGCAACGCCGATCAGCATGGCGAAGGCGTAGTGATAGACGTAGCCGGTCTGCAGCTGGACGACGCCGCGCGTGATGTCGACGACGCGCGCCGAAATCCCATCCGGGCCGAGACCGTCGATGATCCTGCCGTCGCCGGTCTTCCAGAGGAAGCGGCCGAGCCTTTTGGCCGGGCGCACGAACAGGAAGTCGTAGAGTTCGTCAAAGTACCACTTGTTCAAGAGGAAGCGGTACAGGACGTCGTGGCGCTTCGCGAGTTCGATCGGGAGCCGCGGGTTGACCAGGTAGAACCAGTACGAGACCAGGAAGCCCGTTGCCATCATCACGAACGGCGCCCACTTCACCCAAATCGGGACGTGGTGCATCTCTTCGATGATCGCGGGGTGGTCGCCGCCGCCAAGCACGCCCTTCCAGAACTCGGCGTATTCCTCGCCGATAAAGAAGTCGTGGAATGCAAGGCCCGCAACGAGCGCGCCGACGGCGAGAATGACGAGCGGAATCGTCATGGTCGCCGGCAATTCATGGACGTGCTTCATCGTTTCGAACGGCGCGCGCGGCGCCTGATGGAAGGTCATGAAGATCAGGCGCCACGAATAGAAGCTCGTAAAGCCGGCGGCGATGACGGTGAGCAGGAAGGCGTAGAACGACATGCCCGCATGGCTTGCGAACGCGGACTCGATGATCGCGTCCTTCGAGAAGAAGCCGGCGGTGCCGATCACGGTCATCGGAATGCCGAGGCCCGTCAGGGCAACCGTGCCGACGACCATCATCGCGTAGGTCAGCGGAATGAGCCGGCGGATACCGCCCATTTTGCGCATGTCCTGCTCATGGTTCATCGCGTGGATGACGGAGCCCGCGCCGAGGAACAGCAGCGCCTTGAAGAAGGCATGCGTGAACAGGTGGAAGATCCCCGCCGCATAGGCCTGAGTGCCGAGCGCGACAAACATGTACCCGAGCTGCGAGCAGGTCGAATAGGCGATGACACGCTTGATGTCGTTCTGGACGAGGCCGACGGTCGCCGCGAAGAACGCCGTCGTCGCGCCGAAGAAGATCACGACTTCGAGTGCGGTGGGCGACAGCTCGAACAGCGGCGACAGGCGCGCCACCATGAACACGCCCGCGGTCACCATGGTCGCGGCATGAATGAGCGCGGAGACCGGCGTCGGGCCTTCCATCGCGTCCGGCAGCCAGGTGTGCAGCAGGAACTGCGCGGACTTGCCCATCGCGCCCATGAAGAGAAGAAGGCAGACCACCGTCATCGCGGGCGCATCCGCCCAGCCGAGGAACGACATCGTCGCCTGTGCCTTGCCGGGTGCATCGGCGAAGATCGTGTCGAACGACACCGTGCCGAACAGGACGAACACGCCGAAAATGCCGAGTGCGAAGCCGAAATCGCCGACGCGATTGACGACGAACGCCTTGATGGCCGCCGCGTTGGCTTCGGGCTTGTGGTACCAGAACCCGATCAGGAGATAGGACGCGAGGCCGACGCCTTCCCAGCCGAAGAACATCTGGACCAGGTTGTCCGACGTCACCAGCATCAGCATGGCGAAGGTGAAGAGCGACAGATAGGTGAAGAAGCGCGGGCGCTGCGCGTCCTCATGCATGTAGCCGATCGAATAGAGGTGAACGAGCGCCGACACCGTGTTCACGACGATCAGCATGACGACGGTCAAAGTGTCGATCCGGAGCGCCCAGTCGACTTCCAGCGCGCCCGACGTCATCCAGCGCAGAACCTGAATACGCGTCGCTTCCTCATGGCCGAGTCCATGCTGGAAGAACGCAACCCAGGACAGGAGGGCCGCGATAATCAGAAAGCCGGTCGTGACGACCTCGACGAAACGCGCTCCGGGCGCGATCGGATAATCGGGGCCGTGATGATCGTCGTGGTCGTGATGATCTCCGGCGCCGTGGTCTTCCGGCGAGTGTATATGCGCGACATGGCCGTGGCCGTGATGATCGTGGCCGTGGCCGCCACCCATCTCGCGCAGTTCGGCACGGCGCACGCTGTAGGCGCCGAACAACGTGACTGCGCCACCAATGATCGCGCCGATGAGGGGCAGGAAGACAATCGCGTAATACATGGCGGGTGCTTCAGCCCTTCATCATGTTGATGTCTTCGACCGCGATCGATCCACGATTGCGGTAGAAGACGACGAGAATGGCGAGACCGATGGCGGCTTCCGCCGCCGCGACCGTCAGCACGAGAAGTGCGAAGACCTGGCCCACGAGATCGCCGGAGAAGGTCGAGAACGCGACGAAATTGATGTTCACGGCGAGCAGGATCAGCTCGATCGACATCAGGATGACGATGACGTTCTTGCGGTTGAGGAAGATGCCGAACACGCCGAGCGTGAACAGGATCGCGGCAACCGTGAGGTAATGTCCGAGGCCGACGCCCATCTCAGATCCCCTGCCCGGATTTCACTTTGCGGACTTCCAGGCCCTTGGCCTTCGAGCGTGCGACCTGGGCGGCGATGTCCTGCCGCTTGACGCCCTCCTTGTGGCGCAAGGTCAGCACGATCGCGCCGATCATCGCGACGAGAAGGATCAGCCCCGACAGCTGGAAGAAGTAGATGTAGTCCGTGTAGAGCACCCGGCCGAGCGCCTCGGTGTTGGTCATGCCCTCGGGCAGCTTCTCGGCAATCAGCCGCGGCGCCTCGCTGGAAATCGCCCAGCCGCCGACCACCATGATGAGTTCGATCAGGACGATGATGCCGACCAGCGCCCCGACCGGCATATATTGCAGGAAGCCTTCGCGCAGCTCCGCGAAGTCGACGTCGAGCATCATGACGACGAACAGGAACAGAACCGCGACCGCGCCGACATAGACGACGACGAGGATCATCGCGAGGAATTCGGCGCCCATCAGCAGGAACAATCCCGCGGCGTTGAAGAACGCCAGGATGAGGTAGAGCACCGAGTGCACGGGATTGCGCGCAGCGATGACCATGAAGGCCGAAGCCACCATGATTGCCGCGAACAGATAGAAGAAGGCCGAAGCCAGGCTCATCCGATCCCCCCATCCCGAACCGGGACGCTGCATTCTTGTTTCTTGTTCATCCGGCCCTCAGCGATACGGCGCGTCGAGCGAGATGCGGCGCGAGAGCTCGCGTTCCCAGCGATCGCCGTTGGCGAGCAGCTTTTCCTTGTCGTACAGCAATTCTTCGCGCGTCTCGGTCGCGAACTCGAAGTTCGGGCCCTCGACGATGGCGTCGACCGGGCACGCTTCCTGGCAGAAGCCGCAATAGATGCACTTCACCATGTCGATGTCGTAGCGCGTCGTGCGGCGCGTGCCGTCGTTGCGGCGCGGTCCGGCTTCGATGGTGATGGCGAGCGCCGGGCAGATCGCCTCGCACAATTTGCAGGCGATGCAGCGTTCCTCGCCGTTCGGATAGCGGCGCAGCGCATGCTCGCCACGGAATCGCGGCGAGATCGCGCCCTTCTCGAACGGATAGTTGATCGTCGCCTTCGGCTTGAAGAAATACTTCATCGACAGAAAGAAGGCGGAGACGAATTCCGTCAGGAAGATCGAGCGGGCTGCCTGGTCTAACCTCATATCAGGCTCCCCAACCGGTGAAGTGAAGGACGCTCGCGACGACGACGACGCCGACGAGCGAGATCGGCAGGAACACCTTCCAGCCCGAGCCGCATCAGCTGGTCGTAGCGGTAGCGCGGCACGAAGGCCTTCACCATCGCGAACATGAAGAAGACGGCCGAAACCTTCAGCACGAACCAGACGATGCCCGGCACCCAGGTAAAGGGCGCGAACGGGATCGGCGACAGCCAGCCGCCGAGGAACAGGATCGTCGTCAGCGAGCACATGGTCATGATGGCCACGTATTCGCCGAGGAAGAACATGAGGAACGGCGTCGAGGAATATTCGACGGCGAAGCCGGCCACGAGTTCCGATTCCGCTTCCGGAAGGTCGAAGGGCGGGCGGTTCGTCTCGGCCAGAGCCGAGATGAAGAAGATGACGAACATCGGAAACAGCGGCAGCCAGTACCAGCCGAACAGACCGAACTGGGTGTCCTGCGCGCGCACGATGTCGGAAAGGTTCAGCGAACCGACGACAAGCAGCACGCAGATGATGACGAAGCCGAGCGAGACTTCATAAGACACCATCTGAGCCGCCGAGCGCAGCGCGCCGAGGAACGGGTATTTCGAGTTCGACGACCAGCCGGCCATGATGATGCCGTACACGCCGAGCGAGGAGATCGCGAAGATGTAGAGGACGCCGACATTGATGTCGGCGATCACCCAGTTCTCCTGGAACGGGATCACGGCCCAGGCCGCGAGCGCCAGAACCGCCGTCACGAACGGCGCCAGAAGGAACACGCCCTTGTTGGCGCCCGACGGAATGATCGGCTCCTTGAAGACGAACTTCAGAAGGTCGGCGAAGCTCTGGAACAGGCCGAACGGCCCGACCACGTTAGGGCCGCGCCGCAACTGCACCGCCGCCCAGATCTTGCGGTCGGCGAGCAGGTAAAACGCGATGAAGACGAGCAGCAGGCTGATGAGAACCGCGCTCTGAATCAGCATCAGAAGCAGCGGCCACAGCCATGCATCCCAGGAAGAGGCGAGCCAGGCGTTCATTCCGCGGCCTCCAGACGTCCGCTCGCTATTGCCGCGCATTCGGCCATCAGGGCGGAGGCGCGCGCGATCGGGTTGGAGAAGTAGAAGTTCTCGACGTTCGACTTGAAGGCGAGACCGGCCGCGACCTTGCCCCCGACCTTGGCGAGCCGGCTCACGGAGCCGAACTGGCCTGCCGCGATCTGATCGACGGCGGCAAAGTGCGGATGCGCGGCGTAAAGCGCGCGGCGAAGTTCCGGCAGGCTGTCGTAAGGCAGTTTCGCGCCCAGCACGTCGGACAGCGCACGCAGGATCGCCCAGTCCTCGCGGGCATCACCCGGCGGGAACACGGCGCGCGACCCGACCTGGACGCGGCCTTCGGTGTTGACGTAGGTGCCGCTCTTTTCGGTATAGGCCGCGCCCGGCAGGATGACATCGGCGCGATGCGCGCCCTTGTCGCCGTGCGTGCCCTGATAGATCACGAACGCGCCCGCCGGCACGTCCACTTCATCGGCGCCGAGCAGGAACAGGACGTCGAGCGCCTTGGCCTTCAGCATGCCCTCGACATCGAGGCCGTCATCGCCCGGCACGAAACCGAGGTCGAGACCGCCGACGCGCGACGCCGCCGTGTGCAGGACGGCAAAGCCGTTCCATTCGGCCGTTACCGCGCCCACGGCTTCCGCGACCCTCGCCGCGAGCGCAAGCACATCGCCGCCGCTCGCGCCGGTCAGAGCGCCCTGCCCCACGATCACGATGGGCCGCTTGGCTTCCTGCAGGACCTTGGCGAAGCCGTCCTTGCCTGACGGCAGCTTGGTCAGAGCGTCCGCGCCCGAGCCCAGGTAATCGTAGGTATAGGTCAGGTCCGCGCGCTGGCCGATCACGCCGATCTTGGCGCCGTTGAGGCGCCATGCCTTGCGGATGCGGGCGTTGAGGACCGGCGATTCCCAGCGCGGATTGGAACCGACGAGCAGGATCGCGTCGGCCTGCTCGATCGCCGCGATGCCCGGATTGAAGATGTAGCTCGCGCGCCCGCCGAGCGGATGCAGGGCGGCCCCGTCCTGGCGGCAGTCGATATTGGTCGAGCCGAGCCGCGTCATCAGATCCTTGAGCGCGAACATCTCTTCGACGGTCGCAAGATCGCCGGCGATGGCGCCGATCTTCTTCGCCTTCGTCGCCAGCACCTTGTTGGCAATGGCGTCGAACGCCTCGCCCCAGGTCGCCGCGCGCAATTTGCCCTTGTCGCGGATGTACGGACGATCGAGGCGCTGCGTCTTGAGGCCGTCCCAGACAAAACGGGTCTTGTCCGAAATCCACTCCTCGTTCACGTCCTCGTTGAGACGCGGCAGGATGCGCAGAACTTCGCGCCCGCGCGCATCGACGCGGATGGCGGCGCCCAGCGCGTCCATCACATCGATCAATTCGGTCTTGGACAGCTCCCAGGGACGCGCGGTGAACGCGTAGGGCTTCGACGTCAGCGCACCAACCGGGCAAAGGTCGATGACATTGCCCTGAAGTTCCGACGTCATCGCGCCTTCAAGATAGGTCGTGATTTCCATGTCCTCGCCGCGCCCGATGGCGCCGAGTTCCGGCACGCCCGCAACTTCGGTCGCGAAGCGGACGCAGCGCGTGCACTGGATGCAGCGCGTCATCGTCGTCTTGACGAGCGGACCGATATATTTGTCTTCGACCGCGCGCTTGTTCTCGGCGAAACGCGACGCATCCGCGCCATACGCCATGGACTGGTCCTGCAGGTCGCACTCGCCGCCCTGATCGCAGATCGGGCAATCGAGCGGATGGTTGATGAGCAGGAACTCCATCACGCCTTCGCGCGCCTTCTTTACGTAAGGCGATTTGGTGATGATGACCGGCGGCTCGCCGTTCGGGCCGGGACGCAGGTCTTTCACCGCCATCGCGCAGGACGCGACGGGCTTGGGCGATCCCTTCACCTCGACAAGGCACATGCGGCAATTGCCGGCGATCGACAGCCGCTCGTGGAAACAGAAGCGCGGAATTTCCGCACCGGTCTGCTCCGCCGCCTGAAGCAGCGTGAATTCCGGCGGAACGTCGAGTTCGATGCCGTCGACGATGATCTTCGCCATCTCGCCCTACTCCGCTGCCGCAGGAAGAACGGTGTCGCCGTTCGACCGCGCCGTGAACTGATCGATGCGCGCCTCGATCTCATGGCGGAAATGCCGGATGAGACCCTGGACCGGCCACGCCGCGGCGTCGCCGAGCGCGCAGATCGTGTGCCCCTCGATCTGGTAGGAGACCTCCAGAAGAAGATCGATCTCCTTCTTCTGGGCCTCGCCGCGCACCATGCGCGTCAGCACGCGCCACATCCAGCCGGTGCCCTCGCGGCACGGCGTGCACTGGCCGCAGCTCTCGTGCTTGTAGAAATGGGCGAGCCGCGCGATGGCCTGGATCACGTCGGTGGATTTGTCCATGACGATGACGGCAGCGGTGCCGAGGCCGGATTTCAGATTGCGCAGCGTGTCGAAATCCATCGACAGCTCCTGGCACTGCGAAGCCGGCAGCAGCGGAACCGACGAGCCGCCCGGAATGATCGCAAGCAGATTGTCCCAGCCGCCGCGAATGCCGCCGCAATGACGCTCGACGAGCTCGCGGAAATCGATGCCCATCTCGACTTCGACATTGCACGGCCGCTCGACATGGCCGGAGATCGTGAACAGCTTGGTGCCGGTGTTGTTCGGCTTGCCGATGCCCGCGAACCACGCGCCGCCACGGCGCAGGATGGTGGGCGCAACGGCGATCGACTCGACATTGTTGACGGTGGTCGGCGCGCCGTAGAGGCCCATATTCGCCGGGAACGGCGGCTTCAGGCGCGGCATGCCCTTCTTGCCTTCGAGGCTTTCGAGCAGCGCGGTTTCCTCGCCGCAGATGTAGGCGCCGGCGCCGTGGTGCACGTACAGATCGAACGGCCAGCCGTGAATGTTGTTCGGGCCGATCAGGTTCGCGGCATAGGCTTCGTCGACGGCCGCCTGAAGGGCTTCCTTCTCACGCACATATTCGCCGCGGATATAGATGTAGCAGGCGTTGGCGTTCATCGCGAAAGAGGCGATCAGGCAGCCCTCGATCAGGGTCTGCGGATCGTTCCGCATGATTTCGCGGTCCTTCGCCGTGCCGGGCTCGGACTCGTCGGCGTTGACGACGAGATAGCTCGGACGCCCGTCCGACTTCTTCGGCATGAACGACCATTTGAGGCCCGTCGGGAATCCGGCGCCGCCGCGGCCGCGCAGGCCCGACGTCTTCATCTCGTCGATGATCCAGTCGCGGCCCATTTCGAGCAGCAGCTTGGTGCCGTCCCACGAGCCGCGCTTCATCGCGCCCTTCAGGCTGGTGTCGTGAATGCCGTAGATATTGGTGAAGATGCGGTCGCGATCGTGAAGCATATCAGCCGCCCTTCTTCGTCTTGTCGGTCGGCGGCTTGGCCGCCTGCTTTTCGCCCGGGCTTGGCTCCTTGGGCTTGGCAGCCTCGGTCGCGGCCAGTTCTTTCGCCTTCACGGCCCGGCGCTCTTCGAAGTCCTTTTTCCAAGAGCCGACGACCGAACCGTCGTACAGGCTCTTGTCGAGCAAGGTCGTGGGGCCGCCGACCGGTGCCGAGCAGGCGCGCTCGACCTGCGGGCCGGGTTTCACCTTGCGGCCGGCGCGGAGATCGTCGAGCAGCTTCTCGAAGCTCGCCGGATCGAGGTCTTCAAAATAGTCGTAATTGATCTGCGCCATCGGTGCGTTCGCGCACGAGCCGAGGCATTCGACCTCGAGCCAGGAGAGCTGGCCGTCGGCCGACACTTCGTGCTGATGGCCGATCTTCTGTTCGCAAACCTGCATCAGCTTGTCGGCGCCGCGCAGCAGGCACGGCGTCGTGCCGCAGATCTGCACGAAATGCTTTCCGACCGGCTCCAGCGCGAACATCGTGTAGAAGGTCGCGACTTCGAGCACGCGGATATAGGCCATGCCCAGCATCTCCGCGACGACGCGGATCGCGGGTTCCGGCAGCCAGCCACCATGCTGCTCCTGCGCCTTCCACAGCAGCGGAATGACGGCGGAGGCCTGACGGCCTTCCGGATATTTGGCGATCTGCCCCTTCGCCCATTCCACGTTTTTGGCCGTGAAGGCGAAGCTCTTGGGCTGGATCTCGGCGAGACGGCGTACGGACATCAGCGATCCACCTCCCCGAAAACGATGTCGAGCGAGCCGAGAATGGCGCTGACGTCGGCCAGCATGTGGCCGCGATTCATGAAGTCCATGCCGGACAGATGAGCGAAGCCCGGCGCGCGCAGCTTGACGCGATACGGACGGTTGGTGCCGTCGGAGACGAGATAGACGCCGAACTCGCCCTTGGGCGCTTCGACCGCCGCATAGACTTCACCTTCCGGCACCTTGAAGCCTTCGGTGTAGAGCTTGAAGTGATGGATCAAAGCTTCCATCGAACGCTTCATCTCGCCGCGCTTCGGGGGCACGACCTTGTTGTTCACCGACGAGGCCGGGCCGCCGCCGTCCGCCGACATCAGCTTCTCGCAGCACTGCTTCATGATCTTCTGCGACTGGATCATCTCTTCCATGCGGACGAGATAGCGGTCGTAGCAATCGCCGTGCTTGCCCACGGCGACGTCGAAATCCATTTCCTCGTAGCACTCATAGGGCTGCGACTTGCGCAGATCCCATGCCGCGCCCGAGCCGCGCACCATCACGCCCGAAAAGCCCCACTTCCAGGCATCTTCCTGGCTGACGACGCCGATATCGGCGTTGCGCTGCTTGAAGATGCGGTTCTCGGTCAGGAGCTCGTCGAGATCGTTCACCGTGTTCAGGAACGGATCGCACCACGCATAGATGTCTTCGATCAGTTCCGGCGGCAGATCCTGATGCACGCCGCCCGGCCGGAAATAGGCCGAATGCAGACGGGCGCCGGATGCACGCTCGTAGAAGATCATCAGCTTCTCGCGCTCTTCAAAGCCCCAGAGCGGAGGCGTCAGCGCGCCGACGTCCATCGCAAACGTCGTGACATTGAGCATGTGCGAAAGGATGCGGCCCATCTCGGCATATAGAACGCGAATCAGCTGGCCGCGCCTCGGCACTTCAACGCCGACAAGCTTCTCGATGGCGAGACACCAGGCATGCTCCTGGTTCATCGGCGACACGTAGTCGAGCCGGTCGAAATAGGGCAGCGCCTGCAGATACGTCTTGTACTCGATCAGCTTCTCGGTGCCGCGGTGCAGCAGGCCGATATGCGGATCGACGCGCGTCACGATCTCGCCGTCGAGCTCGAGAATCAAACGCAGCACGCCGTGGGCCGCCGGATGCTGCGGCCCGAAATTGATGGTGAAGTTTCTGAGGTCTGCTTCAGCCACGTCTAGTTACCCTGCTGTGCGGCGAAGGCGGCAAACACCTCCGCCCCCGTCATTTTGTGCGTGGCATTGGCGAACGCATAAATCGCCGGCTTCTCGTCGATGAAGATTTCTTCGGTGAAGGTGAAGCCCGACAGATCCTCGAACGTATTCATCGAAACGCTCGTCTCGCCGGTTTCGCGCATGCGCCAGAACAACGTGCGTTCCGCATTCGCCGCAGAACAGGCGGTCCGCCCATTCGGATGAAGCGAAGGTGCGCAAGGCAGCCTCGTTCTCGACCTTGACGGAGGTTCCGCACATCACGCCCATGAACGGCCCCGCCGACCAGCGGCGGCACTTGTCGCAGTGGCAGACGTCCATTTCCATTTTCTTCGGAACGGCCGTGAAGCGCACGCTTCCGCAGAGGCAGCGGCCGGAGAGAGGCTGCGTCATGGCTTGGCCGCCCCATCTTTCGCCTTCTCGTCGCCGGGGAGCTGGTAGTCGTTACCCTCCCACGGGCTCAGGAAGTCGAAGTTGCGGAATTCCTGCGGCAGGCGGACCGGCTCGTAGACGACGCGCTTCTGCTCGTCGTCGTAGCGAACCTCGACAAAGCCCGTCAGCGGGAAATCCTTGCGCAACGGATGCCCCTCGAAACCGTAATCGGTGAGGATGCGGCGCATGTCCGGATGACCGGAGAACAGGATGCCGTAAAGGTCGTACGCTTCGCGCTCGAACCAGTTGGCGCCGGGATAGATCTCGACGCAGCTCGGAACCTGCGTCGTCTCATCGGCCTGGACCTTCACGCGGATGCGCTGGTTCTGCTTCGGCGACAGCAGATGATAGACGACGTCGAAACGCTTTCTGCGTTCCGGATAATCCACACCGCAGATATCGATGAACGACCAGAACTGGCAGCTCGGATCGTCGTGCAGGAAGCGCAGCACTTTGAGGATGTCGGCGGCCTCGACCTCGATCGCGAGCTGACCGACGGACACGGACCACGCCCTCACCTTTCCGCTCAACGCAGCGGCGATGTGTTCACCCAATTCCTTGAGGTTCTCATCCATATCGCGACTCAGCGTTCAATCGTGCCGGTGCGGCGGATCTTCTTCTGCAAAAGCATCACACCGTAAAGCAGAGCTTCGGCAGAAGGCGGGCAACCCGGTACATACACATCGACCGGCACGACGCGGTCGCAGCCGCGCACCACCGAATAGGAATAGTGATAATAACCGCCGCCGTTCGCACACGAACCCATCGAGATGACGTAGCGGGGCTCCGGCATCTGGTCGTAGATCTTGCGGAAGGCCGGAGCCATTTTGTTGCAGAGCGTGCCGGCGACGATGATGACGTCGGACTGGCGCGGGCTGGCGCGCGGCGCGAAGCCGAATCGCTCCGCATCGTAGCGCGGCATCGACAGATGAATCATCTCGACGGCGCAGCAGGCGAGGCCGAACGTCATCCACATCAGCGAGCCGGTGCGCGCCCAGGTGATGAGATCTTCCGTCGAGGTGACGATGAAGCCCTTGTCCGCGAGTTCCGCGTTGACCTGGCTGAAGAACGGATCGGTTGTCGCCGCGCGGCCTTCGGCCGGACCGAGCGAACGGCCGGTCGCGGGGTCGATCACGTCATTGCCGGCGGCCGGAAGCCGCTTCACGCGCTTGGAGCCGGCGTCCACGACGCCGGGAACGCCCTTCTTGCGGGAGGTGGTCGGGCTCAATCCCATTCCAGCGCACCTTTTTTCCACTCATAGACGAAGCCGACGGTCAGCACGCCCAGGAACACCATCATCGACCAGAAACCCAGCGCGCCGATGTCGCGGAAGGCGACTGCCCACGGAAACAGGAAGGCGACTTCCAGATCGAAGATAATGAAGAGAATCGCGACGAGGTAGAATTGCACGTCGAACTTCATGCGCGCATCGTCGAACGCCCGGAAGCCGCACTCATAGGCGGAGAGTTTTTCCGGATCCGGATTCTTGTAGGCCACCAGAAACGGCGCGACGAGCAGCACGATTCCAATGGCACAGGCCACGCCAATAAAGATGGCGAGCGGCAGGTAATCTGCGAGAAGCGCGTTCATGGCCGACGCCCTAGAGGTGGAGCCCGGCGGGATTCCGCCTAGGACCGATCCTCGCTAGCGTGCCAAGGAGTGGGTTCCGGAGGTTTTCGGAACCGCCTGCAACTCTCGACGCAGGCGACAAAATCGGCAGGGCATAGCTAGCTCATGCCTGTGCTCCGAACAAGCCAAACCCGGATTATAATCGGTCCAATTCCAGTTAATTCGATAGTGTGTGGCGACACGTCGCGGAGCCGCCCGGGTCTGCCTCAATCATCCTCGACCTCCGTGTCGGGTCGGTCGCCGCCACGAGCGGTTTCGGTGCGCCAGCGGCCCTTCTCATCCTGATATTCGATGACCTCGGTGTCGCCCGGAGTCTCCTGCTCTCGCGCCGCCCGCTTGGCGGCGGCGGTCGCGGCGGCATGCGTCCGGTACGTCTCCGAGAACACGTCGCCGACCTTGTAGGCCCAGCCACCGTCGTGCTCGACCACTTCGTAGATGACGTCCGGCATGTCAGCGCTCCTCCATTGCCGGATTCAACGGTAACGGAGACCGGGGGTTCCTCAAAGGAAGACGTCCTGATGAGAAGTCGGGCCGCGACGCGCGCGCTCACTGGGCGCGTTCGAAAGCCGGGATTTATAAGGGAGAACGTTGCGGGAGTGACGGAGCTCCGGAAGAGCGTCCAAACCATTGAAAAAATGGCGAGAGTGACGGGACTCGAACCCGCGACCTCCGGCGTGACAGGCCGGCGCTCTAACCAACTGAGCTACACCCCCGTGACGAAGCCGCGACAGGGCCGCTCCGAGGAGGGCCGTCACGTACGACACGCCCTTCCCTAAGTCAACGAAAACAGTCGCGAAGACTGTGTCGCCTGCCATATCCCTGAGCGTGCCCGGTGACGGATCGATTGCCCTGGGCCGGCATCCCTGCCCTGCGTGAACGCGACGAACCGCCATCCGCCTGCGCTCGGAAAGAAAACGCCGGCCTCGCGGCCGGCGTTCCGAAACGGTGGTAGGCGGTGACGGACTCGAACCGCCGACATCCTGCGTGTAAAGCAGGCGCTCTACCAACTGAGCTAACCGCCCGTTTTCCCGAAAAGGTTTATGAGCGATTTGCCGCCGCGCGCAAGTCGCGCGCACTTTCGCCTCAACGGTTGATGGCGTCTTTCAGAACCTGCCCGGCGCGGAACTTTGGCGCCTTGGACGCGGGAATCTTGATGGCCTGTCCGGTGCGCAGATTGCGGCCGACACCCGCGGCACGGTTGACGACCTGAAATGTGCCGAAGCCGACGAGCCGCACATCGGCGCCCTGCTTCAATGTATCGACAATGGAATCAATCGTGGCTTCCACCGCCGCCGATGCTTGGGAGCGGCTGAGCCCCGCTTTATCCGCGACAGCCGCGATCAGATCGGACTTATTCATAGTGCCTCCGCATTTTTAAAAACTGTACCGGCCGCCCCGCACCGGAACGGGCAAACTTCCGCGAAATGCCGAACAACGCAAGGGAATCCGGACACGCGATTCGGCGGTGCGCGCGTGGTGTGGCAGCCGAAGCACAGATTGGGCCAAAAAAAAGGCCCACCGAAGCGGGCCTTTGTAAGCATTACAAACGCTAAGCGTTCAGTGCGCGGTGAGACCGGGCACTTCGCCGTCCTCGATCGCCTTCGGAAGCGGCTCCGCCTCTTCTTCCCATTCGATCGCTTCCGGCTGGCGCAGCAGCGCGTGCTGAAGAACCTCATCCACGTGCCTGACGGGAATGATGTTCAGGCCACTCTTCACGTTGTCCGGGATGTCCGCGAGATCTTTCGCGTTCTCCTCGGGAATCAGCACCGTCTTGATGCCGCCGCGAAGAGCCGCGAGCAGTTTCTCTTTCAGACCGCCGATCGGCAGCACGCGCCCGCGAAGCGTCACCTCGCCGGTCATCGCGACCTCGCGATGGACCGGAATGCCGGTGAGCACCGAGACGATGGCGGTTGCCATCGCAACGCCCGCCGAGGGTCCGTCCTTCGGCGTCGCGCCTTCCGGCACGTGGACGTGGATGTCGCGCTTTTCGAACAAAGGCGGCTTGATGCCGAAGTTGATTGCACGGGAGCGGACATAGGACGCCGCCGCCGAAATCGATTCCTTCATCACGTCCTTCAGATTGCCGGTCACCGTCATGCGGCCCTTGCCCGGCATCATCAGCCCTTCGATCGTCAGAAGCTCGCCGCCGACTTCCGTCCAGGCAAGCCCCGTCACGACGCCAACCTGATCCTCGAGCTCCGCTTCGCCATAGCGATGACGCTGCACGCCGAGATAGGCTTCGAGGTTCTCCGCATCGACCTTGATGCTCTTCTTCTTCGACGAGACGAGTTCCTTCACCGCCTTGCGGACGAGTGTCGCGATCTCGCGTTCGAGGTTGCGCACGCCCGCTTCCCGCGTATAGCGCCGGATGATCGTGCGCAGCGCCTCGTCGTCGAGCGACCATTCCTTGGCCTGAACCCCGTGCTTCTTCAGCACTTCGGGGATCAAATGACGGCGCGCGATCTCGACCTTCTCATCTTCCGTGTAACCGGCGATGCGGATGATCTCCATGCGGTCCATCAGGGCCGGCGGGATGTTGAGCGTGTTCGCGGTCGTGATGAACATCACGTTCGACAGATCGTAGTCGACCTCGAGATAATGGTCGTTGAACGTGTGGTTCTGTTCCGGATCCAGCACTTCGAGAAGAGCCGACGCCGGATCGCCGCGGAAATCCATGCCCATCTTGTCGATCTCGTCGAGCAGGAAGAGCGGATTGGACTTCTTGGCCTTGCGCATCGACTGGATGACCTTGCCGGGCATCGAACCGATGTAGGTACGACGATGACCACGGATCTCGGCCTCGTCCCGCACGCCGCCGAGCGACATGCGGACGTATTCGCGCCCGGTCGCCTTCGCGATCGACTTCGCAAGCGAGGTCTTGCCGACGCCCGGAGGGCCGACGAGACACAGGATCGGGCCGGCGAGTTTGTTCGTGCGGCTCTGCACCGCAAGATACTCGACGATGCGTTCCTTCACCTTCTCGAGACCGAAGTGATCGCTATCGAGCACGTTCTCGGCGAACGACAGATCCTTGCGGACCTTGGACTTCGTTCCCCACGGAATGCCAAGCAGCCAATCGAGGTAGTTACGGACGACGGTCGCTTCCGCTGACATCGGCGACATCTGCTTGAGCTTTTTCAGCTCGGCCGTCGCCTTCTCGCGGGCTTCCTTCGAGAGTTTGGTCGTCTTGATCTTCTCTTCGAGTTCGGCGGTGTCGTCGCGGCCTTCATCGCCGTCGCCGAGTTCCTTCTGGATCGCCTTCATCTGCTCGTTGAGATAGTACTCGCGCTGCGTCTTCTCCATCTGGCGCTTGACGCGCGTACGGATACGCTTCTCGACCTGAAGTACGGAGATTTCACTCTCCATCAGGCCCAGCACGCGCTCGAGACGTTCGACGACGTTCAGCAGTTCGAGGATTGCCTGCTTCTCGGGGATCTTCACCGACAGGTGCGAGGCGATCGAATCCGACAGCTTCGACGCATCCTCGATCTGCGTGACGGCTGTCACGACCTCGGACGCGATCTTCTTGTTGAGCTTCACATACGACTCGAACTCGTTGATGACGGAACGCGCGAGCGCGGTCGTCTCGACGCCTTCAGCCTGCGAATCGTCGAGCGTTTCGGCTTCGGCTTCGTAGAAGTCCTCGCGGCCCTTGTAGCTTTTGACGCGTGCGCGGCCGAGGCCCTCGACCAGCACCTTCACGGTGCCGTCCGGGAGTTTCAGCAGTTGCAGCACGGTCGCGAGCGTGCCGATCTTGTAGATCGCTTCCGGCGCCGGATCGTCGTCCTGCGGGTTGAGCTGGGTCGCAAGCAGAATCGGCTTGTCGGCCTTCATCACCGCCTCGAGAGCGCGGATCGACTTCTCGCGCCCCACGAAGAGCGGCACGATCATGTGCGGGAAAACGACAATGTCGCGCAGCGGTAGGACGGGATAGACGTCGCTTTCACCGGCCGGCGGGGTGCGGACCTTGGAACTCGTCATGTCAGCTTCCTTTCGCGGCGCCGCCCAAAGGCACGGCGCCGATGGCCATCGGCGCGATCTGTCTGCGTTGGAGCGCACGGGATCGCATCTGGCGGGAGACCGCCCCGGCACGGGCCGAGACGATCCAGGTGTTGGGAAATAGGTGGTTCCGGAACGCCACGCTTTCAAGCCGTACTGCCCCGGCACAAGGGGCAGTCTCGAACCGGCTTTCGGAGGCCGGTTCGGAATGCATCAGGCGCTCGCCTCGGTCTTGTCCGAGCTGCTGTCGGAATAGACGTAAAGCGGCTTGGCCTTGCCATCGACAACCTCGTCCGAGATCACAATCTCGTCGACGCCTTCGAGGCCCGGCAGGTCGTACATCGTGTCGAGCAGGATCGCTTCCAGGATCGAGCGCAGGCCGCGCGCACCGGTCTTGCGCTGGATTGCCCGGCGGGCAATCGCGCCAAGCGCCTCTTCCTGCATGGAAAGCTCGACGCCCTCCATCTCGAACAGGCGCTGATACTGCTTCACGAGCGCGTTCTTCGGCTCCATCAGGATCTTCTTGAGGGCACCCTCGTCGAGGTCCTCAAGCGTCGCGATGACCGGCAGACGGCCGACGAATTCCGGGATCAGGCCGAATTTCAGCAGATCCTCGGGCTCGACCTCGCGGAACACTTCGCCGGTGCGGCGATCTTCCGGAGCCGACACCTTGGCGCCGAAGCCGATCGACGTGCCCTTGCCGCGCGACGAGATGATGCGCTCAAGGCCCGCGAAGGCACCGCCGCAGATGAAGAGGATGTTCGTCGTGTCGACCTGCAGGAATTCCTGCTGGGGATGCTTGCGGCCGCCCTGCGGAGGCACGGAGGCGACGGTGCCTTCCATGATCTTCAGCAGTGCCTGCTGCACGCCTTCGCCCGAGACGTCGCGCGTGATCGACGGGTTGTCGGACTTGCGCGAAATCTTGTCGATTTCGTCGATGTAGACGATGCCGCGCTGCGCACGCTCGACATTGTAATCGGCCGACTGCAGCAGCTTCAGGATGATGTTTTCGACATCCTCGCCGACATAGCCGGCTTCTGTGAGCGTCGTCGCATCCGCCATCGTGAACGGCACGTCGAGGATGCGCGCGAGCGTCTGCGCGAGCAGCGTCTTGCCCGAACCCGTCGGGCCGACGAGCAGGATGTTCGACTTCGCAAGCTCGACGTCGTTGTGCTTGGTCGCGTGGTTCAGCCGCTTGTAATGATTGTGCACGGCGACCGAGAGGACCTTCTTCGCCTGATCCTGGCCGATGACGTAATCGTCGAGAACCTTGCGGATTTCCTTCGGGGTCGGAACGCCGTCGCGCGACTTCACGAGCGAGGATTTGTTCTCCTCGCGGATGATGTCCATGCACAGCTCGACGCATTCATCGCAAATGAACACTGTCGGGCCCGCGATCAGCTTGCGGACCTCGTGCTGGCTCTTGCCGCAAAACGAGCAGTAGAGCGTGTTTTTGGAGTCGCTGCCGGCCTTGCTCATGTCCTACTTCCTCGACCTTTACGGCCCTGGCTCCGAGGCCATTAACCCCTAAGCCTAAACCCGCCGGCCTAACAATGTGTTGTAGCGGCCCCGACCCCCAGGCACCGCCCCGATGACCCTCTGCCGTCCCGAACGCCTAGACTCACCCTGAATGTGACCATGTGACGACCGTCCAGATCAACCCATGGCGTTCCACAGGGTTACCGCCTGATGTTGCAAGTAGTGCGCCAGCCACACTTTTCCCGTGGGCTGGCGCGATTCTATGCGCGCAGACGTCGCAGGCCGAGTCTTAAGTCTAGGCCGCCTGGATCTTGGCGGCGCCTTCGCCGTCCGTCGGCCGGGTCTCCAGCACCTGGTCCACGATGCCGAAATCCTTGGCCTGGTCCGCCGACATGAAATGGTCGCGGTCGAGGGTGGTTTCGATCTTCTCGTAGGGCTGGCCGGTGTGCTTGACGTAGATTTCGTTCAGCCGGCGCTTCAGCTTTATGATGTCCTCGGCATGGCGCTCGATGTCCGAGGCCTGGCCCCGGAACCCGCCCGAAGGCTGGTGAACCATGACGCGGGCGTTCGGCGTCGCGAAGCGCATGTCCTTCTCGCCCGCCGCCAGAAGCAGCGAACCCATCGAAGCCGCCTGGCCGACGCAGAGCGTCGACACTTTCGGCCGGATGTACTGCATCGTGTCGTAGATCGCGAGACCCGACGTCACCACTCCGCCCGGGGAGTTGATGTACATCGAGATTTCCTTGTTCGGGTTGTCGGCTTCAAGAAACAGAAGCTGCGCGACCACGAGCGAGGACATGCCGTCCTCGACCGGGCCGGTCACGAAAATGATGCGCTCCTTGAGAAGCCGCGAAAAGATGTCGAACGCGCGCTCGCCCCGGCTCGTCTGTTCGACGACCATCGGTACGAGGTTCATGTAGGTTTCGATTGGGTCGCGGAATTCCATCTCAGCTCCTCGGTGGCGGCAGCTCAGGCCGCCTTGTCGTCGTCGGGATCGGCGAACAATTCTTCCTTGGAAACCTTCTTCTCGGTCACCTTGGCGAGTTCGACGATATAATCGACCACCTTCTCCTCGAAGATCGGCGCGCGGAGTTCGGCCAGCGCTTCCGGGTTCTTCTGGTAGAATTCCCAAACCATCTGTTCCTGGCCGGGGAATTGGCGGGCACGCTCGACGACGGCTTTGGTCACCTCGTCGTTCGTGACCTGGATATCGTTCTTCTCCCCGATCTCCGCAAGGAGCAGACCGAGCCGTACACGACGTTCTGAGATCGTGCGGTATTCGGCGCGCAGCTCATCTTCGGACTTGCCCTCGCGCGCCTTCTCGCCGCCCGATGCAAGCTCCTTCTCGACCTGTGCCCAGATCTGCGCGAACTCCTGTTCGACGAGAGTCGGCGGCAGATCGAATTTGTGCGTCGCGTCGAGCGCGTCGAGCAGCGAACGCTTCATCTTCTGACGCGAGGCCTGTTTGTAGCCGCTGCCGATCTGCTCGCGCACCGCCTCTTTCAGCTTGTCGAGCGAATCCATGCCGAGCTTCTTTGCAAGCTCGTCGTCGATCGCCACGTCCTTTGCGCCTTCGACGCCCTTCACGGTCACCGCGAACACGGCGTCCTTACCGGCGAGTTCGGTCGCGCGGTAATCGGCCGGGAACGAGACCTTCACATCCTTCTTGTCGCCGGCCTTCACGCCGACGAGCTGGTCCTCGAAGCCGGGGATGAACTGGCCCGACCCGATGATGAGCGGGTGATCCTCGCCCTTACCGCCATCAAACTCGACGCCGTCGATCGCGCCGACGAAGTCGATCGTGACCTTGTCCTTGTCGGCGGCTGCGCCGTCCTTGGCTTCATAAACCGCGTTCTGCGTTGCGATGCGGTCCAGGGTTTCCTGGACTTCGCTCTCGGCGACGTCGGTGACCGGCTTTTCGACCGAAATCGATTTGAGGTCGCCGATCTTGATCTCCGGAAGGATTTCGACCTCGACCTTGTAGTTCAGGTCGGCCTTGCCCTCGACGACCTGCTCGATCTCGCTCTCTTCTTCGGGCAGCGACACTTTCGGCTGGCCCGCGAGCTTGACCTTGTTGTCGTCGACGATCTTGCGGTTGCCCTCGGTCATCAGCTCCTGGAGAACCTCGCCGAACACCGAGCGGCCGTAGACGCGCTTCAGATGCGCGGCCGGCACCTTGCCCGGACGGAAGCCGTTGATCTTGACCTTGCCCTTGATCTCTTCGAGACGGGTCGCAACCCGGCTTTCCAGGTCCTGGGCGGGAACGGTGATACGATATTCGCGCTTCAGTCCCTCGGAGAGGGTTTCTTGAACCTGCATAGCTCTGTCTTCCGGATCATGCGGGCTCACGGGAGCACCGCGTCTTTTAAAATCGAAACGAGGGGCCGGGGTGGTGCGGGCGGAGGGACTCGAACCCCCACGACTTTCGCCACTGGAACCTAAATCCAGCGCGTCTACCAGTTCCGCCACGCCCGCGCCGGGCGCCGCTCCCCGAGGGGAGCGGCGCGTCTATAGCACGCGGAAGGCGCTTCGCACCTTAAAAATTGCGGTGTCGGCAGGCCGGTCCGTAAGGGTCAGATTTCGCCCAGATAATCCATCTTCCCGACGTCGACGCCCCGGTGACGCAGGATGTCGTAGGCCGTGGTCACGTGGAAGAAGAAGTTCGGAAGCGCGAATTTCAGCAGATAGTCCTGCCCCGGCAGGCTGACCGGAGCCCGGCGGACATTGATCTTCACCTCACGGCTGTCGCTGCCCTCGAACGCCTTGGCGTCGAGACCCTTGAGAAAAGAGACGGTCTTGGCGATCCGCTCCTGGAGCTCGGCAAACGTCGTTTCTTCGTCCGCGAAGCTCGGATTGTCGGTCCCGGTGAGCCGGGCCCCTGCCCCCTTGGCAGAGTCGCTCGCGCGCTGGATCTGGGTGCGAAGGGGATCCATGTCCGCCACGAGGCGGGTCTCGACGAGCTCGGACGGGTCGATGCCCTTCGCCTTGGCGAAGGCTTCGCCCTTTTCGAGGATCTCTGGACAGGTTTTCGAAGGCGCGGATGAACACCGGCACGGAGATCTCGTACATCGAAGGCATGGCTGGTTTCCTCGTTGGGTTTCTTATTGGCAGGGACACGGCTCGACGGCCGCGGAAACGGTCCGGCGCTCCGGAGAGCGGCCGTTCAGGACGACAAGGCTGACCGTCAGGACCATCAGCAGGCCGCCAGCATACATCACGCTCGGTATGCCGAGCCGGTCGACCACCGATCCGCCGAGGAAAGCGCCGCTCGCGAGCGCGAACTGGATCACCGAGACCATCACCGCAAGATTGCCTTCGGGCGCCTCGGGCCGGGACTTGATCATCCAGGTCTGGACCGAAACCGGCATCGAGCCGAAGCCGAGGCCCCACGCCACGACCAGAACCGCCGCACCGAGCGGGGTGGTTCCGAGGACCGGCATCAGCGCCAATGTCGCCGCGATGATCGCTGCGGTTCCGACAAGGGCCAGACGCACATCGCGCGCCACGACATGTCCGCCGACGAAATTGCCGATCAGTCCGGCGAGCCCGTAGCAGACGAGAAGCGCGGCGATGAAATGCGGCTCGAGCAGGGTCACCTGCTTCAGGAACGGCTCCATATAGGTGTAGGCGGCGAACTGGCCGATGAACATCAGCACCATGGCAAAGATGCCGAGCCGCGAGACCGGGTCGCGGAACGTATCGGCAAAATCCGACAACTGGATCGCGTGGTTCGTCGGCAGGCGCGGCAGGAAGGTGAGTTGCGTCACAAGCACGATTCCGGCGAACGCACCGGCCGCCATGAACGATGCCCGCCAGCCCGCAAACTCACCAATCAGAGCCCCCACCGGAACGCCGAGAACGGTGCCGACCGATATGCCGGCGAGGATGAGGGATGTTGCCCGTCCCGCGGATTCCGCAGGCACAAGCCGTGTTCCGACGCTCGCGGCAATCGACCAGAAGCCGCCGACCGCCAGTCCGAGCAAAACCCGGCCCAGTATCATGACGGTGAAACCGGGTGCGGCCGCCGATAGAAGATTGGATGCGACGAGCAGCCCCGACAGAATTGCGAGCATGATGCGCCGGTCGAGCCGGCCCGCCGCCAGCATCACGACGGGTGCCGCAAATCCCGCGATCAGACCCGGCGTCGTGATCATCAGGCCGGCCGTGCCCTTGGACACGCCGAGATCGGCGGCGATGGCCGTCAGCAAACCTATCGGCAGAAATTCCGTGGTCACCAGGACGAAGGTCCCGACGGCAACGGACAGGACCGCAAGCCATGCGCGCCGGTCGGGCCGGGACAGGGCCCCGCCGATGTCGGTCAAATCTGCGGCCAATGTCCCGTACCCCGATAAGCGTTCCAGCCTAGGTAAGGGCGGCCGCCACCCGTGCAAGGCGGACGATCCGGGTGTCTGGGTCCTCTTTCACGCATGGCTCGCGCAAAAGATTTGATTTGAAAGCAAGCACCGGAGTGCGCGAGGCCTGCCCCAGCATTAGATCTCGGGCATGATGAGAGACCAGACCGAGGATATGATGTTGGACAGAGCCCCCGTCCCGGCCGACCGTGATCCGCGCTGGCAGTCCGTCGTCACACACGACCGCGCGGCTGACGGCTCCTTCTATTATTCGGTGGCCTCGACGGGCGTCTATTGCCGCCCGTCCTGCCCGTCGCGCCAGCCGAAACCGGAAAACGTCGCCTACCATCTCACCTGCGAAGACGCCGAGCGCGCGGGATTTCGGCCGTGCAAGAGATGCAAGCCGAACGAGCCTGCTTTGGCCGAGCGCCATGCGGCAACAATCGCCCGGATGTGCCGGATGATCGAAGCCAGCGAAGAGGTCCCCAATCTCGACGAGCTTGCCGGGAAAGCGGGCCTCAGCCGCTACCACTTCCACCGGCTGTTCAAGTCGATCACCGGTCTTACGCCCGGCGCCTATTCCCGCGCTCATCGCGCGGGCCGTGTACGCACGGAACTCGCGCGCCCCGACACCAGCGTCACCTCGGCGATCTACGCGGCGGGGTTCAACTCTCACAGCCGGTTCTACGAAACCTCGGAGAAACTGCTCGGCATGACGCCGCGCGATTTCAAGCGGGGCGGCACGAACGCCGATATCCGTTTTGCGGTCGGCCAGTCCTCGCTCGGCGCGATCCTCGTCGCGCAGAGCGAACGCGGCATATGCGCCATTCTTATGGGCGACGATCCGGACGCGTTGACGCATGAGCTTCAGGACCGGTTCCCGAAGGCCAATCTCATCGGCGGCGATGCGCAGTTCGAGAAACTCGTCGCCAGGGTCATCGGCTTCGTGGAGGCTCCGGCTCTGGGGCTCGATCTTCCGCTCGATCTCCGAGGCACGGCATTCCAGCAGCGCGTCTGGCAGGCCTTGCGCGACATCCCCGCCGGCAAGACTGCGACCTATGCCGAGATCGCGCAGAGGATCGGCGCGCCGAAATCTGTCCGCGCGGTCGGCGCCGCGTGCGGAGCAAACCCCGTCGCGATCGCGGTCCCCTGCCACCGCGTTGTACGCACAGATGGCGGCCTGTCGGGCTACCGTTGGGGCGTGGAGAAAAAGCGGGCTCTGCTCGACCGCGAGCGCGGTTAGCCCCCGTAGCGTTCGGTGCGGATCGTTTGCGGCTTGGCGCCGGCGGAAATCGCCGCGTCGGATGCCGCGTCAACGAACGCGTTCGAACCGCAGACATAGATCCGCTCCGGCTGTGCCGGCAGCTTCTCCACCGCCTCCAGGACCATCGCCGAATCCACGCGCCGGGTATGAAAACCGTCGCGCTTTTCGACATCGCGAGTCAGCGTCAGCACAAGCTCGAATCCGTCGCGCTTTCCGTGCAGCGCCAGCAATTCGTCACGGAAGATGACGTCGTCCCATGTCCGCGTCGAATACAGCATGGCCATCGGCGTGTCGGAGCCCATCGCCGCGCGGTGCCGTGCGATCGACATCAGCGGCACGATGCCGGATCCGCCGCCGATCAGGAGCACCGGCCCGCCGTCCCCGACCGTCCATATGAAATGCCCGCCGAGGGGCCCACGCAGTTCGATCTCGTCGCCCACCGTCGCGACCTCGTGGAAAAACGGCGAGACCTCGCCGCCCTCCAGCTCCTCGATGCAGAGTTCGATCTCGCCCGTTCCGTTTTCGGGCGCCGACGCAATCGAATAGCCGCGGCGCGCCTGATAGCCGTCCGGCGCGGTCAGCCGGACATCGACATGCTGCCCGGCCTTGTGGGCAAAAGGCTCGGAGAGTTTCAGGAAGAAACTGCGCACGCGGGGCGTGTGCGTGACGATCCTTGCGATCGTCGCCTTTTGCCAGCGCAGCGGTTGGAGTGGCTGCACTACGGATCGCCCGTATAGCGCTGCTCCCGCCAGGGATCGCCATAAGCGTGATAGCCGCGCAATTCCCAGAAGCCGAGTTCGTCGCGCTCGGTGAACTGAAGCGCATTGAGCCACTTCGCCGACTTCCAGAAATAGAGGTGCGGCACGAGGAGTCGCGCCGGGCCGCCGTGCTCGGCGGTCAGCGGCTGGCCTTCATAGATCGTGGCGACCATCGACTTGCCGCCGACGAGATCCGCGGTCGGCACGTTGGTGGAATAGCCGTCATAGGAATGCGCGAGCGTAAAACCGGTGGGCGGCTCGATCCCCGCGTCGCCGAGAATATCGTCGATCAGGACGCCCTGCCACGGCATGTCGAGTTTCGTCCAGGTCGTCACGCAATGGATGTCGCGCGTCATCTTCGTCTGCGGCAGGGCGTTGAACTCGTCCCAGCTCCATTCCTTTACCGGGCGCGGACCGACCTTCAGCGTGAACGTCCAGCTCGATGTTTCGACACGCGGCGTCGGTCCCGCCGAAAGAACCGGATAATCGGTCGTCAGGGCCTGCCCCGGCGGAATCCGCTGCGCGATCGCCGGATCGATCTGTCTGCCAAAGAAACCGCGCGTCGCCATTCGCCCGACATCCATAATTTGGGAAATCGCCCCAAGCCTAGCAGACGCCGGACGGGATGCCAGCCGGGAAGCCGAACTTCCCGAAACGTTCGAAATCGCGCTTGGCGCGTTTCCGCACTGAGACCGGGGCTTGGTGCCGGGCGCCCCGGATACGCTTTATCCTCGTCTCAGGCGCCTGTGCCCGCTATGTGAATGCCGATGCGCTCGCTTGATCTCACCCGCCGCGGACTGATCGCCGGCACCGCAGTCCTGCTGGCCGCACGCCCTCTCCGGGCCCAGGCTCCGGCCCTCATCCTCCGGGCCGCCGATGCCGATGTGCCGCTGGGCGCCGATACGCTCGGCACGCCGGCCTTCAACACCCTCGCCGTCGGACCCGCGATTGAAACTCCGCGCGGCCGGCCCTTTGCGCTGAAGGTCGAGAACACCCTCGACATCGAGTTTTATTTCCGTCCGCAGGGCCTGCGCGGCCGGGCCGTACAGGGCAACGGTACGCCCATCGTGCCGGGCGAAGTGCGCGATATCGTCATCACGCCGCCAGACGCCGGCACCTTCGTCTACCGCGCCGCCTGCGAAGGCGGCATCAACATGCACCGCACGCTGCTTCTCTCCGGGCCGCTGATCGTGACGCAGGATGCGCCGCGCGTCGCTGATCGCGATGTGGTGATGGCCGTCAATACTTTGGTCCTGCCCGGAGCGGACGAGACCGCGCCGCCGCAACGCGTCGTCACCGTCAACGGCCTTCCCAATTTCGCCCTCAAGGCCCGCCCCGGAGAACGGCTGCGGCTGCGCATGATAAACCTTGCCCAGGAAGCGCCCGGCGGCCTCAAACTGCCGAACGACACTCAGGTCATCGCGCTCGACGGCCAGCCCTGCGAGCCCTTCCCGCCCTATGACGGCATGATGGTACTGCCGCCGCTCGGACGGGCCGATGTGCTCCTCGACATTCCGCGCGATGCGGCCATCGTCCAGATCATGGACGCGTTCGATCCATTGCAGGTTGTCTCCACCATTGCTGTGGAGGGCGACGCGATGACGGACCGCACTCTCGCCAAAGACCTTCCTGACAATACCGGCCTGCCCAAGGAAATTCCCTTGCAGTCCGCCAAGCGCGTGACCTGGAAGCCGCTCGAATCCGCGTCCGACCCGCTCGTCAGCGTCAAGGCCGGAACGAGCATTGTCCTGACATTCGAAAACAACGGCACGCTGCATGCGTTGATGCTCGACGGCCAGACCGCGCGGCTTCTGGACAATATGGACGACGGCTGGAAGCCGTGGTGGCACGACACGCTTCTGGTCAATCCCAACGAGACCGCGCGTCTTGCCTTCCTGCCCAGGGAAACGGGCCGCTACGCCGTGGACATGATCCCGCTCGAAGGCAATGGCGCGCCGACACGCGCCTGGATCGAGGTCAGCTGAGCAGTCCCCGCAGCACGCCCCTCAGGGCATCCGGCAGATCCTCGGCGATCAGTCCCGGACCGATATCGGTGCCCGCCTCGCCGTGCATCCACACCGCGGCGCAGGCCGCCTCGAAGCCCGGCATCTTCTGAGCCAGAAGTCCCGTCACGATCCCGGCCAGCACATCGCCCGAACCCGCCGTCGCAAGCCATGGCGGTCCGTTGTCGGCAATCGCCACGCGGCCGTCAGGCGCCGCGATCACCGTATCCGCGCCCTTGAACACGACCACCGCGCCCGACAGTTTCGCCGCTTCGCGCGCCCGTTCGAGCTTCGATGGCGTCGCATCGAAGACCTGCCGGAACAGCCGTTTGAACTCGCCCTCGTGCGGCGTCATTACAACCGGTTCTTCGCGGTCCGCGATGCCTGAGAAAAGCGCGCGCGGCTGCGTCTCGAAACTCGTCAACGCATCGGCATCCAGCACCACCGCCCGGCCGCTCGCCAAAGATGCGCGCACGAGATCGCGCGTTTCCTCCCCGTGCCCCGCACCCGGCCCGATGAGCAGCGCGTTGCGCCGGTCGTCGTCCAGCAGTTTCACGTAATCACCGAGCCCCGCCATGGGTCGCACGATCACGGCTTCGAGGGCCGTCTGATAGATCGACACAACCTCCGGATTGGCCGCCACGGTCACGACGCCCGCCCCGGCCCTGAGCGCCGCACGCGCCGCAAGCCGCGCCGCGCCCGTCATCTCCGATCCGGCCGCGATGAGCGCGTGGCCGCGCGTATATTTATGGCTCGCGCCGTCCGGTCTCGGAAAGGCATCGCCCCAGAGCGCCGGCCGGTCGAGACCCGTTCTCACCGGGATCCGGTCGAGAACCGTGTCGGGGATGCCGATCTGCGCGAGTTGGAGATTGCCCGCCAGCGCGCGGCCCGGCAGCAGCTTGTGCCCCGGCTTGAAGCGGAAAAATGTCACGGTCGTGCTTGCCCTGACCGCCGCGCCCCGCACGAGGCCGCTGTCGCTGTCGACACCCGACGGAATATCCACCGCCAGCATCGGCTTGCCCGACGCGTTCATCGCCTCGATCGCCCCGCGCGCCGCGCCGTCGACATCGCGCGCCAGACCGCTGCCGAAGATCGCATCCACAATCAGCGCGCAGCCGAGAATGAGCGACGGTTCGAAGCTCCGCACTTCCCCGTTCCACCGGCTCGCGGCATCCGCCGCGTCGCCCTTCAACGTGTCCCGCTCGCCGAGAAGCGCGAGGCGCACTTCGTATCCCCGCTCGGCGAGCAGCCGCGCCGCGACGAAGCCGTCGCCACCATTGTTGCCCGGCCCGCAGACCACCAGCACCGGCCCTGGTGCGGGGCACAGGGCCGCCGCCTGGTCGGCCACGACTCTGCCCGCCGCCTCCATCAGCCCCATACCAGGCGTGCCGGCCGTGATCGCCGCCGCGTCGGCCGCCCGCATTTCTTCACTCGTCAGGAGTTCGATCACGCGATATGCCCGCTCTGGTCAGTGCTGAGAAGAACACCGCGAGCACTGTTTGCCAATCACGGCAATACCGTGGTTGCTCAATCGTGCGGCATGGAGGGAGAGGTCTCGTTCATTTTTATGCCTTAAGAATAGGCAAAAGATCAATAATTGGGCTACACTCAGGCCCAAAGCCGTCAGGCTCGGCCGCGATTTCAGAGTGAAAGCAAGAAGTTTAGAGGCACCGCTCGCTGGCACGATTGCTGCTTTTAGCGGGGCGGTCGCTCCGGCGTACCAGGAGACAGGGAATTATGAAAAAGATCGAGGCCGTCATCAAACCGTTCAAGCTCGACGAGGTAAAGGAAGCGCTGCAACAGGTGGGCGTTCAGGGCATCACGGTCATCGAGGCCAAGGGCTTCGGCCGCCAGAAGGGTCACACCGAGCTTTACCGCGGCGCCGAATACGTCGTCGACTTTCTGCCCAAGGTGAAGATCGAGGTCGTGATCGGAGACGACATGGTCGAAGCCGCGATCGACGCCATCCGCAAGGCGGCCCAGACGGGCCGTATCGGCGACGGAAAGATTTTCGTCTCGAACATCGAAGATGTTATCCGCATCCGCACCGGCGAAACCGGCAACGACGCGATCTGAACACTCCCGCCTCATGCACGGCGTCCGCCGCGCACGCTAAAGAAGACAATTGACAGACAGGGGACTGAGAAATGGCGATGAAGACTGCGAAGGACGTCCTGAAGTACATCGAGGACAACGACGTGAAATACGTCGATCTACGTTTCACCGATCCCAACGGCCAGTGGCAGCACGTCACGTTCGATCTCGGGATGGTCGACGAGGAATTCTTCGAAGAAGGCCAGATGTTCGACGGCTCGTCGATCCAGGGCTGGAAGGCCATCAACGAGTTCGACATGCTTCTCATGCCGGTTCCTGAAACCGCATGTCTCGATCCGTTCTTCGCCGCCTCGACGCTCTCGATCGTCTGCGACGTTCTCGAGCCGACCACGGGCGAGCCCTACGGCCGCGATCCGCGCGGCATGGCCAAGAAGGCTGAAGCCTTCGTCAAGTCGACCGGCGTGGGCGACACGATTTCGTTCGGCCCGGAAGCCGAATTCTTCATCTTCGACGACGTCAAATTCTCGGCGACGCCGTACAACACCGGCTTCAAGCTCGACAATATCGAGCTGCCCTACAATTCCGACTCGCACTACGAAAGCGGCAATCTCGGCTACCGCATTCCGGTCAAGAGCGGCTATTTCCCGGTTCCGCCGGTGGACAGCGGCCAGGACATTCGCGGTGAAATGCTCGCCGCCATGGCCGCGATGGGCGTGAAGGTCGAAAAGCACCATCACGAGGTCGCCTCCGCCCAGCACGAACTCGGCATGAAGTTCGACACGCTGACGCTGATGGCCGATCAGTTGATGGTCTACAAGTACTGCATCCACAACGTCGCTCATTCGTTCGGCAAATCGGCAACGTTCATGCCGAAGCCGATCTACGGCGACAACGGCTCGGGCATGCACTGCCATCAGTCGATCTGGAAGGGCGGCAAGCCGCTGTTCGCGGGCGACAAATATGCCGGCCTCTCGCAGGAATGCCTGTGGTACATCGGCGGCGTCATCAAGCACGCGAAGTCGATCAACGCCTTCACGAACCCGACGACCAATTCCTACAAGCGTCTGGTTCCCGGCTACGAAGCCCCGGTTCTGCTCGCCTATTCGGCGCGTAACCGTTCGGCCTCCTGCCGTATTCCGCTGGCGACCAATCCGAAGGCCAAGCGCGTCGAAGTCCGCTTCCCGGATCCGCTGGCGAACCCGTACCTCGCCTTCGCCGCGCTCACGATGGCCGGCATGGACGGCATCCTGAACAAGATCGACCCCGGCCAGCCGATGGACAAGGATCTGTACGATCTGCCGCCGGAAGAGCTGAAGACGATCCCGACCGTCGCGGGCTCCCTCCGCGAGGCGCTCGACTGCCTCGACAAGGACCGCGACTACCTGAAGGCCGGCGGCGTGTTCAACGACGACTTCATCGACAGCTACATCACGCTGAAAATGAAGGACGTCATCCGCTTCGAGCACACCCCGCACCCGGTCGAGTTCGAGATGTACTATTCGAAGTAATCCTTGCGGATTTGCATGGGAAAGGCCGGAGCTCGCGCTCCGGCCTTTCTCGTTTTCGCTCACGTTTTGTTGAACACCGGCAGATTCCCGTCGCATTTCAGGGCTTAGCCGCGATGTCCTCATCCTCCAGCCCTTCGCAGGTGGGTTTTGCGTTGACGCCCATGTCAGCCTGCCGCAAACTCCAGTTCGTCGATGACAGCGTGGAGGCTAAAACAATGACTCCCCCGCAGAAGGCTCGGCTGTTTGCCGGATCGCTTCTCTGACGCGATATCCGCGGACAGCAATCAGACAATCGAACTTTTGCAACGTAATGACATTTTCTTCCGGTCGTGCGTGACGCGGGATCTCCGCACGTTCTCTCCCGTCGCCCGCCGGAAGATTGAAATTACGTGGTGAGATGACCACTCAGCGGGTTCAAAGTCGCCATGGCATCAGGTGCCGGTGACATAGCCCCCAGCCAGAACCCCAAAGGTCGAAAGCGCTTCCGTGGCCCATCCGCGGAAGCGTTTTTCTTTTGTCACGCTGGATCCATCGGGACTGTCACCCGGCTTACATGGAGCTTTTCTAATCTGGTTGTCCGTCAACACACGGCAAATGGGGAGCCAAAACCATGACCGATCAACCCGAACGCATGCGCCCGAGCGAACTCGAAACCTCCGGCGAAGCCGGAATCAATGCGAGCCCCAATCCGACCATGGGCGAGATCATCGGCGCCCGCTTCCATCGCCGTGATTTCCTGCGCGGCAGCCTTGCGGTCGCGGCTATTTCCGCGGTGATCGGCAACCGCGCCCTTGCGGCCTCGCCCGCGGCGGGAACCGGCGTTACGGGCTTCGACTTCAAGGAAGTCGCCGCCGGCGTCGACACCACTCATCACGTCGCCGAAGGCTACGAGACGCAGATCCTGCTGCGTTGGGGCGATCCGATCTTCGCGGATTCGCCGGACTTCGATCCGCTCGCCCAGACCGCCGCGAAGCAGGCGCGCCAGTTCGGCTACAATTCCGATTTCATCGGCTTCTTCCCGCTCGAAGGCTCGGCCGATCGCGGCCTCCTCGTCGCCAATCACGAATACACGAATGAGGAACTGATGTTCCCCGGCGTCGGCATCCAGGACACGAAGGAAGCCGCCTTCGCCAAGATGACGAAGGACCTCGTCGACGTCGAAATCGCCGCGCACGGCGGCGCCGTGGTCGAGCTTCGCCGCAACGGCACGCAGTGGAATGTCGTCAAGGATTCGCGCTTCAACCGCCGCATCATGGCCGACACCCCGATGGAGCTCACCGGCCCCGTCGCCGGGCATGACCGCCTCAAGACCTCCGCGGACGCAACCGGCACTCGTGTCCTCGGCACGGTCAACAATTGCGCCGGCGGCATCACGCCCTGGGGCACTTGGCTGAGCGCCGAAGAAAACGTGCACGGCTATTTCATCGGCGCGGTGCCGGAAGGCCATGCTGAGACCGCCAATTACAAGCGCCTCGGCGTCGGCACGCCGGCCTATGCCTGGGGCAAATTCTACGACCGCTTCGATGTGTCGAAAGAGCCGAACGAGCCGAACCGCTTCGGCTGGATCGTCGAGATCGATCCCTTCGATGCGAATTCGGTGCCGAAGAAGCGCACCGCGCTGGGCCGCTTCAAGCATGAAGGCGCCGCCGGCATCATCAACAAGGACGGCCGCTACGTCATCTACCAGGGCGACGACGAGCGTTTCGACTACGTCTACAAATTCGTCACCGAAGGCAAAGTCGACACGGCGAACCGCGAGGCCAATTTCGGTCTGCTCGATTCCGGCACTCTCTATGTCGCGAAATATGCGGCCGACGGCACCGGCGAATGGCTGCCCGTCGTGTTCGGCCAGGGACCGCTGACGGAAGCCAACGGCTTCAAGAGCCAGGCCGATGTGCTGATCGAAACCCGCCGCGCCGGCGATCTTCTGGGCGCGACCAAGATGGACCGGCCGGAAGACATCGAGGCTGATCCGAAGACGAACCGCGTCTACGTGATGCTGACCAACAACACCAGGCGCAAGGACGACCAGGTCGACGCCGCCAATCCGCGCGCCGACAACAAGTTCGGTCACATCGTCGAAATGCTGCCGGCGGACGGCGATCATGCGGGCACCAAGTTCACGTGGGAAGTGCTGGTGCGCTGCGGCGATCCTTCGGTTGCCGAAGTCGGCGCGACCTTCTCGTCGGAAACCTCGAAGGACGGCTGGTTCGGCATGCCGGACAATTGCGTCATCGACAGCAAAGGCCGCCTCTGGGTCTCGACCGACGGCAACAGTGCCAAGGCCACCGGCCGCGCCGACGGCCTCTGGGCACTGGAAACGCAGGGCGAGAAGCGTGGCACTTCCAAGCACTTCTTCCGCGTCCCGGCGGGCGCTGAAATGTGCGGCCCCTTCTTCACGGCCGACGACGAGAACCTGTTCCTCGCCGTCCAGCACCCCGGCGAAGGAGAAGATGAAAAGAACCCGGCCACGTTCGAAAACCCGCTGACCCGCTGGCCGGACTTCAAGGATGCAATGCCGCCCCGTCCCTCGGTGCTGGTGGTGACGAAAAAGGGCGGCGGCCAGATCGCCTGACGCCTGACAGCCCTATCCCGGAGAGCGGCACAGCCGCTTTCCGGGACCCTGCCGGGGCGGCTTTTGGCCCGTTCGCCCCATCTTCAGCCTTGTGCGATACTGGCGACAGCCCGAATCACCTCTATCTCAGAAGCACATGGCCTCCAAACCTGACCTTTTCGGCGGTGCCGCCGCCCGCAAAGCTCCCAAGGACGCGCCCGCGTCCCGCGGCACGTCGAGCGAGGCGAACTACACCGCCGCCGACATCGAAGTTCTGGAAGGCCTCGAGCCGGTCCGGCGCCGGCCGGGCATGTATATCGGCGGCACCGATGAAAAGGCGCTGCATCACCTTTTCGCCGAGGTCATCGACAATGCGATGGACGAGGCGGTCGCCGGCCACGCCACCTTCATCTCGGTCGAGATGGAGCCGGGCGGCTATGTGACAGTGACCGACAATGGCCGCGGCATCCCGATCGATCCGCACCCGAAGTTTCCGGGAAAATCAGCGCTCGAAGTCATCCTGACGACGCTCCATTCCGGCGGCAAATTCGGCTCGAAGGCCTATTCCACGTCCGGCGGTCTGCACGGCGTCGGCGTTTCGGTCGTCAACGCGCTGTCCGAACATCTCGAAGTCGAAGTCGCGCGCGCGCAGCATCTGTACCGCCAGTCCTTCTCGCGCGGTGCGCCCGCGTCCGAGCTCGAGGATGTCGGGCCGGTCCACAACCGGCGCGGCACGCGCGTGCGCTTCAAGCCCGACGCGCTGATCTTCGGCGTCAGCGCGCATCTGAAACCGCAGCGCGTCTTTACGATGACACGGGCCAAGGCCTATCTCTTTGCCGGCATCGAAGTGCGCTGGTCGTGCGCCCCCGAGCTTCTCGCGGGCGTCGACGACGTGCCGGAGAAGGAAAGCTTCAGGTTCCCCGGCGGCCTCAAGGATTACCTCGCCGCGACGGTCGGCGATCGACCGATGCTCACCGCCGATTTCTTCGCCGGCAAGGTCGAGGCGGACAACGGCCCCGGCGGCGTCGAATGGGCCATCGGCTGGTCCGAGGACGGCGACGCCTTCACCCATTCCTATTGCAACACGATCCCGACGCCGGATGGCGGCACGCACGAGAACGGCCTGCGCGCCGCACTGTTGCGCGGCATGCGCTCCTATGCCGATCTCACCGGCCAGACGAAGCGCTTCAAGGAAGTCACCGCCGATGATGTGACGGCGGGCTGCGTCAGCCTGCTATCCATCTTCATCAGCGAGCCGGAATTCCAGGGCCAGACCAAGGAAAAGCTTGCTTCGGCCGAGGCGACGCGCCTCGTCGAAACATCGATCCGCGATCCGTTCGATCACTGGCTCGCCAATTCGCCGACACAGGCCCGCAGGCTGCTCGACCGGGTCATCGAACGCGCCGAAGACCGCATGCGCAGGCGCGCCGAAAAGGAAACGCTGCGCAAGACCGCGACGCGCAAACTCCGTCTTCCCGGCAAGCTGTCGGATTGCACGCAGGACACCGCGGCGGGCGCCGAACTCTTCATCGTTGAGGGTGACTCGGCGGGCGGCTCCGCCAAGCAGGCGCGCGCGCGCCAGAACCAGGCCATTCTGCCCCTGCGCGGCAAGATCCTGAATGTCGCCAATGCCGGCGTCGAAAAGCTCGCACAGAACCAGCAGCTCGCCGATCTCCTGCTCGCACTCGGCTGCGGCACGAAGTCGAGCTACCGCGACGAAGATCTTCGCTACGAGAAGATCATCATCATGACGGACGCCGATGTCGACGGCGCGCACATCGCCTCGCTTCTCGTCACCTATTTCTACCGCGAGCTGCCGGGCCTCATCCGCGGCGGTCATCTGTTCCTCGCGGTGCCGCCGCTCTACCGCATCACCCATGGTGCGACGACGGTGTACGCACGCGACGACGCCGAACGTGAAAAGCTCATAGCGACCACGTTCAAGGGCAAGAAGGTCGATATCGGCCGCTTCAAAGGCCTTGGCGAGATGATGCCGCAGCAGCTCCGCGAGACCACGATGGATCCCAAAAACCGCACCCTTCTCAGGGTCGAAATCGCCGAGGACGACGAGATCGAAACCCGCGCCGCGGTAGAGCGGCTAATGGGCGCAAAGGCCGATGCCCGCTTCCGTTTCATCCAGGAACATGCTCCCTTCGCCGGCGACCTCGACGTCTAGGGGCTTTCCCATGAACCGACACGCTATTTCGCTTCTCGCATTCGCTTGTCTCGCCTTCCCGGCCAATGCGCAGGACATGACGCCCTCGCAGAAGGGCGGCGCGGCACGCGCGCAGATCGCCCAGGCCTCCCCCGGTTCGACCTCGGGGATCGGCGCCGACGTGGTCATGCTCCGGGTCGCGGGTCCGTGGCAGAGCGGCGGTCAAAGGGGTGTTTCCCGCCTGATCGCAACGGCCGGCGGCGGCCGGGTCGGCCTTTCGGTCGAATGGATTTCGGATGCGGGCGCAATCGTCAGTGCCCTACCGCTCGCGGTGCCGTCCGGCGCCGAACATGTTCCGCTCGCCCGCACCCGCAATGAAACCGGCGGCGGAGAGAGCGTGGTCTATTTCGACACGCAGGACGGTGACACGTTCGTCCTGGTGGTCGGCGCCCCGGGCGTTGCGAAATTCGGCCCAGCTTCGAACTGAATCACGTCGCGGTTTGCAGAAGACCGCCTTCGGCACGCACCGCCGAACCGTTGATCGCGCCCGAGAGCGGGCTTGCCAGAAACGCGACGAGATCCGCTATCTCCTGCGGTTCGATCATGCGCTGGATCAGCGATGACGACCGGTGAACACGGAAGAACTCCGCCTCCATCTCCGGCAACGATGCCTCCGGCTTGGATACGACGGATTTCAGAAAATCGCCGATGCCTTCCGAACGCGTCGGGCCGGGCATCACCGTGTTGACCGTCACGGCCGTGCCCTTCGTGGTTTCCGCCAGCCCGCGCGCTATCGCCACCTGGGCGGTCTTCGTCATCGAGTAATGGATCATGTCGGGCGGCACGCGCAGAGACGATTCGCTTGAGATGAAGACGATCCGGCCCCAATTCGCGGCGATCATCTGCGGAAGATAGACCCGCGCCAGGCGCACGCCGCCCAGCACGTTGACCTCGAAAATGGCGCGCCAGTCCTCGTCGGTGATCGATCCGAAGTCCTTGGACTCGTAAATACCAAGATTGTTGACCAGCACATCCACGCGGGGGACCTCGCGGGCGAGGACCTCGGCGCCTTCCGCGCTTGACGGATCGGCGAGCACCGCGCGAGGTCGGCGGCCGGTATCGGCCTGAATGGAAGCGGCGGCGCTGTCGAGCCTGTCCCTACCGCGGCCGCAGATTGTGACATCCGCGCCCTCGCGCGCCAGGGTGCGCGCGATCTCGAGGCCGATGCCGCCGGTCGACCCGGTCACAAGCGCCGCCCTGCCGTCGAGTTTCAGATCCATGGCGTCACCCGTCGATATGGCGCGGCCCGTATAGGGGCATTCTGATCAGTGATGAAAGCGGCGCCAGGACTGGCGTGCCTTCATCAGCGCGCGGCGATGATGCCCCGTTCGGTGATGACCGCCCAGTCGCCGCCGAGGCGGCGGATGGCGAGCACGCGGTTGCCGCCCGGCAATTGATCGCCCGGTGAGACTTCCATCGGTGCACCGCGTCCGGACTGCACGACGGCGATCCCGTTATAGACGTCGCGCACCGCCCAATCCTGCAGCACCGGCATTTCCGGGCTCGCAGTCTGGCGCGGCTCTTCATAGCTCTGCGGGTAGGACGGCGGCGGAGCCAGAGGTGCCGGAGGCGGTGCCAGGGCCGGAGGCGGCGCGGGCGTCGGCTCGACACGCGCGGTTTCCGCCGGCCGCGGCTTCGGCGCTACCGGGGGTGACGCAGGCGCAGGCGCGGGTGTCGGCTCCGAACGCGCGGGCGTCGACGGAGCGGTGTTGCCAGCGGTCGCGGCGGGCGTCGCCGGGCTTGCCGGCGCGGGAGCCGCGGTCTGCGGCGGCGGCGTGGGTGTCGGAGCCGGAACCGCCGCGACGGTGTCGGCTTTGGGTTTGGGCGCCGCCGCCTCGGCCTGTTTGGTCGCAGCCGCCGCGGCGGCGGTCTTTTCGGCTTCCAGCCGCTCCAGGCGGGCCTGAAGTTCCTCGATCTGCTGCTTTGCCGCTTTGAGATCGTCCGGATTGACGACCGCGACCGGCGTCGAGGTCGGGGGCGGCGCGCTCACGGCGGTGGTCTTGGCGTCACCGCCGAAATCAATGCCGAGACCCGACGCGCCGTACATGAACGCGACGGCGCCGAGCGCGAGCGCGACGACGACACCCGCCGCCATTGCGATGAACTGGCCGGCTCTGCTCCCACCCGGATCTTTCAGAGCGGGCTCCTGATCGTCGGCGGCGTCAAGCACCGCCGACGCGCGGTCGTCCTCGCGCACGCGGAGCGGCTCAGGCTCCGCTTCCACCGAAGTCGAGGGCTGGTCCTCAGGCACCGCATAGAAATCCGGCACGACAGCGACGACCGGCTCCTCGCGCGTCTCGTTGACAATAGGCTCCTCGGGAGCGGACGCTTCCGCCTTGGGCTCGTCCATCTCCGGCTCGGGTTCCGGCTGCGGCGCGGCAGGCTCTTGATAGCCCTCCGTCGGCACCGTCTCGAAATCTTCGGTCGGCACCGAGACACGCGGTGCGGTCTTGATCGGCGGCGGTTCGAGGTTCGGTTCGACGCGCACATTTTCGTGCGGGCGTGGCCACAGACTCTTCGCGGGCTTGACGTCGGGGACGCCGCCGCGTTCGGACACGATGCCGGCCATATCGTCGTTTTTCTTGTCGTTCATTGGTCTTGTACGGCCCCGTGCGTGAATAAGGTAAAGAACGATCCCTTGAAATCTTGGCGGGACCACGGCAGCACCACGGCCCCTGCCCTCTGCTGCCCGCTTTTTTAAGCGCTTTTCCCTGAACTCAACCTGAACACGGAAAGTATGACAAACGGGTTTTCTTGACTTGGGGGTGCGACTCCCTATGTTGCCTGCAAGCACGGAAACGCCCGCAGACGCGAAGTTTTCATCCTGCGGACCCGGAAAAACAATCTCAATGAGCTTTGATGAACTCGGGCTAAGCCCCAAGGTCCTCGCCGCCGTCGCGGCGTCGGGCTACACGACGCCAACGCCCATCCAGGCGGAGGCAATTCCGCACGTCATCGGACGGCGGGATGTCCTCGGCATTGCCCAGACCGGCACCGGCAAGACGGCGAGCTTCACGCTTCCGATGCTGACGCGCCTCGAACAGGGCCGCCCCCGCGCACGGATGCCGCGCACGCTCATCCTCGAACCGACCCGCGAACTCGCAGCCCAGGTCGAGGAAAGCTTCAACCGCTACGGCACGAACCACAAACTCTCGGTCGCGCTTCTCATCGGCGGCCTCTCCTTCGGCGACCAGGACGCGAAACTCACGCGCGGCGTCGATGTCCTGATCGCAACACCCGGCCGTCTGCTCGACCATTTCGAACGCGGCCGCCTGCTGATGACCGGCATCGAGATCCTCGTCATCGACGAAGCCGACCGGATGCTCGACATGGGCTTCATTCCCGACATCGAGCGCATCTGCAAACTGATCCCGCCGCGCCGCCAGACGCTGTTCTTCTCGGCGACCATGCCGCCCGAAATTCAGCGCCTTGTCTCGCAATTCCTCAATGATCCCGTGAAGATCGAGGTGGCCAAGCCCTCCTCCACCTCCGCGACCATTACCCAGAACCTCATCGCCTCTTCCTCGGACCAGACCGAAAAGCGCGATGTCTTGCGCCGCGCCATCCGCGCCGAGGAAAACTTCAAGAACGCCATTGTGTTCTGCAACCGCAAGCGCGACATCGGCACGCTGCACCGCTCGCTGCAGAAGCACGGCTTCAAGGCCGTCGCGCTGCATGGCGACATGGACCAGCGCGCCCGCATGTTGGCCCTCGACCAGTTCAAGACCGGCGATGCCGAGCTTCTCGTCGCCTCCGACGTCGCTGCGCGCGGTCTCGACATTCCGGCCGTCAGTCACGTCTTCAATTACGACGTGCCGATCCACGCCGAGGATTACGTCCACCGCATCGGCCGAACCGGCCGCGCGGGCCTTAGCGGCATTTCCATCACTCTCGTCGCTCCGTCCGACAAGCGCTATCTCGGGGCCATCGAAAAGCTCATCGGCCAGGACATCGCCTGGAAGGGCGCCCCGGCAAGCGAGACTTCCGAATCCGGCGAGCGCCCTGCCCGCGAGGAACGTGAAGGCGGACGCCGCCGTGGCGGACGCGACCGTCAGCGCGGCGATCGTCCGGCGCGTACCGAACAACCTCGCGAAGCCCCTGCCGACCAACCTCGCGAAGCGCGCAGCGAACCACCTCGCGAAGCGCGCGGCGAACGGCCCCGCGAACGCCAGGATCACCGTCCGCGTCCCCAGGGCGACCACCCGAGGGACAAGCGGGAACCCGGCCGCGATCATCGCCGCGACCGCAATCACGACCGCGACGACGGCCCGACCCCGGTTGGCCTGGGAGATCACGTCCCGCAGTTCCTGCTGCGGCCGGTTCGCGTGAAAAGTGTCTAAGGCACGAGATTTAGGCGGACTTTTCCGTTCGCGACGTCAGCATTAACGCGCAGTTAAACGTTCTCGATCACCCTTCCTCCGTCGTGCTGGCAGGAGCCAGAATGGTTCAGCGCGACCGAGGGGACTACCAAATGCCGGATCACGGTGGAGATGATTTCGAGCGTACGATCGCTTTCGGGGAATCGGCCCTCGAGCGCATCCGCGCGTATCGCCATCCCGCATATCCGCGTATTTACGAAGTCTGGTATACCTACGCCACCTGCTACAACCCCCTGCTCAACCAGGCGATCAACGACGTCCTGAAGAAGCGCGGCACGCTTTCCGAGCAGGATCTCGACGCGCTCTACGACATGCATCTGTCCGCCTCGCGGTTCCCGACCCGTTATGACGAGGTCGGTTCGAAGATCCGTGAAGAAGTCGACCAGATGGTTTCGATGCTCGACAAGGCCCGCGGCTCCGCCGGCACCTACAACAAAACGCTCGATACGATCGGTAAAAGCGTCGAAGATGCCGACCGCGAAAAGATCAAGGTCATGATCGAGACCCTGATCCGCGCGACCGTCGAGATGCGCGCCACCAACGGCGAGCTCGAGAACCAGCTTCTTACCTCGAAAGAGGAAATGCTGAAACTGCACGACAAGCTCGAGGCCATCCGCGCCGAGTCGCTTACCGATCCGCTGACGCTGCTGTCGAACCGCAAATTCTTCGACATGGCCCTGGAAAAGGCGCTGAGCGACGGCAAGCCGTTCTCGCTGCTCGTCACCGACATCGACCATTTCAAGAGCTTCAACGACAAGTACGGTCATCTGACGGGCGATCAGGTGCTGCGCCTCGTCGCCACCGCCGTAAAGCAGAACGTCAAGGGCCAGGACATCGCGGCCCGCTACGGCGGCGAGGAGTTCGCCATCATCCTGCCGGGCACGACGCTTCGTCCGGCGGTCACCGTCGCCGACCACATCCGCCGCGCGGTCATGGGCAAGGAACTCGTGAAGCGTTCGACGGGAGAAAATCTCGGCCGCGTGACGATCTCGATCGGCGTCGCGAGCTTCCGCTCAAACGACAATGCCGCGACCATCATCGAACGCGCCGATATGTGCCTGTACGCCGCCAAGCGCGCAGGTCGCAACCGCGTCGTCTGCGAGACGGATCCCGAAGTCCAGTCGGGCGCAAACCGGGTAGCGTGACCCTTCCCCTCTCCTGCGAAGCGGGAGAGGGTCAAGTCGCGGTCACGCGACCGGGGTGAGGACAAGCGCGATGCTCGTGACAGCCCTTTGCACCACAACTCTATATTCGAAGCAGAAACAGCGGCGCCGCAGCGCCAAAGCGCGGCAGAACTAAAAGCTTTCGGGAAGAAACGAAATAACGGGCATCGTGCCGCCCTCACCCCGGAGCGCTGACGCGCTCTCGCCCCTCTCCCGCTTCGCAGGAGAGGGATTAAAGAAACTACTGCGCCGCTCTCAGCGCGTCCGGCTTGGCCGGTACGATCTCGATGCTCTCGCCGCACCCGCAGGCGGAAATCTGGTTCGGATTGCTGAACACGAAGCGCGAGGCCATTTTCTCGGTCACGTAATCCATCTCGGTGCCGAGCAGGAACAGCAAAGCCTGCGGCTCCACCATAAGGGTCACGCCTTTGTCGTGGATGATCTCATCGCCCTTCTGGGGGGCGGTCGCATAATCCATCGTATATTCCATGCCGGCGCAGCCACCCTTCTTCACGCCGACCCGAAGGCCGGCGATGGGCGTGTCCGAGCGCCGGATGATATCCTTCACCCGCGCCGCGGCGCGTTCGGTAAGGGTCATGACCTGAAGTGCCATTCTAAAATTCCCCTGCCGGTTCAAGGCCGACGCGAAACAACACGCATAATAGCGCAAAACCAGTGGGTTAGATATGGGGACGGAATGCGCCGGACGCAAACCCGCCGCCCGGATTCCGGGCGGCGGCCTGCGATATCAAGAGGTTAGGTCAGCCGGCACCTTGCCGCCATTGGCTTCGAGCTTGATCATCAGCTGTTTGTGCAGCCAGACATTCATCGTGGCTGAATCGCCCGTGTCGCCCGTGTAGTGCAGGTCTTTGGCGAGTTCCTTGCGGGCCGCCAGACTGGAATCGAGATCGAGCGCCTTCATCAGATCGACGATCGAGGTCTTCCAGTTCAGCTTCTGCTTCTTGTCTTTCACCGCCTTGTCCAGCACCGCGGCGACATCGACCTTCTCGCCGGGCGGCGCAGACGGCAAGGGAGCGCTTCCCGCTCCTGGGGCCGCGCCCGTGGGAGCCGATTCCGAGGCTCCGCCAGGCACGGGTGCCGCGGTTGCCGAACCGGTCCGAATATGGAGCCCATGATCTTCCCGAGAATGCTCATCGTGACCTCCCAAGACTGAAGCTGGAATACCTCTCTAAACGAACGGCGTGGCGTGCACGTTCCAGCAAGGGAGAGCGATAAGCCGGGTCATTAGAGAGCCCACGGTCGCGGTTAATTAGCTCCAGATTCCGTCACAAAGACGCCGCGCGGCCTGCCACCAAAGGCACAAACCTGACTGCTATCAAGGGCTTCTCGACGATCGCGCCGGCGGGGCCCTTCTCGATCTTGAACAGCCGCTGTTCGCCCTGGGGAGTGCCAACCGGGATAATCATAATCCCGCCCTCGCGGAGTTGTTCGCACAGCGCCTTCGGGATCTGGTCGGCCGCGGCTGTCACGATAATGCGATCGAAGGGGGCCTGTGCCGGCCAGCCCTGCGTGCCGTCGCCCGGCATGGCCGTGACGTTGGTGATCCGCAGCGCCTGGAGCCGCGCTTCGGCCGCGGAGACGAGCGTGCGGTAACGGTCCATGGTGTAAACGCGCCGGGCAATGCGCGCGAGCACGGCCGTCTGGTAGCCGGAGCCCATCCCCACTTCGAGCACTTTGTGGGTGTTGTTGAGGTCCAGGTGCTCGGTCATGTAGGCGACGAGGAAGGGCTGGCTGATCGTCTGCCCGCAGGCGATGGGCAGCGCCCGGTCGGAATAGGCATGCGGCTGAAGTTCTTCCGGCACGAACAGCGTGCGCGGAACAGTTTCCAGCGCTCTCAGCACATTGTTCGAGCGAATGCCCCGCTGTCGGAGAAAAAGCTGAAACTCCGCGCGCTGTTCAGCCTCTATGTGATGCCGCGGGCCAAGCAGCATTGCCTCTACCTTTTCGATCCGAACTCTCCGCCCAATCTTTCAAGTAGCGCATGATCTGTCATGTCGATCTTCAGCGGTGTCACCGAAATATATTTATCGGCGACGGCCCGAAGATCGGTATCGGCTCCCGGATCGCCGATTTCGTGGCCGTAGACGATCCAGAAATAGGGATTTCCCCGGCCGTCGCGGCGTTCGTCCACCCGTGCCTGCCATTGCGGCCGCTGTCCCTGCCGGGTGGCGCGCACGCCCGCGACCTTGTCCGGAGCAATATCGGGAAAGTTCACATTCACGAGACCGCCGGGCGGCAGGCCGGCATCGAGGATCTGCCTGATGACCCGCGCACCATGTGCCTCGGCGCAGGAATAGTCGACGGCTTCGCGATGCCCGGACGGGTAACCCTGCGACAGGGCGATGGCGGGAATGCCGAGCAGCGAGCCCTCGATCGCACCCGCGACGGTGCCCGAATAGGTAAGGTCCTCGCCGAGATTGTGTCCGCGATTGACGCCCGACAGCAGCAATGACGGCGGCTTATCCGCCATGACATGGCGGGCGCCGAGGATCACGCAATCCGTCGGCGTCCCCTTCACGGCATAGCGTTTCTCGCCGACCGTGCGCAGCCTCAGCGGATCGTTCAGCGACAGCGAATGGGCCACGCCCGACTGGTCGTATTCCGGCGCGACGACCCACACATCGTCGGACAATTCGCGCGCGATGTTTACGAGGGCGTCGAGACCGGGAGAATGAATGCCGTCGTCATTGGTGACGAGAATGCGCATCACGCTCCCGTCCTCCCCACCGAACTCGAGTGTTCTCGAGTTCGGATCTCGAATGGCCAAGACGGGTAAACCCGACTTGGCTTGGGGAGGGCCGACTCGCGCCGCAAGCGCGAGCGTGGTGGGGTGATGGCTGATCCATACATTGTGCGTGCGGAGGAGCAGTACCCCCCGCCCCGGTCGCCTTCGGCGACTCGGCCCTCCCCACGAGGGGGAGGGAGAAGGGCCGTCACGTCCCTGCCCCGATCTTCTCAAGGCCGCCCATATAGGGCCGCAGCACCGCCGGCACCGTCACCGATCCGTCGGCGTTCTGGTAATTCTCAAGCACGGCGACCAGGGCCCGGCCGACGGCCACGCCAGATCCGTTCAGCGTATGCACGAACCGCGTATTCTTGCCATCCTTGGCCTTGAACCGCGCCTGCATGCGCCGCGCCTGGAATTCGCCGCACGTCGAGCACGACGAGATTTCGCGGAACGTCCCCTGCCCCGGCAGCCAGACCTCGATGTCGTATGTCTTCTGCGAGGCGAAGCCCATATCGCCGGTGGAGAGCGTCATCACATGATAGTGCAGCTCCAGCTTTTGGAGAACGGCCTCCGCCGCGGACAGCATGCGTTCATGCTCGTCCGCCGATTGCTCCGGAGTCGTGATCGACACCAGCTCGACCTTGTTGAACTGATGCTGGCGGATCAGCCCGCGCGTGTCCTTGCCGGCGGCTCCGGCTTCGGCGCGGAAGCACGGCGTCAGTGCCGTGTAGCGCAGCGGCAATTCCTCCTCGGAGAGGATCGATTCACGCACCAGATTGGTCAGCGACACTTCCGCCGTCGGAATGAGCCACAGGCGGTCGCGCCTGAGATAGGCGTCGATGTCCTCGCCGAGCGAGGCCACCACATCGGCATCCGCAGCGTTGGGGCCGAGCTTGTGCTCGATCTTCGCGAGGCTTGGGATCAGGAGTTCGGAAGTGACATAGGAGCTCGTCAGCGGCTGACGGCGGGTCGCGAACTGGTCCTCTTCGAACTTCGGCAATTGCGCGGTGCCGAACATCACCTCGTCGCGCACCATCAGTGGCGGCGCGACTTCCGTATAGCCATGCTCGGTCGTATGGACATCGAGCATGAACTGACCGAGCGCACGTTCCAGCCGCGCGATTTCGCCCTTCAACACGACGAAACGTGCGCCCGAAAGTTTCGCCGCCGTCTCGAAATCCATTCCGCCCAGCTCTTCGCCGATCTCGAAATGCTGCTTCGTCGCGCCGGGGCTCGGCTTGATTCCGAACACGCTCTTTTTGAAGTTCGCATGCTCATCCGCGCCGACCGGCACATCCGCCAGCGGCAGGTTCGGAATCCCGGCGAGTTCGGCTTCAAGCTCGGCGTCGATCTCGCGCTGCTGCTGCTCGCCGGAGGCAAGCTCGCCCTTCAGCGCGCCGACCTCGTCCATCAACACCTGCGCCCGCGCCTCATCCTTGGAGGCCTTCGCCGCGCCGACTTCCTTGGACGCAACGTTGCGCCGCTCCTGCACCGCCTGGAGCTTCGAAATGATGCCGCGCCGCGCCTCGTCGAGTTCGAGCAGCCGCGCAAGCGTCGCCGAGACCTCCTCGGCCGGAATGCCGCGCGCGATCAGGCGCTCCTGAAAAACGTCCGGATTGTCGCGGATCCACCTAATGTCATGCATCGAGAAAAGCCGAGATCGTTTTGGAAAGAATAAGAAAAACTAATTGTATCTCAGGCCGGTTCCGCGCTCTCTGCGGCGCGTTTTTTCTCGACCATCCGGACCAGGTAGATGGAAATTTCGTAGAGCAGCAAAGTCGGCACGGCAAGCGCGAACTGACTGATCACGTCGGGCGGCGTCAGGACGGCCGCCACGGCGAACACAATGACGATCGCGTATTTGCGCTTCGTTTTCAGCCAGGCTGAATCGATGAACCCCGCACGCGCCAGGAGCGTCAGGATCACCGGCGTCTGGAAGCAGATGCCGAAAGCCAGGATGAGCGTCATGATCAGCGAAAGATATTCGCTCGTCCGCGCCACAAGATGAATGCCCGCCTGCCCCGGCGCACCCGCCTGCTCCATGCTGAGGAAGAACTTCATGGCGAGCGGCATGGCCAGAAAATAGACGAACGCCGCGCCGGTGAAGAACAGAACGGGCGTTGCGATCAGATACGGGTAGAACGCCGCCCGCTCGTTTTTATAGAGCCCCGGCGCCACGAATTTGTAGATCTGCACCGCGATGATCGGGAATGCGATGAACATCGCGCCGAACATAGCGAGCTTGATCTGCGTGAGGAGATATTCCTGCGGCGCGGTGTAGATGAGCTGCAGTTCCTTCTGCGGCCCTGCGGCGAACTCGTAGGGCCAGAGCAGAACGTTGAAAATCTGTTCGGCGAACGTAAAGCAGATCACAAATCCGATAGCGATCGCGATCAGGGCCCGTATCAACCGCGACCGCAGCTCGATCAGATGCTCCATCAGCGGAGCGCGCGAGGCTTCGACTTCGTCCTCAGGCGCGCTCACGTTTTCGGCTCCGGCTTCTTGCGCGGCGCGCGCTTGGGTTTCGGTTTGGGTGTCGGTTTCGGCGCTTCGACCGCGGGTTCCGGCGCGGGCGCAGGTTCCGGCGCAGGTTCAGGCGCCGGCGCCGGCACAGCCGGCTTCGCCTCGACCAGCGCCTTCATTTCCGTTCCCGCCGTCCGTACGGGATCGGCCATCGCGCCCATCCCGGTTTTGAGATTGTTCACTTCGCGGCGAAGCTCTTCGAGCTCCGCCTCGCGCATGGCCTCGTTCACCTGGCCCTGGAAATCGGCCGCCATGCGCCGCACGGCGCCCATCCACTTGCCGGCCTGGCGCAGCGCGGCGGGAAGATCTTTCGGGCCTATCACCACAAGGGCGACGGCGCCGACGACCACCATCTCGGACCAGCCGATGTCGAACATGTTCGGGCCTATGGCCGCCGCGTCAGCTCTTGGCCTTGGCGCGCTTGGCGGGAGCTTTCTTTGGGGCGGCCGCCTTCTTCGGCTCGGCCTGCTTTACAGGCTCGTGCTCGATAAGCTGTGCGGGCGGCGGCGTAACATCATATTCCTCGGTGCGCAGCGGAATATGCGCCTCGTCGTCTTCGGCCATGCCCTTCTTGAAGCTTTTGATGCCCTTTGCGAGGTCGCCCATCAGATCGGAAATTTTGCCCCGACCAAACAGGAGGAGCGCGATGACGATGACCACCAGCCAATGGGTCAGGCTCATGACAATTTCCTCGAAAACTCGAACCGCGCGGGGAATCCGGCGGCAAATTTGTGCGCGCCGAAACTAGATTTCGCCCGCCGGAAACACAAGCGCTTGCGCGGCATCAAAGGCAACGCCGACATCGGTCCCTTCGGGCCAAAGCCCCGCCGCCGCCCGCGCCCGGACCGGCATATCGAGCCCTTCGACCGCGATTTCAAGATGATCGGTGTCGCCGAGAAAGCGCGATCCCGTTACCCGGCCCGGCCGCCCTGAACTGCTCGGGCCGAGCCTGATCCCGGACGGCCGAACGGCCACCACGGCGCGGCCGTCCGCGTGTCCGTTCGCGCTCGCGGCCCCCAGGGCCGTTTCGACCGACCCGGCTTTAACTACGCCTTCCAACTCGTTTATTTCGCTGAAGAAACGCGCGGTAAAAAAACTCTTGGGCCGCAGATAAAGTTCCTCCGGAGTGCCGGTCTGGATCAGCGATCCCTCATGCATGAGCACGATCCGGTCGGCCATCCGCATCGCCTCTTCAGGATCGTGGGTCACCAGCAGGGATGTCGCCTGCGTTTCGTGCAGCACGGCGAGCGTTTCCTCGCGCACGCTGTCGCGGAGGCGGCGATCGAGCCCGGAAAACGGCTCATCCATAAGGAGAACGCCCGGACGCGGCGCAATGGCGCGGGCAAGCGCCACGCGCTGCTGCTCGCCGCCCGACAATTCGTGCGGATAATCCCCCGCATGATGGACGAGACCGACGCGGCCGAGCGCTTTCAGCGCCACTGCCTTCGCCTGTGCGCGCGGCAGGTTTCTCAGTCCGAACGCCACATTGTCGGCGACGGACAAATGCGGAAACAGCGCGTAGTCCTGAAACACGAAGCCGATACCGCGTGTCTCCGGCGGTTCGAAAATGGCCCCGTCCGCCACGGCGCGTCCGTCAAGCAGAACGCGTCCCGCGCCCTGTCGTTCGATGCCGGCCGCAATTCGCAGAAGCGTCGTCTTCCCGCATCCGGAGCGGCCGAGCAGGGCCACGATCTCGCCCGGGGCCACATCGAGCGACACATCGGACACCGCGGTGACGGCGCCGAATTTGTGCGTCACATGATCAAAGGTCAGTCGCGCGGGGATCGCGGCGCCGGCCGTGCCGCGCTGGCCCCAACGCGGCCATATGCCTTTGGCGGCCTGTCCGTTCACTTTGCCTCGCCCCCGTTTTCGGCCTCCGCCGCTTGCGCATCCGGATCGAGCGGCGTCAGGAAATCGAGATCGTCGGGATCGAGTTCGTCCTCGTCTTCGCGAAGCGTCGGATCGTCGGAGGGCATCGGCACGTCGAGACCGTCCGGCAGGCGCGCATCGAGCAGGCCCGCGGCTTTCAGTTCGTCCACGCCCGGCAGGTCGCCGATCGTATCGATGCCGAAATGTTCGAGAAATTCCTTGGTTGTGCCGAACGTCACCGGCCGTCCCGGCGTCTTGCGCCGGCCGCGCAGCCGTACCCAGCTGGTTTCCAGCAGAACTTCGAGCGTGCCCTTCGCGACCGAGACGCCGCGAATGCCTTCGATCTCCGCGCGCGTCACCGGCTGGTGATAAGCGACGATGGCAAGCGTCTCCAGGGCTGCGCGGGACAGCTTTTTCTGCTCCTGCCGCTCGCGGCGCAGGATCGGCGCCAAATCGGGCGACGTCCGCAGCCACCAGCGGCCGCCGGTCGACACAAGGTTCACGCCGCGCACCGCGTAATGCGCCGAGAGCGCATTGATGACGGCCGGAATGTCGGCGCCTTCGGGCAACCGGCTCGCAATCGTCTGTTCGTCAAGCGGCTCCTCGGCTGCGAACAGCAGCGCCTCCGCCATACGTACGTGCTCGAAGTTCACGGCGTCGTTCGCCGTCGCATCGCGCAGAAAAGTCTGTCCATCGATCATCTCACGCATTCCCTGCCTGCGCGCGCAGATAAAGCGGCGCGAAGGGCTTCTCCTGCCGCAATTGCACATGGCCGTCCTTGGCCAGTTCCAGGCTCGCGCTGAAAGTCGAGGCGAGCCAGCTTTTCTGCTCGTCGGGCGGCGCCAGAAACGAGATCAGCAGCGCGTCGAGCGCCGTCCAGTCCGTGATCGTGCCGACCAGCCGTTCCAGAGCCGCGCGCGCCTCGGCCAAAGGCAGCACCGGCTGGCGGCGAATCGTGACATGGGAAAGCGTCCGCGTCTGGCGCTGCTGTGCATACGCGGTCAAGAGGTCGTAGAGCGACGCATCCCAGATGCTTTTGCGGTCGATCCGCACGCCTTCCGGCGCGCCGCGCTTGAACACGTCGCGGCCGAGCCGGTCGCGCGCCGACAACGCTTCGGCCGCATTGCGCATGGCTTCCAGCCGGCGCAGGCGATGCGCAAGAAGCGCCGCCATTTCCTCGCCGGACAGTTCGTCGGCCTTTTCCGCCTGCGGCAGCAGCAGCCGCGATTTCAGATAAGCGAGCCACGCCGCCATGACGAGATAGTCGGCGGCGAGTTCGAGCTTCAGCTTGCGGGCTTCCTCGATGAAGATGAGGTACTGCTCGGCAAGCCGCGCGATCGAAATCTTCGCGAGGTCGACCTTCTCGCGGCGCGCGAGGTCGAGCAGGAGATCGAGCGGGCCCTCGAACACCTCGAGATCCACGACGAAAGCGCCCTCGACGCGGTCGGCCGGGGCCTCAGCCTCGAAAGTCTGAATGTCGGTCACAGGGTTTCTCCGCGTCTCGCCATTCGATCACGCAACATGGGCCGGGAGAAGGCCGCGCACCGTCGCACGGGCGCTCTCCACATCAAAGGGCTGGGGAGCGCCGAGACGTCCCAAAGCGGCGTTACAGCGCCGTTCGGCATCGCCGTCGAGCCGGGGCGAGACGATGGCGATCTCCCGCATCTCCGCAAGATCACCATTACAGTGAAGAGCAAGGTCACAGCCGGCGTGGAAGCTCTCTTCCGCCCGGTGTCCGAGGTTTCCCTCAAGCGCTTTCATCGACAGATCGTCGCTCATCAGGGCGCCGTCGAAGCCGATAAAGCCCCGGATCACGTCCTGTACGACCGCGCGCGACAAGGTCGCCGGACGGTCGGAATCGAGCGCCGTATAAAGCACATGCGCGGTCATCGCGAGCGGCATATCGTTCAGCATGCGAAACGGCGCGAAATCCGTCCGCTGCAGGTCCGCGACCTGCGCGTTCACCTTGGGCAGTTCGAAATGACTGTCGGCCAGGGCCCGCCCATGCCCCGGCACATGCTTGACGACCGGCAGGACGCCGCCGTCGAGCAGCCCCTGGCACACCGCGCTCGCAAGCGCCGCGACATCGTTCGGCGTCGCCCCATAAGCCCGGTCGCCGATGATCTGATGTGCACCCTCGACGGCGAGATCGAGCACCGGCAGGCAATCCACATTAATGTGGAGCGATTTCAGTTCATGCGCGATCAGCCGGGCGCCAAGCCTGGCAGCTGCGAGCCCCGCCTCGCGGTCGGCCATGAATAGCTCGGCATAAGCCTTCGGCGGCGGATGCAGATCGGCCATCGGCGGCTTGATGCGCTGCACGCGCCCGCCCTCTTGGTCGATCAGAACCGGCATGTCGCCGCGCCCCAGAAGCCCGCGCACCTCGTCGACCAGCGCGCGCACCTGGTTGGCATCGCGGATGTTGCGGGCAAACAGGATGATGCCCCACGGCTCGGCGTGATCGACGAAGAGCCGTTCCTCGTGAGTGAGTTCGGTGCCGGACAGTCCGCAGATGAAGGCGCGAGGGCTCATGCGGGCGCCTTAAAGGCGCGGCATGCGCGGGTCAAGCACGGAAGCTTGTTCAGCGGCGCTGCACGATACAGTCGACGCCGGACGCCTTGAACTGGATGCAAAGATTGGAGGCATCGGTCTGGCTCTGAGCCGGCACCATCGCGCGGTAGAACACACCGCGTTCCGCGCCGAGGTCGGCGCGCGCGACCATCGCGCTGTAGGCGCCGAGAACTTGAGGGTAGCGCTGCTTCAGTGCGTTGAACGCGGCCATGGCCTCGGCCTCGGAACGCTGTGCGGTCAGTTGCACGCCGAACGCACCGGAGGAACCGGTGACGGCCGCGACCTGCGGACCGGCGGGCGCCGGACGCGCGGCCGCGGGCGGGGTAGACCCAGCCATCGCGACCTGCCGCGTCTGGGAAGGAGCTGGAGCCACCGGAACCGTGGCTACCGGACGCGCCGGCGCGAGAGGTGCCGCGGCCGGGCGGTTCTGGGCGCCGGGCGCGGGCGCGCCGGTCGGTTTCAGCGGCCTTTTGTTTGTAATGGTCACCTGCGGCTGCGGGGTCGAAGGCGGCCCGCCGGCAGTGCTGCGCGGCGCCGGAACCTCGGTCGCGGCGCGCGCCTGTGGCGCCACCGGCGCGGAGGCCGCGGGAGCCTGCGGCGCGCTCACGGGGTAATTATCCTGTTGCGGAAGCGACGGGCGCCGCTGCGGGACGGGCACATCGTGCTGCGCCGAGGAATCCTGCGGCGGCGGCTCCGACGACATAATGCCGAATTCGCGGCCGGGTTGCATGGACATGCCTTCGGCCGAGCCGACGCCCTGGATCGGCGCCGGCGGTGCCGGGTTGGGATCGACCAAAGCCTGTGCCGACGGCTGCGGTTCGGAAGCCGGCGCGGCCATCGAACCGTCGGGACGTATCGCGATTGTCCTTACACGGCGTCCCATATTCGTATCCGTTCCGGGTTCGGACGGAGCCAACTGCGGGGACGCTTCGGCAACGCGGGCTTCCGTCGTCGTCGAGGATGATGCTCCCGGCAGGATCACGCGCGGCGTCGGCTTTTCGCCCGGCTCCTCGGCGCTCGGAACCACGGTGGCGGTCGCGTTCGGATCGATGCGGTCGTAGCTTTCCTTGGCCCGCGCGACTGGTTTCGCCTCGGGCACGACTTTGATCGGCGTGCCGTTCTCGGCCTTGATGACCGGCGGTGCGCCATCGGCGGTTTCGCCGCCGAAGCCGCCGAACGCCCATGCACCGATGCTTCCGACCAGAACCAGGCCGGCCACCGCGGCCATGACGAGTTTGCCACGGCTGCGAACCGGCATGTCCTCGCCGACATCCTCGTCCGCACCGGGATAGATGCCGTTGTCGGTGTCGTCGAATTCGTCATGAAACGGCGCGCGCGGCTGGAAGTCGGTACCGAAATCGTCGTCGCGGTAATTGCCGTAGCCGCCGGCTACCGGGGGAAGCGGGGCCGGTTCGGCGAAGAAATCATTGGGATCGTAATCAGGCTCCGCCGCGGCGCCGTAGGCACGCGGATCATGGGCCTGCTGCTCCATATCGCGGCCGATCGGGTCGAGCCGGTCCTGGGTGCGGTCGACGGCGGGCGGCGCATAGGGCTTATAGCCCGTACGCAGCGGCTGCGGCGCGGCTGGGGCGGTATAGGTCGAGCGCGGCTCTCCGGCCGTGCCGTAGGACGGACGCGGGGCCTCGGAAGACCGGGGTGTATCGCTCTGGGACACGAGGCGCGCCAGCTCGGCAAGCGGATCTTCCGCTTCGCGGGGCGCACGGCTGCTGGCGGCACCCATGCCGCGCAGGCTTTCGTAATCGGTACCGCGACGCTGTGTACTGTCGGACATCTCAAACCCCGGGGATTTGTCCAGGTAACAATAAAACACGGACAGAATATGGCCGAAGCATTAACGCATTTCGTCTGGCGCGCTGACTCCCAGCAGACGAAGCCCCCTACTTAAGGTTAACCCCGTTCCCTTCACGAGCGCCAGTCTTGCATTCGTCAAAATAGGATCGGCTGCCTGCACAAAACGCAGGCCCGGATCGTCGTTGCCCCGGTTCCAATGGTGGTGAAAATCGGATGCAAGTTCGTGCAGATAGAACGCAATCCGGTGCGGCTCATGGGCCTGCGCCGCCCCATCCACCACGCGCGGGAACTCCGCGAGCTTGCGGATCATGGCGATTTCGCCGTCATCCCTGAGATGCACAAGGCTTTCCGGCGAGGCCTCGCCGTCCGCCGATTCTCCCATGGTTTCCCGGGCATTGCGCAGCACCGACTGCGTCCGTGCATGGGCGTACTGAACGTAGAAAACCGGATTTTCACGCGATTGCTCGACCACCTTGGCGAAATCGAAATCCAGCACCGCGTCGTTCTTGCGAAACAGCATCATGAAGCGCACGGCGTCGCGGCCGACCTCGTCCACGACTTCACGCAATGTCACGAAGTCCCCGGAGCGCTTCGACATCTTCACCGGCTCGCCCGCCCGGAACAGCCGCACGAGCTGGACCAGCTTCGCATCGACATGCACCTCGTCCCCGGCCAGAGCCGCCGCGACCGCCTCCAGTCGCTTGACGTAGCCGCCGTGGTCGGCGCCCAGCACAAAAATCAGGTCCTCGAAGCCGCGCTCGATCTTGTTCTTCATGTAGGCGACGTCGGAAGCAAAGTACGTATAACTGCCGTCCGACTTGGCCAGCGGCCGATCGGTGTCGTCGCCATAGGCTGTGGTCCGGAACAAGGTCTGTTCGCGATCCTCCCAATCCTCCGGCACCTGTCCCTTGGGCGGCGGCAGGCGGCCTTCGTAGACGAGCCCCCTCTTGCGCAGTTCATCGAGCGTGGCGTCGACCGCGCCGCCCTGGCCCTGCAGCGAAGCCTCCGAGAAGAACACGTCGTGCCGGATGTCGAGCGCCGCGAGATCGTCGCGGATCATCTCCAGCATTTCGGCGATCGCCGCCGCGCGCACCAAAGGCAGCCATTCGGCCTCCGGCATCTTGAGCAAGGCGTCGCCATGCAGGTCGGCAAGCGCCTGCCCCGCGGGCTTCAGATAATCGCCCGGATAAAGCCCCTCCGGGATCGCGCCGATCTCCTCGCCCAGCGCCTCGCGGTAGCGTAAGTACGCCGAACGCGCGAGCACGTCGACCTGCGCGCCCGCATCGTTGACATAATATTCGCGCGTCACGTCGAAGCCCGCGAATATCAGGAGGCTCGCCAGGGCATCGCCGAACACCGCGCCCCGGCAATGGCCGACATGCATCGGCCCGGTCGGATTGGCCGAGACGAATTCGACGTTCACCGCCCGGCCCTCGCCGGTCCCGGTCTTGCCGAAATCCTCGCCCGCGCCGAGCAGGCCCGCGAGCGCGGACAGCCAGATTTTCCCGTCGAGCCTCAGATTGATGAAGCCCGGGCCGGCGATTTCGACGGAGGTGATCTCCGCGTCTTCCCTCAGCTTCGCCGCGATCTTTTCCGCCAGATCGCGCGGCTTCATGCCGAGCTCCTTCGCCAGCACCATGGCCGCATTCGTCGCCATGTCGCCATGTGAAGGATCGCGCGGTGGTTCCACGACGACCCGCGACAGGTCGAGCGTCTTGCCCGCGACCTCGGTCACGGCGGCGTTCACGCGTTCGGAAAAGACGGCAAAAAGGTTCATCTCGGGACCGGAAAAAAGGCCCCTCACCCCGACCCTCTCCCCGCTGGGGAGAGGGAACTCGCCGGCGCCTCGTTTCACCTCTCCCGGTGGGGAGAGGTCGGCGGGCTCAGCCCGCCGGGTGAGGGGGCAAATGCCAAAAAGATCGTAGCCGCGCCTAACGCAGATCGGGAGTTACGTCAAACAGACGCCTGTGCTCCTGAATGGCGTAGCGGTCGGTCATGCCGGCGATGAAGTCGGCGACGGAGCGCAGATCGTTTGCCCTCTCCGTCCTCCATTCCTCCGGCATTTCGCCCGGCCGCGCGGCATAAAGCGCGTGAAGATCGCGCACGATCTGCTGGGCATCCCCCATCACGCGCATCACGCGGTCGTGGCGATACATGCGCACGAACAGGAACTGCTTGATGGCCTTGTCGGCCGCCACCATCGCCGGGGAAAACGCGATCACCGGCCCGGCCGCCGCGCGCACGTCCTCCGCGCTCTCCGGCGCCAGAACTGCTATCCGCCTGGCGCTTTCGGCGATGGCGTCCTCGACAAACCGCGTGATCACCCGCCGCGTCAGTTCATGCACCGTCCGCGAACGGTCGAGCCCCGGCCAGAGCTCTTCAATCTCGTCCAAAAGCCCGCCGAGGAACGAGACCTCGCGCAAATCGGATATCTCGAACAATCCGGCCCGCAATCCGTCGTCGAGATCGTGGGCGTCGTACGCGATGTCGTCCGCCAGGGCCGCCGCCTGCGCCTCGCCCGAGGCAAAGCTCGCCAGTTCCAGATCCTGCTCCTCGGCATAGACCTTGATCGCGAGCGGCAGAGGCGAGCCGGACAAGGGCGCGCCGTCCGGCCCCACCAGCGGCCCGTTGTGCTTCACGAGGCCCTCAAGCGTCTCCCAGGTCAGGTTCAACCCGTCGAAAGCCGCGTAACGCCGCTCCAGGCGCGTCACGATCCGCAGCGTTTGGGCGTTGTGGTCGAAGCCCCCCTCGCCCGCCATGCATTCGTCGAGCGCCCGCTCTCCGGCGTGGCCGAACGGCGTGTGGCCGAGATCGTGCGCCAGCGCGAGCGTCTCCGCGAGATCCTCGTCCAGCCCGAGCGCCCGGGCGATCGAGCGCGCAATCTGCGAGACTTCGAGTGTGTGCGTCAGTCGCGTCCGGTAGTGATCGCCCTCGTGATAGACGAAGACCTGCGTCTTGTGCTTCAGCCGCCGGAACGCCGAGGAGTGCAGGATGCGGTCGCGGTCGCGCTGCCACTCGGTCCGCGTCGGCGTTCCGGGCTCCGCCACGAGCCGCCCCCGGCTCCGGGCCGGATCGACCGCATAGGGGGCGCGTGGACGGTCGAGAAAGCGTGATTCCATGAAAAGGGTTTAGCAGCCTCCCTCTCCCAGAGGGAGGGTCAACACTTCTGCCCCTTGCCTAACCGGCCCTCGCCCCTCACATAATCGGCACGAAACGATCGCGTCCCCGGAGACGTCATGTCCTCCACTGAAGCCCTGAGTCCTGTTACCGTCTCGGCCAATGCCGCGCGGCGCATCAAGGAAATCCTGTCGTCGGAGCCTGCCGGCGCGCATCTGCGCGTCAGCGTCGAGGGGGGCGGATGTTCGGGTTTCCGCTACGAATTCGCGGTCGATACCGTCCTTCAGGACGAAGACCTGGCGGTTGAACGTGACGGCATCCGGGTCGTCGTCGACCCCGTCTCGCTGGAATATATGAAGGGGTCGGAGATCGACTTCGTCGACGAACTCATCGGCGCGAGCTTCCAGATCAAAAATCCGAATGCCACATCGGGTTGCGGCTGCGGAACGAGCTTTTCCGTCTGACCCAATCGTCCTGCCAGGCGTTCCGATAACGCGCGTGTCTCCACTCCTCGGTGCTTAATAGCGGCATATTCATGCCGCTACCGGCAGGATGACAGCCAAGTCGTTCAGTTGACTTCTTTCCCCTCGAAAATAGTCTCTCACCACATCGCAGCCTGCGCATGCCGGGGGTATCTAGTGCTTGGATCATCGGGAATCTCCGCCGGGCTCATGGGCTCAGCCCTCAACGCCGGTGTCGCCAATCTTCCGCCGGACCAGCGTCTGATGTTCCAGCGCACTCTGATCGCGATGAACCTGTAAGCAAAGGCTCGGACCTCACGGCGATATCACGGTGATTGATCATGCCCACGAATATACGTCCCTTCCTCATGTTCGAAGGGCGCGCCGAAGAGGCGCTGAACCTCTACGTCTCGCTGTTTCCCGGAAGCGTCATCACAAATATCGTGCGCTATGGTCCCGCGGGCCCTGGCGCCGAAGGCTCCGTGATGCGAGCGGACTTTTCGCTCGGCGGCCAGTCGGTTGTTTGCATCGACAGCCCGGTGAAGCACGAATTCGCCTTCACGCCGGCGTTTTCGTTCCTGGTCGATTGCCAAACGGCTGAGGAGCAATCCCGTCTGTTCACCGCGCTCGCGGACGGCGGCATGGAACTCATGCCGCTCGACAATTACGGCTTCAGTCAAAAATTCGGGTGGCTTAACGACCGCTTCGGTGTGTCCTGGCAGCTGAATTTGGAGTAAGCGCCAGCCCCTGCAGAGAGCGGCAGACAACGCTCATCACGCCCGGTCTATTCCGGACATGATGAGCGGGATGTAATTACTCCGCGGCGTCCGATTTGGCCGGCGGCGCGCCGACCTCGTCCTTGTCATCGAGCAATTGCACGGGCGGCTTGGCCGTCACCGGCACATCCGTCTTGAACGGTTCGGGAGTTGCGGCCGGAGGCTTCGGGGGAGCCGCGGCGATTGCCGCCGGAGCGACCACAGTCTTGGCCGGCGGAGCGGAAGGCGCGGGAGCCACAGGCGCATCTGGCTTGGCCGATGCGGGAGCCGCGGGCGCGGAAGCCGCAGACGCATCGGGCTTGGCCGACACGGGCTTTTTCACCTTGGGCGCCGTCGTCTTGGCGGGCTTGGCCGCCGCGGCGGCTTTTCCGGCCGCATGGGCTTCCATCACCTTGGCGGCGGCGGCTGCGGCACCTTCCATCAGCGCGTCGCCGAGAAGCTTGCGGCCTGCGGGCGTTGCCAGCAATGCCTTGATGGCCGGCGCCTGTCGGATCGATTTCGGCAACTTCAGGCCGGCGATCTTCTTCGGTGTGCGGTCCACCTTGGCCATTCGAATCCCCTCCATGACAGTATTGCGACGCAGCTGCGCGCCTCCGAGACTAGTGGAAGCACGTGTCACAATCGAGACCGGGATCAGCCCACCTTTTCAATGGCCGCACGGAAATCGGCGCTGTCATAAGCGGCCTGAATTTCCTTGTTCTGAAGGCGGATATCGTCGCTTTCGATAGTGGTGCAATGCAGGGCGCCGGGCTGCTGCTCGATCGCGTATTTCACCGCGAGAGCGAGGCTTCCGAACCGGCGATAGGGCTGGGCCTTGCCTTCGGCCGACTGGCGGCCGGTATACATTTCCGCAGGCTCAAGGAAATTCAATTCGGCCTCCGGAAGCAAAAGGCCCGGCGCACGTATCGCGCACCGGGCCGGTCGTTCAGCCGACGAGCGAGAGGCTCGCGGCCTTGGTCTTGCCGCGTTCCGACACGACCTCGAACGAGACCTTCTGGCCTTCGTTCAGGGTGTAGATGCCGGCCGCTTCCAGAGCGGTGGCGTGGACGAACACGTCCGGGCCGCCGGTCTCCGGCTGGATGAAGCCGAAGCCCTTCTGGGTGTTATAGAATTTCACTGTACCTGTGGTCGCCATTGCGGCCTCCGTAAATCGCGCACGTGCGCGTGCCTAAAATCGATAATTCGGGGAGTGACTTGGGGCACACTCCGCTAGGCGCGTACGGGTCAAGGCAGCCAAAATAATCGGCCGTCCGGTTGCCGGCCGCGACCTTTGTCTCGGCTCAGCCGCCTGCGAACAATGTGCTCACGGGCCCATCGGGCAGGCTCAATATGAGGCACAAGCCCCCTGAAAGCAAACGAGCGCCGGATCTATTTCCGTGCTAGAATGCGGAATGCATAAATTTCCCCTCGGACAGACTGTCCATTTCACCGGCGAAGCCGGGTCGCACCACGCCGCCGGCGATTACGAAATCGTGCGCCAGCTGCCGGAAAACACGGCCGGCGAGCTGCAATACCGCCTGCGCAAAATGCCGGACGGCCCCGAGCGCGTGGTGCGCGAGCACCAGATCCTGATGCGCGGCACCGGTCTCGCGGCGAAGATCGCCTAGGCAGACGTTCCCTCGCCTTGCTAAACTCAAGCCCATGCGCATCGCCACCTGGAACGTCAATTCAATCCGCCTCCGGCTCGACAACACTCTGCGCTGGCTGAGCGAAGCCGCGCCGGACGTGGTCTGCCTTCAGGAACTGAAGTGCCAGACCGACCAGTTTCCGAAACAGGCGTTCGAGGACGCCGGCTATAACTGCGTCGTCCACGGCCAGAAGAGCTGGAACGGCGTCGCGATCCTCTCGCGCTTTCCGATCGAGGACACGCACACCGATCTCCCGGGCGACAGCGCCGACGAGCAGTCGCGCTACATCGAAGCTCTGGTGTCGACCCGCGAAGGCGTCATGCGCGTCGCCTCGCTCTATCTGCCGAACGGCAACCCCGTGGGCACCGAGAAATATCCCTACAAGCTCGCCTGGATGGACCGCCTGATCGCGCATGCCCGCGAGCGGCTCCTGCTGGAAGAGCCGTTCGTGCTCGCCGGCGACTACAACGTGATCCCCGCACCCGACGACGTCCACAATCCGGCATCGTGGGTCGAGGACGCCTTGTTCCGCATCGAGACGCGCGCGAAGTTCGACGCACTCCTCAATCTCGGCCTCACCGAAGCCGTCCGCGCCACGACCGATGCAAAGGGTCTTTACTCGTTCTGGGATTATCAGGCCGGCGCCTGGCAGCGGAATGCCGGCCTGCGGATCGACCATCTCCTGCTCTCGCCACAGGCCGCCAGCCGCCTGACGGGCGCACGCATCGACAAATATGTTCGCGGCTGGGAAAAGCCCTCAGATCACGTGCCGGTCATGGCCGATTTTTCGATCGAGGCGCGATGACCCGCACCGGCGGATGCCTGTGCGGCGCGCTGCGGTATGCCGTCGAAAACGATCCGCGCGAAACGGTCCATTGCCATTGCCGCATGTGCCAGAAATCGTCGGGCGCGGCCTTCATGACCTGGACGACGTTTCCGAAAACCGCCCTCGCCTACACCACAGGCAAGCCCGCCATTTATCGCTCGTCGGAGCACGCGCAACGCGAATTCTGCGGCGCCTGCGGCAGCCAGATCGCGTTCCGCGGCGACAGACTTGCGACCATCGACGTCACGGCGTCCACCTTCGACGAGCCGGACGCCGTGACCCCGGCGGCGAACACCTGGATCGCATCCCGCCGCGCATGGCTGCACGGCTTCGATGCCGAACTGACCGACATCGACGGCGAATGGCCCGGAGATGAGACTTAGGTTCGAAGCGCCCTCCCTCCCAAGCCAAGTCGGGTTTACCCGACTTGGCCATCAAAGAGCTGAACTCGGGAACACCCGAGTTCAGGTGGGGAGGGCCGAGAGCGCGAAGCGCTCCGGGGTGGGGGTTCGGGCAGAACTAATCGCATCACTGCGCGGATGGGCCATCACCCCACCCCGCTCGCACTTCGTGCGAGTCGCCCTCCCCATTCAGGGGAGGGAAAGCAATCAGTTCTTGAAGAGACGGTCGAGGAAGCCGCGCGCGCCGCGGCGCTCTTCTTCCGAACTCTCGGCCATCGCCTTTTCGTGCAGGTCGATGATCCACTGGGCGTCCGGTTCGCCGGACTGCTCGGCCGACTGGCGGGCGAGGCTCATCCACATCAGCCCGAGTTCCGGCTGGCGCTTGCCCACTTCGCCCTTGAACATCATGTGGCCGAGCAGAGCACGCGAGGGGCCGTGGCCCTTCTTCGCGGCATTGTTGAAAAGCTGCAGGGCCCGCTTCGGATCCTTCGGCACGCCGTTGCCTTCGACATACATCATGGCGAGGTTGAACTGCGCGCTCGGATCTCCGTAATTATAGGCGGCGCGGCTGTAGAGGCTGATCGCGAGCTGCGGGTTCGGCTTCACCTTCGAGCCGGGAATGCCCTCCCGGTAATACGAACCGAGCTGCACCAGAGCGTGCGAGACATAGCCCGCGTTCTGGCGGCCTTCCGGGCTGTCGGCCATATCGTCGACATTCGCGCTGTTGACGACTTCACGGAAATAGTCGAACGCCTTGACGTCGTCGGGCGCGACGCCTTCGCCGCGAGCGTACATACGCCCGATCATCCACTGCGCACCGATATGCCCTTGGCCCGCCGCGAACTGCAGCACGGTCATGGCCTCCGTCTTTTCGCCGCGGCGATAGAGGTTGCGGGCCATGTTGAACGCTTCGGAGGGTGTGGTCTTTTCACCGAGCTGCGGCGGAGCCTCATCGGAAACGCGGGATTCGACCAGGCTCGGAAGAGGATCGACCGAGACCGGCATTCCCACCGATCCCGCGGTCAGAGCCGCCGCGGATTCGGGCGCCGGCAACTCCCCGGCCGTCGTCGCGAGCGAAGCGTCGAAGGCAAAGGCCGGCCCGGCCGCAACAGCAGCCAGCACCACAAGAACAGAACTGATCGAGCTAAATGTCCGCATAACAGTGCGTCTCACCACTTCCGCCCGGATGGGTCACAGCGCCGTTGCGCGCAGGACCCACGCCCTGAGCGAACTTCCACAACGCCCCCGACCCGAAATTCTGTGCGCGCGGCTTCCAATCGGCCTTGCGCGTCTCAAGCTCTTCCGCGCTCAGGCGCACGTCGAGCGTGCCCTTGACCGCATCGATGTCGATCACGTCGCCGTCGCGGATCAGCGCGATGGGACCGCCGACAGCGGCTTCCGGCCCGACATGACCGATGCAGAAACCGCGCGTCGCGCCCGAGAAACGGCCGTCGGTGATGAGCGCCAGCTTGTCGCCCATGCCCTGACCGTAGAGCGCCGCAGTGGTCTGCAGCATTTCACGCATTCCAGGGCCGCCGCGCGGTCCCTCGTAGCGGATGACGAGGACCTCGCCTTCCTTGTAGTTACGGGCGTTGACCGCCGCGAAGCACTCTTCCTCGCTGTCAAAGCAGCGAGCCGGGCCGGAGAACACCTGGTTCTTCATGCCCGCCACCTTTACGATCGCACCGTCCGGCGCGAGATTGCCGGAGAGTCCGACGACGCCGCCGGTCTTGGTTATGGGCTTGTTGGCCGGCATCACCACGTCCTGGTCCGCGTTCCAGCGAACCTTGCTCATGTTCTCGGCGATTGTGCGGCCAGAAACTGTCAAACATTCGCCATGCAAGAATCCGTGATCGAGCAGCGTCTTCATGATGAGCGGGATGCCGCCGACCTCGAAAAGGTCTTTCGCCACATAACGGCCGCCCGGCTTCAGGTCGGCGATATAGGGCGTGCGCTTGAAGATTTCGGCGACGTCGAACAGATCGAACTCGATGCCGGCTTCATGCGCCATCGCCGGCAGGTGCAGGGCGGCATTGGTCGAGCCGCCGGTCGCGGCGACAACGGTCGCGGCGTTTTCGAAAGCTTTGCGGGTGACGATGTCGCGCGGACGGATATTGCGGGCGAGAAGCTCCATGATCTGCTCGCCGGCAGTCATGCAGAACCGGTCGCGGATTTCATAGGGCGCCGGAGCGCCGGCCGAATACGGCAAAGCAAGGCCGATTGCCTCGGACACCGTCGCCATCGTGTTCGCCGTGAACTGGGCGCCGCAGGCCCCCGCCGAGGGGCACGCCACGCTTTCGAGCTCGTCGAGATCCTCGTCCGACATGTCGCCGACCGAGTGCTTGCCGACCGCCTCGAACAGGTCCTGCACCGTGACCGGCTGGCCGCGGAACGAACCCGGCAGGATCGACCCGCCATAGATGAAGATCGACGGCACGTTGAGGCGGATCATCGCCATCATCATGCCGGGCAGGCTCTTGTCGCAGCCGGCCAGGCCGACCAGCGCATCGTAGGAATGGCCGCGGATGGTCAGCTCGACCGAGTCCGCGATGACCTCACGCGAGGCCAGCGAGGACTTCATGCCCTCATGACCCATCGCAATGCCGTCGGTGACGGTGATAGTGCAGAATTCGCGCGGGGTGCCGTTCGCCGCCGCGACGCCCTTCTTCACCGCCTGCGCCTGGCGCATCAGCGAGATGTTGCAGGGAGCGGCCTCGTTCCAGCAGCTCGCCACGCCGACCAGCGGCTGGTGGATCTGTTCCTTGGTGAGGCCCATCGCGTAGAGGTAAGAACGGTGCGGTGCGCGTGCCGGGCCCTCCGTCACATGGCGGCTGGGCAAATTCGACTTCTGAAAAACCTTGCTGTCCATTGTTGGCCCTTCGCGCGCTTCTGCGGCACGCGTGTTAGATGCGTGATATGCGAGCCGGGCTATTGCCCTTCAAAGGTGGGGAAAACCGTGGCCGAGCGCACTCCTATCGAGGCGCGACATACAGCTTCGTCTATGGCGCAATTGGGGCAAATTGGCTCAGGCGCGGGTCCGGGCCAACTCAATCCTGCAACACAGTTGCTGAAGTGTCACACGGCTGTTTGCGATGTCCGGGGCGGCCGGATTTACAGGCGGAACGGAAGGAGCCGGCGCAGCGCCGGATGGCGAAGATAGAGCCCGCCCCAGGCGATAAGGCCGATATACCCGCCGAACAGAAGGTGTGAGAAAAGCGGGCTGCCGACGCGCAGATGCGTCGCGATCGCTCCGCCGAGAAGACCCGTCAGCAGCACCGCACCGAGCACGGAGGTGCGCGGCCAGGCATAGAGCGCGGCGCAGAGAAGGGTCAGAACGCCGAGCCCGCGCGCCAGCGACGGATCGCCGGAATAGCCGAGTTGCATCATCGTGTCCGTCACCGGCTGGATCGGCACGAGCTTGATCGCGCCGTCGAACAGCAGGAACAGAACGACCAGGCCGCTGAGCACGCGGCCCGTCCAGAGGGACGCCCCGGAGGGCGAAGGATCAGTCATCTCCATGGGCGTCCCTCTCAGGCTTTCGTCACTTCTTGCGCTTGAAGACCATTTTCATGAACGGGTGCCATTTGCCGTCCTCGCCCGGCGCCTGCGAGGACAGGGTGTATTCGTCGTCGCTTATGATTTCCACGAGGTCCTGGTATTTCGCCATCGAGCCGTCGCCCTTGAAACTCGGGCCTTCGCTGTCGAGCGTCAGGACATTGCCGTTCAGCGTGCCCTCATAGGGCCAGAGATGGGTCATCATGCTCGCGATAAATGTCCCGACGAATTTCTCTTTCGCCGGATCGTAGCCCAGGCTGATGATGGAGACGGAAGGCGTGCCGTCCGGCATCTCGCCCTGGATCTCGCCCACGGACCATAGATCGCCGAGCGTGCGCACGCTCTGCGTGCCGCTCGATTTCCAGGCCGGCGTATCCGGGCCCATCACGCATTCGCTCTCATAGCTCCATTCGCCGACGATGCGCCGCAGCCATTTGTGTTCCTTGGTGGGTTCTACCTTTTCCATTCCCATAGTCTGTCTCCCTTAGTTTTTGGACGCGGCGAGGTAGTCGGCGAGCTGATCGAACGTGCCACCGAAGCCCTGCTGCATGCTCGGGGCACCCGTTTCGAAGATCGCGATCTCTTCAGCGGTCGCGTTGATCGGGTGGCTCCTGAGAGCGACCTCGGTCTTCGCGCCTTTGTCGGTGAACGTCACCGTGTTCAGGATTTCGGCAGGCCATTTGGGGTTCAAGAAGTGGCGGGCAATCTCGCCTTTTTCGTCAGCAAACGAAAGAACGAATACGAGCCGTTCCGGCGCAACAATCTCGCGATAGATAAACCGGCCCCAGAATTTGTGGCCGTCCGGCGCCTCAAGCCCGTAATGGAACATCCCGCCCGGCTTCAGATCGACCTTCGTGGACAAAGTCTTGAAGCCTTTCGGGCTCCACCACTCCAGAAGTTGGACCTCATCGGTCCAGGCCTTCCAGACGAGATCGCGCGGTGCATCGAAGACGCGGTCGATCGAGAATTGAAACCGCGGCTGGACGTTCATGGCACCACCTCTTCCGAGAATGTCGCGAGATAGGTGTCGAGTTGGTCGAACGTGCCACCGAAGCCCGCCTGCATGCTGGCCTCGTTGGCGGCAAACGCCGCGCTTTCGGCCGGCGTCGGGTTGATCGGGCCGCCCCGCAGGTCCAGTACAGTCTTTGTGCCGTTTTCGGTGAACGTCACCGTGTTGACCACTTCAAGCGGCCAGTTGCCGTCGAAGAACGGCGCACGCGTGACGTTGCCATCCGGATCGGAGAACGAACTGACGAAAACCAGGCGTTCGGGCGGGACGATCTCGCGATAGATGAAGCGGCCCCACATTTCCTGGCTGCCGGTCTTCATGCTGTACAGGAACATGCCGCCCGGTTTCATCTCGAGCCGGCGGACGTCGAGGTCGAAACCCTTCGGCCCCCACCATTGCGCCAAACTCTCGGCGCGGGTCCACGCCTCCCACACGGCTTTGCGTGGCGCGTCGAAGACGCGCGTAATCGAAAACTCCGTCATGACGACCTCGCGTTTCAGGATTTCGCGGGAAGAGGAGCGTTCAACATCCAGCGATGGCCGAACGGGTCCGAAACGACGGCGAAACGCGCGTTCCAGAACATGTCTTCCGGCGCCATTACGCTCTTGCCGCCGACTTCGACCGCACGTGCATAGACGGCGTCGACTTCGGCCGGGGTCTTGTAATGGAGCGCAACCTGGACAGCCGCAGGTTTGTCCGATGTCGGCAGGGTGACCTCGCCGTCCGTGCAGAATTCCGGGAAATTGTCGCTCATCATGACGATGCCGCCATTGATGGCGATTTCCGCATGCATCAGGCGCTTGCCGTCTTCCGCCGGCATGCGATGCCGTTCCGTCGCGCCGAACGCCTTCGTGTAATATTCGATGGCTTTGGCAGCGCCGTCGATGGTGAGGTATGGGTTCACTGTGTATTCGGTCATAGCTGTTCTCCCTGTCATTATCCGTTGCCAGTCTTTACCCGTTGAATGCCGCTTCGAGTTTCGCGACGTCGAGTTTCTGCATCTGGAGCATGGCCTGCATCGCCTTCTCGGCCTTGGGCCGGTCCGGATTGGTCAGCAGGCGCGGCAGAGCTTCGGGCACGATCTGCCAGGACAGGCCGAACTTGTCCTTGAGCCAGCCGCATTGCGAGAACGAACCGCCCTCGCCCAGCTTTTCCCAGTAATAGTCGACCTCGGCCTGGTCCTTACAATTGATGTAGAGGCTGAAGGCCTCATTGAGCTTGAAATGCGGCCCGCCATTTAGGATCAGGATCGTCTGACCCTCGATCTCGAACGAACCCATGACGCCGTTCATCCCGTCGATCTTCGCGTTCTTGAAAACCGTGCCGTAGAATTTCATGGCGTCTTCGCCCTGATTGTCGAACCAGAGGCATGGCGTGATTTTCTGCATCCCCGTCTCCCGTCAGCTCGTTTTCAGCAGCTCGGTGAGCTTGTTGAAACTGCCGTTCCAACCCTCGCTCATGCCGATCTTCATCAGCGCGTCGCGGTCGGCGGCGCTGTTGAAATGGTTGCGCACGCTCACCGTCGTTTTCCCATTCTCCTCGTCAAACGTGACGGTGATGAGATATTGCTCCGGCGATTTCCCGCTGCCTTCGGGACGGCCGGCGTTGACGAGGTCGTGCCAATCTTGTGGCTGCTCGGCGAGGCTGTCGGTCATCACGAGACGCCTGTTGGGCACGATCTCGCGATAGATGCCCTTCACCGGATATTCCATGCCGTCCGGCCCGCGCATGACGATGCGCCAGGCGCCTCCGACACGCACATCGAGCTCGCAGACCGGATTGGTGAATCCTTCCGGGCCCCACCATTGCTTCATCTGCTCTGGATCGGTCCAGGCTCTCCAGAGCATTCCGACCGGCGCGTCATAGGTACGCTTCAGGACAATATCGAATTCGGAAGCGGCGGGTTGCGTCGTCATCACGCTACTCCTTCAAGTTCCTTGAGCAGGTTTTCAAGGTTGTCGTAGCTCTGCGCTGCGCCCTGCTCCATGCCGGAGTTCAGATGCCCGTCGCGGCCGAATTTGGTCTTGTGCAGCACGGTTTCGGTCAACGTAGTGCGGCCGCCCTTCTCTTCCAGAAGGGTCGTCACGATGGCTCCGTGATCGGGAAACGGCTCGTAGATTTGGGTATAGACGAGACGCGCCGGCGGCACGATTTCGCGGTATTCGCCGTGAAAGCCGTGCTCGCTGTCGCCCATCGTCAGCACGAACCGCCATTTGCCGCCGACCCGCAAATCGATCTCGAACGAAGAGGCTCCCTCAGCACATCCCCACCAGCGGCGGACATGCTCCACCTTGGTCAGGCAGTCGAAGACGAGCCGCGCCGGGGCATCGAAGGAGCGGGTCAGGACGATCTCCAGATCGGAGGGCGTCGTGATCGTCAGCGGGTTTGATCTGGCGTCCATATCGTTTCCTCCCTTAGGCAATTGTCTGAAGAAAATCGCGCAGACGGTCGAAGGCGCTGTTCCAGCCGCCATTGTGGCCGTCGCGTTCGGCGACCGAGGCGAACGCCTCCTGCCGTAGCGTGAAACGTGTTTTTCCGGCGGCATCCTCGAACGTCAGGCTGACCAGCATTTCCTGGCCGCGTTCGCCCTCCTCTTCCCAGGCGAAGGTGAAGACGAGACGTTCGTTGGGAACGATTTCGCGGTAGACGCCGCCCTGCCAGAGGTTCTCGCCGGTTGCCACGCTGCGCAGGCATCCGCGCCATTTGCCGCCGGGGCGAAGATCGCCCTCGATGTGGACGGCCGGATAATCGCTCGGACCGGACCACTGGATTGCGAGTTCCGGATCGGTCCACGCCCTCCAGACAAGCTCCCGCGGCGCATCGAAGATGCGCGTGATGACGAGAACGCGGTCGTCGGCGGCAAGATCAGTCGCGCTGGCCATCGGGCCCTCCCTTGGCTTGAATCTCCTTGAGATAGTCTTCGAGCCGGTCGAGACGCTGGGTCCACAGCTTGCGGTACTCTTCGAGCCAATCCTCGATGGCCTTCACGCCCTCCGGCTCGATTCGCGCCGGGCGCGACTGTGCCGTACGGCTGCGCGAGATGAGCCCGGCATGCTCCAGAACCTTCAGGTGCTTGGAGACGGCCGGCAAGCTCATATCGAACGGTTCCGCCAGTTCGTTGACCGTGGTTTCACCCAGAGCGAGGCGCGCGAGAATGGCGCGGCGCGTGGGATCTGCCAGGGCTGAAAAAGTGGCGCTGAGGCGGTCGGCGTGCATCTGTGTTTTACCGATGAGTTAAATAACTTATCGGTTAAATACACGCGACGAAGGGTTGGGTCAACCCCTCAAGACTGCTTCACGATGGATAGAAAAATCCCGCTTAAAGAAGCGATTTCAGCTCGGCGAGCTTATCGTTGACCAGCCAACCGAAATAATTCTCTTCCGGGAGCGATCCCCGGCCAAGAGCCGCAGCGCGCTGGGCCGAGCGGCCGATGTTGTAAAGCGTGGCGGTGATCCCGGGGTTCCTGGAGATGTCGACGCCCGCGATCGTTTTGTAGTCGTCGATGGAACGGCGAATGCTCGCCGCCATATAGGCGAGCGACTTGTCCGGATTCATGATTGCTTCGTAGACATCGGCGGCGCGGTTCTCATTCAGTTTGGGATAGCCGGATGTCTTCGCCACCGCGTCGGACAGCATGAGGGCCATCAGCGGGCTCTCCTGCCCAAGTCCAAAGGTCTGGCCGGCAAAAAAAGGCTGGAAGAACACCGCGCTGAAATGATCGGCAGGAAAGGCGGTGCCGCCGACGCTACGCCCTCGAAAGCTCTTGTCCCAGACATTTTCGCGGCACGCCCAGAGTTCATACGAATCTGTAAATTCGCTGCATTTTGCGAATTCGGGGCGAGCCACGAACTGCGAAATCGTTTCGCCCCCATATCCGAAGCGGAAGCTGTCGCCGGCATAGGAAACCGCCTGGACGTAATAGGTCTGCAGCCGGTCGTAGACATCAACATTGTAGGTATGCTCGCCGACAATGGCTCCGATCATGTGGATCGGGTCGATGTCATACTTGCTGGCTGCCGCCTTGATCTTGCCGATCAAAACCTTGTCCTGCGCCAGGAGATTGCGGATCTTTTCGTATTTTTCGTCGAAGGTCGTCTTGCCGGCCTCCGTGCGGCGCACCGAGGAACCCGGCACCTTCGGCTGCGTCGCATTGCGGTTGCCCGGGGGCGCGATCACGACACCGGCCGATGCCGGAGAGGTTACCGCCCAGACAACGGCAAGCGAAATTGCCAGCAGGATGCCCTTCACGATTTCCGTGCCCCCAACACTCGCTTTATGTCCCGCCTCTTGCAGTCACCGCAGATGCGAGCTTCGCCGAGGGCGCAGAACTTCTTACAGAGACCGGGATTGAAGGCGAGCAGCTTGCGAACGGGCTCCGGCGAAGCTGTAAGGGCAGTGATGAAAAGGAGACAGTGGCGCAACCCTGGGTCGCTTGGACGTGGCGGTAAGCACGACACGCCACGTACCGGAAGCTGCAAACGTCGGCCGAAGATGTGCCGGGCCAATTCGTTCAGAAAACCAGACGAGGGGTCAGCGCCGGGCTTCGGTCGCCATCCGCACCGCAAGCGCGGCCAGCACGGTCGCCATCAGCCAGCGCTGCACCGCGATCCATTCCGGGCGATGGGCGAGAAAGCCTGCGATCGTGCCCGCGGTCAGCACGATCAGCCCATTGACGGTCATGCTGACCGCGATCTGCACGAAGCCGAGGATCAGCGACTGTACCAGCACGCTGCCATTTTCCGGCGAAATGAACTGCGGCAGCAGCGAGAGATAGAGTACCGCGATCTTGGGATTCAGAAGATTGGTCAAGAAGCCCATCGTGAACAGCTTACGCGGGCTGTCGTCCGGAAGCTGATGCACCTGAAAGGGCGAGCGGCCGCCGGGCCTCACCGCCTGCCAGGCCAGCCAGAGCAGATATAGCGCGCCGCCGAAGCGCAACGCGTCGTACGCATAAGGCACGGCGAGGAGAAGCGTCGTGATGCCGAACGCCGCGCACAGCATGTAGGCGACAAATCCGAGCACGACGCCGCCCAGCGAAACCAGGCCGGCCACCCTGCCCTGACTGATCGAGCGCGAGATCAGATAGATCATGTTCGGCCCGGGCGTCAGCACCATGCCGAGCGCGACGAGGGCGAACGCAAACAGGCTTGCGGCGTCGATCATGCGCGCTCCGTCAGGCGACCTCTTTCAGCCGGTCCAGCGCATCGGCGAGCTTCACGCGACGCGCCTCGGCTTCTTCCCGCCGTTCGCGCTGCTCCTCGACCACCTCTTCCTTGGCGCGCGCCAGGAAATCGGGATTGCCGAGCTTCTTGTCGATCTTGTCGATTTCGTCGGCGATCTTGCCGATTTCCTTCGCGAGCCGGTTCTTCTCGGCCGCCAGGTCGACGACATCGGCGATCGGCAGCGCGGCCACGCCACCGCGCACCAGAAGCTGCACGGCGCCGGGCGGAGCCTTGTCGGCGACGCCAATGCTGGACAGACGAGCCAAGCGTTTCAGGGCATCCTCATACGTCTTTGCCCAGGCTTTCACATTGTCGGGAGCGCCGATCAGAAGCAGAGGCACCTGCGCTCCGCCGGGCACGTTCATTTCCGTACGCACGGACCGAACTTCCGAAATGATGTCGACCAGCCAGCCGATCTCGGCCTCGGCCGCCGACGTGTCGCCCGTCGCGGGCGCCGGCCAATCGGTCAGGGCGAGCAAAGCGGGTCGCCCCCCCGCGGGCGCGGTCTGTGCCCACAGCTCTTCGGTGATGAAGGGCATGAAGGGGTGAAGCAGTTTCACGATCTGATCGAGCGTCCACGAAACGGTCGCGCGCGTCTCGTCGCGCTCGGCGCTGTCCGTCTCGGTCTGCAGAACGGGCTTTGCCAGTTCGAGATACCAGTCGCAGAAGATCGACCAGACGAAGCGATAGGCCGCGCCGGCCGCGTCGTTGAATTTGTAGGCCTCGATCGCCGCGCTTGTCTCCGTGATGGCCTTCGCCGCCTCGCCGACGATCCATTTGTTCAGTGTGCTCTTCACGGCGGACGGATCGAAGTCCGGCACGACCGCGCAGTGATTCATCTCGGCGAAGCGCGCGGCGTTCCAGAACTTGGTTGCGAAATTGCGGTAACCCTCGATGCGCGAGCGCGCGAGCCTGATGTCCCTGCCCTGCGCCGCCATCGCCGCCAATGTGAAGCGCACGGCATCCGCGCCGAGTTCGTCCATCAGTTCGAGCGGGTCGATGACGTTGCCTTTCGACTTCGACATCTTGGCGCCCTTCTCGTCACGGACGAGCGCGTGGATATAGACGTGCTTGAAAGGGACTTCGCCCATGAATTCGAGCCCCATCATCATCATCCGGGCGACCCAGAAGAAGATGATGTCGAAGCCGGTCAGCAGGACGGATGTCGGATAGTACTTTTTCAGTTCCGGCGTCGCGTCCGGCCAGCCCATGGTCGAGAACGGCCACAGCGCCGAGGAGAACCACGTGTCCAGCACGTCCTCGTCGCGCGTCAGCGGCGTCGCCGTGCCGTAATGCTTCGCGGCCGCGGCGTTCGCGTCCCCCTCGGAGGGTTCGACGAACACATGACCGTCCGGCCCGTACCACGCCGGAATCTGGTGACCCCACCAGAGCTGGCGTGAGATGCACCAGGGTTGGATGTTCTCCAGCCATTCGAAATAGGTCTTTTCCCAATTCTTCGGCACGAACGTCGTGCGGCCGTCGCGCACCGCCGCAAGCGCCGGCTGCGCGAGCGTATGGGCGTCGACATACCATTGGTCGGTCAGGAAGGGTTCGAGCACGACGCCGGACCGGTCGCCGAACGGCTGCGCGATCGTGCGGTCCTCGACCTGCCGCAGCAGGCCCATCGCCTCGATTTCCTCGACGATCTTCTTGCGCGCGTCGAAGCGATCCATGCCGAGATAACGCTCCGGCACGTTTTCCGCCATGCGGGCGTCTTCATCCATCAGGGGATACAGCGGTATGTTGTTACGGCGCGCGACCTCGAAATCGTTGAAGTCGTGCGCGCCCGTGATCTTCACCGCGCCCGATCCGAACTCCGGATCGGGATATTCATCGGCGATGATCGGGATCAGGCGTTCCGCGACCGGCAGGCGCACCAGTTTGCCGATGAGATTCCTGTAGCGCTCGTCGCTCGGATGCACCGCCACCGCGCCGTCGCCAAGCATGGTCTCCGGGCGCGTTGTGGCGATCACGATCTCCTCGATCCCGTCCACCGGGCCGTCGGCGAGCGGATAGGCGAAGTGCCACATCTTGCCCTTCACCTCGCGCGTCTCGACTTCGAGATCGGAGATCGCGGTGCGCAGCTTCGGATCCCAGTTCACAAGGCGCTTGTCCTTGTAGATGAGCCCTTTGCGGTGCAGATCGACAAACACCTTCACGACGGCGCGCGAAAGCCCCTCGTCCATCGTGAACCGCTCGCGGGAAAAATCGGCCGAAGCGCCGAGGCGTCTCAATTGCCGCGTGATGGTTCCTTCGGATTCCGCTTTCCACGCCCAGACGCGTTCGAGGAATTTCTCGCGGCCCATCTCGCGGCGTCCCGGCTCCTGCCGTTCCATAAGCTGACGCTCGACCACCATCTGCGTCGCAATGCCGGCATGGTCGGTCCCGGGCTGCCACAGAACGTCCCTGCCCTTCATGCGGTGAAACCGGGTCAGCACGTCCTGCAGTGTGTTGTTGAGCGCATGGCCCATATGCAGCGAGCCGGTGACGTTCGGCGGCGGGATGACGATCGAATACGGCTCCGCGCCGGGCTTGGCATTGGCCCCGGCCTTGAATGCTCCGGCCTTGTCCCAGGCGGCGGAAATGCGGCCCTCGATCTCCGAGGGCTGGTAGGTCTTTTCGATGGTCATGGTTCGCGCTGTCGACACGGGGTGGAGCAGGTTCAGGGCGCTTTAGAGCCGGAGCGGACCGGGGGTGTCAACGCGCGGCAGCCGCTGCGTGCCGGACGGCGACAAAGGTCGCATCCCCGGATCATGGCTGCAGAACATAAGGCGCCCGGCACGCCCACCCAAGGCCCTGTCGTGGCTGCTGGGAAAACGCCCGAGGCCGGACTAGCGACGGGGGCCGCGCGAGACGCGTTCGATTTCGGCGCGCACCAGCCGTTCGACAATGGTCGGCAGATTGTCGTCGAGCCAGGCCTTGAGCATCGGACGCAGCATGTCCTCGACGAGATCATCAAGCGTGCGGGCGTTCTGGCCGAGAATCGTGTGGGCCAGAGAGGAGAACGCGCTCGCAACCGCCGAGCCCGCCTCCGGCGCCAGCAGCGCTTCCTCGACACTGCGCGCCATCATTGCCGACCCCTGCGGCGCCATGGCTGCCGATTCGGGCGCTGTTTCGGGTTCGGGTTCGAGGCCCCAGCCGGCCATGTCTTCGTCGGCGTCGGCCCTCGCGCCGGCGATTGCGTCGCGGAATTCGAACTCGCTGGGCGCGATTTCAGCTTGAGCCGGCTTGGCGATCGGCTTTGTCAGTTCGAGGACATCGTCCTCTTTTTTTGCCGCGGGCGGTTCTTTGCCCGGCACGGGTGGCGAGTCGAAGCTCGCCAGCATCGCATCGATATCGTCCTGGTTGAGTTCGCCCTCGGGCTCGGAAGCGGGCGCGGGAACCGGCTCGGGTTTCGGCGCAGCTGCCGGTTTTGCGGCAGCAGGCGGCGGGGCTGCCGGTGCCGGCTTTGCCTCGGCGGCGGGCTCGTCATCGGCGATGATCCGGCGGATGGAGGCGAGAATCTCCTCCATGGTCGGTTCATGCGCTTTCGCCGTGCTGCTCATAGGGCCCCTTCAGGCGAGACTAAACACACGGAAGAATCGGTGTTTCTCCTAGCTTGATCGAGTATCGCACCCAGACTCGTCAAGGCAAGGATTGATCGGCGTTTTCCAAACCGTGAGTCGCACGGCGGTAACGACGCCGAGTCAGCGTCCGTCCGGATTGCGCAGGCCGAACCATTTGTCGCGGACCTGATCGTAATGCACCCGCGCGTCATAGGCCGGGACCTTGAGCCCGAGCTGTACGACATTCAGCCGGCCGATGGCCTGCAGCAACGCATAGGACGCAACTATACGGTCCCGCTGCGCGGTGATGAGGGTCACGCGCGCATTAAGCTGCTCCTGCTGGAAGTTCAGCACGTCGAGCGTCGTGCGCTGGCCAACGCGCGCTTCCTCGCGCACGCCGGCGAGAGCGACGGTCGAGGCTTCGACCTGCGCCTGAGCGGCGATGATCTGGGACTTGGCGCCCTCGAGCGCGCCCCAGGCCGAAACAACGGCGGCACGGACCTGATCGCGCACCGATTCGGCTTCGAGACGCCGCTGGCCGAAGATTTCCTTGGCCTCGCGGACGCGCGAATATTCCTGCCCGCCCTGATAGATCGGCACGGTGAGGACGCCGAGTATGGAGGCGGTTGTCGTGGTCTGCCCGCCGTCCGTGGGCAGAGCTGGACTTGTACTTACTTCATCCCATTGCTTGGCGACCTGTCCCTGCAGCGACAGGGTCGGCGCGAGCTCGCCCTGGATGACACGCACGTTCAGTTCGGCGGCGTCCACCGCATGCAGCGACGCGCGGCTCGCCGGATGTTCGACATAACCGATGTCGAGCGCCGCGGCCTGAGTCGGCGGGAGCAGCTTGTCGATCGCCTGGCCGGGGAAAAGCCTGGTGGGCTCGGAGCCGATGACCTGACGGTAGATGGCGCGGCTGGCCTTCAGATTGGCTTCCGCGACGCTGAGTTCGGAGCGGGCGCCCGAAAGACGTGATTCCGCGAGCGCGGTGTCCGTACGAGTCACCTCGCCGACATCGAAGCGCTCGCGCGTCGCGCGCAGCTCTTCGTCGAGAAGATCCACGTTGGCGCGCGTGAGATCGAAGATCGCAAAATCGCGCAGCACGTTCATATAGGCTTCGGCGGCATCGAACAGCACGTTCTGTTCGGTGTTCATAAGCGTCTCGCGCGACGCCAGCACGGTGGATTCCGCGGCGCGGACAGAATTGCGGGTGCGGAAGCCGTTGAACAAAGGTTGCTGGACGGTGAGACCGGCGCTGGCCGTCAGCGTTCCCGTATCGGTCACGGGAATAGACGGCCGGGTGACCCGCGTGCTGGTAGCGCCAGCATCGGCGGTGCCGGTCACTAGCGGCCGGTAACCGGACAGAGCCTGCGGCACGAGTTCGTCGGTGGCCCGGGTCGAGGCGCGCTGCGCGTTCAGGGTCGGGTTCGAAAGATAGGCCTGCACCAGCGCATCCGGGAGCGTTTCCGCGATGGCGGCGGCCGGCAGCGAAACCGCGCAGAGCGCCGTCACGCAGGACAGCGCCACACGGCGCAGAGCGGCAGGCATTGTCGTGATCGCGGTCATAGGTTTTACGCGTTCCCCGAAACGGACTCGCGGAACGCATCATTGAGCGTGTCCGTCTTCTGCGCAATCTAATGGTCGCGCGCCGGCGAAAAAACTGGCCTGAGACTAAGCCGGACGCAATAAGCGAAGGTGGCGCATATATGCCACAGCTCCGGTTGCGGTCCGCGTCAAAAAACGAAAGCCGGCGCCCTCGTGAAGCCGGGCAGAACGGGCGCTGCCGCGTCGAACAGCGGATATCCACTGAAACCCTTGGCGGTGCGGCGAAATACCGTCCCCTGCCCCGTTCGTCCGGCGCCCATCACGGCAACCAGGCGGCCGCCTTCTTTCAACTGGTCGGACAGGCTCGCCGGCAGGGTCTCGACCGCGCCTTCGATCACGATGGCATCATACGGACCTTCGCTCGGATAGCCCATGGCGAGCGGGCCGGTCACGACGGCAACATTCCCGAGATCGAGCGCGGCGAGATTGTCGGCCGCGGCCTTCGCCAGCGCCTCCTCCTGCTCAAGCGCGACGACGGAGTTCGCCAGCCGGGCGAGAATCGCGGTGCCGTAGCCGCGCGTGCAGCCGATATGCAGAACATATTCCGTGGGTTGGATCTCGGCGGAGCGAATGATCTTGCCGAGCACCATCGGGCTGAGGAGAAAACGATTCGCGTCGGGCTGACCTGGCTCGGCCGCCGGAATGTCGCGATCGGCGTAAGCGAGGGTTTTCCAGGATTCGGGCACGAATCGCTCGCGCTCGAGTTCCGACATGGCCGCGACGATCCCCGGATCGGTGATCTCGTTGGTGCGGATCTGCCCCTCGACCATGAACTTGCGCGCCTGCGCGAAATCGAACATCGCCCTGCTCCCTGTTCTCAGCGCAATTAGCGGCCTGGAACGGTTTTAGGCAAGCGCTCCGGGGTCGCGCCCCATGACAACCGTTTGAATTCGTGGCGGTGTCTGATATTGGCAGTGCCCGTCCCGCGCCGAACTGGCGCGGAACCCCAGAGGCCACGTGGCGGAGTGGTTACGCAGAGGACTGCAAATCCTTGCACGCCGGTTCGATTCCGGCCGTGGCCTCCATTTAAATCAGTTGTTGTCGTAGTCGGATAAGACCGACTCTCCTCACATGAAGAATTTCAACGAGTTACCGCATTAAGGTCAACTCAGGTCAGAGCAAAACGAATACATCGCCCGGATTAAGCGCAACTCAACAATACTCAGAACGCGCGCGGCCCGAGCCAAGCTCTGGGTCGATCGGGCAGGCGAACCCCTGATCCGTGAGCCAGTCTCCTAGCAAATCGATCAGCGGTCCACCGGCAGCCCTCGCTTGCCGATGCCAAAGCCGTGGCCGCCGCGGGTGAAGATGTGCAACTCGGCCGGGCGATCGGCGCTGGACCAGTCGGCATAGAGGCCCTCGACCACCTGGAACAACAGCCGGTCGTCCTGGGCGACCGCCGTGAACAGGGGCGGCGCGTCCGCGCCGATCGCCTTCACCGCCTCGTCGAGTTCGGCCTGCCTGCGGCCGAAGATGTAGACGAACGCGCCCTCGGCAGCGAAGCGCTTGGCTGACGCGAGGCCGATGCCGGGCATGCCGCCCGTGATCGCCTATCACCGCTGGAGGTGACGACGGCATTGATAGAAGAGCCAGAATGAATGGTCGGCCGTTCAGACTGGCCGGGTAGTTGCCGGGAGGCGCGTCATGCCGAAGATTGCCTTTCGTGTAGATCAGTCGAAGTCTATGTTCGACCAAGATGTTCCCGGCCACAATCGCTGGCATCCTGACATCCCTGTCGCGGGAGAGGTGAAGCCCGGCGACGAGTTCCGGGTGGAGTGCCGGGAATGGACGGATGGCCAGATCGGCAACAACGATTCGGCCAACGATATTCGCGATGTCAGCCTTGATCGGTGCCACGTCCTCAGCGGCCCGATCGGCATCCAAGGCGCCGAGCCTGGGGATCTCCTCGTCATAGACATCCTGGATCTCGGCCCCGTGCCGCAGGAGGTTGGTCCGGCCCCGGGGCAAGGCTGGGGATATACCGGCATCTTTGCGAAGGTGAATGGCGGCGGCTTTCTGACGGATCAGTTTCCAGGCGCCTACAAGGCAATCTGGGACTTCCATGGTCAGCAGGCCACCTCGCGGCATCTGCCGGGCATCCGGTACACAGGCATCACCCATCCGGGCCTATTCGGCACGGCTCCTTCTGCCGATCTCCTCGCGAAGTGGAATGACCGGGAGCGGGCGCTGATCGCGACCGATCCGACGCGAGTGCCGCCGTTGGCTCTGCCTCCCAACCCAAAAGACGTCTTGGCGGGCAAGGCGACCGGCTCCCTGACGCAGAAGATCGCAGGCGAAGGGGCCCGGACGGTTCCCGCCCGTGAGAATGGCGGCAACCACGACATCAAGAACTTCACGCGCGGCTCGCGCGTATTCTATCCGGTGCATGTCGCGGGCGCCAAATTTTCGGGCGGCGATCTCCACTTCAGCCAAGGTGACGGCGAAATCACGTTCTGCGGTGCGATCGAAATGGGCGGGTTCATCGACTTCGGCGTCGACTTGATCAAGGGCGGCATGGCGAAATACGGCGTTACGACCAATCCGATCTTCATGCCCGGCAACGTCGAGCCCCGGTATTCGGAATTCCTCAGCTTCGTTGGCGTCTCCGTGGATCACACTTCGAACACCAACTACTATATGGATGCGACGATCGCCTATCGGAATGCCTGCCTCAATGCCATAGAGTACTTGAAGAAATTTGGATACTCGGGGGAGCAGGCGTACCTTCTGCTTGGCTCGGCACCGATCGAGGGCCGGATCAGCGGCATCGTCGACATCCCAAATGCCTGCTGCACCTTATACCTGCCGACGGCGATCTTCGATTTTGACATCCGACCGGGTGCGGCCGGGCCGAAGGCCGCCAACCGGGGGACGTGTGCCGTCACGTCCTAGTCTGGCAGACTGTTGAGGAGGCGATACCAATCGGCCTGCCGCCGATCGAGCTGCAAGGAGCCTATTTCGTTGCGCGCGTTTTTTATGACGACGTTTTTAAGCAACCCCACTGGAGGGAAGAACATGCGCGTCATACGTCTTTCCGTCATCGCTACAGCCATGGCGCTTGTCGCGGGGCCGGTTTGCGCCCAGGAGCTGACCGGTACGCTGAAGAAGATCAAGGACACCGGCACGATCACGATCGGCCATCGCGAATCCTCGCTGCCCTTCTCGTATTACGACGACAAGCAGCAGGGGGTCGGTTACGCCATGGACCTGTGCATGAAGATCGTCGATGCGGTGAAGACCGAACTGAAGACGCCCGACCTGAAGGTCGCGCTCAACCCGGTGACGTCGGCGACCCGCATCCCGCTGATCGCCAACGGCACGGTCGATCTCGAATGCGGCTCGACGACCAACAATCTCGAGCGCCAGAAGCAGGTCTCGTTCACCATCACTCATTTCGTGACCTCCAATCGCTTCGTCTCGAAGGAGGTGAACAACCTGAAGACGCTCGCTGACCTCAAGGGCAAGACAGTCGTCTCGACCTCGGGCACGACCAACATCAAGCAGATCAACGAGCTTAACACCGCGCAGAATCTCGGCATGACGATCCTGCCGGCGAAGGATCATGCGGAAGCCTTCCTCATGGTCGAGACCGACCGCGCGGTGGCGTTCGTGATGGACGACATCCTTCTCGCCTCGCTCGCCGCGAGTTCGAAGGATCCCTCGCTCTACGTGATCTCCGAAGATGCGCTTTCGGTCGAGCCTTACGGCATCATGCTTCCGCTCGGCGACACCGCGTACAAAAAGGTCGTCGATGACGCCATGATCGCGGTCTACAAGTCGGGCGAGATCAAGACGATCTACAACAAGTGGTTCACGCAGCCGATCCCGCCCAAGGGCATCACGCTGAACATCCCGATCGGGAAGGCCTTCCAGAAGGTGATCGAAAATCCGACAGATTCCGGCAATCCCGCCGACTACAAGGTTTGATCGACACGAACGGCGCGTCCAATCGATGCTGACCAAGCTAAGTAAAGTAAATCGAGCGCTCTTTGTAACCGTCTAGCAAGCTACAGTTGAGGCGCCTGTCATTCGTCTAGCGTGGCTTTAGCGTGCTCTGCGGGGTGGTCAACGAAATGCGTCCGCACAGAAGGCGTACGATCATGCGCACGACTGCCATGCCTCTCTCAGCCTTTGCCATCTCGGTTGTCGCGAACTCCGCGCAAGCCGCGGAAGTCGCGCCGACCGCGGGTCTGGGCATCAATCTCGGGAATGTGGTGGGGCACAGCCTACTACACTGTCGAGAAGGACAGCTATCAGGTGGTTGCGACCGTGGCTTCCGGTGACAAGGCGACACCTGTCCGATTCATAACGACCTTGTTGCCACGCTGGGTGGCGGTCGCCGCGATGCTGACGGCGTCGAATGGCATGGCATTCGCCGAGTGCCTGTGCCGGGCCAATGGCCGTACATACGAACAAGGTCAAATCGCCTGTCTGGCACTTACAGGCGAAAAGCAGCTCGCCCGCTGCGAAATGGTTCTCAACAATTCATCGTGGAAGAAAATTCAGAACGGCTGCCCGGAGGCGACTGGAGGCTCAACGGGCTCGCGTGCCGATCTCGCGACCGCGGTGCCGCCTCCCAACACCGTCAGCGCCCACTGATTTGAAGCCACTGAAAATCCCACGAACATAGAGGGTTATGGGCAGTATGGTGGCCTTTGCTGCCTAATTCCGGATTTTCTGCGTCCACGATCTGTCGAATTCTGTGCTTTCGGAAACCGGAGCCGGTAGTGAAGGCCAGCATATTTAGGCAATTCGCCAGCATGTCCTCAGCAATGTCTCTTGCGTCATTCAAGTTTGGCGCTTCGAAGTAAATGTGAAGGCTGAGCCAGAAGGGGGTCGTAAACTCTGAACGTGGAATATTCTTGATCCGCGCTTTGAATGTTCCGCGCGGGTCATTGATAGTGAGCACAAGATCATCGGCCACCACCGAGACCTCTGAAGCTACCTCAAAATTCGCTACACAACGCATGCCCCCTCCGCGATGTCTCTCGTCGCTCATACCACGCGGAGGTAACACTAGCGGTCCGCACGACGACGCTCTGGTTCTCGCGCGGCTACGGTGCTCATGTTCCGGGAGGTCAGCACCACCTCGATTATCCTCCTCAATGTGCGATCCTCAGGCCCAGGCCCGCTAGATGGCGCCCCCTCGATCTCATCGAGCGGAAGGATCCATCGCGCCGTGACGTCCGCTTCTGGTGCAAAGCGGACATTGAACCTCCAAGCGAACCTCCGCTCGCAACCCTCAGCCGCCGTTCCCGAACGCCTGGTGGCCTGAGCCAAGCTCTTGGAAGATCGAGAACACGAGTGAGCCCTTTTCGCGATAGGCCGGTGGCATCGACTTCCTCGGAGAGCACATGGTTCAGAGCAAAGCGGCATAACGATAGGATGAGCGGGCGTCGCCGGTTGCGGCCGCCTGAAACATGTTCAATGGCGCCAGCCGTCATCAAGAGGCAGACCTTATTTTCGGAGGTGCGGAGGTATTCCGCAGCATCACGTGTCGACAAAGTCCCTTCTACTTGCGAGAGGATGGCAAAGCGCCCGGTGCGAGCCGCTGCGAGATCCACGGGATTCACGACCACTCGATCGAAAACCGCACCACCTCCGGGAACCATGCCGAACGCTCGATCCCTCAGCACAAGTTCGAGCGCATCGAGCCACCGCCCAGGCCTCATGTCGTTTCCGAGCAACGATGAAATGGTGCGGTCGGCGTCGGTAGAGCGTCGGGCGGACTCCTCGAGTTCACGTTGCAGACGCAAGATCGAATCCGCGTCGATCCATAGATCTGATTGGCTTGGTGCGCCTCGTATGATGGCGGCAGGTCCAATATGCCGACGAACCCTTCCAATCTGTTCGAGGCCTACCACCGCGTAACCAGGCAGGCCCAAAAGCTTCTTCGCGGCGTGGACGTCGATCAGCCTTCGTCGTGTCCTGTCCCATTCGACGACATCCTCGAGCGAGAACATCGTCATCTCCCGCTTGCCCTTCTTTCCTTTGGGCAATGGCACCGCCGCCGCGATGAGCCGCTTCAAAGCCCTGGGGTGTAAACCGCATATTTTGGAGGCATCCTGGATCGAGATCAGCCCAGCGCTCCCGATTGAGCGTCGACCTCTTCCAGGTCTCGCATTCGGTGGCGCATAAGCCGCCAGAACCTCCTGGAGGGCGCGGAGCCCACACCGCGCAGAGCCCGACCGCCCGGCCGGCGCACGGGAGACGATGACGGCGGGTTTTCCGAGGCGCGCCGGCAGGCGCGCGAGGCACGTAGGTGTTAGCGGGCGTCGGCAGGACCGCAGTCGATGCCCCTTAGTCGGAGTTGGCGGCAAACCCGGTCCACGACCAATTCATTGTCTCCGTGGCTTATGACGTAGCCACCGCGCTCCAGGTGTTCAAGACCGCTGGGGAGCGCGTAGATGTCGCCGCGATTCTTGGCCGAACCCTCAATGTAATACGCGAGAGGGCTCGCCACTTTTGGCGATTGATCGTAAATCTTCTGCTTGTCTTTCAGCCATTTGGCGAACGCACGAACGATGCTTTGAAGGGGCTTGCCTTCCGGCAAGGACAGGGTGGGTAGGAAATGAACTTCGCCTACCGTCCAAAGTATTTCGCGACGCGGCGCCGGCAAGAAAACGGTCACGACCGGCGACCGTGAAACGTCGATGGAGCCCTTCTCATTAAAAACGAGAGGGCCGAAGCTGCGGAAATACAGAACAAACCCATATTCCGTCGATGTCTCTTCCGGCGGCTCGGGCAAGTTCCGAAACCACTCGACCACGGCGCTGGAAGGACCAGGCGCCTCTACAAAATACGAAGTTGAGCCCGTCAGCCGCGTCATGACAACGAGCTTAGCAGGGTGAACATCCCACCCGGAAGGTCTGTCCTGTAACTCCGCCAAGGCAGAAAGGGGCGAAATTTAACCCCGGCAAGATATGCTCACCTAGAATGCGCGAGCGGAGACCTTTGTAAAATCGGGTCGATCAGCCAACGCTGAACATATGCTTGGTCTGATCGCGCCGCTTCGGGCCCTTACTGGTGCGCATGCCCGGCGACTCGGATTGCTGGCTCTGGCGGATCAGGGTGAGGAGGCCGCCCAGGCGCTTGTTCTCGAGGACTGCCGTCTCGGTGACGCGCCGCAGCTTGTCGAAGGTGCGGTAGGGCATGCTCCGGCCTTTGTAGCGGACCTCCAATCGCCCATCGGGGAAGTCCACGACCTCGACCCTCTGGCCGATCGCGGCCTGAGCGAACTCCGACGGTTCGATCATGAAGAGGATGTTGTCGTACTGGAGCGTCAGGGACTGCGACAGGGTCCGCTCGGCGCGCCAGGTGAAGGCTTCGTCCAGCCGGTCCCTGTGCGTCATGGGACGATGGAGATCCTTGTCGTTGAACGGCGCCTTGGCGAAGCGAGAAACGCCCTCGCGGACGGCCCGTTCCGGTCCGAGCAGTGTTTCGCTGTTTCGGTCAGGGTGGCGTTACGAGCCTTGAGGTCAGGCGCGAGGATGAAGAGCGAGCCCACGAGCGGTTTGACGAGTTCGCCCGGACGCGTCGGGCGTTTCCCAAGATTCATCGTTCACCGAGGGATCGGGGGCCCGCACATCCGCGTTTCTGAACGGCGGGTCGTGGAGCACTGTCCGGAGAAGCAATTCCAAATGGCTCCAAAAGTTCACGGACAGCTCCGGCTGGTTGCGCGACGTGCCCAATCTCACGGTTCCGAGAAAGGCCGGGGTCGAACAGGGCACATGCTTGGAAGCCGAACTGATCGGGACCCACTGAGCCTTGATCCTCGGCTTTGGTCATTTGCCGATTCGCAGTACCGGATCGCAGGTCAACTGGCACGAGGCACGTCATGACATTCGAACTGAGGAGTGGCGCATTCGAGAACGGGCAGCCGATCCCGGCGAGATATACCGCTGACGGCGAGGATCTATCACCGCCCTTGGAATGGTCGGACACCCCTTTGGGCACCAAGAGCTTCGTTATCGTCGTCGAAGATCCTGATGCTCCGTCCGGCCTGTTCCGGCATTGGGGCATTTACAACATCTTGAGCGATCGCCGTCAGTTGCCCGAGGGTGTTGGCCATGGCGCGAAGACCGAGGATCTCGGTTGGGGCGTGAACGATTTTGGCGAGCCACGATATCGAGGGCCAGCTCCGCCGCGGGGCCACGGCCTACACCACTACCACTTCAAGATTGCGGCACTCGACGTCGAGACACTATCGCAGAGGCCCAATGCCAAGGTCGCCGACATCTGGCGGCAGGCGCAAGAACATGCCATCGCCACGGCCGAACTGGTGGGAGTCTACGGCAGGTGACGGACAGCCGTCGCGTCACGGTCTTCGGTGGCACCGGATTTCTCGGCCGACGGATTGCTCGTCGCTTGCTGGACGAGGGATTCCTGGTGCGCATCGCGACACGTCATCCGGATCGAAGCAGGAAGGTGTTTGGAATCAGCGACACCAGAATCGAGTTCGTCGAAGCCGACGTGAATGACGATCGCTTGGTTGCCGCCGCTGTCGCGGGCGCAGTCGCAGCAATAAACGCGGTAAGTCTGTACGTTGAACGTGGAGCGCAGACTTTCCAGTCTGTCCATGTAAGGCCGCTGCCCGCATCGCGAGCCAGGCAGCCAACGCGGGCGTCAAACGTCTGGTCCTCGTGTCTGGCATCGGCGCGGACCTGCGCTCGCGCTCATCATACATTCGCAGCCGTGGCATGGGCGAAACACGGTGCCAGCCCGAGAGCCCATACCGATCAGGCCATGCAGGCGCTGGTCAATGAAACCGAGAAAATGCTCGCGATCTTGAAAGGCAATGAGCTTCGCGACGCGGGACTCATCGCCTCCGCCCAAAAGCTCGAACACTACGAAATCGCCGCCTACGGCACCGCCGCCGCGCTCGCCGGCCAACTCGACCTGCGGGAGGAGGAACGTCAGTCGCAGTCGGATAAGGCCGACTCAAATGGCATCCTGATAAGCGACTCAGAGTTTTTTGAAGTCTATCCACTCACGTGCTCGAGCGACCCCGAGCTCGCCGCGGGCCGCCCGCGTTCGCGAACGGCGGCTGAGCGTCGCGAGCGGACGTTCGCTTGTAGTTCAATGTCCGCTTTGCCCAGAAGCGGTCTCCCCAGCCTATCTGCTCGGTGGTGAGGTCAGACAGAGCGCGCATACGGCGAGTCGCCAACGAGGACATGCGTGAGGGCCAATCCTTGGCAATCAAGAGGCCGTCCTCGACTCGCAAGGCGCGCGCGTGCGACACAGCGTGCAATGCTGCATGCCATTGTTGTAGCAAAGCTGTCGGCGCCTAGGTCGCTTCAACGGGGGAATCGGGTGGCTGATCCAAAATGATCAAACTGCGAGTGCTCAAGCATTTGCGAGTTGAGAACCATGGCCTCTTTCCTGGCAATCCCAAGGGCTGTGGAATCGTAGCGGATTTCGAGGCCGGCCGGATCAAAGGCCGGTCGAGGACATGGCTGGTGGCCGAGAAACGGCCCACTGCCCTGGATACCGCCCTACCGTACTCCCGCGCCGTCCGCGACTGATGGAGCAAGACGAGAAGCTCTCCTACCTGATCGGCGACATTTACGATTGCGCCCTCAACTCGGCCTCATGGCCTGATGTTCTCGGCAAGATTACCCGGTTCGCCGTCGGTCAGTCGGCCGCGCTTCTGTCGAAGGATGTGGCTAGCGGTACCGGGGATGTTCATTATCATTTCGGCTGTGATCCTCACTACCTCCGGCTCTATCAAGAGACCTACTGGAAATTCGATCCCCTATCGCCGTTGCTTTTCGTCGCCGTCGGAGAGGTGACCAGCACCAAGGATTACATGCCCGATGAAGAGTTCCGTGAAGGACGCTTCTATCGAGAGTGGCTGCAACCTCAAGGCCTGTTGGATACCGCAAGCGTGGTGCTTGAAAAGTCGCTGACCAGTTGCGCGGTCCTCACCGTCATTCGGAAGGAAGCCAGCGGCCCTGTCGACGATGAAATGCGCCGGCGCATGCGACTGATCATCCCTCATCTGCGCCGCGCGGTGCTCATCGGCAAAGCGATCGACCTCAGGCAAGCCGAAGCCGCGACATTTGCCGATACCCTTGATGGTCTCAGCGTCGGAATGTTCCTCGTCGACGCGGGCGGCCGCATCGTTCACGCCAACGCCGCCGGCCACGCAATCCTCGCGGCCGGCGATTGCCTCTCGGCGGTGGGGGGCCGGCTGGTGGCGCGTGGTGCGGCGGTTGATCAGGCCCTGCGCGCCGTATTCGTCGCGGCCGCCGACGGCGATGCGGCGGTCGGCATCGGCGGCATCGCCATGCCGCTTATCTCGCCGGACGGCGAACGCCACGTCGCCCATATATTGCCGCTGACATCCGGGGCACGCCGCCGCGCCGGCATTGCCTACACCGCCGTCGCGGCCTTGTTCGTTCACAAGGCAGCGGTGGACAGCCCGTCCCCGTCCGAGGTTATCGCGCGACATTTCAAGCTGACGCCGACCGAACTTCGGGTTCTCTTCGCCATCGTCGAGATCGGAGGTGGTCCGGAGGTGGCCGAAGCCCTGGGGATCGCCGAGAGCACAGTGAAGACTCACCTCAGCCGGCTTTATCAAAAGACCGGTGCCGGTCGCCACGCCGACCTGGTCAAGATCTTGGCTGAATTTTCAAGCCCGCTTGTCGGCTAGTCCAAGCATCCCCCTCGGTGATCGGGCGATATCCCCCGATAGGGGGACGCGACGGCATGCCCGTCCGAATAGCTTGGCTCAGGCATAGGGGGCCGGGGCATGCGACATAGGGCAGTGGTGGGTTTTCGCTCGGGCGTCCGTCCGGCGGCGGGCCGCCGCACGAACTGGACATCGCTCCTGCGTGGCGGGGTCGCCGTGTCGGCGCTGCTGGTGGTCGGCCCCGCCTTCGCCGCGGATTTCACGGTCGGCAACGGCCAGACCGCCGGTCAGCAGCAATTGTCGGATCCGGGCGACACCGGCACCATCGCAGCCGGCGGAACGGTGCAGACGAGCACCCCTGGGTCGCACGCCGTTGACATGAGCAACAGCGACCAGACCCTGTCCAATGCCGGATCGATCGAAACGCTGGGCGACTATGCCGATGGCATTGTCTCTACCGGCACCGCCGCCAGCGTCACCAATTCCGGGTCAATCGAAACGCTGGGCGAGGAGGCCGATGGCATTTACTCCGACGACTCCGACGCCAGCGTCACCAATTCCGGCTCGATCGAAACGCTGGGCTTGGCTGCCGAAGGCATCATCTCCTGGGGTACCGCCGCCAGCATCACCAATTCCGGGTCAATCGAAACTCAGGGCGTCGCTGCTCATGGCACTTGGTCCCTTGGCGCCGCCGCCAGCGTCACCAATTCCGGGTCGATCGAAACTCAGGGCGTCGCTGCCTATGGCATTTACTCCACCGGCGCCGACGCCAGCGTAATCAATTCCCGGTCGATCGAAACTCAGGGCCTCGCTGCCTGGGGCATTTACTCCTTCGGTGCCGCCGCCAGCGTCACCAGTTCCGGGTCAATCGAAACTCAGGGCGTCTCCGCCCATGGCATTTTGTCTGAGGGCGCCGCCGCCAGCATTTCAAATTCCGGGTCGATCGAAACGCTGGGCGCCAATTCCACTGGCATTGTCTCCACCGGCGCCGCCGCCAAAGTCACCAATTCGGGATCGATCGAAACGCTGGGCAACGATGCCAATGGCATTGTCTCCACCGGCGCCGCCAGCAGCGTCACCAATTCGGGGTCGATCGAAACGCTGGGCGACGGCACCAATGGCATTTTCTCCAACGGCCCCGCCGCCAGCGTCACCAATTCCGGCTCGATCGAAACGCACGGCTTCTTTGCCCATGGCATCAGGTCCCTGAGCGCCGATGCCAGCATCGTCAATTCCGGGTCGATCAAAACGCACGGCGCGACTGCCTTTGGCATTTACTCCCTGGGCGCCACCGCCAGCATCACCAATTCCGGCACGATCGTCAGCCTGGCGGGGCCGGCGATCTATTCCACCGGCACCGACGCGACCCTGACCCTGCTGGCCGGCACGGCCATCCAGGGCGACATCGTGTTCGATCAGGCGGCCAGCGCGACCCTGCGCATCGGCCGCGGCCTCAACACCGCGCTGACCTTCACCGGCCTGCCCACCACCATCGACACTGGCGGTCTGCCGTTCGTCGTCGAGCGGCAACATCGTGGCGGTGGTCGATCCGACCGGCTTCTCCGCCAGCGACGAAATGCTCGCCGACACCACCCGCGCCATGGCCGGTGCCGTTGACGGGCGTCTCGCCGCGCTGCGCGCCACCGGCGGCCTACCGGGACCGGGGGGCCAATTGTGGGCGACCCCGTTCGGCGGATACCGCGACCAGGCGGGCACGGCCTTCACGACCGGCTTCGAGTACGGCTTCGGCGGCCTCGTTGGCGGCTATGACCGCGCGGTGTCGGACACGACCCTGCTCGGCCTGTTCGGCGGCTTCACCGCCGGCGAGACCAGTTCCGACCGCGCGGTCGCCAGGATCGACGCCATCGGGGCGTTCGGTGGCGGCTATCTGAGCCACGGCTTCGGCCGGGCGTTCGTCGACCTGTCGGTCGCGGCCGGCGTGATGATGCACGACAGCGAGCGGACCATTGCCAACAACCTGGTCGCCGGCGGGCTGGAAACCGCGACCGCCGATTATGACGGGCTGTTCGTCACCCCGGCGCTGACCTTCGGCCTCGACACCACGGTCGGCGCGACAGTGCTGACGCCGAGCCTGCGGCTGCGCTATGCCGGGCTGGCGCTCGACGGCTATCACGAAACCGGCTCCGTGGCGGCGTTGGCGATCGACGAGCGCCAGGTGCATGTGGTCGAGTTGCGCGGGCAGCTTCAGGCGGCGTTGGCCGGGGGCGAGCTGGACGGCGGCGCCTGGAACCTGCGGGTACGGGCGGGTGTCGACGGCATCTTCCACTGGGGCGACGAGGTCGACGCCGTGCTGCTCGGCCAGGGCCTGAGCTTTGACGCCGGCGAGGACGACGCGGTGGCGCGCGGCTTCCTCGGCGCCGAGGCGGCGTTTCTCACCGTCGGCGGCGCTCTTCTGACCGCCGGCGTCGAGTTCGGATACGACACCGCCGAAGCCTTCACCGCCGACGGCCGCCTCGGCGTCAACCTGCGGTTCTAAGGCAGCGGGGGCGGACTGGGAGGCGACGGCCGGCACCTATTCCTCATACCCGCCTGCCGGCACATTGCCGCAGTCGGATGGCCGACTCGAATGGCAACCTGAGCGAATCAGTGTTTTCTAGAGCCTATCCGGGCTGTCGACTGACAGCGCAGCCCTCCAAGCCGGAACGACAGTCGTTGACCGCAGGCCTTTGCGCAATGGAGTGCCCCGGAGCGGTGCCTTGGGCAATGGCCTCTGCGCCCCACTAGGATTCGCTACTGTGGCTACCAAACGAGAACATCATCCCTGGCCCGACAAGACGCCATAGCGATCTATTCGGTTCGAGACATCTCATCCGGAAACTGAAAACCCATGGCAACCGCCCCTCCCCGCATCGTGATCTCGTACTGCACGCAATGCCAATGGCTGCTCCGCGCCGCCTGGATGGCTCAAGAGCTCCTGTCGACCTTCGGGCCAGATCTCGGAGAAGTGGTGTTGAAACCCGCAACCGGCGGCCTGTTCCAGATCACTTATGATGGCGAAATCATCTGGGACCGTGCGATCCATGAAGGCTTTCCGGATGCCAAGAGGTTGAAGCAGATCGTGCGCGACAGGCTCGATCCGGGCCGCGATCTCGGCCATATCGACCGGTAGCGAGCAACGCAAAGCTCGCCCGGCTCAAGCCAGCGCAACGGGCCGGAAAACGCGCAGAATATCGCGGTCGAGCTTCGGTCCCATCGCTTCCAACATGGCGAAGGCCTCTTCCTTCGTGCACCTCCTTTTGTATGGACGCACCTCGATGAGGGCCGCGAAGATGTCGCAAATTGTGATGATGCGTACCGCGTCCGAAATTTTGGGCGCCTTGACGCCCTCCGGGTAGCCGGAACCGTCCAGCATTTCATGATGCCGGTACACCATCTCGATGGTTTCGGCTTCCGCCTGATGATGCTTCGCGAGGAACGAACGGCCATGCCCCGGATGGCCGCGCATCACCATGAGTTCCGCGTCGTTCAACTTCGAAGGCTTGTCGAGGATTGCGACCGGAATTGCCGCTTTGCCGATATCGTGCAGCAGGGCGCCACGCATCAATTTCCGGCGACAGGCGGCGCCAATGCCGAGTTCCTGCGAAAAGGCCGCCACAAGACCCGTGACCAATGTGCAATGGCGATAGGTGTAGCTGTGGTGCGCACGCACGGCGGATAGCCACTGCTCCAACCCGCCTTGCATAATGGCGTCGTCGACGATCTCGCCGCTCGCCGCGATTGTGCGGACATCAAGCGGCTTGTCGGCGCGCAGGGCGTCAAACGTCGCCGACGTCGCGTGGGCGGCACACTCCGCGGCTGCCGCGACCTCGGCGGACGGGACGACAAGCGGCACTTCGGGCGGCGCGCCGAAAATCGCGGTCAACAACTGTTCCGGGTCAAGTGGACGGCTCAGGACGGCTTCCGAGCCGAACGCGGCGGCCTGCACGAAGGCGTGATACGAGGAACGATCGGCGAGAAAAATCCGGGGCGCGCTGTCGCTCAGCGCACGCGAGAGAAAACCCTGCAACCGTTGCGCAACATCCGGATTGCTGAGATCCACGTCGAAGACAAAGGCTTTGCGCGGGGCCAATCCCGCAGGCAGGGGCGCGCCGAGGTCCACGGTTTCGCAGGCGATCCTTTTCGCAAGCAGGGGCACCACGTCGGCGCTCCGCTCGCGGTCATCCGTCACCAGCAGAACAGAGGGCCCAACCATGGTCTCCTCGCCCGATATCGGACGTCTCCGATCGAGCGATAATCACACGGCACCACTTACCAAAAAGTTGTACTTTGCAACCCATTGATGTGGAATGGATTTCGCGTGAACCTATCCCTTGCGCGGCACGACTACAGGGCATCGACCTTGTAGGAGATTGCCGTGAAAGACCTTGGAGAAGAATTCGCGATGGGCCTGTTTTCGCTGAGCGTGGCGGGCGGCCTTGTCTGGTTCACATTCGCCGTGTTGTCGCAGGCCTGAGCATCAGGTCTGCGTCTTCGCGTCCCGGCGCTTCTGCCGCCAGCGGCCCCATTTGATTTCCATCCGCCGCCGGAAACGCCGGACGGCCGGAATATCCACGGACAGAACCAGAAGTCCGAGCGGTACCATCCAGAAGCCGAGAATGGGCAGGAAACCGACCATGCCACCGGCAATCAGCAAAATTCCGATGGCGATGCGAACCGGTTGCGAGCTCGGCAATTTGAGCCGCTTTTTTCCAAATCTCAGATGCTTGGTCATGATACCCCGTTGATCGCGCCCTCTCCCGGTCCATATCTAGGACGCGGAATCGCCTCCGACGAGAGCAATGGCTTGGCACGGCGCGAGACTCTGTTATATGCAGACCCGCAGGCGCCTCGGCGCGCTGTTCCCTGATAGCTCAGCTGGTAGAGCGTTCGACTGTTAATCGGATGGTCGCAGGTTCGAGTCCTGCTCAGGGAGCCAATTTTGAGGGCCGGGTCAGCGATGGCCCGGCCCTTTTTCTTGAGCTTTTCAGGCGCCGGGCGCGTGGCCGTAAACTAGCTCGAGGGACTCCGGAAGGGCTGGCGCCGTTCGTCGCGGAGTTGTACCTTGCGCCACCGCAAATCACCATAATCCACAGCGATCTAATGACAATTCATCGGACCCTGCTCGATACCATCGGCAACACGCCATTGATCCGCCTCAACCGCGTCTCCGACGAGACGGGATGCGAGATCCTCGGCAAGGCCGAGTTCATGAACCCCGGCCAATCGGTGAAGGACCGTGCCGCGCTCTTCATCGTCCAGGACGCCCTGAAGCGCGGCACGCTCAAGTCCGGCGGCACGGTCGTCGAGGGCACCGCGGGAAACACCGGCATCGGTCTCGCCCTCGTCGGCAATGTTCTGGGGCTGAAAACCGTCATCGTCATTCCGGACACGCAGAGCCAGGAGAAGAAAGACATGCTGCGGCTCGCGGGCGCCGAGCTCGTCGAGGTCCCGGCCGTCCCGTATTCGAACCCGAACAATTACGTGAAGGTCTCCGGCCGCCTCGCCGAAAAGCTCGCGAAGACCGAGCCGAACGGCGCCGTCTGGGCGAATCAGTTCGACAATATCGCCAACCGCCAGGCCCATATCGAAACCACCGGCCCCGAAATCTGGGAACAGACCGGCGGCAGGATCGACGGTTTTGTCTCGTCTGTCGGTACGGGCGGCACGCTCGCGGGCTGCGGCATCGCGCTGAAGGCGCTCAACCCGAACATCAAGATCGCCCTCGCCGATCCGCCGGGCGCTTCGCTGTTTTCGTATTACACGACCGGCGAACTGAAGGCTGAAGGCACGTCCATCACGGAAGGCATCGGCCAGGGCCGCATCACGGAAAACCTGGTCGGTGCGCCGATCGACATCGCGTACCGGATTCCGGACGAGGAGGCTGTGAAGATCGTCTTCGATCTCCTTGAATATGAGGGTCTCTGCCTCGGCGGCTCGACCGGAACCAACGTTGCCGGCGCCGTCCGTCTTGCCCGCGAATTGGGCAAGGGATGCACGATAGTCACAGTCCTTTGCGATTACGGCACGCGCTATCAATCCAAGCTGTTCAATCCCGCTTTCTTGCGCGAAAAGGGCCTCCCCGTTCCGGCCTGGCTGGAGCGGAAGGGAAAAATCAGGCGCGAAGACGCGCTCGTTTAAACCGGGCGCGACAACATAGCCCTAACCTTTTCGCGCTGCCGCAATGAACCAGCGGCAATCACGCGGCGTTAAGGCGAAACGGGCATAAATGCGCGCCGCGCGGCCAGGATGGCCTTTTGGGAGGACAGTTAGTGCTTCATATCGCGATCGCGTTTTTCGCTTCCCAGGTCGCTGCCTGGGCAGGTCTTTGCCTTTATCTTCGCATGAGCCATCAGCGCCGCGCCGAATCCTCGAATGTGGTTTCGCTGACGGATGCCCAACCCGAGATCGCGCAGGCCGCCTGATTCGGGCCGGCCAGTCCTCTTTCGTCTGAAATGAAGCGGCGCCCGTAGGCGCCGTTTTTGATTCCGTAGGCGCCGGCTAGAGCCGCCAATACGGATCGGTGTCGTAATGCTCGTGCAGCGCCCTCTCGGTGCCGCGGTCCGGAGCGCTTTCGCCTTCGGAATTCAGCACCGGCGCGCTTTGAAGCTGCGCTTTCGTGACGTCGAGCATGTAGGCGTTCAGCTTCTCGTCGTAGTCGAGCTTGGTCCAAGGCAGCGTGTAATAGCGTTCGCCGACGCCGAGCAGCCCGCCGAAGCTCATCACGACATACGCGACCTTGCCGCTGATCTTGTCGAGCATCAGCCGCTCGATCCTGCCGATCTTCTCGCCGTCCGGTCGCTTCACGGTCGCGCCCTGAACGCGATCGCTCGCAATCAGGGGATTGCGACCGACGCGGTTCTTGACCTCAGTCGTCTCCATTGTGGCCTCCACCATTGCCTGATGGAGACAACACAGTCCGGAGGCGTCAGGTTCCTGCGTTGGTCCGCTGAACATAGCCCGCGCCGTGTCCGATCACGGCCAGCGCGCCGAACTGATGGGCAAGGGCGAGCGGAATCGGCACGAGATGGACGAGCGTCAGCACGCCGAGCACCGCCTGCGCGGCGACAAGGCCAAACAGCACAACCGCGGATTTGGAGACAGGCGTGCCGCGCGCCTGCAGCGCATGAAGGCCGGCGGCGGCAAACAACGCATAGGCCGTCATGCGGTGGACGAACTGCGCGGTCATCGGTGTCTCGAACAGGTTCCGCCAGAGGGGTTCGAGCGGCGTCAGATTGTCGAATGCCGGGATGAAATGCCCGTCCATCAGCGGCCATGTCGTGAACGACAGGCCGGCATCGAGGCCGGCCACGATCGCGCCAAGAAACACCTGGACGAACGCCAAAGTCAGAACCGCCCATGCGCCGATCTTCACCCCGCGCGGCACATGCTCGCCGCGCGGCGGCGAGAGACTGCGGGCCACCCAGACAAGCGCGGCAAAGAGGAAAAAGGCGAGGGTCAGATGCACCGCGAGCCGGTACGGCGCGACGGAGACGCGGCCGACCAACCCGGACGCCACCATCCACCAGCCGATGGCTCCCTGAAGCCCGCCCAGTACGAACAGCAGAACGAGCTTCGGCACGAGCGCCCGCGTCAGATAACCCCGCGCCCAGAAGAAAATCAGCGGCAGTGCGAACACCACTCCGATGACGCGCCCGAGCAGCCGGTGGCTCCATTCCCAGAAATAGATCGTCTTGAACTCACCGAGGGTCATGCCCCGGTTCAGTTGCTGGTATTGCGGGATCTGCTTGTATTTCGCGAACTCCGACTCCCAGGCCTCCGCTGAAAGCGGCGGCAGAGCGCCCGTCACCGGTTTCCATTCGGTAATGGAAAGACCGGATTCGGTTAGCCGCGTCGCGCCGCCGACGAGCACCATCGCCGCGAGCAGCAACGCAACAACCAGGAGCCAGATTTTGACAGGGCGAAGTGACGGGGCCGTTGCGGCCATGACTGGGCGATCCTAAGAACGAGGCGGACAGATAGGCCCCCTGCCCCGCCTAAGCAACGCGACCCCTCGCCCCGGAGCATCATGTGCGCAGCCGCAACCGAAAACTGATCGGCACCGTGCTGATGATCGTCCTCGTCATGGGCTGGTCGCTGTTCTTCATGGCTCTGGCGCAGGGGCGTATCGCCGATGCCGGCCGCGTCTGGCAGGCGCTCTATTACGTGGTCGCGGGTCTCGGCTGGGTCATACCGGCCGGCCTGCTGATCAAATGGATGCAGCGGCCGGATTAGCCGGGCTTGGTGTATGTCCCGGGGCGCACCTCAACTCGGCTATAGCCGAGTTGAGCATCATGAATCCTAACTCGGGCAGGCCCGAGTTAGGTGTGCGAGCCCGGGACCCATACGCCGTGTCATCTCGGCTCTATCACTGACCTCACGGAGTATGGGTCCCGGGCTCTGCTTCGCAGCCCCGGGACATACGCGGAGCTAACCCACGTTCAGCCGGCGGAACCGGTTGTTGATCGCGAACGGCAGGCCGGAGACGAACAGCTCCGCATATTTCCGCTCCTGGTAATGGCCGTTGAGCGAAATGCGCGGCAGCGCGGTCAGATGATCGCGATGTTCCGGGAACAGGACGCCGAGCCGAGTCGTCAGCGCGCTGGTGAACCCCAATTCCCTGGCCATGCGAAATTCGCGCCGGCTCGCCGAGGTCGGATCGCCGACCGGATAGGCCAGATGGCGCGGCACCACATTCAGTTCGCGGGTGATGCGCGCCTGCGCATCCGCGATCTCGGCCCGCGCCACCTTCTCGGGATGCTTTGCCAGCATGTAATGACTGATCGTGTGGTTGCCGATCGCGACCAGCGGGTCCTTCGAGACGTCGCGCAATTCGTCCCAGTTCATGCAGAGCTGCCGCGCCAGGTCGGCCGTGTCGGCGCCTGCCGCGCGCACGAGCTTGTCGATCGCCCCGCGCATCTCCATCTCGTCCATGGCGCGCAACTGCCAATAGACCCGGTCCCAGGCCGAATATTTCTTCTCGGCCGTCGAGCTATCGATCGTCTCTCCGCCGAACTGGATCGCGGGCATATGCCGGATGGCGTGCTCGAGCCCCAGCCACCATAGATCGCCGGTGCCGTCCGCAAACGCCGTGGTGACGAACAAGGTCGCGGGCGCATTATGCCGCCGCAGCACCGGCAGCGCATGATCGCGCACATCGCGATAGCCGTCGTCGAAGGTGAAACTCGCGAAGCGCCGTTCATTGCCGTTCTGAAGGCGCGCCACGGCTTCGTCGAGCGTCACGATGTCGTAATCTGCGTCATGGAGGACGTTGAGAACGGTCTCGAGAAAATCCGGCGTGATTTCGAGTAGCCGGTTTGGCGCAAAGGTTTGCCCGTCCGCCGGCCGCACATGATGCAGTGTAAAGACAAGTCCCACGCCCCGCGTCAGCGCGCCGGACAGGTAGTGCGCGCGGCTCAGGCCGAGAACGTCGAGCGCGGCGCGGAAACGCCGGGTGCGGGGGTCGGACATCCGGGCCCTAGGACACGCGCTCCACCGGCCGCGCCGGCGCGGCGTCGGTCAGGAGCAGGATGACGTCGCCGATGCCGGCCGCAACAAGCGCCCTGTGCGCCGCAGCCGTGACGGCATCCTGCGCGCTCGCGACGAGGATGGCCGCGCCCGTGCGTCTGGCGAGCGTCGTCACGTCGGCGGAGCGTTCGGTCGGCGGCGACAGCACGATCACGAAATCGTAGGTCAGCCCCAGCGCATCGAACACGATGCCGATGCGCGTCAATGCGCCGGTGCTGAGAAGGCTCGGCGCGCCGGGGGCGATCAGATGGGCGGACGACCCCCGATCGCGCTGGATCGCCTGTCCGAACGAGGTCTTGCCCGCGATCAGTTCACCGACCCCGCCCTCTCCCGGATTGGAAAGCGCGGCGACGAAGTCCTGGCTGCCGCTGCCGGCATCGACGACAATCGCCTTGCGTCCCGCCCCCGCAAGCGATCGCGCCAGCGACAAGGCGACATTGCCGGGATCGACGCTCGACGAGGACGCGACGGTGAGGATGTTCAGCGCGCCCTCGCCCTTTGGCATTGACGCAAGATGCGCCGCGAGTTCGCCAAGCATGCGCATATCGGCGGCTTCGAGGTCCATCTGCTGGCTGGGCGTGCTCGCCGGCGCGACGTTCAGCCTCCCGAACACCGGGACGTCCTCTTTCGGCTTTTCGGCAACAACGGCCTGTGACGGTTGCGCGTCCTCGACAAGCACCGAACTCAGAGGCATGTCATCCGGCACAATCGCGCGCCTGCGTTTCAGCATCGCGGCAGCGCGCGACATGAGCGAGCCCGATTTCGATGCCACGGGCTCCGGTTCAGGACCGGTAAATATAGACGCACGCCGTTCGGTCGCGCGCGCTTCGCGGGGTGTCCGGACCGGACCGCTCGGCACAGGCGCAGCGCCCGCCGCCGTCGGAACAATCATGAATTCGCTGGCCGTGATGCCGACGACCAGCAGCACGAAGGTGCCGACCGCGGCGAGAAGCGTGATCGCAAGCGGCTTGGGCGAATACGGCGTGTTGGTCGGCGAAGCGCGGGAAATGATGCGCGCGTCCGGTGGAATCGCATCGACGCGCTCGCGCGCGGCGGCATCGCGGTAGCGCGCGAGAAACTGTTCGAGAAGATCGCGCTGCGCCTTGGCTTCGCGGTCGAGCGCGCGGAGTTGCACTTCCTGCTCGCCGGCGCTGCCCGCGACCTGTTTCTGCGCGTCGATCGTGTTCTGCACCGTCGCGACACGGCTCGCCGCGAGATTGGCTTCGTTCTCATAAGCACGCGCGAGTTTGGAGCCCTCGGCCTTGATCTGCGCATCCATTGAATCGATCTGCGCCTGAAGCTCCTTCATGCGCGGATGACCCGGAAGATAGGTACGGCTTTCGCGCGCCATTGTGCCGGCGAGCTCGACGCGCCGCTGCGCGAGCTCGCGCATGAGTTCGGAATTCGCCAGATCGAGCGATTCCACCGGCCGCCCGGCCTTCAGCGTGTCCTGGATGAGCTCCGCCTTGGCGCGGGCATCGGCTTCCTGTCCCCGCGCCCGCGACAGTTCGCTGTTCAGCTCGCCGAGCTGCTGGGTCGTGATGGTCGAATTGTTGGAGCCGAGAAACAGGTTCGACTTCGAACGGAAGTCCTCGACCTTGGCCTCGGCCGTCGCGACACGTCCGCTGAGTTCCTCGATCTGCGAGGCGAGCCAGGACGAGGCCCGGCGCGTCGTCGCCTGCTTCGTGGTCTGCTGCAGTTCCAGATAACGTTCGGTGATGCGGTTCGCGACGTTCGCCGCCGTTTCCGGATTGCTCGACGAGAACTCGACCACGATGACGCGCGAGGTCGGTACGGCATAGACACTCAGATGTTCGTAAAAGCTGTCGAGCACGCGTTCTTCGGCATTCAGGCGCATCGGATCCCGCGACAGGCCGGTCAGGATCAGGATTCGCTTCGGCAAAGATACCGTACCGCCCGCGGGATCGAATTCCGGCATGTCCGCGAGCTTGAGGTCCGTCACCACCTGCCGCGCCAGATCGCGCGACAAGAGAAGCTGCACCTGGCTCTGCACCTCGAGTTCGTCGGCTTCCCTGCGGTCCCCCTGCTGCGTCCCCTCCGGCCGCGTATAGACGTTGTCGTTACTCTCAACGATGACTTTCGCCTCGGAGCGGTATTTCGGCGTCATGCTTCCGGTGATGAACAAAGCAGCGGCGGCGGCCAACAAAGTCGGGCCGAGAATGAGCGCCTTCTTGTTCCACAAAGCGCGCCCGATTGTGCGCAGGTCGGCTTCCGCTGCGGCTGTTTCGCCATCGCCAGATACTTCGTACACGCCGGCCATATTCGGGAATCCTGAGCAGAAAACTCTCCCGCTGTTGTGCGCGATCATGGTTATGAACGCGTTAACTCCGTTTGCTGGGCCAAGGGTTTATTAACCATAGAGGAGCTATTCCGGAGGACATCGAAACGACTGCGAAAAGACGATCAATGTCGCGTGCCTTGTCCCGGATTGTTCTTCTTGCTCTGGCGGCCACGTTCGGCGCCGGCGGCTGTGCCGCCGAAAGGCCGCGTCCGGCGCCCGGCCTGCCCGTCGAGACTCCCTACATTCTCGGCAGCGGCGACCGGCTTCGGATAAACGTCTTCAACCAGCCGACCCTCTCCTCGACCTATGCGGTCGACGCCAGCGGCACGATAACCATGCCGCTGATCGGCCCGGTGGAGGCCGACGGACGCAGTACATATGAACTGAAAAAGGCGGTAGAGGCACGGCTCGCCAAAGATTATCTCCGAGACCCGAATGTATCAATCGAAGTCGATGCTTACAGGCCGTTCTTCATCTTCGGTGAAGTGACTCAGGGCGGCCAGTATGCCTACGTTGCCGGCATGACCGTCGAGCAGGCCGTGGCGATCGCAGGCGGTTACACGCCGCGTGCCCAGCGCGACCGTGTGCAGCTTGCACGACGCGATGCGGCAGGCGTCGTCCGGTTGATGGTGCCGATGACCACGATCGTGCGCCCCGGCGACACTCTGTTCGTCAAGGAACGCTGGTTCTGATGGCGGGCGTCTCCTCGCCGGAGAAGCCGCTGCGCATCCTCCATATCTTCCGCACTCCCGTCGGCGGCCTGTTCCGGCACGTCATGGACGTCGCCCGCGGCCAGATCGCGCGCGGACACGCGGTCGGCCTCCTGTGCGATTCGACGACCGGCGGCGCGCGCGCCGAAGCCGCGATGCGCGAGATCGCGCCCCGGCTCGCGCTCGGGCTCACCCGCATCCCGATGACCCGCAATCCCGGACCGCGCGATATTGCGGCGCTGACGGCGGTGCGAAAACTCGTCCGCGAAAAAACGCCCGACATCCTTCACGGCCACGGCTCGAAGGGCGGCCTTTTCGCGCGGCTGCCCGCCTTTTTTGACGCCTCGTGGCCGGTTCGCATCTACACGCCCCATGGCGGCAGCTTCCACTTCGCGACGAACGCGCCGCGCGATCTTGCCTACCGCACGGTCGAACGCGTTCTGGCAAGGCGCACCAGCCTGTTCTTGATGGAAAGCGCCTACATCGCCGCCCGCGCCGAACAGGACATCGGACCGATCCGGGCCCCGGTGCGCGTGGTCCGCAACGGCATCACCGAAGCGGAGTTCGAGCCTGTGGCGCCGGACGCCGACGCCGTGGATATTCTTTATCTCGGAGAGATGCGGGTGCTGAAGGGCGTCGATACGCTGCTCCTCGCCCTTGCCGGACTCAACCGGGAAAATCAGCACCTGACCGCACTTCTCATCGGCGCGGGACCGGACGAGGCGGCAATCCAGGCTCAGGCCGTGGCGCTTGGCCTATCCAAACAAGTCACCTTCGCCCCGCCCCGCCCCATCCGCGAAGCGCTCGCAAAGGCACGGCTGATGGTGATGCCCTCGCGCGGCGAATCCCTTCCCTACGTCGTTCTCGAAGCGGCTGCCGCCGCGATGCCGCTGATCGCGACGAATGTCGGCGGCATTCCCGAAATTTTCGGCCCGCAGCAGAACCGGCTGATCTCGCCGTCGGACCCGGCGGCTCTGGCGGATGCCATCAAGGCCGCCCGAGCCGGCAATGCCACGGAAGACGCGGCGGCGCTCGCCGCCTATGTCCGCGCCAACTTCTCCTATGACGGCATGGTCGATAACGGCCTTGCTGCCTATCGTGCTGCTTTGGCGCCCAGCCCCGCCACTGCGATTTCCGGTTAAGCCTTCCTCTACGTCTTTGCCTCAATAGTGCTGGTCGCGCGCACGGACGCGCGGGGACCGAATTCGCATGACCGTTCAGGATGCGCAGAGGAGGCAGGCAAAAAGCGGCTCGGGGGACAGACGCGTCGCCGCCCGCGACAGCGCGACCGACCGCCGCCGCACGCCCCGCTCGGAGAGCCGCAAGGCGCTGTCCGATCTTGCGCGCCAACTGTCCGAGGAGCCGATCCAGCCGAACCTTTCGCCCGTGGTGGTCGGCGGCGTGGCCCGATTCGGCGAGCTTGCGCTCATGCTCGCATCCGGCGCCACGGCGCTCGCACTGTTTTCGCCGGACGAAACGGATGCGTTCTGGCTCAACGCGCTTCTCATTCCCGCCGTCGTGATTTTCGCGGTGATCGGTTTCGAGGCGGCACATCTCTATTCCGCGGCGATGTTCCGCGCGCGCGGTCGGCAGATTGTTCAAGTCTTCGCGGCCTGGACCGCCGCGGCCCTCATTCCATTGGGCTGGGTGTCCGCCATCGGCCTCGGTGCCATGTCCGGAGATTGGCTCATCGGCTGGTGGGCACTCGGGCTCGTCGCGTTCGCCGCCGGACGGACCATTCTCCACATCCTCGTACGCCGCTGGACCCGCGCCGGGCGGCTTTCGCGCCGCACAGTCATCGTCGGCGGCGGCGCGGCCGGCGAAGACCTCATCAACGCGATCCGTGCGGACACGACGACCGACGTGCAGATGCTGGGCGTGTTCGACGACCGCGAGGACAGCCGATCCCTTCACGTCGTGGCCGGCCTGCCGAAGCTCGGCACCGTGGATGATCTCATCGCGTTTGCACGGCGGACACGCATCGATCTCGTCATCTTCACGATTCCGGTCACCGCCGAAGCGCGCATCCTCGAAATGCTCAAGAAGCTCTCGGTGCTGCCGGTCGACATCCGGCTTTCGGCGCATACCAACAAGCTCAAGTTTCGCCCGCGGTCGTATTCGTATGTCGGCGCCGTTCCGGTCATCGACATGCAGGACAAACCGATCGCCGATTGGGACGTCGTGGTGAAATGGCTGTTCGACCGCAGCGTCGGTTCGCTGATGTTCGTCGCGCTGTCGCCGGTGATGCTGCTGACCGCGCTCGCGATCAAACTCAACTCGAAGGGCCCGATCCTGTTCCACCAGAAGCGCTACGGCTTCAACAACGAGCTGATAGAGGTCTTCAAGTTCCGCTCGATGTATACGGACAAGACCGACCACACCGCGAGCAAGCTCGTGACGAAGGGCGATCCGCGCGTCACGCGCGTCGGCCGCTTCATCCGCAAGACGAGCCTCGACGAGCTTCCGCAGCTGTTCAACGTCGTCTTCGCGGGCAATCTGTCACTGGTCGGTCCGCGCCCGCACGCGATCCACGCCAAGGCCGCGGAACGCCGCTATGACGAGGCGGTCGACGGCTATTTCGCGCGCCACCGCGTCAAGCCCGGCATTACGGGCTGGGCACAGGTCAATGGCTGGCGCGGCGAGACGGACACCGCCGAGAAGATTCAGCACCGCGTCGAGCACGATCTCTATTACATCGAGAACTGGTCGGTGCTGCTCGATCTCGAAATTCTCGTAAAGACGCCGGTCTCGCTGCTCTCCAAATCCGAAAACGCCTACTGAGCGGGCCGCGCTCCGGCGGGGTAGCGAGGCCCCGGAGCGGCGATGCGCTGGGCGGCCGGCTTCAGATTGTAACCCCAGATAAGACCCATGAAGAGCCAGAGCGGGCGCCAATGCTCGCCCTCGTGCAAGGACGCGCACAAAACGGCTGAGAAAAAACACAGGAACAGAACGATCGGCAGCGGATCCGCCGTCGCCCGCTGATTGCGTATCGTGATCGCGACCGACAGGAAAAAGACCGAGACCCAGGCGAACCCGGCAACCCAGCCATAGCTTAGGAACGCGCCGATCCAGATATTGTGGATCGGCTCGACAAAGATTTTCGAGACCTGCAGCGCCCCGATCCCGCGCGGCGTCTCGAGAATAATCGGCAGCGCCCGCTCATAGCGTGCATAGCGGCCTTCCCGCCCGAGGTCATAGGACTTTGCGACCGTCAGGCGGTCGGAGAATTTGGCGCTGAACTCGTCGCCGCCGAACTCGAGAAGCAGGCCCAGCAGGAGGCCAAGGGCTAGCGCGCCCGCGATCCCCGCCATGATGAGGCGTCCGGGCTGACGGCGATTGATATAGATGAGGTAGATGCCGCCGCACACGATGACCGCGCCGACGCCCGCGCGCGAAAACGCCAGCATCAGACCGAGCAGGATCAGCGCGAGCAAGGCCATAACGACAAGGCGGCGGCTCGTGTCCCGAAGAAGGTACATACAGATCAGGACGCCGGGCACGAGAGACGCGGCGAACATGTTCGGATCGCTGACGAACCCTTTCGCACGCGCATCCCAGGTCAAGAGTTCGAGGCCGGTAAAGAAGCCGACGATACCGAAGACCGAAGACACCGCGCAGGAGGCGACATAGACCTTCAGAAATGTGCGGAATTGCGGCGTCCGCCAGCTCACCGCGGAAAAGCAGGCCGCCAGCGCGAGCAGCGCGACGAATGTCTTCTGCACGAGCTCGAACGGCACATCGACCTCGCCGAGGACGGGCAGCGTGGCGTAGATGAAGGACAGGATCCACGCCGACAGGAGAAGCAGGAGCAAAAGAAAATTGCTCGTGATCTTCTGGTTGACGAAGGGGCAAAGCGCGAGCGCGCCCGCGAAGGCGAGATCGACAGGCGATGGCTTGTCGAGCGTGTAGAACATCGCGAAGACGGCCACGAAGAACACGAAGTTCCGCAACCGTCCGATCACGCCCAGGATGGGAATCGCCGTCTGCATGGTTTCGCCTCCCCTCCGGTTTAGGCCGAGAGGGTTAACCAATCTTAACCGTCACACGTCAGGTGCGGCGGACGATGCGAAAGCCGAGCCAGACCACGATCAGATAGACCACGCCTCCGGCGACGAGACGCAATGTGACGGGCACAAGCTCCGGCACGCCGGGCGTGAGGCCGGAAAACCGCAGTGCATACGGCTCCAGCCCGACTAGTACCGCCGCCAGCGCGAACGTCGCCGCCAAAGCCACCGAGGCCATGCGGATCAATCTGCGGTCCGGCGCGAACATGCCGCGCCGCGCCAGCAGAAATGCGAGCAGCACCGCATTGACCCAGGCGCCTACCGCCGTCGCGAGCGCAAGACCGGCATGGGCGAGCGTGCCGACCAGCGCGATCTTCAGCGCGATATTGACCACGATCGATAGGCCGAGCGCCTTTACCGGCGTCGACGTGTCTCCGCGCGCATGAAACGCCGGCGTAAAGGCCCTGAGCGCGACGATGGCCGTCAATCCCACCGCATAGGCTTCGAGCGCCCGCGCCGACCCGAGAACCGCCGCCTGGTCGAACGCGCCGCGCGCGAACAGCAGGCCGAGCACTTGCTCGGACATGAGGAGGAACACCGCGACGCAGGGCAATGTCAGCACGACGATGCCCTCGAGCGCCCGGTTCAGTCCGCGCCGCGCGCCCTGCTCGTCGCCGGCCGCCACCTTTTTCGACAGGTCCGGCAAAAGCACGACGCCGATCGCGATTCCGACCACGGCCAGAGGCAGCTGGTACAGACGATCGGCATAATAGAGATACGAAACCGAGCCCGACGGAAGGAAGCTCGCAATGATCGTGTCGGCGAACATCGCCAACTGCACGCCCGCCGATCCGACGACGGCCGGCCCGAACGCACGCAAGAATTTTCGCACGTCCGGAGTGAGTTCCGGCCGCGCGAGCCGCAGGGCCTCCCCGGCCTTTTTAAGATCGAGCAGCACATAGAAGAGCTGCGCCGCGCCCGAGACCAGGACACCCCAGGCCAGCGCATGCGCGGCGGTCGGAAACCACGGCGCCATGACCAGAGCGGCTATCATGCAGATGTTGAGAAGGATCGGCGCCGCCGCGGCCGCGGCGAAGCGGCCGTGGGCGTTCAGCATCCCGGACACAAGAGTCGTTACGGAAATAAGCGCTAGATATCCAAATGTTATGCGCGTTAGCTCAACCGTCGTGGCAAACTTTTCGGGGTCGTCGGCGAAGCCCGGCGCAAGCAAAGTCACGACCCAGGGCATGCCGAGCAGCGCCACGATCAGAAGCGCAATCTGCACAACAATGATGATCGAGCAGATCGTCCCGGCGAACCGCCGCGCGCCCTCGGCGCCGTCCGTGGTCAGCACCGACGCGTAGCGCGGCACGAAAGCGGCGTTGAACGCGCCTTCGGCAAAGATCGCCCGGAAATGGTTCGGCAGCCGGAATGCCACCATGAAGGCGTCGGCGAGTGGTCCGGCCCCTAGTAGAGCCGCCATCGCGATATCGCGCACGAAGCCGAACAGGCGCGAGACGAGCGTCAGCCCGCCGACCGAAGCCGCATTGCGCCACACCGTCGAATCCCTCCAGGAAATCCCCTGCCCGGTTTAGCGGGTCGAAGCGCGTCCGGCCAGAACGGCCGGCTGGGGTCAGGCTTTCTTCAGGAACTCGGTCTTGAGCACGAGGCCTTTGACCTTTTCAATCCGGCATTCGATCTCGGTCTCGCTGGAGAGGCGGATGCCCTTGATCACCGTGCCGCGCTTTACGGTCACGGACGTGCCCTTCACCTTCAGATCCTTTATGACGGTGACGGTGTCGCCATCCACCAGAAGTGCCCCGTTCGAATCCCGCACTTCCATGTGATCCCGCCTATTTCTTCTTCTTGCGCTTGGCCGTCCCGGCCTGCGGCTTGGTCTCGGCCCCGGTGCGCTCCCGCCTTCAGAGCCGCGATGTCGCGGCGGATCGCGCGCAAGGTCGCGCCGATGTCCTCTTCGACTGCGCGCAGTTCTTCATCGCGCTGCTTGTCTTCTTCAACCGCGGCTTTGACGCCGCTCTGCATCGACTCGACGATCACCGCGACGACGAGATTCAGGATCGCGAAGGTCGCAATCAGCACGAACGGCACGAAGAACAGCCACGCCCAGGGATGCGTGGTCAGGACTTCGCGCATGATGTCCGGCCAACCCTCGAGGGTCAGGATCTGGAACATGGTCAGCAGCGAATTGCCGAGATCGCCGAACCGCTCCGGATAGGTCGCGCCGAAGAGCTTGGTCGCGATCACCGCGCCGACGTAGAGAACGAGCGCGAGCAGCGCCGCGACTGAGGCCATCGACGGCAGCGCCCGCAGCAGTGCGTCGACCACGGCCCTGAGCGACGGCATCACCGACACCAGACGCAGCACCCGCAGCACGCGGAGCGCCCGCAGCGCCGACAGGCTTCCGCTCGCCGGCAGAAGCGCGACGCCGATCACCAGGAAGTCGAACACCGACCACGGATCTCGGAAAAACCTGACCGGCCCGAATATGCCGAGGCGGACGACGATCTCGATCACAAAGACCCAGAGAATCACACCGTCGAGCAAGGCCAGCAAAGGCCCCGCCTGTTCGACCACGGGCGGTATCGCCTCCAGCCCGAAGACCACGGCGTTGATGAGGATGAGGACGATAATCGCCGTCTGGAACGGCGGAGCGTCGAGAAAGGTCGTGAGACGGTCGCGCAGAGAGAACGTCGCGGGAGGGGAAGCGGCGGTCATGGTTACCCTGGCAGGTATGAAAGCAATAATGGTCGGGGCGGCGGGATTTGAACCCACGACCCCCTGTCCCCCAGACAGGTGCGCTAACCGGGCTGCGCTACGCCCCGACGCGGAAAGCCCTAGAGCATGAATGCGATTTTTGGAAGGATGGAATTCGTCTCATCCGAGGCTAGACACCAAACATAACCGCAACAGCCGGAATTGGCCGCCCGGCGTAGCCCCCGAAGACAACGAGATGGGCTGGCGGCTGGTGCTGGCAAAGCTTGCCAGGCTGGTCGAAAGCGACTGAGCTGCGTCCCGAGCGGGCTCGTTCCCTAGAAGCGGAAGTTCACCCCGGCCTGAACCAGATCGAGACCGACATCCAGTTCCCGCGTTTCGAGGTCGAAGTTCGGAAGCATCTCGCCTTCGAGATCGAGGCCGCCGAGCTCGATATGCTGGTAGTCGAAGGAGAGTGAGATCTTATCCGTCAGGGCATATTCGGCGCCGAGCCCAAGAGTTACGCCGAAGACCCTCTCGCGGCCGTAAAATTTCGCTGAGGAAGCTCGTGCCCTGATCGCCCGAAGTGTGGCATCCCAACGGCTGCGATAGCGTTGACGTAGGCCGTGGCCTTCGCGACCGCGAGACCGGCCGATCCGAACACCAGCAATCTGTCGAACGCCATGCCCGCCCGGCCGCGAAACGTCGTCACGGTCCCGATGGCGAAGAACGTATCCTCGAGCATCATGCCGTCCGCGATTTCTCCCGTCGAGGTCGTCTCACCGAGAAAGCCTCCTAATGAGACCTCGGAGGCATCGAAACTCACGCGCGTCGCGGCGGCCTCGATGCCGAAAACGAAACGCCCGTTCTGCCAGTTGTAGCCGGCCTGGAATCCGTTCACGAAGCCGTCGGTGTCGATCACAGCGCAGCCGCAGTTCGAAGTTTCGGCAAGGGAGAAAAATTCGTCGAGCGAGATTACGCCGGGCCCGGTGCTCGCCTGAAACTCATCGCCGAAGAAATCGACGACCGTCTCGTGTCCGTCGAAATCCGTTGAGCCGTATCCGGCCCGCGCGCCGAAATAGAAGCCGGACCAGTCATGCGCGGAGACGCCCGAAATCGAGGCAAGCATAAAAAGCGCCGCGAGCCGCCAGATCCGAAACATGAAAACATGCCCCCGGGATTGGGGGCACTCTAGGGCTGTACGGCGATGGAGTCTGTGACTGAGCGGCCACTATCCCCATCTGCCTTGGCCCATCTGATTTGAACGGAAGCGTTCTCAGCCGGTCCCGTCGAGGACATGGCGAAGTTCGGTCAGTTCCCTCAGCGTCTGTTCCAGTTTCTTGCGTACATCGCCGGAGAAAGCGGCCGACGGTGCAGCCGCGGCTGTAGGCGGTGCCTCGACCTCATCCTCGGGCGCGGGTTCGTCACCGTCCTCCTCGTCGTCCAGAATCGGCTCGAAGTTCGGCCGCCGTGCGGTTACCGCGGCAACGCCCGGCCGGGCAAAGGCCGCCGGTCCTTCGTCGCCGGGTGCGAACAGGGGTTCCAGTCCGTGCGCCGGCCGCTCGGGCTTCGGCGCATAGGCCTCGTGGCTACGCGGCGGGGCGTCATCCGCGCTCTCCGGCTCCGACACCTCGTCGCGCCACAGACCCATGACGTGCCGCAAACCCTGCTCCCGCAGAATGCGCTGCACGCCCTTGATCGTGTAGCCCTCGCCGTACAGCAGATGCTTGATGCCGCGCAGAAGCATCACGTCGTCCGGGCGGTAATAACGCCGCCCGCCGCCGCGCTTCAGCGGCTTGATCTGGCTGAAGCGCGTTTCCCAGAAACGCAGCACATGTTGCGGCAGATCGAGGTCGTCTGCGACCTCACTGATCGTCCGAAAGGCGTCTGGAGACTTCGTCATACCCACGCTCCAAGCCGATAACGATTCGCCCGGCGGATCAATCCTCGCCGGTTACAACTTCCCCATTGATGCAGATCAATCCTCGCCGGTCACAACTTCCCCATTGATTCTGCCTTTGAGGATATTGCTGGGCTTGAACACCAGCACCTTGCGCGGCGGGATCGGTACTTCCTGTCCGCTCTTCGGATTGCGACCGACGCGCTGGCCCTTCGGCCGCACGACGAAAGAACCGAAAGACGACAATTTCACGACTTCGCCCTGCTCCAGGCTATCCGCAATTTCGTCGAGTACCATTTCGACGAGCGCGGACAATTCTGTCCTGGAAAGCCCCACTTTTTGATACACGGCCTCGCTGAGGTCGGCGCGTGTCACGGTCTTTGTGGCCATCGGTTCTTCCTCTCGGAACGGGTTTTTGTTTGTTACCACAAGGAGGAGCCTAGACTTCTTCTACAAATGGTCAACGGAGAATCATCACCAGCGCAGAAGAGCCGACGCCCATGTGAAACCGCCGCCCATCGCCTCCAACATCACAAGATCACCCTTCTTGATGCGGCCATCGCCATAGGCCACGGCGAGTGCAAGGGGGATGGAGGCGGCGGAGGTATTGCCGTGGCGGTCGACGGTGATGACCACCTTTTCGGGGGCTATCCCCAGCTTGCCGGCGCTGGAATCGATGATGCGCTTGTTGGCCTGGTGCGGCACGAACCAATCGAGATCCGCCGAGGCGAACCCGGTGGCCTTATAAGCGTCGAAAATCACGTCGGTGATCATGCCGACGGCGTGCTTGAAGACTTCCTTGCCTTCCATGGTCAGCGTACCGACAGTGCCGGTGGACGAAGGTCCGCCGGTCGCGCAGAGCTTCGGTCCGTGGCGTCCGTCCGAACGGAGATGCGTCGTCAATACACCGCGATCGGTCTTCACATCGCCTGGCTGGTCCTGAGCTTCCAGGACGACCGCGCCCGCGCCGTCGCCGAACAGGACGCAGGTCGTGCGATCGTTCCAATCGAGAATCCGCGACAACGTGTCGACGCCGATCACGAGCGCGCGCTTGTGACTTCCCGACGACAGAAACTTGTCGGCGATTGTGACGCCGTAAATGAAGCCCGAGCACACGGCCTGCACGTCGAACGCCGCGCCGTGGAACATGCCGAGCCTGGACTGGATCTGTGTCGCGGTGGACGGAAAGGTCAGGTCGGGCGTCGTCGTCGCGACGATCACGAGGTCGATGTCGTCGGCCGTCTTGCCGGCATCTTTCAGCGCCGCTTCCGCCGCCTGGAGACCGAGCGTCGAGCTCGTTTCGCCTTCGCCCGCGATGTAACGCTGACGGATGCCGGTGCGCTGGACGATCCACTCGTCCGACGTCTCGACCTTTTTGGTGAGTTCTTCATTGGTGACGACGCGCGCGGGCAGCGCGCTCCCCACACCGAGCACGACGGAACGCTTTACAGTCACGATGAGGCGGCTCCTGCTGCGGGCATATCCCGCGTCCGGTCATAATCTCTCAAACCGGCCGAAATCTTTGCGAGTAGTTCATAGCGGGCCATGTCATGGCCGACTTCGACGGCGGCGGCAAAACCTTCGGCGTTGGTGCCGCCATGGCTTTTGATGACGACGCCGTTCAGGCCGAGGAACACCGCGCCGTTGGAATTGTTGGGGTCCATCCGCGCGCGCAACGCGTCGAACGCAGGTTTTGCGAGCAGATAGCCGAGCTTGTTGCGCCAGCTCGACGCCATGGCCGAGCGCAGGAACGAGCCGATCTGGCGCGCGGTCCCCTCGGCCGTCTTCAGCGCGATATTGCCGGTGAAGCCTTCTGTCACGACGACATCCACCGTGCCCTTGCCGATATCGTCGCCCTCGACGAAGCCGTGATAGATGAGGTCGCCGTCGTGCGCGCGCAGAATCGCCGCGGCGCCCTTCACGTCCTCGATACCCTTCATCTCTTCGACGCCGACATTGAGAAGGCCGACGGTCGGCCGATCGAGATCGAACACGATCTTGGCCATCGCTCCGCCCATCACGGCGAAGTCGACCAGTTGGCGCGCATCCGCGCCGATGGTCGCGCCCATATCGAGCACGATGGATTCACCGCGCAAAGTCGGCCAGATCGCGGCAAGCGCCGGACGTTCGACGCCGGCCATCGTGCGGAGATTAAGCGTCGACATCAGCATCAGCGCACCGGTATTGCCCGCCGAGACCGTGACATCCGCCGCGCCTGCTTTCACCGCGTCGATTGCGAGCCACATGCTCGACGTCTTGCGGCCGGCGCGCAGCGCCTGGCTCGGCTTGTCGTCCATACGCACCGCGACGTCTGTGTGCACGACGGTCGATGCAGCCTTCAGCGCCGGGCGCGCGTCGAGCAGCGGCGCGATCAGTTTCTCGTCGCCGAAAAACGTGAAAAGAGAGTCGGGTTTGCGTTCGAGCGCGATCGCCGCGCCCGGCACAATGACGGACGGGCCGTGGTCGCCGCCCATGGCATCAAGCGCAAATCGAACAGGTTCGGGCATAGAGAAAGTGGGTTCCGGTCCGTATGGCGCCGCGATTTCCGCGCGCCTCGCGGGAAGCGCCGGGACAATAACCATTGCCCGCCCGCGCGCAACCCTTTGGGCTAAACAACTATAGCGGCTCAGCTTTTCTTGGGTTTGGCCGTCGCCACCAGCTTGTCGAGCCCGGCAAATGGCCGATGGGTCGCGGGTTTCGGCTCGTCTTCCGGGGGCTCTTCCGCCGCCAGTTCCGGCTTCCTGGGATAGGGGTCGAGGCCGAGCGCCAGATGCTCCGCCGCAAGCGCCCCCAGATCGACACGGCCGTTCAGCAGCGTGTCGGGAGCATCGAGATCGGTCTCATATTCCGCCCCCGGAACCTCTTCCTGACGCGGTTTTGCCTCTTCGCCCAGGAAGTGCACGTCCACCTCTTCGCGGACCGGTGCCTGGAACTCCTCAAGCGTCACACCGCAGATCTGTGTGACCTCACCCTCGATCACGCCTGTGATCGCGAGACCGTCCCTTCCCCATGGCTTGACCTCGAACCGTGCTTCCAGGCGCTTCACGTCGGGAAGCTTCAGCATCACCGCCAGGGCCGCACGCTCGTTCGGCTCGGCGGAAATCGCGATCCGGGTGCCGGTGGCCGACACATCTTTCACCGAAACCGGACGACTGAACGGCAGATCGCTCATCCCGCTCTCCCCTTTTTCGACGCAACCGGCGCCGGAAACACCGGCCCCGTAGTCGTCAACGCATCGGCGCCCTGTTTGGCCAGGACCTCGGCGGCGTTCTTTATATAAGCGGCAACGGCCCCGGCATTTGCTTTGGCCGAGGCCTCGCCCGAAAACACATTCCGCAGCACGGCGTCCGCCAATGCCGCGGCGCTCTGGTCCAGAGCCGAGTCATAGGCCGAGGCACGTCCATAAAAGGCCTGCGCCATTTTCTTGATCTTCTTCGGTACGGTCAGGTCGCCGACACCGAGTTCGCGTAGCGAGCGGTCCATGTCGGAGAACATCAAATCGAAAACTTTTTGCGCCATATCCTTCACCGGTTCGGCGTCGTCCTTCAGGCGGTGCATGTAAAGAAACGCATGCAGCATCAGCATCTCGTAGCGGCCTTCGAGCGTGTCCGGAACGCCGAGATGGGAATAGAAGGCCGGCTGCCGCGCCTGCGCCACGATCTCGGCATAGATCGCGTGCACACGCATTCGGTCCTCTCGGGACCGGAACAGGCGAAAGATCATAAGGCTCTCCCCGGCAGCGCCGTTGCGAATGCCGTTGGGGCGGGTTAGGGCATGACGCCCCGGCGGGCAAGTCCGCCGTCGAGGAAAGGGTTGGGGGAATGAAGAGTTCGCTTCGCCGCGCCGCGGTTCCTGTTCTCGTGGCTTCGGTCGCGCTTGTGCTGTCGGCCTGCCAGACTGTGTCCACCACCCAGGTGCGCGGCTACATGCCGTCGGACGCGGCGCTGGAGCAGATCACGCCCGGATCAAGCCAGGAGCAGGTCATGGTCGTGCTCGGCACGCCCTCGACCACAGCCACCGTCTCCGGCGAGGTCTATTATTACATCTCCCAGACCGAGAAGCGGCAGATGCGCTTCATGAAACCCACGATCACCGATCGACGCGTCATCGCGGTCTATTTCGACAAGGACCGCAAGGTGTCCAGCGTCGCCAATTACGGTCTGCAGGACGGCATCGTGTTCGACTTCATCAGCCGCAAGACCCCGACCACCGGCGTCGAACGGTCGCTCATTGGCCAGATGCTCGGCCTGCTGAGCTTCAACAAGAAAGACTAAAGCCGACCCTCGGCAGTAAAACAAAAAAGCCCCGCCGAAGCGGGGCTTTTTCATTTTCAGGCTTGCGCCCTCACCCGTGCGCGAGCACAGCCAGAAGCAGAAGCGCCACGATGTTCGTGATCTTGATCATCGGGTTCACGGCGGGGCCCGCCGTGTCCTTGTAGGGGTCGCCGACGGTGTCGCCCGTCACCGCGGCCTTGTGGGCTTCCGAGCCCTTGCCGCCGTGATGGCCGTCTTCGATGTACTTCTTGGCATTGTCCCAGGCACCGCCGCCCGCCGTCATGGAGATGGCGACGAACAGGCCGTTGACGATCACGCCGAGCAGCATCGCGCCGACGGCCGAGAACGCCGCCGATTTGCCGGCGATGGCAAGGATGACGAAGTAGCCGACGATCGGCGACAGCACCGGCAGAAGCGACGGGACCACCATTTCCTTGATCGCCGCTTTGGTCAGCATGTCGACCGCGCGGCCGTAATCGGGTCGCGAGGTGCCCTTCATGATGCCCTTGTCGGCCTTGAACTGGCGCCGCACTTCCTCGACCACGGCGCCGGCTGCACGTCCGACCGCCGTCATGCCCATGCTGGCGAACAGGTACGGCAGAAGCCCGCCGAACAGGAGCCCGACGACGACATACGGATTGGCCAGCGAGAAATCGAGCGTGACACCCTGGAAGTACGGGAACTGCGCCGAATTCGCGATGAAGTAGTTCAGGTCTTCCGTATACGCCGCGAACAGGACGAGCGCGCCGAGACCGGCGGAGCCGATCGCGTAACCCTTCGTCACCGCCTTGGTCGTGTTGCCCACCGCGTCGAGCGCGTCGGTCGTGTGACGCACTTCCTTCGGGAGGCCGGCCATCTCCGCGATGCCGCCCGCATTGTCGGTCACCGGACCGAACGCATCGAGCGCCACCACCATGCCCGCGACGCCAAGCATGGTCGTGACCGCGATGGCGATGCCGAACAGGCCCGCCAGCGAATAGGTGACGATGATGCCGGCGATGATGATGAGCGCCGGCAGGGCCGTCGATTCAAGCGAGATCGCCAGACCCTGGATGATGTTTGTGCCGTGGCCCGTGACCGAAGCCGAGGCGATGGATTGCACCGGACGGAACGGCGTGCCGGTGTAGTACTCCGTCACCCAGACGATGAGGCCCGTGACGGCGAGACCCGCAACACCGCAGAAGAACAGGTCCCAGCCGGTGAAGCTGAGGCCGCGCGACGTGGCGATCACCGTGTCGAAGCCGAGAACGAAATGCGTCACCACGCCGAGACCGACGACCGAGAGCAGCGCGGTCGCGATCAGGCCCTTGTAGAGCGCGCCCATGATGGACTGCGACGCGCCGAGCCTGACGAAGAAGGTGCCGATGATCGAGGTGACGATACAGACGCCGCAGATTGCGAGCGGATAGAGCAGCGCACTTTCAAGAAGTGCCGTTCCGGCGAAGAAGATCGAGCCGAGAACCATCGTGGCGACGACCGTCACCGCATAGGTCTCGAACAGGTCCGCCGCCATGCCCGCGCAGTCGCCGACATTGTCGCCGACATTGTCGGCGATGGTCGCCGGGTTGCGCGGATCGTCCTCCGGAATGCCGGCTTCGACCTTGCCGACGAGATCGCCGCCGACATCCGCACCCTTGGTGAAGATGCCGCCGCCGAGACGGGCGAAGATCGAGATGAGGGAGGCGCCGAAGCCGAGCGCCACGAGACCGTCGACGATCGCCCGATCGCCGAGCTGGTAGCCGAGATAGTGCGTCAGGAACGCGTAATAACCGGCGACCGCAAGCAGAGCGAGGCCCGCGACCAGCATGCCGGTGACCGCGCCCGCGCGGAACGCGATGTCGAGGCCACCCGCAAGGCTTTTCGTAGCGGCCTGTGCCGTACGTACGTTCGCGCGCACCGAGACGTTCATGCCGATAAAGCCGGCTGCGCCGGACAGTATCGCGCCGATGGCAAAGCCCGCGGCGGCGATCGGCGACAGCAGAAACGCGACGATCACGAAGATCACCGCGCCGACGGCGCCGACCGTCATGTATTGCCGCTTCAGATAGGCCTGCGCGCCTTCCTGGATCGCACCCGCGATCTGTTGCATTTTCTTGTTGCCGGCCGGCGCTCTCAGAATACTTTGAATAGTCCAGACGCCATAAAGAAGCGCGAGCGCGCCGGCGCCGATAATCCCCCACAATGCGAGCATGATTTACGTGTCCTTGTGCGTTCGAAGCCGGACGGCTCCACTCCCCCAAATGTTCGGTTTGTTGGTTTTATTTCGTCGGCCCCGAACCCGCCGCGACGGACGGGAGACTGCCAGAGCTTCGCACAAGCTGCAATCCGGGAGCGGAGCTATCTCAAGGGTTTAACTGCGTGGCGCCTTGGCGATCGGCTCCTGATAGGTAAATCCCATATCCCAGGGGAAATAGATCCAGGTGTCCTGGCTGACTTCGAGGACGAAAGTATCGACCGCCGGAGCACCCAACGGCTTGGCGTACACGCAGGCGATATGCGCTTTCGGCAGCACGGCGCGCACTTCGGAGGCCGTCTTTCCCGTATCGGCCAGGTCGTCGATGACAAGCACGTTTTCGCCCCCGTCCGCCGAAAGCTCGGGAGCAATGCCCTTGAGGAGCGTCATCTCGCCCTGGGTCGCGTAGTCGTGATAGGAGGCAAGGCAGATTGTCTCGACGAGGCGGATGTCCAGTTCGCGCGAAATGATCGCCGCGGGCACGAGCCCGCCGCGCGTGATGCAGATAATCGCCTTGAATTCACGATCGAGGCCGGCAAGACGCAAAGCGAGCGCACGCGCGTCGCGGTGAAACTGATCCCAGGACACGGGAAAGGCTTTATCGGGAAGGGACATATAACTGCTCCGCGTCTCGGGAATCGGACGAACGCTACCTCAGCCGCGCAAGCCATATTGTGTGGTTCCCACACGCCGGGTCCTCCGCGACGTGAGCCACAACGTCGAAGCCGCTCGTGTTGAGCAAGGAGCGGTATTCCCGGGCATCGAGACTGGCGTGATAAAGGGGCTCGCCCTGAAATGTTCCTATGGCTTCGCCGTGGGCCGGACCGCTCGTGAACATCAACGCCGCCCCGGGCGCCGAATTCTCCCGGAACACCGGGAACATCCGCCTCTGATCGTCATGGGTCAGATGGAAGAAGCTGTCCCAGGCGACGATGCCCTGAAAGCCCCGGCCCGGCGGCAGGGTCCGCATATCGCCCACGTTCCATTCATGATCCGGAAAACGCTGCTTGCACAGATCGACGAGGGAAACAGAGGTATCCACACCTGTAACGCGGCAGCCGCTTTCGATGAAGTAGCGTGCGATGGGTTCGCCTGATCCGCATCCGAGATCGAGTACGGACGCATCGGGCGACAGGAGAGCCAGGAAGCGGTCGAGCCAAGCGCGCTCGAACAAATGCCTGCCACGCTCCCGGTCGAAGGCCTCCGCGTGGCGCTCGTAAAGGCCGGAGATGCGGGCAGCGTCGGAACTCATGCGGGTTCGTCAGAAATGCCGGAACGCCAGCCGGTCCAGCACTAAAGTCTGCCCTACCCGCTCGACCCGCACCCGGCCGCTGAACGGCGCCACGATCTGTCCGATCTCGGTCACCGCGACGCCGGCGTTTTTCGCCGCACGCTCGAAATCCTCGGCCCGGTCCGCATCGACCGTCGCCAGAACCTCGTAATCGTCGCCCCCGGTCAGCACGGAGGGCAGCGCCGACGGATCGGTTTCGACGGCCTTTCGCGCCGCCGCCGACAGCGGCACGCGCCCGGCATCCAGCACCGCGCCGACCTCGGAGGCCGCGCACATCCGTCCGAGATCGCCCGCGAGCCCGTCCGAGACATCCATCGCCGCCGTCGCGAATTCCGCGACCAGGGCCGCCGCCTTCAGGCGCGGCTCGGGCAAGAGATAACGGTCGAGCAGATGCTCGGTTTCCGCGGCGTTGAGCCCCCAGCGGGATTTGAGTGTGCCGTCGAGCCTGATCTTCAGCCCGAGCGCCGCATCGCCCACCGTTCCGGTGACATAAAGTTTCTGTCCGACGGCCGCTTTCGTGCGGCGCGGCACGCGCCCTTCCGGCGTGAGGCCGAATGCCGTCACCGAGATGAACAGCGGGCCGGGCGTGCGCACCGTGTCGCCGCCGTAAAGCGAAATGCCGAACTCCTCCTGGTCGGACGACAGCCCTTCGCAGAAACTTTCCAGCCAATCCTCGGACCAGTCTTCGGTCAGCGCGATGGTCAGCAGATAGCCGGCGGGCGCGGCGCCCTTGGCGGCGAGATCGGAGAGGTTGACCCGCAGCGCCTTGCGAGCCACCGCATCGGGAGGGTCGTCGGCGAAGAAGTGCACGCCCGCGACGATCGCATCGGTCGTCAGGATCAACTCATAACCGTCGGGCGCCCGATAGCTCGCCGCGTCGTCGAGCAGCCGCGCCGCGCCGGGCGCGGTCGCAAGCGGCCGGAAGTAGCGGGCGATCAGCCCATCTTCGTCAGGCCGCCCGCCCTTCGTCATCGTGCGGCGCTCTCGAACTCGTCGGCGCGCAGATCGCGTGCCAGATTGTCGAGCACCGCGTTCGTCATCCCCGCTTCGTCCTTGTCGACGAAAGCGTTGGCGACATCGACATATTCCGTAATGACAACGCGCGCCGGAACATCCTTGCGGTTGGCAAGTTCATAGGCTCCCGCCCGCAGCACGGCGCGCAGGATCGCCTCGATCCGCTTCAGCGGCCAGCCCTTCGCAAGAGCAGCGTCGATGCCCTTGTCGAGCGTCATCTGATCGCGCACCACGCCCTCGACGATATCGCGGAAGAACGCGACCTCGGCCGGCTTGTAGGCATCGCCGTCGACTTCGCGGCCGAGCCAATGGCTCTCGAATTCCGCGAACACGTCGGAGATCGCGGCGCCGCCGATGTCCATCTGGTAAAGTGCCTGCACCGCGCCGAGGCGGGAGGCCGAACGTTTTTCACGTGACATCTTAGGCCTCCAGGCTTGAGGCGAAGGTGCGGGTCGCGCGGATTACGGTCAGCACGGCTTCCACCGCGCCGCCGCCCTTGTCGCCTTCGCCGGTCCGGGCGCGCGCCCAGGCCTGCTCTTCGTTCTCGACCGTCAGGATGCCGTTGCCGACCGGGATGGCCCGGCGGACCGAAAGGTCCATCAGGCCGCGCGAGCTTTCATTGGCCACGATTTCGAAATGGTAGGTCTCGCCGCGGATCACGCAGCCGAGCGCCACCACGCCGTCGAACGGCGCATCTTCGTCGTCTGCAACGTCGAGCGCCATCGCCGCCGTGCCCGGAATTTCCAGAGCCCCCGGCACTGTGATTTTCGTGTAGGTCGCGCCGGCCGCCTTCAGACGCGCTTCCGCGCCGCGCAGAAGCTCGTCGGCCAGCGCTTCGTAGAAGCGCGCCTCGACGATCAGGATGTGCGCGCGGATCGGTTGCGACCCCGCCTCGCGGCGCTGTGGAACGGCCATGCTTTTCCTCAAATCCCCAGGCCGCGTGCGCGAAGCGCATCGCGTGATCCGGGGTCCATCACAAACTCGCGGCGAAGCCGCACATTCAAAAAATGCGGCTGCGCCGCAACTCAATTCCTGGATCCCGGATCGGCGTTCGGCTTTGCCTGACGTGTCCGGGATACGCGGCTTAGCGGAGGCTATCGGCCTCTGCAAGACGCGCCGCATAGCGCGCCATCTGATCTACTTCGAGATTGACGCTGTCGCCCGGTTGCCGCGCCGCCCAGGTCGTCACGGCAAGCGTGTGCGGGATCAGCATGGACGTGAAACGCATCCCGTCCACGACGTTCACGGTGAGCGAGGTGCCGTCGAGGCAGACCGAGCCCTTCGGTGCGATGAAGCGCGCGAGTTCGGGGGGCACGGCGAAGGTAAAATGGACCGCCTCGCCGAGATCCTCGCGACCGGTGATGCGGGCAATTCCGTCGATATGGCCGGACACGATATGCCCGCCGAGCTCGTCGCCGACCCTGAGTGCGCGTTCGAGGTTCAGCCGTGTTCCCGCGCTCCAGCTTCCCGCGGTGGTGACGGCGAGCGTTTCCGGCCCGGCGTCGAAACCCAGAAGCGTCCGCCCGTCCGCGCCGACCTCTATTCCCGTTACCGTCAGGCACACCCCGGAGCAGGCAATCGACGCCCCGAGCGCCACGCCGTCGGGATCAAAGGTGCATGCCAGGACAAGCCGCAGCACCGTGCCGTCCGGCTCGGTGGACACGATCTCGCCGATCTCGCTGACAATCCCAGTAAACATCAGTCCCGCTCATACACGAACATCGTGTCCTCGCCCGCATCGTGCTTTTCGCGAAGGTTAAAGCCCGCCTGCGCAAACACCACCGCATGCGGGCCGAAAAGGGCGTCGATCGCGTCCGCTCCGAGAGGATCGGGGCTTTGAAAGACCACCGCCTCGTCGACGAGACCGGCCTCCAGGAACGCCGCCGCCAAAAGCGGCCCGCCCTCGACCATCAGCCGCGTAATGCCGCGCCTCGAGAGTTCGCCCAGAGCATAGGGGACATCAACCCCCTCATTCGTCAGGGGCGCACGGATCACTTCGATTCCGTGCGGTGCGAGCGTGCGTTCGGCATCCCGGCTTGCACCGTCCCCCGCCACGACCCAGACCGGCACTTCCCGCGCGCTCGTCACCAGTTGGGACGTCAATGGAAGCCGCAACCCGGAATCGAACACGACGCGCAGCGGAGAACGGTCTTCCATCCCGGGCAGACGGCAGGTCAGAAGCGGGTCGTCGGCGATCACCGTGCCGATCCCGACCGCGATCGCATCTGTCCGCGAGCGCATCAGATGCACAATATCGCGTACCGCCTCGCCGGTGATCGGCGCCGGACGACGACCCGCCAACGCGGCTTTGCCGTTCGAAGAAACCGCAAGCTTCAGAGTAATATAAGGGCGTTTCCTCGTAACTCTGCTTAGGTGTCCGGCGTGTACCCTTACGGCCTCGGCGCGCAGCACGTTCTCGGCGACGTCGATCCCCGCCGCGCGCAGCCGTTCGTAGCCCTGCCCGCCGACCAGCGGATTCGGATCTTCAAGCGCCGAAACAACCCGCGAAATTCCAGCCGTGATAATCGCATCCGCGCAAGGGGGCGTGCGGCCGTGATGGGAGCAGGGTTCGAGGCTGACATAGAGGGTCGCGCCGCGAGCGGCATCGGCGGCCTCGGCGAGCGCCACAGTCTCGGCATGCGGCCGCCCGCCGGCCTTGGTCCAGCCACGCCCGACCACCACGCCGTTGTTTACGACCAGGGCGCCGACGGACGGGTTCGGCCAGGCGTGGCCGAGTTCGCGCGTTCCGAGATGGATCGCCGCCGACATGAAACGGCCATCGTCGTCCAGCCCCGCCTCCACCAGGTCGGTCCCGGCGGCCATGTCACGGTCTCGTCGCGGCGGTGTTCTCGTTGGCGAGTTCGGCGATGGCCGTCTCGAAATCGCGCGCTTCGCGGAAATCCCTGTAGACCGAGGCGAATCGTACATACGCAACATCGTCCACGGCCTTCAGTTCCTCCATCACAAATTCGCCGATGATGGAAGACTGCACTTCGTTTTCGCCGAGCCCTTCAAGCTTGCGCACGACGCGCGAAACAAGCTGCTCGATCTGTTCCTGCTCGACCGGGCGTTTTCTAAGGGCGATCTCGACCGAACGCTCCAGCTTGTCGCGCTCGAACGGAATGCGCCGGCCCGAGCGCTTGATGACGCCGAGTTCGCGAAGCTGCACACGTTCGAAGGTCGTGAAACGACGCTCGCAGGCCGAGCAGACCCGGCGGCGCCGGATCGCCGTCTCATCCTCGGTCGGACGCGAATCCTTCACCTGGGTATCGAGACTGCTGCAATAAGGACACCGCATCCCGCCCCCTTGTGATTACTGCTTTTCGTATATCGGGAAGCGCGCGAGCAGCGCCTTCGCCTTCTCGCGCACCTTGCCCTCGACCAGGCTGTCTTCCTCGACACCCTTCTGGGACAGGACGTTCAGAACCTCGGCGATCATGTCGCCGACTTCCTGGAACTCCTTGACGCCGAAGCCGCGCGTCGTACCAGCCGGCGTGCCGAGACGGATACCGGAGGATATCATGGGCTTTTCCGGGTCGAATGGAATGCCGTTCTTGTTGCAGGTGATGTTGGCGCGGCCGAGCGCGATTTCCGTCACGCGGCCGGTAAGACGCTTCGGACGCAGATCGACCAGAACGAGATGGGTGTCGGTGCCGCCCGAGACGATGTCGAAGCCGTGGCCTTTAAGGTTTTCCGAGAGCGCCTTTGCATTCTCGATCACGTTCTTTGCGTAGACCTTGAAGTCCGGACGCAGCGCTTCGCCCAATGCCACCGCCTTGGCGGCAATGACATGCATCAGCGGGCCGCCCTGCTGGCCGGGGAACACGGCGGAATTGATCTTCTTCGCCAGTTCTTCGTCATTGGTCAGGATCATGCCGCCGCGGGGGCCGCGCAACGTCTTGTGCGTGGTCGTCGAGACGACGTGCGCGTAGTCCAGCGGGTTCGGGTGTTGGCCGCCCGCGACGAGGCCGGCGAAATGCGCCATGTCGACGAAGAATTTTGCGCCGACTTCATCCGCGATCTCGCGGAAACGCTTGAAATCGGGTTGGCGCGAATAGGCCGAGCCGCCGGCGATGATGACCTTCGGCTTATGCTCGTGCGCCAGCTTCTCGACTTCGTCGTAATCGATGAGATGCGTATCCGGCCGCACGCTATAAGGCACCGGCTTGAACCATTTGCCGGAGACCGTCACCGGCGAGCCATGCGTCAGATGTCCGCCGGCCGCGAGGTTGAGGCCGAGGAACGTGTCGCCCGGCTGCATCAGCGCCATGAACACCGCCTGGTTCGCCTGCGCACCGGAATGGGGCTGCACATTGGCGAATTTGGCGTTGAAAAGGTGGCAGGCACGTTCGATCGCGACCCGCTCGACGATGTCGACATACTGGCAGCCGCCGTAATAGCGGCGGCCCGGATAGCCCTCGGCATATTTGTTGGTAAGGACCGAGCCCTGGGCTTCCAGCACCGCCTGGGAGACGATGTTTTCCGAGGCGATCAGCTCGATTTCTTCCCGCTGGCGGCCAAGCTCGAGGCGCACGGCGTCGAAGATTTCGGGATCGGCCTGGTCGAGCGAAGACGAGAAGAAGCCGTTTGCGCTCGGCATGTAGGCAGGGTTTGTCGCGGACATTCAGAAAACTCCAGCCGTCGGCCGGGAAAACCCCGGTCCGGCTCATTAAGCCTGCCGGGTTACCATATCCGGTAGCGCCGGGCCAAGGGGAATACGAGGGGTGTGTTTTCCTAACGCGGATTCGGGACGGATTCATGCGCCGCCTGCACGCGAGAGGATTCCGGTTTCGGACCTTTCGCCTGGGCGTCGGGCGGAGCCGGAGCGGCGGGCGCAAATCCGACCGAAATGCCGAGCCTTGCCTGAGGGGTGTACAGCCCTGACATAGACAGGGACCTAATCCGTCAACCGGCCTTCCCGCCTCAGCCGCTGCTCGAGCTTCCTGATCGCCAGCCTTTGGAGGTCGGCCCGCGCGGCATTGGCCGGGCCGACGGCCGAGACCTCGACTCCGGTGGCGGCATGAATGGCCGAAACCTTCATGCTCCCGCCGATAGGATGCAGTTCGAGGAAAACCTCGCCCAGCCCCGGAGAGGCCGGATTACTGGATGGCGGCGATTTGGCCGACACCGTCGATATTGTAGATGTCGTCGCGGAACTGGACGATGCCCTGGGCGTCCGCCCAGGCCGTGATGTAGACCCAATAGACCGCGACCGGGGCCTTGATCTTGGCGTCGATGCGCTCGCCGGACTTGATGGCGGCGTCGATCTGCGGGCGCTCCCAGCCGGGCGTTTCGCGCAACAGCCATTCCGCAAGGTCGCGCACGTTCTGCACGCGCACGCAGCCCGAGGAATGGAACCGGGCATTCTCGCCGAACAGGCCCTTGGACGGCGTGTCATGCATGTACACGCCGTCCTTGTTCGGCATGTTGAGGCGCATCGAGCCCATCGAGTTCAGGTCGCCGGGATCCTGGGTGAAGCGATAATCCATCGCCTCGTCGGACTGCCAGTTCACCTGCTCCGGCTGCAGCTGTTCGCCCCTCTGCGTGAAGATGCGGATTTTGTTCTTGGTCAGGTAATCCGGCTCTTTCTGCATCTTCGGGATCAAATCCTTGCGGATGATCGACGTCGGCACAGTCCAGAACGGATTGAAATTCACTTCCTGTATTTTCACCGAAAGCTGCGGCGAGGCGCGATCGATCTTGCCGACCACCGCCGTGTGGCGGAGCTCGACCTGGCCGTCGGCCACGGCCTCGACCTGCGCGCCGGGAAGATTGACGGTCACGAAACGGCGGTCGAGCTTCTTCGTCAGGCCGGTGAGCCGCTGGATGCTGGTTTCAATCTGATGGCGGCGCGTTCCCGCCGGCACGTTCATCGCCGCGCGGCTGTCGGGACCGACGGCGCCGTTGACGATCAGCCCGTGCCGCGCCTGAAAGCGCTTCACAGCCGCGTCGACATAGGAATCGAACACATCACCCGTGCCGACATTCGCGGGCAGATCGCCCGAGACCGTCAGGCGCTGACGCAGGATCGCGACGTCCCGATGGCGCGTGCCGAGCTTCAGCACCGGACCTTCCGGGATCATGGGCCAACCGCCCTGCTGCTCGATGGCCATATATTGCTGAAGCGCGGCCTGGCTTGCTTCGAGAGTTTGCTGGCTCAGGATCGGCACCGAGCTTTTCGGCATCGTCACCGAAGCGGGGGCGCTGTCGAAGCGCTGCTCCCACTCGACCTGGGCGAACTTCTGCTGCGCGGAAGCGGCATTGGCCGTCAGAGCCAGCGCCGAGAGCGCCAGGCAAAACCGCGCAGCCCCGCGCCAGGAGATTCCGGAAGACATCATCGCTTGCAAATTTCCCTCAGGACGCAAAGCCCCCGCCGCCGTCAAACCGCGTAACATGCACTAGGTTAACGGACAACGACCGCGGGCCGGCACGCCCAGGCGACTCGCGGCTTCGTCAGGTTAAGACAGCCTGCACTTTGGGGCCAAAGCGTGGTCGCGGCGTCCCATCCCACAGCGTCGCCACAAGCTGTTGCCCGCGCGCTACAATCCCGACGGCCGGGGCATGGGCAGAGGAGCGGGCCAGAGCTTGGGCACGTTCGGCACCTCGATCAGCGGCGGCAGCGGCGGCAGGAGAAGCGGCGCCGGCGGAATTTCCCGGCAGGCGCTGGCGAACGCGGTATTGATTCCGACCCAGAAAGGCAGCACCGCGACCGCAACGATGAGCGCGCCCGCGCCGGGATGCCAATTGCCCTGCGATCCCTTCCAGACGGCAAGAATGAGAAAAAGGACACAGGCCGTCAGAAAAACGGTGCCGAACAGAATGTCCCACCATTCCAGGCACAGCGCATATGGGTTCACTCCCGCGCGCACCGCCATCAGGCTCGCCCCCGCCGCGACCGGCACGATCGCGAGCACATACCAATGCGCCACGCGCTTCAGCCTGCTCGCGATGCGACGGGGCAATCCGGGCCGCTTTTCCACCGGCGCACTCCAGGCGGCGATTTCGGGCGGCGGCTCGTCTTCCGTCTCCGGAGCGGGCTGAGACGCGAGTTCCGCGGCCTCGCCATCCGCGAGCTGGCTCGTGATGCGGCGGCTGACCGGCCGGTCCAGTTCGTCCGCCGCGGTTTCCATCGTCGCCTTGCGCTTGCTCGCCTCCCGGAAGGCGCGCCAGCCGCCCTCGCTCACGGCACGTAATCCGCGTCGAATCCGAATCGCAGCGTGCACGTGAAATACGGCTCGCCGTCTTTCATCACCGGCTTGTTCAGAAACAGGAGATACGGAATGAGGCTGCCCTCACGGCAGAAATTTTTCAGCCATTCCCAATCTTCCCACTCGCTTAATTTTTCGAGCAGGGATTTTGGAATGAGGCGCGGGATCGGCACGAAGCGCCGCCCCTCCTGCAAGGGCCCGAGATAGCTCTGCTCGAGATGTTCGCGCAGCGGCTGCTCGCCGAGCACGTGACACTTTTCAGGCTCGAGCCGCACCATTGACAAGAAAAATTCTGCCGTCGGCACATTGAGCGCGAGACGGTTCAGCTCCGCCGCCGGACAAGGCCGGTCTTCCGGAAGCATGGCAAGGTCGAGTATATGGGGGACATACAGACGATAGAGGTCCGCCCCCGTGAAGACTTGGTCGTCCAACGCACTACCCCCAAGCGACAACCGCTACTGGATCGCGGATGGGGAAGAAGTCTGGAAAGACCCGACAGGCCGCACGCCGGAAGAACAGCGTGTTGCCGCCTTGAAGGCCTACCCCGATCCGCCACCCGCGGAAGCCGCAAGGCCTATTCAGGCCCCCGCCCCGCCCGCTCCTCCGCCTAGTTTTGAAGAAATTTTCGCCGAGCTGCAATCACTCGTTGGACTTGACAGCGTCAAGGCTGACCTGATGGCGCTCTACGATGCCGCCTACTCCATTGCGGAGATTAGGAAAGCAGGCGGAACAGTCGAAGAAATGCCGACTTTGCATATGGCGTTTCTCGGCAACCCCGGAACCGGAAAGACGACCGTCGCACGACTTTGCGGCGCGATGTTCCAGCAAATGGGCTTTCTGAAAACCAACACCTTCATAGAAGTCGACCGCGGTTCGCTCGTCGGTTCGTATATCGGCAAGACGGAAGAAAACCTGAGAGCGAAGATCGCAAGCGCGATCGACGGCGTGCTCTTCATTGACGAGGCGCATGCGCTGTTCAAGAAAGACAGTCCGCGCGATTTCGGAGGCGACGCCGTCAATCTTCTCGTCAAGGCGATGGAAGACCAGCGCCACCGGCTCGTCGTCATCCTCGCCGGCTACTCCGACGAGATGGGGGAATTTCTCGATTCGAACTCAGGCCTGCGCTCCCGCGTCGGCCGCACCGTGGAATTCCCGGATTACACGATCGAGGAACTCGTGAGAGTGTTCCAGCAGTTCGCCGCTAAATCGGGCTGGCAGCTCGATGACGAGGGCCTCGGCGCGCTCAGCAAGACGGTGGCGAAACTCCACGCTACCCGCGACAAGCATTTCGGCAACGCCCGCGACATGCGCCGTTTGCTCGACCGTGTGCGCGAACGCCATGGCCGCCGCCTGCGCACGGAAGGCGCGGCCGACCCGCGCGTCATCACCGCGAGCGATATTCCGGAGACGATGTAGTTTCAGGCCGCGCCGCCCGGCGCGGTATTCACACCACCAGTTCCATGAAGTGCGGCGGCATCGCCTTCATCCGCGCGATGTCGCGCATCGGCGGCGCGCCGAACGTACGGGCATATTCGCGCGAGAACTGCGACGGGCTCTCATAGCCGACAGCGTGCCCGGCGGTCGCGGCGTCCACGGCCTCGCTCAGGATCATCCGCCGCGCTTCCTGAAGCCGGAGCTGCTTCTGGTATTGCAGGGGGCTCATCGCGGTCACGGCCTTGAAATGCGCGTGCAGCGCGGACGTGCTCATCCGCGCCTCTTCCGCCACGGTCTCGATGCGGAACGGTTCGCGGAAGTTTTTCTTGATCCAGCCGATGGCGCGGTTGACCTGCTGCACCTTGCTTTCGGCAATTGCGATCTGTTTCAGTCGCTTGCCCTGTTCACCAAGCAGAAGCCTGTACAGGATTTCCCGCTCCGCGAGTGGAGCGAGCACGCCGATGTCCTTCGGCTGCCCGAGCAATTTCACCAGCCGCCCAGCCGCGTCGAGGAGCTCCGGCGTGACGCTCGACGTTTGCAGGCTCGTATCCGCTTTACTGTCCGGCGCGGCCCCGATTCCCGCGTCCAGCATCAACTGGCCCAGAAGACCGGGATCGAGGTCGATCCGGATGCACAGATAGGGCTTCTCGGGAGTGGCCTCGGTCACCTGTCCCATGATCGGGGCATCGACGGAGACGACAAGATATTTAGCCGGGTCGTATTCGAACACTCTGCTGCCGAGGATCACCTGCTTTCTGCCCTGCGCGACGATGCACAAAGCCGGCTCGTGGAGCGCATGCATGGGCTCGGTCGGCATGCTCGAGCGGATCAGGAAGAGGCGCGGGATCGGGGTCGGATGGATCCCATCGCCGTCGGCGTATCGTTCAATCAGTCCGGCAAGTTCGCTCTGCGTGTCCATGGCCAAATCCATGAGTTTCACTCTGTGATCCGGGCTGATCCTACTCATTTAGGCCCGGCATCCGAAACCCCGGCCAAGGCACATCTGGAGGATCGGGCAATAATCACGGATTCCTGGTCTACCGCCCTCGCCCGCCCCCGACCCATCTTCTCCTCATGCTGGACCGCACAGCGCGGCCGGGCCGAACGAGGAGAACTCCAATGTCGAACATCACAGGCAAAGTCATCGCGATCACCGGCGCCTCCAGCGGCATCGGCGAAGCCACCGCCCGCCTCCTCGCCGAGCGCGGCGCCCATGTCGTGGTCGGGGCCCGCCGCACCGAGCGCCTCAAAGCGCTCGTCGCCGACATCGCGTCCAAGGGCGGCTCCGCCCGCTTCCGCGCCGTGGACGTCACGAGCCGCGAAGACACAAAAAACTTCGTCGACTTCGCAAAGGCCGAGTTCGGCCGGGTTGACGTTCTCATCAACAATGCCGGCGTCATGCCGCTGTCGATGATGGGCGAACTCAAGGTGGACGACTGGGATCGCATGATCGACGTCAACATCCGCGGCGTCCTTCACGGCGTGGCCGCCGTCCTTCCGGACATGCAGGCGCGCGGAAACGGCCAGATCGTCAACGTCGCCTCGATCGGCGCGCATGTCGTGATCCCCACCGGCGCCGTCTATTGCGCCACGAAATACGCGGTCTGGGCGATTTCGGAAGGCCTGCGCCAGGAGAACCCGAACGTCCGCGTCACCACGATCTCGCCCGGCGTCGTCGCGACCGAACTCGGCCACGACATCACCGACGCGAGCACGCAGGAACTGCTCGCCGATCTGCGCAAAAAGGCCCTGACGCCGGACGCCATCGCTCGCGCCATCGCCTACGCGGTCGAACAGCCGGACGACGTCGACGTCAACGAAGTCATCGTCCGCCCCACGGCGAGTGCCTTCTGAAGAAGGTACGGACAAAAAAAGGGCGCCCCAACAGGACGCCCTTCTCTTCAGTCTCAAAATCCCGCGGAGGATCAGAGGCGATAGCGGATCTGGTCGGTCCAGAAACGCTCAAGGCGGACAAGCGCCTTGTTGATGACCTGGAAATCGCCCGGGCCGATGCCGCCGACCTGTTCGATCGACTTCACATGCTTGGCGTAGAGCTGATCCACGACCTCGTGAACTTCGCGCCCCTTGTCGGTGAGGCTGATGCGCACCGACCGGCGGTCCATACGCGAGCGCTGATGATGCAGGAAACCGGCCTCGACCAGCTTCTTCAGGTTGTAGGACACGTTCGAGCCGAGATAATAGCCGCGCGTGCGGAGCTCGCCCGCGGTCAGCTCGGCATCGCCGATATTGTAAAGCAGAAGCGCCTGTACGCTGTTCACATCGGCGCGGCCGCGCCGGTCGAACTCGTCCTTGATGACGTCGAGCAGGCGGCGGTGAAGCCGCTCCACGAGCGTCAGGGCTTCCAGATAAAGCGGGCGGACATCCTCGGTCTTGAGAACCGTTTCATTGCCCGTCATCGCATGAGCTGTTTTCGACATCGTGACGCCTCGTCAAATGTTCGTGGCCTGTGTTTGTTTTTGCCACTCCTTGAACGGAAGTTATCCGCCGGGCGTGAAAATGCGCTTAAAAGCCGTAGCTAAATTTGTATTTATTTCTTGTACTGAACAACTCGTAAACGGCCATTTACTTGGCTATCCGCTTATGGATAACCTTGCGATAACCATCAAAAGTCAGTCATCCGCCACCTGAGCGACCTTCCATGTGAGAAGTATATAGAAGCCAATAGCCACGGCTTCGAAGCCGATCAACAGCCACATCTGTCCGAAGATCTCGGGAAAACCTACGCAGATCGCAATCTGGCTCACCGCCGCCAGGAGCCAGAGCACCGAGCCCCAGGACGAGGTCAGCCACAGCCCGACGCCCGCCACGGGGTCCAGCACGGCGAAATAGATGTTGGCGGTCAGGTATTCGTCCGCGATCTTGCCGGTCATGTCGCCGTCCGGGTTGATGAGAAGACCCCAATGGACCATGCCCTTGGCAAGCTGGAACAAAGCGAGAACCCGGAAGAAATAAACGAGGTTCTGGGTCCAGTCGGTGACAGGCTGCTCCTCCTCGCCGGTCACGGGGCCGGGAGGCTTCGCACGCAGGAAGTTGAAGATCTGCAAAACTCTCTCCAGCCAGGGATGCGGGGCGCAAACGGGTGGGCAGGATTAGGTGCCCCCCCTGCTGGCGTCAACGCAGCCCGGTTGGGGAGGGGTGCGGCAAAGCCGGACTGTCTGGAAGCTCTCCAATGTGCTAGCAGAATGACACCATGCACGACACCGTCGGCCGCTTTCCGAAGATGAGCGACGCCCAAGGCGCCGAGATTTTGCCGCGCGCGCGCGCAGCCACGCTCGATCTCGCCAACCGCCCGCGCCGCAACCGCAAGGCCGAATGGTCGCGGAAGCTGGTTCGCGAAAATCTCGTCACCGCGAACGATCTGATCTGGCCGCTCTTCCTCACCGAAGGCGAACGCTATCGCGAGCCGATCAACTCCATGCCGGGCGTCGAGCGGATTTCCGTGGACGAAGCCGTCGGCGAAGCCGAACGCGCGGCAAGCCTCGGCATTCCGGCCATCGCACTCTTCCCGTACACCGATCCCATGCTGCGCGATGCGCGCGGCTCGGAAGCGCAGAATCCGGAAAACCTCGTCTGCCGGGCGCTCCGCGCCATCAAGCGCGCTGTTCCGGAAATCGGGCTGATGTCCGATGTCGCGCTCGATCCCTACACAACCCACGGCCATGACGGTCTTCTCGACGGCACCGAGATCGTCAACGACGCGACCGTGGAAGTCCTGGTCCGCCAGGCTTTGCTCCACGCTCATTCCGGCGCCGACATGGTCGCGCCCTCCGACATGATGGACGGCCGCATCGGCGCCATCCGCAAGGCGTTCGACGCCGCCGGGCGTACGGACGTTCAGATTATTGCCTACGCCGCGAAATACGCCTCGGCCTTCTACGGCCCGTTCCGCGACGCCATCGGCACGTCGACCGTCCTGATCGGTGACAAACGCACCTATCAGATGGACCCGTCCAATTCCGACGAGGCGCTGCTCGAAGCCGAGCTCGATCTCGCTGAAGGCGCGGACATGCTGATCGTGAAGCCGGGCCTGCCCTATCTCGACGTGCTCTGGCGCGTGAAGGAAAAGTTCCAGCGTCCGACGATCGCCTATCAGGTGTCCGGCGAGTACGCGATGATCGAGGCCGCCGCCGGAAACGGATGGATCGACCGCGACCGCGCGATGATGGAAAGCCTCACCGCCTTCAAACGTGCGGGCGCCGACGCTGTCATCACCTATTATGCCGCAACGGTGGCGGAACGCCTGAAGAAGGGCTGAGTACCTGCCCAAAGAACCCGCCGTGTCCGCTTGCCGCGTTTATCTTATCAATCTTGACCGCAGTCCGGACAGGCTCGCGCCTCTCGCCGGACAGCTCACGACGCTTGGCTTCGACTGGGTGCGGATTCGCGCCGTAGATGGCAAGACGCTGGGCCCTCCACCCTGGCCGGCCTTCGACGAGCGCGGCTTCGACCGAGTGCTCGGCAAGGCGCCGAATGCCAACGAGCTCGGATGTTATTTCAGCCATATCGCGGCCATGCGGGCTTTCCTTGTGGACGGCGGCGACGCGGCGATTATTCTCGAAGACGATGCGCGCCTGACCGAGCAGCTTCCGCACATTGTCGACGATCTTCTCGCGCGCCGGGACGAATGGGACCTCGTCAAGCTCGCGGGCTTCCACCGCGGCCTGCCGACGACCATGCGCGCGCTCCCGGGCGGCCACCGCCTCGTGACCTTCCTGTCGCTGCATCGCGGCTCTGCGGGCTATCTGCTCACCCGCCGAGCCGCGAAGCGCTATGTTGCCAATCTTCTGCCCATGACCCTGCCCTACGACCACGCTTTGGAAAAAGCCTGGCGTTTCGGCATCCGCATGCGTGGCGTTCTCCCGCACCCGATCCTGGACGGCGGTTATCGGTCCACGATCGGATACGGAAGGGGAAAAAAGCCGTGGCACCGGCGCGGCAGCGTTCTCGCCTATCGGCTCGGAAACGAGTTTCGCAGACTGTTCCACTACCTCATCACCGACAATGCGTGGATGTCCATTCGCCGGAATCGCGCGCCGGGGTAAGATAGGATTCGCATGTCCAGGCTCCCCGTCACCCTCGCCGACATCCGCGCCGCCGAAATCGCCCTGAAAGGGCAGGTTCTGCGGACGCCGACTTTGCCCGCGCCGAAGCTCTCCGCGCTCACCGGCGCCGAGGTCTGGGTGAAATATGAGAACATGCAGGTCACGAACAGCTTCAAGGACCGCGGCGCGTTCCTGAAACTGTCCAGCCTCGACGACGCGGCGCGCAAGAAGGGCGTCGTCACCATGTCGGCCGGCAACCACGCCCAGGCCGTCGCCTATCATGCCCAGCGGCTCGGCATTCCCGCGATCATCGTCATGCCGGAACAGACACCGCAGGTGAAGATTCGCGCCACCGAGGCTTACGGCGCACGCGTCGTCCTCGACGGCGAAACGCTCGCGGAATTGCAGATCCGCGCCGAAGCCCTCGTGAAGGAAGAAGGACTCACCCTCGTCCATCCCTATGACGATCCCGCGATTATTTCCGGCCAGGGCACGGCCGGGCTCGAAATGCTCGAGGACGCTCCGGATCTCGAGATCATCGTGGTCCCGATCGGCGGTGGCGGGCTGATCTCCGGCATCGCGATCGCCGCGAAAGGCGTCAAACGCGGCATCGAGATCATCGGCGTCGAAAGCGCGCTCTATCCGTCGATGATAAACGCCATGACCGGAAAGCCGCGCCCGGCGGGCGGGCCGACGCTCGCGGAAGGCATCGCGGTCAAGAATGTCGGTACGCTCACGCTTCCCGTCGTCAGAGGCCTCGTCTCCGAAGTCCTGCTCGTCTCGGAGCCGGATCTGGAACGCGCCGTCAACGCCTTCGCCGCGCACCAGAAGACCATGGCCGAAGGCGCGGGCGCCGCGGGCCTTGCGGCGATGCTTGCCTATCCTGAACGCTTCAAGGGCAGGAAGGTCGGCCTCGTTCTGTGCGGCGGCAATATCGACCCGCGCATCATGGCCTCGATCATGGTCCGCGAGCTTGAGCGGGAAAGCCGCATCGCCGCCTTCCGCCTCACGATCAACGATCAGCCCGGCGTGCTTGGCCGCATCGCGACACGGCTCGGCGAACTGGGCGCCAACATTCTCGAAGTGTCGCACGGGCGTCTGTTCCTCGACGTGCCGGCAAAAGGCGCGACGCTCGACATCACCGTCGAAACGCGTGACCGCGCCCACGCCCAGTCCATCTACGACGAACTCTGCAAGTTCGAAGGCATACCCTGCCGCCGCATCAATGCGAGCGGCACCGATACCGGCCCGCGCTAGGTTTACGCCGGCATGAACTCGCTGTTCTCCGGACTGCCGACGACGATCTTCGAAGCCATGTCCCAGCTCGCCCGCGAGACGGGCGCCATCAATCTCGGCCAGGGCTTTCCGGACGATCCCGGCCCGCCGGACATACGGCAGAAGGCCGCCGACGCCGTGCTCAACGGCTACAACCAATATCCACCGATGATGGGCCTTCCGGAACTTCGCGAAGCCGTCGCCCGTCATTACGCGCATTGGCACGGCGTCGCATTCGATCCGGCGACGGAGGTCATGATCACCTCGGGCGCCACCGAAGCCATCGCGGGCGCACTTTTTGCCCTGATCGAACCCGGCGACGAGGTGGTTCTGTTCCAGCCTATGTATGACGCGTATCTGCCGCTGGTGAAGCGCGCCGGCGGTGTGCCGAAGCTCGTGCGCCTGGAACCGCCGCACTGGCGGTTCGACGAAGAGATGCTGGACCGCGCTTTCTCACCGAAGACCCGGCTTGTCGTTCTCAACAATCCGCTCAATCCGACCGCCACCGTCTTCGGGCGCGGCGACCTCGAACTTCTCGCCCACTACTGTAAAAAATTCGACGCCGTCGCCGTCTGCGACGAGGTCTGGGAACATGTCGTGTTCGACGGCATCCACGTCCCGCTGGCGGCTCTTCCCGGCATGCGCGAACGCACAGTCAAGATCGGCTCGGCGGGAAAGATCTTTTCACTGACCGGCTGGAAGGTCGGCTTCGTCTGCGCCGCACCGCATCTGATGAAGGCGCTTTCCAGGGCGCATCAGTTTCTCACCTTCACGACGCCGCCGAACCTTCAGGCGGCCGTCGCGTACGGACTCGGCAAGGACGACGCATTTTTCGAAGATATGCGCCGATCGCTCGCCCGCTCCCGCGACCGGCTGACCGCGGGTCTGCGCGAGATCGGGCTCCCGCCGCTGGAAAGCCAGGGCACTTATTTCCTCAATCTCGATATCGCGCCGCTCAGGCTGAACATGGACGACGAGACGTTCTGCAGAAACCTTGTCCAGGAACGCGGCGTGGCGCTCATCCCGGTTTCGGCGTTCTATGCCGAAAATCCGGTGACGAATGTCGTGCGCATCTGCTTTTCCAAGGAGGACCGCACGATCGATACGGCGCTCGAGCGGCTGGCGGGCCTTGCGCGGTAGCGTGCGCTACCAGTCGAACGTCAGCCAATTCCAGACCCCGGCGAAGAAGTCGCCGATATCCTCGAGCGTCAGGCGCGGCCAATCACAAGCCATGGCCGGCAGCTGGTAGACCAGCAGAAGACCTGCTGCGCCCGCGGCCGCTGATGCGGCGCCGAGATTGAACGCTGTCGCAAGCGCCCATCCGACAAAGCCGAGCCCGCCGATCACGATGAGCGGCGCCAGAACACGCCTGAGGCGGCGGGACGGTTTTGCGGTGTCCATGCTGTTCTCCCGGAAGATCACTTGCTCCTTGGTCGAGCCCGGGCGAGTTTCGGTTCATGCTCAAGACCTATGCCGCTGCGGACGGCCCACTCCGCGTTCTTTTCGTCATGGCCACCGAAGCCGAATACGGCGCCGCGCTGCGCACGCTGATCGAACCGGCCATGACCGGCGTCGGCCCGGTCGAGGCCGGGCTCCGAACCCTGCTGGCACTGCGGTCCCATCCCGCCGATCTCGTTATCAATCTCGGCTCGGCCGGCTCGCGCACGCTGCCTGAGGCGGAGGTGTTCCAGGTCGCCTCGGTCTCTTATCGCGACATGGATGCAAGCCCTCTGGGCTTCGAAAAAGGCGTGACGCCGTTTCTCGATCTGCCGGCCGAACTTCCGATCCCCCAGCGCCTGCCCGGCATTCCGGCGGCGCGGCTCGCGACCGGCGCCTCGATCGTCAACGGTTCGGCCTATGACGGGATCGATGCCGACATGGTCGATATGGAGACCTATGCCGTGTTCCGCGCCGCCGCCTTGTGCGGCACGTCGATGATCGGGCTGCGCGGCATTTCCGACGGCCACGAGCCGATCAAGCGTTTCTCGGACTGGACGTTCTACCTCGCCGAGATTGACGCACAGCTCGCCGGGATCGTCCGCGCGCTGCCCGACGCCTTCGCCGCATTGCCGAAGGCATACTGGACAGCGCGCTGACGGGACCTCAACGCTGGGCGACGCCCCGCGCCTTCACGGCGTGATCGGGGTAATCGCTGAACACGCCGTCGACGCCGAGATCGAAGTAAGCGCGGTATTCGGCGGTCGGGTCGTCCTTGAACGCCGAGTTCAGACGCTTGGGTTCGCTGCGGAATGTCCAGGTGTGGACGAACAGGCCGAGTTCGTGGGCGTTCTTCACCACATCCGTCGCCTTGCCGAGAACGCGGTCGCGCTCGTCGGTTTTGCCGTCGCCGTTCAGGTCGTCCGGCTTTCCATCAGCGTCCTTGTCGACCTGAATTCCGGCCAGGAGATAAGGCTTCCACGGCGCGACGCCGTCGGCATAGGTCTTGATCTCGGTCAGGCCTTCCTTGGTGACAAGGTCCTTGAAGGTGCGCTTGTCGCCGGTCACGACAAAATCGTAAGGCTGCTCAAGCGGCGCGACGAGAACGATATTGCCGTCCTTGTCGACGTCCTCGGCATCGACGAGCTGGACGAGGCGCAGATTGGTCCGGCCGCGCAGATATTTCAGGTTCGCCACTTCGAAGCTCTGGATAATGGCCGGCGAGTTCTTCTCGGTCCAGCCTTCCTTCTTCAGCCGCTCCAGCAGGCGGTCCTCGATGGCAAGACCCATCGCGCTGTGGAAGGTCGAGTGCTTGATCTCGGGATAGATGCCGATCGTGCGGCCCGTCTCGACGCTCTTGGCTTTGGCCAAGGCAATGACTTCGTCGAGGGTCGGGATCGCGAACTTGCCGTTATAGTTCTGGTCGCGATCGGCAAAGGGCTGCTTGGCCTTCAGCGTCTTGATCTCGGCGAGAGTGAAATCGCAAGCGAACCAGTCGGACACGTCGAAGCCGTCGATCTTGCGCGTCTTTTTGCGGTCGGCGAATTCAGGCCGCTCGGAGACATCGGTCGTTCCGCTCAGCATCGGCTCGTGGCGCGCGACGAGAACGCCGTCCTTGGTCGAGACGAGATCGGGTTCGATGAAGTCGACGCCCATCTCGATGGCCTTGGTATAACCCTCGATCGTGTGATCCGGCAGATAGCCGGGCGAGCCGCGATGGCCGATGACCAGCGGCTGATTAGCCGGCTGCTGGGCTAGTGCGGGAGACGCGGCGAACGCGGCAAGGGCGATGAGGAGTGTAGAAAAATAGCGCGGCATCGGGGCACCCGTTGTGGTTGGATGCCGGCGAGATTGGTCGCGCTTGATGACACGCAGTTGACTGCCCGGCCTCCGCGAGACCGGGCGCCAGCCGTGGTCAGGTTCGCGCGCGGATATCCGCCTGCGAGCGGGCAATCAAGCCTGGATACCGCTTGCCGGGGTACCAGGGCGTCGCCGCGATCTGCGCGACGGCGGGGATGGTCTCCATATGACGCACCATGCGCTGGCGCATCTCGCGGTCCGGCAATTCGCCGCGCAGGGCGGCTACGTTCTCCGCCGCGTGTTCGGGGCGGGACGTCGCGCACAGGGTGGTAGTCACCGCCGGATGCGAGATCACCCATTTCAGGAAGAACTGCGCCCAGGTCTCGGCGCCGATCTCGCGGGCGAACGCCGGCAGCGCCTGGCCTTCGACCGCCTTGTGCAACCGCGCCTTCTCCAGCGGCATATTCGTCAATACGGCGACGCCGCGCTGCGCCGCCGCTTCAAGCACCCGCTCGGCGGCACGGTTGAAGATCGAATAGTTCACCTGCACGAAATCGAGGTCGCCACGCTCGATCCAGTTCAGCAGGAGGTCGTGATAGGGGTTCTCGAAATGCGTGACCCCGACATAACGGACGCGGCCCTCCTTTTTCCACGCCTTCATCAGCGGCACGACGGCATCGACATTGACGAGGCTGTGGCATTGCAGAACATCGATCCTGTCGCGCCACAGACGGCCCTGAGACTGCTCGAAACTCCGGCGCGCATGACTTTCGTCGGCGAGATACTCGCCTGTCGACCAGATCTTGTTGGCGATGAAGGCCTCGCCGTTCGCGCCAAGTTCCGACAGGAAATCGCCCACGCTGTATTCGCCGCTGCCGTAGAGCGGCGACGTGTCGATCACCCGCGCGCCGGCCTCCCAGTAGCGCCGGGTTACCGCTTCGAGATGGTCGCGGTTCTGGCCCGGGATCACGTCGAAGGTAAGAAAGGTGCCGAGGCCGAGAACGGGGACGAGTTCACCGGTCTTTGGAATGGCGCGCCGGATGATGCCGTCTGATGGGGCGGTTTGCGCATAGGCGGACCGCGCGCCCGGCGGCAGGCCGGCGAGCAGGCCGAGGGCTGCTCCGCCGCGCAGGATGTCGCGCCGGCTGGCAGGGAATGTGAGGGAATGGGTCATGTTCGGGCTCCACGAAAACTGAGGCCCTCAGCACATAGCCGCGCTCGGCGTGTCCAGCGCGCCGGATTCTGCCGCCGATGACCCAATCCTGATGCAAACGCACGGCCATTGCTTTGCCCGTATTCGTCCGCACGGTTGAGCTGCTAAAGGAGACGCCGATGCACGCCCGGACCTTCGAACCCATCGCCCAGGACCTGCGCAGCTTTTCCTGGCGCGGGGGCAGCTTCGACACCGGCCAGCGCCCCTACACCGAGCGCGTGGACGGCTTCATGCGCACGCCGAACCACGTCCTCCTCCTCACCCTGCGCGGCGGGGCGAGGCATATCGAGGTCAGGACCGATTGCGGGCACGCCTATTCCGGTCCGGATCGTCCGGGGGCGGTCTCCCTTGTCCCGGCCCATTGCGAACGGCGCACCCGCATGGACGGCGTCGAGGCCGAATGGGCCTCGATCGCGCTGTCGCCCGACCCCGATGAGAACGCCAGGCCGGACCGGCTCGCCCCTTTCACAAATGCCGAAGACCCGTTCGTTGCCGCTCTTGTTGGCGAACTGAGCCGGCTGATCCATGCGGACGGCAGCCTCGAACCGCTGTACTGCGAAGCCATGGGGCATGCGGCCCGGCACTATCTTGTCGGCCGCTACTCCGATCGGGCCGGCGCCCCTGCCCGGCCCTGGAAACTCGCACCCTGGCGGCTGCGGCGTCTCACGGATTATGTCGAGGCCAATCTCGACCGGGACATCCTGATCGGCGATCTGGCCGAGGCGGTCGGCCTGTCCGCCGGCCATCTGCACCGCGCCTTCCGCGCCACGACGGGCACGACCCCGCTGGAATTCATCCATCGGTCCCGCATAAAGCGCGCGGCGGCAATCCTGGCGGACGAACAGGTGCCGGTTGCCGACCTCGCGTTGCGCGTCGGCTTTCAGAGCCCAAGCCACTTCGCCCGCACATTCCGCCGCTTCACCGGCGTAAACCCCTCACGTTACGGCCGAAGCGGGTGACCGGTTTTACGCGAAAATTTCGACGATGAGATAACGCCGACCCCTATGACCGCGCCGGTGAAGTCGTGGAGACGGGTATGCCGAGCAGGTCGCCATGAACAGGGTGATCGCCCCACCCGTCTCTCCAAGCAAAAGCCCTGCATCGGCGTCAGCCGCGTGATGCGCGAGCCCATCGTATGCACGATCCGCCAGCCGCCCATCAATGTGCCCAGCGCCATCGCAGCCTGACGCACGATGACACCCCAGAACGGAACGTAGAAATCCGGTCCGAGCAGCCCCTGCGGGAACAGAAGAACCGGGATGATGCCCATCGTCATCTGGGCGGCGTCGTTGCCGCCGTGCCCGAGCGAATACGGAACTTTCGGATATTATTCCTAGTCTCGCGACGTTCAAGCGCGTAACCAGCGGAGGGAGGCCCGTATCCCCTTGTTCCGCCACCGTGCTTCGCCCACATTCTCTATAACGGAGGACTGAATGACCGCCATCAATTCGACCTACGACGTCGCCCGCCTCGACGGCGTGCGCCGCAAGCGCATCATCGCCTTCCTGATCGATTTCACGATCCTCGTCGTGCTCTGGCTGATCGCCTGCGTGGTCATCGGCGTGCTCGGCGTCCTTACGCTCGGGCTTGCCTGGCTGCTCTACGGGGCGGTTTTCCCGCTGGTCGCCGTGCTTTATTCGGGCATGTCGATCGCCAATCGGGGCGCGACGCCCGGAATGCGCGCGGCCGGCCTCACCTTCCGCCTGGAAACCGGCGAGCGGCCCGGCTTTCTCCACGGCGCCATGCACGTCATCCTGTTCTATGTCTCGGTCACGTTCCTGACCCCGTTCATCCTGCTCGTCAGCTTCTTCAACGCCCGCAAGCGCCTGCTGCACGACATGGTGATCGGCGCGACCATCGAAAACGCATGATGGTTTTGGCAAGATCCGATGAGATGCTATCCTGACAGCGAGGAACCCGACAAAAGGCCGTGACCGAACACCCCCGCGATACGCCGCAATTCTATCTGACGGCGCCCTCCCCCTGCCCCTATCTCCCGGGGCAGACGGAACGCAAGGTCTTCACGCATCTTGTCGGAGAACGCTCGGCCGCCCTCAACGATCTCCTCAGCCAGGGCGGATTTCGCCGCAGCCAGACCATCGCCTATCGCCCGGCCTGCGAGAGCTGCCAGGCCTGCGTGTCGGTCCGCGTTCTCGTCAACGAGTTCGACTGGACGAAAGGCTTCCGTCGCATCCGTGATCTCAACTCCGATCTCGTCGGCGATATGCGCGCAGCGATCCCCTCCTCGGACCAATATTCGCTGTTTCGCCGCTATCTCGACGCCCGCCATGCGGACGGCGGCATGGCCTCGATGAGCGTGCTCGATTACGCGATGATGATCGAGGACAGCCATGTGAAGACGCGCGTAGTCGAATACCGCCAACGCGGGCCGGACACCGCGATCAACGGCCGCGGCGCGGGTCCGCTGCTCGGCCTTGCCCTGACCGACGTGCTGACCGACGGCCTCAGCATGGTCTATTCGTTCTACGATCCGGATGAGCGCGGTCGCAGCCTCGGCACTCACATCATCCTCGATCATGTGATGCGCGCGAAGGCGATGGGCCTGCCGCACCTCTATCTCGGCTATTGGATCGCGGGTTCCCGCAAGATGGAATACAAGGGCCGCTTCCGGCCGCAGGAGCGCCTCGCGCCGGGGGGCTGGGAACGCGCGTGAGGCGAAGTATCCTGAACGATATTTGAATAAGCTCTTGGCAAGATGATTGCCGGCCGCAACACTCAACGCCAGTAAAGGCGTTCCATGGCGACAACGACGATCAAGCGCCTTCATTTGCGGATACGCTCCGGCCAGATCCGGCCGGGAGACGACCGCCGTTTCGCCAAAGCGCTCGGCATCGGACCGGGAGATGCCCGCCTCCGCCTCTGCTCCGAAGCCCTGTCCGGTTCGTTCCATGCCGCCCTCGATCTGTGGCGCGCTTGCCTCCCCGGCCGCCCCATTCGTATCCAGGTCGATCACACCCCTTCGGCATTTCGGATGTGCGCCCATCTGCTGACCGAAATCCGCCCCGCCTGAGCCGACCAAAACCCCGTCTCGCGCGTTAGAAGCTGCATGCTTGATCATCCCGGGATCCGAAAGCGGCCGCGGACATATTGTGGGATCATTGCGTTGTGGGATCATTGCGACTTCGGTATCGGCAAAACTCTATGCGGACGATCAAGCCGATGACATCGTCCGCGACGACCAGGCCGCCCTCGTCCATTTCGATCGCTGGCCGATGCGTTCATCGGTCATGTCCGCACAAAAGGGCTGGTGCCGGGCAGCGAAGACGCCCTGGCCGGAGCGAAGTCCATAACCAATTTGTAAGCGTCATCATACCTGTGGTGCGCTTGCTATATACCTGTGGTTCGCTTGCTATTTCGTCACAAACTCGGATTATCCTTGCTCTCGCGATACATGGGAAACAGCCTTCATGAACCGATTTGCATCCGCCGCAATTTTGTCCGTCATGTTCGTCACCGCCGCGCACAGCCAGGTCCCCGCGCCCGCTGCGCTCTCGCACGAATTTGACGGCAAGTGGAGCGTTTTGATCGTTACCGAACAGGGCACATGCGATCGCGCCTACCGCTATCCCCTCATCATCGAGGGCGGCTACGTCCTCTACGGCGGCAAGAAGAACTTCACGGTCTCAGGCGAGGTCAAGAAGGGCGGCGCCGTCGTGGTCAGCGTCATGCAGGGCAATCAGGGCGCACAGGGCACCGGAAGGATGAAGGGCAAATTCGGCGCCGGCACCTGGGCGGCTCCCTCCGGTGGATGTTCCGGCCGCTGGAAGGCCGAAAAGCGCGGCTGATCCCGCGATTCACGCTTCGCCTCAAGCTCCGCCTCGTATAAAAAGCCGCCTCACGCTGAGGCGGCTTTGTTTTTAGGAGGTCCCATGAGGATCGCGCTTATCGGTTCGCGCTGGTTCGGAGCGGAAATGCTCAAGATTCTCAACGCGCGCGGTCATGATCTTCATGTCGTCGCACCGGACGCAGAAGACCGTCTGGCCAAGACGGCGGTTGAATTGGGCTACGCTCCTGTCCTGCACACCGGCCGCCGCAGGGTGACCCATGAGGACCTGCCGGGCGAGTTCGACGTCGTTATCGCCGCCTACTCTCACGCCTTCATCCCGCTCGACAAGGCGAAGATCGCCTCGCTCGGCTATCACCCGTCTCTTCTGCCGCGCTGGCGCGGCATCGCCTCGGTGGAATGGACCGTCAAGGCGGGCGATCCGATCGCCGGGGGCAGCGTCTATCACCTCTCGGACGAAATGGACGCCGGCGGCATCGCCGCGCAGGATTGGTGTTTCGTTCTGCCCGGGGAAGACGATGCGAGCCTGTGGCGCCGCGAGCTCGGCCCGATGGGCCTGCGCCTTCTGGCTCAGGTCGTCGATGAAATCGCCGCGACCGGCACCTGCAAGGCCGAGCCGCAGGATGAGCGCTTCGTAACGCTCGCTCCTCGCATCCAGGATCCGGCGCCCGCAGCCTAACGTCGGACGAAAATGCGCCGGGTCAGAATCCGGTAGATGACCAAAGGGGCGTCGACGATTGCGGGCAGCGGATCGGCCGGCGCGAACGCCGCCCAGCTTCTGACCTTCAAGATCGAGGCGAAGTAGGCTTTCGGCGACAGCAGACCCTTCCGGATCATCTGCACTGCCGCGACGATGTCGCGCGACATGTACATCCAGCCGATCCCTGCCTGCGGCTTCCCGGATGTCGTTACAGTCTCGCCGAACGCCTTGGCCCAAAGCATCGGGCCGAAATCGACACCAGAGGCTTCCCCAAGGCTGAACCAGGTCCAGGGGCGCGGATTGACGTCCAGCAGTTTCAGCTTCCCGTTCCGCGGATCACGCTTGAATTCGATCTCCACGAGACCGTTGAGCCGGGTCGACGCGCAGAATCGCCGTCCGGCATCCAGTACATCCGGAGCGTCCACGGTTTCGACAAACGTGCTCGTATAGCTGAACTCGATCGGATATTGCCGCGCCCGCCGCGCGGTCAGTTCGGCGACCGGCGCACCGTTGTCCCAGAAAGCCGCGTACGAAAGTTGAGTGTCGCCGCAGCCCGGCACCATTTCCTGAACGACGACATTTCCCGATCCCACATATCCCGACGCGCTCTCATACAAAGCGAGGAACGTCTCGCGATCATCCGCGCGCCATGCCTTCTCGATCGTGAAGGGATTGCGCCCGATCCGCATGCTGGGTTTGAGCACCACCGGGTAAGCGAGATCGGCGGCGGCCGCCTGTTCGAGCGACGTGATGTCGTGGCCTTCAGGGATGAACAGCCCGATTTCCTTGGCTCGCGCATAGGCTTCGCGCTTGTCGCAAGCCACGGAGAGTTCGCTCCATGGTTGCGTTACAAGTCGGTACACAGTCGAAAGCCGTTCGTAAGCCTGGGAAATCAGTTTCACTTCCGGATCGCCGGACGCGATCAGGACAAAGCCCTCAAGGCCGTGTTCTTTCGCCAATCGGGCCAGGATTTCGGCCGCGTAGGGATCCTGGGGGCCCGGCCATTTCAGAGTGCGATGAATATGGCGCGAATACCTGGGCAGCGGGCTGTCGTCGGTGATGTGCCAGACGCGTATATCGAGGCCGCGCAGACTACGTGCGAGGGCGATCGTGCCGTGGGCGCCGCCCACGATCACAACGCCTCTTCCGCGATCGCGAGGAGCGGTTTTTTCAGATAACGAGGCGCGTTCTCCGCGTCCCGACGTAACGGGTGTCATCGCCCAATTCCAGCGCCGCAACGAGGCGACTTCGGACCCGTAACATAAGCCGGGTTAATGAGTTGGTGCGCCGAACCGGATCATGGCAACAAGCTTTCGGTCGGCAATCTTCCGATCATGGGCCGCCCCAGCGCGAGGCCTGACTGGCTTTGGCGTCCGAAATCGGCTACGCGCAGCCGTAAGGCCAGCCCGCATCCCTGAGCGCGGCGCCCGGACGACGTGGCCCTGTCCGGCGCTGACGACTGATGGCACCCGACGATGACTGCCTCACCAAGCTCCTCGCGCAATCATCTCATCAGGAGCTTCGCTGCCGGCTTCAGCCGCCCGAAACGCGAATTTGCAAAGCTGCCGGACGGAAGCCGTGTCACCTACGGCGATCTCAACGGGATGTCGGGCCGCTTTGCCCACGTTTTTACGGCACTCGGAGCCAAAGCCGGCGACAGGATCGTCGTTCAGACCGAAAAGTGCATAGACTTTCTTTATGCCTATCTCGCCAGCATCCGGCTCGGCGCGGTCTTCGTCCCGCTGAACTCGGCCTATACCCAGGCGGAGATGGCCTATTTTCTCGCCGATGCGGAACCGGCCGTTTTCGTCTGCGAGAAAAACGGCGCCTCTGAGCAAAATGGGATGGCGATCGAAAACTGCGCCGTCATTTCGGTGGCGGAACTCAGCGCCGCCGCGAAGGACATGCCGTCCGACTTCGAGGACGCGATCCGCATCGCCGACGACCTGGCTGCCATTCTCTACACGTCGGGCACAACCGGCCGCTCCAAGGGAGCGATGCTGACCCACGACAACCTCGCCTCCAACGCCCGGACATTGGTCGCGGAATGGCGCATCGGCGAAGACGATGTTCTGCTGCACGCATTGCCGCTGTTTCACATCCACGGCCTGTTCGTCGGGACGAACACGCTCCTGGTCGCAGGCGCGTCCATGATCTTCCTGCCGAAATTCGACCTGCGCGCCGTTCTCGACGCGATGAAGCACGCCACCCTGATGATGGGCGTACCTACCTTCTACACCCGGCTCCTCCAGGCGCCCGAACTCTCGCCGGAGCTGACCGGCCATATCCGCCTCTTCGTCTCGGGCTCCGCACCGCTTCTGGCCGACACCCATCGCGAATGGAAAAGCCGCACCGGGCATGTGCTGCTCGAACGCTACGGCATGACGGAGACCGGGATGATCACGTCGAACCCCTATGACGGCGATCGGATCGCCGGCACGGTCGGCCTGCCCCTGCCCGGCGTCGACGTCCGCATCGCCAATGTGGACGCCACGCCGGAAGCGATCGGCGTGATCGAGGTTCAGGGGCCGAACGTGTTCAAGGGCTATTGGCGGATGCCCGAGAAAACGGCGGAAGAGTTTCGGTCCGACGGGTTCTTCGTCACCGGCGATCTCGGGATGATCGATGCGCGGGGCTATGTCCACATCGTCGGCCGGGACAAGGATCTCGTGATTTCGGGCGGCTTCAACATCTACCCGAAGGAGATCGAGGGACGGATCGACGAGATCGAGGGCGTATTGGAATCCGCCGTCATCGGCGTTCCCCACCCCGATTTCGGCGAAGCCGTCACCGCGGTAGTCGTTCTGAATCCGGGAACCGAACTCGACGAAAAGTCCATCCTTCGTAAGCTCGAAACGAGCCTTGCCCCCTTCAAGCGGCCGAAGCGCGTCTTCTTCGTCAACGAGCTTCCGCGCAACGCCATGGGGAAAGTGCAGAAGAACGTTCTCAAGACGACCTATGGCCAAACCCATTCGCCGACGCCGAAGGCTCGGATATCCGCCAAAGCCGAGTGACGGCCCCCTCCCTCCCCTGAATGGGGAGGGCCGAGTGCGCGGAGCGCACCGGGGTGGGGTGACGCAGCCTACCCATTTTGCGAGGTGTCTGAGACGCAGGCGCAATTCCAGATGTAATGACGGTGCTTCCCGGGCAGAGCCATCACCCCACCCCGCTCGTGCTTCGCACGAGTCGGCCCTCCCCATTCAGGGGAGGGAGAGCGCCCCAGTCAGGCTCGAGCGTCGCCATCCTCGCGCATGCCGCGCTTGAAGCTCTTGATGCCCTGCCTTGTTATGCACCTACGATCTAGATGGGACGCATTCATCATCGCCGAATCGATAAAGCGCGGCCGGGTTGGTGGTTAGAACGCGCCGCTCAGGCGGGATAGGCGTCGAGCCAGGCCAGTCCTTCGCGCGTATTGCCAGCCGGGAGGTATTCCAGGCCGATCCGGCCGCCATAACCCACCGCGTCAAGCGCCGCGAAGAACCGGCTGAAGTCAAAGGCCCCGGTTCCCGGTTCGTGACGGCCCGGATGGTCGGCAATGTGTATGTGCGCGATCATGTCCGCATGTGCCGAAACAAAGTCCGCCGCGTCCATGCCGGCATTTGTCGTGTGAAAGGCGTCGAACAGCAGACGGATATTGGGCGTATCGCCGGCGGCCCGCAGCGCGGCATAGGGATCGTCCATGAAATAATTGGCGATGGTGCCAATGCCGATCGGTTCGATCAGGATCGTGATGTCCCGGCGCGCCGCGGCCTCGGCCGCCTGCCGCAGCCGGTCAACATAGACCGGCCAGAGATCATCGCGCGCGTCGCCGGGCGGAATAACGCCCGCCATCACATGCACCATTCCGCAGCCGAGTTCCTCGGCGTAGTCGAGGCCTTTTGCAAGATGGAGGTCGAAATCCTGCTGGCGGCCCGGAAGGCAGGCAATGCCCTTCTCGCCGCGCGCCGGGTCTCCCGCCGGCAATGCCATCTGGACAAAGTGCAGCCCGAGGTCGGCAAGACGCGCTTTCAGATCGCGCGCCGGGATTTCGTAGGGACCGGGATGTTCGACCGCCGTGAAGCCCGCTTCGGCGGCCGCGGCGAAACGCTCCGTAAGCGGATATTCGTTGAACATATAGCCAAGGTGAGCACTGCATTTGCCGATCATAACCCGCCCACAGCCTCCATTCTGGTCGTGCCGGCCTCTCCGGCCGCGATTGCCTGCAGCTTGCGACGGGATACCACGTCGAGATGCCGGTTCATAAGTACGGATGCGCCGAGGAAATCGCCGTCCTGCAGACGGTCCAGAAGTTCGACATGTTCCTCGGCCTGCATCCGGGTGCTCGATGGATGCGACGGCACGCGGTATTCGATCATCCGGCGCAGGCGGTTCTGCCGCTTCAGCGTATCCAGGAAAAACGGATTGTTGGTGCAGGCCATCAGCATTTCGTGAAACCGCGAGCCGCCTTCGAACAATTCCGCGATGGAGAAGCTCTCGGGGCGAGCGATAACATCGCGCATCTTGGCGCGCCAGACGTCGAACGCCGTCGGATCGACCCGGAAGCTCGGCTCCATTAGGCCCGCGGGCTCGAGTGCCATGCGCAGACGATAGCTGTCGCTCAGGGCCTGCGGCGAGGTCAGCAACGGCGCAAACGACCAGCCGTAGCCGAGGCGGCGTTCCACCCATCCCTCCCGGGCGAGACGTTCGAGGCTTTCGCGCACCTCGGCCCGCGGCAGACCGTAGCGGCGGATCAGATCGCTTTCCGTGAATTCGTCCGGGACCTCACCGGCGAGACGATCCCGGGACAGCCGGAAGAAGAGATCGAGTTCTTCGACGCGGTCGGCTTCCGCGAGCGCCACCGCCGAGCGCGACGGCACGCTTTTGACAAAGAACCCACGATTGGTCCTCGCTTCGACGACGCCCTGCTCGTCGAGAAGAAGAAGCGCCTCGCGGATCGGAAACCGCGACACGTTGAATGTCTTCGCAAGCTCCGCGGCGTTGAGATGCGCGCCGGCATCGAGCTTCCGCTCGACAATCATTTCCGAGATTGCCGCGGCGAGCTTGCCCGCGAGCGTCGTCTGCATGTCGGAAGAAAGTGGAGCGGCGGCCGCCATTTCGAATGTCCGTGGAGCTAGAACATCGGGAGGCCGAACCGTTCGGCCTCCTCCCGCAACTGCGCGAGGACATCGTCGCTGATCGCGATACCGCGCCCGAGATTTTCGGCTTTGCGGCGGTCCTCCGGCTCACCCGGCATCATGATTTCATCAAAGCCCGCCGCCTTCGGCGCAGCCTTCACGCGTTCCGCCAAGGTGTCCATCCGGTCAAGAAAAGCATCTTCGCCCACGAAGAGCCCGGGCTTAAGCGCGATCATCAGATGGCCGACATTCTGCGGTCCGGAAAAATCGAAATAGAGGCTTTTCACGTCGTCGGCATAATTGGCGCCCGTAAAGACTCCGGACATCACGTCCATCAGCATGGACAGCGCGGCGCCCTTCGGACCGCCGAACGGCAGACAGACGCCTTCGAATGCCTTCTGCGCGTCGGTGGTCGGGCGGCCTTCGGAATCGAGCGCCAATCCCTCGGGGATTTTCTCCCCCCGCTGGGCGGCGAGCCGGATTTTGCCGCGGGCGATGACCGTCATCGCCATGTCGAGCAGAAAACCCGGGCCCTTGCGGCCCGGCGCGCCGGCCGCAAGCGGAGCCGCGCCGAGAAACGTGGTGCGCCCGCCCCAGACCGGGAGCGCCGGCGAAGAATTGGTAAAAGTGAGCCCGATATAGCCGGCGGCCATCGCCTGCTGCACGTACAGCGCCGCCATGCCGAAATGCGTGCTGCGATGCACCGCGGCAAGGCCGATCCCGTATTCGGAGGCGATCTTGATGGCCTCGTCCATCGCCCGCCGCGCGGGGATGAAGCCCATACCGTCGTCGCCGTCGACGCGCACGGCGACCGGCGTGATCTTTTCGACCTTGATGTCCGGACGCGGATTGACGGCCTTTTCGCGGATGCGACGCGAATAGATCGGGATACGCGCCACGCCGTGCGAGGCGAGGCCCCTCAGATCGGACTCGACCAGATCGTGCCCGATAATGGCCGCGTCTTCTGCGGGCAATCCGAGCTTCTCGAAGACGTCCGCCGTGAACCGCTGCACTCGATCGGCGGGAAAACGCTGCACCTGCTTCATCCTGGGACGCCTCGAACTGAGCCTCTTCCCGAGCAAGGAAGAAGATATTTTCGTGAGAAGATGCACGTTACATCGCGGAAACGGCCATCTTCAATCCCATAAATGGATTTTGTTGCCAACAAATGCATTGACGCTCAATGACGCCGCTGGTTTTATGCCCACAGCCTGGCCGCTAGAGCCGGCGCGTAAATCAGGGCGCCTGGCGCTCGCGGGAGGTCTTTCATGAAAAACATGTCAGCAAAATTGGCAGGAGCTGTTCTCGCAGTCGGCCTCGCTCTTTCGGTTCCGGGAACCGCCTTGGCCCAGGTCGACGGCCTCGAATTCACCGCCGTCTCCGGCGTGGGCAGTGGTCTCGACCAGACGGCGCGCGCGCTGCAGGCCGCACTCGAAAAGGAAGGCCTTGCCAAGCGCATCCAGGTCGAGACCAAACCGGGCGGTTCGGGCACGGTCGGCCTCGCGCACTTCATCACCACCAAGAAGGGCAGCGGAAACGCCGTCGTGGTCGCCAGCAAGGCGCAGATGATGGCTGTCGACATGAACAAGTCGCCGGTGACCTTCGACCAGGTCCGTCCGCTTGCGCGTCTCATCGGCGAATATGTCGTGATCGTCGTGCCCGGCCAGTCCGAGATCAAGACGCTTGCCGAACTCACCGCGAAAATGAAGGCCGACCCGACTTCGGTCTCGTGGGCCGGCGGCACCGCTGGCAGCGCCGACCATCTTCTTGTCGGCGTTTATGCCCAGAAGGCGGGCGTCGACATCGCCAAGGTCAATTACATTCCGCATGCGGGCGGCGGTGAAGCCACGGCCGCAATCCTCGGCGGCCATGTCACGGCCGGCGTCAGTACATATGGAGAATTTGCGTCGCACATCAAAAATGGCGGCATGCGCGTGCTGGGCATATCCTCGCTCAAGCCCGTCCCCGGCGTCGACGCCCCCACCCTCGCCTCGCAGGGCATGGACATCGAAGTGCTGAACTGGCGCGGCCTGTTCGTTCCGGCAGACATCAGCGAAGCCGACTACACGAAGCTGAACGACATGATGACGAAACTCGTCGCCAGCCCGTCGTGGAAAGAAACCGTGAAGGAGCGTTCCTGGTTCGACATCTACCAGCCGGGCCCTGACTTCGCGGCCTTCTTCAAACAGGATCAGGCCCAGGCCCGCGAAATCCTGATGAGCATCGGACTGCTGAAATAGGCTGTCCGATCGCACGGAGTGCCCAAGATGACGAACCGACCGGGCCTGCCATCAGCCCTTTCCCTGAGCTATGGCACGCTCGGCCTCGTCACCGCCGGAACGGGGGCGGGGTTGATCTGGGGTGCGGCAAACCTTCAGTCTCCGACGACCTACTCCACGGCCGGCCCCGAGCTTTTCCCCTACCTCATCGGCGGCGGCCTCGTCCTTCTGGGACTTCTCGTCCTGCTCGACGTGATCCGCAAAATTGTGCCCGGCGAGTTCTGCTTCGAGCTCCGCTGGTCGAGCATGGCGTGGGTCCTCGGCGGCCTCCTCGTCCATCTCTCGCTCGTTGAAACACTCGGCTGGATCTTCGCGTCCACCCTTCTGTTCATGATGGGCGCGCGCGGCTTTGGCAGCCGCCGCCCGCTCGCCGATCTTGTTCTTGGGCTCGGGCTGGCGATCGGCACCGTCCTCCTTTTCCAGACTGTGCTCGGTCTGCGGCTGCCGTCCGGTCCGTTTTCCATTCCGTTCTGAGCGAGACACGTATGGACGCCCTGATTGCCCTGAGCCAGGGCTTCGTCATCGCTCTCACGCCCGACAATCTCATGTGGGCGGCGATCGGCGTTCTGATGGGCACGGCCGTCGGGGTGCTCCCTGGCATCGCGCCGTCCATGACCATCGCGCTTCTTTTGCCGGCAACCCTGTATGTCGACCCGACCTCGGCCTTCATCATGTTCGGCGGCATCTATTACGGTGCACTGTACGGCGGCTCGACAACCGCGATCCTGCTCAATACGCCCGGCGAATCCTCGGCGCTCGTCACCGCGATCGACGGCCACGCGATGGCACGCTCGGGGCGCGGCGCGCAGGCGCTGGCAACCGCCGCCATCGGGTCCTTCGTCGCAGGCACGATCGCGACCGTTGCTTTGACCTTCCTCGCGCCCGCCCTCGCCCGCTTGGCTCTGGTCTTCGGTCCGGCGGAATATTTCGCGTTGATGGTCCTCGCCTTTACAACTGTCACGGCCATGCTGGGATCGCGTCCGGTCCTTGGTTTCATCAGCCTCTTTTTCGGCCTTACGCTCGGCCTTGTGGGGATCGACTCTCAGACCGGTCAGGCGCGCTACACGTTCGGCATTCCCGAGCTCTTTGACGGCATCGACATCGTCATCGTCGCGGTCGGTCTGTTTGCCGTCGGCGAAGCGCTGTTTTCCGCTGCCCGCTGGTTCTTCACGAACGAGCAGCTTTACGCGGTAAAGGGCAGCAAATGGATGAGCCGCGAGGATTGGAAAAGGTCGTGGAAGCCGTGGCTGCGCGGCGCGGCGATCGGCTTCCCCATCGGCGCTATGCCCGCGGGCGGCGCCGAGATTCCGACGTTCCTCTCCTATTACGCGGAGAAACGGCTCTCAGCGAACCCTGACGAATTCGGAAAAGGCGCGATCGAAGGTGTTGCGGGCCCGGAGGCTGCGAACAATGCGTCCGCCGGCGGCGCGCTCGCGCCGCTCCTGTCCTTCGGTCTGCCGACCTCGGCGACGGCGGCGATGATGCTCGCGGCCTTTCAGCAGTACGGACTGCAGCCCGGCCCGACCTTGTTCGCGCAGAACCCGGATCTCGTCTGGGGCATGATTGCAAGCCTGTACATCGCCAATGTCATGCTGCTGCTTCTGAACCTTCCGCTCGTCGGCATCTGGGTGAAGGTGCTGCAGGTGCCGAAGCCCTGGCTGTTCGCCGGCATTCTCCTGCTTTCGACGCTCGGCACCTACACGGTCAACAATAACGTCATCGATCTCGTACTGCTCTGGCTGATCGGCATCGTCGGCTTCTTTATGCGGGTTCTCGGCATCCCCGTCGCCCCCGCCGTGATCGGCCTGATCCTTGGGCCGATGGCGGAAGTGCAGTTTCGCCGGGCCCTGGCGATCTCGCAGGGCGATCCGAGCGTGTTCGTCACGCATCCGATTTCGGCGGCGCTCCTCGGCGCCGCTGTCGTCGCGGTCGTCGGCCCGGCTCTGCTTCGCGCCGTGCGCCGCAGAGGATCCTCCCGTGCCGATCAGAAAATTTCCGCAACCGGCTGACCAAGAGCCATCGCGCCCGCGTAATGCGCCTGCGGTCCTGCCTGCAAGGGATGGAAGCGGGCGCCCTGGATGTCGCGGAAATGCCGCTCCAGTCCATTGCGTCGGTAAAAGCCGGCGCCGCCGGCCAGTTCCAACGCGAGTTCCACAGTGCGGATGGCATGGTCGGCGACGAGCGTGCGCCCGATCATGACCTCATTGACCGTATCGGCTGAAGGCGCGTTCAGCGCGACCGTCTCCAGCATCCAGCGATGTGCCAGCCGCGCGGCCCGCAGGGACGTCTCCATCCGCCCGGCGAGGTCGAAGCCGTAGGATGTCGGCGGCTTGCGGCTAGCCAGGTCGATCGCGATGTCGCGGGCACTCTCGGCAACACCGAGATAGACCGCGTAGATGAGCGGAAAGGCGATGGTGGCGATGATCTGGAAGACGGGATGCCATTCCCCTGCCCGGCGTGAAAACGCAACCGCGCCGTCCGGGATGAACAAATCCTCGATGATCACATCATGTGAACCGGTGCCGCGCATGCCGAGTGCCCGCCAGGTTTCGGCGATCGTGACTTCCGGCGCTTTCATCGGCACGCCGAAATGAATGACGGCGCGCCCGTCAGCGGTGTCGGCAATCGCGCCGGTCATCAGCACGTCGCCGGCCTGCGCGCCGGACGTGAAGACCTTGCGCGCCGATATGCGGTAACCGCCCTCGACCTTCACGGCCTTGCCCGAGCCGCCGATCCAGTCGGAGCCCCCGCTGGACAGGAGGATGATCCGTTCGGCCGCGACGCGCTTGAGCAATGGCTCGACCGCGACCGCTTTCTGATGCTGCCAGCGCCACGCCGGGATCGCGACCTGGTGGGTGTGCATCGAAAAGGCGAGCGCGGTAGAACCGCAGGAATGCGCCAGGATGCGCAGCATGTCGGCGAGTTCCGCGACATCCGCTCCCCTGCCCCCGAGTTCCTTCGGCACCCCCGCCTCGACAAGTCCGGATTGCTTGAGAAGCGAGTAATTCTCGATGACGAACGTGTCGCTCTCATCGATTTGCTGTGCCCGGTCCGCGAGCGTGCGCGAGAGTTCACGAGCGGTCCTGGCCAAAGGTTCTTGAGAGACGCTCGCGACATGGGAGTTCGGTACTGGTAGCGCTGGTCATCGTTTCCTCCTGAGGGTCGGAATTTGCCTGAGGATTGCGTCGACGGGCTGGATCGTCCAGTTCACGAACTGTACCGCCGTGCGTATCGACGGCAGTAAATTTTCAGTATTCTATCGTCCTTTGCTGTTCGCGGAAGGACTTCCATGGAAGAGCGCGGAGGCTACGGACAGTTTTGTCCGGTTTCGATGGCTTCGGAAATTCTGTGCTCGCGGTGGACGACCCTCGTCGTGCGCGAACTGCTGTGCGGCGCGACCCGTTTTAACGAACTGCGTCGCGGCGTTCCGCGCATGTCACCGGCGCTTCTTTCAAAGCGGCTCAAGGAACTCGAGCGGGCGGGCGTCGTCCGAACCATGCGCAATGACAGCGGGATAGCGGAATATCGTCTCACTGAAGCCGGCGAGGATCTGCGCCCGGTCATCCTGGGCATGGGGTTTTGGGCCCAACGCTGGGTGGAATCACAGCTTTCCCTCAAAAATCTCGATCCGTCGCTGCTGATGTGGGACATGCGGCGCAATCTCAATCCCGAACCGCTGCCGCCCAAACGCTGCACGATTCAGTTTCAATACCCCGAACTGCCCCCGCCGAAGCAGAATTGGTGGCTGGTGGTCGACGCCGGGACGGTCGATCTGTGCGGCTTCGATCCCGGCTTTGAAATCGACCTGCTCGTGACAAGCTCCCTGCGAAGCATGACCGCGATCTGGATGGGCCTGACCGTTGTCCGCAAGGAAATAGAAGCGGGTCGGCTTGAGCTCGACGGAGATCCGAACATCGCTAAGGCAATGCAGCAATGGCTCGGCCTGAGCACCTTCGCGCCTGAGCCGCGCAAGGTGAACTAGGCTCGGCAAGATGATCACGTCCCGCAGGCCGATCGCCGCCCTCGACACCCATGAGGTCACCAATCAGCCACCGCCCTTCGAGGACGTAAACCTTTTCACCTCGGATCGGGCTTTGACGGACGCCGTCGCCCGTACAGGAGCCGCCCGGCATGCCGAGCGGTTGTCGGCCTTCGGACAGCGCGCAGGCTCGGCGGAGGTGACGGGATGGGGCGTGGCGGCCAACGCGTATCCCCCTACCCTCGAGAGCTTCGATCGCTACGGGCACCGCGTGGATGAGGTCGCGTTTCACCCGGCCTATCACCAGTTGATGGCGTTGGGGCTGAACAATGGCGTGGCGGCTTTTGCCTGGGACGGCACCTCGTCCGGGCATGTGCTGCACGCGGCGATCAGTTTCGTTCTCGGACAGGCCGATGCCGGCGTGACTTGTCCGATGACCATGACCTATGCCGCGGTACCGACACTCCGGGTGGAGCCAGGTCTGGGCGACGTATGGGTGTCGCGCATCACGGCCGGCGTCTATGACCCGACCTCGCGCCCGGCCGCGCAAAAGGCAGGTGTCACCGTCGGCATGGCGATGACCGAGAAGCAGGGCGGCTCCGACGTGCGGGCCAACACGACACGCGCCGAGGCAATTGACGAACGCCGGGATACCTTCCTTCTCACCGGACACAAATGGTTCTGTTCGGCGCCGATGTCCGACGCCTTCCTGACGCTCGCTTATACCGATCGCGGGCTGAGCTGCTTTCTCGTTCCCCGCTGGCTGCCCGACGGCGAACGCAATGCCGGGTTCCGGGTGATGCGGCTGAAGGACAAGCTCGGAGACCGCTCGAACGCCTCGTCGGAGATCGAGTACCACCGCGCGTTCGCGTGGCGCGTGGGCGAGGAAGGACGCGGCGTCGCGACCATCATCCGCATGGTACAGCACACAAGGCTGGACTGCGTCATCGGCTCGGCCTCTACGATGCGCGCGGCCCTGACCCAGGCGTTGTGGCATGCGTCACACCGATCGGCTTTCCAGCGTCCGCTGATCGATCACCCGGCCATGGCGGCGGTACTCACCGATCTGGCGGTCGAGAGCGAAGCGGCGACGGCACTGGGCTTCAGGGTGGCCCAGGCGTTCGACGACGATGAGCCGCTGGCGCGGTTGCTCACCCCGATCGCCAAATATTGGGTTTGCAAGCGCGCGCCCGGCTTTGTCTACGAGGCGATGGAGTGTCTGGGCGGCGCCGGATACGTCGAGACCGGGCCAATGCCTCGGCTGTTCCGCCAATCGCCGCTGAACGCCATCTGGGAAGGCTCGGGGAATGTCATTGCGTTGGACGTGTTGCGCGCGATGAGCCGGGAATCCGAGGCTCTCGCGGCCCTGCGCGCGCTGCTCGCCTCAGTCACCGGGCGACATCGGTCTTACGACGCCTGGACAGACGGTCTCGCGTTCGGCGCGGTCGACGAGAGCCACGCCCGTCACGTCGTTGAACGGCTGGCGTTGGCGGCGCAGGCGGCAATCCTGCTCGCTGCCGATAATCCGCTCGCCGAAGCGTTCTGCCGCCTGCGTCTCGAGCAGCAATCGTTCGCCTATGGCGCGTCCGGTGCGGTGATCAACACACGCGATCTCATCCACCGTGCCATGCCGGCAGATATCGGGGGGACAGCCCAGGCGCCGACAGATAGACGGCGATAAAACGGCCGAAGCCGGGAAGCCACATGCAAACTTCGCTGTGGCTTCGGCGTTGATGTATCGGCGCAGCGCAAATCCAGGAGGGGCGCGATGGCACATGGAGGCAAAAGCCGAGACCCGTTCGAAGAAGGGAAACTGGCAGCGACCAACAACGAGGAAGCCGACGCCAACCCTTATGAAATGAACTCGCCCGAGTTCACGCTCTGGATGGAAGGCTTCGAATTCGTCTGCAAATATGACGAGGATGGGCAAATCCCGTCGGACTTTCCCCCTTAGCATGCGCATTGCCGATGCTCGTCATATGACCTCCACGCGCTAGCGGCCAAGAAGAGCCTTCAAAAGCGAAGTGCTCAGGGAAGCGCCGAATAGGCATCCTCGACAAGACGCAGAACGTTGAGATTGTCCTCCGGCTCGGTCTCGAAGGGTTCCCCGGACGCAAGCGCGTTGACGAAGTGAGCAATTGCTCCGTCAAAACTGGCCTGGTACGCGACATCCTCGTCGAAGTGCTCGTCTAGAGGTCTATCCCCTCGCAAAGACAGGTGGCCCTTTTCGTAGATGAGGGAAGCTCGTGATCCTGTCAGCACGAACCTGTCGCCGGCGCGAGGATCTGTGCCGGCTACCGTCATCGAGCCCATCACGACGACGCTCGTCGCCGACGGACCCTCAAGCAGCAGAGCCGCACTGTCCTCGCCCACAACTTCCGCCGAAACGTGCGATGCCACCACTCCTTTCAGAACGAGTTCGCCAATAAGCCACCGGGCCACGTCTAGTTGATGGATCAAGGACTCGGCGATGATGAGGCGCGGCTCGGTGCGCATGAGCGGCTGCCGCACGAGCCCGGGGAATTGGCCTTCCGCATCCCGGATCAACCCCGACCGATGGACGCTGATAGCGCATTGCGTGATCCGCCCCATCACGCCCTCGCGCACGAGTTCGGCGATCCGCCGGTAAAAAGGTCTGAACCGCCAGTTCTCGTGGACCATCAGGCGTATGCGGCCGCCGACGGCATCGATCAGAGCGCGCGCTTCGTCGTAAGTCGGCGCAAGCGGCTTTTGGCAAAGAGCCGGCAAGCCCTTATCGGCGCATGCAAGGACAAGCTGCGCATGCGTATCCCGAGGGGTCGCGATGTCGACGGCGTCCAGCGTCTCGGCATTCAGCATGTCGGAGAGCGTCTTGTAGATTCGGACAATGCCGAACTCGCCGCCGCGCGTCCGCGCACGTTCGGTGTCCGGATCGCAGATTGCGACCACCTCCGCTGAATCAAGCTTTGCCCAGGCGATCAGGTGGTTCCGTGAGATATTGCCGGCGCCCACAAGTCCGATCCGCAATTTGTTCTGCGCTGAAAGCATGACCTCACCCATTTCCGCCGGCCTGTTCTCAATCGAAAAGCCGAGCCGGGTTTTCGACCAGGGCCCGCCGGAAACTTGTCTCGCCAAGGATTTTGCTCAGCCAGGCGAGCTGAGCACCGTCATCGACCAGGCGAAAGCGGTGCTCGTCACCAGGCATCTGTTCGAGCGGCGTGTGCGGCCAGTCGGACCCCCATACAAGCCGTTCCGGCATGACCTCGCCCAACGCGGCAGCAGCATCCGCCCATCGGGCGCGATCGTCGGCCGTGCGGCACACCCGGTCGAGGCCGGACAGCTTGATCCAGACCGGCGCCTCCATCGCCATGGCTACGGTTCGCTCCACCTGCTTCTTGAACGCGGGGTCTGACGGTTCGAGGCCGGCGAGATGATCGAAGACGAGCGGTACGTCCGAACCGGCGCACAGCTCCGCGATGGGCCGAGCCAGGTCAGCGATGCAGTTCACCTCGATCTGCCAGCCCGTTCCGGAGAGGCGCGGCAAAGCGGCAAGAAGACTTCTGTTCGGCCTCATGCAATGTACGCACTCGATTGGGAGGATTTATCCGAAGGCCGCGCACGCCGCGGGCGTGATATTGCAGAAGCGTGCGTTCATCGAGGCTCTCGGCATCGAGAACCATGACCGCGCGCGACATCGGCCCGAGCATTCCGAGAGCATCGAAAAGGCACCTGTTGTCCTGGCCATAGGTCGTCGGCTGAATGACGACAACACGGTCGAGCCCAAGGGAGCGCGAATGCGCCGTCAGGGCGGCAGCATCCGCAAGTTCCGGCGTGTAACGACGATTGTCGGCAAGCGGATACTCGCCCTCGGGCCCGAACACATGAACATGACAATCCCAGGCCCCGACCAGGCTTTCGCGCTCCAGCCGGATCCTGTCGTCAAGCAATGGCGGCATCTCGGACCATTTCGGCAAAGGCTTCGGTGCCGAGCGGGCCTCCGAGATCGGCGGTTCTCGTCTCCCGCACCGCCAGCACCGAATCTACCGCCCGCTCGACGGCCGCCGCCGCGTCCAGAAAGTTCGGGAGCTTTCTCTTGGTGCCGAGCCATTCGAGCAGCATGCCCGCGGAAAGGATGAGAGAGGATGGATTGGCCTTTCCCTGGCCCGCAATGTCCGGCGCCGAACCGTGCTGGGCCTGCGCGGCGGCCAGATTCTCGCCTGCGTTGATGGATCCGGCAAGCCCGAGACTCCCCGAAAGCTCGGAAGCCAGATCGGACAGGATGTCGCTGTAAAAGTTCGTCGAGCAGATGACATCGAAGCGTGATGCGTCACGCACCAGATAGGCCGCCATTGCGTCCACGATGAACTCTTCCAGTTCGACATCCGGATACTCTTCGGCGACGCGGCGGACCTCGCTGAGGAACAGGCCGTCCGTGATAATAAAATTGTTGGCCTTGTGGACCGCCGTTACCTTCCGGCGCCGTTTTCGCGCGAGTTCGAACGCCGCGCGCGCGATGCGCTCGCATGCAAAGGACGTAATCTTCCGAAGCGACAGCGCCACGCCTTCGACCGGCATGAATTCGCCGGAGCCGGCAACCATATTGCGATCCGGATACATGCCCTCGGTGCATTCCCGCATGATGACAAGATCCATATCCGTGCCGCGGTGCGGCACCCCCGGGCGTGTGCGCGCCGGCCGTACATTTGCAAACAGATCGAGCTTTATCCGCACGGCAGCCGAAATGTTCACGCCGCCCTTGTCGCGGGGCGGATAATCGAGATGCGAAATCGGACCCAGGACGATGCCGTCGACCTCACGGGCGCGCGCGAGCACATCGTCCGGGAGAGTGGTTCCGACTTTGTCGTACGCCGCAAATCCAATGTCGCGGAACTCGAGATCCAGATCGAGGCCATACCTTTTATCGAGCGCCCTGAGCACCGACACGGTAGCCTGGGTAATCTCAGGCCCGATGCCATCGCCTGGCAAAACAAGCAGCTTCAACTGATATCTCCGTATTTTTTCTGGTGTTATCCCGCCGCGCTGTAGCCGAGCAGGCGCGGCAGCAGCAGCGATATGTCCGGAAACAGGATGAGCACGATCGTGAGCCCGACGAGGATCAGGACATAGGGAAAGGACACGCGGACAAGGTCAGCGAAGCCGAGGCCCGTGACGCGTATCAGCGCGTACAGAACCATGCCGACCGGTGGCGTAAGGAGCCCGATCGTAAGAGCGAGCGACATGACAATGCCGAAATGAACCTCGTTGATCCCGAACTGCTGAATGATCGGCATGAGGATCGGTGTCAGGATCAGGACCGCCGGGGTCTGCGCCATGAAGCACCCTATGGCGAGCCAGAGAACCAGAAGGAGCAGAAGAAGCACCGTCGGGCTCGAGGTCAGCTCGGCGAGAAACGCGGCGAGCGCCGTGGGGACACCGCTTCGGATGAGAATGACGCCCAGCAGCGAGGTGAAGGCGATAATCAGCATGATGACCGCGGTATCGATGAACGTCCCGCGGATTTCCTGGACCAGACGCCACCAGCCAACCTCGCGATAGACGAACACGGCGAGGATCATCGCGTACAATGCCGCGACCGCCGCCGCTTCGGTCGGCGTGAAGATGCCGGCATAGATACCGAAGAGAATGATGGCGGGCGTCAGAAGCGACAGGATTGCGCGGCGAAACGATACCCACACCTCGGTTACGCTTGGCCGGCTCCCCATCGGCATATCGTCCCGGCGCGCGCAATAGGCGACCCATGCCATGAACACAACGGCCATGAGGACGCCCGGAACGATGGCGGCGAAGAAGAGGGCCGCCACCGACACCTGCGCCTGTACGGCGAACGCGACGAGAACGATGCTCGGCGGCAGGATGGGGCCGATCAGGGAGGATGCCGCCGTGACGCCGGCGCTGAAACCCTTGTCATATCCCTGCGCGCGCATCGCGCGCATTTCGATCTGACCGAGTCCCACCGCGTCGGCCGTCGCGGAGCCTGACATTCCGGCAAACAGCATCGAGGCAAGAACGTTCGCATGCGCCAGCCCGCCGCGCATCGGTCTCGCAAGAACGGCAACGAAACCGAACAGGCGTTCCGTGATGCCCCCCGTGTTCATCAGCCGGCCGGCGAGCAGGAAGAACGGTATGGCGAGCAGGAGGAAATCGTTCATCTTGTCGAGTGCGGTTCGCGCGATCATCGTCGCGACACGCGGATCGAAGATGTCGCCGTAGAGCCAGGCCGTACCGACGAGAGACGACACGCCGGCGGCGAAGCCGACCGGCATTCCGATCGTGATCAGCAGGATGGTAAGCAGGAGCATTCCGAGCGCAAGGAGCAGCATCACTTACCTCCGCCGTTTGACCGGAGAAGCCCGATCTGACGGCTCATATCTGCCAGGACGAAGACCGCTGTCAGCACGATCGCGCCCGCTTCCAGCAGGTACAGATCTCCGACCCGAAGAGACGGCACGCTCACAAAGGTCGCATTGGCATTGACCCCGACCAGTCGAACCGCACCCCGGAGCCAGAAGGCCAGGAGAACGAGGATCGTCGCGTTGAAAACGAGCGCCGCGAGAGCCTTTCCCCGCGTCGACAGCCTGACGAACAGAAAGTCGACGACAATGTTTTCATGATTGCGGGTCGCGAGCGCGATACCGATCATCATCGACGCAATGAACAGGAGACGTGCCAGCTCCTCGGTCCAGGGAAGCGGTAAGTGCAAGGCATAGCGGGCAACCACCTGCAGGAGCGTGATAACGATCACGGCCGCGAAGGCGATGAGTGCCAGGGCCTCGGCAGCAAGTGCGATGCCGTCGAGCACAGTCCGCGGCGGCCACTCGGCCAACCGTGGACCTTCGATCTCCTCGGAAACGTCCGAGCGACCGGTAAGGACGGGCTCGCTCATTTCGTCGCGGCTCTGATGTCACTGAGAAGACCGGGGCGGCAGTTCTTCTCGGCGAACCGCTCGACGATCGGCAATGCGACCTCACGGAACGCGCCGACATTGGAGCTCACGACCTCGATGCCGGTTTCCTTCTTCATCGACTCCACGAGCCGCTGGCTGTCCTTCTCGACATCTGCGTTGAGCTTGCTCACTGCGGCGGCGAGAGTTCTGTCGAAGATCGCTCGCTGTTCGGCGTCCATGCTTTTCAGGAAAGCGCTGCTTGCCGTGATGATGTTGTAGCTCCAGACGTGGCCCGTCAGATTCAGGGTCTTCTGGGCTTCATACAGCCGGTCGCCGAAGATGGTCGGTATCGGGTTCTCCTGGGCATCGAAGACGCCCTGACGGAGCGCGCCGTACAGTTCGGAGATCGGGGCGGGACCCGGCAGCGCGCCATAGGCGGCGAAGATTTCGGAGCGTAGCGGGTTGGTGACCCTTATCTTGACGCCCTTGAGATCGGAGGGTTCGCGGATTGGTGTGTTCGCGGTGACATGACGTGCGCCGCGCGCGGCAACGCCTGCGATTTCGATCCCATATTGCTTCTGGAGCTCGGTGGATACTTCCTTGCCGATGGCGCCTGTCCAGACGCGGTAGCCGTGGTCCCCGTCGGTGTAGACGAACTCGGCTTCGAGGCACTGATATTGTTTCAGCAGCCGATGAACAATGATCGGGCCTGCAATGTTCATCTGGATTTCGTTGGTGGCGAGTTGCTGCAGGAGTTCCTGATCACCGCCGAGGGCGCCGCCCGAAACGAAATCCATCTGGATCGAGCCTTTCGACTCCTCTTCCAGAGCCTTTTTCCAGCCCATGATGGCCTGGGAGCTCAAATCCTGTACGCCGTTGGTGGTGGCAAACGTAAACTTGACGGTGTCCGCATGCGCGGCACCCGCGACGCTCATTGCGAGCGCAAGGGCGGTGGCTCTGAACATTATGATCCCTCCCCAGGGACGCGTGCCTTGTGGCATCTGCGTATACGTTGATGAGATCAAACAATCCGCAGCTTTGTCAAGTGCGCCGTAAAACTGCTATGGAACCTGCTAGTTGTGGCCTCGGCGGGCTCAAACGCCGGAATAACGTATTCATTCCTTGAATCAGCGCTTGCTTTTGTGGAGCGCGATGAAGCACTAGGCTCCCAAGAGGGAAACTATGACCGTAAAAATGGTTGAGAGCGCCTACGAGCAATTGAAGCGCAGGATTATTGCAAACGAACTCCCGCCGGGCGCCCAGTTCCTCGAAGAGGAATTGGCAAGCATGCTCGGTATGAGCCGCACGCCGATCCGGGAGGCGGCCATACGCCTGGAGCAGGAAGGCTTCCTCGAAATAGTGCCGAGGCGAGGCGTAACGATCGCGCGTTTATCGAAGCGGGCGATCCGCGAAATCAACGAAGTGCTCGAATGCCTTGAAATTCAGGCGGCCGAACGGCTGGCTGCGCGGCGGGTTCCGCCCGAGGAGATGAAGCTCCTGGAGGATGCAATTGCGCGTATGGACGAGGCGCTCGAAAGCGAAGACATTCGGGACTGGGCACAGGCGGACTATTCGTTCCACTGCCTTCTGATCGAGCTCTGCGGCAACCAGCATCTATCGGAAGTCGCGCGCAACTTTCTCGACAAGGCTCACCGCTTCCGCCTTCTGACCCTGCCGTTCCGGCAACGGCCTGTCTATTCGAATGTCAATCACGCCGCCGTCGTGGAAGCCGTGCGCCGAAACGATCCGCAAACCGCGCAGGACATTCACCGCGGCCACAAAAGGCGATGGGCGAGAGAACTGAGTGAACTGATCGAACAGCTTGATCTGCCGGAGTGACAACCGTGATCCTGAGCCGTTTAGAGGACGGACGGGGGTGACGCCGGGAAATCACTTTTTCAGACAGGGGTCGAACCCGGAATTTCTGCGGCTGACAAAGCGCGCCTACCGCGCACCGGCCAGGTCGACGACATGAAGGCCCCCTTCCCGCTTCAGCACGGCGCTCGAGGTCGGCATCTGGAAGTCGGCCATGACTCGGGTCATCGGCGTCATTTCGGCAGCACGACGCCGATCGGCTTCAGTGCGTTGCCCGAAAGTTTTTCGACGATCATCATGAGCGGCGGGCAGACGATCTTTCCAGGTCAAGCCTCCGGATCGCAGTTCATCGCGCGGACGTTCATCGAGCTTCACCGACGCAGGCCCCTACCCGGCCGCGACCCGTTACGGGACACCCATTCAGCTATCGAGGGCTGACGCGCCGGCGGTCGCGACCGCCTGATCCTGACTGCCACTCCCGCCGCTCACCCCGATCGCGCCGATGACGGCGCCGTCGCGGCGCAATGGGACGCCGCCGGCGAAGATCATGACGCGCCCATGATTGGAGTTCTGGATGCCGTAGAACTGCTGGCCCGGCTGGCTGTTCTTTGCGAGATCTTCGGTCGAGATGTCGAAGGCTCGCGCGGTGAATGCCTTGTTGATGGAGATGTCGATGCTCCCGATCCATGCGCCGTCCATGCGGACGTGACTCACCAGATTACCGCCGCCATCGACCACGGCGATGTTCATGGGCTGACCGATAGCTTGAGCTTTGGCTTCCGCGGCGGCGATGAGTCGACGTGCCTCCTTGAGATTCAGCATGATAGCTCCTCCAAGTTAGGCCGCCTTGGGCAGCTGCCCGTGCGGGTCGATGACGAATTTGCTTGCGACGCCGGCGTCAAAATTTTTGTAGCCTTCCGGCGCCTGATCAAGACTGATCACCTTGACGTTGACGACCTCGGCGATCGGCAGTCGGTCCCAAAGTATCGCCTGCATGAGCTGCCGGTTGTATTTAAGTACCGGCGTCTGGCCGGTGTGGAGGCTGTGGGATTTTGCCCAGCCGAGACCGAGGCGCAGGCTGAGATTGCCCGTTTTGGCTGCCTGCTCCTTGGCGCCCGGATCCTCCGTCACGTACAGGCCGGGAATGCCGATCGCGCCGGCTGCCCGGGTGATCTCCATCAGGCTGTTCAGCACGACAGCAGGCGCTTCGATGGCTCGGCCGTCTTTGTCTTGCGCCTTTGCTTCGAAGCCGACGCAGTCGATCGCGCAATCGACTTCCGGAATGCCCAGGACGTCGTCGACAAGCTCGCCCAGGCTGTCGTGCTTGGTGAGGTCGATCGGCTCGAAGCCAACATTCTTGGCATGGGCGAGCCGCTCCTGGTTCATATCCCCGATCAGCACGACCGCCGCACCGAGAATGCGCGCGGCCGCTGCGGCCGCGAGGCCGACCGGCCCTGCGCCGGCGACGTAGACCGTCGAACCGACGCCGACCTTGGCGGTGACGGCTCCGTGAAATCCCGTCGGTAAAATATCGGACAGGCAGGTCAGATCGCGGATCTTTTCCATCGCCTGCGCCTTGTCCGGAAACTTCAGCAGGTTGAAATCGGCATAGGGCACCATCACGTAGTCGGCCTGCCCGCCGATCCACCCGCCCATATCGACATATCCGTAGGCGCCGCCGGCGCGATCGGCATTGACGTGAAGGCAGACTCCGGTGTCGCCCTCGCGGCAGGTCCGACAGCGTCCGCACGCGACGTTGAAGGGGACGGACACGAGATCGCCGATATCAATAAACCGGACGTCACTGCCTTTTTCGATCACCTCGCCGGTAATCTCGTGACCGAGCACCATGCCGGCCGGTGCCGTTGTGCGGCCGCGAACCATGTGCTGGTCGGAACCGCAGATATTCGTCGTTACTATCTTGAGGATGACGCCGTGATTGATCGGCGTCCCCTCCGGATCGCGAAAGGTCGGGAAGTCGATCTTCTGAACTTCGACGCTGCCGGGTTTGATGTAAACCACGCCACGATTGGAGGCCATCTGGAAATCTCCTATCTGCTGCTTACGGTGTGTAATTCATTGGGGCGCGCTGAGCTTCGCCGGACGGCCTGGACCCAGAGCGCCGTCTGAGCGCGCGCGCAGATAGGCCCAAAGGTCGTCGACATAGGGCTTGATGTTGGGATTGTCGCCCCAAGCGGGCATGACGCCTGTGCCTAGATCACCCTTGAGGCCGCAATCGACGATGGTTTCGAACTGGATCCGGTTCAAAGCCTTCAGGGCGTCGGTCAGACTGGGCGCGATTGCGCTCCCGACCCCGCCGGTGCCGTGGCACGACTGGCAGAATGCGGCGAAGCGCACCCAGCCCGAATACGTTTTTGCGTCGGCCTTGCCGGCCTGCACGGTGTAGGGACGTTCAGCATCCGGCGGGCCGCCGCCGAGCTTCTGGATGTCCTCCATGGTTTCGGTTTCCTTGCAGGTGACGTTGGCGCCCTCTGGGCTTTGCGACTGAGCCGTTTGCTCGGCAACCCGCTCGACCTGTGTGGGACCAGCCTGGGGATGCGTTGCGGTGGCAGCAACGAGATGCACGGGAGCGGCGGATTCGCGCGCGGCGTGCTGAAGCGGCGACCCGCATTGGTCGGGATTATCGACGAGGGGTACGCCGTTGTCTCGCAGGATGGATGCGATCTCGTCAGCGTGTTCGTGCATGAGCGCTTCGAGCCGTTCGGCGCGCGCCTTGTCTCCACGGCGTACGCCGAACGAGACCGCAAACGTCAGCCGCACATTCGAATCGCCACTCTCCTCAATCGCTGCGGTGTCTAGGGGGACTGACTGCCGCCGGGCGAAATAGCCGCCGATTGGTCCCCAGACCAATGCTACGTCGAGCTTTCCGCTCGCAACATCGTCGACGATCCGGCCCGGATAGTTGCCGACGTAGTCATAAGCCGTGAAGTAAACGACGGGATCGAGCTTGTGCTGCAGGGCCAAATCCAGTGGGGGCGTGCGCTCGACGACGCCGACCTGCAGCGACCGTGCCCGCGGCTCGTCAAAGAGCGAAGGCCGTAAATGCTCGCCCGGCCGAGAAACCATGACGTAACGCGAGCAATAGTACGGCTGCGTGGTCCTCGTCAGTTCATAGCCGGTAGGAACGTCGAGAACGACGTCGCATTCCCAAGCGTTCAAGGTCTTGTTGATGAAGCCCCGGCGCGCCGGCCACCAATAGTAGACCAGCTTTTGACCGGCTGAGCGCGCCAGGAGCTCGGCAATCTTGTTGCCGAACCCCTCTCCCCGTCGATTCGAGAAGGGAAGATTGTCGGGATCGGCGCAGACCCTGAACTCCCTCTTGGAGGCTTCGATCTTGTCCCGTCCTGACATTTCCGCATCGGCTGGACCCAGCGAGCAGAAGCAGGCGACGGCGGCCAGCACCAGGAAAGCATATCTCGGCATGATACACCTCTCGAGAAGATTGGGCTCTTTCCTCTCGGTCGCGACGTCGATGGCCACCTGCCCGCGTTGAGATGGGTGTCAGGGCAGTTCGAAGACCGTCAGCGTGCCGCCGAGATTCGTGTATTTGGCCAGTTCGCTGAAGGCCCCGACCGTACCCAGGCCGGCGTTTGGATCCGTCAGGCCCGCAGCGAGACCGAGCGCTGCCCAACCGCCGATGCCGGAGAGCACAGCGACGTACTGCTTTCCTCTGTGCTCAAAGCTCATGAAGTTGCCGATAATTCCTGACGGCAGCTTCTGCTGCCACAGCACCTTGCCGCTATCGGCGTCCACCGCCTTGGCGTACCCATCCATGGTGCCGTAGAAGACGACGTCGCCGCCGGTCGCGAGCGCGCCGCTCCAGACCGCCCAGTTCTCAGGGATCTCCCACACGGTCCGGCCCGTGGTCGCATCCCAGGCGATGAACCTTCCAAGTTGGTTTCCTTTATGGGCTCCGTACATGCTGACAATGGCGCCCACGTACGGCTGCCCGGCGACATAGGCGATGTCGATCGGCTCGGAGTCCATACAGACGTGGTTCGTCGGCACGTAGAACCGGTGTGTCCGCGGCGAATAGGCAGCTGGCTGCTGATCCTTGCTACCGATCGAGGCCGGACAAATACCTTCGATATTGTTGTTGACGCCTTGGTTCGTGCTGTACTTCTCGTCGCGAACCGGACGTCCGGTGGAAAGGTCGATACGCTCGGCCCAGTTGACCACGGGATCAAACTTCTCCGCCACCAGCGGCACTCCGGTCTCGCGATCCATGGTGTAACCGAAACCGTTCCGGTCCAAATGGACGAGAACCTTGCGCTGACGTCCGCCGATAGTGAGATCGGCAAGGATACTTTCATTGACGGCGTCGTAGTCCCACTCATCGTGCGGGGTCATCTGATAGACCCATTTTGCAAACCCGGTGTTGGGATCGCGCGCGAAGACCGAGGTGGCCCACTTGTTGTCGCCCGGCCGCTGATTGGGATTCCAGGTTCCCGGGTTGGATGTGCCGTAATAGATGAGGTTGAGCTCAGGATCGTAAGTGATCCAGCCCCAGGCTGCCGCGCCGCCGTGCTGCCATTGATCGCCCTGCCAGGTGGTGACACCGAGATCGGCCTCGCCAATCGGCTTGCCCATCATCAGAGTCTTTTGCGGGTCGATGAGCACGTCCTTGTCGGGGCCGGTGCCGTAGGCTCGCCAGATCATGCGGCCGTCCTGAAAGTTGTAGGCTGTCAGCGTCCCACGCACCCCGTATTCACCGCCGGAATTTCCGACGATGACCTTGTCGCCCACGACGAGCGGCGACATCGTTATCGTCTCTCCGACCTTGTAGTCTCCATTCCGAACCTTCCAGACCTCGCGCCCCCTCTTGGCGTCGAGCGCGATTACCTGATTGTCGAGCGTGGTCACGAACAGCTTGCCGTCGGCATAGGCCGGCCCACGATTGATGAGGTCGCAGCAGGCCATTGGAATGGCGTTCGGATCGGAGTTCGTGTCATATTTCCACGCGATCTCGCCGGGACGGTCGAGATTGATGGCGTAGACGATGTAAGGCTGCGGAGACTGGAAGTAGAGCATGCCGTCGATCACGAGCGGACCGCCTTCATGCCCGCGCAAGACGCCGGTTGAAAATTGCCAGCCGATTTTCAGATTTTTGACGTTCTCGCGGTTAATTTTATCCAGGGAAGTGTAACGCCAGCCGGCGTAGTTCCCTAACTGCATCGGCCAGTTCGACGGATTTTTTTGTAGTTGCAAGAGCTCACGGGTCGCATCGGCCGTCTGCTTTCCGCCTCCTTGCTGACTTGTTTGTGCACCGGCGCCAGCGGGCAGTAGCATCAGCAACGCGACCGAAGTTGTCAGGCAGTATGAAATCCGCTTCCAGCGTATCATTGGGCAACTCCTTCCGGGTGGGCAGAGCTCCGGCGACGTTAGGGCCGGTGGACGAAAATCAGTCCGAACGCGGGTTAGCGACGGCTCCATCGGAGCCGAAGCATTGCCGGTTGGCCTCGCGTTGCACGCGAATGAATCGATCGGCGACCTCTTTCATTGCGTCCGCATCGCGATAGAGGGCGGCTCTTTCTCCGCCCGCTTGCCGCATCGCGAACACGAGGACGGCCTCGGAATATTGCTCGTAGGGAAGCTGTTCCTCGATCGCGTTGATCGCGCACGAGCACTTGCGCAATCCATCCGCGTCGCTTCCGTTCACCTCCAAGCAGGAGAGGACGTAGAAGGCTTCATCAGAGGTCGGGTAGCGGGAAGTGGCCAGGACGCCGCTGTCAGCTGAAAAGCTGGGGTCCATCAGGAGAAAGCAAAAGAGCGCGCTGAACGGGGCGATGTTCTTCATGCGACGTCACCCATTTTGATAGCAAGCGCGATTGCACCGGCGTCTGGGGTCGTGCTTGCTCTCTATCTTGCTGTCTTTAGCTTATTTTCAGCTCTTTCTTGCCGCGATTTCGGGTCGCAATGAACCCTTTGCGCGCTGTCATTTGACAGAAGCACATTTTGCGCAGATGGCGCGCGTCGACGATGATTATCGGATGATGGGAGCATATCCCGTCTGATCGATCCGATCAAGCGCTCGACGTAGGTATTCTGCCACGGCAACCGCGGTGCCGTTGGTCGATCCCGGATTCCCGGGCGTGCAGCCGCTGCTTGAATATCTCGCCGCGGTCCTAGGGAAAGGCCTCAAAAAGTTGTCGCGAGATCCATTCTGCTGTCGGATGCGTGGTCACGTTGACACGAGAGTTTGATGATCGAAGCCTCGATCATGGAGATGCATCGGTCCGACGATTTTCATCGGCTCGGCCGGCTCATTCCATTTTGAGCCCCCGCCCCGTCCTCGCGCGGCCCACTTGAAAGAAGGCAAGCACGCCCGGGACCAAGTCCAAACGACGCCAGAGAAACAGCGCCATCGCCAAATTCCATATGATCAGGGTCACAGCAGTGCCGATCGCTGCGCCGTTCAAGCCAAACACGCCGATCAACCCGGCGCTCGCGGCCACATTGCCGATCGTACTGGACACAAGCAGGACCGCCGCGCTGCGCTCGTGTCCCGTCATCGTCATGACGTGAAGCTGCGAGCCGGCCGCAGCTATAATCATCTGGCCGATGAGGAGGATACGAAGCGCCGACACGCCAGCCTCGTAACCTGGGCCGAACCAGGCAAAAAGCGGTTCGGCGAGGACGAACAGCACAACGCCGATGAAACCTGACGCAGCCAGCGTCCACGACGCTGCCGTCGTGATGAGCTTCTGCAGCATGACGTGCTCGTTCTTGGCGAACAATCCCGAGATGGTCGGCGCGAACAGGGTATTGATGGCGACCCGCGGCAGCGCGACCACGAAGGCGATATTGAACGCCAGGCTGTATATTCCCGCCGCCTTGGTGTCCCCGAACCAACCCAACAATAAGACTCCGGTCCGGTTCAGAAGGGCTTCGGTTGCAGCAAGGATGACGAGCGGCAGGGCTGCCCGGCGCCAGATATCTGCATCGTATACCGGCACGACGCCGTCTATGATGCGAGGACGCAGCTTGCGCATGCCGATCGTGGCTAACGACAGCCCGATGATCGCGCCCACCAGTGTCGCCATCATTACCCTTGAGGCGTCGAGGCTCCAGCCCAGTCCCACGCCTGCGAAAGCGACCAGTCCAATCAATATTACCTCTCGCACCACTCGGTTGGGCGCCACCGCCCACAGCACGCCGCCGTACGCACGCACGACGGAACCGCGGATCCACAACAGAGCCAGCACCGGAATCAAAAAGAGGCCGACGAGAAAGGTATCCCTGAGTTGCGTTGGGACATCACGAACCAGGACCAAGAGAACGCCGGCCACGATGACGACGACGCTGACGGCCACCACCCGCCGTTCCGAGTACTGGATCACCCCCCGAAAAAGCGGCCATGCGCGCTCCGCCTCGTACGCGGGCAGAAAACGCAGGAGCGATACATCGAAGCCAAGCGCCGAGAAATACGCCAGGACCGTCACCCAAGCCATGGCATATGCGTACACGCCATAGGCATCGACATCGACGAACCGTGCGATCAGAAGCTGGGAGAAATATGCCAGCCCGATGCCCGCGCTATAAATAACGAAAGCGGCAAAGCCGCCACGGGCGATACGATTGACCGACCGGCTTTCGAGGTCGTCTTTACGCATGACGGCACCTGTCATTCTGCCGCCGATGCGGCAGCGTCATCCGACGAAACGTAGGGACGCCGACTGCCCGAGATCGAGCCCGCCGGTGGGGCCGCCGATCGCCACGCCTTCTTGGAACCGGTGTAATACTTCCGGTATTTCACCCTAAGCTCGCCGGCATCGCCGAACCCGTACCTGGCGTGCCGCTTCAGATCGACCTGCGTGACGATGGCGGTAGGCAGCTCGCTCCATTCCTTGTCGAGGCAGCCGGCGTCGCGGAGCAGACGAAGTGCATTTTGGGCCACCTCCCGTCTGGTCCCTCCCCATTTCACGACAAACAGCACTTTGTCCGCCAGCGGGGGGAGCAGGCGCGCCTCCGTTCTGCCGAGCAGCGGTGGGCCGTCGATGATCACGCAGTCATAGCTGTCCCGCGACTGCCGTAGCAGGCGCGGCATCTGCTCGCTCGCAAAGAGCAACGGATCGACGCGGTGACGCGGCACCGGGAGGTAGTCGAGCCCGAGGTCCGGAATATGCCGGATGAATTCCGTGGATGGCCGGTTCTGGAGATGGAGGTCAAGGATTCCACTCTCGGTCCGGCCGGAAAGCTCCCCAAGAAACGATCCTTGCCGAAAATCAAGATCGACCAAAAGCACGCGACGGCCCAGAGCAGTAACATAAGCGGCGAGGCTCAGGGCCAGCGTCGACTTTCCTTCCATCGGAACGCTTGAACTGACCAGGACAACTTTGGATTCTCTGGGCTCGGCGACGATCTTCAGCGTCGCAGCCGCGGACCTTATCGCCTCCGAATAGGCCGAGAATGGCTCCGCCAGCAGATATTGGTAACGACGAACTGCACCCATCTGCGCAGTCTTTGGCACGAGACCGATGCAAGGGATGCCGAGCGCATCGCTGACATCGCGCTCGCTGCGTAATCCGTGATCCAGGCGATCAACGATCACGGCAAACGCACTGGCGCCAATTGCGCAGATGATAAACGCCGGAAGGATGAAGAGGAGCGGATTGGAAGAACTCGGCCGTTCCGGCGTCTTCGCAAGGGAAGCGACCGTGACCTCGGCCGAAATGAACTCGATCTGGCCGCGCAGCTCGTCCTGCCGTCGCACGAGATCCACCAAGACTTGCGCCGCCGACCGCGTACCCTCGGCCTCGTTCTTAAGTCCGGCAATTCGCTCGCCGACCCTCGCCAGTTCGAGCTTCATCGACGCTCGCTTCTGCTCATTCTGGGCGTCGACGTAGAGCTGGGCTATTCGATTTGCCAATGCGGCCGCCTGCTGCGGGCTCTTTGACGTAAACGCGACGCTGATGAGGCGTGAGCGACGCGTCTGCATAATTTTAGAGCCGCGTTCGAGCTGCAAGACGTTCAGAGCCGTGCCACGTTTCCGGCCGATCCCGCTCCACATTTTCAGGCGGCTCGCCAAATCTCCGAAACTCAACCCACCCCTTTGGTTCGACGCCGGGTCTGCAGCCGCATCGACACCAGTCGACGGCGATACAGTCTTCGCGCCAGGTCCGGACGACAAGCTGTCGAGAACCCGCGCCAGATGATCGCGCGAACTCAGCCTTGCGATATGAGTGTCGATGATTGTTTCTTCTTCAGCGGGGAGCAGCCGCCCGCCCGAGGAGCCCTGCGGCGCCTCAACCGCAATCTCGGCGATTGCCGTGTACTTTGGCGCAATCAACAACCCGACGACCGTAGCCAGTATCGCACCGAGGACCGTGACGGTCAGGATCATCCGCCCTCGACGATACAGCACACGGAGTACTTCCAGGAGATGTAGGTCCTGAGCGACTGGTGGAGGGGTGAGCGCCCGCGAACGCTTGCCTACGGCCTGCTGCGGACGGTTCGGCTCGGCCCGCACACCTTTGGCATGCTCATCGATGGTCTGTAGCATGTCCTAATCTCGCGCTATTCGATTGGATGAAGGAGCGAAAACCGGCAGAGATCGGGAGCGGGACGCTTCGGCCGGCCGTGCACATAGCGGCGCCCACAGTGCTGACGTCGCCGGCGTCGATCGCGGCAGGCCGGCGGGGATCGCATTCATTCGGTGCGTGAAGGATGCCGAGAAGGCCGCACATGAGGTCAGCCCCCGGTTCGGGGAGTGGGCGCCCGGCGCGCTGCGTCGCCCGCAACCAGGCACACAGCTATCGCGAACCAGACAATCGGATGACGAACAATGAGGTGGAAGAAGCTGAATATTGCGAGGCCGCAGAGCAAGGTCGTGAGGCCGCACAGTTTCGCGCTCCAGGTGCCTGCGAGCGCCATTGCTCCAAGCCCGACCACGCTCAAGATTCCTATCAAACCGGCCTGCGTGAACAGATCGAGCGGCGTGTTGTGGGCCTCGAAATTGGGCACAAATCCCTGTTGTGGCTGGCTGGATTCTTTTAGGGCTTCCTCCGAAAGTCGTCCCAAGACTACCGGAAACGGATTCTGAAGATGGGGAGCCGGACCCAGTCCCAGCATTGCGGATTCGAGTCCTCGGTCTATCGCATTGCTCCAGAGAGCGAACCGAATGGACGCCGAGCGCTCCGTGTCGACGTCGTCTCCCCTGGCCAACTCCTTGCCAACATCTCTGGCTTCCACCGCGATCGAGTTGACGACCGGAACGGCAGCAATCACCCCAACGGGAAGAGCCAGAATAACGATCCACGCAAAGGCGAATCGAAAAGTGGGCCTCTCCTGCCGCGCCCATGTCAGGATCTTGAGCGCGAGAAAGATCGGCACGCTGCAGATAAGAACAAGGACAAACGAGTCGCTCATCGACAGCCGTCCCACATAGACCGGCACGATGCCGCAGGCGATCGCGGCAATCCTCTCGCCGGCTCGGGGCGCCCGCTCAGCCAGATGAAGCGATAGCAATCCCAGCACCGCGCAAAGCAGGGCAAGCTGGTTGGCGTTCGTCGTCCAGCCGCGGAAGCGTTCCCAATTCCACGGATCGATCGTGGCGATGTCGATCACGTCAAAACCGCTGGCGACCTGGATCAAGAGAAATCCGGCACCCAGCGAGACCACAAGCCAGGTGATTCGATGAAGGTGCGGTCCGGCTCCGGGTCCTACCACGATCAGACTGCTGATAATCGCCAGAAGCGCATAAGCCATGACGTTGTGCAGGAAGAGAGACGTGTCGTGAACATCCCCGATGACGTATCCGGTCATCGTGCCGATGCTCTGGGCAACGGCGAAAGACGCCCAGAAGATCACCAAAATCGTGAGCGGCGGCGTCATCGGCGGCCCGAGCCGGGCTGCCTCACGGCCCAACATCAGAAAGACCCAGGTCACCAGCAAAAGCTCGCCCGGTCCAATCGGGAGACCCGCCGGTCTGAGTTGAGAGGCGGTCGACAGCAGAAGGCCGGATGCCAGCAGAAGGTCCAGCAGCATGTCAAAACCGAGCGCGTGATCGGCGGGCCGTCGTCATGTCCGGACCGGCCATGCGCTTCTCCCCTGTTTCGGTTACCTGCCGCCCTGCGGCGCCATCTTGGCAAAGGTCCCGTTCGAGCCCTTCCAAAACCACCGTTTGAGAGAAGTACCACAGCAAACAAACGAGCGTCCGCGTAAGACGGAGTATACCTACATGGAGGTACGCGACGGCATTCGATTTGTGTTGGAGGCACCTCGGCGCTCGCCTGGCGCGTACTGGTCATAACACAGTTTAGCCACGCAGCCGGAGCGTGGGCGAGGCTATGCTCCTTCGAACAGCGCCGCGATGCCTCACATCGGGGTGACGTACAGACACCGTTCCAGTTCGCGTCAACGTGAAACGGAATCAGGCGGTGCGGTCAGCGAAAATCTGAAGCCGAGGAGACAGACGATGTCCACCACGACACCGCGGAGGCCGACTTGGTTCACGACGCCGGCAATGCCTCACAGCCTTTCCCTACGGGCTCCGCCATTGGGTACGATCCAGCGTATCGCTGTCGATATTGCCTCAATCTGGACGGCGTTTTTGTTTGGCTGGATCATTGTTGATGGCCACAACATTTCCTCGCTGGCCTCATTTGATTCATTACACACTGTACTGCTGGTCGGCTCGTACACGATATTGGCGCTTATCGCCTCCACTGGATTTGGCCTCTATACCCGGAGCTATCGCTACAGCCTGCCGGCGAAACTTCGCCTTATCGGCGGTGTCAACATCGCGCTCTTCATCGCTGCCGGCGCGGTCCTGCTGCTTACCAAACAGTCGAGCGGACTGACATTTCCCTTATTGATAACGACCGTCCTAGGATCGATGATCCTGCTTTCGCTCGCGCGCGTCGTTTCCTTTGTTCTGCGATCGGAAGATCGTGCCCTACGTTTGGAAGATTGGCGCGCGAGCGGCATCATTATCGATAACCTCCGCCCTGATGCTCCCGACGACAACAAGGTCCTTGTGATCGGCGGCGGCGGCTATATCGGTTCGGCGCTTGTCGAAAAACTGCTGGGCCAGGGCCTTCAGGTTTCGGTTCTGGATGCCATGCATTTCGGCGATGAGACGCTGTCCCGCGTATCGGGTCACCCGAATCTCACGCTGATCCGCGAGGATTTCCGTCACATCGAGGCACTCACGCGTGCCGTGAGCGGAATGGGTTCGGTGATCCATCTCGGCGGGCTGGTGGGCGATCCGGCCTGCGCGGTCGATGCCGATTTGACCGTTGACATCAATGTGACGGCAACCAAGGTCATCGGGGAGATCGCCAAGGCCCGGGGCGTGCGTCGGTTTATCTTCGCCAGTTCCTGTTCCGTCTACGGAGCCAGCGACGATGTCGTGAACGAAGAGTCGAACTTCAATCCGCAGTCGCTCTACGCACGCAGCAAGGTGGCGTCCGAAGCCGTTCTCCGTGGCCTGAGCGATCGCAGCTTTTCCGTAACCTGCCTGCGGTTTGCCACCATCTACGGCATGTCCGGCCGGACGCGGTTCGATCTCGTCGTCAACCTGCTATGCGCCAAGGGCGTTCGCGACGGACTGATCACGGTCTACGGCGCGGATCAGTGGCGCCCGTTCGTACACGTCGAAGACGTCGCGCGTGCCATTACGATGACGCTGAAGGCCCCGACACATCTGGTGGCGGGCGAATGCTTCAATGTCGGAAGCGATGAACAGAACTACACATTGGGCGAGATCGCCGAGCTTATCAGCAAACAGGTCCCGGACGCTGCAATCACTTCGGACGATACGTTCGTCGATAAACGCAACTATCGCGTCTCGTTCGCAAAGATCCGGTCTCAGCTCGGATTTGAGCCGGCCTGGACAATCGAACGTGGCATTGCGCAGGTCGTTGGGCTCGTACGCTCCAACCAGGTCGGCCACTATTCCCTGCCGACATACAGCAATGTCCTCTTTCTGAAGGAACGCGGAACCACGAGCTTTGCTGACTTCAATATCACCGGTTGGGAAACTGAATTCATGAATTTGAATCGAATTGCCTCCGCAACGCGGCGAATTGATCTTCAGCATTGAGGTTAAAATATGCGATCTCAGCAGCCCCACGAATCACTGACGCAATCGGACTTCCGCGAACCGGCCAATGACAAACCAAAAGCGCAGCCCGCTCCCCTGAGCATTCCATGCTTCCGACCCACAATCGGGGAGGAGGAGATCGAAGCAGCGACAGCGGTGCTGCGGTCGGGGTGGCTCACCACCGGGGCCAAGGCCCACGAATTGGAGCAGAGCTTCGCGGCTTTCATGGGCGGCGATGTGGAGGCGATTGCGGTCAATTCGGCCACCGCCGGGCTCCATCTTGCCGCGGAGGCGTGCGGCATCGGCCCCGGCGACGAAGTCCTTGTGCCGACACTGACCTTCACGGCGACAGCCTCCATCATCCGCTATCTTGGGGCGGAAGTGGTGCTGGTCGACATCGAGGAAGGCACGCGCTGCATCGATCTCGATCAGGCCGAGCGGCGTCTGACGCCGCGCTGCAAGGCCATCATGCCGGTTCATTTCGCTGGCTATCCCTGTGACATGGTCAAGGTGTCGGATTTTGCCCGCCGTCACGGCCTTAGAGTGATCGAGGATGCCGCGCACGCCCTGCCGACGCGCAGCAATGGCCGTCTGATTGGGTCCTGGGATTCCGACGCAACCGTGTTCAGCTTCTACGCGAGCAAGCCGATCACCACCGGCGAAGGCGGCATGATCTTAACCCGAGATCCGACGATTGCCGCACGGGCCCGCACCATGCGTACCCACGGACTCGATCGTGACGCCTTCGACCGGTTCCGCAAGATTGGGGCCACCTGGTCCTATGACGTCATTGCGCCAGGGTTCAAATACAACCTCACCGACGTTGCGGCCGCTGTCGGCTTGATCCAGCTCTCGCGGGCGGAGGCCCTCCAAGCGTCGCGGCAACGGGCAGCGGAACGCTATCTTGAAAAGCTGACCGACCTGCCGGTCGAATGTCCGGCACCCGCACCTCATGGCGGCCTTCATGCCTGGCACATGTTTCCGATACGGGTCCACGAAACCGCGCGCGCCAACCGTGACACATTGATCGCGGGTCTGACCGCAGAGAGCATCGGCACATCGGTCCACTACCGACCCTTGCACGAGATGACCTACTGGAAGGAACGCTATCGCTGCGAGCCGGACGACTTCCCCATCGCCAGCCGCTATTTCGCCGGCGCAGTGACGTTGCCGCTGTTTCCAGGGATGACCGACGACGAGGTCGATCGCGTCGTGGCTGCCGTGCGAAACATCCTGGAGTGACCGACATGCCCGTTCGCGACGATCGTCCGATGATCGCTCGGCCGCCGTTGGTGACGCTTGCACTCAAGCGCGCGCTGGATGTCGTCGGGTCGGCACTCGGTCTCGTCATGCTGTCGCCGATGTTCCCGATCATCGCAATCGCGATCAAACGCGACAGTCCCGGCCCGATCATCTTTCGGCAGGACCGTGTCGGGCGCGACGGCCGCATATTCCGGATCTACAAATTTCGGTCGATGGCTGTCCGGATGGCCGCGGACGACACGGCACTCACGCTGCGCGCGGACAAGCGGGTTACGCGTGTCGGCGCATTTCTCAGGAAGACAAAGCTCGACGAACTGCCGCAACTCATCAATGTTCTGTCCGGCGACATGTCCCTTGTCGGGCCCCGTCCGGAGGTGCCCGAATTCATGAAATTCTACTCCTCGGAGCAGAGCGCCATCATCCTCTCTATGCGGCCCGGAATGACGGACTATGCCGCTATCCTGTTTCGCGACGAGAGCTCCCTGCTCGATCGGGACAGCGACCCCGTCACCATTTATCGGTACAAGATAATGCCGATTAAATTCAGCTATTACGAGCGCTACAGCCGCGAAATCGGCCTGCTAAACGACCTGCGCATAATCCTTGCGACAGTCTTGCTGCTTGCTGGCGGGCATCCTCCCCGGTGGTTCGGGATTGAAAGCGAGCGGCGGACTCTTGTGGTCTGACCCCAACAAGTCAGCCGCATGCATTAAAAAAGTGGGGCGACTTACCACCATCCGTTTTGGGTCGCGGCGGCACGATGACGGTGGTTGCCAACCAGACTGAAATCCAAGACGGACTCCCTGCTCTCTCCGATCATGCATTACCAGCAGGAAGTCATATGAGAGCGATAGAAGCGCTGAGGCGGGCGCTGCGATCTATTTCGGCAAGCGGACGACATGCGTCCATCTTCCAAACCGGCATGCGTCTGCTTCGATGTCGAACAGGATGCGATCATTCCCTTGGTAGGCCGCCTGCAGAAGCGTGAACACCTTCATTGTCATGGAGGGCTCGCAGGAAATGATGATCGCCTAATTAATTACGTAAACACAAAATTCTGTTGATCCAAATTCATATTTACCAAGCTCTACAACATGTTTCTGGCACTCGATAACGTTGCTCCAAGTTGGATGATTATAAATAATCCAGATCCTTCTGTTGTGCTTCTCAAAGGACCGAATGATATTTTCGAGTACAGCAGTCAGAACCACTTCATCGAAAGGATTGAACAAGAAAAAAATACTTTCATCTGTTTGGATGGCATAATCCATCGCGTCGGACTCAATAATAACCACATCGGTTCGGGTCCTCGCTCGGCTTTGGAAGGCAGCGACATTTTCTTTGGCCGCCAAACATAAATCGCGAGAAAATTCCACGCCGACGACCCGTTTGAAACCGCATTGAGCTGCAAGCATGAGGACCTTGCCTTTACCGCAGCCCAAATCTACGAACACTTTATCTCGTGGTAGGCCTAGCTCACGCACCAATTTCCGGAACGGTTTCGAGTGAGTTGCCACGTAGTTCACGCCTCTGAGCTTGTTTTCACTGATAATTTGTAGGTCCTTCAGTTCCATGCGCTGTGCTGTGCTTGTTCCGTAGCGCAGATCGAAGGCATGATCTTCGATTTTGCTCATAATTCCCTGTATTGTCTTTTTGACACCCCGCAGTCGGACGCTCTCCATGAGGCGAATCCACTGATTTGCCATGATGATCTCACCAAGTTGGGTCACTGGTGTCTGCGATAACGGAGAGGTTTTCTCGAAGGTCTCCGTCGAGCGCACCGCCTGATGGCGCGACCCGGAACGGGGTCTGTACGCACCTTGATGTCAGGCATCGCGGCGCTGTTCGAAGGAACATAGGCTCGCCCGCGCTCCGTCGCGTGATTAAACCGTGTTATGACCAGTATGCGTCAGGCGAGCGTCGATCTCCGCGCAACGTCTGCAAACGGATCGGCATGAAACGCGTCGCGGAGACAGGTACCTCCAGAACAAATTGAATGCCGTCGCGTACTCCCATCTAGGTACACTCCGTCATACGCGGACGGCGGCGAATTCCATCGGCCGACGCCCACCGACGCTGCGGCCCCATCGTTCAATGCGGTTGCCTAAAACCATCACCGCGGCCAACCGTGCGGCTGCGGCGACAAGCGGCGCGTCATTTTCCGCAAGCGGGCCGGCAGCAGACGCCGCGACCATCACCACGACTTTCTCCATAAACCGGTCGAGCCGCTCAAACCGCAGCGCCGCCTTTTGCGTTTCGGGTCACACGCGGAGCCACCCGCGGATGACGTGCGTCATTGGCTTCTCGGCAAACCGGCAGACGAAAAGGGCAAGGATCACCGCCGCGAGCACCGCCGAGATGACGAACACCTCAAGGCCCAACGCCGTCGCCAACCCGCTATAGGCAAACAGCTCGCGCAGCGCGCGGATGGCAAAGGGATGCACGAGGTAGAGCGAGTAAGAGGCATCGCCCAGCGCGGCCACGGAAAGTTCCACAGCGGGCCATGCCGGTGAGACAGGACCAAGGACTGCGGCTGCGACCAGCATCGCCGCGGGTACCCCATAGGCGATGACCTGCGGCAGCACGAGGGCTCCGTCCGGCCTGGCGAGGTCGAAGTGCAGGAGCAGCACTGCGATGGCCATGAGCCCGAGGCGCCCTATCGGCGGAAGCAAGCAGCCTTTTTTCGCCAGCAAAGCGAGTGCCATTCCGAAAGCGAACTCGAGCACGATCGGCTCGCTCCAGAACGCGATCGGCACCGGCATGGTTTGCGAGAAGCGCCCGAACGCTACGAGGCCCAAAAGCACGGCCGTGACGGCCAAAATAGCCCTTTGAGGCTGCAGCAGCAGCGCGCTCGCAAAAACACCGTAGAAGAACATTTCATAGTTAAGCGTCCAGCCGAGCGAATAAACCGGATGGACCACGCCGTTCGGCAGCGGGTGGGGAATGAACAGATACGATGTCAGTATCTCAACCAGGCTCGGCGCATCCCGATTGAGCGCCGCTGGAATCAGTTGCCCGATGACGAGGTAGACGGTAACGACGGCCCAATAAATCGGTACGACCCGTGCGATCCGGCGGGCGAGGAAGACACGTGGGCCATCGACGGTCGCGAAAAGGTTCCGCGACGTATGGACCATGATGAAGCCGGAGATGACGAAGAACACGTCCACACCCGCCGGCCAGGGCAGGAGATCACTGTGCTGATAGGCGAGGCCGAAGCGGGCGGCCAGTGACTCGGCATCGTATTGCGCATGGTAGAGAACGACCGCCAGCGCAGCAAAGGCCCGAAGGCCATGGACCAGGATCAGCTTGGACGATGCCTGCCGGTCTGGGCGCGGAAGGCTCCATTTGTCTCCGGTAGCCGCTGGCGCCCGAAAAAATGCTGTCATGTCGTCGTTCTCGCACCATGCCGCAGGCGGAGAGCTGAACGACAATGCTCTCGACGGCATCTACGTCGGCAGGCGTCTCCTCAGGCTTCCTCTTGCTCCCGAGCTTACCCTCGCGCCTCGGCGCACCCGCATGGCTAACCGGTGTTATGACTAGAAAGCGTGGGGAGCGCGCGCCTCCGAATGGGCGCTACCTACGAGTGGGTAGCGTCGATCCGCCTCATCAGCAAAGCCGCATGGCTGCAACCAGGATAGCGACCACGACGCGAGAAGAGTTCGATCGCCCGAACGGCGAGCGGGTTCTTGGACCTGTGAACGAGCCAAAGTGAGGAGTCCCGTGAGCAAACTTCTTTCATTGATCTCAGAGGGAGTTTTTGGCGCGGCTTTGCTGCTGGTCGCCTTGGGCTGCAAAGCGTCGGCTGCTGACCGACTGGCAAATGCGTCCGTCTTGGTCGCGCCATCGATGGATCGTCCGGCCTATCGTCAACCGGTTACGGACCCGATGCTGGGCACAATTTTCACCCGGGTAACGGATCCGGGCGGGCGTATGGCGGCCGGCATTTTCTGCGGCCAGAAGTTTTGCAGGCACCGGTATTCCAGCGTGCAGGCCTGGAATGCCGACCAGACGCTGCTGGCGATCTCCAAGGGCTGCAACGGGTTCTGCTTTCTGGATGGTCAGACCTACGCGCCCGTTTTTCATCGTGCTGTGGATGACGATTGCAAGTGGCACCCGACGGATCCGGCGCTCCTGATCTGTGTGCGCCCCGGCCAAGTTTACGCCTGGGAGCCCCGAACCAACGCCAGAACCGTCGTCTACGCGCCAAAGGATTATACCAACATCCAGTTCGGTCCGTACAAGGGTAATCTATCCAGTGACGGCAATCGGCTGGTGCTGCGCGCCACCAACCGCGCAGGCGCGCTGGTCGCCTTCGCCTATGACATGGTGGAACGAAGAAAGTATCCGGACATCGAGCTCGCCGCGCTGCCAGGGCTCAATGATTACTGCGGTATCTCGCCGAGCGGGCGATATATCGCCTGTTTGAGCACGAGGGACGATCGGATCGACGTCGCGTATATTCTGACCGTAGACGGCAAATTGGTGCAGAGCTGGACGGAACATCATCGTCCGGGACATGGTGATATGACGGTCGATGCCGACGGCAGCGACGTCTATGTGGGCATCAGCAAGTCTGATCCCGACCAATGGCACATCATCAAACGCAGGCTGTCAGACGGCGTGGTCACCGACCTGGCGCCCTCCGGCTATGGCGCGCATGCCTCGACGCGCAACATCAACCGGCCAGGCTGGGTTTTTGTGAGCTATGAAGGCACCTATGACAAGATCGCCGGCAGCGTCGGCAGAGCGCCATTTTATCAGGAGGTCATCGCGCTCCGCATCGACGGAAGCGGCGAAATTCGACGCATCGCCCAGACGCGCAACATTCTGGGAGACTACATCAGTGAGACGCACGCCTCGCCATCTCCGGATGGATCGCAAGTGATCTGGTCCAGCAACTGGGGCACCGCCGGCGGACCCGTCGCGGACTACGTCTCCCGCGTGTCCTGGTCGGGAGTGACCGGAAACTAAAACTGCGATGGCTGAACCGGACAGGACCGAGGGGGTCCTGCAGCGCAGTCGGTTTTCGCCATACGGCCGAGCAGGAAACTCAGGGAATATTCCGGACAATCCACGGTCCTAGCCGGTTCGCGAGCGCCACCGGCATTCTCTTCCAGCAGCGAACCGCGAGAGCATATTTCGGATTGCTGGGGCTCAACTCCGGCAGCGCGGTTCCGGACGCCAGCCAGTAGTACCAGAACAACGGGCGCACCTCGGGATTCCATTGCATCTTGAAGCGATAGGTTCCTGAATCGATCGAACAGCGGCCGAGGTCCAGTTCGCGCGCGCCGCCGCTGCATGCCCACTCGATTGCATTCCAGTAAAGAAACTCGTTCACCTGATGGGAGGCCTGCGAGTAGTCGGAGCAAATCCACGGCAGTTCGATCCTCTCACCGCGACGAAGCGCGATCGCGCCCGCAACTGCACGCCCCTGGAGGCGTACGAGCAGGATCACCGCGTCCTTCGCCGATCGGAGGATATTTTGAAAGAAGGCCGGGCTGTAAACTGGTGTTCCAAGATCCCGCATGTTGAGGCCGAACACGCGGTAGAAGTCGCCGAGCGCCTCGCTGCCTTCCACCGAGAATACGGCCCCGGATTTGGCGGCCTTTCGTATCTTACCGCGCAGGCGCGAACTCAAGTCAGACCAAATCTTCTCTTGATTTGCACTGAGATTGACAACGAGCGCGGCCTTATGTTGCCGCAGGGTCCACCCCGCCTCTGTCAGGTTCGCCGCCGCGCCCGGTTGCCGGAGCTCGATGTGGCGCGCCCCTCTCTTCGCGGCGAGGTCCGCTGCAGCGGTTGCCAGCGCCGCCTCGCATTCCGGCGTGTCGGCCAGGATGCCGCCAGAGTCCAGGAAGGGCAGCGATACGAAGAAGTGTCCGAACAACGGACTTTGCATCTCGACAATCGGAAGGACTCCGCGCACGCGACCGCTGTCCCGCGCCATCAAGTACCAGCTTCGATGGCCAAACGTGCGCTGCGAAATCTCCCGCCATTCAAGCGCGAGATACTGGGAAGCGCCTGGAACGCTGTCGACATAGGCCTGCCACTCGTCTTCACGCCCCGTTTGCGAAAGGTCGACAACCTCGAAGTGCTGCATCGTAGATCGCCGCTCCCGGTCGCGAAGCCAGTTAGCCCGCCGCATCGGGGAACATGATGCGCCGGTTTCCGCCTTGGACGAAGCGCATCAAGGTGGAAGCCGCATACCCACCGCAGGGTATACCTCCCTTAGACGCTCAGGTGCCTTTTGCCCGCCGTGGTACTGATAACTCTGCGTTCTGCATCAAGACGTTGGGTGGGCGGATCTATGAAAGAGGCTCCGGCGGTTGATCGCTCGACTTGTCCGCCTGGCGTTGGCAGGTCCGGCATCGGCCGAACCGGCGTTGCCAGGGCCGCGCTCTCCATCGACGTTGAGGACTGGTTCCATGCCGCCAACCTGGCAGGCGTAGTACCACGGCAGGCATGGGACGATTGCGAGCTGCGGGTGGAACGCAACACCATGCGGATGTTGCAGATACTCGATGCATCCAACGCCCGTGCAACCTTCTTCGTGCTGGGCTGGGTGGCCGAGCGATGCCCAAAGCTCGTGCGCACGATCGCCGAAGCGGGTCATGAGGTGGCTAGTCATGGACACGGTCATCAGCTGGTCTATTCGCTCCAGCCAAGCGAGTTTCGCGCCGATGTCTCGCGCTCGAAGCAATACCTTGAAGACCTGCTTGGCATGCCGGTGCGCGGCTACCGCGCGCCATCCTTCTCCATAACGGACTGGGCCATCCCGATCTTGCAGGAGCTAGGCTTCGATTACAACTCTTCGGTCGTACCGACGATTGCGCATGATCGGTATGGCAAGCTGACAGGGGTGGATGCGGGCAAACCGGTGGCTTTGCTGCGCGAGGGCTTCCATGAGGTCTGCATATCGTGCCTCCGGCTCGGCAAGCGCGGAATCCCGTGGGGCGGGGGCGGATATTTTCGGTTGGCTCCCTATGCGCTGTGGGTCCAGGGCATGCGCGCCATCCTGCGCTCCGGGCGACCTTACGTTTTTTACATCCATCCCTGGGAGATCGACGCGGGCCAGCCGCGCATCCCCGGAATGAAGGCCAACGAAGCGTTTCGCCATCGCGTCAATCTTGGTCGGTGCGAGGAGCGATTCACCGCGCTTGCCGGCGCGTTCCCATGGACCACGATCCGCGATCTGATCGACGAAGGGTACGCGGATCGTGATGCGACGCCGCGACATGCGGCGAGTTGATGACGGAACGCGGATGGCTGACATGACGGACGCTCACTCGAGACCGCACCTCCTCTGCATCGGAGGCGAGGACCATTATTTTCGGATACCGATGTTGCTGGCGCTGCAGGCCAAAGGCTTTCGCATAAGCGCCGCGGGCACCGGAGATTCCGCTCCGTTCGCGCGCGTCGGTCTGGACTATCATCGCTTCCATTTCGCCCGGTTCGTCGACCCGGTATCCGACTGGGCTGCGCTGGGAACCATTGCGAGGCTGATTGCCGAGCTGCGGCCGAACCTGGTCCAATGCTTCGACACAAAAATGAATGTGCTCGTTCCGTTGGCCGCGCGACGCTATCCGGATGTGCAGGTTATCAGCACCATCAACGGGCTCGGCTGGCTCTACTCATCGCGGTCTCCGTTGGCGCTGGCGCTACGGCCGGTGTACCGCATACTGCAACGGGTCGCGGACCACTCTACAGCGGTGACGGTGTTCCAGAACGGAGACGATCGGGAATTTTTCCGGCGCCACCATATGGTCGGCAAAAGCCGCGACTTGCTGATTCCCGGGTCCGGAATCGATATCGAAGGTTTTGATCAGGCTACCGCGAAGGCATCGTCACCTGCCGAACTGCGTGCCGAGCTCGGGCTGGGTGATGCCGAGGTTGTCCTTACGGTGACGCGCATGACGAGGCAGAAGGGAATTCCGACGCTGCTGCGGGCGGCGGCGCTGGTCCACCGGCAGCGACCCGGCGTGCGTTTTCTCCTCGTCGGGCCGCGCGAAAAGGAGGGGGCATTCGCGGTGGCACAGGCCGAGATAGACCGCCACGTTCCGTATGTGCTGGCCGTTGGTGCGCGCTCCGATGTGCCGGCCATACTCCGCATCGCCGATGTGTTTGCGTTCCCGACTGAACTGCGCGAAGGCATACCGAGGGTATTGCTGGAAGCGGCGGCGGCCGGCCGTCCGATCGTGACCACAAGGATGCCGGGCTGTACCGACGTCATTCGTGACGGCTGGAACGGCTATCTCGTACCGCCACGTGCACCGCGCCTCCTGGCTGAAAAAATTATCAACCTGCTTGATGACCGGCGAACCGCGGAGGCCATGGGCGCGCGCGCTGCGACGTTCGTAAAGCAGGAGTTCACTCTCGGAATTGTGGTCGCCCGCTATGCGGCCGTATACGAGAAGTTGCTCAACCGTACCGATCCGAGCTCCCAGGCTTGGCCACGTCGATCGAGCGCTTCGTCAGACCGGCGATAAAGGGGTGGCCTCCGGTTCGTCATAAGCGCCATGACAGATCTCTATTCCGGCGGTCTCGCAACGTCCGCGATCGGAGTGCCGGGATCTGATCCGACCGTCGTCGCCGGAGCCTGCGTCCGCGCAGCGACGCCGGCGGCGGGCGACTGCATGTCCATTCCCGTCGCGTACTCCGACCGCAGGGCCACTTCGACCACGTCGCCCGGCTGGAGCTCGGAATCCTCATTCGCGACGATGCGTTCACGGCCCTTTTCGCCCATTCTGATGATCGAAACATCCGGCTTGAGTTCATGGCCGCGCGCGAGATGCGACTTTTGCCCCGCGTATTGCAGTTTCTCGCCAGTCCCCTGCAGCTTGACCTGAGTACGGTCGAGCTCCATGCGTGCGTCCTGCAACTCCTGCAGCAGCCTGATCTTGCGCTGGTCATCGAGCCGTTCCAGCTGCCTTGCGTACTCGTCCTGCCGCTTCCTGACCTCCATCAATTGCGCACCGGTCTGCAACTTCCGAGTTGACGACAGCAGCAGGGCCCGACGCGCCTCAATCACGCGAGGGCTCGGCATGGACCCCTTGCCGAACAGCTCCACCATCTTTTGCAGCTCCTCGATATCGGCCTGCGTCCCCTCTTCCTCCTTCGCCTCCTGCGCCGCGAGCACCCTGCCCTGCTCGTCCGCCTGCTTGATGGACCGATTGAGATAAGATTTCTCGCGTTCATAGTCCGACTTTTCGGTTTTTAATTGGTCGGATTCGAGCCCGACGATTTCCGCAATTCTGGTTGAAGGGATGTTCGATGGCGTCAAGAACTCGGCGTCGAAAAGGTCCTTGCCATCCAATGCCGCCGTCAGCCGCAGAACCCGCGCTTCCGCTCTGGCGAGTTCCATCCAAAGCGACTGATATTCGCTCCTCAGCTCCGCCGCGAGAAGTACCGGGTTGTCCGTTCGTTGCCGCAGCAGGTCGTAGCCCCCGGACACAGCCACCAGCTGGCGTACGGTCATCAGCGGGCGGAAAGGCAGCTCACCCGGCTTCAATACGTCGCCATTGATATAGAGGGGCCTGTATTGCGCCACGCTGGCGGTAACCTCATCGGCCTCTATCGCCACCGCGTATTCGCGTCCGTCCGACGACCGCTGCCTGATCACCTTGGTGGCCATCATGGCCTGGATTTTCGATTCCATCTCGAAGGGAAAAAGACCAGCCACCGACACGCTACCCAGCACCGGGAAAGAGATCCGGCCATCCGGCTTCACCGTCACTCGTCGCTGCAGTTCGGGGACTTTTGCGACCAGGATCTCGATGACGTCTCCGACATCCACGCGATACTCGGCCGTTGCCGGACTGACCGAACTCATCATGGCCATCGCAAGGCCCGCCCCAACACCGCGGAGCTTCCTCATGTGAGATTCCTCGGACCCGAAACGGTCGCCCAGCCATCTCGCCAGCCCATCAATGACTGTTCCGGTGAACGCCGTTCCGGGCCAGTAGATCGAGGTTTGGCAACGCGACATGACTCGCTCCATTGGGTTTGCGCGCAGGCGACGATCCGTTGGTCAGGCCTGACGGCAAAACGTCAGCAACATCCAAATCGGAAGGCGTTGCATTCGATAGGCTCGCCGCCGCGGACGGTTCGACATCCGTCGCCGGGAGAAATAGGCCGCTGTTCATCGCCCAGATCGCGGCTTGCGTGCGATTACGAACGCGGGTTCGGCGCAGGATTGCCTTGACGTGCACCTTCACGGTGGCCTCGGCAAGATTCATCTTGCGTGCGATGATTTTGTTAGAATCGCCCTCGATCAGGCAGATCAGAATGGATTTCTGCCTAGGCGACAGATGCGGCGCCCAACTACCGTTGCCCTGGGGCAACTCCTGCATCGCCGTGCCGTCGTCGGAGGAGATGTCGGAATCGTCATCGTCCAACCGATCTTTTTCGATGGGGTACTTTTCGACGCGATCCCGATCGCCGTGACCGATCCGGTGGCCGCGGTGGTGACCGTCCGGCCGGTCACTTGCATGATCGAAAATGGACGTCAACATTGCCGGCGGCAGAACGTTTTCGCCAAGCATCACCAGTTCAAGGGATTTGATGAATGCTTCACACGTCGCGATCTGGACGAAATAAGCGTTCGCGCCGGCTCGGAATGCGGACACCATCTCGGAAAACTGATGCTGATGCGCCAGCACAACGACCCGGCCCGCCGGACACTGTTTTTTGAAATATTCGATTTGTCCGATTGCAGCGCCGAAGTCATCGCCAACGTCGATGATCAGCAAAGTGGCATTCTCCTGCGTCAGCAAGCCAACCACATGATCGTCGACGCAGGCTCTCGATGCGACTACCTTAAACTCAGCTGTAGTGAGAACTCGGGCCACACCTTCCCTCAACAGGACATTTGACCCAACGAGAACGGTTCCGAAAACCATGACACCCTCTTCCCAATAACGCGGGCCGGCATCTCGACAACAGGCCCAGAGTTTTTCCGGGCATTTCAGTATTTCGGCAGATATTCGGGGTGGATAATGGTCGATCCACATCGGGCCGGGAACGTAACAAGGTCCTACGACTTTGGTCTGTCTCTTCCTAGACCTAGGTCTATGCTCCCATCGGACTTTGGTCTGATGCCTGAGCTTCGTTGACCATGTCACGTTGTTATGCAAACACGACGAATGCAAGCGTGTATTGCGAGATCTTTCCCTGCGGACTTGCACGCCGGCCAAGGCTGACCGAATTTCAAACTGACCCGCTACCGGCGCGTGGCTCGGCTTGATCGCTGGCCCTTACATGGTCGATATGGCGACAGGCTGTTTAGTTTGCTGGGAATCCAGCTTCCGCCTCCGACATCGTGCTGAACGACGCGGCGATCATGTTCGACGATCCGCTCAACGGTATCGAGATCGACAGGATGTGGTTCGCGCGGCAACGGCCGCAAGGGCCAGTATGTGTACGCACATAGCTTCGAAGTTATTGATCCGACAGCACGGAGCCCGGAAGCTTCACCGTCATGGTCGTGCCGCTGACGCCAGACGCCTTCGCCAGGGTGCCGCCGAGCCGGCCGACAAACGCTTCGACGAAGCGCGACCCCAGTCCGGATCCCGGGTTCTTCGCGATCTCCCTCAACCCGACGCCGTCATCCCTCACCGTCAGGTGAACGCCGCGGTCGAGCTTTCGGAAGCCGATGACGATATTGCCCTGCCTGTCCGGAAAGGGGTGCTTGACGGCGTTCGTCGCCACGGAAGAAAAGGGGTCGCGGCTCACAAACTGGTCAGGCGAAAAAGCGACCATAGCGCGAAATGGGGTTTGTCCGTTAGCGCACGCTTTCGTGCGTACGCTAGCGCACACTTTCGTGCGTACGAGAGAGCACGCCAATTTCGATGGAACAATCTGTTCGCCAAATCGTCTACTCGCTGCACCCCTTCGCACGCGAGACGCGAATCTGGGGAATGTCGGGCACCGCTCAACAGCAGCGAAATAATAACTAAACGGGCAAATATGGGGAGAGGAAACGTCCTTCACGTGCGGCTGCATAGGAGGAAAGACGATGGGATCAGCCGAAACGGGCATCCGTGCGCCCAACATCGCTCCGGTAAAATCCGACCGCGGCGAGCGGATAGTGCGAATCTCCTCCTTTTCTGTCGCAGGAGTTCTGGGGCTTCTGATTGTCACTTCGGTCATGCCCCCTTTGGTGGCTGACCAATCAGATCGCGCGGTTGTCAACGCGCCCATCACTCTCCTTACGGCACAGATCTCCGGAGAGGTCAGGGACCTCGAAATTTCCCCCGGGCAACGCCTCGATGCCGACCAGACCGTGGGGCGCGTCGTCAATGAACGAGTCGACCGCGCGAACCAGATAGATCTTGAGAGCAAGGTGTCCGAAGCACGCGAAAGCGTTGAGGCCACTCAACTCAAGAAGGATTCGGGCTTGCGATATGTCTCTGCGCTGGATGCCGAAATCAGCCGGCAGACAGCGCAGTTCGAACGGCACTTCGTTGAGCAGATCGCCGAAATTACCGCGCGGATAGGGGCGGCTGACGCCTTGGCGAAGCAGAAAAGTGGCCTCCGCGATCGTCAGGCAGCTCTCGCCAAACGGGACATCCTGAGCCTGGAAATGGTTTCGCTTGCGGAGCTGGAGTTATCGGCCGCAGGCAATGAGAAAGATGCGGAGGTGGCGGTACTCAATCAGAAGCAAGCCCAGCTCGAGGCCCTGCGAAGGGGTGTTTTCGTCGGCGATGACCTGGGTGGATTGGCGATTCTTTCTCAGAAGAGACGCGAGGTCTCCTTCGATACGGAGCGTCTTGCCATTGAGGAACGGGAATTCGCAGCCAGCGCCGAAGCGAGCGAACGTCTCCTCGCCACTGAGCGCCGCCGCCTCGACACGCTCTCGGAATCCAAGATCGCCACGCCTCATCCCGGCCGCGTCATGGCCCCTGGCGTGTCCGAGGGACGTCATGTCCTGCCGGGCGACACCATCGCGACTCTCGTCGATTGCGACCGATCCTTCATCGCCGCGATCTTCTCGTATCGCAGTGCTCAGGACCTGGCGGTGGGAAGCCGGATGCGAATCGAGAGCCGGGATTGGTCGGAACCTCATTATGGCCGGGTAAGAGAGATCCTGCCGCGCATGACGGATAAGGCGGACGAGCAGTTCGCCGTGTCGTTTCCACAGACCGAGCGGCGTGAACTCTACGTCCTGGTGGAGCCTGAGCGTTCAACTGGGCAGAACACCCATGCGAACCACGAACTCTGCGGCATCATCGGCCGCTGGGTTACCGTCTCGCGCGACGGTGGTTTGGTACCCTCGGCATCGGTTATCTGGCGAAATGCGGGGCAATTCGTCGCCTCGATAGCGAGCACAGCGTTTGCCGCGGCCAGTGCCGCAGGTACGGACGCCACCGGGAAAATCCAGCAGGCTTTTGCCGCTGTCGAAGCCCAAACGCGATGAAGCCGCTGCTTGGTCTAGTTGCGGTTGCGGGTGCCGCCATGTTGAGTGCAGCGGACGCGGAACCGGCCGCGCCGCCCCCGGGGCAACCTCTCGCAGAATCCCTGTGTTCGGGCCTTGCCCACGCGATCGAGAACGCGGGCGCGGGCGCGGAGCCGCGTTTCGTGGCGAGTTACCGGGCATCCGAGGCAGACGGCGATCAGCCGCCGCTGCCCATACGAAATAGCGCTTTCACCTACGACAATGCGCTGGCGATGATCGCCTCGATCGCATGCGGCCAAAATGACGATGCAGCCCGCATCGGCAAGGCGTTTGCGGCGGCGATCGAACATGACCGGCGGTTCACGGATGGGCGCGTCCGCAATGCCTATCGCAGCGGCTCGGTGAAAGACGGGCCTGTGCTTTTGCCGGGCTGGTGGGACGCCGAAAATGCTCGTTGGGCTGAAGACGCCTATCAGGATGGCACGGCCACGGGCAATGTCGCGTGGGCAGCGCTGGGACTGCTCAACTTGCACCAGGCGACAGGCGAGGCCTGGGCGCTGGCGAGCGCCGAACGCTTGGCCGACTGGATCCGGACCGTCGCGGGCGGGCCCGGGCCCGCCGGCTTCATGGGCGGCCTGTACGGCTTCGACGACACCCAAGTGCCGTTGAAGTGGAAATCAACGGAGCACCACGCCGATATTGCGGCCGTTTCGGCATGGCTGTACCGCCTGACCGGCAAGCCTGCTTACTCCGAGATGAACATTGCGTCGCGCAACTTCCTGCTAGCCATGTTCGATGGCGAAGCGGGCATGTTTCGGATGGGCACCCTACCCGACGGCACCCTGGCGCACACGGACCGCGTTGCGCTCGACGCACAGGTCTGGCCGCTTATCGCTGTGCCCGACCCGCCGCAGGAATGGAAGCGGACCCTCGACCTCATTGACCAGAGGCTCGCCGTCCCCGGGGGATACGATTTCAACGAAGACCGCGATGGCGTCTGGACCGAGGGAACGGCACAGGTCGCGCTGGTGCGCCGGGCCCTGGGCGATCCGAAAACCGCCGACGTGCTGGTCAAGGGCCTCTCGGTCAATATGACTGAACAAGGCTGGTTGCGCGCTACCGGAAGCCCGAAATTGACGACGGGGCTGGAGATAGGTCCGGACAGCACAAGCAACGATTTCTTCTACTTCCCGCGACCGCACCTCGGCGCTACCGCCTGGGCCGTACTGGCGTCTCAAGGCTGGAATCCGTTCACCGGAAAGCGGGTGGAGTGACCGCGTGTTCGATAGTCCGGCCGACGCCTCCACCGTTTTCGTTTTCGACGCGTGCCTGTTCGTCGGCCTGCTGGCGATGTCAGCCTTGCTCAATCCCATCAGAGCCGCCGACCGCGCGCTCTTCGGCTTCACAACCGGGCTTCTCCTCGTCACCTATATTGCGTGGCGCTGGCACGACACCCTGCCTCGGTTCGAGACCACCGCCGCGAGCCTATGGCCGCATCTGTTCTTCGCGTTCGAGACGATCGCGGTAGTCTACACATTGATGTCGATCGTCATCCTGTTACGCCGCCGCGACAACGCGGCGATGGCGGACGCCGCGGAAGCCCTGAATAGGAGACTGGGCACGTGGCCCGCCGTCGACATCTTCATCTGCACCTACAATGAGCCGTTGGATGTGGTGGAGAAGTCGATCCTCAGCGCACTCGCAATCGACTACCCGCAGGCCGCCGTCTGGGTTCTGGACGATACGCGGCGAGATTGGCTGAAGCGCTATGCCGAGGAGGTCGGCGCGCGCTATATCACGCGCCTGGACAATGTCGGCGCCAAAGCCGGCAATCTCAACAACGGGCTGCGGACAACGGCACTAGAGACCAATGCGCCGCTGATCCTCGTCCTGGATGCCGATTTCGCCCCGCAGGCGAATATCCTCCGGCGGATGGTGGGGATGTTCCGCGACCCGGACGTGGGCGTCGTTCAGACGCCGCAATTCTACTACAATGCCGACCCGATCCAGCATAACCTGATGATCCGCGACAGCTGGGTCGACGACCAGCGGATCTTCTTCGACGTTTTCCAGCCCGCCAAGGACGGCTGGGACTGCGCATTCTGCGTCGGCACCTCATTTTTGGTGCGTCGCGACCTGCTCGACGATCTGGGCGGCTTTCCGCAGGAGGCGATGTCGGAGGACATCCACCTGACCTACAGCCTCATGCGGCGCGGCTATGTCACGCGATGGCTCAACGAACGCCTCAGCGTCGGGCTCTCGGCCGAGGGCCTTCCGGAATACATCACCCAGCGGACACGCTGGTGCCTTGGAACCATTCAGGTCGCGCTACTCAAGTCCGGCCCGCTGAGGGGCTCCGGCTACAGCCTCATTCAGCGCCTCCACTACGTGCATGGCATACTCAACTGGCTGTGCAAGCCGTTCATCGTGCTTATGCTGGTGGCGCCGTCGCTCTATTGGTTCGCGGGCCTGCCGGCGTTCGAGGCCGACTATCTCGCCTTCCAGCGCTATGGCCTGCCCACGCTTTTTGCGGTCTGGATTTACGGCAGCTGGATCTCGAGCGGACGAACCTTGCCCCTGTTCATGGAGGTGACCCATACAGTCACGGCGCTCGCCATCACCGCCACCTTGGCCAGCGCGTTGGTCCGCCCCTTCGGCAGACCCTTCAAGGTCACCGGCAAGGGCGGAGACCGATCACGGATGACGGTACACTGGAAGATGGCAGCGACCTTTGGCGCAGTGTCGCTGCTGTCTGCGGCCAGCATCATGTGGGCGTTCGCGTCACCCTATGCCGCGACCGAGATCTCGCCGCAGGATCTATTCAACCTGGTCTGGGCGGGGATCGCGATGGTGCTGACATTCGTCGCCATGCTCACCTGCTTCGAACGGCCCCGTCCCGAGCCCGACGAGCGCTTTCCCATCAACCAGCCCGGCAGGGTTAGAGCCGCCGGGCTGGAGGCCGCATGCACGCTCAGCAACCTATCCATCTCGCGCGCCCGCCTCTGGCTAGGCAACGATCTTCCCTGCGGGGCAGGAGCGATGGCCGAGTTGTATGTGGAACCGGTCGGCTGGATCCGCGGAGAAATCGTCGCTCGTCTCGACCGCGCAATCGACCTATCGCTGGACACAACTCCGGTGCAAAGACGCGCTCTCGTCGTATGTCTCTTCACCTCCCAGCACGAGACGGTGGCACGCGCGGCTCGCCTAGGGGGCGCGCTTCGCGGGCTTTTCCGCCGCGGCTTCGGCATCGGGCCAACCGACGGGCGATAGCTCTGTCCGGCGTGGTGATCCCGGGAGGGCTCGAACCTCCCTCGCCTACCGCAAAACGTTGGCGTCGATATTGAGGTTGGCGACGTATGGCTTGCGGCGCTGCGGACTTTTCTGAGAATCCTAGTTCCCGGCCAATCCGTCTGGCCATTGGCATCAAAGGATTATTTTCTTATTGGACGCTATTGCACGTTGTTATCCAACACGCCGAATGCAAGCGTGCCCGGTCGTGGGCCATTGCCATTTTCGCGCGCTGTGGGGATACCGACCCGGCTCCGCTAGGCTTTCCTGAAGCGTTCTGGATGTATGCGCGCGGCGCCCTGGTTTTCGCGGCCCTGAGCGGGGGCAGCTATTTTGCTGGCTGCGCCTTAACAGCGCCGCTGGAGGATCGACACCGCCCAGGCCCGCCTCGAACGCGTCAGCACGGAATATCACCCGATGCGAGACAGATGCTCCGGCAAACACTCGTCCGCAAAAGGATTGGTAGTGCCGCGACAGACCCGTGACGAAACTCGACAACCTGATTGGCTTTTGCTGTTGGCGAGAATCCCGGTAATTACGGATCCAAACTCAGGGGGCGAGCGATGTTTCGAACTCGCTGAGCATAGCGAATGTCCATGCGCGAAAACATGGCCGCTCGGCTTCGACGCCGGGGTCGGGCCGGATGTCAATTAGTCCAATTCATAATGCCGATTGTTAACAATTCCCGATCTCATCGGTTGAGACGATCCGGGACGGTGATCGACTAACCACAACGCGCCGATACCACGGGAGTCTGTCTAGGAGGAGAACATGATAAAATTCCAAGTGCTCCGAACAAAAATCCCGGCATCGGGAGCGCGCGGCGCCGCAACGGGTCTAGCGCTCGCTTTCGCGATTGTAATGGGGCAGGCAACGGCGGCTCAGGCAGATGATACTCCCATTGCTCTTTCCAAAATGGGTGCGTTTGCTTTCGGGGGCACCACGATCCGCGACGAGAAAGGTGGGACGCAGCACTGCGATCACGGGTACGTGCAATTCCAGATCCCGGTCCAGCCGCGTCAATACCCGATTGTATTTTGGCACAGTGCAAGCACGATTACATGGGAATCTACGCCGGATGGCCGGGACGGATTCCAGAGCATTTTTCTCCGGCGCGGCTATCCTGTCTATATAATCGATCTGCCTCGCCAAGGACGAGCTGGAAACGGGTGTGACGAGCTAACCTATAAACCCAACCTGGGACTCGACCAATATACATTTAGTGGCTGGAGGTTCGGCACTTGGAATCCGCCAGAAGCGCCGCAATTTTATCCCGGTGTCCAAGTGCCTATCGATAATGCGCAGTGGCTCGACCAAGTATTGCGCGCAAGATACCCCGAAAGCGAGGGTGACGAAGCAAATTCACGCAATTCGGGTGCGCTCGGCAGCCTCCTGGAAAAGATTGGAGACTCCATTCTCGTCACTCACTCCGGCAGCGGCGTGATGGGTTTCTATTCAGCGACGCAAAACGCGCGCATCAAAGCCGTCGAATCCTACGAGCCCTCAGCATTCGTTTTTCCAACCGGCAAGCGACCCGAGCCGATTGTTGCGGGCTTCGACGGGAAACCGCAGAATCCGGGCTAGAGGTCAGCGAAGCTGAGTTTGCGAAGCTTAAAGATATCAAGATCCAGATCGTCTTCGCCGATTACATCCCGGCAGAGGCCACCAAGATCAGAGGAACCGAACGCAGGCGCATCAGCCTCATCTATGCTCGGAAGTTTGTGGACATGGTCAACGAAATGGGCGGCGACGCTGAAGTCGTTTATCTCCCCGAGCGAGGCATCAAGGGTAACACTCATCTGCTGATGCTTGATCTTAACAACGAGCAGATAGCAGACCTCTTTTCCGACTTCCTGTCCCAAAAAGGATTGGACACTCGTAAGTAAAGTTTGGAACGCGGCTTCGGCCGCGTTCCACAAACCTCAGAATCCGGCGCGGTCCAAAAACCATCTCATTGGGCCCATTGCCGTGATGTACGCATACTCACGGGATGCCCTAATTTTTAAGTTCGGGCCCCAGAGACGCGATGTACGGATCCTCAGGGTATGTCCTCATCTGACGACGGTCGGCCGGGCGAGGAAGACGGAGCAAATACCTGCGACCATCGTAAGTGCGGCAGGAAATCCGATAAGCGCCGTCCAACCGAAATGGTCCCAGAACAACCCGGCCACGGGGGCCATTAAACGGGCTCTGAGATGTAGAACAGCTGATAGAGCGATGTAGCATGCACCTTTGCTCTTGCACATCCGTTTGGGCGACGATATCCCGAGAAGCACCGCTATCACTTTTGTAGCGAATTGATGTGGCGTTGGCGTCGCCACTGCACGAGACGCGAATGGGAGTTTCCTGTCCTAGAGGCTGCTCCCATCACATGGCCGATTAACTGCAGTTCACGGATAAGCTTGCGGGTTCGCTGGCTTCAGCAGTTCATCAGCCTCTAGGTCACGCGTCCATCTCTTGCGGCGCTTCAGATCGAAGCTCGTCGGGTCCATCCATCGGCTGGCTCGCTGCTGGCCTTCCGCTGGCGATACAGTTGCTCTCGGACGCGATCCGCAATGCGCCGATCCCCGGCACGCGGCTGATCCGGTAGCGGGCCTCAGGATTTCGTCCCGCGCTTCTTCGCGCTCTTCGTGACCTTCGTATCTGTCTCGTCCGAGGTCGGCGGTGAGGTTTCGACTGGCGGTACGGACGCGCATTCCCGGAAAATGCGCGCGGTGCATTGACGGCAGATCTCCGGATTGAGGCGGCCGAAAATATTTGAGATCGCCTCGGACTTGGACTGGAAGATGTGATCCACGCCGAGGCGCATCGTGAGGCCCGTATCGGCGAACGTCTTCAGCACCGGCAGGCGCGGCCGGTGGAAATAGAGATCCCCGCCGACGCCGCGCCGCTGCTTGAGTTCGGCGTCCCAGAGATCGGCCCCCGCGAGATCGACGAAATTCATGCTCTTCGCCATGACGAGGAGATGCTTCTGCAGAGGTGCCGCCATGCGGAGATCGTGAAGTTCGGCGCCGACATGCGCCGTCGCCGCGTAATAGACCGAACCCTCCATCCGCAGCAGCTTCAATTGCGGGCATTCGAGCTGCGGCTCCTCGAACTCGTCGAGCCGCCGGAATGTGCGGGCCTCGCTTGCGCGGTCGGGCACGACGGGACGCACGCCGGGATGCGATGTGCGGTGCAGATAGGCGGCGAGCGACATGAGGGTGCCGATGCCGATGGCGAGATGGAACGGCAGAAACAGCATGCTGGCGAACGTCACGGCCGCGACCGCGAAATCCACGCGGCTGAGCCGCAGAAGCCGGACGAAGCCCGCACCGTCGAACAGCGCCCAGGCGGTGTAGATCAGAAGCGCCGCGACCGCCGGCATCGGAATGCGCGCGAGCAGCGGTGCGGTCGCGAGCGCAAGGGCGAGCAGGAAGACGGCCGCGAGGATGGCCGCCATGGGTGTGCGCGCGCCCGCCTCGTAGTTCGGCAGCGAGCGGTTCAGCGAGCCGCAGGACAGATAGGCCGAGAAGAAGCCGCCCGCGATGTTGGAGGCCCCCTGCCCGATGAATTCGCGGTTGACGTCGATCCGCTGGCCCGAGCGCATCGCGACCGCCTTCGCGATCGAAACCGATTGCCCGAGCGCGACGATCGCAAGCGCCGGCACGATGGAAAGAAGCTGAACGAACCTGTCATGCGAGACGGAAGGCACCGAAAGCGGCGGCACGACCGAGGGAAGCGGACCGACGGTCGCGAACGCCCCGCCTGCCCCGTTGCGCGCGAGAAATTCCGAGACGGCCCAGCCCGCGATCAGCCCGAGCAGCATGAACGGAAGCTTTCGCGCCCAGCGTCGGATGATGAGGGTCGTCAGCAGGGTGACGCCGCCGATGATGAGGGCGGACGGCGCGAACGAATTCCAGTGGTGGGCAAGCCCTTCCAGCGCGGCCCAGGGCCCCGCCCTGGAAACGGCCGCAATCCCCGCGAAATCGGAGAGCGCGTAGAGGGCGATCAGAGCCGCCGCGCCGCTGGTGAAACCGAGCAGGACGGAGGGCGCGATGAAATCGGCAAGCGCCCCGAGCCGCAGCGCACCCACCGCGAACTGGACCGCGCCGACGAGGATCGTCAGCGCAAGCGCCAGCGCGATGTAGTCCGGGCTTCCCGCCAGAGCGAGCGGGCTGACGGCCGCAAACAAAGCGAGCGAATTGGCGTTAGTCGGGCCGGACACGACATGCCAGCTCGATCCGAAAGCGGCCGCGACGATGGTCGGGACGATCGCGGAATAAATCCCGTATTGCGGCGGCAGGCCCGCCAGCGTCGCGAACGCAACGCCTTGGGGGAGCACTAGGACCGCCCCGAGCAGACCCGCCAGCGCATCGGCCCGCAAAGTCGCCGGCGTCACGAACCGCCACCATCCGGAGGTCAGTGCCATCTGCCGGTCCGCGTAAAACCTCGCCGCTTCCTTGCCTGAAACAGGGGTGACGCGCTTATTTGCATCGAGAGCTCATTTCGGCCAGAACGATCGCATCCAGTCCATACGCGGCACTTCTTGCAGTGAAACCGGCGCCGGGCTGCCGGGATTGAGCTGATGAAGAGGTCGCAGCGATTCGACCTTTCCAGATTAGGTCGCGGGGCGAGCCCGGCCGCTGATCATGTTGTGGACATGGACGAGAGAGCCAGTTGGTATCCGTCGTACGGCGAAGCCAATGTTCTCGCCGTACTTGATGATCGCCTCCCCCTCCTCGATATTTCGAACAGCAATCTTGTGACAAAATGGAATATCTTCCAGCGGGATAATGTCCCCGTCGAGTTCACTGAGTTGCACTTCCTGACCTGCGGATAGCGCGCAAAGAGCCGTGGCGACGTTGTCCGCCTCGCGAACTCGGATCAGACGCGCCCAGGTGTTGGGGGGGAATCTTTCGTTCTTTCCATCAGAGAGCCGGCCCATATCGGCTTATAACCTCTTCGCCCTCGTCCAGAATCTCGCCGAGCGTAAGTCGGCCGGAAGCGACCTCTTCAACCAACAGCTGGAGTCGTTCCGCGCACGCGGCTTGCGTTTCCGTATTGACGAATGCACTCGACCCATTGAAGTCAATCTGGTCGGTGAGGGCTTGGCAGGTCTGCGGGTTTGCGCTCGCCTTGATCGTGGGGGCGAGCTGACTGACAAAGCTGTTGCCGACGCCAGTCGTGAAGATAAGAATATTCGCTCCCGCAGCCGTGAAGCCGGTCATCGACTCCGGCGAGTAAGCTGGCGCGTCCATCAGAAAGAGCCCGCGACTGTCCGTGACCTCGGCATAGCCGAGCACGCCGGATATTGGCGCATGTCCGCTTTTCGCCGTGTTGCCGAGAGCCTTCTCCTCGATCGTCGACAGACCCGCCGCGATATTGGTCGGGCTCGGATTATTACCCGTCAGATCGATCCCGGCGGAGACTGCGGATCGCTCCCGCCCGGCGGCGGCGAACCTGATCGCCTCGGCGACGTCTATGCTGGCCGCGCGTCCCGCGAGCAGGTGCTCCGCACCGATCCATTCAGTCGTCTCCCCCATAATCACCCGAGCGCCAGCCTGAACCAGCCGGTCGACGAGAAGCCCAACCACCGGGTTCATCACCAAGCCCGAGCTGGGATCGGATCGCCCGCATTCGAGCCCAACGACGAGCTCGGAAATGGGCGCCGGCTCACGGCGTTGACGCGAAAGTTCGACAAGAAGACGGGCCCCCTCCCGAACTCCCATCTCGGTCAGACGGAGTGTGTCGTTCTCAAAATCATCCATGCCGAGGGCAATCACGGGCTTTCCGGAATTCGCCAGTTGGTCCTGGACATCACGGAGCTTGGGTGGATGGTCGCTGATGAGAAGAACACCGCCAACGTTCGGGTTCGCAGCAAGGCCAACCAAAGCACGCATATGATACGTCCGGTCCATCCCCATCAATCCGCCGCTGAAGGGAACGGTGGTCACAACGGCCTTGTTTAGTATCCGACCTATCCGTCGCGCGCAGGGGGCACTTAAACCTGTGATAGAGAGCACCAGCAGGTGGTTGCGCACTCCCCAGGTCCCGTTCTGACGCCTGTAGCCTAAGAAGTTTCCCTGCACTGTCATAAAGCCTGTTTAGTATTGCTAACTGTGACTGTCGACAGATTACATAGAAGGCATTACCTTCTCAAGCGTGTTCGAGTTGTGTGATCGGCGCGCGTTATCCGGCTTTGAATGCCCGAGTCAGTTCTCCGTGATAAAGAAGTGCCGAGGCCAGAGAGATTGAAATGAGCGACCATCCCTTGAATGACGGCCTTGAGTCGACGCAGCTTGACGACGAATCCACGATATTGCGAACGCGTTCACTTACTGCGGTCGTACGGCAGCAGATCGAAAACCTGATTTATGCAGGCGAGCTCGCTCCTGGATCGCGAATTAACGAGGTGGCTCTGGCCGCGCGACTATCCGTAAGTCGCGCGCCGATCCGCGAAGCCCTAGGGACGCTGCAGCAAGCCGGTCTGCTGAAAGCCCGCGTAAATCGCGGAATGTTCGTTCGGGAGTTAACGATCAAGGAGGCAATGGACAATTACCAGGTCCGGCTGGCCTTGGCTGACCTTGCAGGCGACCTGCTCGCCGAGCGAATTTCGGATCAGCAAATCGACGAACTCGACGCTCTCGTGGCACGGATGGACAGTGCGAATAGTGACGGGAGGGTCGAAGCTTTCTTCCCACTCAACGTCGAATTTCACGGGCTGATCATGGCGAGCACCGGAAACGTCCGTCTGCAGGTCACGGAACTCAGCATCTTTAAGGAGCAGCGATTGTTCCGGATACAGCACCTACTCGCGAGTGAAGGTGCCCGCGACATAGGGCTGGAGCATAATCGCAAATCGAACGAGGATCACGTCCGAATTGTACAGGCACTTCGGCGCCGCGATCGCGCGATGATCAGCGCCATGTTGCGTATGCATGTAATAAATGGGCGCGAACGAAGCCTCGACACTATGAACCACGAGCAGCGGGGATCCGCGGCATAACGTTCACCGATGTAGAAACTAAGCATCCTCAAGCGCACCCGCTGGCGCCACGTTCCTGAAATGCATGCGGGTGAGCCACCACGCGGCGATGACGGCAAGGATGAGGAAGCCGACAGCGATGGGATGAGCAGTCAGGCTACCGATCTTGCCATCGCCTATCACGACAGCCTGGCGCAGCGCGCGTTCGAATTCAGGCCCGACGACGAATCCAACGAGGAATGTGACGAAGGGGAACTCGAGCTTGCGCATCACGAAACCGAGCGCGGCGAATATCAGCATCAGGTAGACAGCGAACATGCTGCCGGCTTCGAGATATGAGCCGGTGAGGCAGAGCGCCAGCACCACAGGAAGAACATAGGACGCCTTTGCCTGCGCGATTTTCGCGAACCAAGGCAGACAGACCCAACCGATCACCAACATCAGGACCGCGGCTATGATCATCCCGGCATAGATGCCGCCCATCAGATCTGCGTGCTTTTCGAACATCGTCGGGCCCGGATTGATCCCATGGATCATGAAGGCCCCGATAAGAAGCGCCGCGGAGACAGAACCGGGAATGCCGATCGCGAACAATGGGATTAGGCTCGCCGGAACGACGGCATTGTCGGCGGTCTCCGACGCGGCAACGCCTTCCAACGCCCCGTGTCCGAACAGTTCGGGCGTCTTCGAAAAACGTTTCGCGAAGCCGTAGGCCATGAAGGATCCAACCGCCGCGCCAAGTCCTGGAATCACCCCAACTATGGTGCCGATGATGCTCGACCGCAGGATCACGGGGGCGACCAGGCGGGCATCTTCAGCGGTGATGCCGCTATGGTCGAGGGCGTTCGCGGCTATCACCCCGCGCTCTTCTTCCGATTCCTCGAGCTGGCTGAACACTTCCGGCAGCGCCAGCATGCCGATCGCGACGGCGAGCAGCGGAATGCCGTCATAGAGTTCGATGAAGCCGAAGACGAGGCGCGGTGCGCCGGTTTCTATGTCCACTCCGGGACAGGACAGCAATATGCCCGCCATTCCCGAAATCAGGCCCTTGATGAGCGATTTTCCGGAAAGGCCGGCAATAAAGGTCAAGGCAAAGATCAGAATTGCGGCCAACTCGAAGGGGCCTATGAGCAGAGCCAATTTCGCCAGCGGCTGCGCCACGCCAATCAGTGCCATCGTCGCGAAGATGTCGCCGAACACCGAGCCGATGAGTGCGACCTTGAGCGCCTTTTCACCTTTTCCCATTCGGGCCAGAGGATAGCCATCGAGGCAGGTAGCCGCCGACGACGGCTCGCCGGGGGTGTTGATCAGAATGGCGGTGACGGCGCCTCCGGACGCGCTCCCCTTCATGATGCCGATCAGGAACGACACTGCCGTCACCGGCTCCATGTAGAAGGTGATCGGAATCATCAGCGCAATGGCCGTCGACCGATTCAGGCCCGGCAATACGCCCACCGCGTAGCCCAGCACTATACCGAACGCGATGTAAGCGACATTCACCGGCTGCAGTGCGACGGCGAAGCCCGAGAGAAGTGCCTCTAGCATGTCCGGTACCTTTTCAAGGAAGTGACGCTTCGAACAGCTTCTCGAAGATGCCGTAGATCGCGGCTGTCGCCAGAAGTGGAAAGATGATCAGCACGAGCGGGCGCCGCTCGCCGAACAGCCAGGCTCCTGCGAGCACGATGGCGGGAAGCGCGACAAGATCCCCGACAAAGCTCATCAGCAGGGCTCCGCCCAGGGCCGTCGCGGCACCTCCGAGGACGCGCCACCACCGGATTCCCGCGAACGGGTTCGGGAGATCGCCGGTCGGCGAAGAGCCGACCAGCTGCTGCACGACGAGCACGCCCGAAAGAAGCAAGATCGCGGTCGCGGCCAGCTCCGGCAGGAATTCGGGCGACGTACCGTAGGTGACCGAGCCGCCCCCTCCAGACTGATCAGGAATGATCCAGAATATGAAAGCCAAGCTCAGTACGGACAGGAACAGCCCTGCAGCAATATTCGCGGCGCGCATCTTCCTTCTCTCCCAGAGTGCCGGCTATTTGCCGAGAAGCTGCTTGTATGAAGCCGTTTCCGTATTCATCAGCTCCTTGGTTTCTTTGCCGGCGAGATCGAGCGCGGTGCCGCCGATGACATCGTCGATCAGCTTGGAAATGCCGGGATCCTTCGTTGCAGCCCTGAGCGCAACGGAAAGTTTCTCGACGATTTCCGGCGGCGTGTTGGGAGGGGCTGCGAAGACGTAATGGTCGAGCAGCGTTACGTCGAAACCGAGCTCCTTCAGCGTGGGCGTGGAGTCGTAGTCTGCATTACGCTGAGGATCGAGGACGGCGAGGATCTGCATCGGCCCCCCATCGATGGCATCCTTGAAGCCGATCGAGCCCGAAAGACCGAAATCGACATGGCCGCCGAGCACCATCTGGCGCGTCTCGGCGCCGCCCTTCGAGGGAACCATGCGTACGTTGATCCCGGCCTCCTTCGCCAGCTTTTCCACCGCTAGCCGGTCTCCGGGCGTCATCGTCGCATAGGTGACGCCGCCCTTTTCCTTGGCGTAGTCGACGAGCGCCTTCCAGCCCCTGAACGCCGCATCCCCGCGGGCAACGAGGCCGGTCGAGCGGCGCATGACCGTCGCGAGATAGGTGAACTCGTCGGGCTTGTAGGCCAACGGCCCCTGAAGAGGAGCCAGCGTGAGCGCCGCCGAAGGGATCATCGCGACGGTATAGCCGTCAGGTGCCTGCGTGTAGAGGAACGAAGCAACGATGGCACCGCCTGCGCCGGGCTTGTTGTCGACGACAACGGCCTGACCGAGATTCTTCGCAACGAGGTCCGCGATCTGCCGCGTGAGGGTATCGCCTCCGCCGCCTGCGCCCAGGCCAACATACAACTTGATCGGTTTCGTCGGATAATCCTCGGCCGCGAGGGCGGAGCTGATCATCGCGGACGCGACGAGCACCCCTTGGATCACTGATCGAACATGTTTCTTGATCATAATTTCCTCTCCCATTCTCACCAGTTACCTGGTTTTTTAGCAGGCTATTGAAGACTGTCGACAGCGTCAATTGCTACTTGCGAAGCAAGGCCTCGATCTCCTCGCATGTCATGTCGACCATTCGGGGCGCAAAGCCGATTTGCATCTCCGGCGTGAAAGCATCGGACCAGCCGTCCGGGACGTTCCGTCCCTCTTCCGCGAGCACGGCCTCCGTGGCCTCTCTCAACGGTATTTTCTGCTCCTGCGCTTTCCGCGCCGCGCTGGCGAGGTATTTCTTGGCTCCCACCTGCCCGAATTGAGACGCGAGCGACACCGCAGCGGCCTCGGCGAACAGCCTTCCTCCATCGACGAACAAGTTGCTGCGCATCCGCTCGGCATCGACGTCCAGCCCGACGAGGAGTTGCTCTGCCATCTCCAGGCTCATGCTGGCGAGGATGAAAAACTGCGGGACCGTGTGCCACTCGATGGCCCAGGCGCCTCCATGCCGTTCGTTCTGGTGCCAGCTGCCGCCGTAAATGAGCCCGGCCTGAGAATGGACAATGCGCCCCATGGCCTCCAGGAACTCGCAGCACCGTGGATTATTCTTCTGCGGAAGCGAGCTGCTGCCGCCCTGTCCCAGCACGGCGCCCTCCGCGAGCTCCCCGATCTCGGTCCGGGCAAGGAAGCCGATCTCGGCCCCGATGCGCCCCAGAGTCGTGCAGATCAGGCCGAGCGCGAAGACGGTCTCCGCGATCGCGTCCCGGGATGAGCTCCAGCTCGCGGTTTCCACACCCAGCCCCAATCGATCGGCAAGAGCCTGCCGCACATCCATCGCCTTGGGCCCCATCGCGGCGAGCGTACCAATGGGGCCGGCGAGCTGCACTTTGAGAACACGGGACCGAAGCTCGTTTATGCGCTGCAACGTGCGCGCCAACTCGCCTGCCCATGAAACGACCTTGAAGCCGAAGGTCAGCGGCGCAGCCTGCATAGAGTTGGTGCGGCCCGCCATAACCGTTGCGCGATGATCCCGCGCGAGGGTCAACAGAAGTCGCAGCACATGGCGGAGCTGCTCCTCGATCAGATTCAGGCCGTCACGAATCTGCAGCACGGCGCCCGTGTCGATTACGTCCTGCGTCGCGGCGCCCTTGTGCAGCGCATCCTTGTTGGGACCGAGCGCCTGCCGCAGCCGCTCAATCAGGGGAACGATCGGCCGCCCGACGAAGGCAGTGGCCTCAGCGAGATCGGAAGGGGCTATCGTGATCTCGGCGAGCACCGCGTCCAGGTTCGATGCCTGTTCGCAGGTGAGAATCCCAAACTCGCACTGCACGGCGGCGAGCGCGCGCTCGAAGTCGATCCAGCTGCGCACCATGGCGGCGTCGCTGAACACGGCGCGCATCTTCGCTGCGCCGAGAAGCTGCCGGTAAATGTCGGATTCGAGGAAGGTCAACGGCATTTCCAGGAGACCTCAAAGACGCCACGCGGCAAGCGCGGCTAGATCAGGCTCGACGCCAAGGCCGGGCACCTGGGAGAGCTTCAGGATTCCATCGGATATTTCGGGAAAAGGCTCCGCCAGAGCGAACCGAAGGGGATTCTCGCTCACATCGAACTCCAAAAGATCATCCCCCATAGCCGCCGTCAGGTGAGCGGTCGCCAGCAGGCCGATGCCGCCGCCGAGATAATGCGGACACACCCGCAAACCCGTGGCCTGCGCCCTTGCCCAGACCTTTCGAACCTTAGAGATTCCGCCCCATTTGATCGGATCCGGCTGCAGGATCTTCAGCACCCTCGCCGCTGCCCAAGCCTCGAAATCGGCCTCTCCGCGGATGTTCTCCCCCGCCGCGAGGGGGATGTCAGTCTGCTCGGCCAAAGCCTTCCACTCAGAAAGCGGCCTATCTGCCCGCAGCGGTTCCTCCAGCCAATCCACCGCAAATGTCGAGAGCATCCTGGTGGCCTCGATGGCAGCATCAATGTCCCAGGCTTGGTCCGCGTCGACCATCAAGCGGGCCTTCCCAATGCGACCGGTGAGTTGATCGAGAGCTGTTTTGTCTTCGTGCAGCCGGAAGCCCACCTTGAGCTTGTACGCTTGAACTCCGTGGGACTCAGCCCATTGCGTGCTCTGCTCGATATTGTCCGACGTCAGCCCGCTGGCGTAGATCCTTGCGGATCCGTCACCAGCGCAGCCCAGTACCCGGTGCAGCGGCTCCCCGAGGCGGCGAGCCCATAAATCCCAAAGCGCAATGTCGAATGCGGCGATGACCTGTTCAAACGGGCCGTTCTCATTCGACTTGATCCGCATAATCGCGGTTTGCTCGTGAAGGAAACCCCAGAGGTCTTCCGGATGACTGGCACGAAACCCTTTCACAAGTGGCGCGAGGATGTCGCTTGCAATGCGTTTCCGGTGCTCCACTCCGAACGCCGGCCAGTTTGTGAAGCACTCTCCCCATCCCCAGCAGCCGTCTCCATCGAGAAGCTTTACGATCAAGGCCGTGCGCGCGCTCTGACTGCCGTAACGCGCGCGCCGCCCTTGAGCGATTGGAACACGGAACGCGAAAATCTCGACGTGTTCGATCCTCAGCTCGGTAATTCCGATTCCGCTTAACCGCACCTTATCAATGACTTGCAAGACCCTACCCCGTCCGATCTGTCGTCTGTCGACAGACTACGAGCCACGAATGGTTCGGTCAATCGCAATGACCGCAAGGACCAGCTTCGCATAACGGTCCCACGCCCTATCGAAGTCCGGCACGAGGTGTTCGATTTTTGTGTTCATAAGCAGCGCCCCGTCGGAACCTATGCCTACGGAAAGCGAAGGCGGCGGCCATTGAGGCCTCCGCAGAATGGAGAGCGCACGTGCCAAGGCTAAATGACGCGTACGAGCCTCCCGAAGACGTGGTGCCAAAAATGGCTGAGGCTTTCCGGGCACATCTCGCGCGGTCCGGCTTGCGCGAAGCCTGAAGCAAAAGCCGTCGCGCACGGTGTAGGCAGCCTATGGCGCGTCCGAATTAAGAGTCAGGCGAGGGTCGTACGATCGGGCAAGAGCTCCAGTCGAAACGCCCTGTACTCGCCGGTAGTGGCTGCCTTCAGGCCCCGAACTGGACAAGGTCGTCGGGCACGCGCCGAACGTACTGGAAGACCGTGCCCGGTCGGGCGACATCTTGCAGGATCAACGACTTAGCTAAGAAAACAGGAAAATGGCGCGCCCTAGGGGAGTCGAACCCCTCTCTCCAGCGTGAAAGGCTGGCGTCCTAACCGATAGACGAAGGGCGCGGAACCGGGGTCTTATAGGGTGCCACGCTCTGCGCCGCAACATGTCAAAACCGCGTCACATCTACTCGGCGATCCGAAGTTTGCCGAGATCCTTGGCAATGCTGTTGAAGGCCGCCTTGAGTTCCGTCTCGCTGCTCGCCTGTTTCGCCTTGGAGGGCGAGGACGCGCAATCGGTCAGCCGGTTCAAGGTCGCGGTATCCGAGATCTGGAAGGCGATCGTGTAGATCGTGATTTTCTCGGGATGATCGGGATCGCCGTTCTTGGCGTTTTCGCACGCTTCTTCCAGCCGGTCGTCCATGGCCGATTTCAGCTCACCTCCGGACATGTCGTCCGAGCCCTCGGCGAGACGGTTGTTCGAGGCATAGCCATAGGCCGAATAATCAGAATTGTTGTGGGTGTCATCGTTGCCGTTGATCGTGTTGGCGCCGTCCGTCATCAGCACGATGTATTTGCGGAGATTGGGCGTATCGTAGGCTTTGCCCTCCACGAACGGCGCGTCGTGGGACAGCACACGCCAGCCCCACATCAGGCCTTCGTGAATATTGGTGTAGCCCTTCGCGTCCATGGCGTTGATCGTGTCGATCAGGGTCTGCTTCGTCCCCGTCAACGGCAGGATGGGATCGGAATTGCACCAGAAGTTCGGGCCTTTGTTGGTGCTGCCGGTGGAGTTCGTGTTGGGCGTCTGATCCTTGTATTTACACACCCGCTTCTGGCGGCCCGCATCCGAGGTGTCGGACTTCTGGCTCGACGTGCAGTTTGAATTGACGCCGTCGTCGTTCAGATAGTTGTTGATGAACTCCTTGTTGTTCTCATCTTTCTCGTCGGGCTCGTCCGGCGCGAACATCGGCACGAAGAAAGAACTTGGATCCGTCGCGACCGCCAGGGTGTCGTTCACGGCATGCTCGCCGGGTCGCGATTCCACGCAGCCCGCCCAGCTGACGCCCTTCATCTCGTCGAAAAGCGTGAAGCGGTTTTTGGCCGACTCGAAATTCTCCGAATGAGCCGGCGACAGCGCATTCTTGTCCATCCAGTCCTCGGTCTTGTTCGCGACGCCGATATTGACCGCGCCGGAGAACGGCACGATGCCGACCTTGACGCGCGTCGTCGCGGACGCGGACTGATAAAGAATGGTGACGAGGTCCTTGGCCGCCGTCCTGAGGGATGTGATTTTCGACCCCGCCATCGAGCCTGAATTGTCGAGCACGAGCGCGACCTCGATCTCCTGGTCGCCGACCACCGTCGTCGAACTGGCATGCAGGCTCAAGGGACCGAAACCGAAGAAGTGCATCACGCTCGGCGTGAACGTCGCGGAGGCGGTCACATTCACCCGGCCTTGCGAGAGATTGTAGGTGACCGGGTCCAGCACGGGGTTTTCCAGCGTTCCGGCCCCGCTGTTGAAATAGCCCTGCGCCTTTGCCTGGATGTTGCCCAGTGCGGACGACAGATGAAGGTCGTGATTGACCGCGAGCGCCGTCAGATCCACGGCGCTTTGAAGCGTGCTTCGGGCGCGGGTCATATTGGTGAGATCGACCGAGGCTCCCACCAGCGCGATGATCGGCACGAGGCTGATCGCGAACAGCGGCATGATCGAACCCTGTTCCCCGCGGAGGAATTTTGAGAACAGCATGACGTTTCGCCCCTGCCCGATTGTCGGGACTCCTGACGCGAAACTTAACAGCCGCGCATAAAGCGGGGGTCAAAACTACAACTACAATTTGTAATGAAAAAGAAGGAATAAACCACGCGAAAAACGCGGCTTTACGAACTTCGCGCGGCGTCAAGGACCCTGATGCTCACCGTCGTGCGGCCGCCCCATTCGTCGATCTGCAGAGAGCCGGCGATATGCACGGACTGCCCTCGCAGCGCCTGCAATTGAACCCCCAGGGGCTGGCCGACGGCGCGAAAGGCGATCGCCCCGCCGGTTGAGCCGTCGGCCGCCTTTAACCTTAACCGCAAATGCCCGGTCCCGACTTCGTCCGCCCCGACGAGCACGTGGTTCGGCAGAACGAATACCGGTTCGGGATTGCCCGCACCGAAGGGCCCGGCCCGGGCGACCTCGTGGCAGAGTTCGGGTTGCAAACCGCCGGCCGAGAGGATGCCATCGATCCTGAGGACGTCTTCGCGCCGCGCGGATGCAACGGAGTCGGCGAGGTTCTCTTCAAGAAACGCCGTAAAGGCCGGCAGGCCTCCGGGTGGAACCGTGATGCCCGCCGCCATGGCATGGCCGCCGCCCTTGGTCAGCAGGCCCCTGGTCACGGCCGCGCGCACGACGCCGCCGATATCGACACCGGGGATCGAGCGCCCGGACCCGGTTCCCCGTCCCTCCTCGTCGAGCGTGACCGCGAAGGACGGCCGGCCGGTGCGTTCCTTCAGCCGCGCGGCAACGAGGCCGATGACGCCCGGATGCCAGCCCTGGCCGGACGCGACGACCACGCCGGCATCCCCGTTGCTCGCCACGGTCTCGGCCTCCGCCAGCGTCGTGCGCTCGACCTCCTGGCGCTCCGAGTTCAACCGGTCGAGTTCCTGCGCGATGCGTTCGGCCTCGGCTTCGTCGTCGCAGGTCAGGAGCAGCGCACCGAGCTCGGCGCGACCAATGCGGCCGCCGGCATTGATGCGGGGGCCGATCAGGAAACCGAGATGATAGGGGCTCGGTGTCCCCCTCACCCGTGCCGCATCGGCCAAAGCGCGCAATCCCGCGCGCCGCCTCTGCCCGAACGCCGCAAGACCCTTGAGAACGAAAGCGCGGTTGATGCCGATCAGCGGCACGACATCGGCAACCGTTCCGAGGGCCACGAGATCGAGCAGCGCCAGGAGATCCGGCTCGGGCCGGTCCGGGGTCCAGAATCCGCGCTGGCGAAGGAGCCGGTTGGTCGCGACGACGGCGAGATAGACCACGCCGACGGCCGCGAGATGATCGTGGCCCGACAGATCGTCCTGACGCTTCGGGTTCACCAAAGCGGCGACGTCCGGCAGTGTGTCGCCGGTCTGGTGATGGTCGAGAACGACGACGTCCATGCCGAGCTGGCTTGCCTCGGCAAGCGCTGCATGACTTGTCGTGCCGCAATCGACGGTGACGAGAAGCTTCGCGCCCCCTGCGGCAAGACCGCGGATCGCTTCCACATTCGGGCCGTAGCCCTCGAAAATGCGGTCGGGAATGTAGATCGTATAGGGAGTGCCCGCGGCCTTGAGCAGGCTGGCCAGAACCGCGGACGAGGTCGCGCCGTCGACATCGTAATCGCCGAAGATCGCGACGCTCTCCCCGGCCTGAACGGCCTGGGCCAGGCGCTCCGCGGCGGTTTCCATGCCGGTCAGACGATAGGGTTCGGGCAAAAGCGTTCGGAGCGTCGGCGCGAGATATTCCGGAACGGCCTCCAGCGACACCCCTCGCCCGGCCAGCACGTCGGCCAGAACCTCCGAAAGCCCGTGACGCTGGGCAATCGCCAGCGCCTGGGCGTGCTTTCCCGCATCCAGCCGATCGCGCCAGACGCGGCCGGTGAATGAGGATTCGATCCCGAGAAGGGGCAGCGCCGCCTCCGGCGCGCGTGCGGCAGACCCAAGCATGGCGGCCACCATGCCGTGAGTTCCTGCCGTGGTCTCAATGGCCGAGAGACTTGCCTGTGGTCAGTGGGGCTAACTCGCGTTGACCCATCGGAAACCACCCTGTACCAAGCCTGTGCCGGAGACGTGGCCGAGAGGCTGAAGGCACTCGTTTGCTAAATGAGCAGACCCCCAAAAGGGTCTCGAGGGTTCGAATCCCTCCGTCTCCGCCACATTCTTTCCGCAGCAAAATCAACGGCCTGATCGGGATAATTCGTCCATTGTATGACGGAATGTATCCCGATGCGCTGTCCCACCAACCTGACCCGTCGCGGCGACGCCTGGACCTTCCAAATCCGTCTGTCGCACGCACTTGCCGTCGATTTCTGTCTTGCCAACCTTCGTGCTTGCTTGGGTGTCATCCCGCGAAAACGGGCGCTGCGGACCGCCGGCATCCTCGCCGCCACCGCCCGCTCCAGGCATCCAAGACGCAAAAGCCGCGAGAAACCGCGGCTTTTGTCGTTCTGAGGGCGGCCGTCCGGCCGCTCGACGACTCAGCGAGAAAACTGGTCGCTATGTTTTCCGGCGTTGGGAACCGTGGTCAAGGCGATCTGCCGTCGCCGAGGCCGAGGCAGGCCGGGTTTTCCGATGTGCCGGCGGATGAGATCGGCGAGCCGGGCGGCCGTGGGACTGAGGGTTTGCCCACGAAGCGAAATGATGGCGACCTGACGCGACAGTCTCGGCTCGACGATCCGAACGATGCGCACGTCCTTGGAACGTTGAGCGGGAAGCCCGTACTCCGGCAGGATGGCAACTCCGAGCCCAGCCTCGGCCATCGATATGAGAGATTGCCCAAGCGTGAATTGATGTTTTGTGTTCAGCACGAGGCTGTGCGCGGCCAAAACTTCATGGAGAAAGGATCGCATGATAGTGCCGGGCTGGGGGAGCAGAAGGGGCATCGCCGCGAGTTCGCGCAGAGGAAGATCGGGCCTCGGATCCGGCATAAGCCGCTTCGGCACCATGGCGTAGAGATCGTCATCGAGAATATGTTCGTAATGTAGATCGCCGGCCTGCATGACCGGCCCGACGGCGAAGTCGACGGAGCCGCTGGACACGGCCTCCAAGAGTTCGAACGACGGCAGCTCGCGGACATTGATGCGGAGATTGGGGCAATCGCGCTCGAAGGCCGCGAGAACGCTGCCGAGCCGGCGGGTGGCGATCAGCGGCGAGCAAGCCAGAGAGACGCGACCGCGATTCACATCTGCGGCATCCTGAATCTGCCGCAACGTGGCCCCGACGTCTTGAAGAGCCCGGCGGGCGCTGCCCAGGAGGCGCTCCCCGTCGAGTGACAGCCTGACCCGCCGCGTGGTGCGATGGAAAAGAGCGACGCCCAGCTGAGTTTCTAATTCCTTGATCTGGGCACTGACAGCGGATTGAGATCGGTTTGCGTGGTCTGCTGCCTGGCGGAAACTGCTATGCTTGGCGACGAGCATGAAGGTCTGCAGAAGCTTCAGGTTGATATTGGTGATGATGGAACTTTCCATAAGTCACCTTCCTTGTAGCCAGCCTGTTTGGAACTGACTGAAATCGCTCTACCGAGCGTGCCAGATCGGCTAGGTTTTGTCGCGGTTATGCTCGAAACGAGAAGTTTGCACTTCCGATGCAGCCAGCGAGATATGGTCGGCCATCTGCCAGGCATTCGTCAGATGCACCCGCATCAATTGACCCGCCTTTTCCAGCGCATTGTCTGTTACGGCATCGATGATAGCGAGATGCTCCTGGCACCAATCGCGTATCCGCCGTCGGTTGAAGTAGCCGCCGAACTCAAGCACGCGGCGTAGCCGATTCTGCTGCTCGACTGCCTGCAGCAGAAAGGCATTTCCGCTAAATGCGGCCATCATTTCGTGAAAATCGGCGTCGGTCGCGAATATCTGGCTTGCGGTAACCTCAGTGAGCTCGGGCTGGTCCACGAGGGCTTCGTGCCGGCGACGTGCCTGTTCCAGGCGGCTGCGGTCGGCCTGAAAGCTGCCGAAAAGGAAGCCGGCAGGTTCTATCACCAGACGGAATTCGTAACTACCGCGCAGCGCCCCGTGAGAATCGAGCGTTGGCTGGAAGCTCCAGCCGCGACCCTTGTTGCGTACGATGATGCCATGCTCCGCCAGTTGAAGGAGCGTATGCTCGACTACGAGCCGGTCGGCGCCGTAGCGTCGCGCGATGTCGCTTTGCGTGAGGAAATTGGGGATCACTCCGGCAAGACGGTCGCCGATTATGCGGTCGTACAGATCCTGGTTCGGGGTAGGTGGCGGCTCCAAACGGATGTCCTCGAGCGCCGAGTAGGAAGCGGTGAGAACGAAGCCTTGGTTGCGTCGGGCTTCCACCACGCCGATCTCGGCAAGCAGATCCAGCGCCGCGCGCACCGGCGTGCGGGAAACGCCAAGAGCCTGCGAGAGTTGCTGCTCGCGCAGATGGTAGCCGGATTCGAACCGATCCTTGCACACGAGATCGAGAATTTGGCTTGCCAGTCGATACCGACCGGTACTGGGCCGTCTGGCCACTCATGACTCCTTGCGACACCGACAGGCTAGAACCGCGCCCGCTGAAACGCCAGACGGGACGTATGCGCAGATTAGCCTCTCTTGACCCACCTTCAACGGGATTGTACGAATTGCTGCATTAAATACAATATTGGTTGGCGCGCCCCTTTGGCGCTGTTCTGACGTCTCGCCTCGGAAGGTCGCAACTAATGGCTTCTCCCCTTCCTGAGAGGATCAAGCGCAATCTGGCGACATTGATCGCCTTCGATACGCAGAACCCGCCGGGACGTGAGGTCGAGGCAGCAAGCTGGCTTCGCAGCCTGTTCGACGGATTAGGGTTCGAAACCTCGCTCGACGAGTTCCGCAGCGGTCGCGCCAACGTCATAGCCCGCCTCGAAAACGGTCCAGGACCGGTCTTCGCGTTCAATACTCATATGGACGTCGTGCCGTCCGGAGCCGACTGGACGTCGAATCCGTTCGTGCTACGCGAGGAAAACGGGCGTCTTTACGGACGGGGCGCATGCGACTGCAAGGGTCCGCTGGCTGCAATGATTGAGGCCCTGCACATGCTTGCCGCCGACCGGACGTCCTGGTCCGGCACGCTTCTCGGCGTCTTCGTCGCCGACGAAGAAGTGGCGAGCGGAGGAGCCCGATCCTTTGCCGCGACGCAGCCCCGGGTTGACTACGTCGTCGTCGGCGAACCGACGTCGAATGCGACCTTCTCGGGGCACAAGGGCAGCCTTCGTCCGGTGGTCCGCGTGCATGGAATTGCCTCACATTCCGGCATGCCCGACCTCGGAGACAACGCCATCTACCGGAGCGCGCAGCTTCTGCGTCTCATCGAAGAGTTCCACGAAGGTCATGTCCGAAACCGCTCTCACCCTTTGTGCGGGAGAGCCAGCCTGACCGTGACACGTATCAACGGGGGTGAGGCCGACAACGTTTTGCCGTCGCATGTCGATATTCTGCTCGACCGCAGAATGGTGCCCGGCGAGGACGAGGCGGTCGCCCGAGGCGAAATCGAAACGCTTCTCGAGCAGGCGCGCGAGCACCACGGCGTGAACGCCGAAATTATCGCCTACCGCCCGACGACCGGGGGGCCGGCGGAAACACCTCGTGACGAACCGATCGTGCAAGCGAGTCTCGACGCATGCCGTCGGCACGGAACTGCGGCGCCTGGACCTTTGGGGCTCAGCGGAGCCTGCGATCTCGTGCATTTCCGGGCTTTGGGTGCGGCCGGCACCGTCGTTGGCCCCGGCTCGCTAGCGATGGCTCACAAGCCAGACGAGTACGTCCTCGCCGATGAACTCGTCGCCGCGAGTTTGATTTATCGCGACATCGCCCAGGAGATGATGAAGCCGTGATCGAGAGTGACATCCCGGAGATCAGGCCCGGCTGCGAGTCCTCGTTCCGCCCGGAGGAATACGAGGCGCGCCTCTCTGCGGCACGAACAGCATTGATGGAAGCAAAACTCGATGTTCTCATCGTCACGTCGCCGGAGAACATCTTCTATCTGACCGGACAGCAATCGCCCGGCTATTACATGTTCCAGGCGCTTGTCCTGCCGGCTACAGGCGAGCCGTCCTTCGTCGTCCGCCAGCTCGAATACTACAACTTCCGCGCCAACACCTTCATCGCCCAGGCGGAGGTATTTCAGGATGGCGAGGATCCGGCCGAGGTGCTTGTCGGCGTCCTGCGTAACCACGCACTCGCCGCGGGCCGGATCGGAATCGACAAGCGCGGCTGGTTTCTTTCAATCGCACTTTATGAGGCCCTGCAGGCTGGCCTGGGCCAACTCCACGACGGCGCCGGGATTGTCGAGAAGTTGCGGGCGGTGAAGTCCTCCGCGGAAATCCAAAAGCTGGAAATCGCTGCGGCCTACGCCGACACGGGGATGAAAGCGGGGCTGGCGGCCATCGCGCCCGGTACTGGCGAGAATGACATAGCCGCGACGATCCTTGAGGCCATGGTGCGAGGGGGAACGGAATATTTGGCGATGGAGCCGCTGGTGACCGTTGCCGAACGCACCGGTCTGCCCCACGGCATGTGGCGTCGTCGCCACGTCGAGAAGAACGGCCCGGTATTGCTGTCGATTGCCGGATGCCGCGATCGCTACCACGCCGCGATCATGCGCACAGCCTGGGTTGGCGACGTCCCGGCCGACGTTCTCGACATGGAAAAAACCTGCCAGGAAGCCCTGGACGCCGCACTCGACGCGATCCGTCCGGGATCGCCCTGCGAAGCGGCGCATATCGCCTGCCAGAATGTGATCGACCGCGACGGGTATACTGACAACTTCCGCAAACGCACCGGTTATTCGATGGGCATCGCCTTCGCGCCCGATTGGGGCGAGGGCTCGGTACTCAGCCTTTATTCTGGCGTGCAAACCGAATTGCGGCCCGGAATGGTCTTTCACGTCCCCGTGGCGCTGCGCGTCTTCGGCCGTCTAACGGTCGCCGTGAGCGAGACCGTTCTCGTCACGGATACGGGGTGCCGCGTGCTCGGCTCGATTCCCCGCCCACTTCTGCGCATCGCCGCTTAATCCACCTCAGAGGATCATCATGAAAGACATCGCCGAATGCCGTGCGCAACTCCACGGGATCTTCAACATAACCGTTACGCCCTTCACTCCAGATGGCGCGTTCGACTTCGCCGGGCTGGCCGCCAACATCGAGCGCGTTATCGGTCTCGGCTATGACGGCATCCTGATCGGCGGCACATATGGCGAGTTTCCCTCGATGTCGGCCGACGAGCGTGCCGAGCTCTTCCGCTGCGTCATGGACTTCGTGGGTGATCGCGTTCCGGTGATGCTCTGCAGCGCATCCTCCGATGTGCGGATCGTGCGGGACCTGACCCGGCTTGCCGGTGATCTCGGCGCCCTGCCGATGGTCACCCCGCCCTACGTCTCCGAAGTTACGGACGAGCAGATCGTCGCCTTTTTTCGTGACATAGCGCCACTCTCCAGAACGGGTATCCTCGTCTACAACGCGCCCGGGATCGGGATTACCCTGTCACCGTCCGCGCTTGAGGAACTGGCGGATATTGAGGGCGTTGTCGGGCTGAAACAGGGCGACCTTGCACCGGCCGCGATCGACCGCATCGCCAACGTCCTGGCCGAGCGCGTGCGCCTGTTCTGTGCGTCCGACCTGGCTTTCCTCGGTCCGATGACGGCGGGCTTCCACGGCATCAGTTCCACCAACAGCTGTGTTTTTCCCGAACTTATCCTCGACGCCTTTCGGGCAATTCAAAGCGGCGACGGGAACCGCGCGCGCGATCTTCATCGCCGCTGGTACGCATTCCGCGCGCTTGCCCGTACGTTCGGCCAGCCCCAGACCACCAAAGCGGGAATGAACTCTCGCGGCTTTGCCGGTGGATCCGTGCGTTTGCCGCTGCGCGATCTCGGACAGGCCGAGAGGGGCAAAGTTCAAGAGGTGGTGCAGGCGATCGTCACCTGATCGCATCTCGTTTGCCCACGATTTTCCGGAAGGACAGCCTGATGAACGCGCTTCTTTCGCCTCGCATGAGCCTCGTGCGCCCGTCACCTACGGCGGAGATTTCCGACAAGGTGCGGGCGCTTGCCGCATCCGGCACCCGCGTCATCAATCTCGGGGAAGGCGAACTGGACTTCCAAACCCCGGAACACGCGGCCTCGGCGGGGATCGAGGCCATCGTCCGGGGTGATACGAAATACACCGCCGTCAGCGGCACCGCGCCGCTCAAGCAAGCCATCGTCGCAAAGTTCCGCAACGAGAACGGCCTTTCATATACCTCTTCGGAGGTGATCGCCGGGACCGGCGCCAAGCAGCTGATATTCAACGCGCTGCTCGCGACCCTCGGCCCCGGTGACGAAGTCATCGTGCCGGCTCCTTACTGGGTGTCCTATCCCGACATGGTGGCGATCGCGGAAGGTATGCCCGTCATCGTCGAATGCACCGAAAGCGACGGCTGGAAACTGACCCCGCACGCTCTTCGGCGAGCCATTACACCTCGCACCCGCTGGGTCATCCTCAACTCGCCGAACAACCCAACTGGCGCGATCTATTCGCGGGAAGAGCTCGCGGGGCTCGCCGCGGTGCTACGCGACTCCCCGCACGTCCTCTTGATGGCTGACGATATCTACGAGCACGTCCGCTATGGCGCCGCATTCGCCACCCCGGCCGAAGTAGCGCCCGAGCTCCGCGATCGGACGCTGACGGTCAACGGTGTCTCGAAAGGCTATTCCATGACCGGCTGGCGCATCGGTTATGCGGGCGGTCCAGCCTGGCTGATCGCGGCTATGCAGACCCTGCAGTCGCAATCGACGTCCAATCCGAGTTCGATATCCCAGGCCGCAGCGGTCGCGGCGCTTGAAGGCGACCGTGCTTTCATGGACCCGTGGATTGTCGAGCTCAAGGCGCGCCGCGATATCGTGGTCGAAGCCGTCAATGCCGCGGCTCATCTGCGCTGCGGCACACCCGAAGGCGCATTTTACGTTTTCGCCGATTGTCGCGCTGTCGTCGGGCTGACTACGCCACGGGGGCAAAGTATCGCCAACGACTTCGAGTTCGCGACCTACATCCTGGATGAGGCGCGCGTAGCGGTCGTCCACGGCGGCGCCTTTGGTGCGCCAGGGTACTTTCGCATCGCGTATGCGATCGACCGCCCAATCCTGCGTGAGGCCTGCGAGCGCCTCGTGGCAGCCTGCGCGCGGCTCGGATAGCGCTGCACGCTTCAGTCGTTCTAGTGCGCGGTTGCGCCTGCGTATCGCTCGATTTGAGCCGCATACCTGCGGCCGGCTCAGGCCCGGGTCGGTTCAAGGGGAAGCCGCCACCGCCGCCAGTTCTTCAGCAACGGGCTGAGCACGATCAGTAATGTTATAGCAAGGAGGATCGCGGAGACCGGCCGGGTGACGAAGACGCTCGGGTCGCCCAGCGACAGCGCAAGGGTCTGACGCAGCGAATTCTCGAGAAGCGGCCCTAGAACGATGCCGAGGACTAGCGGGGCGAGTGGCCAGGAATTTCGCTTGAACAGCCAGCCGGCGATGCCGAAGCCAACCAGCAGCCAACAATCCTGCAGACTGTTCGACGCGGAATAGGCTCCCAGAACGCACAAGGCGCTGATCGGCGGATAGAGCCAGCTATAGGGCACTATGAGAAGCCGGGCGAACAGGCCGGCCAGCGGAAGGTTCAAGATGAGGAGCAGGGCATTCGCCACATAGAGGCTCGCAATGACGCCCCACACCAGCGTCGAATTCTCGGTGAACATGTCAGGCCCCGGCCGCAGGCCAAACATGATCATGGCGCCGAGCATGAGCGCCGTGGCGCCCGAGCCGGGTACGCCGAGCGCGAACATCGGCACCATGTTGCCGGATACCGCCGAATTGTTGGCAGCTTCCGGTCCCGCAACGCCCTCGATCGCCCCCAGGCCAAATCGTTCGGGTGTCTTCGAGACTTTCTTTTCGACAATATAGGACATGAACGATGCGATGGTGGCGCCCGCTGCGGGAAGAACGCCGACGACGAAACCTATCATAGTGCCGCGCAGGATCGGCAACCAGGAAGCCTGCCAGTCGGCCCAGGTCGGAACGACCTTCGTGACGCGGACCACGGGGGGTGGAACGCTCAGCGAGCATTGGGCGAGGATCTCGCCGAGCCCGAACATCGCGATGGCGACGACGATGAACTCGACGCCATCGAGCAGCCATAGCTGACCGAAATCGAATCGCGGCAAGCCGGACTGTCCGTCGATGCCGATCGTGGAAAGCAGAAGCCCCAGCACGCCCATCGCCAAGCCCTTGGCAATCGAGCCGCCGACCGCGGCGAGCGCGGTGAGCCCGAGAAGGATCAGTGAGAAGTATTCGGCTGGCCCGAATACCAACGCCGCCTTCGCCAGCGGCGGCGCAAGCAGCATCAACCCCACGGTGCCGAGCGTGCCGGCGATGAAGGAGGCGATGGCCGCGATTGCGAGCGTCGATCCGGCCTTCCCCTGCCGAGCGAGCTGATAGCCGTCAAGTGCGGTCATGACGCTGCTTGCCTCCCCCGGTACATTGACCAGGACCGCAGTCAGCGTGCCTCCATATTGCGAGCCCGCATAAAGGCCTGCGAACATGATCAGCGTCCCGGTCGCATCGCCTCCGAAGGTGAGCGGCAGAAGAAGCGCAATCGCCGTCGAGGAGCCAATGCCCGGCAGCGCGCCTACGACCTGGCCCAGCAGCACTCCGGCAACGCACATCAGCAGGTAATAAGGCGTCGAGACCGTCGCAAAGCCGGCGAACAGATCGGTCATCGCACTCATGTCAAAGACCCAGCAGACCACGTGGAAGGGGAGCGCCGAGCCAGACCCTGAAGACCAGGATCAGGACACCGGCCACTGCGGCGGAAACGATGAAGGACTTCAGCACAGCGAAGCGTTCGATAAAGACGAATATGACGAACATCATGAGGAAGAGGCCGGCCGCCGCACCAACAACCTCGAGGCCGAGCACGGTGACGAGTATGATGGCGACAATGGCGAGCGGCTTGCCGATCCCGCCCGCCTCTTCATCGCTTGCTTGCCAGGATCGCAACGCCAAGCCCGAGAACACGATAAGCAGCGCGCCGTAGACGAGCGGCAGGAAGCCGCTCGCGGGCTGTCCATCGAACCATACGCCGATACGAAGGGCTTCGAAGACCCAGTAGCCCCCGATCAGGATCAGACCGAGGGCCACCCAGGTCCCGCTCGAGCGGGCGGCCTGCCGGATGGAGCCGGAAGGCATCACGCGAGATAATCCCGGAACACCTTCTCCTGCTCGGTGAGATATTTGGTATAGGCGTCCCCGGACAGCAGGAACTCGCGCGCCCCATTCTGCTCGACATAGGCTTTCATCTGCGTCGAGGCGGCGACCTTTTCGAGCACGCCTATCCAGTAGGCTGCCGCCTCGTCCGGCATTCCTTTTGGCCCGCCGATACCGCGGAAGGCTTCGAAGCGCACCGTAGCGAGGCCGCTCTCCTTCGTCGTTGGAACGTCGGGCAGCTGCGAATAGCGCGCCTGCCCAAGGGTCGCGAGAGCCTTGATAGCGCCGGCTTTGACCTGGCCGAGGAACTCGATCGCAGTTCCGATCGTCGCCTGGACATGGCCGCCCAGAACCGCGTTGAGCGCCTCGCCGCCGCCGCTGAAATTGGCGAGAGTGAACTTGATGCCGCCGGCGCGCGCTAGGATGCGGGCAGCGAGTTCATCGCTCGAACCGCCAGACGAAAGAGTAATGGCGCCATTGTGCTTCGCCTTCGCGTCGTCGATCATATCCTTAAGGCTGTTCCAAGGAGCGTCGCCTTTTACGAACAGCAGATAATCTTCAGCGAAGAAATTGGCGAGCGGACGCAGCTCACGCCAACCTGGCGCATTTGCCACCTTGAGCGGCGTCAGAACGGTGGCATTGTTGACAACTACGAGGGTCTCGGGATTGGCAGCCCGGTTGGACGCGACGTAGCCGATGCCGACGGCGCTCCCTCCGCCGGGCTTGTTGAGAGGAGTCAGATTGACCGGGCAAAGCTTTTCTTCCGCTATGATCTTGCCGACAACACGGGCGAAAACGTCGGCCCCGCCGCCTGGCGCATAGGGGATGACGAGCTCGATATCGTTCGATGGCGCCCATGCAGCGAAGCTCCGCCGCAACATCGAGGGGGACAGCGAAAGAGCCGATGCGCCGGTGATGCCCGCTGCAAATGTCCGTCTGCTAATCATGGGAGATTGCTCCTACTTGTGCGCGTCTGCCATGGACGCGATGACCTGCGTTGCAGGCAATTCGCTCAGTGTCCGGAACGAACCCTGGTCAGGCTATGCAGATCGGCTTCGTGAGTTAATCAGGAAAAATTCGTGCATTATCCCGCTGGTCCGATCAATGCGGGCTCGTGCAGGAATGCAGGAACATTGAGCATGTTGCGCAATTCCGGACCGGCACTGCGAACATGAATTCAGCAGTACACGCCAAAGACGTTCGCACCTAGCATCCAGTTCAGACGCGTCATTCGTCTGCATCGTCGGGATCCATTGATCGTGCAGACTGAATAATCCCCCACATAAATGCGTTTCACGGCGCGACACGGCCGCACTAGCGTTGCGCCCCTGCGCTGGAGCGCCGGGCTTTCGTGTGCGGCTCACCGACATTCGTGTCGCGTATGTACCCCGTTCTCCAGGCAGCAAAGTCGCTGACCGCTGGAGAACTCGATGAAGATCGCAAGGATAGAAGCCCACCACCTGGAGAACATCCCGATTGAGCCGCCGCCCTTTCGCGAGCTGCCGAATGTTGAGGATGCACTGCTTGTCGAGATCGAAACGACCGACGGAATCGTCGGCTGGGCGATGGGCGGGTACATGCATCCCCTTATGGTGGATTTCATCAACCGCTACTGCGCACCAGCCCTTGTGGGCATGGATCCCATGTTCACCGAAGGGGTAATCTCGCGCTTCGACAAACATTCGGGCGAGCGCTTCCTCGGCCGTGGTTTCGTGTCCGCGGTCAGCATGATTGACATTGCCCTCTGGGACATCAAAGGCAAGGCGCTCGGTAAGCCGGTCCACCACCTCCTCGGCGGCGCCCGCGAGAAGGTGCCGGTATATATCACCCATGGCGCGGCGTATGCGGGCGCGCCCATCTACAGCGTCGAGGAACTCGCGGCGGAAGCCGCGCATCTTAAGGGACTCGGCAACAAGCACCTCAAGAACACGGTGGGCCGCCAAGCGTCGCCGGATCCAGACGACAACTCTATGCGCATGCGCGCGATCCGCGATGCCGTGGGACCGGACGTCACTCTGGCGATGGACGGAAACTGCCGTATGTCGGTCTCCCAGGCTGTGCGCCTGTGCCGGCTGACCGAGGATCTGAACATCAGCTTTTTCGAGGAGCCGGTGTTCAACAACGACCCCCAGCTCTTGCATGAGCTCAAGTCGAAGACGATGGTTCCGATCGCCGCTGCCGAAAATCACAAATTCTCTTGTCGGGACCTTCTCGTCTCCGATGCGGTTGATATCATCCAGCCGAACGTTAACAACGACGGCGGCTATACCGCCTGCATCAAGATCGCGGGAATGGCGCAGGCCTTTAACAAGCCGATCGGCCATGGCAACGGCAGCGGCCCGCACAACATCGCCCTGAACGCCGGCCTCAGGAACGGCGGGATCATCGAGTATCACTACCATAAGTGGATGGCCTACAACGCCATCTTCAAGTCAGTGCCGCAGCCGACGAACGGCTACCTTGAAGCCTCCAAGGAACCCGGGCTTGGGCTCGAGCCGAAGGACGGCCTGATCCGCGAGTTCAAAACAAAGCACTGAGGATCATGAGCCGGGGGAGCCGCTCCCAAAGTCCCCCGGACCTCACCTCCTCAAGCCGACGGTCCACGGCCTCAACGGGATGGGCCGGTGATTGGCGGCCCCCACTCGACGAAGCGGCGTACGGCGCGTCGCCAACTCGGCTCCGTGCGAGGAGGCGTTAGCGAGCCGGTGAGTTTAGCATACCCCTGGCCTCGGGACCGGGAACCATCGCCTCCCCAGGTCCTGCGCCAGGGCAATCTCTGAAGGGCTCATCTTGCTGGCGACCGCGTCGCGGATTCTGATGTAGGTATCGCGCTCCGCGCCGTCGGCCCTTGCTGCCGCCAGTATCAGCCATTTTTGCGATAGGACCAGGTCCTCGGGGACACCACGGCCCTTGTTGTACAACATGCCGAGCAGATACTGCGCCATCGGTTCGCCACGCTCGGCCGCACAGGTGTACCATTTCGCGGCGAGCACGAAGTCCTGCGGCACGCCACGACCGTACTCGTAGAGGAATCCGAGAAGGCCCTGCGCCGCGGGGTCGCCGGCCTCAGCCGCGCGTAATGACCCTGCTGCTGCCCCGACATAGTTGCCGCGCCTATAGAGACCGAAGGGATCAGCGACGGGCTGGGCTTTCGTCCAACCGCCAAGCCCGAGGGCCAGCGCCGCCGCGAGGATCGCGGCGAGCTTCAACGGTATCCGGTTCTGGTCCACGTGTCTCATGTTATCCCCCGTGCATCGCTGGCCGCGGATTGAACCAGACCGCCCGCCCCTCCCCTGGTCGGGCCTTCCCGAGTCAAGACCCGGCGACGAAACAGCGCTCCAGAATCCAGCCGACCCAGATCGCCGGTGCGAAGAAGAGGCCGAACGGCAGCCGCCCGGTCATTTCAAAGCTGCGTCCAACTGCGAACTGCCGCAGGGCGTAGGCGACGAGAGCCGAGCCGGCCGCAAGGTCGATCGCGATTGGGATCATCGTCCAGTCTAGCCAGACGCCGGCCATGGCCGCGAGCTTGACGTCGCCCAGCCCGAGTCCGTCGCGCCCGCGCAGGCGCCGATAAGCGAAGCGGATTGCAAAAAACGCAACTGCGAGCGCTGCACCCCGCGCCATCGCCAGGACCACCCCTTCGATCAGGGAGGCATTTGTCACAGCCGCATGGGCTAAGCCGAGGACGATGCCCGCCGCATTCAGCTCGTCCGGGATTATGTACTTACGCCCATCGACGACAGCGATCGCGCCCACAATCAGCACCAAGCCCGCCGCCAGCGCTCCGCCTATGCCACTCTCGACCGCAAGGCTCGCGGCCATTGCCGCGACGCCGGTCGCCGCGGTCGCGGCCACGGCGCAGATATCAAGCCGGCGAAGCGATCTGGATGAGGCTTGCATGCGCGCGGCCATTAGTCGACACGTGACGCCGCACTCGGGGAGCCACGCAACTTCGCGCGTAGCTCCTCCGCAACGGTGTGCGCGTCGACGCTGTTGCGGATGATTTGCGGGCGGATGAAAATGATGAGCTCCGTACGCCCGGCCGATTTGCTGCGGTGAGAAAAGGCGTTTCCGATGCCGGGAAGACGGCCGAGGACCGGGATGCCGCTCCGCGTGCTGTCTTTCCGCTCGCTTATTAGACCGGCGAGAAGGACGGTCTGTCCGTCCGCAACAGCGATCGTGCTCTTCACCTTTCGCTGGGACACGGTTGGGGTTAGCGTGCTGCTGCCCGTTCTGGCAACGTTGCTGATCTCCTGCTCGATCTCAAGGCGAACCTGGCCATTGACGTTCACACGCGGGACCACTTGCAGTATGATGCCGGTGTTCTTGTATTCGATAGTATTGACGACGGTGTTGTTGCTCGACAGCACTGTCGCGCTTCCGGTCGAGATTGGCACGTCGTCGCCGACCTGAAGCGTCGCCGTCTCGTTGTCCATCACCACAACCGAGGGGTTGGACAGCACCTTGATATCCGTGACGGCATCAAGCGCGTCGAGAATGACGGTCGGTTGGCTGGCGGAACCAACCAGCAAGTTGAACCCGGGAAGGACCTGGCCGATAGCGGACTTGCCGGAGTCCGATATCGTGTTGACCATCGAGCCGTTGTTGCGGCCAAGGCCGAGGTCCTTGCTCGTCAGGTAAAATTGCACGCCATAGTCGAGGGTATCGTTGAGCGTGACCTCCGCGACGGTTGCTTCGATCGCGACCTGGAGTTGCGGCTGGTCGAGTTGGGTGAGCGTCCGCTCGATGATGCGGTACTGCTCCTGGCTGGCGTAGATGAGCAGCGTATTGTTCACGGCATCTGCCGCAATCCTGACGCTTGGAAGTGGCGCCCCTGCCCCCGCCTGGCCGCTCGGACCAAGCGCATCACCCGCGGTTAGATCGGCTTCGGCACCCGAGGCCTCTCCCGCAGTCGAGCCGGTCGGCGAAAGGCCGAGCCTCTGCTCGACGCCGAGGCGCTGGCTTGAAGAACTGTTGTCGGAATTACTGTCGTCGCTCGAGGTGACAGAAACGCCGGAACCTGGTGCGATCTGGCTGGTAGCCTGGTCGAGTCCGGTCGACGAGCCGCCGACAAAGAGCTCGTTAAGAAGCTTTGCCGCCTGTTTCGCTTCGCCGTAGCGCATGCGATAGACCCGTACCGCGGTGGTCGTATCGGCCCGGTCGAGTCGGCTGATCCAGGTGGCCGCGGTCCGCAGCAGATCCGGCTTGCGGCTCACCACGAGAATAGAGTTGAGACGGCTGATCGCCTGAAATTTGACGAGGCTGTGGCTCAGTCCGCCTTCCCCCGAATCCATCAGGTTCTCAAGCTCGGCGATCAGCGGCTCCGGCGCACCGTTGCGCACCGGATATATACCGACCGACTGGCCGCGCATCCAATCCACGTCGAAATTAAGCACGGTGTCTATGGCCGCGCGTCGCTCGGCTGCGCTGCCCTGGATCAGCAGAATATTGCGCCCTGGATCGACACGCACCGCACCGCTCCGCGTAGCGAAGCTGTCGAGCAGCGGCATCAGCGCCTGGGCCGAGACGTAACGCAAGGGAACGACCGAGAGGCCGTAACCGGGTTCGACACGTGCCGTGCCAACGTCCGTTCTGCCGGTTCCGACCGCTTCGGCTATCGGCCCGAGGCGGTAGCTAGACGCCGTGTCACGGATCAAGGCCACATTGCTGGTCCGCAACGCGCTTTCGAGCACGTACAGAATGTCCTTCTTGGGAACGGGTCGTGCCGACGCGAGGCTGATCGTCCCTTGAACACGTGGATCGATCGTGTATCCGACACCCATAAGGTCGCCGAGCACCACTTTCGCGACGGCCGTGAGCGGTACGTTCTCGAAGTTCAGGTCGTAGCCTTCGACACTGCCAGTGTTTGGCTGGCCTGCCGCGCCGTTTCCGCCGACATCCGCCCCGGAGACGGCTATGGGCGTCGCCTGATACTCAACCGCCACGCGATTATCAGGGACACTCGACGTCGTGCCGACGGGCTGTGTCTGACGCGGCGTCAGATCAAGAGACTTAATGCCATCGAGAACGCCAGGCGAACGCGCGTCGTCCTGATGCAGGCTACATGCACCAAGGCTTGTGGCGATGAGAAGTGCACAGGTGATGTTGGTACTGCCCGGATGGAATCCGAACCGATTTGGCCATTTTTTATGCACATCCCACCCGACGCCGTCATTTCCAACCCGGCCTCCGGGCGAGGTAAACGCCGCTCCAAAAACGCGGAAGGTCGTTCAGTAGCAGCGCCGTATGACAAAATTATTTGTCCCGCCGTACATTGAGCTGGAGGCAAGGTTCTCGGCTGTAGCCAAACCGTCATCGAACCGCCGCAAAACCTTCATCGAGCAGCACGAATATGCCGCGCTCGGGCACGGACGGGGGGCGCGACGATGAATGCCGACAGTGCCGGGGACTTCGTGAGCTACCTGGCACAGGGCAAGCACGCCGATGATCAGCTCACGCCGTCGCCCGCTCCGAATGTGCCTGCGGAGCCGAACGCGTTAAGAAGGATCTGGGAATCAACGGACCTGACGGCCGGAGACTTCGCCGACGCGGTGGCGCGGTTCTATCGTCTGGACCGAGTCAGCCTACCACAGCTGATGTCGGCCACGTCCCTGGTGACGCGCTTCTCGCCACGCTTTCTGCGCGAGATGGCAGTCGCGCCATATCGCACCGCCGACGGGGCGACATGCCTCGCCGTCGGCGACCCGACCAACGCAGCGGGCCTGCGCGCAGCAGAGATCGTTCTCGGCACTCCGGTGACGTTGACGGTGGCATCGTTCGAGGACATCGCGACGGTGCTGGCCGAACGCCTCGGTGAGGCCGACGCGCCATCCCCCGAAACTGGGGAACCTGTTTCGGAGCGCGCCGCCGAGGACATCGACAGTCTGCGCGATCTCGCGAGCGGCGCACCGGTGGTTCGCGCCGTCAACGATCTTCTTGAGAAGGCGGTTGAGCTGCGCGCGAGCGACATCCATATCGGGCCGTTCCGCGCCGGGCTTGAGGTGCGCATGCGCGTCGATGGCCTGCTACGGCCGATGGCGGCTCCAGCCGGCGTCCTGCCGCAAGCGGTGATTTCACGCATCAAGATCCTCGCCGGTCTCAACATCGCCGAGCGTCGGCTGCCGCAGGACGGCGCGGCCCGGTTGCGGCTCGGCCGTGACGAGCTCGATGTGCGCGTCGCCATCATGCCGACGCAGCACGGCGAGTCAGCGGTAATCCGCCTGCTGCCGAAGGACCGCGGCGTGCTGTCGATCGACAAGCTGGGCCTAGGCACAGGCGACCGCGCAACGCTTACCCATCTCTTGAGCCTGCCGCATGGCATGATCGCGGTCACGGGGCCGACCGGCAGCGGCAAAACGACGACGCTTGCGACGATCCTCTCGATCCTCAACGAACCAACGCGGAAGATCCTCACGATCGAGGATCCCGTCGAGTACGAGATCCGCGGCATCTATCAGTCGCAGGTCAAGCCGTCGATCGGCCTGACCTTCGCAGCGGCGCTCCGCGCCTTTCTCCGCCACGACCCGGACGTCATCATGGTCGGCGAAGTGCGCGACTCCGAAACGGCGCATGTCGCCGTGCACGCAGCCCTCACCGGCCATCTTGTACTGACCACATTGCACACCGAAACGGCCGCCGCCTCAGTGCCGCGTCTGCTCGATCTCGGGGTCGAAGGTTTTCTACTGAAATCCACGCTGCGCGCGGTGATCGCCCAGCGGCTCGTGCGCCAGCTCTGCGACCGCTGCAAGACCGCGCGGACGCTCGCCTCCGCCGACCTGCATGCCGATCCTCGCTATGCCGCGCTGGGCTTCGCGACGGGTGATATCGTGTATGAGCCTTGCGGCTGCGAGCGCTGCGGCGGCACCGGCTATCGCGGGCGGGTCGGCATCTTCGAAATCCTGACGCTCTCCGACGAGATCCGCGAGTTGATCGACCGGCATGCGGGCGCGACCCCGCTCGACAAGGCGGCGATCGCCGCTGGCATGACAACCATGCTCGATGACGCGATCGCGAAGTGCCGATCCGGCGTGACCTCGGCCGGGGAAGTCCTTCGCGTCACCACCATGCGCTGACGACCGATGGCAAACTTCAATTACCGGGCGCTGACACAGAGCGGCGAACTCGTGAGCGGGTCGATCTCCGCCGCCACCGCGGCCGAAGTTGCCCGACGGATCGAGTTCCTCGGCCTCGTGCCGATCGAAACCTCGCCTGCGGGCGGCAAGCCCGGGATGCCGCATTTCGACCTGTCGTTCACGAACCGGTCGCGCCCGCAGGATGTCACGATCTTCACGCGCGACCTTGCGCTCCTGCTTCGGGCCGGCGCCCGTCTTGACGAAGGCCTCGAACTCCTCACCGCCGACGCCGATCTCGGGCGGCTCAAGCGGGTGGTGGCGAAGATCAGGGCGGACGTGCTCGCAGGCGCGAGCTTCGCGGATGCGATCGTCGCCCATCCGGCGCTCTTTCCCGCTGTCTACGTGGCGCTCGTCCGCGTCGGTGAAGCGTCCGGCACTTTGGATCGAACGCTTGAACTCCTCGCTGTCGAGCGGACGCGGGCCGAGGAGATGCGCCGGAAGCTCATCGAGGCACTGCAATACCCCGCCTTTGTGCTCATCGCGGCTGGCGGAGTCCTTGTCTTCTTCCTTCTTTTTGTGCTGCCGCAGTTCTCGACCGTGCTGCGGGACATGGGCGCCGAACTCGATCCCGCCGTTGAGACGCTTCTTGATCTGTCGGACCTGATGCAGGCGCACACGTCGGAATTCGTCGCCGCAGCCGCGCTGATCCCTGTGGCCGCCTTACTTCTGCTTCGCCGGCCTCGCGCACGCGCCACGTTATTCGCAGCCTTCGCTCGCCTTCCCCTTCTGCGGGCGATCCTCTCTTTCCACCGTGCCGCCGTGTTCTGCCGCAATCTCGGCATCCTGCTCGGCAACGGGGTGACGCTGACGACGGCGCTGCGCATCATCATCGATGTCGTGTCGGTCGGCGATGACGCGTCGGCGTGGACGGAAGCGGCCGACCGCGTACGCCATGGCGGCAAGCTGTCGGAGGCGCTCGCGGCGAACGCCGTCCTGCCACCCATGGCGATCCGCATGCTGAGGCTCGGGGAAGAAACCGGGCAGATGGCGATGCTCGCCGGACGCATCGCCGACTTCTACGAAGAGAAGCTCCAGCGCTCGCTCGCGCGGATGGTCGCAATCATCGGCCCGCTCGCAATCATCACGATCAGTGTCGTCGTCGGCGGGCTGATCGTCTCCGTCATGACGGCGCTCCTGTCGGTCAGCCAAAGCATCGGATGAGAAAAGTGAACAGTAACCTCGTGAGAACCATCGCCCCGACCTCGCTGCGCCGCCGCTCCTTGCGGAGTGACGAGGCCGGCTACACTTTGGTGGAACTGCTCGTCGTCATTACCATCATCGGCCTGGTTGTCGCCCTCGTTGGGCCACGCGTGCTCGGTTATCTCGGCGACTCCAAGGTCAAGACGGCGAAGATCCAGATCCAGGGCTTCGCCAGCGCCCTCGACCTCTACTATCTCAATTCCGGACGATATCCGACGAGATCCGAAGGGCTCACCGCATTGGTGCAGCGTACGGCTGGCGTCGCCCACTGGAACGGTCCTTATCTGAAGGGTGGTTCCGTTCCACCGGATCCCTGGGGCAAGCCTTACGTCTACCGTGCGCCGGGCGAGCATGGCCCTTATGACATCCTCTCCCTCGGTTCCGACGGACAGGAAGGCGGCGCCGACACGGCCGCCGATATCACGAGCTGGTCGCGGTGATGATCGCAGGTCGGGGAGCAGCCTTCCCGGAGGACGGTCTCGGCTCGGAGGCGGGCTTCAGCCTGCTTGAAGTGGTCTGCGTCATCGCAATCATTGCTGCGCTTGCCGCGCTCGCATTGCCGCGCCTTCCGCTTGGGACGTCGCGCCCGAGAGTCGAAGGCTACGCCGTTGAAACCGCCTCGCTGCTGAAGGCGGACCGCAGCGCGGCCATTCGGCGCCGGATTCCAGTAACCACCGAGGTGAACGCGATGGCGCGGACGATCCATTCCGACACCACGGGGCGGTCCGTACGGATTCCGAACGACGTGACGTTCCGGGCGACGCTGCCGGAACGCTGCAACGGCCGACCTGCGCTCTCCAGCATCAGCTTCTTCCCGTCCGGCATGTCCTGTGGGGGCAGCGTGATGCTGACGCGCAATGGCAGCGGCTACGAGGTCCGTGTGAACTGGTTGACTGGAGGAATAGAAATTGTTCCGCGCCAGCGCTCGTAAGCGCCGCTCACGTGCCGGCTTCACCATCATCGAGGTGCTCGTCGCGCTCGCCGTGATGGCAACTTCGCTGGCCGCGATCGCGTCGGTTGCGATGGCAAACGCACGAGCGTCGCGCTCGCTCGATCAACGCGTCGCCCTGCTCCAGACGGCGCGTGCGGTCGAAACCGGAATTCCCCCGCGGCGGAATCTCGCCTTGGGCCAGATCGACGGAGAGATCGCCGGTCACCATTGGCGAATGGATATTCGTCCGCTCACTGTGGACAGCGTCCCGGCGGGTTCGTCGTGGATCCCGCGAAATATCGTGATCAACGTCCGCTCGCCGTCCGGGGCGACGATAACGATCGAAACCGTCCGCCTCGCCCGGAGCGCACCGGAATGAGCATGCGGGCATATTCCAACAGCTCGCCCGTTGCTGGCTTCACGCTCGTCGAGGCGCTGGTCGCGATGGCGCTGATGGGCCTTGTCCTCACCGGTCTCGGACTCGTCACATCCCAATGGGTTCCGAACTGGCAGAAAGGAAAGGCGCGCGTACAGCAAAGCGAGCTCGTCGCGCTGGCGATCGACCGCATCGTCGCCGACCTGTCCGCAGCCGAATTCGTGCCGGCAAACCGTGAGGCCAAGCATCCGTTGTTCGAGGGATCCGAGCTTTCAGTGACCTTCGTGCGGACGGCACTCGGTCCCAATGACCGGCCAGGCCTCCAGATTGTGCGACTGGCGGAAATCGACGGTCTGGCGCTGGCGCGGAGCACGGCACCGTTCGCGCCGCGTTCGGCGCAGGCCGGACCGCCTCCCTTCGCCGAGCCGGTCGAGCTGCTGAGATCGCCTTATCGCGTGTCGTTCTCCTATGCCGGACGGGACAGCCTGTGGCGGAGCGATTGGCGCGACGCGGACGAACTGCCGCAGGCGGTTCGCCTCGTCGTCCGCGACACGGGGACCGGTCGGACGCTCAGCGTCTCGACCGCGACCGTGATCCGCGCGGAGCTGCCGGTAGAGTGCGTTACCGACGAAAACCGACCCGGCTGCGGCGGCGTCCGCCCGAAGACAGACGGGCGCACGGCTGCGGGAGAACCGCAATGACCGCGCATCGCCCAAGCCGGCCGACGGCGCAAACTTCATCCGACGGCTTCATCCTTGTCACGGTGTTATGGATCCTCGGCGCACTCGCCGCGCTCGTCTCGATCTACAGCGTCTACGTCTCCAACACCGCCATGGCCGCGGCCGTGAGGAACGACGATCTCCTCGCTCGGAGCCTTGTTACGGCGGGCGTTGAGCTCGCAGCATACCGCATCCTCGCGACACCGAAGGACAAACGCCCGACGGACGGCGAGGTCGTGTTCCGCATGGGACAGGCCCGCATCGTCGCAACATTCCGGACCGAGACGGCGCGCATAGATCTCAATGCTGCACCAAAGGAGCTGCTGGCCGGCCTCTTCGTCACGCTCGGGGCGCGTGAGGAGGACGCCGAGCAGTACGCAGAACGGATCATCGCCTGGCGCTCCCCGGCCACCGCGGCCCCGCAGGACGGCGAAGCGTCGCTTTATCAAGCGGCCGGCCTGGACTACGGCCCACGCGGAGCTCCATTCGTACACGTGGACGAGCTCTGGCTGGTGGTGGATCTGCCCCCCGCTCTGGTCGAGCGGGCACTGCCCTATCTGACCGTGTTCAGCGGTCGCGCCGAGGTCCATGCGCGCAAGGCAGACCCAGTAGTGCTCGCCTCGCTACCCGGCTCCTCGCCCGAGGGCCTGAACCAGACGGTGCCCGAGAGCGGATCGGCCAATGACACGCCTGCCGCTCGGCCTGGGACGACGATGGAGGCCGGCGACGCGATGCGGGTGACGGTCGGCGTCGATTTCGGGAACGGTCAGGTCCGGACCTCCGAGGCGGTCATCCTGGTACGCGACTTCGGCGACGATCCATATCGGGTGCTGTCGTGGCGCGACGACGTGGACGTATCGGCGGGGGAGCCGCGCATGCAAACGGAGCCGAGACGATGAGCCTGAGCCGGATCGTCGACGGCTTCTCGATCTGGATCGATGTGGTCGCCGAGGCGTTCGTCGCCGCGATCGCGCGGCTGCGAAAGGTTCCGTCCGTGCGCCTCATAGAAGGAGACGGCGGGGCCTTCTCGCTCAGCTTGCCGGACGCCGGCATGATGTCCGCTCATCCGCCGTTTCGGCTGCACGGCGACGCGGCCGCCTCAGGGCTGCCCGAGGATATCGCCGCGCACCTGCGGGGCCGCGAGGTCGAGCTGGTGCTGCTGCCCACGCACTTCCTGTTTCGTCCGCTCGAACTACCCAGACGCGCCGCCGAGTTCCTAGACGGCATCGTCCGCGCGCAGATCGACCGGCTAACTCCCTGGAGCGCGAACGAGGCGGTGTTCGCTTGGTCGCCGCCAGCCGAGGCCGGCGACGACCGCATCGGCCTGACCATAGCCGCGACGGCGCGCAGCCAGATCGAACCGTACCTGCATGCCCTGAAAGCGCTCGGAGCGAAATCGATTGTCGTGTCCACATCGGCGGGAGGCGGCGCAACCGGGCCAGAGTTAATCAAAGTGTACCGGCACACGCTCTCCGGCGTGCTCGGCGTTGCACGAATCCGCAAGGCCCTGCTCGTCGTGCTGGTCGCCGTGACGGCGGCAGCGACCCTTTCTACGGCAGCGTCCCAGATCATCGGCGCCGACCTCAACGCCCGGTTGGACGACCTGAACAACCGCATCACCGCACAGCGGCTCGCCCTCACCGCCCGCCAAGTAGGGGGCGAGTCTTTGGGGCTGCAGGCGCTCGAACGGCGCAAGCACGACAGCGCTGCGACCGTGTTGGTGTTGGAGGCGTTGTCGCGGGCGCTGCCGGATCACACCTATGTGACCGAAGTCCACGTCGAAGGGGGCCAGCTGCAAGTCATCGGCATTTCTCGCGATGCACCGAGCCTGATCCGGCTGATGGAGCAATCCTCGCATTTCTTGCAGGCGACGTTCGTGGCTCCGACGACGCGCGTCCCCGAGGAGCCCGGCGAACGTTTCCACATCGAGGCAAAGATCAAGATCCCGTTCGAGGTCACCCCGTGAGCAGTATTCGATCATCCGGCAGCAAACACGGCTGGAGCGCTCTCGCCATGTTTGGATATGCCGTGCTCGTCGCAACCCTCGCCTATGTGTCCGTCGGTACCGTCACGGACCTGTTCGAGCAGCGCGCTGCCGTAGCGACCGCGGCCGACGTCCTCGCCCGGCTGCAGGGCCGCCAAGCGATGCCCACCGAGACGCCGGGCGTACCGGCGGACCTGCCGACCGGATCGCCATTCCTCGAAGGGCCGACCGTGACCGTTGCCGGCGCCGCCCTGATGCAGCGTGTCTCCAGCGCCGTGGCGCGGCTCGATGGCCGCATCACATCATCCCAGGTTGAAATACTCGGCACCCGGCTCGGCGACGGCTTTGTCGGGGTCACAGCAAGCGTCGAGCTTGCGCAACCTGACCTCCAGAAATTGCTTTACGATCTTGAAGCGGGCATGCCCTTCCTCTTCGTCGACCAGCTCGTCGCTCAGGGACCAGTGTCTGCCGAGCCCGACGACGGGCGCCTGCGGGTGCAACTGAGCGTGTACGGACAATGGCAGGGCGCGCAATGAGAGTTTTTGGAAAGCCCATATTCCGGATGACCGGCGCGATCCTCATCGGATGGAATGCGTGGTCCCCCACGCCGGTGTCCTCAGCCGAGCCAAGTGCCCCCTCGCCACCTCCGGACGCGGTTGGGGCGACACTGCGAGGCAATCCGCTATGGGTGATCCCGGTCGAGAACCTGGCAGCTACGCGCGAGCGGCCCATTTTCTCCCTGTCGCGACGCCCACCGCCACCCGCGACCGTGGCCCCGCCCGCGCCGCCGCCCCCTGCCCCGAGCGCTCCGCCGCAACCGCCGCTCGAACTCATCGGCACTATCCTCAATGGGCGCGACGGTTACGGCATCTTTCGCGATCAGGGCAGCGACACGGTCGTTAAATTGAAGACCGGCGAGATTCACGAGGGGTGGGTGCTGAGCTCGATCGGAACACGGGACGCCATGCTTCAGAGGGATCATAATCGCGTCGTGCTCGCGCTGCCCGCACGCGACTCCGAACAGAACGGCACGCCGGATGCGAGCGGCGCGAAGCCGACGGCGGCGGTCCCATCGGCAAGTGCACAGACGAAGCCGAGTCAGGACCTGCCGACACCGATATTCTATCCGGAACATTGAGACCGAGATCGACGGCCGGCGCCGACGCCGGTCCACATGGCGAAGGTCGCAAGGACAAGTCATGCAACGGTCATGAGCGGCAGACAAAGTGCCGGCGCTCGCGCTTCAGGGCGCGATGTTTCCTCTAATCGGCGAGCGCCATTTTGACTCAGGTCATCGGATTATTCCCGACACCCGTGGTGAGGGTAGAAAAATTCCTCAGCGACGAACTGATCTCTTCCCTCCTCGCCGAAATCCAGAAATCGCCGAAGCTCTCCAACGCATTTTCGGACCGCCTCTCCCACACGCCGATCGCTGGCGTCGATGGAAACGATATGTTCTCGACGCTCGGCGAGCTCGTAACGCCGGCAGTGGCCGAATTCGGCGAGGTGCTGTTCGGCGAACCTCTGAACTGGCAGATCAAGGAGATCTGGGTCAACGCGCTGGAGCCCGGGGGGCGTCAGGCAATTCACACTCACGCCAACAGCTTCATCTCCGGGGTCCTCTACCTCACCCACTCGCATCCGTCAGCGAACATCGTGTTCCACAAGAGCCTCGGTGGCACGAACTTCATCTTCAGCAACCATCACAAGAACGCGCATGTGAACGCCTACAACGGCAGCAAATGGGCGATGCCGGAGATCACGCCCGGCGATCTCGTGATGTTCCCAAGCTATCTGCTGCATGAGGTCCCAATCAATCAGGGTGAACGGCGCATCTCGATCGCCTTCAACGCGATCCCGGACCGGCTCGACAATTTCGGTTACGCCATTCGGTTCTCATGATCCGGTCCGGATCCGTGAACGACCATAGACAGACACCGGAGATGACAATGTATTTACGCTCAGCCACAGCGGCACTCTTGTTCGGATTGATCGCGCTCGCGACGTCGGAGGCACGGGCTCAGTGCGCGTTCGACCAGTCGTACCCGAATGCGAATGAGGTCATCCGCGACTTGCAGGCTCCGATAATGCTTCAGTTCCTCATGGAGTTCGAACTGCAGGACGTCCGGCTGTATGGCGAGGACCGCACCGAGTGGCCGGTCGATTGGGTTCGAAGCACTGCTGAAGTTCAGAAGACCGAGTTTCGTCCGACCAAGCCGCTGCCGCCCGGCAATTACCTGATCGAATGGAACGGCTATCTCCGCCAGCACTATCATCCAGACGGCGGATCAGTCGCGTTCACGGTAGCCGCCGCCGACGCTCCCATCACCCCGGCGGCAACGTCACCAGCAAACTCCGCGCCTCAGTACGGTCCGGGCTCGCGCTATCCAGCACTTCTAGGAGCCGGCGCGCCGCAGCCCGGTCGCTGACCGCGAGCCGGCGCGCCATGGTCAGCACCGGGAGATAGGCCGCGTCGAAGTCTGGGCTGACGCGGACAAGCTCGACAAGCTTGGGCGCAATATCTGCGATCAGGTCTTGCGCGCCGATGGCCGCGAGGGTTTGCACGCCCATCTGCAGATAGCGGTCGCGGGCTCGCCAATAGGCGGCGAGACGGGCGGCCTCGTCGCCCGTCCCGCCGGTGAGGATCTCATCCGGGCGTGGGTGCAATGCGGCGAGCAGCGCGATGAGGCGCTCCCCCGGACTGTTGGTCATGGCATAGGCGGCGCGCGGTGCCTCTGCGGCCACCACCGGATGGTCGTCAGTATTTACGCGCCCCGAACCGCCGAAGCCGCGCAGTTCGTCCGCACCCGCGAGATAGAGGCCGAACAGGGACATGTCATCCTTGAGATCGAGTTCCGCGAGCCGCGTGCGGAGGCCCGCATCCGTGATCCGGCGATCGAACCAGTCGTCCGGATAGGCTGCCGGGGCCTGCCGGCCGATCAATGCAATCAGCGGAGTTTCGACACTGAACTGCGCGAGGTAAGCGCTCGAGTCCGGAAACACGTCGAGGAAGGTGCGGACGATGACGCGCAACGTCTCGATGTCGAGCTGATGGAGCGGCAGCCACTGGCAGAATATCCCTCCGTCCGAAAGGCGTTCCCGGATCGCGGCGAAGTGTTCCCGGGCATAGAGGGCGCCGGAGCCGTCCACCGAAGGGTGATAGAGATCGGCGACGATCACGTCATAGAGGTCTCCGGGAGCGCGCACGAAGCGGCGCGCATCGGCGACATGGATGCGGAGATCCGGGTTGCGGCCAAGCTGCGGGGCCGATCGCGCGAACAGCGGAAAGGATTCGACGACCTCGGGCACGAGTTCGACGCCATCGGTCACGAGGCCAGGGTGATCGCCTGCCGCGGACAGAGTGGCCCCGGTGCCGAGCCCGAGGAACAAAGCCCGCTTCGGGTCGGGATGCAGCAGGAGCGGGATGTGCGCTTGGCGATGGTCTGAACGCACGGAAGCACTGCCGCCCATGCGGAAATGGTTGTTGACCTGGAGGTGATGTTCGCCGGCACTGTTGCGGATGACGCTCACGGCCGCCATTACGCCGTCGCGGTGCCACGCCACCTCCCCGCCGGGCGGCGTCCATACGGAGCGCAGCGAAAGCGGCGAGAGCGCCAGTGCGAGCGCCGCAGTCGCTATCAACGCGCCGGAGACGACGGCCGGCCGGCTCATATTCGGCAGCACCAGCACATAGGCGAAGGCGAGCAAGGCGAAGCCCAGTTTGGCTCCCACCAATGGGACGAGGACCGGCCCGAACAGGATCGGCGCCATGGCGGCGCCGAGCGTGTTCACCGCGAGCGCCACCCCGACCCCGCCAAAGCGGTCGCTCGCCTTCTGGGCGAGTTGGGTGAACAGAGCCCCCATGGCGATAGTGGGAGGCAGGAAGGCGAGCACGGCGATGCCGCATTCGGCAGCGAGGCGTCCCGCCATGGTCGGCGGAAGCGCATCCCTCAGGGCCGCGAGAATCGTGTCTGACCCGGCCAGCAGAACGGCACCCCCCGTGCAGGCGAGCGACGTCACTGCGACGAGACCGCTGGCGAGGGCGTCCGCATCACGCGTCCGGGCGATCCGGTTCCAGATCGCCGCGCCGAGCGCCGTGCCGAGGAGATAGGCCGCGAGCAGAATCGCGAAGGTGTAGATCGTGTTCTCGAGGATCTGGCTGACCACCCGGATGGTCAGGACCTCATAGCCGATGCCGAGGAGGCCCGTAACGAACAACGGGGCGAGCATGGAGGCCGAACCGAGGCCGCGCCTCGGCGCCCGTTCGATCTCCGTTGCGCCGTCGCAACGCCACATGGCCACGGCGCAGATGAGGTTGAGCGAGGCGCACAGCGCCAGCGTCGCGGCAAGGCCGACGGCCGGAATGATCAGGAATGTGGTGGCGAGCGTACCGACGACGGCGCCGATCGTATTGGCCGCGTAGACCCGACCCACAGCGCCACTGGCGGCGAGGTGCGGCGCGAGCACCGCTTCGAGAGCCGGCAGCGTCGCACCCATCGCCAGCGTCGCCGGCAGCAGCAGAAGAAAAGGAAGAACGAAGGCGACCGCCCACTGCCGAGCCGGCGCAGCGTCCACCGGCACCAGCATGGGGACGAGATCGCCGATCAGCGGAGACAGCGGGATGAGGGCCAGCGCCCACAGCCCGATCGCGACTTCCAACCCTGCATACCAGAGAGCCGGCCTCGGGCTGCCGGCAATGCCGCGGCCCGGCACGAGGCTGCCGAGAGCAATGCCGGCGAATAAGGCCGAGATGACGCCGAGCACCGCCACGATCTCGTGGCCGAGCGAGACTGAGAGCATCCGCGTCCATACGATCTCGTATCCGAGCCCGGCAAAGCCGGAGAGACCCGCTATCGCGGTGATCGCGAGGATGCGTCGCTGGGCGACGCCTGACCCGCCGGTGGAGACCGCGCTGACTTGCGACATAACAGGGACCCGAAACCTTTGAAGCAAAACAAACCGGGGGCCATCGCGGCCCCCGGTTGCACCTTAAGAAGCGTCAGCTGCAGCCACGGCTGTGATGCAGCCGCGACTTGTTAGTCGTTACGCGCTTCCTTCCACGAGTTGTTCTTGGCATCCTTCGAATCCCGGTCGTGGTCCCGGCCGTGATCCCTGTCGTCATCCCGATCGTGATCCCTGTTGTCATCCTTATCCCGCCCCTGCTTCTCCGCGAGTTCGGCGTTCCTCTCGACGAGGAGCTTCGGCTCGCCGGCGACGCGGATGAAGATCGGGTTGGTGTAGAACCACAGATCCGCCCAGGCGGCGACGTCGTAGCTCGAGAGCTTGACACCGTCCCGTACGGCCATGTGCGACGGACAGGCGGCGTCCGTGCAGGTGACGAACGGACCCTGAGCGCTGTTCTCCGGATCCCAGTCGTTGAGGGGGTTGCCCTGAGCGTCGGTTTCTGCGGGCGTACCGGGAGGCAGATTGCTTCCGCGCACGCGCACATACATGCTCTTCTGGACGTTCGGGATGGTTATTTCCATCGTGCGCTTCGACCCCTTCACCTTCCAGGTGCTGGAGTTGACCGTGGCAATGACCGACGCCGACGGGTTGGTCGCGTTCGTATAGTTTGCGCTGCTCGGATCCACCGGGCCCGCGATGTCGCCACGGATGAAGTCAACATTCCGAAGTGTCGGCCGGTTGAGCGGCTCCTGGATGCCGATCTGAGCGAGCGACGGGTTGTTGAAGCTGTAGGGCGAGTGATTCGGGCCCTTCGGGACGTTCACCTCAAGCGTGAGGCGAACCGACTTTCCGCGCGGAACCACCAGCGTTTCGCCCATCTTGACCACGTCGGCCTTACGGTCATCCCGGTCGTCGTCGTGTCCCCGGCCCTTGTCGCCGTCGTGCCCCCGGCCACGCTTGTCGTCGTCGTGCCCGCGGCCACCCTTGTCGTCGTCGTGCCCGCGGCTATCAACCAACTCGGCCTTGTAGGTGAGTTCGCCGGTGATCAGGTCGCCCATGACCGAGTAGGAGTTGCCGGAGCGCACGCCGTCAACAACCACCTGCGGCCTCGCACGATCGCCATTCTCCGGACGCGGGATGTACAGCTTCTGGTACTCGCCGGGATAGAAGTCGTTGGTCGAGCCCTGCTCGTAGATGCTGAACTGGCCGCGATTGTGCCAGTCGGAGCTCGCGTAGAAGAACCAATTGCGGCCCTCGCCGAGCAGCGCGTCCCATACTCCGCCGACCTTGGCGCCGTAGACGCCCGTGCCGCCGAAAGTCGTTACGCCCACCGAGTTGCAGCCCGTGCCGCAGAAGTTGGCCCGATACTCGCCGCGGTTGTTGCTCGCCTGGTGTCCAGGCTGTGTTTCGAAACCGACCGCGACCGTCGGACCCGCATTGTTGAAGTTACGGAAGTGCTCGACGTTGAAGCCGTTGTTGCCGTTCGGGTTGAACACGCCGGCGCGTTCGGCATGTGCCGGGACATAAAAGCTGTCGAGCGGGAAGTTCTGCTGCAGCCAGCGCACGCTGGGAACAGCCTTGTTGTTGTGGTTGTTGATGCCCGAATCCGGCACCGGTGGCGTTCGCGACCTTGCCGGTCCAGTTGTGGTTCGGCGCGCCCCCGCTTGTATCCGTGTCGCTGCGGTCGAACCGGTATTCGAACTCTGCAACGGCGCTGGCATCGCCGACATTGCGGCCGAAGTTCTCGGGCTTCTGATTGCCTATCACCGCCATGCTGGTGTGCTCGTGGCCGGGAACGTTTGTCTCGACACCGGCGAAGATCATCGGCTCCTTCAGTTCCTTCGCGAGGCGCGTCAGCTCCGGGTAGATGATTTCCTCGGCGCTCTGCCAGCGCCACATCGAACGGTGGCCGCCGGACATCGCCAAGTTGCCCTTGATCGTGATCGAAGGATCCTCGTCAAAGAACCGGCCGGCACTCGGCCCGCTGGAACTGTTGTTGGGGTTGGAACCGTTGCCTTCGGGATCGTCGATGCGGCAATCGCGCGGGCTGCTGCCACCATGGTCGGCAGCGGTAAGCCATTCCAGACCGTAGGTCTCGATGGACTTCTTCACCATGGTTTCGACGGACGAACGTCCATCGGAGCACGGCGTGTGGTTGTGGAAGTCGCCGGCCATGTAGCTTTCGGCAACCGACGGCGTAGTCGTAACCGAAACCGCCCCCGCGGCCGCGGCCAAAATCGTTGCACCAGTTATCAGCTGATGCGTCAGCGTCACGCTTTTCATGTAACCCCCAGTGGTTAGGAGAGCTCTGTCCTTAGCGGCCTTGTGTGACTGTCTGCTGAAGGTTTTGTGAAATCTGCCCGCGACTTCGGGCGGCATCATTGGATCAGCACGCAAAACGATCGCGCTTGCCGCACATGCATCGTGATTGTCATGAACACGACACCGCAGCGCCCTAGTTCACAGGCGGCAACAGCTGGTAGGGCCACCTTCCGGGTGCCTTCAGAGTGGGTTGGGGGATTTGGAATTGAGTTCGTCGGTTGGGAAAACCGGCGTCGATACGCGCGACGCCGATGATGCAAAAGTTCAAGACGGCCGAAAGGGAAAGATAAGCCAGCTCCGACGCTTTCTGCGCGAGCCGCTCATTCAGTTCATGCTGATCGGAGGGATGATCTTCGTGGTCCACGCCGCGGTGACGCCATCCGTCAGCAAGGAACGCCTTATCGAATTGAGCCCGGAGGTGCGCCAATCGATCATCGACGCATTCAAGCGCGAGCATGAGCAACGCGAGCCCGGTGCCGACGAGCTCGCAAGACTCATGGACGTGTGGGTTCTCAACGAGATCACCTACCGGGAGGCGTTGGCCCAGGGCCTCGATAAAGGCGACGAGATGATTCGGGACCGCATCATCCACAAGATGCGCCTGATGATCTTCGAAGGCATCGAGGTGAAGGAACCGACGCCGCAGGAGCTGCAGGAATGGTACGAAAAGAACCGCACGCAGTACGACATTCCCGACCTTGTCAGCTTCATAGAGGTGCCGTTCAGCGGCCCTGACGCGGAGGCTGAAAGCCGAAAGATCCTGCAACAGATCGAGACCGGCACGGAGCCTGAAGAAGTACAAATGCGCGCGCATATCTTCGCGCAGCGGCCGCGCCAATCGCTGATTCAAGCCTTCGGGGGAGAGTTCATAGACTCATTGGTTGCGCTGCCGACGGGACAATGGCGGGTGCAGCAGTCGTCCGCCGGCTGGCACATCGTGCGCCTCGACAATTTCGTGCCGGGCCGCAAGGTCGATCTGTCGGAGGTGTCCGCACAGGCCACGCAGAACTGGAAGGACGAGCGCCGACGAATACTGGGCATCGCTGCCACCCGTGATCTCGGCAAGAACTTCGTAATCCGGCACGGCGAACTATGACGGGGACGAACTCCGGGCGCATTTTGCCCGCCCTCCTGATTCTGCTGAACTTGCTCGTTCCGATCTGGTCCGCCTCCGCGCACGAAGCGTCGATGGCGGTCATGACGCTGCGCGAGATCACGCCGGGGCGTTATCTCGGCCAATGGACAATGCCGCCTGCGGACCTGAGCCTGCAGCCGATCTTCCCTTCTCATTGCACTTGGGAAGCACCCCAGCTTGACTGCGGAGAACGCGGTCTTGCAGGTCGCCTGAGCTTCATGGGGCTCGGGCGCAATCAGTCAGTGGCGACCATCCGGGTCGTCCCTCAGGATGGCGAGATGCAGGCATATACGGTGAGCGCCGCCAAGCCCGTCGTGACGGTGGCGCGCGATCCGGGCACGGACCTCGCCGTCTGGCTCGATTTGGCCGAAACCTACGTCAATCTTGGTATCGACCACATCCTGCGCGGCATCGACCATCTGCTGTTCGTGCTTGGGCTCATCTGGCTTGTCGGCCGCGGCTGGATGCTGGTGCGTGTAATCACCGCCTTCACGATCGGACACAGCCTCTCGCTCGCCGCCGCCACCTTCGGATGGGTCGGCATTCCGGAGCGCCCGCTCAATGCAGCGATCGCGCTCAGCATCGTCTTCGTCGGCGTGGAGATCGTGAAGCTGCAACGCGGCGAGATCGGGCTCACGGCACGGTATCCCTGGAGCGTGGCGTTTGCGTTCGGCCTCTTGCACGGCGTCGGATTCGCAACCGCGCTGACCACACTCGGAATTCCGCCGACGACGCTGCCCATCGTGCTGTTGTTCTTCAATGTCGGCGTCGAGATAGGGCAACTCGCCTTCGTAATGGCGGTGCTGGCGCTCATTTGGGCTCACCGCCAGGCGGAAGCGGTGCTTCCGCGCTGGGGCGCCGCCCTGCCCGCCTACGTCATCGGTAGCGTCGCCGCTTTCTGGTTCATCGGCCGGATCTGACCGGGCCAATACTGGGGGATTGTAATGAAATTTATTCCGTCGAGAGAGAGCTTGCAGCTTGCCGTCATGCTTGCGGCAATCCCGCTCACATCCGCTTTGGCGCATACGGGCGCCGCCACATCGTCCGGACTGGAGAGCGGCTTCCTTCACCCGCTGACCGGCCCCGACCACCTCGTCGCCATGGTGGCGGTCGGCCTCTGGGGCGCACAGCTCGGCAATCCCGCCATCTGGGTGCTGCCGATCACCTTCCCGCTTGTCATGGCGCTCGGCGGTGTCATCGGATTGTCGGGGATCGAACTTCCGCTCGTCGAGCCGGTGATCGCGCTGTCCGGCGTCGCGCTCGGCATCATGGTGGCTCTGAGCGTCCGACCGCCTCTGTGGATCGCCGCGGTTATCGTCGCCGTCTTCGCGATCTTCCACGGCTACGCTCACGGGCGCGAACTGCCGGAGGCCGCGGACCCGATCGCCTATGCGGTGGGCTTCGTTGTCGCCACCGGCCTTCTTCACCTGGCCGGCATTGGCATAGGTGCTCTCATTTCGTCGCCGGCAGGAGCGAAAGCCGTACGTGCGTGCGGCGCCGCCATCGGCTGCGCCGGCGTCTACTTCCTTCTCGCCTCAATCGGCGTGATCGAATGAAGGCGAAAACGCGCTTTGTCGCGGCGTTCGGCATGCTTTTCAGCATGCCGACGGCCGCCCATGCCCATCTGGTCGACACCCGCCTCGGAGACTTCTACGGCGGCGCTCTCCATCCGCTGACCGATCTGCAGCAGATTCTGCCGTGGATCGCGCTCGCGGCCCTGGCAGCCTTCCAGGGGCCGCAGCGGGCACGCTGGGGCGTTCTGGTGTTCCCGCTGGCTCTGCTCGCGGGAAGCACCGCGTCATTGGCTCTGCCGAGCGTGCCCTTCGTGTCAGTTATCGATTTGTCGCTCGTGGCGATCACGGGGCTTCTGCTCGCGGTTGCGATATCGCTTCCGCTCCCGCTATTTCTCGCCATCGCGGCGGTGATGGGACTGCTCCACGGCTATGAGAACGGCCAGGCCATGGCAGCGAATACCGATCGGGTACTGTTTCTTTCCGGCGTGACCATGATCGGCTATGCCGCGCTGACCCTCATGACTGGAGGCGCCATCGCGTTCCTGCGCGGAGCCGGAGGTTGGCGACCGATCGCGCTGCGCGCCAGCGGCAGCTGGGTCGCCGCTGTCGGTATCATGGTGCTCGGACTGCAGTTCGTGACGCCTGCCGCCAGCTAGGTTCGCGTTCGGGTTCCATACAACGCGGTCGAGGCCGACCCTTAAGCTTCGCCAACAACGCCCGCCGCCGCGCATCGCCGACGATCAGCATCCCTCTGCCTTGGTGCCCCTTCAGGCGCAATGTCCTGACACCTTCATTCAGCCGTACCAACCCGATGATCAACAGGCCAAAAATGCTCCGCCGCTTAAGCCCCGCCATTGCCGCCGCGCTTGCGCTGTCCGCCAGTCCGGCGGCGGCACACCCCCACGTCTTCGTGACGGTCAAGAGCACTGTGGTCTACGAGGCGGAGGTGACGAAGGCGGTTCGCCATGCCTGGCGCTTTGATGACATGTTCTCCGCCTTTGCGGTGCAGGGCCTCGACACGAACGGCGACGGCAAGCTTTCGCGCGAGGAACTGCAGCCGCTTGCGGAAGTGAACGTTGCCTCGCTGAAGGAATTCGACTTCTTCACCTTCGGCAAGGCCGGCAGCGGCGACATCGCCTTCAACCAACCGGTCGATTACTGGCTCGACTACGACGGCACGGCGCTGACGCTGAATTTCACGCTGCCGGTCGCCTCTGCCCCGAAGAGCGATACGGTTCGCATCGAAATCTACGATCCAAGCTATTTCGTTTCCTTCGCGCTTGCCAAGGAGACGCCAGCTGCGCTCGAGGGTGCACCGGAAGGCTGCCGGATCGATGCGGAAGAGCCCGGCAACCAGGCCGCTCCCAATGGCCGGCTTACCGAGGACTTCTTCTCCAATCTCGAGCCCGGCAGCAGCTGGGGCAAGCAGTTCGCCAATATCATGGCTGTGCGCTGCGGCGCGGATGCGCTCGCCTTTGCCGAAACCCAGAAGCCCAAAGCGCCCGAACCCGCACTTGATTCCGCGCCTGGACCGCAGCCTGCGCCGCAGGACGCCCCCACGAGTGTCGAGGCTGCGCCTCTGCAGCAGATGCCTGGCCAAGGGTCGGCGAATTCCGGTGCGACCGCGAAACCGTCGGGACCTTCGCTCGGGGCGTTCGGCCTCGTGCGGCCCGACGGCGCCGCGTCAGCGCCCGGCGACGGCGTTTTCGGCTGGATCGCGCAACAGCAATCGGCCTTCTACAGCAAGATGTCGGCGGCGCTCTCGGCCTCGAAGGCGGACGGGTCGGCCTTCCTCCTTCTCGCCGGGCTCAGCTTTGCCTATGGCGTCTTCCACGCGGCGGGGCCAGGCCACGGCAAAGCGGTGATCTCGTCCTACCTGCTGGCAACCGGCGAGACCCTTCGCCGGGGAATCGCGATCTCGTTCGCCGCGGCCATCGCCCAGGCGGTGACCGCAATCGCGGTGGTCGGCCTCCTTGCGGCGATTGTCGGTGCGACCAGCCGGGCTATGGGCGCCACCGCCTGGTGGCTGGAAGCCGCCAGCTATGCGCTTATTGTCCTGCTTGGCATAACGCTGCTGTTCCGCACCGTGCGGGCGGCCGTCGGCACGCTACGCGGCGAACATGTCCACGATCACAGCTGCGGCCCCGATTGCGGCCACGCCCATGCGCCGCAGCCGAGCGCGCTCGCCGGCGAGTTCGACTGGAAGAGAGCCGCATCGGCGGTGCTTGCCATAGGGCTGAGGCCCTGCACGGGCGCACTGATCATCCTCGTTTTCGCGCTGACGCAGGGGCTGATCTGGACCGGGATCGCCGCGACCTTCGCCATGGCGCTCGGCACGGCCATCACCGTGACAGCTATCGCCGCGCTCGCGGTTGGCGCCAAAAGCCTTGCCCTGCGGCTGGCCTCGACCTCCTCGAACGGGGTCGGGACCATCGCGCTGCACGGTATCGAGGTTGTCGCCGGGTTCGCCGTGCTCGGTTTTGGCCTCATGCTGCTTGGCGGCCTTTTGTCGAGCGGGGCGCCAGTCGCCGGCTGATCGCTGGGGCCCCGGCCCGTTGGGGTGAGAGATTCCCTGTCGACTGAGCTCTCAGCGAGCATCATCCGAACTCAGTGTAGGGACAGACACGAAGATCAACGATGAGGGCAGGCTTTTTCGACGCTATCCGCCAGGAGCGGACCTTCAACACCGCAAGTTCGGACCACATCAAAATCCGACCGCTTGGCCATCCTTGCGCGGATCCGAACCAGCCGCGTAGCCGCCCTCGATCCGGTGAACCAACTGCGCGCCGCCGAACGCCTCCGGCGGTTCGGTCTGGACGTCGTGGCCGCGTCGGGCCAGTTCCGCGACCATCGCGTCGCCGATTTCCATTTCCAGGGCCACGGTCCGGCCTTCGACGACGCGCCAGCGCGGTGCGTCGGCGGCCGTCTGCGGGTCCTGCCTCCAGATTTGCGTGCGCAGCATCATCTGCACATGCCCCTGCGCCTGCATCGGCCCGCCCATCAGGCCGAAAGCCATCACGGGCTGGTTGTCCCGCATGACGAAGCCGGGAATGATCGTATGGAACGGCCGCTTGGAGGGGCCGACCTGGTTTGGATGACCTGACGCGAGGGTAAACCCGCAACCTCGGTTTTGCAGGCTGATACCCGTTCCGGGCACGACAACGCCTGAGCCAAAACCTTTAAAGTTCGACTGGATGTAGGACACCATCATGCCATCGTTGTCGGCGGTGGCGAGGCAGACCGTGCCGCCATGCTTCGGGGCGCCGCTGCCGAAATCCTGCGCCCGTTCGCGGTCGATGAGCTTGGCCCGCCGGGCCAGATAGCTCTTGTCCAGCAGGTCCGATACCGTCACGTCCTTCATGAAATCGAGATCGGCTGCGTAGGCATGGACATCGGCGAAGGCGAGCTTCATCGCCTCGATCTGCAGATGAACCGCGTCCGGCGTATCGGGCTCCAGACCCTCGATGCCGAGTTGGGCCAGGATCCCAAGGGCCATCAGGGCGGCGATGCCCTGCCCGTTCGGCGGAATTTCATGCAGGTACGTCTCGCCGATGTTCTGGCGGATCGTCCCACACCAGTCGTTGCGATGCGCCGCGAGATCAGCCGTCGACAGAGCACCGCCGTGAAGGGCCGAGAACGCTGCGATCTTCTCCGCAAGCTCGCCGCGATAGAAGGCCTCGCCACGGGTCTCCGCGATCAGCCGCAGGCTGCGGCCGAGATCGGCGGGCCGGAACAGTTCGCCCGCGCGCGGCGCCCGCCCGCCGGGCATGAACATCTCGGCAAAGCCGGGCTGCTTGCCGAGTTCCTTCGCACCGCGCGCCCAGAGTTCGGCGATGACCGGCGATACGTGGAAACCCTGCTCGGCGTAGCCGATGGCCGGCTCGAACAGATCGGCGAACGGCAGGCGCCCGAACCGCTCCGACAGGTCGACCCAGGCGGCGACGGCGCCCGGCACGGTGACGCTGTCCCAGCCTCGCAGCGGCATCTCCGCGCGTCCCGCGAAGCGCTCCGGATTCCACGCGGCCGGCGAGCGGCCGGAAGCATTGAGCCCGTGCAGCTCCTGCCCGTCCCAAAGGATGCAGAAGGCATCCGATCCAAGCCCGTTTCCGGTCGGCTCGACGACGGTGAGCGCGATGGCCGCGGCGAGCGCGGCATCGAGCGCATTGCCGCCCCTGGCGAGCATCGCAAGTCCGGCCTGCGACGCGAGGGGCTGCGATGCCGCGACCACCTGGCGGGCGAAGACCGGAGAGCGCCGGGACCAATACTTCCCCTCGAAAAGATACTCCATGCGTAGCTCTCTTGATGAATGTTCGATTGCGCGATGGCGGTTGAGGGTGATCTCGCAGATGCGCGGGATCGAACGGAATTTTATCCGAGCGACTTCAGGGGAGTTTTTCCAGCTCGCCGGCCCGTGGATCGGCCAGCAAGGAGGTGAAGTAATCGTGGTCGAACAGTTCTTCGATGGTCATCAGCGTCCTCGTATAATGCTCAACCAGAAGCGCGCAGGCCTCCTCGGGAGTGCCGTGAAGGGTAGCCTTCATCAATACCTCGTGCTCGGCCTGTCCGTTGCGCGGCACCTTGCGATAGGCATTCGCAATCGAAACGTAGCGGGCCGCGTGGTCCGCAAGAATGTCGCAGAACTCCAGCAGCCACGGCGATCCGCAATTGGCGAGCAACGCCCGATGAAAATTGCGGTGAGCGTTTCCCCATGCTGACAGGTCTTCAGTGCTGCCGGAGCGATAGCGCGACAGGCGATGGAACGCGACCACGACCGCCTCCTCCCATGCGTCGCTGCGGTTGCGCATGGATTCCTCGAGGGCCTTCGTTTCCAGCCAGCAGCGCGTCCGTCCCAAGACCCGCCAATCGTCGAGCGCAATCGCCGGGACGGAAAACCCCCGCTGTTCGTGCCTGTCGACCAGTCTTTCCGAGGACAGGCGCGACAACGCTTCCCGCACTGCATTGCTTCCGACATTGTACATCTCGCCTATGCTTTCGATCCGCAGCTTCTCGCTCGGCTTGAAAGCGCCATCGATGATGTCCGTGCGCAGCTTTTGATAGACGGTTGTCGACAGGGTTGTTTTTTCTGCAGTCTTTGACATGCGCTCTCTCAGATTTCTTCGCCTCAAAGCGAGGCTTTTGTAGCTACATTATTCGACGTACGGTGCCAGAAGACGAATTTATACTGTAGCCAGGAAACAGTTCCGAACATCACCAGTCCGAGCGCGCTAAGATAGATGATAAGAGAGAAGACCCGCGGTGTATCGAGCTGGGATGCCGCGACGCGAATTAACTCGCCGAACCCCTGTCCGCCGCCCAGGAACTCACCGGCAATCGCACCCGAGACGACGCTGATCGCGGCTATTTTCAGCCCTGTGAAGAACTGCTCGCCAAAATACTTCGACACATTGGCAAGTTCATAGACTGGCCGGGAGGAACTCCCGGCCGTCTCGGCCCTCACGCGTGATGTCATTGAGCGGCATTCCACGTGGCGATGAACTCGTTTGAATAGGCCTTCGTGATATCGTCCAAAGGCTTTTTGAGGTCGCCGGAAGCGACGAGCGTCTTCTGCCACATCTCCCAAGCGACCGGATTGTTGTAGCCATAGCCATTGGCCAGATCGATGGGCGCCGTGAGCTTGTAATAGATATCGAGAAGCGCGTCCGCGAACTTCAAATTCTCCAACTGCTGCGGATTGCCCAGTCTAGCGTGATTCAATGTAGCGGTACGATTGGCGGGATCGATCCCGAACTTCGTACCCTTCACCAGCGCGCGGCCGAAGCGCTCCAGCACGTCCCGGTTGTCTTCGAGATACTTGCGGGTGACGACGTAGCCGTTGCCGAAGTATGCTTGGAATTCCGGAGGGGTGAGCGACCGCAGCTTGACCCCACGGAGGCTGAGCGTCGCAGCACCTGCTGTATCGGAGGCATAGGCGTCGATCGCTTTCCGCATGAAGCCGGCCACGGCCATGCCGCCGTCTCCCACCGTGATGAACGTATAATCCTTGCCTTCCTTCATGCCCTGCGCATCGAAGATCGACCGGACGAAGGCGACTTCGGCGCCGTCCGCAGTACCGACACCGATGACCTTGCCCTTGAGATCGGTCGGCTTCTGGAAGGCCGATTCCTCGGGAACCACCAGGTTGAATTGGCTGCGCGTGAAGTAATTATAGATGTAGACGAGATCTTCGCCGCGGGCGCGGGCGTTCAGCAGCGGGCCCGGACCGGGATGCACGAGCTGCGCCTGGCCCGCCAGCAAAGCTTGGATGGCCAGCGCCGAGCCGTTGACGCTACGCGGATCAATTTTGAGCTTCTCCTCGGCGAAATAACCCTCTCCGATCGCGTTGTAGAAGGCGAAGTAACCGAGGCCCCCAGGACTGGGGAATACGACCGTCAGCGTTTCGAGCTCCTGCGACCGTACCTGAGGAGCCGCAAACACGAGTGAAATCCCAGCGACCGCTGCCATGAAATGTCTACGCTTCATCATTTCGTGCTCCCCTGGGTTTTCTGACGCCCACCGAGAAATGATGCATTAACAATTACGTCCGTCAACATAAAAGCATGTTCTTCTGAATATCGTCAGTTTATGCAGATTTTTATAGACACCGACAGGTTCCTGAATATGGTTCGCGCTATTCGAAAAATCCCATGGACCTGAAAATGACGAATATCGCGAAGCTAGCCGTCACAGCGCCCGTTCAACCGACTTTGCCGATCGTCGGCTCGTCCGCACGATTTCCCGTGCGGCGCATCTATTGCGTCGGCCGGAACTACGTTGCGCATATCAGGGAGATGGGAGGCGACGAGACGAGAGACTTCCCGCTAATCTTCCAAAAGCCCACCAACTCCGTCGTTCAGGATGGCGGCACGATGCCGTATCCTCCGATGACGAACGATTTCCATTTTGAGCTGGAGCTCATGGTTGTCATGAAGTCAGGTGGCTACAACATCGCCGAGGAAGACGCGCTTTCGCATATATTCGGGTACGGGATCTGCCTCGACATGACCCGCCGCTCGCTTCTCGATACACCCATGGGCCCCCGCATCCCCTGGGAGCTGAAGAAGTCTTTTGACCACTCCGCCCCTTGCGGGCCGATCTATCCGGTCGAGACCGTCGGCCATCCATCCAGCGGCAGCATCCGGCTAGAGGTCGACGGCGTGGCGCGGCAGGATTCCGACCTGAGCCTGATGATCTGGCGGACCCCGGAGATCATTTCGAAGCTGTCGAGATACTTCTCGCTCGAGCCGGGTGACGTGATCATGACCGGGACGCCAAATGGCGTCGGTGCCGTTGTTCCAGGCAATGTCCTGGTGGGCAGCATCGAGAAGCTCGGCACTCTGACCGTCACTGTCGGTCAGCCGGCGGTCGCGGCCTGACACGCCCCTTCGAGCCATTGTGCTGCGCCGGATCGGCGGAGCGCTCGACGCCAGCGAGCCGCCCGCTCGCCGGTTCACTCCAGCGGGCTATGGACGGCAAGGCGGCTCGCTGCCTGCGGGCCGGACACTTGATCTGCTGCGCGAACAGTCAGGACCATCCTGGGGGATAGACGTCGGCGATGGCCGCCATCACTGGAACAGACCGTTCGTTACATACAGTGCGATGAAATAGTAGAGTACATACAAGACATAAGTTTGCCCGTTGCCTGTATAGATCGCGCGCACTGATCCGGCCATGCTTGTTGTAACGTCAGCGACGTCATTCCAGAACGTGCTTGCGAGAGGAACAAGAAGCCGACCGAGAGCGGGATTGTAGAAAGAGTAGAAGCGGGAAACGTCCCTCCCCCACGCGAGATCGCCAGTTCTCCTGATCTGCGCGTCCGGCCTGCCGTTCCCGATACGGTAGAACAGCCAGAGGACCGCAAACAGCACCAGAGCAATGACCAACGCCGTGGCCATGACAGGAACGGGGTTCCAGTATCCGTAGATCGTCTCCAGCGACGCGCCTTCCCAAACCAGGGTGGAAGCAAAGTAAGGATCGATCGCCACGGACACCGGCTCGATCAGAAGCTTCGGGTAGAACGACAGGACAAAGATCGCCGCGACCAGGACGAACTGGGGAACCAGGAGGGCCAGCGGCGCGTCCCGAACGGCCCGGTGCTCCAGCCTTCGCGCGCCGAAAAAGACGGCGTAGGCCAATCTGACCATGTAGAGAATGCCAACGAAGGTCGCGAGAACACCAAAGGCGGCGAGGCCGTACCAGCCCTTGTCAGTCATGGCGCTGAGCAAAAGCCATTTGCCGCCGAACCCCATTAGCGGCGGCAACCCGGACATGGCGACGAGGGCGACCGCGACAAGAGCGAAGGTCCAGGGCATGTTCCGGGCGAGACCGCCGGTGTTGTCGATCAGCCTTGTGCCGGTGCGCAGGATCACACCGGCGACCGCGAGGAACAGGATGCCTTTGACCAGCAGATGGTTGGCAACCAGATAAAGTGCGGTCACCCAGCCGAGATGGCTCATCAGAGCGATGGCGGTGACGATGTAACCGAGCTGGCTCATGCTCGAATAGGCGAGCATGCGCTTCATGTCGCTCTGATGAAGCGCCATGAAAGCGCCCGCGGTGGTGGTCACCAGGCCGATCCAGCCCATGAGATGGGCGAGATCGAGCCCGATCTCGGACCGTATTGACAGATAGGTGCCGACCAGGAGGCCGAAGATCGCCACCTTGCTGATGACCGCGGACAGGATCGCGGACAAATCGTCGTCCGCTTCCGCGTAGGTGCCGGGCAACCAGACATGTACACCCAAAGCACCTGCTTTGATGAGAAAGCCGATCGCCAGAAGGACGAAAGAAGGTGCCACGGCAGGACCGGCCGCACCCAGTGAGGCCAGATCGATTGTCCCGTTCGCCGCATAAGCCAGGGCGAAGCCCGCCAACAGGAAAAAGGCGGACGCCAGCGAGAACAGCAGATAGCGCAACGCATCCGGACCGGCGTTCGGCCCCCGGGCGATCAGGAAATAGGACGACAGGGTGATGATTTCCCAGCCGAAGAAGAACTCGAGGCTGGTCGATGCACGGAGCAAGGCCGGCACCGAGAGCAACATCACCGCCAGCAGCGGATAGAATCCCGGCCGTGGATCGTCACGATAGAGGCTGGCCGACGCCACCACGACCGCTCCTGTCACGAGAAGAGCGGAGAAGAGATAGTTCAGACCGCCAAGGCCACTTGTCAGCCACGCGCCACCAATGCCTACGGTGGCAAGCATCAGCAGGCATTTGATCCGCGCGGGGAGTCCGTCGAAAGCGTAGAGAAGCGCACCGGCGCACATGGGCGCAAATAGCCAGAACGAAGCCGCGCCAGAAGAAATCGCCGCCAGATAGCCGCTTGCGAACAGCAGCACAGCGCTGGCAGCCAGCGGTACCCGGTGCAACAGCTCCAGGTTCGCTCCGGCCTCCCCCCTCGAGGGACGCAAGGCATAGCCGAACCAGCGGAACATATACGCCGCCTCCAGCAAGGAACCGACCAACACCACGGCGATCCAGACATTTTGCCCAGCAAGGCCAAGGATCATCACCAGTTGCCATTTCGCCCAGAAGCCCGGGAACGGCGGCAAGCCGACAATAGCCGCCACGAACACGGCAAACAGGACCAACAGATAGGGACGCCCGGAAAGCGCGGACCAGTCTTCGGTGAGCTCGCGTTCGACGACGCCGCTGAGCCAGAACAGGCCGGCCTTGGCGAAGAGGTGATTGACGAACAGTCCACCGATAACCAGCGCCAACGCTGATTGCGCCCCAAGCTGCTCCAGCAGTGCAAGAGCCAGTGTGAGAAGCCCCATCTGGCCAATCGACGAATAACCCAGCAGCCGCTTCGCGTTGGTCTGCCTGAGCCCGATCAGATTGGAAAACAGGAAGGTCAGTCCGCCCGATACCGCGATGAAAGCGAGATGGTTCTCAAACAGCGGCAGCAATTTCAGAAGCGCGAAGAACACGCCGCCGGACACGCCCACGGAAACGAGTGCTGCCACGCCGCTCGGCGCGGTCTCATAGACGTCGAGCCCCCATCCATTGGCTGGAAATGGCTTGAGCTCGATCAAGAGGCAGGCAAGCACGAACAGCAGCGCGGTCACGCCGATCGGCCCACCTATCAGCGCCCGCTGCTCCAACATCTCGTCGATATTCAGCGTGCCGACGACGTAATAGAGAAGGGCCGTGCCGAGCAGGAAGAAGGTTGAGGCCAGCACGGTGGCCATGACGTATTTGAAGCCTGCGGACAAAGCGGCGGATGTCTGCCCCAGGCTGAGCAGCCCATAGGTCGCGATCGAGACGATCTCGAGAAAGACGAACAGATTGAACAGGTCGCGGGTCATCACCATGCCGTCGATGCCCATGACCAGGATCAGGTAGAGCAGCATCGCGGCATAGCTGTCGCGCAGGCGGGGCCAGAGATGCAGCGCCCCAAGCAGCGCCATTACGTTGAGGCTGAGCGCGAAGAAGCCTTCCCACAGCCCGAAGCGGAGATTGATCGAGTATGGCGGCACCGCCCCCCCGGTCAGGATCTCGATCGCCGGCGCGCCGTTCAGGAGGCTGAGCATAGACACGCCGCAAATGACGGCCAGCCCCGCGAGCGCGAAGAAGAACGCGAAAGGCAGCCACGCCTTGTTGAGGCTGTAGAGCAGCGGAATGAGGAAACCGCCGCCCAATCCCAGAATGAAGATGTTCAACGGATGGAAGAGGCCGCCTACCATTTCGACTCCGTGAAGGCATCGATCGAAAGGGTTCCCTTGGCCTGATACAGGCGTATGGCGTAGGCCAGCATGACCGCAGTGACGCAAAGCCCGATGACAATGGCCGTCACGACGAGGGCGGATGGAACGGGATCGACGGCGCGTGTTGCCGCCTCGGAGGCACTGAGGGCTTCATCGAGGATGGGGGCCGTGCCGCCGGTGATGTAGCCGGTTGCGACCATCACGATGTGAAACCCGGTGTCGATCAGGGAAAACCCGATGATGATGCGCAGGATGTTGCGATGGGTAAGTACGCCCCACAAGCCGATCAGGGCCAGGCCGAAGCCCGTTGCCAGGAGAATGTTCGAAACCGGCAGATCAAACATCTGACCCTCCGAACGTCCGGTTCAGGTGCGAAACTGGTCGATGATGACGCTGAGTTCCGCACCAACCTTGATGCCGAGCAAAATCGATATGAGAGGTATGGCACCGGCGCTGAAAAGGGCGCCGAACTCGCCGAGCGGAAGAATGCGGTTGTCGAGAAATCCGCCCGCCAGGATCAGCCCCAATATGCCGATCAAGACATAGAACACGCCCGCAAGGGATTCCGTGAGGCTGAGCAGGTCGAGGTTCAGAGGCGAGCCGGAACTGGCCAGCAGCAGCAGCATGACTCCGGATGCCACGACGGCGCCGCCCTGGAAGCCGCCGCCTGCCGAGATGTGGCCATGCATGATCACATAGGCGCCGAACACGAAGATCAGCGGCAGTAGAACTTCTGTGCCGCTCTTGACCAACTCGCTAGCCGGCTTCCGCTTCTCCTCGGCCAGGTCGTATGGACTGTCCGCTTTGTCCACCCCCCTGCTCAACAGCAACCCGACGCTTGCCGCGACCATGAAAAGAACGGCGACCTCGCCGAGGGTGTCGAACCCACGAAAGGTGATCAATATGCCGGTAATGACATTCGGCGCGCCGAGTTGGTCGGGGCCGTTCGTGACATAGTGCGCAGCCAGAGGGCGCAGGGTCTGGCGTTCATTATAGTTGATGGCCACGCTGGCAAAGATCAGGCCGATCATCGCCACCGCCAGCAGGGTGAAGCCGCCGCGGCGTATCATGATGCTTCCCGATCCGCGCGAGCGGCTTCTTCGTCGCGAAGCGCATCGGTTATTGTCGCCCGAGTCATGGGCGTGCGGATCGCATGGGCCGCACGCGCAAGCGCATGAGATGAAACCGGATTGGTCATCAGCACGAAATAGATGACGATCAGCAGCTTGAAGGTCCAGTCTGGATGATAAAAAGCCAGGCCGATGAGAACCAGCATATTGCCGAGAGTGGAGGCCTTGGTTCCTGCCTGAATGCGTGTGTAGGCGTCGGGCATGCGGAGCAGACCGAGACCGGCCGAGAATAAGAAGACCGCGCCGGCAAGGATCAGCAGGCTACCGATCAGCTCCGCCACGGCTCAGTCCTTCCCATTTTCAGTTTTGCGGATGGCGTACAGGAAGATGAATGTCGCGAGGCCTGCCCCGATGGAAGCCTCGGCCATGGCGACATCGGGCGCTGCCAACAGGACGTAGGACACCGACGCGAACAAGCTCGCCAACCCGGCGCTGACCATTGCCGCCATGAGGCTGCGCAGGCACACGGCGAGGATGCCGCTGACGAGAATGCTGCCGGAGATCAGCAGGACAAGAAGCTCGAGCATGCCGACTACAGCCCCCTCTCCAGATAGCGGGAAATCGCAAGCACCGCGAGGAAGCTGAGAAGTCCGTACACCAGAGCGACGTCGATATAGATGAACCGTCCGGACAGGTGAGCGTAGAGAGCGATCAGGGACAACGAGACGACGGTCAGCATGTCGATCGCGACAATACGGTCGACGAGCGTCCTCCCGATGATCAGGCGTATGACGCTGAACAAGATGCCGAAGGAAATCAGGACCGCCGAAATGCGGATGATGGTGTCAGCCAAAGACCGCCTCCAGATGCTTCTCGAATGGCCCAGCGATCATTCGCGTGGTCTCGTCCGTGTCCATCGTTTTGATGTCGAGCCAGTGGATGAAGAGCGTGTCGCCGTCTAATTCCACCACCAGAGATCCCGGAGTGAGGGCGATGGAATTGGCGAGCGCCAGACGGCCGATGGGCGATTTCAGGCGCGTCTTTATCTTGATGATACCCGGCCGAACATCGATCCGCGGCGAGTATACGTAGCGCATGACATTGATGTTCGCCCGTACCAGTTCGACGAAGAAGACGATGGTATAGGCGATGAAATGGTATAGCACGTGCGGCGACAGACGTATCTGGTGCCACGCGTCACTACGACGGAAGAACGTGTAAGAAAGTGCGGCGCAAATCACGATTCCAGCGGCTATGACATCAAGCTGCAAAGTCGAGTTGACCGCCAGCCATACAACAAAGAGCACCACCCCCAGGGCTAACAGCCCCTGACGGGAATTCGGATGACTTGGTCTCTCGCTAGGCATAGCCGCTGTATCAGCCTCCCGTGAGATTTGAGCCAACGCTCTCGACCTAGGTCACGGCCTCCGGGCCGCCGAACCACTCTCCCTTCCCTGATCGAGCGGATCGATCACGGGGGATATTCCGGCCGAGGTGCGCAGCATGCGTAATCCGACATATGCGAATGTGATCGCCAGCACTGGGCTCGCCAGGTTGAAAACCGCATAGGGGGCGTAGCTGAATGTGGGAATCCCAAGCGTCGCCGCCATGTAGGCGCCGCAGCTGTTCCACGGAATCAGCGCCGATGTCGGGGTGCCGGCGGCCGCAACCGTACGCGACAGAACGACCGGCGCGATGCCGCGCCCTTCGAAAGCGCGCTTGAACATCCGCGCAGGCAGAACGATCGAGATGTACTGATCGGCCGTGATGATGTTGGCTGCTATCACCGAGGCGACCAAGGAGGTGATGAGGGCTCCGACGGATTTCGCCGCGTTGATAATCGGTGTGATCAGGCGGTCCAGAACACCCGCCTTCTCGACGACGCCGCCGAAGGCGAGCGCCGCGATGACCAGCCAGATCGTGCTCAGCATGCTGGCCATGCCGCCGCGCGACACCAGCAAATCGATCGATGGGGTGCCGGTCGCCCCCCTATATCCGGAGGCCAGAGCAAGCCACACTCCCTTGAGGAGGGCGAGCCCCACCGGCAGATCCTCGTCCGCCCCCGAAAACGCGATCACGCGCTCGGGCGCCACGAACACCGCGAGAACGCCGCCCACGAGTGCGCCGATAAAGATCGTCGTGAACGGCGGGATCTTGAACAGCGCGAGACCGACCACGACCACGAGCGGCAGGAAGAGCACCGGTGAAATGCTGAATGCGCTTTCGATTGCGAGCATCTTCTCGCTGGCGTCGAAGGCGCCGGGGCTACCAAGCAGGGCAAAGAAGCCCAGCGCGATCGCGACCGCGAGCCCCGATGTCAAAGCCGTCTCCCGGATGTGCTGGTACAGGTCGACGCCGGCGACCCCAGCCGCCAGGTTCGCCGAATCCGAGAGCGGCGACGAGGTGTCGCCGAAATAGGCGCCGGAAATAATCGCAGCGGCGGTGATTGCCGGATCCAGCCCCATGTTCAGCGCAATGCCCATGAGGCCAATGCCGATCGTGCCGACCACTGTCCAGGAACTGCCGATGCAGGCCGAGATCAGGGCGCACACGGCAACTGCGGTCATGTAAAAATAATTCGGATTGAGGATTTGCAGTCCGTAATAGACCATCGCCACGAGCGTACCGCTCAGAGCCCAGGTGCCGATCAGCGCTCCCACCGCCAACAGAATAAAGATTGCGCCGATTCCAGAACTGACGCTGGCCGACGCGGCCTCGTGGAGCGCAGCAAGCGAATGGCCCCGGCGCCACGCGATCGCGACTGCGATCATCGTGGCGACGATGAGCGCGACCTGACTGGGCCCACCTGCCCCCGCGTCACCGAAGAGATAATAAGACAATCCGACCAGCAGGATGAGGCCGGCGATCGGGATAATCGCCTCCGCATTTGAGAGCGGCTGGGGCTGGTCAGGCCGGACCATGTCTTCAATCCTGACAAGTAATCAATCTTGCCGGAGAACATTGTTGGCCGCAATAGACGTAGACTACCGCAACCACGCATCAAAAAATGTTTGGTGCCGACTACGGTTAGAGGCTTTCTTCGTCGTCTGACGGCACCTCGTTCGCTGCAGGTGCTCGCCAGTGATAGCGACCGGTCGGGAAGAGCAACTCCCCCCTTGCAGACGGCGTCGCCACTACGAAGATGCCCAGCGACGGCTCGGCTCGGTGACACACTTCTGGCCCCGTATCGCCGCCGAATAGCCGGTGAAAGTTCAGCCTCTCACCACACTGACCGTGTGAGATTGCGTGGTCCATTGATGGATTGATGGAAGGAAAACCAATGCGCACGATTGCAGTTCTAGCAGCGGGGGCCTCCCTCGCTTTCGCCATGGCGGCCAATGCGCAAGCACCGTCAACACAGCAACCCGCTCCTCAGCCTCCCGCCGCTGCTCCGGCGGCTCCTTCTGCCGCCCCGGCGATTAAAAGGGTTGATGTCGTAGACATCAAAGAATTGCCGGAGGCCGCGCAAACCCAGGTCAATGAAGCGGTGGCGCAGGATAATAGCGGAGCCAATATTCAGAGCCTGCGGAGTGCGATTGACGGTACCCCCCAGATCAAATCCGCGCTTGAAGCTAAGGGCCTCGCTTCGGCGAATGTCATCGCAGCGCGAATGGGTCCGGATGGCACATTAACCCTCGTCACCAAGAAGGCTAGCTGACGTTCAGTTCGGAAGTTCGCCAATGACAGCGCCCACTCGAAAAGGGCCCCCTTTCGAGACCGGGCAACACTCGTACCCACGCGGCCGCCGCGCCCGGCGGCGGTCACTTCACGATGCGCGTTCAAAATAAACAAACCCATCGAACAAGCGACGGGCGGTGCGACAGAGAGCGCCGTAAAGTGCCCTTACCTCGCCGCTGCCGGTTCCTTCGACCTCCGCATCGACCAGCTACCGTTAAGATGCGCGTGACCGACAGCATCTATAGTGGTGCCGCACACCACTATAGCGCTCGAAATCTCCGTCGCCGGGGAATAACGCGTCTGCGTCTGCCGTTCTCACTTGGGCCGATACGGGCCCTTAAACGTGGAGAAATGCCATGCAGACGAGATGGAAACTTCCCGCCGCGGTGACTCTTGCGGCTGCCGCCCTCACCATTGGCAGTGCGAAGGCGGCGCCGGCCGAACCGGATCTCGGCCGGATCATGTCCTATGAGCGGCAGGGCACCGAGGAGGCGCTGCGCGAACTCCTCGGCGAAAGCAAAAAGCCGAGCGAGGAGCGCTTGCACGTGGCGGGCAATTCGTCCTCGAACAGTTCCTCCAACAGTTCGTCAAACGGCTCCTCGAATTCGTCGTCGAACTCATCTTCGAACTCATCTTCGAACTCCTCCTCGAACTCGTCTTCGAATTCGTCGTCCAACAGTTCGAGGGGACGCGGCAGAGGCAGAAGGTGAACGGAGTAATCCACACCGGAACGCAGGAAGGGGGCCGGCATGACCGGCCCCCTTTTTCATCATGCGGCACCTCGTGCTTCAGCGTAAGGCACGCGCCTTCAGGCGATACCAGCCGCTACCGGCAATGGTGTTGCGAAAGACCTTTTCGCGCTCGATCGCCTCGTCCGCGTTCTCCACGCCGATTTCACCGTCGAGGAGAGCGTCGTCGCGCCGGAACGGGATGACCTGAACGAGAGGTGTCCCCTTCTCCACCACGTGCACGCCGTCCGGCCCGATGGCAAAAAACGGGAAGTGGATGTGGGCGGGATAGGTGTCGGTATCGACGACGCCGGCGACGCATTCGAACACGCCGTTCGGGCGGTTCAGCGGAGGAAGAAAGAGGCAGCTCCAGCCGGGCGGCGTGCGTACCGACCAGTAATTATGGAACTTGGACGGTGGCCGCGGTTCGCGCGGATTTCCGGCGACCTGGTGCGCACCGTGGTTCGACACCATCACCCGATCGAACTCCCATCCGGCATCGACCGTCCGGCCGCCTTCCCGGATCTCAAGCCTGACGGTTGCCGCGAGCGGCAATATCCAGCCCGTTGCCATGGCGTCGAAGAACGGCATGCAGCGCTTGATCGTGAGCCCGCTATCCTGCGCGCTGACCGCATTGCGATCGACGGGCGGGAGAGCGCGGAACCAGTCCGGCAGCAGGGATTTCGCAATCATGGGCGGTGCGATCACGCCCTCGTCGTCGGGCGCGCAGAGGAACTTGACCTTCGGTTCAGGCCTGGCGAGAGATCGAAACATCGGCTGCCTCCAAATGACCGAGGCAGAACGAGTGGCGGCAGCGAATTATTCCCAGCCGGACTTCTGAATCTCCTGCTCGGCGGACGCGTCCATCGGTCCTTCCGCCTCCAGCTCATCGAGAAGCGCGTCGAGGCCGGCCGCGCCCGCCGCCGGGCTGAAGCTATCGCCTCCGGCGTCGGCCACGGCCATCGCGATGCGCCAGCCGTGCCCGCTCCGGCAGCCCAATCCGCGAACCGGCGTCCGCCCGTCGCCGGACAGGCTGAAGCTGCGGCAGATGCCTGCCTTCGTACGGAAGGTCGCGAGCACGGTCGCCGTTTCGCCGTCGAGATTGACCGTCTCGCCCGTCAGGCTGCGATCCAACGCGGCGCTGACGGCCGGATCAGCGGTAAGCAGGCCGTGTGCGGAATCGCGGCCGCCAAGCACGTAGCCGCCGATCCCCGCGACAAAAGCCAGCGCCGCCGCGAGCGGCAGCATCCGGCGGGCGGACCAACGCTGCCGACCAGTGTTCGCGGGCTTCATGATCGTCGCCACCAGATGGTCCGGAACCGGGTCCGCGAGGCCAGAAGCCAGACTGTCGCGGGCGAGCACGCGCGATGCTCGGAATGCCTCTACACGGCGGGCCAAAGCCGGGTCGGCTCCGACCGCGCGGGCAATGTCGCTCGCGCTTTCCGGATCGAGTTCGCCATCCGCGAAAGCCATCAGCATCTCGTCGCTTACCTCCGTCATCGGGAAACCTCCGCAGCGGCGGGCATATCCTCGGCACGTATCAGCGCCTGCCTCGCCCGTGCCAACCGGCTCATGACCGTGCCGATCGGGATGTCCAGGATATCGGCCGCCTCCCGGTAGCCGAGGTCCTCGACGCAGACCAGAACGAGAACCGAGCGCTGCTCCTCGGGCAAAGCCGCAATCCGTTGGCTCACGGCGGCGAGGTGAAGGCGGCTGGCCGTCACATCGCGTCCGTCTTCGCCGGCGAGATCGAAACGCTCTTCGATTGGCTCCTCCGCTGTCGGGCGAGCCTTGCGCCTCTCGTCGATATGATGATTGCGCATGATGCGGAACATCCAGCTGTCGAGCCGCGTGCCCGGCGCCCATTGATCGAGCGCCCGCAACGCCCGTTCGCAGGTCCCCTGGACCAGATCGTCGGCATCTGCTCCCGATCCGCTCAACGCCTGCGCGAAGCGGCGCAGGCGCGGCAGAAGCAATATCATCTGGTGGCGCGGATCGACCGTCACTCTGCTACCTTCCGCATCTGGAACCGTGAAAACGGATCAGGCGGCCATTTATTCCATGCCGTGCGTTTTTTCGCATGCGCCGGAATAATCGGGCCGCACGTTTCGTTACCAGTCGCGTCAGCACCGGAGACAGATCGTGAAGCCAGCTCTTTCGGCCGCAGCCCTCTCGGCGATCGCGGCCTTGGTCGCGGTGTTCCTGTTGGTATCCCTGCCGCCCTTGGGCCCTCTCACCGGGCCGGCGCCCGCTCTGGCCGACGACGATGGCGGTGGCGACGATGGAGGTGACGACGGCGGCGGCGGTCGAGGGGGTGGCGGCGGCGGGGGTCGAGGGGGTGGCGGCGGATACGTAGGGGCCCCAAGGGGCGGCAATCTGTTCGACCTGTTTCGCAATTCAAGAGACCGTGGAGGAGCCCAACGCCGTGTGCGGCCCCCCGCGCAGTTTCTGCCCGACGAGATCGTGGTTGCCGGCGTCACCGCCCAGGTCATCGACGACCTTGTTCGGGAAGGCTTCACATTGGTCGAACGCGCCGTGTTCGCCCCGGCGGGTGGAGAGATCGCGAGGCTGCGCGAGCCGCCGCGCCTCAACTACGAATCCGCCCGTGCACGGATTCTGGCGCTCGCACCCGGAGCTGTGGTCGACCGCAATCATCTCTACCGAACCAGCGAACTCGCCTGCCCCAAGACCGGGTGCGCCGGCGCCCGGTTGATCGCCTGGCCCTCGGACAATTGCGGCGCGACGCCGCTGATTGGGATGATCGATACCGACGTCAATCTCGACCACCAGGCGCTGGCGGGCCGCGCGCTCGAAGAGATTTCGGTGCTCGGCCCTGGCCGCAAGTCCGCCGACGCGGCGCATGGGACCGCAATCGCCGCTTTGTTGATCGGCGAGCCGGGCAGCCGGACACCCGGTCTGGTGCCGGAGGCTCGGGTGATCGCCGTGACCGCCTTTCACGACCATGCGGGCACGGAGACGGCCGATGCCTTTGCCCTGGCGCGCGCGCTGGACCTGCTGATCGCGCGCAAGGTTCATGTTGCCAATCTGAGCTTCGCCGGCCCGCCCAACAATTTGCTCGAACTCGCCGTGCGCGCCGCTCTTGACGCGGACATTGCAATCGTGGCCGCGGCCGGCAATGGCGGCGCCGGCGCGGCGCCAGCCTACCCCGCCGCGTATCCCGACGTTGTCGCGGTGACTGCGGTGGGCGCCGACCGAAAGGTCTACCGCCAGGCCGGCCGCGGCGGGCATCTCGATTTTGCCGCACCGGGTGTGAAGCTGTGGACCGCGGCCTCACAATCCGGGGGCCGCTTCCGCTCGGGCACATCTTATGCCGCGCCTTTCGTGACGGCGGCTCTGGCGGTCAGGCGGGCTCATTCTCCGGAGCAACCGCTCCCGCAGATCGTCGACGAGATGGCGGCGCGCGCCCACGACCTTGGTGAGACCGGCCGCGACCCGCTCTATGGCTGGGGTCTGATTCAGGCGTCCGAGCTCTGCACCCTGGATCCCAGGCCAACTGTGCGTACACCGGCAGCGCATTGAATTACATATCTTCATAGAGCTCGACGACGTTGCCTTCCGGATCCCGCACAAATCCTGCACGATAACGGTTCGCTCCGAACCGGGAGCCCTGGACGTCGAAGGTCAACGCACCCTGACCGATGACATCGACACCATTTGCTTTCAGTTGTTGCAGGACGGCCGGGACATCCCTTACGGCGAGGCTGACCTGCCGCCATCCGTTATAGGTCAGGGCCGGATCACGTGAGGCCAGATTGGGCAGCCGGGATATATTGATCCAGAGCCCGGGGATGCCGACCCGTACGGAATCGAACCGAACGCCGTCCTCACGTGCCAGTACGGCGCGATCCACGATCTGAAATCCGAAATGGCGGACATACCAGGCCGACAGCGCTTCCTGATCTCGCACAAAAAGCGTCACGTGATGAAGACGGAAGCGCTGGTCGTCGCTCGCCGGTTCGGGAAACGCCTGACGTGCGGCGGGTGATTCCGACCGCGCCACAGCACTCGTCGCGAGCCCCGCGCCGGCCGAGACCGTTAGGGCTACCCCCGCCGCAATGGCGCTCGTCACCAGAGCTCGGCGACCTTTCGATAAGAGATGGGTGTCGGTCTTGTACATGGTTGTTCCTTCCGTTCTCGGCGAGGAACAAGCGTCCGCAGGGATCGCGTAGAGCCTCGTTCACCGTTCATCGAACGTAGGAGCTGATTGGTCTGCGGCGCGCCCTGGATCGTGATCGCATCTGCTCGATACTGACCTCACGCGCAACCATTGCCGCTCACTCTCCACTCCGCTCCGATCCAATATTGATCCCCGTCAGGGGCGCCCTGCCCCTCCGCGCCCATAATGGCGATACGGGTTCTTGCCCGGGCGTGGTTGCGGGAGGTTCGGCATGGTCAAGGTTGTCCTGTCGCTCCACATTGTCTGGCTAAGGCGTATTTGCGCGAACTCCACGCCGCGACGATGAGCCGGTATCAGTCGGTACGGATCAGGGCCGCATCTTCGATATCGCCTCACCATCTCAAGGCGGAGGGTTCACCGGCGAGAAAGCGCGTTGGGCTGCCGTCTCCTTGGCGCGACAGGGTGGCCGCCCGGCGGGCGCAGGTATAAGATGGTCTAGTACTTCGAGATCAGCGAGGCCGTCATGACGTCTTGGGAGATCAAGGGACGCGAACTCGTCAATTGCACCTGCGAGTATGGTTGCAACTGTCAATTCAATGCGCTGCCCGACAAGGGCCATTGCCATGCGGTGGCCGGCATCCAGATCGATGAAGGACATCATGGCGACACCGGTCTCGATGGCCTCCGGATCGCTGCGATCTTCAAATGGCCCGGCCCGATCCACGAAGGCAACGGCGAAGCCATCGCTTTCGTAGACGAGAGCGCAACCGACCGGCAGCGCGAAGCGCTGCTGCGCATCATGACGGGCCAGGACACCGACCCGTTCGCGACGATGTTCGCCGTCTATGCTTCAACCGTGACAAGAATGAATGATCCGGTTTTCACGAAGATCGATCTCGAGCTCGATATCGACGGCCGCAGGGGCCGCATCTTCGTCAAGGACTATATCGAAACGGTCGGCGAACCGATCCGCAACCAGGTGACCGGCGAGGACTCGCGCGCTCAGATCGTGTTGCCGAACGGCTTTGAATATGCGGTTGCCGAGATCGGCAGTGCTTCGAGCAGGACCAGCGGGCCGGTTCAGGTGACCATGAAGGACAGCTACGGCCAGTTCGCGCGGCTGCATCTCAACAATCACGGCGTAGTCCGAGTCTGACGGGCGCCGCATGTACAGCGCGTCGGCACTCGAACGCCTGCTCAGACGCGACCGCGTCATCACGATTGCGGGGCTTGTGACGCTGTGCGTGCTGGCCTGGCTTTATATAGTCGCCGGTGCAGGGCTCGGCGTGGATTCGTGGGAGATGACGAGGCTCGCGCTGTTCCCCCACCAGCAAGCTGCGGACATGACCCCCGACATGCCCGGCATGGACATGAGCGCGATGACCATGGCGGCAGAACCGCGGATCTGGGGCCCCACAATCTGGGCGCTGACGGTCGCAATGTGGTGGATCATGATGGTCGCCATGATGTCCCCGAGCGCCGCGCCGACGATCCTGCTCTATGCGCGTGTGCATCGCCATGCGCTCGCACAGGGTCAGATCCAGAAGCTCGCGCCCACCGGCGCATTTGTGGCAGGCTACCTCCTGGTCTGGCTGGGGTTCTCCGTCGCGGCAGCCGCGCTGCATTGGCTCCTTGAACGCGACGCAATCCTCTCCGCAACGATGATGAGTTCGCAGAGCCGCTGGCTTTCGGGCATCGTCCTGATCGCTGCGGGCATGTATCAGCTTTCGCCGCTCAAGACCGCCTGCCTGTCGCATTGCCGGACACCGGCGGCGTTCCTTTCGCGCCACTGGCGTCCTCACACACTTGGCGCGTTGCGTGTGGGCGCACTGCACGGGGCCTTTTGCATCGGATGCTGCTGGATGCTGATGGCGTTGTTGTTCGTGGGTGGTGTGATGAATTTGGTGTGGATTGCAGTGCTCGCCATCCTGGTGCTGGTTGAAAAGGTATTTCCTGCCGGCCAGTGGGTCGGCCGCGCGGTCGGCGTCGCCCTGATCGCCTGGGGCGGCGCAACGCTTTTGGTGTGACGGCCAGGGCCGCCTCGAACGTCGCATTCCCTGTCCGATGATTGGTTTCGAACGGCAAGGGCCAACCCTGCCGTCAATGCAGGAACCGCCGACCGACCGCCAACGGCGCAAAGAGGACATTGGCTCGCCACGGCGAACTTCCGCTGCCCGTTGCGGACCGAGAAGCAGGAACGTCGGGGTACCCGGAAGATACGTTCACAGCGGTGATGGGCCGAGCCTAAGAGCCGGACGCTACGGCTCGCGGTGCAATCAACTTGGAGCTTCGGGCAAGCAGCCGCCTAGGTGTCGCATCAGAACCCCGGTCGCCCTCCACCTCTGGAGCGCGTCGTGGGTCGGAATGGAACGTCGTTTGGAGGATCAAAGCCATGATTTCCGAGGCTTTCTGTGCCATATACGCCTCTTCCACCGCAAAATGGAGCGTCCTTTGAACGGCGAAGAGCTAAGCAGAATCCTGTGCCTTTTGGCGCCCGGAATGTCCCTGACCGTCCCCGATGAATGGGTGGATCGGATCATTTCCGGCTCCCTCCGTGATCGCGTATCTCGCGTTGAAAAAATCGCGATGGAATACGGATGCTCCTATCGGCCGGGCATTGGAATGCAGACGTTCGAGAAACTGGAGCTTCCCGCGACGGGCTAAACCTCGACGGCCGGGCGGTATCGAGACCGCGCTCCGAACTGCTGCGAGGCCGCGAGCGAAGCTCCCACGTTGGACTGCCGGGGATCTCGCTAACTCAACGGTCTGCGACGAAGACCTCAATCGGCAGCGGATGATCGATTACGTAGCTGCCAAAATTTGGATCGTGAGCGTCCGGCTGGGTCCGCTGGTCTGCCCCCGTTGCGCGCGCCAGTAGCGTATAGCGGCCGGGCTGCGCGGGCGTCGTCCAATCGTATTTCCAGCGTCGCCATGCGTGCCGATTGATCGGGTCGAGGAACTCGCCCTGGATCCATGAGGCGCCACCATCAACGCTGATCGAGATTTCGGTAACGTCCGTGTCCCCTGCCCATGCGGCGCCGAAAATGGTGTAGGGACGATCAGGTTCGAGCGTCTCATACACACGGGGACGCGCAATCTGGGACTTCAGCTTCATCTCCGCGAGCGGTCGGCGCACGGGTATTCCCTCGGAATCATCCCAATAGCCGTAGTCGGAGGTCTGCCAATAGCCCTGAAACGGCTGCGTGCACGCGATGATGTTGGTCAGCCACTTGACCGACGCCATGCCGTAATGCCCCGGCACGATGGCGCGCAGCGGATAGCCATGATCGGGCGTCAGGTCCCGCCCGTTCATCTGGTAAGCGATCAGCACGTCCGGCTCCATCGCCCGTTGCCTCGGGATACTGCGGGCATAGGAGATCGGGCCCGGCGGCTTCGGCTGCTCCGTCGGAACCCCGCGATCAGCCCCTTCAAACACAAGGTCGCACACGTCATCGTCCAGTCCGGCGCGCTCCAACAGAACGGAGAGTGGAACGCCGGTCCATTCGGCATTACCGACCGCACCCAGTTCCCATTGCGCGCCGGGCGCAGACGGCACCAGAAATACGCGGCTATTGCCGGCACATTCGAGCGTGGCGACGCACGTCCGCGACGGCATGGCGCGGATATCGGCGTAGCTCAGGCTTAGTTCGTTCCGCACGGCACCTTCGATCGACAGCCGATGGGCGAGTGGATCCAGCTCTGGTGTGGGGTAATGACTGCGGATGTAGAAAAGCTCGGACGGTGTGATGAAATCGCCGAGCTGATCGAATGGCATTTCGAGATTAATCGGGTCTTTCTGCCGTATGACTAGACCAACGGGACGCACGGCTGTGCCGGACCCATTCTCGGATGTGATGTTCACCACAGTGTCCTCCTCTCGGGAACGGGGTCGGGACTGCGCGCCGTAAACGTCATTGGACCGCGACATAGAGGCCGAAAATCCCCGCGGCGATGGCGAGCACCGCCGCAAGCGCGGGCTCCAAATAGGAACGCGGGAATTGGGTGACCTCATCGCTGTCGATGTCGCGCCGCGTGCGCGCGAACGCGACGCCGCTTCGCGCGATGATGGCGATACCGATCAGCACCAATGCCAGTCCCACATGGTGGCCCGCGGCGACGATAAGCGCGTTGGAGCTTTCCGCGGGGGTGCGGGGCACGCTCTCACCCGCGATCACGTCGAGAAAAACGTTCAATTTCGCAAGCAATAATCCGAACGCGGCCACCGCCAATCCGGTGCGAACCCAAGCCAGAAAGGTTCGTTCGTTGGCAGCGTGATCGGTGTAGTGTGCGATCATCGAGCGATCCGTTTCGGTTACGCTTCGGCCAATAGCATCGCAGCAGTCATAGTAGCCCGGGCGTGCTGCGATCGCCAACCTGACAGCACGGCATAGATGCCATCGAGGGCATCCTCCATCCATTCCGTCTTAACCAGAGCACCAGCCAACTGTTCCATGGCCGGATCGGCAGATGTTTGAAGGTCCAGAAAAAGGCAACGATCAGGTCCAGCGCTGTCCCGGAACCTCGCGAAAACATGCCGCAAATTGCCGTCGCCGATATTCACGACACGTATGGGATCTCCTTTCGGGATCAGGCGCATCACCGCCGCCAGCAGGTCGGCTCTGGATGCGTCGCGGACTGAATCACGTCCTGAATCTTCATCGGAAACGAAGACCATCAGGTTGGCCTGTCCGATCGCCGTTTCAGCGACAGAGCCTAATGTTGAAGCGTCCGAGATGGATGTACCATCCCCAGAAGATCTTCTTTCGAAATCGGCGATTTCTCGCGTTTCACGTAGCATCGTCTCTCTCCCTATAGCCTTGCCTATGGAATAGAGTGTCTGCTTCAGTTCGAGATTACGATTAGACGGATGGTTTCCGGACTACGGCATTGATTTAGGCGATATATACTTAGTGGTGCACCGACCACCGTTAAACCGATCGACTCCACGAGTAGATCTTCAGCAGAGCCTCGCCAGGGGCTGGGGGATGATCAGCGCGATCGCCACGGTTCCGACCGTCAGAACGCGTCCTCTTGGTGCGATGGAAGAGTGAACTGAAACGTCGTACCCAGCCCGCCATTGTCGCCAAGCGATATTCGTCCCCCATGAGCTTCGATGATCGAACGGCAGATCGACAGCCCCATGCCCATGCCGCTCGACTTGGTGGTAAAGAAGGCGTTGAACAGCCGATCAGCGTTCTCCGCGGAAATACCCACACCGCTGTCCTTCACTGTTACGAGTATTTGGTGTGCTTCCTGCTGCTGCGATCGGATCACGAGTTCGCGCGGCCGATCCGTGATCTGTTGCATCGCTTCGATGCCGTTCATCACCAGATTGATGATTACCTGCTGCAACTGGACCCGATCGGCGAGGACTATGGGTAGAGCGGGTGCGAGCTCCGACCGCAGCGCTACCCGGTGCGTCGACAATTCACGCTGGACCAGGGCGATGACCTCTGTAACGACGTCATTGATACGGAGCGGCGCCCTCTGGGTATCGGCCTTGTTCGCGAGCGCACGGACGCGCCGGATCACCTCGCTCGCACGGTCGCTATCCTTGATAATCCACTCCATCGAGCCGCGCACTGCATCCAGGTCGGGATGTTCTCGATCGAGCCAGCGCAGGCAGGCCGCGGCATTGATGGCGACCGCGGCGAGCGGCTGGTTTACTTCGTGCGCGATCGAGGCGGAGAGTTCTCCCAAGGTCGTCATGCGAGCGACGCGCGCGAGTTCTGCCCTGGCCTGATGCGCCTCTTCTTCTGCTCGCCTGGTCTTGGTGATGTCCATTACCGCGCCAACAAACTCGATGCTGCCCGATGCATCTTTCACCGCATGAGCGACAACATGAACATATTTGACCGAGCCATCCGGCATCAGCAATCGATGTTCGAAGTCGAAATCTCTCCCATCCTGCGTCGCGGGATCGATCGTGCCCTGCACGAGAGCAAGATCATCCGGGTGGACGCGTTGAAGGGCCATGTCAATACTGGCGGAAGGAGCCCTGTCGTATTCAAAAATGTTGAAAATCTCATCCGACCAAAAGATGTCTCCACTTGAAACATTCCAGCCGAAACTGCCGGTGTGGCTCAATCTCTGTGCTTCAGATAAATACGCCTCGCTGCGTCGAAGGGCCTCTTCCGCCTGAAGCTCCCTTTCCGCTTGCATAGCCCTTGCTTGCGCCTTGAGTTCTGCTTCCGTCTGCTCGCGCAGCCGTTCCGCCGTCTTGCGGACTCTGGACACCCCTTGAGTGATAACTGTGGATGTCGTCAAAAACGTAATGAGAGGCACATAATCGATCGGAGCTATATTGAAACTGAAGGCCGGTACCACAAAGTAATAATGCAGGCCCACCGCTGAGACGATTGAGACGATTGTCGATGGAATGAAGCCGCCGCGTACGGACACAAGAACGATGACGATCAGATACAGACACGTAGGCGTTGGAAGCGGGAGCCCGAGCCGGAAGCAGACAAATGTTATCACCGCGACAGCAATGCAGCCGAGGAAACACTGCCCCGCCGAACGCCAGAACTTGGTGGCCTGGTAGCGCGTCATTCGCAGCACCGAGCACCTCGGGCCGCCCCCGAAAGATCAAAGCATTTTGGAATAAAGTCCGCAAATCGCTGCGGCATTCGCGGGCCACGCCCCGAAACGCGATTGAACGCCCCCCTCAGGGCAAACTGGCCCGGCCTTCTCCGCGATCGGGGTTCACCGGCGCCTGCGCCGTTTCCGTTGGGTCGTCGACCGGGGTCGGCTCCGGTCCGTTGGTCATCTCCAGGATGGCCTGGCGGAACGGCCCCTCGACGGCGACCCCGAAGTTCAGGTGAGTCCGCGAGAACAGCCCGGGACTTTGCGGATGCGTGCTGCGCCAACCCACGTAGATGCCGACCATCGCGCAGGCCGCCCCGGGAAGCATAATGGCGCTGCCCGAGGCACCGGCTCCGGCGCTGCAATCGATGTCGAGCTCACGGGCGCTCAACGAATCGACGCGTTCCGTGGTCCGAATGGCGCAGGCCTCGATGGCCTTGAGGCCGTCGTGAACCCAGCCGAGGTGGCGATGCGCCAACATGACGATCTGGGCGCCGTGCTCCGTCGCGCCGAGCTCGTAGGGCCGAGCTTCCTGGATCTTTTCCTTGAGCCGCACCACAGCCCAGTCATGCACCGGCGATACCGGATAAGGGTTGCGCGTCCCGACCCGAAGCGATGCCACGTCCAGCGGGACCGTATGACGAATGCCGCCGATATCGATGGTGAAGGTGCATGCCGACAGGTCGCCGCGCGGGTTCCCATTGGGGCCGAAGAAGGCATGAGCCGCGGTCGTCACGACGTCGTTGCGAACGGTGAGTTGCGCCGTCGAAGAGACGCCGGAGCAGACGACTATTCCTGTCGCGGCATAACGAGCTTCGAAGAGATTGGGGTCCTGCCCGCTCTTCTGGGCAAATTCGGGCAGCGTCAGCCGGCCGTCGGAGATCAGCGTCACTGCCCCGGCCTCTCGGCCGCCGAAAACCGCCAGGCCACACAGGACCGCGGCCAGGAAATTCAGACCGCGCCGCACGTTCTCACTCCCGCATGGTCTTCAAGGGCGGAAAGGGCGTCGTCCGGATAAAGTGCGAAAAGCGATCGCCCGAACGCGTCGGCGTTCATGACCGAGGCCCCGCGAGAGGGATCGCCCGGGCCGCCGCTTCGCGAGACCGAAAACCTCCTGCCGATGAGCCTGGCCTGATTCATGATCATTCCCCTTGTGCGAACTGAGATCTCACACCGTGGAGAACTTGACCGAGTGCCGTCCCGCCGAAAATCAGACTGAGGCGTCGGCGTGGCATACCAAGGTTTTTGTCAGCCCGGAGCGACTACTTGGTGCGTGAGGTAACCGGCGGCGGGTGTTCTCCATGATTTCAAGCATCATTCCGATATCGATAGCGCCTCTATCCCGCGTTTCATGACAACATTGAACGCACCCCACGGCGTTCGCTTAATATTCTTCCAATAGTCACATCGACACTTTGAAATCCATGACGGCCGCCTTCGAACAACTTACATCGCCTGTAAGCATAGGAATTTCGGCTGTGGCCAAAGGCGGCGCGAGTGCCGCCCATTCAGCACGGGGGGCCGCCAAGGCATGACCCACGCTGCCGCAGCGAAAAAACACAGCCCCCGTGACATCAAAAGCCCAGCAGCGGAACTGTTACGTCAACACTCAGTACATTCAGTGCAACGTGATGATCTAATTCAAGAAACAAACGTATATACACACAATACGTGCGTATAATAATGATTATTTATTACAAAATATATATAAATCTGGCTTTCGAATATTCTGGAGGCTCAGATCATAAAGGCAAGAACTATGATGATACGCAAAACGTCAATACTGGCGACGGCGGCCTTGAGTACGATGTTGGCAATCGGCCCGATGACACCGTCGATGGCTCAGATGGCCAGCCCCCAAGCCGGCACGGGGGATACTTCGCTGATCTCCCAGACGGGCACGACTGATGCTTCGCTGATCTCCCAGGCGGACACGGATGGTGCTTCGCTGATCTATGTGAAAGGCGGCGGAGGCGGAGGCGGCGGCGGCGGCGGCGGGGTGGCGGAGGTGGCGGCGGCCATGGCGGCGGCGGTGGCGGTGGCCATGGCGGCGGCGGTGGTGGTGGCCACGGCGGCTTCGGCGGCGGCGGCTTCGGCGGCGGCGGCCATGGCGGCTTCGGCGGCGGCCACGGCGGCTTCGGCGGTGGTGGCCGTGGCTTCGGCGATGGCGGCCATGGCGGCTTCGGTCACGGCGGCTTCAGTCGTGGTGGCTTCGGTCGTGGTGGCTTCGATCGTGGTGGCCATGAGGGTCGCATTCTGGGCCGGCGTGAATCGCTCGGGCACGAGAACAATTACTGCTACCCCTACGATCCGCATCCCTGCTGGTAATCCCCGATGCATCTTCGAATCCGGGCCTCGCCGAATGAGCGGGGCCCGGATTCGCTTGGGTACAGACGCCACGGCGGGAAATGCGAACGCCCGCCGCGGGCTGAGCATCCGCAGAAGCGAGAGTTCGAACAGGAGCGTGCACGGCCGAAAGCGAGAGGTTCGCGATCAAGACGATTCAGGTGCAGTTCGCCTGGCAAAGTTCGCTGCCAGGGAGGTCGCGCGGAACGCGGTCGGCGTCCGATCTCGAACTGGCAACGAGTCCAAGAAGGGATTTGCAGGCTCATGACGCCACGCCTTTGCGCAGCGGGTCAGGCTTCAGCCGAGGCGGCATAGGCATCGAGCGTGCGGGTCGAATAGACGATGGCGGCACCGGCGTTGACGCTGACAGCGACGCCCAGCGCCTCCGCGACCTCTTCCTTCGTTGCGCCGAGTTTGCGGGCGGCGTCGGTGTGGACGGTAATACAACCGTCGCAGCGGAGGGTGACCGCGACCGCGATCGCGATCAGTTCACGGGTTTTCGCGTCGAGCTGGCCGGTCTTCTGACCGGCGCCACCCATCGCCCCATAGCCCCTGACCGTCTCCGGGCTGAGCTTGGCAAAGCCGCCGACCCCCGCGACAACCTGCTGGCGATATGTGTTCCAATCGATCATGTGCATGACAACCTCTTTCGTGGAGAAGATGGGCGAAAGGGATTCCGGCTTGATGCCCGCGCGGCGCAATCCGATGTCCGGGCGGATCAAAACAGGAGGGCAGCGGGTGCCATGGCGAACCCGGAACTCAGGAATTCTCGCCCGCGCCGGCCAGCGTCAGGGTGAAGGTGCGCCCGTTCACGTCGGTCAGCCTTAGAGTGGTGTTGCCGCCCGCGGGTGGATGAACGTTCGGCTCCGGCGGCAACGTAATGGTCGCCATTGCGCCCATCTCTGCGACGATACCGTAGGGCCCCGCCTTGAACGTGTTGTACGCGAAGTCATTGTCGATGGAATCCGCCGGCAGCCGGGTCAGCGTGTCGGTGTTCCAGGTTTCGAGCGGCTCATTTTCAGCGCCGATCAGCTCCGCCTTCATGATGTGGGCCGGTGCCTCGGGCGTGCCGCCGTCAAGATAGATCTGGAATTTCACGGCACCGTCCGGCAGCAGGACGCCGTTGCTGAGCGCAAAGTGGTGCCGCGTAGGACTGATCGGCCCGCCGTGGAACGCCGTAACGACCGAGCCTCGATAATAGCTGTAGGTTCCGATGTTGAACGCCAGCACCGCTGCCAGGATCCCAAGTCCAAGATTGCGGTACGACGTGTCCTTGAGCGGCAATGGCAGGCTGCCGGCGAGCCAGCGGAACCAGGCGCGGTCGGCCAGGCCCGGATTGCGCTCGCGCAGCACATTGTCGAGCGAATAGGCGCCGCTGCCGGCGAGCACCAAGGCGGCCCCCATAGCGAGATTGCAGGCGGCCATCGTCCATTCGTCGATGCAGGTAGCACCCTGCCAACCGAACATCAGCATCAGCACGATCGAGAAGCCAACCGAGACAAGAGCCGCGAAGCGCGTCAGCAGCCCCGCCATCAGCGCCGCTCCGGCGATCAGCTCGGCACCGCTGAACAGGATCACGGCGACGTAGAGCAGCCAGAAATGATGCAGCAGGAAGGCGATCAGGTGATCGGTGCCGAGCAGTGCACCCGGCATCGCGGTCTGGAACTTGTTTGCCATCCAGGTGGGCGCGTCAGGGTTGAGCTTTTCGGGCCCATAGATGAAGCGGCGTGAGCCCCCACCCCAGTAGATGAATCCCTGGATGAGCCGCACCGGTAGGAGCGCGATTGCCGCCGCCTGCCAGTGTCGGTCGCCGAGCGTTGCTGCCGCGGCGCCGCGCGGCACCATATCCGCCGGCACAACCGTCATCTCGATCTCCTTGGCGCAGCCGGAACCGTTTGACGTCTGCGAAATCCGTCAACCGTCGTTACAGCGGCCGCTGCCGCAACCGGCGTAATGGAGGGAAATCTCGCCCTCGACTGCGTCGTCTTCAACGCCGATCTTGCCTATTCGCACGCCGACGTCCGCGAACGGCGTTCTCGAAAGACGCGCCCCTCTCATTGAGGGCAACACTCCACCCCGCCCGCTTGCGTTGATGGGGCCGCCTGAAGCACCGACCAAGACCGACGGGAGAGAACTTATGGCTTCGCCGAGATCGTCAACGTCAAGGTGATCGGTCTTGAGCAGGCGCCGGAAGGCTGACAAGAACTTTGACGCCGTTGTCGCAAGCAAATTCGTCATCGACCCCGCATGGGCAGCTGCCCAAGGGGCCTAACGTGGAGGATGCATGATCTACAAAGGAGCTGTTCAATGAATGATGAATCCAAACGACCACCCTTGGCCCATGCTTCGGGCACGCCCGTCACGGACAATCTCAACATCCAGACTGCCGGGCCGCGCGGTCCTGCATTGTTGCAGGATGTCTGGCTGATCGAAAAGCTCGCGCATTTTGCCCGCGAGGTGATTCCCGAGCGCCGTATGCACGCCAAGGGCTCCGGTGCCCATGGCACCTTTACCGTCACGCACGACATCACCCGCTACACCAAGGCCAAGATCTTTTCCGAGGTCGGCAAGCAGACCCCGATGTTCGCCCGCTTCTCGACGGTGGCTGGAGAACGTGGTGCTGCCGAAGCCGAGCGCGACATTCGTGGCTTCGCGCTGAAGTTCTATACCGAGGAAGGCAACTGGGATGTGGTTGGCAACAACACGCCGGTGTTCTTCTTTCGCGATCCGCTCCGATTCCCCGATCTGAACCATGCGATCAAGCGCGATCCGCGCACCGGCATGCGCAGTGCCGACAACAATTGGGATTTCTGGTCGCTGCTGCCCGAGGCATTGCATCAGGTCACGATCATAATGAGCGAGCGCGGCATCCCGAAAAGCTTCCGCCACATGCACGGCTTCAGCAGCCACGCCTATAGCTTTCTAAACGCCGCAAACGAGCGCATCTGGGTCAAATTCCACTTCCGCACCCAGCAGGGAATCCAAAACCTGACGGATGCCGAGGCAGAGGCGTTGATCGGAAAGGACCGCGAGTCCAATCAGCGCGATCTCTTCGAGAACATCGAGGCCGGCAATTTCCCACGCTGGACCGTGTTCATCCAGGTGATGACCGACGCGCAGGCGAAGGCTTTCCCCTTCAATCCCTTCGACCTGACCAAGGTCTGGCCCAAGGGTGACTTTCCGCTGATCGAGGTCGGATATTTCGAGCTCAACCGCAATCCCGAGAACGTGTTTGCAGAAGTGGAGCAGGCTGCATTCTCACCCGCCAACATCGTGCCGGGCATCGGCTATTCTCCCGACAAGATGTTACAGGCGAGGTTGTTCTCCTATGGCGATGCGCAGCGTTATCGCCTCGGGGTGAACCACCACCACATTCCGGTCAACGCGCCGAAATGCCCGTACCACAGCTACCATCGCGATGGGGCCATGCGTACAGACGGAAACCTCGGTGGAACTCCGACCTATTTCCCCAATAGCCGGGGCGAGTGGGCGGATCAGCCCGACCTCAACGAGCCGCCGCTCGAAATCGACGGAGCCGCCGCCCATTGGGACCACCGCGTCGACGACGATCACTATCAACAGCCGGGCGACCTCTTCCGCAAGATGAGTGCCGCCGAGCGGCAGGCTCTCTTTGAGAACACGGCGCGATCCGTGGGGGGCGCGGCGGTCCACATTCAGGAACGTTACGTGGCCAACTGTACGAAAGCCGATCCGGCCTATGGCGCGGGCGTCGCGGCGGCCCTGGCCCGGTTGGCGGTCAAGCCCGCACAGGCTGCGGAATAAACAGTACGGCTCGGGGCGGCGATGGCCCCTGTTCCGACCGGCCTCCCTCGGATGTTTCGCCCCCGAGGGAGGCCACACCGTTCGGGCCCGACAATGGTGCGTCGGTCGTCGTGGTCTGCCCGCGCCCGCCGCAGGAGATTTGGCTATGATCGATCGCCGCAGGTTTTCGGCCGCGCTTATCGCCAGCGCCGCCAGTTTTCTGATTGCCCGCGCAGCAAAAGCCCAGATCGCGCCCAATGTCGTCCTGGTGCACGGCGCCTTCGCGGACGGATCTTGCTGGTCCGAAGTGATCAGGCGCTTGCAACAGGCGGGATTGAAAGCGACTGCCGTGCAGAACCCGCTGACCTCGCTCGGCGACGACGTCGATGCCACGCGCCGCATTCTGGCGCTTCAGGACGGACCGACGATCCTTGTCGGTCACTCCTGGGGCGGCACGGTCATCAGCGAGGTTGGGGTCGATCCCAAGGTTTCCGACCTCGTCTATGTCGCGGCCCGTGCGCCGGATGCGGGCGAGGATTACGCCGCGCTCGCCGCCAGGTTTCCAACGCCGGCCAGCGTGGGCCTCATCAGATCAGGCGGCTTCGCCCAACTGAGCGAGGAGGCCTTTCTCAAGGACTTCGCCGGGGATATCGATCCGGCAGCGGCTCGCATCCTCTACGCGGTGCAGGGCCGCATTTCGGACACGCTGTTTTCGGCACGGACGACGCAGGCCGCCTGGCGCTCTAAGCCGAGCTGGTATGCCATTTCCACGAAAGACCGGATGGTCTCGCCTGAACTGGAGCGCTTCATGGCCAACCGCATGAAGGCCAAGACGATCGAGCTCAACGCCAGTCATCTGTCCCCGATCTCGCATCCGCAAGAGATCACAGATCTCATCCTGGAAGCCGCAGGGGGATGGTAGCGGACGCCGGCCGGATCTTCCTGGCTTGGCTGCGCAGGAATGCCGGAAGAGGTGGCTAAGACCATCCTCTTCCTGCTTGTCGGACGCCCTGCCTTCGTCAACGACGCCAATATACGGTTCGCGAGCGGGCTCTAGCTCGCCGCCGGCTGGTCCTTATCGTCCCACGCCTGCACCATGATCTCGCGCGTGATGCGGCCATCGGAGACATCGGCCATGGCGCTGCTCAACACCTTCAATCCGCTTGGGTATTGACACTCTTCGGTGAAGGCCAGGTGGCCGTCGCTCTCGAGGCTCTGGTCGACATGGTGTGTCATTGTCCGGCTGCATACATCGCGGAAGAATTCACCGATCCGCGACTTGCCATGCAGTTCGAGAGGGTGGCTTGGTGGATGGATGCTGTCGACGATGCGCAGAACGGCATCGTCGGCGTAGAGACCGATCAACGTCTCCGCGTCGTTTCCTTCGATCGCGCGCTTCAGCGTCGCGACATTCAGTTGTGCGGCCATCGGTATCCTCCTGAAACCGGGCGGGCCGACGGGCCTCCGCCGGACCCGCTGTGTGTCTCCATTATAGTATTATAGGGCCGCACCCCGGCAGGGCGAGCTTGCGTGCCCCGCGCCCGCGGCGCCACCTCCTCTCAGTCCAGCACCTTTCTGTACAGATGCCAGGTCGCGTGGCCGAGCACCGGCATCACGACGATGAGCCCGAGCAGAAGCGGCAGTGAGCCCAGCACGAGGCCCGCGGCCACGATCACGCCCCACGCCAGCATCGGCACCGGATTGGCCAGCACCGCCTTCACCGAGGTCGTGACGGCTGTCGTGAGTGTGACTTTGCGGTCGAGGAGCAGCGGGAAGGACACGACGCTCATGGCCAAGGCAACAAGGGCGAAGAGAAGGCCGACACCGCAGCCGATCACGATCAGCGCCAGCCCGTTCGTGCGTCGTCAGGATCTCATTCAGAAACGCCGGGATGGAGGTCGGAGCGGTAAAGCCCATGGTCATCCAGTAGATGCCCATCGCTACCGCCAGCCACAGAAGATAGAGGCCTGTCATGAGAAGCGCGAGGCCGACAAAGGCGCCGAAGGCAGGTCGCTGGACGACGCCGAACGCGTCGGCCCATGAGACGTCGTGGCCGAGCTCTCGGCGCCGGCTCATCTCATAGAGACCCGCCGCCGCAAAGGGACCGATCAGCGCAAAGCCGGAGATTACGGGGAAGACAAGCGGGAGCAGATTGTTATCGAGGGCGAGCCTGGCGATGAGGAGGCCCGCGAGCGGGTAGATGATGCTGATGAAGAGCACATCGGTCCGGCCGGCGCCGAAATCGCTCACCCCCTTTTGGAGAGCGTCGCGGAGATCTGAGAGTTCGATCCGCCGTATCGTCGGAACCGGATCGTCAAGCTCCGCACGGGAGCGGTGCAGCCCGTCCAGTCCGAGCTTGCTCGGCCGGAAACTGTCGTAGACCCATTCGACGGGGTTTCGGATCGTCATCTGATGTTCCTCTCGAACGCGCAGGTCGAGAGGTCGCGGCCGTCGGAACGGGTCGCCCGGGAAGACGATCAGTCACGAGGATGTCGCGACCTTCCGTCGCATCAAGATAGACCCCCCACCCTTCCGTCGCAACCGGTCAGTGCGCCGTGGTCCGCCGACGTGCCGCGGGCTGAGCTTCGGCAGTGAAAACTCATCAAGCTGCCACGTATTATGACGGTCTTCCCTGGCCATCCGGGTAAGGCCTCCGGGCGGCTTTTTCATATCGCTGATCTCTTTGAGCGACGCCCCGTCTCGGCACCTTACCAATCGGTATGCCTAGGGCAAAGTCGGCGTAAGCCCGAGCCGGCATTGTCTCCCGGCGCGAGATCGTCTTTTCGCGCCGAAAGGAGATTATAATGACAAAACCGCCCTCCCCCTATGCCCGCCCGCAAGGTCTGCCGTCACACCCGTCGCTTCTTTCCAGGCGTGAGCATGCAGGCGCGGCCGTAAGCGACGTTGAGGACCTGGCGGCTCTCGAAGCCATGGCCTTCGATGCGTATGCACGCATGCGCCACGAAGATTTCTTCACGGTCGAGAGACGCGCCACATCAACAACCACTGACGCCAAAGGCCGTGTCTTCCACACGAAGACCGGGTTGCGGCGCTAATGCGCCAAAAGGGTTTCTGCACCTTTGGCGGACGCCAAGACTGAGCTCAAACACCTGCAACGCGGAGGAACGTTGCACCAACTTTTGCGCAAACCTGAAGGTAAACACAATGATTGAATCTCGTACCCTAAACAAAGTCGCAGCAATAACCGCGTTCTTCTGGATAGCGAAAATCATCGCGACGACACTCGGCGAAACCGCCGGGGACTTTCTGGCTCAAACTTTGAACCTCGGATACGTCGTCGGCTTTTTTGTAACGGTGGCGCTGCTTGTCGGCGTGCTGGTCGTTCAGATACGCGCCAATACCCATCATCCTACATTGTTTTGGGCGGCGATTGTGGCCACGACGACGGCCGGCACAGAGATATCGGACATGATGGATCGCACGTTCGGGTTCGGCTATGTCCTTGGTTCGACAATTCTGTTCGCCGGATTGCTCCTCACATTGGCGATCTGGTTTTACCGGAAGCATACGCTCAGTGTTGAGCCAATGGTCGAGAAGGACAGCGAACTCCTGTTCTGGATCGCCGTTGTTTTCTCGAACAGCCTTGGTACCGCTTTTGGCGACGCCCTGATCGATCCGATCGGGATGAGCTTCGTGCAGGGCGCCCTGGTCTGCTCCGGGGTCATCGCGGTCGTGCTCCTGCTCCACTATTTCACCAGGATCAACGGTGTTCTTCTCTTCTGGGTGGCGTTTATCTTCACGCGCCCCTTCGGAGCGACCTTCGGGAATTTCCTGACCAAGGAGCACGCAAGAGGCGGCTTGGAGCTTGGAACGTTGGAAACGTCACTGGTCGCAACAGCATTGCTCGTAGCAATCGTGTTCGTCTCTTCACGCGTCCACAGCGCGAGGCTTGCCGAACTCAAGAACGCCTAGAGTGCCTTGGATTTCCGCCCCAGCAATAGCACAGCGGCCTTGTTCTCCGGTGGATCGGCGCCGTTTCGGGCGCCGATCCTTGTTGCACGATCTCGCAATCTTTGGAGCGACCGCCCGTGCTGACACGGCGTCGCCGAACTTTCGCTGGATGCGACTTGCTCGATTGGAAATCCGCGTCACAGACGGCAGATTTCTACGATCCCTTCGCGACGGCGAGGCCGATGACGATGACGAGGCACAGCCGCCACAGCATGTCGGCCGCTGCCCTGCATCGTGAAGCGTGTGGCGTCCGCTGCCGCGTCCATACCGTGGTTGTCCGTTCGTCCGACGCTCGGTTCAGTCGGCCTTCTTTATCGGTGGTGGATCCCACTCGCCGTTGGCGACCTGCGGTCTAGGAGCGTAAAGGCGTAATGTGATGCCGAGTTCGCCGCTTGCCGGAGACGGCAGCCAGTTCGAACTCCTTATCGGTGCCGGGGCTGTCGTTCTGCATGTAAAGATCGAGCGAGCCGTCCGCATTGTACTTCACGTCGCTGAGACTGCCGATTGCAAAGCGGTTGAGCGCATTCGCAACCTGAAAGCCCTCCGCGTCGTACATCGTCAGCGACCAGAACGCCTCGGCCGGCGGCAGTTCGTCCTTCGTGAAGTGCAGGACGTATTTGTTGTCGCCGGTAACGGGCTTGCCGTCGGCGTCTGAGACGTTGATCGGATAGATCGCATCTTCCACCTGATTGGCGCCGAGACCGCCCATCGCGATGATGGCGCGTTTCAGGTAATAATTTCCGTAGACGCCCATCGTGTCCGTGTTCATCGACCAGCCATTGGCGACACGGGCCATCGTCGGCAATCTTTCCTTCATGAGCTTCAGACCGTCGGCGGCAGCCTTGGTCAATATCCCGGCATCGACCTTCCCGGCGTCGAAGCTCTTTCCCGGTTCGAGCCCGATGCGCTTCAGGCGCGCGATCGTCGACCAGTCGGTCTGGTGCGGGGGGTTCACCTTCATCAGCTCCGCACCGTAGGTGAAGTAGTCCACCGCCGGCATCGTGTTGACCGTCTCGAGCGGCGGCGTCTTGATGTCCACGCTTGGATCGATCCTGGCTGTTAAGGCGCGCGGTGTTTTTCCCCAATCGTCCAGCAGCGTGATCCTGTAGCCGTCCTGCACCTTGTGCACGGCGTCGAAGTCCTTCGGGCCTCGCGTCAGCGTCCGCCCGATCAGCCACACATGAGGAGTTGGCGCATCGATACGTTCGACATTCTCGGGAAGCGTGCCGGCCCATCCGGGAGGCACAATGGCAAAGGCCGCCGCGCCCGTTCCGTTGGTTCGTTGTCCGGGCACGGCGAAGACATCGGTCCACATGTCCAGCATGGGAAGCAGAAAATATCGGCCGCCCGTATCCTCCGTCGAGACGACGACCGGCCCCTCGGTCAGATCGAGCCAGGCGCTCGAATAGAGCGTGTCGAAATTGGGCCGTACCACGACCTTCATATCGGCCGTCGGAAACGCACGCACATGAGTGAATGTATTGGCGGGTCCGCCGATCGGCGATTTCGCCGGGTCGGAATTGATGATCTGTTTCCGCGTCACGTCCATCATGATCAGCGGATACAGATAGATATAGGCCTCTTCCGCGATGGCCCGCGCTTCGTCAGGCAGAGGAATTCTGAGCGAATGTCGCACCGGGCGGGAATGTCATGCCGGCCGGTAACTCTGCAGCCGGGGCTGAAACATTCGAACGAGTGTTCGGCATGACGTTTCTCCCCTTCAGGGCATCGAACCCGATTTCGTTCATATGAATAACGAGAGCCGACCGTCGTGGCCGGCTCTCGTCCCTATCGTCGTGCTACGGGCAGTAGTCCCAGAACCCGGAGCGCCGGCTGCTGTTGGTGTAGTACCAGCACATGCCGGACGCGGGCGCTGCACCCGCCCAGGCCGCGGCCGTGGCCGCGCCGACAAAGCCGAGAGCCGCGCCGGCAGCCACCGCTCCTCCGGGACGCCACCGGTAATTTCCGGGACGAACCCAGCGCCCGGCCGCCCCCGCCCGGACGACTGTCGAGCGGCGTACGACCGTACCGCCCGGTCTGCGGACGACGGTCGAGCGGCGTACGGTGCCGCCCGGTCTGCGGACGACCGTCGAGCGGCGTACGGCGCCACCGCGCCGGACTTGAACCTCGGTCAGTACCGGACGTTCAGACGCCGCGGGCGCGAGCCATACCGCGTTTCCGACGAACGCCGCCGTCGCGGGCGCCGGGAGTTCCGTGCAGAGCAGAAGCGCGATCGTGGAACTGAGAAGTGTCTTTCGAATGTGCATCTCTCTTCCTCCTGCTGCGCCGCCTAGGGCGGGATAATGGTCTTCCAGTCGTCCTTCATGCTGACCACGTGGAAGCCATAGCGGCCCGCGGCTTTGAGCGAGTAATTGTCGGGCTCCGAATAGGCATATTCGCGCGCGGCATCGTCGTGATTGACGAGTAATTGGAAGCTAGGGCCGCCCCGGTCCTTCGACCACCGCATCATGGCGATGTCGCCGCCTCCGCCCTCATTGCCGGCGACGAACAGCGGGCGGCTGCCGATTGCGAGATTGATCGTCGGCGGCTTGCCGCTCTTGTCGTTCAAATGATCGACCCGGTCGCCGAACACCAATACGGCCCGGCCGCCGCGCTGCTCGAACTCGGTTTCGACACTGCTGCCCATGACCTGCTGGGGCGGAATGCCGAACATCTGCTGCGACAGCTGGCGCGTGAACAGGACCGGGCTGCCGCTGCAGATCCAGGTCGAAAAGCCATTGGCGCGCAGATGTTTCAGAAGCTCCTGCATGGGCTGATAGACGGTGCGCGAGAGCGGCGTGCCGAATTTCGGATGCGTGGTCGCGTCCATCAGCGAGCGGATATTGGCGCCGACCTCTTCCGTGGTCTTGCCCTTGGCCACGGCCGCGACGACATCGTTGATCCCCTGCTCGCCCGCGGCGACCACCCCCGCGGCGTCGCCCTTGATGAGGGCCGCGATCGCCGGGCTGTCCTCGAGCAGCGGCTTGTCCGCGACCGCGGCTTTCACATCCGCGAGGATCGGTATCAACGCGATCGGCACCGGGCGCTCCGGAACGAGCGTCCCGTCCATGTCGAACACGGCGATGCGCTCGGCCTCAGGCACGAAATCGGGCGTGCCCGCCGCCGTGACCTTGGTCACGAACGCAAGGATCGCCTGCTTAGTCCCGGTGTCGTTCCAGGACGGAAGGGGATCGGTCTGGGCGTGCGCGGGAAGCGCGAGCAAAAGCGCCGCGAAGACAGCGCTTCTAAAAGAGCTCCGCAAGGCGTCTCGCACATACATCGCGATGCTCCCTGCCCTCCCAGAGTCTATCTCACTGTCTCGAAATCACCCGGCTTCCAGGCACCGTCGAAGGCAGGCTTTTCGGGACCGTGAAGACCTTGTTGGGCACCAAGCCGATCTCTTCATTGCCCTTGACGATCGCCGCGCCCGATACTGTCGGGTAGAAAAACTTGTAGGCCTGGATCGCGGCTCGAGAAGTCCGCATCGTCATATGCTTTGCGAGCGGCTTCTCAGACGGATGTCCTTGTTGGAAGGTGTAGCGGCTCTCTGGCGTGCTTCATGAGGCGTGACTTCTGTCATGACAACCTCCTGCCCTCCCTCATTTCACTTCGACATCTGGCAGCCGCCACGTTTTCTCGAACAACGCTTTCGTCGGTGCGTAGAGGCGGAACATCACTTCGAAGCCGCGCTTGGGATCCGTAGGAATCGTAGTTCGATTCCTTTCCCCCGGGCGCCGAGGGTCCGAGGAGATGTCGATTGATCCGTCCTGTTTCTTCTGCAGTTGCGGAATCTGCGACGAGCGGCTGGCCCTCGGCACGTCGCGGATCAGAGCGTGGGTCGGCGCGGTCGTAAGCCGTCAGCGACGAGTATTGCTCAACCGGCGCGCCTCGGCGGCACCGTCAGGCGATAATATTTCCCGCCGTCGAACGCATGACCGTCCTTATCCTTGATGCTGATCAGATAAAACTGGCCGGTCCCGAGGCGCTTGAAGCCGATATAGGCGTAGGAATAGGTGAGCCCGCGGACGTCGGTCGGATATTTGTCGGGATCGGAAAAGGAGACCTGTGCTGCCGCAATGAGTTCAGGGAAAGCCGGCATGGTCCAATGGCTGCCGTCGTAGAAAGGCGGCAAACCCGCATCGTACTTGGCTTCCAGCCAGGCCTTCGCCTCCTTGACGCCCGTCTCGATCGCATCCTTTGTGCCGGCGTCCGGGTTAAAGGTCTTGCCTTTCTCGATCCCTAGCGACCGGAGCGGATCGATCATCGCCCGGTCCCTTTCCAGCCAGGGTTCGCTTTGCACGATGCGGTCGAGCGATGTGAAAAAACTTTGGTCGTAGCGAATGGTGGAATCGAACAGCACATCCTTTGCGTCGGTGAAAATCGTCTCCGGCGGCTTTGCCGCCTGCGAGAGCGGATAGACCTTGATCCGCTTGCCGTAGGCGACCGACGCCGAGACATCGGCCTCGCTGTGGCTCTTGAGGTTCGAGCGCAGCAGCGCATAACTGCCGAACGTGCCGGGTTTGAGCGGGATATAGCCCTCCGGTACGGACTCGGCATAACCGGGAGGCAGGATCAGGTACTTACCGCCTTTTCCCTGATCGGCGCCCGACGGGCCCACATCCTCGAGCGGCATTTGCCAGATATCGACGATGTTGCCGTTGATCGAGCCCCCCTCCGCCGGCGGGACCTCGATCACCATCGGCCCGACGTCCTTGGTATTGAGGAACGTCATCAGGTAGATCGCGTCCGGGTTCGGCGTCAGTGTTTGGTTGTGCCAGTCGAGCGGACGGCCCCAGTAGACGATCTGGTTGATCTCGCCATCGGTCTTGTTCAGCATCTCCTGAAGCATCAGGTCGTAATTGACCGCGGGCATAGCCCAGATAACCGCCTCGGCGGCGCGACGCTCGATCATGCGGCGCGCGACGTCCGGTGGGAGATTTTGCGCGTACGCGGGCGTCAACACGCAGGCCAACAACAGTAGGGAGAGAAAAACTCTTCTTATTGCGTTCATGGCTCTCTCCGGTGACAGGCTTCAGGGCCGCGGAGTACGGACCACACACCTGAAGCCGACATCGGCACCGAATCGCGGGCGTGCTGGGCGTTCAGCATCATCTTGATCCTCTCGCGGTACGGACCCCTCGCCGCGCAGTCTGGCGCTCGCGGATTTCCGAGAGGTCTTTTTCGAGGAAGTAATTGAGCAGAGTTCGAATGATCGCGATCGCGGCCAGGCGCCCGACCGTCTCCCAGTCCGGCGCGATCGAGGTTTGCAGGATGTCGGCGGCGAGTTGGAAAGTGAGCGCCGCGACGAGCCAGCGCGCATAACGCAGCCAGATGTCGCGGCGCTCAGTGCCGGCGTCGCTCCGGGAGAGGGCAAGAACGACGCCGCTGTAAAACGCTTCGAGCGTGCCGAACACGATGATGATGAGCGCCATCGTGTCGATGATCGTGGTCGAGAATTCGGTCGCGGATACGAGAAATGGGCTCATGGAACGAACACCTCGTTCCAGTCGCGCTTCATGCTGACGAGTTCGATTCCGTAGTCCTTGGCCTTGTCGAGCGCCTCGCTGCACGGGCTCAGCTTGAAGTCCCGGTCATAGGCGAACTCGCGCTCCGCATCGTCGTGATGCAGGAGAAGCGCGAGACGAGGCCCCTCGCCGGCTTTGGTGTAACGCAGCATTGCGAGATCGCCGTCCGAATTGCCGAATGCGAAGATCGGGCGGCGGCCGATATGCAGGCCGATATTGACGACCTTTTCCTCGCGGTCGTCGAAACTGTTCAGCTCGGAGAGCTTGCGCAGCGACACACGGTTCCCATCCACCTCGAATTTCGTCTTGAGGCTGGAGCCCACGACCTGCTCCGGAGGAATCCCATAGGCCAGCTCGGCGAAAGCCCGGATCAGATCCGCGCCGCCGCCGGACACGATGAATATCTTGAAATCGCTCTCGCGCAGGAAGCTGAGCAATTCGGTCTGCGGCTGGTAGGTGCATTTTACGAAGCGCCGGTCGAGCTTCGGATTTCGTGCCGTCTCGAACCATGTGCGCGCAAGCCTGTCGAAATCGCCGGCGGTCATGCCGGCATGGGTGGCAAAGGCGAACTCGAACACGGCCTGTTTGCCGAGTTCGTGAAGTTTCGCGGTGTCATGGGCGAGGAAGGCCTTGTAGGGCTGCTTGTCCTTCAGCGCCGGATCGCTCTCCACCATCGCCGCCAGTTGCGCGAAGGCGAAGAACACCTGTGTCTGCATCGGAAATTCGCACCAGAGCGTGCCGTCATTGTCGAAGACCGCGATGCGCTGCGGCACGGGAACGAAATCCGGGCTGTCGCCGTGCGTGACGCGTGCGACGAAATCGAGGATAGCGGACCGAGCCGGGCCGGGGTTCCAGGAGGGCAGCGGATTCATCCCGGACCGTCCATCTGCCGCGACCGATCGCCGCCAACGGCCTGTTTTGCCGCCCAAATCGACCAAAGTGGTGTTTTCCGTCCGGAGGTCTCGTGTAAATCTGAAGGTGGGGGGATTTCCCAGGAGAGAATTCCTTGGCCTTTGATCCTATGCCTGCCAGCGGCAGCGGCGGTCCGCATGAACCCTGGTGCGTAAGCTGCAATACGCCGATCACCCGCGAACAGCGCGGCGTGCATGTCCATTTCAACAACGACCCCGATGGCCATCGGGGACTGACAGGCCTCTATCACGACGCCTGCAGCAAAGCGTTTCAGTCGATGGCACGCGTCATCAACCTGAACTTGTTTGGCCGCTTCTAGTCCCGGCATCTTCAATCCTCGAACGGGAGGGCGGCGGAACAATCCGCCGCCCATCTTTCGTCAGTGGTTCGCGCCGCCGGCCGCCTCGGTCATTTTCGCCATTGCGGCATCGATGGTGAATGTTCCCGGATGTTGCGCTTGCGGGAAATCTTTGAACGTTTCGACAAACTTCGCGGCGACCGTCTGAGCAGCGAAGATGAAGAAGAGATTGTGCAGGCACCAATCGTAATAGGTGTTTGACGTGACATCGGCCCGCTCGTACGGGTCCATTCTCAGGTTGAACACCTTGGGAACGCGCAGTGGCGTGAACGGCTCCGCCCATATCCGCAGCGTCCCCGGGGCACGCTGCTCCATGAATACGATTTTCCAGTTGTCGAACCGGATCGCCAGCACGTCGCCATCGTCGCTGAAGTAGAAATAGAGCTGCCGAGGACTTGTCCTCGGCTTTTCCGGTCAGGTAATCGAGCAGATTGAACCCGTCGATATGATTTTTGTAGGTACGCCCTATAGCCTTGTAGCCCTTTTTCACTTTATCGACGATATCGGGCTGGCCCGCCATGGCGAGGAAGGTCGGCAGCCAATCGTGGTGTTGCACGATCCCGTTGGCGATCGACCCCGGCTCGACATGGCCCGGCCACCGCACGAGTAGAGGAACGCGGAATGCGCCTTCCCAGTTTGTGTTCTTCTCACTGCGGAACGGGGTCATGCCCGCATCCGGCCAGGAGTTCATGTGCGGGCCGTTGTCGGTCGAGTACATGACGAAGGTGTCGTCGGCGATGCCGAGCTCTTCGAGATAGTCGAGCACCTCACCGACGAGCTTGTCGTGATCGATCATGGTGTCGTGGTAGTCGGACTGCCAACGGCCGGCCTGCCCCTTGCTCTCCGGCTTGGGGTGCGTGAACAGATGCATGTGCGTGGTGTTGAGCCATACGAAGAACGGCTTGCCGTCATCGTTCGCCCGCTTCATGAAATCCTTGGCGGCGGCGGCGAACTCGTCGTCGCAGGTGTCCATACGCTTCTTGGTGAGAGGTCCGGTGTCCTCGATCTTCTGCTTGCCGACTTTGCCCCAGCGCGGCATGACCGTCGCGTCGTCCTTGTCGGTCGCCCAGGAGTGGATGACCCCGCGCGGTCCGAAGTTCTTCCTGAAGTTCGGGAAGTCCTTTTCAGATGGATAGTTTTCCATCTCGGGCTCTTCCTCGGCGTTCAGATGATAGAGGTTTCCGAAGAACTCATCGAAACCGTGATTGGTCGGCAGATGCTTGTTGAGATCGCCGAGATGGTTCTTTCCGAACTGGCCGGTGACATAACCCTGGCCTTTCAGCAGAGCCGCGATGGTCACGATCGTGTCCAACATGCCCTGCGGCGCGGCCGGCATACCGACTTTGGAGAGACCGGTGCGATAGACGCTCTGGCCGGTGATGAAGGACGAGCGCCCCGCCGTACAGGACTGTTCACCGTATGAATCGGTGAACATCATCCCCTCTTTGGCGATCCGGTCGATATTGGGCGTCTGATAACCCATCACGCCGTGCGAATAGCAGCTCAGATTGGATTGGCCGATATCGTCGCCCCAGATGACGAGGATGTTCGGCTTATCGGACTTTCCGTTTTTTCCGTTCCTGGCCATGATACGCATCTCCTGTCGCTACATGAGCGTCCGCCGGACGCAATGTCTTGCTCAAACGGCGTCTACTGCCGCGCCATTTCCTTACGCGCGTGCGCTTCCTTTTCTTCTTTCCCGCCAGGGAATTTCTTGGATGTCACATCGATCGTGACGCGCCGGATTTTTCCGCCGAACGCGAATGGCGGCCCATACAATTCCGTGACCGGAGATCCGGGGTTTTTGCCGATATGCACGCCGCCTCCGATGCCGAGCGCCAGCGGAACCGTGTAGGGAAACTGCGTTTCTCCGACGCTTTTCCTGTTGATCACGAGCCTGGCGTTACCGGCCGCCCCCCTGCCCCTGGCAAAATCGGGCTGCGAAGTCGGCGTGAATTCGTAGCGAAGTTCGACTTTGCCTTCCGGAACCGGCGTTTCCGATTCCAGGCGGAATTCTTCGGCGCCGACATAATTGTGGACGTAATGGAGCTTGCCGCCCTGCACGAACAAAGTGTAGCCGCCGACGTTGCCGCCATGGCAGACGAGAACGCCCTCCGTTCCGCCTTCCGGAATCTCGACATCGACGGAGATCGTGTGCTGGCGGTTCAGGACTTTGACCGCGACATTCTCCGGCACCATCTGCGTGCCTGGATAGTACACATATGTCAGACGATCCTTCGTCAGTTGCGGCCGTTCGTCGGCGAACCGCATTGTGCCGCGGCTGTCGAGCGGGAAGACGCGGTATTTACCCGCTTCCGCGTACCAGATCGCGATCATCTCGATCAGCTTGTCGTGGTTCGTCGCGGCAAGGTCCGTGGTCTCGGTCGGGTCTTTTGACAGGTCGTAGAGCTCCCAGCCGGTCTCATCGAGCTTGCGCAGCTTTCTTCCGTCAGTTTGAGCTGACCGAAAAACGCCTTCGCCTCGGTGAAGGATGGCCCGGGAACCGGGCACACCGCCCGCCAGCCATCGTGATAGATCGAGCGGTGCGCGAACATTTCGAAGTATTGGGTGTGATGCCAACTCTTCGCCCTGGTGTTTTCGAACACATGGGCGAAGCTGACGCCCTCGATCGGAGACTGGGTGTAGCCCTTCACCTTTTCCGGCGCCTCGACTCCCAGCGCCTCAAGCACCGTCGGCATCATATCGATCGCGTGCGTGAACTGATGGCAGATGTCTCCACGTGCTTTTATGCCTTTCGGCCAGTGCACGATGAAGGGATCTGACACGCCGCCGCGATAGGTTTCGCGTTTCCAGCGCTTGAACGGCGTGTTGCCGGCATGCGTCCAACCCCAGGCGTAATGATTGAAATATTTCGGGCCGCCGAGCTCGTCGATGGCCGCGATGTTCTGCTGCAGGTCGTCCGGAACATTGTTGAAGAACTTGTTCTCGTTGACCGAACCGTGGGGACCGCCCTCCGCGCTCGCCCCGTTGTCGGAGATCAGCATGATCAGAGTGTTGTCGATCTGTCCCATATCCTCGAGGAACGAGATGAGACGGCCGACCTGATGGTCCATGTGCTCGGAGAAGCCGGCGAACACCTCCATCATCCGCGCATAGAGTTTGCGCTCGTCGGCAGGCAGTTTCGACCAGTCCTGAACATCAGGATCGTGGCGCGACAGCCTGGCGTGCTCGGGCATGATGCCCAGTTTTTTCTGCCTGGCGAACACCGTTTCCCGATAGGCGTCCCAGCCGGCGTCGAACTTGCCCTTGTACTTGTCGGCCCATTGCTTCGGCACATGATGGGGCGCGTGGTTTGCGCCGGGTGCGAAGTACAGGAAGAACGGCTTGTCGGGAGCGATCTGCTTGAGGTCTGCGATGAATCCGATCGCCCGATCCGCGAGATCCTCGGTGAGATGATAGCCCTGCTCCGGCGTCTTCGGCGGCGCGACCTGATGATTGTCGTAGACGAGCTCGGGATAATATTGGTGCGTATCGCCGCCGAGGAAGCCGTAGTAGCGATCGAAGCCGCGGCCGAGGGGCCAGCGGTCATAGGGTCCTGCCGCGCTGATTTGCTCGGACGGCGTCAGATGCCATTTTCCGACGCAGTAGGTCCCATACCCTTTCTGCTGAAGTATTTCCGAAATGAAACCGTTCTCGAACGGAATCGCGCCGTTGCCGCCCGGAAAGCCCGTCGAGCCTTCGGTGATGCATGACATTGCGTTGGTGTGGTGATTGCGGCCCGTGAGCACGCAGGAGCGCGATGGCGAACATAGTGCCGTCGTGTGCATGTTCGTGAACAGCAGACCGTTCTTCGCCAGCCTGTCGATGTTGGGCGTACTGATCGGCGAGCCGTAGCAGCCGAGCTGGCCGAAGCCGGTGTCGTCGATGACGATGAAGAGCACATTGGGCGCGCCCTTTCTGGCCCGCTCCGGCGCGGGCCACGCGGGTTCGGATTCATCGACCGTGCGGCCCATATAGCCGGGGAAGGTGGTGCCGGGCTTGTACTCTTTCAGGGCCATGTTCGCCTCCTGGGATAGGGTTCATCCGAACGGGCCGACGCGGAACACCATGCTGACGATCGCGAAGATGCCGATCAGAAGCAGAACGATCGCGGTGAAAAGCGTGAGCGAAGGCGGGAACGGGCTGACGCCCCGGATAAGCCCCTGCTCCGCCATCTCGTTGCGCTCCACGCGCAGCGCCGCCATGAACTGCAGGTGATAGAGGATGCCGCCGATCAGCATCGCGATGCCAAGGCCGACCAGCGCAATGCCGAAATTGCGTGCCGGCGCGGCGGCGGTCAGCACATCCTGGTCGCGCAGCTTCTGGAACACCTGGAAGATCGTGAATCCGAAACTGATCAGCGACAGCGAGGTGCGGATCACCGACATCAGGGTGCGGTCGGCGCTCATGCGCGTGCGCTGGAATGACATCCCCGTCCGCCGCGACGACAGCAGAACCGAGATGTCTTCCGCGCTCATGGGGGGCCTGGAGAGGGCTTCGGTCATCGCCGGCCCTCAGCGCGCCGGCGCATCCACCACCGCGCGACACGATCGACCGGGCCGCGCAACAGAAGGTACGGAACAAAGCCGAGGAGCGGAGTGCGTGAAGGGCTGGAGATAGTAGCGGGGCGACAGCGGGCCATCGGGCCGGGCCGCGATCATCGTCCCCGGACCTCTGCATCGTGTCGCCGAACTCGCTCACGGCCGAACTCCGGAACGGCGCTGCGACGCGAACATCGGGGGTAGCCGCAATCTCCGACACTCGAACTCCTGCCTGCCCGCACCAGCCGGAACAGAAGTCTGGGCACGTTGCGCCCCCGAGCGTGAGTTACGCGACCGCCGGTAACGGTTACAGAACCGGCCTTTAAGCCATAAGCCCGAGCCGGGCTCCGGAACTCGATATCGAGATCAGCTTGAGCGCGACGCGGTCTATTTCAGCATGTCGGAAAAATTCCAGAGACTGGTCGCCCCGGAAGCAGGATGGATGCAGGCCCATCCTTCAACCTCGGCTTGGGGGCTGGGGAGTGCCGAGAGAAATGCTTCCGGGGCTTTAGCCGTCCTGCCGGAACGGCGCCGACTAACATGGCCAAGGCTTTTCATCTTCGGAAGCACGTAACGGTTATGGCGCGCGACAGTTACCTCCTCTGCGCAATCGTCTACCTCCCCTGCGCAATCGCCCCGGATTCGCAACCGGATACTTAACTCCATCGAAGAGATCGGGACTTCATCGAAGAGATCGTGGCCTACCTCGACCACGCGAACGTTGCACGGGGCGAGATACCTGTTACCGTTCAATTCACGGCAGTCGGGCGCGTAATAGCGATTATCGAGGCAACTCGATCCGATCCTGGTCCCACGTTCCTCCATGCAGGGGAGGCCGCCGATGTTGAGTGACAGTCACGCCGCAACTCCACGAGCGCGCGATTACGTAGCAGAGACGCCTCACCGACACATGGTGAGGCAACCCGGTGAAAACGAACCTTCCTCGGAAGGGCGTCCATCCGCCCCCGCACCAGCCGAAGACCTTATACGCGCGGCGCTCGACCGCCTGACGGTCGACGAGCGCTTACGGATGTCGGACCGCAACCGGCGTTTCCTGCGCTTCGTCGTCGACGAGAAACTGGGCGGACGGGCCGAACGCATAAAATCCTACACGATCGCGGTGGATGTATTCGGTCGTGCCGACGATTTCGACGGTGCGACGGACCCGATCGTTCGCATTGAAGCGACGCGGCTGAGGTCCGCTCTGGCGGCCTATTACGACGGTCCGGGCGCCCAGGAGCCGGTGCGGATCGTGCTGCCCAAGGGCGGATATGTTCCCGAGTTCACGCTTCGAAACACCGATCCTCCGGCTCGGTGGCCGAAACCTTGCCGGCGTCTTCCGGACGGGCGAAGCACGTCCGCTGGATCTACAGAGGCGTCGGTGCGGGTCTGATTGCCGGCATCGTCCTGCTGTTTGCCGGCTGGAAGCCTCATCTCTCCCTGTCGCTACGGTCGTTTCACGACGCCGCGCCGATTGTCGTCGTCGAGCCCGTGGTGAGCGTGACCGACAGTCCGGAGTCGCAGGCTATTGCGACAGGCCTCGGCCAATCCCTTGTCTCCGGCCTATCGCGGTTTTCCGGCCTGAGGCTGGTCTATTCGCGCAGCGGAGAGGCAATCGGCGATCACGACGCAGCATCGGCCGTATACACCGTCAGCGCGAGCGTCCGCGTCAGCGGAAACATGCTTCGCTTCTGGTGGAGCGTGGCGGACCAGCGGAGTGGAGAAATTCTGTGGTCGGAGAATGTCGACCGCGAACGAGACCAGTCTTTCTCGGAGCCTATCGAGGACGAAGTCGCGCGCCGCATTGCGGCGCGTGTGAGCGAACCGGAAGGAGTGGTTCGCGCGCGCGAACAGATCGCCGCGACATACCGGACGGCACGTGGTTACACCTGCGTGCTTCGCGCCCGCGCCGTCCAGGGCGCGCCTTTCAGCGCCACCGACCTCACGGTGCGGCGATGCCTCGAGCAGACCGTCGCGTTTACTCCCGAATATGCCGACGCCTGGGCCCTGCTCGCGCTCATCTATCTCAAGGAGCAGCAGCCTTTGCAGCGCACTGTGTCCGAGGTCAGCCTGGGCGGCATCGCATTTCAAGCGGCACAGCGGGCGGCGTCTCTGGCGCCGGAATCCGAGCTTGCACACATGTCTTTGCTGGTTGCGCATTTCCGCCGTGGCGAGTTTTCCGAAGCAGCGGCGGCGGGCGCGCGGGCTCTCGAACTCAATCCCAACGATCCCGAAATTCTCGCCGCTGTCGGTGTCCGGAAATTCGCGCGCGGCCAATGGGACGAAGGCGCCGGTCTCGTGCGGCGTTCGATGGCCGCCGGAACACGGGTCCGCCCGTCCGCTTACATGATTTTGGCGCTCGACGCCTACCGGCGCGGCGAGTACGCCGAGGCAGTCGATAATGTTTCGAAGATCGATGCAGATTTTCCGTTGCTGGATGTCATCTGCGCGGCGGCTCATGCCGCCCTCGGCCAGAACGACGAGGCGCGCTCTGAAATCGAAGCCGTGCTGAAAGTACGGCCGCGCTATGGACGGGAACTGCGCGGCGAGCTGGAGTCCTTACATTTCGTCGAGGACCTGTCCGGCCTCGTCATAGACGGTGCGCGACGCGCGGGCCTGGCCGTATTGTAAAGGCGGCTGGCCCGACGCCACCCGGGCGCTGCGCACTGTCCGTTTCTCTCGTGCCCGCGAGGCTTCGCTTCGCGGCGTGGGCCGCTTGGGCATGTTCCGGACCTGTCTAGGAGGGCGCGAACCGAAGGCGGCTCCTCAGAACTTTCCGCTGACCTCCAGGAAGACCCCGTCGCCCTTCAGGCGGTTTTCGACCTCGATCTCGTGCGCCCAGCTCAGCTTGAAGTAGACCTCGGAGTCCTCGTCGAACGTCGCCTTGTACTGGACGAGCGGTCCGACCGCGATCGCGCGGCCCTTGAAGCCGTTGCGGGCGTCGGCGAACGCGCTGTCGTCGTCCTCGACCTGGTACAGGAAGCCCGCGATGGCGCCGAAGGACAGGTTCTCCGTCACGCTCTTGGTGACCGACAGGTCGAGATGGGCCATCGCGCCGCTGTAATAGTCGGTGTCGGGATTCCTCGTGTTGATGTCGACGCCAAGGTAGGCCGATAGATCGAGGCCGTGCTCGGGGATCAGGCGCGTGAAGCCGATGCTCGGGCTGAATGTCCAGTAGTTCAGGCCGATGAAGGCGATCCTGCCTTCCTCCCACACCCCGGTAGGGGCCGTCACGGTGAGCCCGAAGGAGACGAATGTGTTCAGGGCGTCGTTGTGCCAGCCGAGCAGCAGCGGCGCGAACCCGATGTCGCCGAGGCCCACCTCCGTCTGGGTCACCTCGAAGGGACCGATTGCGGCGGTGGCCTCGCTCCATCCGAACGGCAGCGCGCCCAGGGTGGCGTAGGTCCAATTCCCCGGCAGATCCCACTTAGGCACGTAAATGCCGATCAGAGCGGTCCCGAAGGTCGTCGCGTCGAGGCCGACGGCGATAGTCGTGTCGCCGAACGGAACCTCGCCGGCCGTGTTTCCCGTATAAAAGACGTTGGAGACGTCCCAGTACATACCGGGCACCGGCGGAATTATTCCAGCACCTGGGCCCGCGAAGGCTGCCGCCACATAGCGGCCAGCAACGGCTTCGGTGGCCTGGGCAGAATCGGCGGCGAACAAGGCCGCGATCGCCATGAGGACGACGCGAGGCTGCAACATGTCTCAATCCCCCCTGACGCTACGCCGGGATCATCGTCCGCCAGGAATCTGGTGCTAACTTTGCACGGAAGAGCAGAGTGACGACCGCTTCAGCTACTTCTAGTCTGCGACAGAATAGCGCGAACGCCAAGCGGTTTGACGATGTTCCCGTGGCGACCCGGCAGCCTGTCGAGGACCTCGACGCAGCGCTCTGCTTACAGCAGCCAGTCGCTGCAGTCTTCCAGACAGCGTCGGCGCAGGAATGGGCGCGCTCCGCTCCACGCGCTTTCACTTCGCTGCCGGGCATCTTGTTCGGCGACGCGGCAGATCCCTCACATTGTACGTGCAGGCCGAATCTGCCGGAGGGCGACTGACGCCTCAATTGGCTGGCCCTCGCCGAAGGGTGCCAATTTCTCCCACTTCATGCGCGCCTATTGGCCGAAAGCAGCTCCGCTCGAAGGATCATGGTCGCCGCCGGCGGTCAAACCCGGAAACTGACCAACCGATCAGTGCGTCGTGATCCACTGACGCGCCGCGCGCTGAGCTTCGGCGATGTCGTCCTCGCTCATTTCCGCGGCCAGTTCCTTGCGGAGCTGTGCTGCTTCCATATGGCCCTTGAAGGCCGCGAGGTTGAACCATTTGTGAGCCGCCACGCGGTCCGTCGGTACGGTACGGCCGGTGGAATACATCAGGCCCAGCTGAACGAAGACATCTCCGCGCGCATTGGGCGCTCCGAGGGCTGCCGTCTCCAGCGTGCCGATATCCAGGAACTTCATCTTACTCTCCCATTGTCCGGCCTTCTGGCCGGGGCGACGTGTTTTCGCCTTGAGGAGAGTTTGGCCTCATCGTCTGTATGGACGCTTAAAACACAGACTTAATTGAAGTTAAACTAAACTAAAATGCAAAGTAAACTTTACGTATTGCTAGCCATTAAAGACATTGAGAACCACCGACTTCGGCGTGAATCGAGGCTATGCTGGTCGTTCCGCTCTCAATACTCCGGAAACCATGCCCGGGATTGACGCTCAGCGCTTGCGGCCGAGGAAGAGGCCGAGCGCCAAAGCCCCGAGGAGCCAGGGAGCCGGCGCGGCGCCGACGGCTTCCGTGAGGCCCGGAAGCGGCGAATCCGAGGCTGCCGGCGTCTCTCTGGTCGCGGCTTTCGCCGAACGGTCGTGGGTGCCGACCGCAATCAGGATGAGGGCGATCAGGATCGCGACACCGCCGACCATGCTCGCGGCGCCGATTTCGCCGAAATGCGGGATCAGGGCAAAATAGGCGGCGACGGCCAAAGCCAGGAGGCCGACAGAGAGGAACATCAGGGCAGCGACGGCACAGGCGAGCATGAAGGCCAAGCGCTGAAGCCTGGCCGACGCCTCGGCCTTGATGCTTTGAAAGAGTGCGCCCGAGGCGAGCAGAGCCTGCAGCATCAGCGGCGCCTCAGCAGGCCGATAATGTATCCGACGCCGAACACGATACCGACAGCCGCGAGCGGATTGCGCTCGACCTGTTTGACGACGTCCTCGGCCATACCGCGGACCCGGCCCTCGGCGGTACGGGCATAATCGATGCCCGTATCGAAAAGGTCGGACGCGGTCTCGGTGACGGTGTCGCGCGCCGACGTCGCGCCCGTCTGCGCGAGAGCCGCAACGTTGTGGCTCAGGCGGACAAGATCGTCGCGAAGCTTTTCGATCTCGTTAATCGTTGTGTCGGCGCTGCGGGACAAAGGTTGGGCGCGACGGCGCGGCGCGGCCGATTTGCGGCGCGTGGTGGGCCGCTTCGCCTTGGTTCCGGCAGCTCTTGCGGTTCTGGGTGCGGTGGCCATCGAGTTCCCTCCGAATGACGAAGCGCGAGCGCGTCGATTTCGGAAGACGAACGTTCCATAAGCGGGCCTAGTTCCCCCTGATTTCAATCAAGACGCGGTATCAGCGCGCCCTTTGACCGAAAAGGATCTTCTGCACGTCCTTGTCCTTGGAGAGGTCATATGCCTCGCCCTCGGCTTTCACGGCCAGCCCGCGCTGGACGCCGGGGCGCGCTTCCATGCGCTCGATCCAGGCTTTCAGATGAGGAAACTGGGTGATGTCCTGGCCCTGCCGCTGCCAGCCGCGGGCCCAGCCGATGCAGGCCATGTCGGCGATGGAAAAATCGCCCGCGAGGTAATCGCGGTCGGCGAGGCGCTTGTTCATCACGCCGTACAGACGGTTGGTTTCGTTCGTGTAGCGCTCGATGGCGTACGGAATCTGTTCGGGGGCGTAGAGGCGGAAGTGGTTCGTCTGGCCGGCCATCGGCCCGAGGCCGCCCATCTGCCACATCAGCCATTGCTCGACCTCGACGCGTTTGCGCTCGTCGGTCGGATAGAACAGGCCTGTCTTGCGGCCGAGATATTGCAGGATGGCACCGGACTCGAAGACCGAGATCGGCTGACCGTCCGGGCCCTCGGGATCTATGATCGCGGGCATGCGGTTGTTGGGAGAGAAAGCGAGAAATTCCGGCTTGAACTGATCGCCCTTGCCGATGTTCACCGGGATGATCCGGTACGGCAGTCCCGCCTCTTCCAGAAAGATCGTGATCTTGAAGCCGTTGGGCGTCGGCCAGAAATACAGATCGATGGGGTTTTTCTGGACGGCGGCCATGAATGGAATCTCCGGAGAACGGTGCACCTCAGCTAAGCTGCTTTGTGGCTCCGTTCAACGGGATAGCGTGAGCATTTTGTGCGACGGGCGATAATCCGATCCGCCCCCAACCCGGCAGCTTGATTGCGGGACGCCTGAAGTCCACCCCGGCAACCGCACCGAGAAAATTGATCTCGAAACCCTCGATCCAGCCGATTGTGATGCCGGCCACCCCGTTCCACGAAATCTGCCAGCCGCGGCCGCTCTGGGCGCGGCCCGCGAACAGGCCGGGCTCGCGGAAGTCCTTACCGAGCGCAGTCGGCAGCAGGGCCGGAACGAGTTCGGGAACTTCGCCGGCGATGTGCGCGACGAAGGTATTGGAGTTCGGACCGGGCCAGGCGCGGTAGGTGCCGAGCCCAGCGAAAGGATAGTTCGCGACGGCGGCCTTGATCTTCGGGATCGCCGCCTCGGCCGCCGACCCGCGCAAACTCGCGAGCACGACCGGCGTGTTGCCGTACCACCTGCCGTCGACCTCGCGGACATTGGTGCGGACCGGCTGGCCCCAGCCGACGACGTCGTAGCGAGTGTAGCGAACGGCGCCCTTCTCCTTGATCACGACCCAGGAATGATGGGCGAAGATACCCCGCCAATTGCCGACGCGTGCGCCGAGCACATGCACCACCGCATCGGGCTCCTGCTCCGCCTTGGGGAGCAGTTCGGCGGACGACCAATCGGCATCCGACCAGGAATCCGGCCAGCCCTGGTTCCACCACCAGACCGCGTGGGTTCCGAGGGGGAGGAGGAAGAAGATGAGGAAGGCGAGGAGCACGCGTTTCATGGGCCGGGTGGGTCGAGGTGGATAGGAAATGGTCGGTCGCCGAATTTTGTTCAATCCGAAGTTCAATTTTGTCGCAGAGGGATAGAGGCCGGCCTTTCGAGCGTCACCATTTTTGAGGCATTGAAGACATACTCCCGAACGCTAGGTGGCTACTGCGGTATGGCCGGGCGCCCCTGCCCAGCGAAAAATCGGAGAAGACCATGCGTATTGCCGTTTACGCCGCCCTCCTCGCGCTTGCCGCGACACCCGCTTTTGCCGAGCCCCCGAAGCCGGGCACGACCTCCGCAGGCCCCGCTCTCGTCAACGCCAAGGGCATGACGCTCTACACCTTCGACAAGGACACCGCCGGCAAATCTAGCTGCACTGGCGGCTGCGCCACAAACTGGCCCCCGCACGCGGCAGCAGCCTCCGACAAAGAGAGCGGCGATTTCACGCACGTGACCCGCGAGGATGGCGCCAAGCAGTGGGCCCACAAGGGCAAGCCGCTCTACACCTTCGCCAAGGATGAGAAGCCGGGTGACGCAGGCGGCGGCGCCCTTGCGAACTGGAAGGTCGCGAAGCCCTAAGCCCGAATGTAGGTACGGCACCTCCTCTCCCGCCTCGCGGGGAGGAGCATTTCCGACTGCGACCATTTCTAAAAATCGCGAAGCAATATCCAAGAAATCAAAAAAACCGATCGTCAGACGCTCCTCTAGGATTTCGAGTCATCTCGAGAGGGATTGAAGACACATTCCCGCAACGCTAGGTGGCTAATGCGGTAGGGCCGGGCGCCCCCGTGCCCCGCGAAAATTGGAGACGACCATGCGTATAGCCATTTGCGCCGCCCTGCTCGCGCTTGCCGCGACACCCGCTTTTGCCGAGGCCCCGAAGCCGGGCACAACCTCCGCAGGTCCCACTCTCGTCGATCACAAGGGCATGACGCTCTACACCTTCGACAAGGACGCCGCGGGCAAGTCGAACTGCACTGGCGGCTGCGCCACGAACTGGCCTCCGGCCGCTGCAGCGGCCTCCGACAAAGCGAGTGGCGAATTCACGCTGGTGACGCGCGAAGACGGCGCGAAACAATGGGCCCACAAGGGCAAGCCGCTCTACACCTGGGCCAAGGACAAGAAGGCCGGTGACGCAGGTGGCGGCTCCGTTGCGAACTGGCACGTCGCCAAGCCTTGACCGTTTGACGGCCGGCCGGGCTCGTCCCGGCCGGTTCCCGGCACCGATAGAGACATGAAGTCGATCAGGTTAGCGCGCGCGTGCGCAGACAGGAGCCGCGCTCTCGCCGGATATCGCGAACCAGGTCGTTCGGCGCACCGGCCCCCACAGCGGCTTCGGCCATTCGACCGGCAGCGCGAAGACGGCCGAAGGCGCAAGCTCACCCCCAAGACGGCGAATATCCTCCGGCACATCCGGTACGGCGGAAGAAGCCGGAAGCTGCACCGTCTGGCCGTGCCACAGCACGACACATGCCCGTCTGGTGTCCGATGGCGGCGTGTCTTCACGATTGCTCGCCAGCGCCCGGACACGGGCTTCGGGCAGAAGGCTCCCGAGATTTCCGGCGTCGCGCGGATCGAGCGTTACGATATCTGCGGCGGCGAAGTCGCGACGAGCAAGATCCTCAGCCAATCCCTCATAGGGCCGGAGAGCCTCCTGACCCCGGGCCCTTTCGGCGTCGGGCTGGTTGAGCGCCCCCACCCGGATGACGGAGGCGATGGCGATCATGCAAAGGCTCGCAACGAGGATCGCTCGGGCGAAGCGGGCGCTGTCGACGCGACCTGCGATCAAGCCCGCGACCCCGACCGGAAACACCAGGAAGAGCGGATACATATAGCGGAAGTCTGTATGTGCGGCGCCGATGAACGGGATGAGCCCGAGCGCGATAAGAAGGGCCACGCCTGTGACCCGCAGCGCCAGCCTGCCGGCGTCAGTCGGACTGGCGGGGTCGGATGAAAGCGCCTTGCGCGGAGCGCGGCTGAGCGCGGCCGCACCCGCTACGAAGGCAAGCCACGGCAGCAGGAACAGCACGACCGCGACGACGAGATCGAGAATGCCGGTGCCGATGAAGTCGAGATAGGCCGGGCGGTCGACGATGATGCGGCCCGCCACCTGGTCCGTGACCGTGCTCCGCCGCGCCAGGAGCCACAGAAGGGGCGGCAAGACCGGGAGGAGTGCCCCAAGGGCGATGAACGACGTGCGCCAGTTCGCGAGCGCCGCCCTGCCCTTCGGATCGGCCGCGAAGACCACGAGAAGCGCGCCGAAGAAGATGCAGATGTTCCACTTCGAGACGAAAGCCGCACCGATCAGAAGACCCGCGAGCACCGCGGTTTTCGCGTCCGGCCGTTCGCGATAGCGGATGAGCGCGATCCAGGCGCCGAGGCCGAAGACGAGGAGGCCGAGCGAGTGGGTGACGCGATAATGGAAATCCCAGCCAAGCCAGAAGAACAGCGGCAGCGAGACGGAAAACGCCGCGGCGAGACGGCGGTCGCCCGTCGCCTGACGGACGGCGGCGAAGGTGAGAACACCGAAAGCCGCAATGAGGATGTAGCGCAGGACGACAAAGGACAGCAGGCCCGAGCCGAACACCTGCTGGACGAGCCACAGCATCCACTCGAAGGCCGGCGGATTGCGGATCTGATAGGCGGGCGCGAGATGGCGCTGCATCAGCTCGGCCGACACGGCGTCGTCGAGGGCGAGCGTCCGCGTGAAGGCGAAATAGATCGCCGAGAACAGGCAGCCGTAGAGAACCCAGAAGACCGCGATGCCACCCGGGCTCGACAGGCGGTCGATCAGCCCGTCGAGGCGACGTCCCCGTGCGCCGACGTGGTCACTCAATCCCCAGTCTCGCCTTCAGGAGGTCGTTCACCGCCTGGGGATTGGCCTTGCCGCCTGTCGATTTCATGACCTGGCCGACAAACCAGCCGAGCATTCCAGGCTTGCCCTTTGCCTGCTCGGCCTTTTCCGAGTTGGCGGCGATGATCTCATCGACCGCCTTTTCGATGGCGCCGGTATCGGTCACCTGTTTCAGACCGCGCGTTTCGACGATCTCTTTCGGATCGCCGCCTTCCGTCCATACGATCTCGAACACGTCCTTCGCGATTTTGCCGGAGATCGTGTTGTCCTTGATGAGATCGATCAAGCCCGCCGAGCTGGGCGGCCGAAACCGGGCTCGTCTCGATGTCATGGCCTTCCTTGTTGAGGCGGCCGAACAATTCGTTGATGACCCAGTTCGCGGCGAGCTTGCCGTCGCGGCCCTTGGCCACCGTCTCGAAGAAATCGGCGGATGCCTTTTCGGCGACGAGCACGTTGGCGTCGTAAGGCGAGAGCCCGTATTCCGTCTGGAAGCGGGCCTTCTTCTCGTCGGGAAGTTCCGGAAGGTGTTCCTTCAGTTCGTCGATCATGCCGTCCGGCAGGTCGAGCGGCAGGAGATCGGGATCGGGGAAATAACGGTAATCGTGCGCCTCTTCCTTCGAGCGCATGGACCGCGTCTCGCCCTTGCCGGGATCGAACAGGCGGGTTTCCTGATCGATCGAACCGCCGTCCTCCAGAATGCCGATCTGGCGGCGGGCTTCGTATTCGATGGCCTGGCCGATGAAACGGATGGAATTGACGTTCTTGATTTCGCAGCGTGTGCCGAACGGCGCGCCGGGCTTGCGTACCGACACGTTGACGTCGGCGCGGAGGCTGCCCTTCTCCATGTCGCCGTCGCAGGTGCCGAGATAACGCAGGATGGTGCGGAGCTTTGTGACATAGGCGCGCGCCTCTTCCGAGGAGCGGATATCGGGCTTCGAAACGATCTCCATCAGCGCGACGCCGGACCGATTGAGATCGACGAGGGAGTTCTGCGGATCCTGATCGTGGATCGATTTTCCGGCATCCTGCTCAAGATGCAGACGCTCGATGCCGATCGTGACCTGACCTTCAGGCATGTCGAGCACGACCTCGCCCTCGCCGACGATCGGGCTTTTGTACTGCGAAATCTGATAGCCCTGCGGCAGATCCGGATAGAAATAGTTCTTCCGGTCGAACACCGAATGCGAGTGGATTTCGGCTTTCAGGCCGAGGCCGGTTTTGACGGCCTGCCGCACGCACTCCTCGTTGATGACCGGCAGCATTCCGGGCATCGCGGCATCGACGAGCGAAACGTTGGAATTCGGCGGGCGGCCGAACTCGGTCGAGGCGCCGGAGAAGAGCTTTGCTTCCGAGGTGACCTGGGCGTGGACTTCCATGCCGATGATGACTTCCCAGTCGGCGGTCGCGCCCTGGATGAGCTTCTTCGGATCGGCGGGGCGGGTTTCCATGAGCATTGATGTGTTCCTAAAACCGTCCGTAGACGGCCCATTTCTGGGCGGTCTGGTCTTCTGGCTTGTCCGCGCATTCGGCGGCTTCGAGGCTCGAGCCGGCGGCGAGCGCGCCGGAGATGGCGAGGCATTTACGCGTGTCGCTGACGAAGCGGCCGTCGCCGGTCAGGCGCCATCTCTGGCCGTCCCTGCCGTGGCAGGGAGCCGCAAAGACACCAAAACCGGGCTTGTCATTGTATCGGACGACTTGCAGACAGCCCCCGTTGACGAACAGCACGTCGCGGTCACCCTTGCGGAATTCCTGATCGAGCCGCTGTTCGGAGCAGGCTTCGACTGTCGCCGGACCGGAGACTTTCTGCCCGTCGATATTGGCCGAGATGCAAAGGTCGGTCTTGGTGACCGGACGCAGCTGAGCCGCCGAGACGGGCAGCGCCGCCAGAAGAAACGTCAGAAGCGTCATGGCGCGGATCATCAGACCACCCCCGTCTTGACGCTGGCGAGAAGGGCGGCGGCGATCGCGTCCCACTCCTCCTCCAACGGCAGCGTGGCGCGCGTTCGGCCGGACTGTCCGTACCAATAGGCGGCGTTGTCGAGATCGCCCTCGACACGGTGAAGATGGCCGTGCACCCAGGCGCCGTCTTTCGAGTGATCGTCCTGGGCGGTGGCATGCGCCTTTTCCCAGTCGCCCTTCTTCATCCACCACAATGCGGCAAGCGCCGGCGGAATGTCCGCGGGTGGCTCGTCCCGTGCGGCGCTGGCCTTGAAGGTCTCGAGGTTCATGTCAGTCACTTCCCGAGCTTGCGCTCTTCGTAATCGACCGTCCACGCGATCAGCGCACGATACAATGTCTCTGCCAGATCCGCAGGGGCGCCGCAGGTTTCGGCCTCCTCACGGACATGGGCTACGACCTCTTCCACCCTATCGGGCAGAAGCGCGGGAATTCCGTGCTGCCCTTTTATGGCGATGACGCGCTCGACGACCTCGAGGCGACGGCCCAGAAGGCGAACCAATTCGGCATCGAGGGCATCGATCTCGGCGCGGCAGGCCGCCAGGGCCGGATTGCCGGTCATTTCCACCAGGCCTCGGGCTTCGCATGGACGCCGGCGCTGTCTTCGATCACCTGACCGAGCGCGAACAGAGTTTCCTCGTCGAACGGACGGCCGATGAGCTGTAGGCCGAGCGGCAGACCTTCGGCCGACGATCCCGCCGGAACGGAAATGCCGGGAAGCCCCGCCATGTTCACGGTGACGGTGAAAATGTCGTTCAAGTACATTTCCACCGGATCGGCAGAAGCTTTTGATCCGATTGCGAAAGCTGCCGACGGTGTGGTCGGCGTCAGGACAGCGTCGACACGCGTTGCGAAGGCGGTGTCGAAATCCTGCTTGATGAGCGTACGGACCTTCTGGGCGCGGACGTAATAGGCGTCGTAATAGCCGGCCGAAAGCACGTAGGTACCGATCATGATGCGCCGTTTCACTTCCGCGCCAAAGCCGGCGGCGCGGGTGTTTTCGTACATCTCGGTGACGTCCCTGCCCGCCACGCGCGCGCCGTAGCGGACGCCGTCATAGCGGGCGAGGTTCGACGAGGCTTCGGCGGGGGCGACGATGTAATAGGCCGGCAGCGCGTATTTCGTATGCGGCAGCGAAATTTCGACGATCTCGGCGCCCGCGGCTTTCAGCCAGTCCTGTCCCTGCTTCCAGAGCTTTTCGATTTCGGCCGGCATGCCGTCGACGCGGTATTCCTTCGGCACGCCGATCCTGAGCCCCTTCACGGAGCGCCCCACCGCCGCTTCATAGTCCGGGACCGGGATGTCGACCGAGGTCGAGTCCTTCGCGTCGTGCCCCGCCATCGACCGCATCAGGATCGCTGTGTCCTTGACGGTGCGCGCGAACGGCCCAGCCTGATCGAGCGACGAGGCGAAGGCGACGATGCCCCAGCGCGAGCAGCGGCCATAGGTCGGTTTGATGCCGACAATGCCGGTGAAGGCGGCGGGCTGGCGGATCGAGCCGCCGGTGTCGGTGCCGGTGGCGCCGAGGCAAAGGCGCGCGGCAACCGCGGCGGCCGAACCGCCCGAGGAACCGCCGGGAACGAGATTTTCGGTCGAGCCGTTCGCGCGCCAGGGATTGATCACATCTCCGAACGCCGAGGTCTCGTTGGACGAGCCCATGGCGAATTCGTCGTTGTTCAGCTTGCCGAGCATGACAGCGCCATCGCGCCAGAGCTGGCTGGTGACGGTCGATTCGTAGGTCGGCGTGAAGTCGTCGAGTACCCGCGAGCAGGCCGTGGTTCGCACGCCTTCGGTCGCGAACAGGTCCTTGATGCCGAGCGGAATGCCTTCCAGCAGCCCGCCCTCGCCCTTGGCGAGCTTCGCATCGGAAGCCTTCGCCATGGCGCGGGCTTTGTCGGGCGTCGCCAGGATATAGGCGTTGAGCGGCTTCGATGCCTCGACGGCGGCGATATGCGCTTCCGTGAGTTCCGTGGCCGAAAAATCTTTCTTTTTCAGTCCGTCGCGGGCGTTTTCTAATGTGAGATCGGTGAGATTTGACATCACTCGACCACCTTCGGCACGACGTAAAAATTACCATTCCGCAGAGGCGCATTCGCCAGAACCTTTTCGGGCTCGCCACCGGCCGTGACCTTGTCCTCCCGCATCGGGATTCTCATCGGCGTGACCGAGGTCAGCGGCTCCACGCCCGTGACATCGAGCACCGAAAGCTCCTCGACGAAAGCGAGGATGGCGTTCAGCTCGCCCGCGAGGTGCGTGACCTCGTCATCCTTGACCGCGATGCGCGCGAGTTTTGCGACCCGCCGGACCGTGGTTTCATCGACCGCCATAAATTTATCCTTGGATTGGCAACTTAAACGTGACGCGGAGAATGCCGGATAGCACCCCGCCCGGATGGAGCCAAGGCGGCATAGGGTCTTAGGCGTCGAAGGCGACGCCCTTTTCGGGGACCACGATCTTGGTTGAGGCTTTGGTGACCTGCGCCCTGAAGCTGTCCGCGTTCGGCGCAAGCAGGCCGAATGTGGCGTAGTGGCAGGGCACGACCACGTCGAAATCAAAGAAATTGTTGACCGCATAGGCGGCTGTGCGGGCGCCCATGGTGAACCGGTCGCCGATCGGCACGAAACCCACTTTGGGAGCGTAAATCTCGTTGATGAGCTTCATGTCGCCGAAGAGTGCCGTATCGCCGAGATGATAGACGGTGGGCTCGCCATCTGGCCTCGACAATGATGCCGTTCGGATGGCCGAGCTGGGCCCAGACGCCGTTCACCAGTTCGCCCGAGGAATGGAAGGCCTGGGTCAGGGTGACGGTGAAGCCGTCGAGCTTGATCGACCCGCCGGTGTTCATGGGTTCGATGTGTTCGACGCCCAGGCTTTGCAGCCAGTTCACGATCTCGAAGCTGGAAACGACCGTCGCCCCGGTCTGCCCGGCAATCTGGAGGGTGTCGCCGACATGGTCGGAATGCCCATGCGTCAGGAGAATGTGCGTCACGCCCTTCGCGACATCGCGCATATCGCCGGCATATCCGGAGCCGGTGATGAAGGGATCGAACAGAATGCCCTTGTCGCCGAACTGAAGCTTGAAGGCGGAATGGCCGAACCAGGTGATGCGCATGGATGTCTTCCTCGGGTTTGGCGGGAAGCTAGCGGGACCTGCGCACCGGTCAAGGCGTCACTGCGGAACCTTGAACTCCGGCTTGGCGCAGACATCCACATTGCGCGCTGTGAACATGTCCTCGTCGCCGGTGACGGCCTGGAAATCGAACGCGCAGGCGCCTCCGTCCTCGAAGGTCACGGTGAGCGAGGCCCCCGCCTGGATTTTCGAGACGCCGCCGAGAAGATTTGCCTGGTAGTCGCCGATTTCAGGCGGTGAGACGTAGAGTTCGGTGATGATCGACGAACTGCCGTTCGTGACCTTCACCTTGCGCTCGGCGGCGCAGGCGCCGGACAGAGACGTGACGACAATTCCGGCGCCGATCAGCGCTGCAAAGACCCAGGATTTCATACGCAATCCCCCGCACAGGACCCGCTTTCCTTAAAGGGAGAGGTCGGGGGCACAAGATGAGATTGTGTCGCGGGAAGGTTTCTCACCAACGAGCCTGCCCGGCGCGCCCTCTCCCCGAGGAGGGAGAAGGCCGACTCGCTACGCAGCGGGGAGCGGGATGAGAGTGTTAGTGGGGAAGGCCCCTTATCCCTCCCCTGCAAGGGGAGGGTCGGCACGAAGTGCCGGGGTGGGGTCCCTTTTTCCTTCGGTTCCCGAAAGAAGCCAGATTGATTCCTTCAGTTCAAGCAGAGAAGCTCCGCTAATCCCTCCCCTTTCAGGGGAGGGTGGCCGCGCGCAGCGCGGACGGGTGGGGTCCGTTATGAACATCAAATTTGCCCGAGCAATGCGAAAGGCGCTTACGCCGCAAGAGGTGAAACTCTGGGTTCATCTCAGATCCTGGCGCGCGCTCGGACACCATTTCCGACGGCAGGTGCCGAAAGATGGGTACATACTCGATTTCGTATGTCTGAAAGCGCGCCTGATCGTCGAAGCCGATGGTGGGCAGCATGGATTTGAGAAAAATGTTCGGTCGGATGCCGTTCGTGACGAACACTTCCGGCAGTTGGGCTTCGAAATTCTCCGCTTCTGGAACAACGAGATCGACGAGAATCTCGACGGCGTGCTCGAAACCATTTTTTCGAAAGCCAGAGAAAGGGACCCCACCCCGGTGCGCATACGCGCACTCGACCCTCCCCTTGCAGGGGAGGGATAAGGAGAGTCCGTTCAGTACGGCGTGAAGCGGTTCGTCCGCGGGAAGCCCTTGGGCGGAAGGCGGCCGGCGTCGGCGCGGTTGCCGATCCAGTCGCGCAGATCGTCCTTGGCCAGGGTGAAGGTGCGGCCGGAACTGTCGACCCAGGTCAGGCCCGCTTTCATGGCGAAGGTGATTGCGTCGGAAATGACGCCGTCCTTGAATTTCTGAAGGCGGACGCCCCTGCCCCGTGCCATTTCCGGAACCTGCACCAGCGGGAAGATCAGGAGTTTGCGGTTTTCGCCGACGGTCGCGACGTGATCACCTTCGACCGGCACCGCGATCCGCGCTTCGTCGGGCATGTCGACGTTCAGGACGTTGCGGCCCTTTTTCGTGGACGCCAGGAGATCGTCCTCCGGCACGACGAAACCGCGCCCGTCGGTCGCGACGATGAGGCGCTTGCGGCCCGGCGTATACGGCCAGACCGATGCGATGTCGGCGCCGTCCTCAAGATCGATCTGGATGCGGATCGGCTCGCCGTGACCACGGCCGCCGGGCAGCTTCGAGGCATCGAGCGTAAAGACCTTTCCGTTGGTCGCCAGAACGAGAACCTTGGCCGTGGTTTCCGTACGGAACGCCGTCTTCATGCGGTCGTCGGCCTTGAAGGCGATGCTCGACAGATCGTCGACATGGCCCTTCAGCGCGCGGATCCAGCCCTTGTCGGAGACGATGACCGTAATCGGCTCGCGTTCGATGAAAGCTTCCGTGAAATCGACGGCCGGAACATCGGCGGCAGTTGCAAAGGTCGAGCGGCGCTTGCCGATTGCGGTGTCGGGGCCGAACGTCTTGCGGACCTCGGCGATCTCCTTCTTGACCTTGGTCCACTGGCGGCGGTCGGAGCCGAGGAGCTGCTCGATCTCGGCCTTTTCGGCGGTCAGCGTGTCGTTTTCGGTCCGGATCTGGATTTCTTCGAGCTTGGCCAAAGCACGCAGGCGGATGTTGAGGATCGCCTCGGCCTGAATCTCGGTAATCTTGAAGCGCGCGATCAGAACGGCCTTCGGATCGTCCTCCGTCCGGACAATCCGGATGACCTCGTCGATGTTGAGGAACGCGACGAGGAGGCCGCCGAGAACTTCGAGGCGCCGGTCGATGGCGTCGAGCCGGAACTGGGCGCGGCGGACGATGACTTCGCGGCGATGATCGAGCCATTCGCGCAAAACGGGGGCAAGGCCGAGCACCTGCGGAATGCGGCCCTTCACCAGCACGTTCATGTTGAGGCTGATGCGGGTTTCCAGATCGGTCAGCTTGAACAGGCTTTCCATCAGGATTTCAGGATCGACGGTGCGGGCGCGCGGCTCGAGCACAATGCGGATGTCATCGGCGCTCTCGTCGCGCACATCGGCCAGGATCGGCACCTTCTTGTCGATGACCATCGAGGCGAGCTGTTCGATAAGGCGGCTTTTCGGCACGAGCCACGGGATCTCCGTGACGACGATGACCCAGGTGCCGCGTCCGGCGTCTTCCTGATGCCAGCGCGAGCGCAGGCGGAACCCGCCGCGACCCGTGCGATAGGCTTCGGCCATGGAGCCCGCGGGCTCGACCACGACGCCGCCGGTCGGGAAATCCGGGCCCTTCACGAATTCGAGGATTTCGTCCGTGCCGGCCTTCGGATTGTCGATCAGATGCACCGCCGCATCGAGCAGTTCGGCGGCGTTGTGCGGCGGGATCGAGGTCGCCATGCCGACCGCGATGCCCTGCGAGCCATTGGCGAGCAGGTTCGGGAAGGCGGCGGGAAGGACGATCGGTTCTTCTTCCGAACCGTCATAGGTTTCGCGGAAATCGACCGTGCCTTCGTCGAGGCCGTCGAGCAGAAGGCGGGCGACTTCGGTGAGCCGTGCCTCGGTGTAGCGCATGGCGGCGGGGTTATCGCCGTCGACATTGCCGAAATTGCCCTGCCCTTCGACCAGCGTCCAGCGCTGCGCGAATTCCTGCGCGAGGCGGACCAGCGCGTCGTAGACCGACTGGTCGCCGTGCGGGTGGTATTTGCCGATGACGTCGCCGACGACGCGGGCGGACTTCTTGAAGGCCTGGCCGGGATCGAGCCTGAGCAGCCGCATCGCGTAGAGCAGGCGGCGATGGACCGGCTTCAGGCCGTCGCGGGCATCGGGCAGCGCACGCTGGGTGATGGTGGAGAGCGCATAGGCAAGATAGCGCTCCTCCAAAGCGGAGCGCAGATCGACGGTTTCGATATCACCGCCGGACGGCGGATTTACTTGCTTGCCCATGAGGACTGGCTACCCGATGGGGTGAGTCGTTTCAATGCGGCCGTCAGGCCGTCTTCAACCCGATTCCGCCGACGGGCGCGGTGACGGCGCCGGGTTCGAATCCAGCAATCAGCGGCATGGCCCTCGCGATCGCGACCTTGACCGCCGGAATCGAAAGCGAAGCCTTGTGGCTCTCCTCGCTGTCCCAGACTTCGGTGACCCAGATCGCGTTCTCGTCCGCAATGTCCTTGCCGACGATATAGCTGAAGCAGCCGGGCATCTCGCCGCTGCCCTCCAGAATGAGCGCGATCAGGGCGTCGCGCTGGCCGGGAGCCGCGACCATCTTTGCGATGAGACCGTACATGTCTTTTCTCCTGCTTCGCGTCAGACGGCGATTTTGACGGCGGCGATATAGGCGTCCCGCGCGTCGGGCACCGTAATGCCGCGCGGCTCGTAGACGTCGCGCGCCAGGAAGAAGCCCGTGAGCCTGAAGCCGTCGGCGATGTCTTCGTTGCGTGGATGGGCGTTGACGCTGGAGGTAATGAGGAAGGCCGGGAGCGCCAGCATGCGGTCGGCATAAGGCGCGCCGGCATCGGCGGACACCGCGCGGGCGGATTTCGGCGACACGTAGATGAGATCCGTCATCGCGCCGGTCGAGGCGCAGGACGACAGATCAAGACCGAAGCCGAGTTCGGCGAGCATGGCCAGTTCGAAGCGCACCATCAGCGCCGGGCCGATGTCCGGCTCGCCGAGATGATCGAGGACGAGCCCCAAAGTCTCGAACACCGCCGGATGCGGATCGCGCTCCGGCAGAAGGCGCGTCAGCGCGGAAAGCCAGGCGAGACCGAAAACCGGCGCGCGCGCTTCCATCAGGAGCGCGGCGCGCAGGTTCACGGCTTCGAGCGTGTAATTACCGAGATGCTCGTCGAGCCGCGCACGCCATTCGGCGCGGACGAGATTGCCGGGCTGAAGCACCGGCCGCTGGGTGCGCGAGCGCCCTCCCCGGACAATGCCGAGATGGCGGCCGTGATCGCGCGTCAGGAGTTCGACGATGACGCTCGTCTCACCATGCGGACGGGCGGAGAGGACCACGCCCTCGTCGTTCCAGTGCATGAGCTAAGTTACCGCAAGTTCGGAGCCCACCGCCCATCCTTCGAGACGCGATGCTGCGCATCGCTCCTCAGGATGAGGTCGAAAATCATTTCGGCATCTCCAGGCCCATTTCCCGATACCGTTCGGGATCGTCGGCCCAGTTTTCGCGCACCTTCACGAACAGGAAAAGGTGGATCGGATGTTCGGCGATGCCGGCGATCTCGTCGCGCGCGGCCATGGAAATGGCCTTGATGGTCTGGCCGCCTTTGCCGATGACGATCTTCTTCTGGCTTTCGCGCTCGACATAGATGGTCTGCTCGACACGGGCGGAGCCGTCCTTTTTCACTTCCCAGAGTTCGGTCTCGACCGTCGAGGAATACGGCAGTTCCTCGTGGAGACGGATGAACAGCTTTTCGCGCGTGATCTCGGAGGCGAGCATGCGCATCGGCAGGTCCGAAATCTGATCTTCCGGATAGAGCCAGGGGCCTGCCGGCATCTGCTCGGCGAGCCAGGTCTTCAGATCGCCCACGCCGTCGCCGGTCTGGGCGGAAATCATGAAGATGCGCACGAAAGCGGACTTCGAATTGGCTTCCTCGGCGAGCCTGAGAAGCTTGTCCCGCTGCACGAGGTCGATCTTGTTGAGGACGAGGAAGACCGGGCGCTTCACCTGGGCGAGCTGTTCGAGGAGCTTCAGCACCTCGTCGTCGAGGCCTTTCCGGGAATCGATCAGGACGCCCGTGAGATCGGCGTCTTTCGCGCCGCCCCACGCGGTCGTGACCATTGCGCGGTCGAGACGGCGCTTCGGGGCGAAGATGCCGGGCGTGTCGACGAAGATGATCTGGCTGTTGCCCTCGATCGCGATGCCGCGCACCAGCGCGCGCGTCGTCTGGACCTTGTGGGTGACGATCGAGACCTTGGCGCCGACGAGCGCGTTGAGCAAAGTCGATTTCCCGGCGTTCGGCGCGCCGATAAGCGCGACGAAACCGCAGAGCGTGTTGGGCGTATCAGTCATGGCCTGCGCTCTCTGTCCATACACCTTCACGCGTCAGGAAAGCCTCGGCCGCCGCCTGCTCGGCGACGCGCTTGGTGCGGCCTTCGCCGCGCGAGGAACCATGGCCTGCAATCTCGACTTCGACACGGAAGATCGGGTTGTGATCGGGGCCGGCACGCTCGACTTCACGATAGGCGGGAACGTCGAGGCCGCGCGCGAGCGCCCATTCCTGCAGCGCGGACTTGCCGTCCCGAAGCGGCCGGCGCGGATGCAGCATGCGCTCGTGCCAGAAGGTGTGAATCAGTTTGCGGGCGGCTTCGAGCCCGCCGTCCAGGTAGACGGCGGCGATGACCGCCTCGCAGACATCGGCGAGCAGCGCCTTCTTCTTGCGCCCGCCGCTGCGCGCCTCGCCCTCGCCGAGCTTGATGGCCGAGCCGATATCCATCGCGAGCGCGACCTCGGCGCAGGCTTCGGCGCGAACGAGTTCGGACAGGCGCCGGGACAATTCGCCCTCTTCTTCGTTCGGAAACTGGACGAACAGCATTTCGGCGACACAGAGGCCGAGCACGCGGTCGCCGACGAATTCGAGGCGCTGGTAGCTTTCGTTGCGCAGATGCGCGCCCTTGGTGGCGCTGATATGGGTCAGCGCCCTGTCGAGCAGCGTCGGATCGTTAAACGTGTAGCCGAGGCGCTCTTCCAGCGTTCCGCGGGCGGCGGCGCGCGGGTTCTTCGCCATCAGAGAAGAGTGAAGATCCGCGACCAGCGGACCGTCCACGGCCACGACCAGACCGCCCAGGCATGGCGACCTTCCTCGACCGAGAAGAAGATGACCTCGGCGCGGCCGATCAGGTTTTCGTAAGGTACATACCCGACCGCCGAAAGAACGCGGCTGTCCGTCGAATTGTCGCGGTTATCGCCCATCATGAAGTAATGACCGGCGGGCACTTCATAAACCGGCGTGTTGTCGTAGAAGCCGTTCTCGACGAGATCGAGCACCTCGTAGGCGACGCCGTTCGGCAGCGTTTCCTTGAAACGCGGAACGCGGACCTGGCGGCCCCCCGGCTCGGTCTCGATCCAGTCGTCGATGCGCTCTTTCGGCACCGCCTTACCGTTGATCTGCAGCACACCGTCGATCATCTGGATCTTGTCGCCCGGCAGGCCGATCACGCGCTTGATGTAATCGGTGGCGTTGTCGGTCGGCAGCTTGAACACGACGACATCGCCGCGCTGAGGCTCCGAGCCGAAGATGCGTCCGGAGAACAGGGGCGGCGAGAACGGGATCGAATATTTCGAATAGCCGTAGGAGAACTTCGAGACGAACAGGTAATCGCCGACGAGCAAAGTCTCCTTCATCGACCCTGATGGGATCGAGAACGGCTGGAACAGCAAGGTGCGGATGACGACCGCAATGATGAGGGCGTGGACGACGACCCGCAGGGTTTCAAGAAACCCGCCTTCGTCCTTCTTCGTTGTGGCCACGCTCACTTGCCTCTCGCTCCGCTTCTGCATCGCATTTCCTCAATCCGAGAGGACGCCCCGCCAAGCGGGCATCCTGATAGACCTTTGTTGGGTCGGTCACAACGGGGCGAAAGATCACTCCGGCACGGCCGTGATGACGACGATGGCCTGAGCCATCGGGTATTCGTCGGTGATGGTGACGTCGATCCGGGCCTTGTGACCGGCGGGAACGAGCCTTTCGAGGTGCTGTTTCGCGCCGCCGGTGAGCTCCAGGGTCGGACGGCCGGAAGGCAGGTTGACCACCCCCATATCGCGCCAGAATGTGCCCGCCCGAAGGCCGGTGCCGAGCGCCTTTGAGCAGGCCTCCTTGGCGGCGAAACGCTTGGCGTAGGTCGCCAAGCGCTCCGCGCGGCCCTCGGCCTTCTTCTGTTCGAGCGGCGTGAAGACACGTTGGATGAAACGATCGCCGAACCGTTCGATGGTTTTTTCGATGCGGCGGATGTCGATGAGGTCGGAGCCGATGCCGAGAATCATGCGGCGGCTCCTTCCGCGTCGCGGCCCAGATCCATCGCCTTGCGCATGCGGGCGATGGAGTTGCCGAGGCCGACGAAGATCGCCTCTCCGATAAGGAAATGGCCGATATTCAGCTCCGCGATGTCAGGCAGGCGCGCGATCCGTTCGGCGCTGGCGTAATCGAGGCCGTGGCCGGCGTGGATTTCGAGACCGAGCTCCGCGCCGAGCCGGGCTGCGTTCGTCAGGCGTTCGAATTCAGCGGCGGCCTTGGCGCTGTCGCCCGCCGCGAGCGCATTGCACCAGGTGCCGGTGTGAAGCTCGACCACCGGCGCGCCGAGGGCGGCGGCGGCCTGGATAACCTCGGGCGCGGGTTCGATGAACAGCGAAACGCGGATGCCCGACGCTTTCAGCGCCTCGACGGCGGGCGCAAGCGCCGACATCTGACCGATGACGTCGAGCCCGCCTTCCGTCGTCTGCTCGGCGCGGCGCTCGGGAACGAGGCAGCAGGCATGCGGCTTCAGACGAGCGGCGATGGCGACCATTTCGGGCGTCGCGGCCATCTCAAAATTCAGCGGAGCGGCAAGCGCACGCAGCGCCTCCATGTCGGAATCGCGGATGTGGCGGCGATCTTCGCGCAGATGCGCCGTGATCGAATCGGCGCCGGCCGCAATCGCGGCCTTTGCCGCGCGCACCGGATCGGGATGAGGTCCACCCCGCGCATTGCGGATGGTCGCGACGTGATCGACGTTTACGCCGAGGCGGATCGGCCGCGTCATGCCCGCGCCGGTTTCTGGGCACGGCGCGCGGCGATGAGTGCGCGGACCGGGAAATAGACCGCAAGGCCGAGCAGAGTTCCCAGGATGACGCTGCCGAGAAGAAGCGGCCCGAGGAAGGGCTCCACCCCTGCCCAGGAGAAGTTATCGATCAGGCCGGACGCCGAAAAATGGGCATGACGGCCGAGGAACAGGGCGCCCGTCTCATAGGACGCCGCCCAGAACAGGGGGAGCGTCAGCGGGTTCGCCAGAGTGGTGACGGCGGCCGAGGCCAGTATGCTGCCTCCGAGCACCAAAGCGAGGCCCGCCGCGATAAGATAATGAAAGCCGAACAGCGGGCTGAAAGAAGCGAAAATGCCGGCCGCCACCCCCGCCGCAATGGCGTGAGGCGAGCCGGAGATCCGCATCAGCTGCCTTGCCCGATAGCGTAGGGTCCGGCTCCAGCCCATGCGCGGCCACACCATGTCCTGGATTTTGCCCAGGAGGGGTTTCGGGGAGCGCCGGGCGAATTTCATGGCAGGGATATGCGCATGGGCCGTGGCAAACTCAAGGCGTAGACCCGCCCTGCAGCCCCCTTGAGCCGGGCTTGACGGCGGGTAGTGCCGCCAATTCCGGGGGAAGCTTGTCGGCGGGATAGGCCGGGATATCCATGGTCGCGAGCGCCACGAGCCGGACCCCGATATCCGCCGTCCCGCCGGACCGGTCGATCAGGCAGGCAGCCCCGAGAACATTGCCCGGCGTCTCGCGGATGGCGGCGAGGCATTCGCGCGAAGACAGGCCCGTGGTCACGATGTCTTCGACCATCACGACCCGGGCGCCTTCCGCGATCTGGAACCCGCGGCGGAGCCGGAAGACGCCGTCCTCGCGCTCGACGAACACGGCCTTGGCGCCGAGATGGCGCGCGGTCTCATAGCCCGGCACGATGGCGCCGACGGCGGGCGAGACGACGACATCGATCTTGCCGAAGGCCTCGGTGATTTTCGCGGCGAGCGCCCGGCACAAAACTTCGGTTCGCGCCGGGTCCTGGAAGACAAACATTTTCTGCAGGAAGACCGGACTGTGCAGGCCGGACGACAACAGGAAATGGCCTTCGAGCAATGCTCCGGCCTCGCGGAAATTCTGCAGCACTTCTTCTTCTGTCATTCCCCTCACCCGTTCACGCGTTCGACGCTTGATATGACGTTCGACCGTTTCAAGTCGCGCACAATTTCGTTCAGATGCTTCAGGTCGTGCACGCCGAGATCGAGCGTGATTTCATGGAAATCCGACGAGCGCGCATTCATCGATATATCGTCGATATTGCCGTCGTGCTCGGCGATCGCGCCCGTGATGAGCGCAAGCGAGCCCGGTTCGTTGACGCAGGTGACGCGGATGCGCGCGGGAAAGCGCAGCACTTCGGCGGCTTCCATGTCCCATCGCACGTCGAGCCAGCGCTCCGGCTGATCTTCATAGTCCGCAAGTTCCGGAGACTGGATCGGGAAGATCGTGACGCCCTGCCCCGGCACGAGAATGCCGACAATGCGGTCTCCCGGCACGGCGCCGCCATTCGGTGCGAAACGCACCGCGAGATCGGACCTGACGCCGACGATCGGGATAGCCGAGCCATTGGCGGAGTTGACCATGCCGGCGCCCAGCGACCGCAAGGTCGACCCATGCTTAAGCCCTTGCGCGCCCGGAAGTTTCTTGCCTTTCCGCGAGATCGGCCGGTCGGCTTTCACTTCCGGATAGACGGCGCGCACGACATCGTTCGCGAGCATTTCGCCACGCCCGACTTCGCTCATCACCTCCTCGACCGACAGCCGCGCGAGACGCGGCAAAGCGGCCTTCAGGAGATCGTCGGAATAGGTCTTTTCGGCGCGCGCAAAGCCGCGTTCGACAATCTGGCGGCCAAGGCCGGCATATTGCGCGCGCACCGCGGCACGGGTCGCGCGGCGGATCGCGGCGCGGGCTTTTCCTGTACGCACAAGAGATTCCCAGGCCGCGGGCGGCTGCGTCTGGCCTTCGGCGCGGATGATTTCGACCTCGTCGCCGTTACGCAGTTCGGAAACGAGCGGCGCGGTGGAGCCGTTGATTTTGCAACCGACGCAGGAATTGCCGACATTGGTGTGAATTTCGTAGGCGAAATCGATGGGTGTCGCCCCGCGCGGCATGGCGATGAGCCGGCCTTTCGGCGTGAAGCAGAACACCTGATCGTGGAAGAGTTCGAGCTTGGTATGCTCGAGGAATTCCTCCGGGCTGTCGCCCTCGGCAATGATTTCGATGGTGCGGCGCAGCCATTCATAGGCCCGGCTGTCCTTCGAGAGCGCCGCCCGCTCCTCTTCGGTCGCACCGTCCTTGTACAGGGGGTGGGCCGCGATGCCGTATTCGGCGATCTGGTCCATGTCCTCGGTGCGGATCTGCAGCTCGACGCGCTGGTGGCCGGGGCCGATGACGGTCGTGTGCAGCGAGCGGTAATCGTTCTGCTTCGGCGTCGAGATGTAGTCCTTGAAGCGGCCCGGAACCATCGGCCAGGTCGTATGGACGATGCCGAGCGCGCGGTAACACTCTTCGGGACTGTGGACGATGACGCGGAAGGCAAAGATGTCGGAGAGCTGCTCGAACGCGACGGATTTGCGCTCCATCTTGCTCCACACCGAATAGGCCCGCTTCTCACGCCCGCCGATATCGGCCTGGATGCCGTTCTCGAACAGCTTCTTGGCGAGGTCCTTCTCGATCTTCGCGATGAGATCGCTCGACCGCTCCCTGAGATGCTTGAGGCGATCGGTGATCGTCTTGTGCGCGTCCGGGAAGAGGTGGCGGAACGCCAGATCCTCCAGCTCTTCGCGCATTTCCTGCATGCCCATGCGGCCGGCGAGCGGCGCATAGATGTCGAGCGTCTCCTCGGCGATACGGGCGCGCTTGGCCTCCGGCACGTAATGGAGGGTGCGCATATTGTGCAGGCGGTCGGCGAGCTTGACCATGAGGACGCGGACGTCCTCGGAGATGGCGAGCAGCAGCTTGCGGAGATTCTCGGCCTGGGCGGCCTGTTTGGAGACGAGGTCGAGCTTTTTCAGCTTGGTCAGGCCGTCGACCAGCCGGCCGATCGGCTTGCCGAACAGCTCGTCGACCTCGGCGCGGGTGGTGCCGGTGTCCTCGATCGTGTCGTGCAGGAGGGCCGCGACGATGCTCGCGTCATCGAGCCGGAACTCGGTCAGAATGGCTGCGACTTCAAGGGGATGGGAGAAATACGGGTCGCCCGAGGCGCGCGTCTGTCCGCCATGCGCCTTCATCGCATAGACATAGGCGCGGTTGAGCAGCGCCTCGTCGGTATGCGGATTGTATTTGCGGACGCGGTCTACGAGCTCGTACTGACGGATCATGCCTGTTGCGAAGGCCTATGAGCCATCGCATCTCCTGCCCGTATATGAGGTTTTGCGGGAAGGTTCGGCAAGAGCGGACTGTCTTCCCCTCTCCCGAGCCAAGTCGGGTTTACCCGACTTGGCAATCTAAGAGCCGAACTCGGGAACACCCGAGTTCGGGCGGGAGAGGACGACTCGAAGCCGGGAGGCTTCGAGCGCGGTGAGGGGAAGGCCACACAAAGATCGTGCTTGCCCTCACCCCGGTCGTCTGACGACGACTCGACCCTCTCCCGCTTCGCAGGAGAGGGAAGAAACAATTACTCGCCGTCGTCGTCGCCCGAGGTGTCGACCGGGGGCGCGAGGCCTTCGAGGCCGCGCAGCAGGTCTTCCTCGGTCATGCGATCGAACGCGACATCGGAATCTTCGCCGCCACTGGTCAGCAGCGGAACGGCTTCGGGCTCCGGCTCGTCGACTTCGACATGCTTCTGGAGCGAGTGGATAAGATCTTCCTTCAGGTCCTCGGCCTTGATGGCCTCGTCCGCGATCTCGCGGAGCGCCACGACCGGGTTCTTGTCGTTGTCGCGGTCCACCAGAAGCGGCTGGCCGCCGGCAATGTTGCGGGCGCGGTGGCCGGCAAGGAGGACGAGTTCAAAGCGGTTTTCGACCTTGTCGATGCAATCTTCGACGGTGACGCGGGCCATGGGCGGCCTTTCTTCGGATTCGAAGGGGATTTGAGGTTCACATACCCCGCATCCCCCCGAGGTTCAAGGGTCGGCCCGGTCCGGGCGTTCCCGCGGATGAGGCGACACCCCTGGGGCGCCGCCGTCATCTTCAGGGCTGAACCGTCACAACCCCCGCCATAGTGGGGTGAAACCGGCAGTAGTAGGCGAGCGGACCGGCCGTCTTGGCCAATGTCTGGGCTTCCGCCCCGACCGCGATGTCGAGGTCAAAGCCACCGTCGCGCGCCGTCGCCGTGTGACGGAACATGTCCTTGTTCCGCCACACGATTTTATCGCCGACATGAACATCCGCCGGAGCCTGTCCGAACGCCATTTTGTCGATATCGATGACATGCGTCCGCGCTTCGGCGTGCCCTGTCGTCGTCGCCAGCGGAAACAAGGCTACCGCGATCCACACAGCGCCCCGTTTCAATGGACCGTTCCGGCCAGGTGCTCGGCATGCTTCTGGTGCGCCTGAAACAGGGTCAGGCCCTGGTTAAGAAGCTGCTTCAGCTCGGCGTTCTGCGCGGCCGGAATGAGAGTATCCTTCAGCGCGCCGTTCACAGTGCCATGGTAGGCGATCTCGTTCGCGACATAGGCCTTGTCGAAGGCCGCGCCGTTCAGCTTTGCCAGTTCGGCGTGCTTGGCCTTTGCCGTCTTGGACAGTCCCTGGCTGGTCGCATTGTCCTCCGGGGTGACCTTGAGTTTCTTGACCAGCGCCAGTGCGCGGTCGTTCACCGCCGTATGATCTCGCTTCATCGTTTCGGCAAAGGCGCGAACATCCGCGTTCTTGGATTTATCCAGGGCCTGATCCGCGGCCGTAACGTCGATCTGGCCTGCGGTATAGGCGATGTGTGCGATCTGGGGATCGGTCGGTTCGGCGCCCTGCGCGAGCGACGGGACGCCTGCCGCCAACGTAATGGCGGCAGCAAGGGCGAATTTCTTCAACATGTGAGCCTCCTCGTGCCGCACGCGCAAGATTGCGACTGGGGCACCAGGGAATTGGATGGCCTCGACCTGGAAAGGTTCCCGCTCCGCGTGCGGACGGCAACTCGGCGTCTTGACACCCCTGCCCCGGCCCTCGCATTCTGCGGCCTATATTGCATGCCGGGCGCGTATTTTCTCCGTCCGAGGGTTTTTCAGGCGATCATTTCCCCTCTGCGATTGCGCTGATTGCTTCGGGCCGCCTCCGGTCGTCTTTCTCCAAGACCCAAGCGGAACATGACCCAGAATCTGCCGAGAATCGCCCTCTTCATTGATGGCGCAAACTTTTATTCGACAGCAAAGACCGTTGGTTTTGACGTGGATTACCGGAAACTCCTCAAGGAGTTTGGCAGCTACGGGAGGCTGATCCGGGCCTATTACTACACGGCCATGGTGGAGGATCAGGAATACTCCTCGATCCGGCCCCTGGTCGATTGGCTCGACTACAACGGCTACACGGTCGTCACCAAGCCCACGAAGGAATATGTCGACGCCACCGGCCGCCGCAAGTTCAAGGGCAATATGGATGTCGAACTGACGATCGACGCGCTCGAGATCGCGGAACGGGCCGACCACATCTACCTCTTCTCCGGCGACGGCGATTTCCGGGCTCTGGTCGAGGCACTGCAGCGGCGCGGCGTACGGGTGACGGTGGTGTCCTCCGTCCAGACCCAGCCCGCAATGGCCGCCGACGAGTTGCGCCGCCAGGCCGACGAGTTCATGGACCTGACCGAACTCGCCGGAAAAATCGGACGCCCGCAGAACGACCGCGCCGATCGCCTGCCCCGCTTCGTGCGCGGCGCCGCGGCCGACACCGACGAGGATGTCGAGCCCTGAGCGACGTCCTCCATGCCGCTTGAACCTTCCCGCGACTGCCCGCTCTGCCCGCGGCTCGTCTCGTTTCGCCAGAAATGGCGGACCGAGGCGCCGGATTGGCATAACGCGCCGGTCCCAAGCTTCGGGCCGGAAAGCGCGCGGCTTCTGATCGTCGGTCTTGCGCCCGGACTGCAGGGGGCTAACCGCACGGGGCGCCCCTTCACCGGCGACTGGGCCGGCGATCTGCTTTATGCGACGCTGCTGGACTTCGGATTTGCGAAGGGTACGTACGACGAGCGGCCGGACGACGGGCTCGAACTCGTCGATGCGCGCATCGTCAACGCGGTGCGCTGCGTGCCGCCGGAGAACAAGCCGACAGGCCCTGAAATCGCGACCTGCCGGACCTTTCTCGAAGATGAGCTGACCAATCTCCCGAATGTGAAAGCGCTCGTTCTGCTGGGACGCATCGCGCATGACAGCGTGCTGAAAACGCTCGGCGTGCGGGCGACGGAGGCGAAGTTCGGGCATGGCGCCGAGCACCAGGCCGGCCGCCTGCGGCTCTTCGACAGCTATCATTGCTCGCGGTACAACACGAATACCGGGCGGCTGACGGAAGAGATGTTCCGGGCGGTGTTTCAGCAGGTGCGGGAGTTTTTGAAGAGCTCTGCCTGACACCTTCAGCGCGGGGAACGGGTGTTCTCCCTCCCCTGAATGGGGAGGGCCGACTCGTGCGTAAGCACGAGCGGGGTGGGGTGATGGCCTGCCAACCGGAATTCACGCTTCGGGGAAAAGACCCCTCACCTCGCTCGAGCGCTTCGCGCTCAGTCGGCCCTCTCCCACAAGGGGAGAGGGAAAAGCAACCACTACCCCTTGTCCCGCAGCAGCCGTCCCTTTTCCCGCTCCCAGTCGCGCTTCTTCTCGGTCGCGCGCTTGTCGTGCAGCTTCTTGCCCTTGCCGAGCGCGATCTCGATCTTCGCCATGCCGCGCTCGTTGAAATAGAGCCTCAGCGGCACGACCGTCATGCCCTCGCGCTGCACGGCAGCGGTCAGCTTGTCGATCTGGCGGCGGTGCATGAGAAGTTTCCGCGGGCGCTTCGTCTCGTGGTTGAAGCGGTTGGCCTGCAGATATTCCGGTATGTACGCGTTATAGAGGTAGAGATCGCCCTCGATATTCGGCGGCGTGGCTCTCGGCGATGCGCGCTTTGCCTTCGCGCAGGCTCTTCACCTCGGTGCCGGTGAGCTGGATGCCGGCCTCGAAGACTTCGCCGATCTCGTAATGGTAGCGGGCCTGCCGGTGGTCGGCGACGACCTTCTTGTTCGGCTCCGCTTTCTTGGCGCTCATTCGTTCAGCACGCCCGCATGGCGCATGGCCTTGCGGACCGCTTCGCGCGCGGCTTCGGTCGCGGTGACGAGCGGCAGGCGCACTTCGTCCTTGATGCGGCCGAGCGCGGCGAGGCCTGCCTTGGCGCCGGCGACGCCCGGCTCCTGAAACACTGCGGCGTGGAGCGGGATCAGACGGTCCTGGATCTGATTGGCCCTGACGTAATCGCCGGCCAGCGTGGCGGTCTGCAGTTCCGAGCACAGGCGCGGCGCGATATTGGCGACGACCGAGATGCAGCCATGGCCGCCGGCCGCGTTGTAGGCGAGCGCCGTCATGTCTTCGCCGGAGAGCTGGTTGAACTCCGGCCCCATCGCATGACGCTGCTGGCTGACGCGGGCAAGATTTCCCGTCGCGTCCTTCACGCCGACAATGTTCTTCAGCTCGAACAGCCGCGCCATGGTCTCGACCGACATGTCGACCACGCTGCGCGGCGGAATGTTGTAGATCACGATCGGGATGCCGATGGCGTCGTTGATCGCCTTGAAGTGCTGGTAGAGCCCTTCCTGCGTCGGCTTGTTGTAATAGGGCGTGACGACGAGCGCGGCATCCGCCCCCGCCTTCTCGACAAAACGTGCGAGATCAATGGCTTCCGCGGTCGAATTCGACCCGGCTCCGGCGATGACCGGCACACGGCCCTTCGCCTCCTCCACGCACATTTTCACAACCGAGCGGTGCTCGTCATGGCTCAAAGTCGGGCTTTCTCCGGTCGTGCCGACGGGAACGAGACCGTGGCTGCCCTCCTCGATCTGCCAGCTGACGAGATCGCGGAACGCTTTTTCGTCCACCGCTCCGTCGCGGAACGGCGTCACCAGGGCGGTGAACGATCCCTTGAACGGGGGACGATGGGACATCGGAGCTTCCTTCGATTCTGAGAGGCGGTAAGCTTTAGCGGCGCGGCCGTTGCGGGGGAAGCCCCTGCCGGACGACCGTATCCCCCGGCCACGGTTTCGCCTGCATTTCAGGACTACCTGACGGTGTATCTCAACACGGGTTCCACGCGGTTAGCATTTCGTAAACAAAACCGCGTGAGAGTTGGGGTTCTTCGGAGATCACGCGTGCCCCCGGGACCGATCCTGACCGGCCTGTCACTTCTGTTGCTGTCGACGGCGCTCGCCTCGGCGCAGAGCGTACCCATGCCTGTGCCCAATCCCTGGCGCGGGACGGCGCTGTCAGGCGCCGTTCCAACGACAACGCCGGCGGCGACAACTCCGGCCGCGACCGCGCATGCGGCCTTCGTGGCGCAACCGGCGCCCGACAGCATCAATCAACTTCTCGGCATACACGCGCCCGCGCGGGCCAGTGTCTTCGTGCCCGCAGCCGCGGCCTATGCGCCCGTCCAGCCGCCGTCGGCCATGCCGTCTTTGATCGAGAACGTGAGGGAGGCGCCGAGCGCGCCTGTCGGCGCCGATGCCCCCCTTATCAAGGACGCCATCACCAAGCTCGACAAGGGCCAGCTTGCCGACGCCATGGCGATTCGCGGCCAGCTTCGCGACAAGGCCGCAAGAACCCTGTTCGACTGGCTGACGATCCGCGCCGCCTCGCGTCAGGTGGGCTTTGCCGCCATCGCCGGTTTCCTCACGGAAAATCCGGACTGGCCGGCCCGCGCCCTGATCCGCAAGCGGGCGGAGGAAGCGCTCTATCTCGAAAATCTCGATGCCGGAACCATCCGTACGTTCCTCGGAGGCCAGAAGCCTGAAAGCGGGCTCGGCAAGCTTGCGCTGGCGCGAATTTCCGGAAAAGGCGACGCCGCCGCTCTGGTAAAGACCGTCTGGCGCGAAGACGATCTGACGCCGGACACCGAGAAAAGGGTGCTGGCCGAGTTCGGCGAACTGCTGGGGCCGGAAGACCACGCGGCCCGCGCCGATCATTTCTTCTACGAGAACGAAGTCGCCGCCGCGCAGCGCAATGCCGCACGCGCGGGCACACGCCTATCAGGCGATCGCCAAGGCGCGCTCCGCCGTCATCCGCAAGACCAAGGACGCCGACGCGCTGCTCGCCGCCGTGCCGGCGGCGTCGCGCAAGCAGCCGGGCTATCAGTACGCCCTCATCCTCCGGCTCCTCAGCAAGGATCAGGATCGCGAAGCCGCGAAGGTGATGCTCGATGTGCCGCGCGATTCCGTGGCTTTGGTCGATCCGAAAGCATGGTGGGAACGCCGCCGCTGGCTCGCGCGCGACATTCTCGATCTCGGCGACGCCAAGACCGCATACCGGATCGCGGCCGGCCACGCCAACACCGAGCGCGTCGAGATCGCGGATGCGGAATTCCACGCGGGCTGGATCGCGCTGCGCTTTCTCAACGATCCGGCGACCGCCAGAAAGCATTTCGCCGCCGTCGTCCAGGCCGGCACGACACCGATCACGGCGGCCCGCGGTAATTACTGGATGGGCCGCGCTGAAGAGGCGGCCGGCAACAAGCCCGCGGCGCAAAGCTATTTCGCAAGCGCGGCGCAATTCGGTACGACCTATTACGGCCAGATCGCCAAAGCGCGGCTCGGCGGCGGTTCGGTTCCGATCCAGCCGATCAAGCCCTCGCCCGTCGCACGGGCGGCCTTCGACAAGAACTCGGCCGTACGCGCGATCCGCCTGCTCTACGCCGCGGGCGCGCGGGAACGTGCGATTCCGCTGATCGCCGAGACCGCCGACGGCCTGCGCGACGCCGAGAGCCTCGCGCTTCTGGCGGAACTGATCGACAAGCAGAACGACCCGCGCTCTCTGCTGATCGTCGGAAAAGCCGGTGTTTCCAATGGCTTCCCGCTGGAGGCGGCCAGCTGGCCGCTGAACGGCGTGCCGAAATTCACGCCGACCGGACATTCGGTCGAGCCCGCCGTGGTGCACGCCATCGCCCGGCAGGAAAGCGCGTTTCATGCCGCCGCGGTCTCGAGCGCGGGAGCGCGCGGGCTGCTGCAGATGTTGCCGGAAACCGCGCGCCGCACGGCGGTCAAGGTCGGCATGCCCTACGACAAGAACAAGCTGAACGACCCGACCTTCAACGCCACGCTCGGCGCGGCGCATCTCGGCGAACTCGTCGACAATTACGACGGCTCGTACATACTGACCTTCGTCGCCTACAATGCCGGCCCCGGCCGCGCGCGCGACTGGGTTCAGCGCTACGGCGATCCGCGCAGCGCAGATGTCGATCCGGTGGATTGGGTCGAGCGCATTCCCTTCACCGAGACGCGTAATTACGTGCAGCGGGTGATGGAGAATGTGCAGGTCTACCGGACACGCATGAACGGGCCGGGCTCACGGACGATCGAAGCGGATCTGCGCAGAGGAAGGGGCTAGACCCCTTCCCTCTCCCCTTGTGGGAGAGGGCGACTCGACGCCGGCAGGCGTCGAGCGGGGTGAGGGGTAGCGGCCTATCGAGAGGCAGATACCCCTCACCTCGCTCGGCCTTCGGCCGAGTCGTCCTCTCCCACAAGGGGAGAGGAAAGGCCGCACTCGAGACGCATCAGAATATCCAGCGCTACGCCGTCCGGATTTTGAAGAACGTCATTGTTCCAGTATCGGGCGATGCTGAATCCCTTGCTGCTCAGCCACGCATCCCGCACGGCATCGGACGCATTCTCGCCGTGCTGGCTGCCATCAACCTCGATAACGAGGTTCGCCGCGTAGCACACAAAATCCAGAATGTAGGGACCGAGCGGTTCCTGCCGGCGGAACTTCCAGGCGGCGAGCTGGCGGCTTCTGAGCAGACGCCACAATTTCCGTTCCGCATCGGTGGGTTCGAAACGCATCGTCCGCGCGCGGCTGCGTAGAATCCCACTGACCGCGCGATGCGATTTTGCCATCGATCATATCCGGCTTATCTCCGGCAGGATCGAGCAAGAAGGTCGGCTCTTCAAGAAGAGTAGGTACCGCGGCGCCCCCTTCCCTCTCCCCTTGTGGGAGAGGGCGACTCGAAGCCGGCAGGCTTCGAGCGGGGTGAGGGGTATGCGGCCTATCGAGACGCAGACACCCCTCACCTCGCTCGGCCTCCGGCCGAGTCGTCCTCTCCCACAAGGGGAGAGGAGAGAAAGGGAGAGGAAAAAGAACAACAAAAAACCCCGGCGGTTTCCCGCCGGGGTTCTTTTAGGTCCAGTCCGGTTGAGCCTGGCGAACCGGGCTCAGCCGAGCAAGATCAGAAGCTGCGCTGAGCGCGGAGCTTCGAGGCGGAGGTCGTCGACCGTGCCTCGATCGGGATCGTTCGGATGCTCGTCCGGATCGTCGAATTCGATGCTGACGTACTGAGCCGCGAGGCCGAGGTCGAGGTTGTCGACCGGGGTCCACACAACCTTGCCTTCAACCTTGAAGCCCGTGAAGTCGATCGAGTCCGCGTCGACCGCATCTTCGAACTCGAAGTAGGTGCCGACGACCTGGAGGTTGACGGTTTCCGTGGCCTGGAAGCCAGCAGCACCGCCGACCGCCCAGAACGTGTTGTTCTCGCCGCCAGCCGGTCTGATCGACATGGTCGAGTCGGCGAAGCGTGCCGAAGCCGCTGCAGCACCATCGGTGCCGTACGGGACATTGCCCGCGCCGCATAGCTGATCGCGCCTTCGGTGTAAGCACGCCTGACGCGACGATGAAGGAGCCTTCGTTCGCCGTCGGCAGGTTGAAGCTCACGCCGGCCTGAACGGCCCAGCCGATGTTCGTCTTCCGGCTCGAACGGGAGACGCGAAATCTTCGCGATCGCCCTGCGTTGTCCTGGATGGCGGCCGAAATCTGAGCCGAACCCCAAGCCTGATCGACGCGCAGAGCGGCGACCACGTTCGGCCAAACCTGGTCGACGGTCGGTCCGAGCCGTCGCGTCGAGTACAGCGTGGAACGGTTCGTCGACTTGTCTTCGATGCCGATCGTCGCCGCGAAGCCCGAACCGAACGAAGCGGTGTAGGCGATCGTGTTGACCTTGTTGTCGTCGAAGAAGTCTTCGTACGAGTCGTACGGGATGTAGTCGAAGAACGACTGCGCACGACCGATGGTCAGGCCGGCGAACTGAATGAACGCCTGCTCGACGGTCGAAATCGCTGTTGCCGCCGCCGAAGCCGGCGTTGCCGCGGATTTCGACGAACGAACGGAGCGTGCCCCATTCGGTCTCGCTGCGGGCGTCCCAACGGACCGATCGCCACGAGCGCGGAACGCGAATGTCGTCGTCTTCCGGGAGACCGGCGAAGCCGTCGTCATCAGCGAACGATCAACTTCGTCTGTCGAAGTCGATCCGGGTGCCGAAAGCGGACGTAGCCCGAGAGCTTCAGGCAGGTGTCCGTGCCCGGAATGTAGAAGTAACCCTTGCCGTACGTGTCGCAGATCTTCACGTACTCAACCGGCTCTGCCATCGGCAGATCAGCGGCCTGTGCCCCGGTGAACGCGACGAAACCCGCCGCCGTACCGAGAAGAAGGCTTTTCACCGTCTTCATAAAGAAATCCTCCAAAAGTTTTCGAGACCCTCAGGGAAGAACCGGTTCCGTCTCAGTGGAGCCCGATCCATCCCCCCGTTTCCACCCAGCCGGCCCCGGGCCTACTAGGCGAGCGACCCGGGGCGAACCCCTTCGTCGTGGCCGGACCATTGACCATCGCCCGGTGCGTCGCAACACGTTACGCCACCTCCTCGCCTCATTTGGGAAGGGGTGTTGCAATTCCGGATCACGCATTGCGGCCAAATTACTCGTTTAGGTTGAATAGGATACGAGATCCTATGGTTGCATCTTGGTGAGAATGCAACCGTCACGGCGTGGGCGATCCAGGCGGATTTGTGGCGCGAAAGAGGCAGGTTTGTGGTGCGAAAGAGGCGGAGGACTCCCCTCTCCCGAGCCAGGTCGGGTTCACCGGACTTGGCCGTTTAAGGATCTGAACTCGGGAATACCCTCGGTGGGAGAGGACGACTCGACGCCGGCGGGCCTCGTGGCCTGTGGAGAATCCTGACCGTGCGATGCGATTTTGCCACCGACCATTTCCGGCTTGTCGTCGGGTACCGCCACCACCCCCTTCCCTCTCCCCTTGCGGGAGAGGGCGACTCGACGCCGGCAGGCTTCGAGCGGGGTGAGGGGTATGGGCCTACCGAGAGGCTGACACCCCTCACCTCGCTCGGCACTCAACCAAACCCGAGTTGAGTACTCCAAGTGCCGAACTCGGGTAGACCCGAGTTCGGTGGGAGAGGACGACTCGACGCCGGCAGGCGTCGTGGCCTGTGGAGAAGCTGAGACCCCTCACCTCGCTCGGCCTATGGCCGAGTCGTCCTCTCCCACAAGGGGAGAGGAGAAAAAGGGAGAGGAAAAAGAACAACAAAAACCCCGGCGGTTTCCCGCCGGGGTTCTTTTAGGTCCAGTCCGGTTGAGCCTGGCGAACCGGGCTCAGCCGAGCAAGATCAGAAGCTGCGCTGAGCGCGGAGCTCAACACGGAGGTCGTCCACGGTGTTGCCCTCGTCGTTGTCGTCCAAGTCGTCCGTTTCTTCCGTGATGCTGACGAACTGACCCGCGATGCCGAGGTCGAGGTTGTCGACCGGGGTCCAAACGGCCTTGCCTTCAAGCTTGAAGCCCGTGAAGTCGTCAACCGTTTCAGCCGCTTCGTCGAACTCGAAGAACACACCGACAAGCTGGAGATTGACGGTCTCGGTCGCCTGGTAGCCAACGGCGCCGCCCACCATAAACCACATGTTGTTCTCGCCAGTGAGAATATTCTGATCGGTGAAGAACGAAAACGCATCGACCGTCCTGGAAGTTGAAGTCGCCAGCCGGCGTGCTCATGCCGGTGTTGGCGAGATTGGACGAGAACGGAATGTTGCCCGCGCCGCAATAGGCGAGAGCGCCTTCGGTGAAGCAACCCTGCAACGAGATGAAGGACCCATCATGCTCGGTGGGCAGGTTGAACGACGCGCCAGCCTGAACGGCCCAGCCGATTTCATCATCCACGATCTGCGGATCGACGAAATCGGTCACGGTCGCCCCTGTTGTCCTGGACCGCGCCCGAAATCTGAGCCGAGCCCCAAGCCTGATCGACGCGCAGAGCGGCGATCACGTTCGGCCAAAGCTGGTCGACGAACTGCGGGGAATCCACGAGGACGCCGTCGTCATCAATCACGACTATGCCGTCGCCGTCATACAGCGTGGAACGGTTGTCGATCTTGTCTTCGACACCGATCGTCGCCGCAAAGCCCGAACCGAACGAAGCGGTGTAGGCGATCGTCTTGATCTTGTTGTCGTCGAAGAAGTCTTCATACGAATCGTACGGGATGTAGTCGAAGAACGACTGCGCACGACCGATCGTGAAGCCGGCGAACTGGATGAACGCCTGCTCGGCGGTGAAATCGAAGCCGCCGCCGAAGGCGTTATCAGCCTGGATTTCGATGAACGAACGGAGCGTGCCCCATTCGGTCTCGCTGCGGGCGTCCCAACGGACGTCGCCACGCGAGCGGAAGCGCACGTTGTCATCTTCAGGAATGCCGGCGAAGCCGCCGTCCGGGAAAGGTTCAATGCCCGCCGGATCGACAAAAACATCGTCTTCAAAGTCGATATGCGTCTGGAAACGGACATAGCCCGAGAGCTTCAGGCAGGTGTCCGTGCCCGGAATGTAGAAGTAACCCGCGCCGTACGTGTCGCAGATCCTCACGTACTCAACCGGCTCCGCCATCGGCAGATCGGCGGCCTGTGCCCCGGTGAACGCGACGAAACCCGCCGCCGTCCCGAGAAGAAGGCTTTTCACCGTCTTCATAAGAAATCCCTCCAAAAGGTTTCGAGACCCTCAGGGAAGAACCGGTTCCGTCTCAGTGAAGCCCGACCCGTTCCCCCGTTTCCCACCCAGCCAGCCCCAGGGCCTACTAGACGAGCGACCCGGGGCGAACCCCTTCGTCGTGACCAGACCATCGACTATCCCCGGTTGCGTCGCAACAGGTTGTGCCACCTGACCGCCTTATTTGAGAAGTTGTGTTGCATCGATGCAACTGGGGGAGGTATGGGCGCAGAGGGTTCTCCCTCTCGGAGAAGAGGAAAAGGGCAACGCCACCCTGTGGATAAAGGATCTTACTCGGCGGGCGCCGGGGCGGCCGCGGGGGCACTCTTCGGAGGCGTGCTGCACAGCCCCGAGCAGCGAATAGACGGTCGGCACCACGAAGAGAGTGAGAATTGTGCCGAGACTTATGCCGCCGACGATGACCCAGCCGATCTGGGAGCGGCTTTCGGCGCCGGCGCCGTGGGCCAGCGCCAGAGGGACCGCACCCAGAACCATGGCGCCCGTCGTCATGAGAATCGGGCGCAGCCGCAAAGCCGCCGCCTCTATGACCGCCTCGCGGCGATCGAGGCCCTTTTCCCGCTGCTGGTTGGCGAATTCGACGATCAGGATGCCGTGCTTGGTGATGAGGCCCACGAGAGTGACGAGGCCGATCTGCGAATAGACGTTGAGCGAGCCTCCGCTGAAGTAGAGGGCCGCCAGCGCCCCCGTCATCGACAGCGGGACCGTCAGCATGATGATGACCGGATCGCGGAAGCTTTCGAACTGGGCGGACAGGACGAGATAGATGAAGCCGAGCGCCAGGAGGAAGACGAGGACGAGGCTCTGCCCCGCGGACCGGAACTCGCGGCTTTGGCCCGAGACGTCGGTCTGCACGGTTTTCGGCAGCACTTCGCGCGCGGCCTGGTCGAGGAAGTTCAGCGCCTCCCCCTGCGAGGTGCCGGGAGCCAGATTGGCGGAGACGGTAACCGATCGTAACTGATTGAAGCGTCTCAGTTCCTGGGGCGCGACGGTTTCCCGGACGTTCACGAGATTCGAAAGCTGCACCATCTCGCCCGACGCCGAGCGCAGATAGATGGTGTCGAGCGTGGCCGGCGAGCCGCGATCCTTCGCCGAAAGCTGGACATAGACGTCGTACTGCTCGCCGCTGACCTCGAATCGGGTGACCTGCCGGCCGCCGAGCAGGCTTTCCAGCGTGCGGCCCAGTACGGCGACGTCGATGCCGAGATCGGCCGCCTTGGCGCGGTCGAGCGCGATGGAGATTTCGGGCTTGTTCAGCTTGAGATCGGTGTCGATGCTGGTCAGGCCCGGAAAGTCCCGAATCCGCTCGAGGAACTTGTTCGTGTATTCGTCGAGCTGCTGGTAGGTGCCGGATGTCTGCAGCACATATTCGATCGGCCGCGAATTGCCGGAGGCGCCGAGCGATGGCGGATTGTTCGCGAATGCGTTGACGCCGGCGATTCGCCTCAGCTTTGGCGCGACCTCGGCCACGATTTCCTGCTGGCGCCGGTCACGCTCGTCCCAATCCTTCAGCCGGCCGATGATCAGGAAGCGGTTCACCTCCGGCTGACCGTTGATGATGAGGATATTGGCGAGCTCCGGCACGGTCTTGAGGATCGTCTCGACCTGTTCGGAATAGCGCTGCGTATAAGCGAGCGTGGCGCCCTCCGGCCCGTTGCCGTTGACGCGCACGACACCGCGATCTTCCACGGGAGACAGTTCCGACGGAAGTAAATACAAAAACAGCCGCACTTCCGCTGGCGACGACCACCGCGACGAGAATGACGAGCGGGCGCAGGTTCAGTGCCCGGTTGAGGCCGCGGCGGTATCCCTTTTCGAGAGCGTTCAGACGGCCTTCGATGAACGTGGAAAACCGGTTCGGCTTGCTTTCGTGCTTCAGCAGCCGCGAACACATCATGGGCGTGAGCGTGAGCGCCACGAAGCCCGAGATGATCACGGCGCCGGCGAGCGTCAGCGCGAATTCGAGGAACAGCTTCCCGGTGCGGCCCGGCGCGAAGGCGACGGGCGCGTAAACCGCCGCCAGCGTCATCGACATCGCGACCACCGCGAAGCCGATCTCGCGCGCGCCGCGGATGGCGGCCGGTATCGGCTTCATGCCTTCTTCGATATGTCGGAAGATATTTTCCAGCACGACAATGGCGTCGTCGACGACGAGGCCGATCGCCAGCACCATCGCGAGCAGCGTCAGCGTGTTCACGCTGAAGCCGAGCGCGAACATGATGGCAAAGGTCGTGACCAACGCGATCGGGATGGTGACGATCGGAATAAGCGAGGCGCGCACCGACCGCAGAAAGAAGAAGATCACCAGCACGACGAGAATGGTGGCTTCGACGATGGTGCGGTAGACCGAGCCGATCGACTTGTCGATGAAGACGGCGTTGTCGTTGCCGATCGTCGCGGTCATGCCTTCGGGCAGGCTTGCGTTGACCGCCGGCAGAACCGCACGCACGCCCTCCGACACATCGAGCGGATTGGCGACGGCCTGCTTGACGATGCCGACGATGATGGCCTGGCCGCCGTCGAAGCGGCTGGCACGGCGTTCGTCGGCCGCGCCAAGTTCCACACGGGCGACATCGCTGAGATGGACCTGCGCGGTATCGGCCCTTTTGACGACGATGTTGTTGAACTGCTCGACATTGGACAGCGCGGTGCGCGACAGCACCGTGAATTCGCGGTCCTTGCTCTCGATGCGTCCGGACGGGATTTCGACGTTCTGTGCCCTCAGCGCATCTTCGATGTCCTGAACCGTCAGGTCGTAGGCGGCGAGGCGTTCGCGGTCGATCCAGATGCGCATGGCATAACGGCGCTCGCCGTAGATCTGCACGTCGGAGACGCCGGTGATGTTCTTGAAGCGATCGACGATGTAGCGGTCGATATAGTCCGACAGCTCAAGCGCGGAGAGCTTGTCGCTGCGGAGCACGATGAACATCACGGCCTGGGCGTCCGCCTCCACCTTGGAGATGACCGGCTCGTCGATCTCGTCCGGCAGCCGGCTGCGCACGCGGCTGACGCGGTCGCGGACATCGCTCGCCGCGACGTCAGGATCTATCTCAAGGCGGAACCGGACGGTAATGCGGCTCGATTCCGAACGGCTTGTGGATTCGAGAACGTCGATGCCCTCGATGCCGGCGATGGAGCCTTCCAGAACCTGGGTGACCTGGCTTTCGACGATGGTCGCCGAGGCGCCGGGATAGGATGTGACGACGGAGACCGTCGGCTCGTCGATGTTCGGGTATTCGCGGACGGTGAGCCGGCTGTAGGAGACGATGCCGACGAGAATCATCAGCAGGCTCAGAACGGTCGCAAAGACCGGCCGCCGGATACAGAGTTCCGAAATACCCATCGTGGCTTAGCTCGGCTGCTGTTGCTGGCTGGGTGCAACCACATCGACGGGCTGACCGTTGCGCACGCGCGATTGGCCGGCTGTCACGACGGTAGCGTCGGCGGAGAGACCCTCGAGAATTTCGACCTGGCCGACAGAACGCCGGCCGAGGCGCACCTTGGCTTCAACCGCGCGACCGTCCTGAACGGTGTAGACGAAGGTGCCTGTACCGCGCGGCATGACGGCGCCTTCGGGAATCATGACCACCTGCCCGCGCGCCGCGCCGCGCAGCGTAACCCGGCCGAACAGACCCGGCCGCAGGATATTCTCGGGATTGGCGAGCCGGGCGCGGACCTTCAGTGCGCGGCCGTTGACGTCGACCAGCGGATCGATGGCGTAGACCTTGCCCTCGAAGGTGCGGCCGGGAACGGCATCGACCCGGACTTCGACGGTCTGGCCGACCCGGACGTCGCGAAGGTTGATTTCCGCCAGCCGGAAATCGACCTTGAGCGTGTCGATCTTCTCAAGATTGACGAGCGCCTGGCCGATTTGGGCATAGGCGCCGACCGACACCGCACGCAGACCGATCACACCGTCGAAGGGCGCGCGAATTTCCATCTTGTCGAGCCTGACCTTCGACAGTTCGACGGCGGCCGCCGTCGTATCGAGAGCAGCCTGGGCCTCGTCGCGCGCACGCGCCGTGCCGGCGCCCGACTTCGACAGCGAAGCGGCACGCTCGAAATTCGATTGGGCGAGGCGATGATTGGCTTCGGCATTGGCCAGATCGGCTCGCGCCAGAGCAAAATCGAGGGTGACCAGAACATCGCCTGCCTTGACCTGCTCGCCCTCCTGGAAACCGATCGTGGAGATGCGGCCCGGGATTTCGGGGGCGATGCTGACCGCTTCATCCGAGGCGAGCGAACCGATCGACTGGAGTTCGGTCGTGGCCTCGGCGGTGCTCGCCTGCGCCACTTCCACGGGAGGGGCGGTTCCGCTTGCAGGCCTTGCCGGCATGGCCGGGGTGGCCGCCGCGGCGGTTGAAGGGCTGGCGGCCGGTTGGACCGAAGCTGTCACGGAGGTCCAGGCTTTCTCCCCGCCGTCTCCACGCGTGAAGACGTAGGCTGCAGCTCCGACGAGGACCAAGGCCGCGAGGGCAATCAACGACGTACGCTTCAAGTCAGGCTACCTTTTCGATGCAGCCGCTACCGGCGCCGCGCGTGGATCAAGACGGCTGCTTATATATCTAAGTGTTATATAGAACATGCGACTTCCGAACACATCTTCGCGGGTTGGTGTTGACCGAACTGTCTTGCAAAGCCGGAATGGCCCGTTTATGTCCCCATGCGGTCGTGACCATGGCGCGCGACGTCGCGCCTTTGTCTCGTTGGGGAATAGTTCAACGGTAGAACAGCGGACTTCTGACTCCGTTAATCTAGGTTCGAATCCTAGTTCCCCAGCCACTCTCTCCGCAAATCAAGCAATCGCAGCACCTTAGCCCGACCTCGCGGCCAAAATGCGTGGTTTTTTTGGCCGCATTGTTGGTGCACCGGCGGGTCCGATCCGCGGGGCGCGCTGTGAATCGCTGGGGACGCACGCCGCTCCGGGACAGCCCAACCGGTCTGACGGGAGCGCTCGGAGCGCGTCGGGCACTACACACGGCTCAAGGGCCGCACTATTTCCGCCGCCGGATTCCCCAATTTCTGCAATCCCGGCTTGCATCTACGGAGATCTGTTCCAAGCTTGGTGTAATCCCGACGGATTCGGCCCAGCGGCTCGGACGCCTGCTGGCGGTCGCCGTCGACCGGTTTCTTGACCAGGCGGCCACCAATCCGATGCTGACCCATGAAGACCTGTCGCGCGTGATCGCCGACACCCTGGACGTCTGGCGCCAGGAGACGCGGCGCAACGAAGCGGTGTGCACAGCCATAGGTCTAGCCGTCTACCCGACGCGGAAGGCCCATGAGCGGCACACCGGGTATCGCAGCCGAGCACGCCCAAACGATGAGGTCTTGCCGAAGACGGCCTTAGCCCGCCTTGCCCACCACTTTACCACGCGGCGTAAGGCCGGCTATGACAAAGTCGATCATCTGGTCGATCGACGGTCCCGGCTTGGCGGCGCATTGCGCGATCATCTGTGGGTGAAAGAACCGCATCATCGCGGTGCAGGTGCACATCGCCGCCAGCGGCACGTCGGGGACCTCGAACTCGCCTGTTGCCGCACCTTCGGCAATCACCTCACCGATCGTGGCGGTGATGCGCTCCATATGGGCGACGCAGACGTCCCAGCTCTCCTCCATCGCGATTTCGACCATCTCGTGCAGCTTGGAATCGTCGATGTAGCGTTCCGAGTTCATGCGATGGATTGAGCTCATCAGTTCGCGCAGGCGCTCGGCCGCCGGACCGGGCTTGGCGGCGATGGCATGGGCCGCCTCCTCGACTTCGCCCATCAGGCCGCGCGCGACGCCTTCGTTGATCGCCTTCTTCGAATCGAAAAAGCGATAGACGTTGGCCGGGCTCATGCGCAGCATCTTGGCGATGTCGGCGACGGTGGTCTTTCGATAGCCGATTTCGCGAAACAAACGCTCCGCCACCACGAGAATCCGTTCTCGGGTATCGGGTTCGATATGTTCAGAAACCAGCGTCATGTCAGCTCCCAATGTTCGATTATTGCGCCGCCGCAGCAAGCGGAATTGCAAGTTGTGATTCGTCGCGATGTTGCGGCGCGGCATGTTCGCCCGGGCCGCTGTCTTCCAGGCTCTTGCGGAACCAAAGGGCATAGAGGCCCGGCAGGTACAGCAAGGTCAGGAAGGTCGCGACAAACAAACCGCCCATGATGGTGATTGCCATCGGGCCCCAGAACGCGGAGCGCGACAGCGGGATCATCGCCAGGATCGCCGCCAGCGCGGTGAGCACCACGGGCCGGGCGCGGCGGACGGTCGCCTCGACGATGGCTTCTTTCCGCGGCAGGCCGTGAGCGACATCGGTTTCGATCTGGTCCACCAGAATCACGGCATTGCGCATGATCATCCCGGCCAGCGCGATCAACCCGAGCAGCGCCACGAAGCCGAAGGGCTGGTTCGCGATGTTCAGCCCGAGCGAGGCGCCGACGATGCCGAGCGGCGCCGTCAGGAACACCAGCATCAGACGCGAGAAGCTTTGCAACTGGATCATCAGCAAGGTCAGCATCGCGAGGACCATCAGCGGAAACAGCACGAAGATCGACGCATTACCCTTGGCGGATTCCTCGAACGCGCCGCCCATCTCGATCCGGTAGGCCGGTTCGAGGCTGTCGCGGATCTGCTGCAGCTTGGGCCAGATCTGGTTGGTCACGTCTGGCGCCTGCACGCCGTCGACGACGTCACCGCGCACAGTGATCGCCATGTCACGGTTGCGCCGCCACAGGATCGGCTCCTCGTGGGCATATTCGATCTTGGCAATCTGCGACAGCGGCACTGCGACACCATCGCGTGATGTGACGGTGAGGTCGCCGACACGGCCGAGATCAAGCCGTTCGGACGGCACCGCGCGGGCGACCACGCCGACCTTCTCGATGCCGTCGCGGATCGTGGTCACCGGCGCGCCCGAGATCAGCATGCTCAGCGCCTGCGACACGTCCTGCGGGGTCAGGCCGAGCGCGCGGGCGCGGTCCTGGTCCACCGCCAGCTTCAGGTATGGCGACTGTTCGTTCCAGTCCAGTTGCGGATCCTTGACGCTGGGGTTCTGCCTGACGACGTCTCGCACCCTGTAGGCAATATCGCGGACGGTGTTGGGATCGGGACCGATCACGCGGAACTGCACGGGGAAGCCGACCGGCGGCCCGAAGTTGAAACGATCGACACGCACGCGGGCTTCGGTCAGGACGCCGTCATTGACCGATTTCTCCAGCCGCGCCTTGATCCGCTCGCGCGCCTCGACATCCTTGGAGACGATCACGATTTCGGCGAAGGCCTCGTTCGGCAGCTGCGGGTTCAGCCCGAGCCAAAAGCGCGGCGAGCCCTGGCCGACATAGGCCGTGTAGGTCGAGATGTCCTTGTCGTCCTTCAACAGGGCTTCTGCCTTCTTCACGGCCTTTTCCGTGACGTTGAACGCGGTGCCTTCCGGCAGCCGCAGCTGCAGGAACAGCTCGGGCCGCTCGGACAGCGGGAAGAATTGCTGCTGCACGTGACCGAAGCCGACGATCGAGAGCGCAAACACGCCGATCGTCGCCAGCACGACCTTGACCCGGTGGTCGACGCACCACTGGATCATGCTGCGGAGAACGCGATAGGCCCGCGTCTCGTAGACCGCATGCGGATCGTGGTTGTGGCTGACCGTGATGTTCGGCAACAGCTTGACGCCGATATAGGGCGTGAAAATCACCGCCACGAACCAGGACGCGACCAGCGCGATCGCGACGATCCAGAAGATGCCGCCGGCATATTCGCCGACCGCCGAATTGGCAAAGCCGATGGGGAGAAAGCCGGCCGCGGTGACCAGCGTTCCCGTCAGCATTGGAAAGGCGGTGGATTCCCAGGCAAAGGACGCGGCGCGGACGCGGTCCCAGCCCTGCTCCATCTTCACCACCATCATCTCGACCGCGATGATGGCGTCATCGACCAGAAGCCCGAGCGCGATGATCAATGCGCCGAGCGTGATACGATGCAGGTCGAGCGACATCGCATTCATGACGATGAAGACGATCGCCAGCACCAGTGGCACTGACAATGCCACCACGATGCCGGTGCGCCAGCCGAGCGCGACGAAGCTAACAAACAGCACGATCGCCAAGGCCTCGATGAAGGAGTGCACGAACTCGCCGACGGCGTGTTCGACCACCTTCGGCTGATCAGCGATCTGCTCGACATTGATACCTTGAGGGACCGCCTTCATGAATTCCGCGGTCGCTTCCTCGACCTCCTTGCCGAGATCCAGGATGTTGGCGCCCTTGGCGGTGACGACACCGATGCCGAGCGCGGGCTTGCCTTGCTGGCGCACCACAAAACTCGGCGGATCGACGAAGCCATGCGTGATGGTCGCGATGTCGCCCAAGCGAAACAGGCGGCCGTTGCTTTCGACCGGCGTCTCGGCGACGGCCTTGACGCCATCGAGCGCGCCGGTGACGCGCAGCGGCACCCGTTGCGAGGAGGTTTCGACGGTGCCTGCCGGCACCACGTTGTTCTGCTTGGCGAGCGAATCAAACAGCGCCTGCGGCGTAATCCCCAGCGTCGCCAGCTTGGCATGCGAAAACTCGACGAAGATCCGCTCGTCCTGGGTGCCATAGAGATCGACTTTGGTGACGCCCGGCACCTTCAGCAGCCGCTGGCGCATGCCCTCGGCGGCCTTTTTCAATTGCGCGTAGTCGGCGCCATCGCCGGTCATCGTATAAAGGATGGAGTCGACGTCGCTGAATTCGTCGTTGACGACGGGGCCGAGCAGGCCCGCCGGAAGCTCGCCCTGTACGTCGACCAGCTTCTTGCGCAAGAGATAAAACAGATACGGCACGTCCTTGGCCGGCGTCGAATCGCGGAACGTGACCTGCATCGCGGTGAACGCCGGTTTCGAATAGGTCTGCACCTTTTCGAAATAGGGCAGTTCCTGCAGCTTCTTCTCGATGGGATCGGCGACCTGCGTCTGCATCTCGGCGGCGGTGGCGCCCGGCCAGATTGCCGAGACGTTCACAACCTTCACCGTGAAGAACGGATCCTCGGCACGGCCGAGCTGCTGGTAGGAGAAGAAGCCGGCCACGCCGAGCGCGATGATAAGAAACAGAACAAGCGCGGGATGGCTGACCGCCCAGCCGGACAGATTGAAGCGCTTCATCGTAGCCTCCCCGCTTAAAACGACAACGACGAGACGACGGCGACCTTCTGGGCCGGATCGAGCTTTTGCACGCCAAGCGCAACGACTTTCGAGCCTTCATCGACGCCGCCCGATATGACGACGTTATTGCTCTCGTAGGATTTCACGGCGACTGGCTTCAGCGCCACTTCGCCCTTGTCATCGACGACATAGAGCGAGGGATCGCCGCCCTGGCTGTACAGCGCCGACAATGGCAGCCGTGCCACGCGCTCGGTCGCGGGATCGGACAACGTCAATGTTGCGGTCATGCCGAGCGAAACGCTTTCGCCGGCCCCGGGCAGTGAAAATTTTGCGAGATACGTCCGAGTGGCGGGATCGGCCGCGGGTGCGATCTCACGCAGTTTTGCCACGTATTTCTTGTCGGGCTCGGACCACAAGGTCACGGTGGCCACGCCCTCCTTGGCGCGTCCCACCAGGGTTTCCGGAATCGCGACCACGGCTTCCTTTTCCGCGAAGCGCGCGACGCGAATGGCGGTCTGTCCCGACGCCACCACCTGCCCGGCATCGATCAAGGTCGCGGTGACGACGCCGCGGGTGTCGGCGACGAGAGTTGCGTAAGAGAGAGAGTTTTTGGTCAGTTCAACCGAGCGCTCGGCACGATTAAGACGCGCACGCGCCTCATCGGCGGCGGCCCTCGACTGATCCAGCTGCGCGTCGGTGGTCCAGCCCTTTGCGCGCAAATCCTTGGCGCGCTGCTCGGCGGCGGCGGCCTGCGCCAGCACCCCGGTGGCGGCGCGGAGTTCGGCCTCGGCCTGCTCGGCCTGAAGTTTCAGGTCGACTTCATCGAGGGTGGCGAGGGGCTGACCGACGTCGACCGTTTGGCCGACCTCGACCAGGCGTTTTGCAACTTTGCCCGGCACGCGAAAACCCATGTCGGTTTCGATCCGGGGCTTGATGGTGCCGACGAAACTGCGCTCCGGCGTTTCCGCCTCGTAATGCACGGTTGCTACCAAGACCGGACGCGACGCCGCTGCCTTCTCAGCAGCCAACTCGTTGCAGCCGGCCAGCGCGATCGCCAGAAGCCCCAGCGATGCACCAGCTAAGGGCCTGTTGTAATTCGCAAAAACTGATCGAACAAACATCGGACTCTCCCTCGGTTGAGTCTGATGATGAGTATTGATTATTCACTGACGATAATCAATATTTATCACTGATCATAATTTCGTGAATATTGCAGCCAGTTAAGGGCGCGCTCCGCCGTCGTGCCGGCGAAGACCGAGACCCATAGCCACCAATGTTCGTGATCAAGGAAGCCGTCAGCCACCAGCTCCGGGACAGCCCAACCGGTGCTCGCATGTGCGTCGGGCACTACACACGGCTCAAGGGCCGCACCGCCTAATTCCGCCGCCGGCCCCCCAATTTCTGCAATCGCAGCTTGCACTTAAGGAGGCCTGTTCCAAGCTTGGTGTAATTCCGACGGATTCGGCCCAGCGGCTCGGGCGCCTGCTGGCGGTCGCCGTCGACCGATTTCTTGGCGAGGCGGCCGCGGGTGTGGGTCCGGCGTTGCCTTTACCGCTCCCGCTTCCCCGCCGCCGCTGTCGCCCGCGCCCGATAGCGGCGCGGTGTTCAGCACCGTCGTCGGCGAATGTCTCGACAGCCGGATCGATGGCGGCGAGATCGTCGGCAGCGCCCGGCACGAGGCCGCGTCGACCATTCGGCTGTGGACCGAAATCTCCGTCCCCTCGCCTCCTATTCGCGCACGGACATGAGCGAATTTCGCGACGTCCTGGTCCGGATCCCGAAGATCTACTGGAAGTCGACGAGCGAACGGGCGAAGCCCATCCGCACCATCATCAAGGACGCGAGCGCCAACGGTGGCGGCCGCAGTGCTGACGCTTGATTTTATCGCCCGCTAGGACCTTGGACCGCCGCCGGAACTGGAATATTGCCGTTTGCTTCTTGTTATGATGACGAGGCTTCTTGTTATGATGACGAGAATGACAACCAGAGGGGCGCGATGTGAGAACGTTCATTATTGCAGGTGCGATGACTTTGACCGCGACTGTGGCCATGGCCGCTGAGGTCAAGGTGCTGTCGGCGGGCGCGGTGGAGCCCGGCCTGCACAAGGCGGTCGAGCTGTTCCAGAAATCGAGCGGCCACACCGTCTCGATCCAGTTCAACACGGCGCCGCAGATTGCCAAGCGCATGGCGGACGGCTACGTCGCCGATATCCTGATCGCGCCGCCCGGCGGCCTCAAGCAATTTGCCGAGCAGGGCAAGGTCGCGAACGATGGGCATGTGGCGCTCGGCAAGGTCGGCGCCGGCGTCACGATCCGCCCGGATGCGCCGGTTCCCGACATCAAGACCACCGACGCCTTGAAGGCCGCGGTGCTGGCGGCGGACTCGCTCGTCTACAACACCGCCTCGACCGGCATCTATCTCGAGAACATGTTCAACAAGCTCGGCGTTGGCGATCAGATCAAGGCCAAGACCACGCGCCATGCCAGCGGCGAGGCCGTGATGGAGCACGTCATCAAGGGCAAGGGCAATGAGATCGGCTTTGGCGCCATCACCGAGATCAAGCTGTACGAGGCGAAGGGCGCGCTGAAGCTGGTGGGGCCGTTGCCGGCCGACGTGCAGAACTACACCAGCTACAGCGCGGGGATGATGAGCAACTCGCCGTCGCCGGATGCGGCCAAGGCGTTCATGGCGTTCCTCGGCACGCCGGCCGCCAAGCAGGCGTTCGTCAGCGCGGGGGTCGAGTAGGAGTCGCGCGGCACACTCCATGGGGAGCGGTCGGCATGCGTTAGCGTGCCGGGTGAGGGTTACGCATTTGGCTCCCCCGGCGCGGCCACGGCGGGGGGCAGCCAAGCCCGAATACCCTGAGAGCTTAGAGTTCGTGGGTGAGCATGGGCCAACTGCCAGGATTTCCCAAGCCCGCACAGTCGCTTGTGCCAAACTCCGGCCGGAGACCAAGCCAAGCTCCGGACTGTCCTCCAGCAGCCGATAAGGCACCTTCCCGGCGGCGCGGATGTCGTCGTCCCGGGAAAGCCAGAAGGTCGGCATCGGCCATTTCCTGCTCACGTCGCGACGTCCGGCCCGGGGGGCCGGGAACGGCCGAAGCTCGCCCGCGATGAATGCTGAATGATTCCCCCGACGCCAATGAACATGCGCAGCCCCGGCCCGGCCCCGGATTTCTTTCCCTGGCCGATATCCACTGAAGTGGAGGCCGTTCGTCTTCGTACTTGATCTCCACATATCCGTTGGCGGTCTCGTCATGGCTCATCCGAAAGCCATTGTGCTTCCAGAAGAAGTGGACACCCGCCGACTTGTTGATCTCGACCGGCTCACCGAAATCACCCGGACCACCTGTGCCCCGTTGGAAAGACACATCCGACAATTTTTCCAAACGGACGGCGCTGATGGACGCTATCGTCCATCCCGAGCCTCTAAACGAAGGCGGGATGGAATGTGATGGCACTGCTTAAGAACAAGGATTTTCTGGCCGGCCTGCTTTTTATCACAGCCGGTGCGGCATTCCTTTGGCTGAGTCAGGATTACTCGCTCGGCTCAACCCGTCGAATGGGGCCGGGCTATTTCCCCAACTTGCTGTCTATCATTCTGATGCTTATCGGCGGCGGCGTGATCTTAAATTCCCTTCGATCGCACGATTACGTATCGGCGTTCGCTTTCCGGGGGTTGGCCGCGGTCATCCTAGGAATCGTTGTTTTCGGTGCTGTGATCCGTGGCGGGGGGATCCTTATCGCCGTGGCCCTTCTGGTGCTGATTTCGGCGCTAGGCAATCCACGCTCGAGATGGCTGCCTATGTTGGGACTAGCCCTGGGGATGGCTGTGTTTTGCTACGCGATTTTCGTGAAGGCCTTGGGCCTTCCGATCCCGGTGTTCGGCTCCTGGTTTTCGGTTTAGGGGCGCGCGCCATGGATCTGCTTACCAATCTCGGCACCGGGTTCGCTGCCGCGCTGTCACTTTCGAGCCTGCTCCACTGTTTCTTTGGGGTTTTGCTCGGCACACTCATCGGCGTGTTGCCGGGTCTCGGGCCGCTCGCGGCTATCGCCATGCTGCTGCCCGTGACGTTTGCGCTCCCCCCCGTCGAATCCCTCATAATGCTGGCGGGCATCTATTACGGAGCCCAGTATGGCGGATCGACGACGGCGATCCTCGTCAACCTTCCCGGTGAATCATCTTCGGTGATGACCGCCGTCGAGGGGCATCAGATGGCCCGTAAGGGGCGCGCCGGCGCAGCCCTTGCGATAGCCGCCCTCGGCTCCTTCTTCGCCGGAACAGTCGCAACCCTTGTCATCGCGATGTTTGCTCCACCGCTTGCCCGCATCGCCCTGCAATTCAGCTCCCCTGAGTACTTCGCTCTGATGGTTCTTGGGCTGATCGCGTCGGTCGTCCTCGCCGTCGGATCGCCAGCAAAGGCTCTCGGCATGGTCGTTCTCGGCCTTTTGCTGGGACTTGCTGGAACCGACGTGATGTCCGGTACGTCGCGCTTTACTCTTGGCATCGCGGAACTGTCCGATGGGATCAGTTTTGTCGTCGTTGCGATGGGAATTTTCGGGCTGGGCGAGGTCATACGGAATCTCGAGCACACTTTCGGCCGCGACGTGACCGTCGCCAAGATTGGCTCGCTTTGGCCAACCCGCGAGGAGTTCCGCAGATCCCGCATGCCGGTGATCCGAGGTACGGCCATCGGTTCTGTCCTCGGCCTTCTACCGGGCGGCGGAGCGTTGCTCGCAGCGTTCGCGTCCTATGCGATCGAAAAGAAGATCTCGCGGAACCCGGAACAGTTCGGCCATGGCGCCATCGAAGGCGTCGCCGGACCAGAAAGCGCCAACAACGCCGGCGCGCAGACGTCCTTTATTCCGATGCTGACGCTCGGGATCCCGTCCAATCCGATCATGGGCCTGATGATCGGCGCGATGATCATCCAGGGCATCCAGCCCGGACCCGGTGTGATGACTGAGCAGCCGCAATTGTTTTGGGGCCTGATCACTTCGATGTGGATCGGCAACGTGTTCCTGGTCGTCCTGAACCTGCCGCTGATCGGCATGTGGATCTCGCTTCTGCGGATCCCGTACGACTACCTGTTCCCGGCAATTCTGGTCTTCTGCGGCATCGGGGTGTTCACGCTGATGAACTCCCAATTTGACGTCTACGCGATGGCCACGTTCGGCGCACTCGGCTACGTTTTCCTGAAGCTTGGCTGCGAGCCAGCCCCGCTTCTTCTGGGTTTTATCCTCGGGCCGATGATGGAGGAAAATCTGCGCCGGGCGATGCAGATCGCACGCGGCGATCCGATGGTCTTCATCGAGCGACCGATCAGCGCCGTGCTCCTGGCTCTCGCCGCAATCATACTCGTTGCCGTCCTGCTTCCCTCGGTTCGTCAGACACGCGAGGTGGCCTTCCAGGAGGACTAATCATTGATCCCAATAAGGCGGCGCACCGTAATATTTTCGCATGAAGTCTACGAAAACACGGATCGCCTGCGATACGCGCGCCGCGTGAGCATAGACGGCGTAAAGATCGCGAGCCTCCCGCGTCAGCTCCCCCGACCAATCCTCCAGAAGAGGGGTCAGCGCACCGCTTTTTATGTCGTCGGTCGCAGCCCAGGTTCCAAGAAGGGCGATACCCAGTCCTTTGATGGCAGCAGCATGCAGCGCCTCCGAATTGTTGGCGCTCATCGTTCCCTTTACCGGGATGGCCCGCACCTCACCGCCCTTCCGAAAGTACCAGGCGCTGCGCATCGTGTAGAGGGTGTGGATCAGGCAATTGTGCCGTTCCAATTCCTCGGGGCTCGCCGGGCTGCCGTGAAGCGCGAGGTAATCCGAACTCGCGCACAAAACCCTGCGGGTGGTGGCCAGCTTCGCCGCGATAAAGGTGGAATCGCGCAAATGGCCCATCCGGAAAGAGATATCCACTCCCGACACGATAGGATCCACCTGCCTGTCGAACAGGCCGAGATTTATGCGCATCCCCGGATATTGCTCGAGGAACGCTGGAATGGCCGGCACCACGTGAAGTCGTCCGAACGCCGCGGGCGCACCCACGCTGAGGGTACCGCTCGGTGAGGCAGACGAGCCCCTGACGGCGTGGACCGTTTCCGAGATGTCTTCGAGGATCTTCACCGCCCGGGGAAGAAAGGTCTGACCTGCGTCGGTCAGGCTGAGCCCCCGCGTCGTGCGCGAGATCAACGTTACTCCAAGATGGTCCTCCAAGGCCGCGAGCTGCTTCGATATTGCCGAAGGCGTGAGGTGTTGGCTGCGCCCCGCCTCCGATAGCGAGTGTGCGGCGGCGGCGGCGACAAATGTCTCCATGCAGCGAACAAGATCCATCTCGACCTTTCCAAACTCGATCAGCAGATTGGAAGATTTTTCCAAATGGTTCGAACGGGAGAACCGTATGATCCCAGATGATCCGGCGGACAAGTCCGGACTGGGAGGAAATGATGAGAAACCTATTTTCCGTTCTGGCAGGAGTTTTCGCGGCGACCTTGGCCGGGGCGCCGATCGCATCGGCGCAGCCGTATCCTGACAAACCGGTGACTCTCGTAGTTGCGTTCCCACCTGGCGGCCCGAGCGATGTGCTGGCGCGCATCGTCGGGAAAAAAATGTCCGATATCCTCGGGCAGACCTTCGTGATCGACAATCGCCCAGGTGCCGGCGGCAACGTGGCGGCGGAGTTCGTCGCCCGGTCAGCGCCCGATGGCTACACGCTGTTGATGGGCAACAACAGCATCCTCGCCACGAACGCGGCTCTCTATTCAAAAATCACCTACAACGCGGCCAAGGACTTCCTGCCGATCGGCCTCGTGGGCTCGCAGGCGAACATTCTGGTTGTGAATCCCAATGTGCCGGCGAAATCCATGGATGAACTGATCGCGCTCTCCAAGGTGAAGCCGGGCGAGCTAAGCTTCGCCTCCTCGGGCTATGGCGCCGCGGCGCATCTCGCCGGCGAACTCTTCAAGACGGAAGCGAAGGTCCAGATCGACCACATTCCCTACAAAGGCGCGGCTCCGGCCCTTCAGGACGTCATCACCGGGCAAGTTGACATGATGTTCGCTACCGCTGCTTCCGTCGCCGGCCATATCAAGGCCAACTCGGTACGCGCGCTTGCCGTAACCACGCCAAAGCGGATCGCTCTATTCCCCGATCTGCCTACGATTGACGAGCTTGGCCTGAAGGGCTTCGACGCAACGACGTGGCATGGTCTTGTCGCGCCTTCTGGGACCTCTTCCGAGATCATCGCAAAACTCCAAACGACGATGGTCGACGCGCTGGGCGACGAGGCCGTCCGGAAGTCCTTGACCGACCTCGGCGTAGAGATCGTGGGGAGCAGTTCCCAGGAATTCGCCGACTACATCAAAGCGGAAACGCCGAAATGGGAGGCGATCGTTCGCGCCTCCGGCGCCAAGCTCGACTGACCCCCGATGCGCGCGAACGATATTGCGTGTCCGGCTCCCGATAGGGAGCCCCGCAGGCCCCGGACAGTCTTTCCGCCGGGGACCTGCGATACGCATGCCCATGTCTGTGGACCGGCGGCGGCGTTTCCGTACGCCGAGGAGCGGATTTACACGCCGCCGGATTCCACGCTCGAAAATTATCTGTCCCTCTTGGACAAATTGGGCATCGAGCGCGCCGTTCTGGTTCAGCCCAGCGTCTATGGCACCGACAACCGCGCACTTCTTGATGCCCTTTCGCGGGTAAAAACCGGGTTGCGCGGGGTTGCCGTGGTCGACGATGAGATTGAGCCCGACGCGGTGAGAGAACTCGACGACGCGGGTATCCGCGGCGTTCGGCTTAATGTCGTGGATCACAGCGGACCGAGGAATGTCATCCCGCTCGAGCGTGTGCGCACGCTGGCCCGCACGATCGCACCTTTCGGTTGGCACATCGAGTTTCTCGTCAACGTCGATGAAGCGGGCGATTTCGCCGCCGCCGTGAGCGACCTTCCGGTCGACGTCGTGATCGGCCACCTTGGCTATCCACGCAGGGGCGCGGACGCGTGGCTGCACGCACCCGAGTTCGACACCTTCCTGCGATTTTTCGAAAAAGGACGGTGCTGGATCAAGCTCACCGCGCCCTACCGGATCTCCGCGGCGGTCGACCTGCCTTACCTTGATGTTGCGCCGCTTGCTCGTCGGCTCGCGGAAAGCAATCCCGACCGGCTCCTGTGGGGCACCGACTGGCCTCACGTCATGATGAAAAAACCGATGCCGAACGACGGTGACCTGAGCGATCTGGTTGCCGATTGGCTGCCAGACGCCGCACTGCTCGAACGCGTGCTGGTGGCCAATCCAGCCCGGCTATTCCGATTTTCCGAAACCGAGCGCATCGGCGAGCCGATCGCTTGATACCGACCTTTTCACCCAGCTCGCCGGCAGACCTGATCGCCTTCCGGAGAGAGGAACGGAGCAATGCATGCGGGCCGAGCAGTCGAAGAACTTCCGCCTCCTGGGACACGATCCTTCTGCGGCATGGGGTGGGGGCAGCCTCGTCGAGATCCACAAGGGTTTTGCCTATGTGGGCGCCGTGGGTAGCAATGCCCGCCAAATGCACGGCTTCACCGTCCATGACGTGCGCGATCCGACGAAGCCGCGCAAGGTCTGGGAGTTCAAAGCCCCTCCGGGAATCCAGATGCACAAGTTGCGCATCGTCGGCGGCGATTTCCTTTATGTGAATTCGGAAGCGCTGAGCGGCGAGGCGGGAAAAGGGGCGCGGGGCGGCTTCTACATCTTCGACATCAGCCGGCCGGCGGAACCGAAGCTTGCCGGCTTTTTCGATATGCCCGGGAGCGGCCCGCACAGGTTTGGCGTGGACAACAAACTGGGCCTAGCCTTCTTCCCCAACGATGCGGAGGGCTGGGACCGGCGGGTCATCTGGACGATGGACGTCTCCGATCCGCTGAAGCCCAAAGTCATCAGCATTTTCGGCCTGCCCTCGCAGAAGACCAGCGGCACGGAACTGGGGAATGATCCCACACCTGCGGAAACCGCCTGTACCCTGCACGGTCCGCCTATAGTCCGCGGCAACAGGATGTATGCCGCTTTCTGGGGCGGCGGCGTCGCAGTCATCGACTGCACCGACCATCGCGACCTGAAACTGATCGGCCACGTCAACTGGTCGCCGCCATTCGTGGGTTCCACGCATACGGCCTGCCCCATCGGCGACCGGCCCTACCTCGTCGTGACGGATGAGGCGCGCGCGAAGCAGAATTACTGGGATAGTCAGTTCATGTGGATCGTGGACATCCGGCAGGAGAGCAACCCCCTTCCGGTCTCGACCTGGTTCCCTGAACGCGAGACCTATTTCCATCGGGAAGGCCGTTTCGGCGCTCACAACATAATCGAGCAGATCGCGGCCACGGGACCGTGGAAGGATCTGGTCTTCATCACCTATTTCAACGCCGGTCTCCGGGCCGTTGACGTCAGCGATGTGCTGCGACCGCGAGAGACTGGTTTCTATGTCCCTGCGCGCGCCGAGGGTCAGCGCGAGATTCAATCCAACGACATCGGCGCCGACGAGCACGGCCGTCTTTACCTGATCGATCGCTGGGACGGCGGCATGCACATCATCGAATACACCGGCTGATTAGACGTTCATCGAAAGGGATTCAGATTGGACCTCGGTCTTAAAAACAAAACCGCTCTCGTTCTGGGGGCCGGTGGTGGGCTCGGCAGCGCGATTGCGCTGTCGCTCGCTCGCGAGGGTGCGAATATCGCGCTTGCCGACATCTCGAAGGAGAGCGTCGAGCGGACCGCCGGCGATATCGCGGGCGCAACGAGACCTCTGGTGCTGGAATGGGACATCTCCGACCTGGCGCAGATCGAGCCGCGCATCGCCGAGATCGAGGCCGCGCTCGGTCCGGTCGATGTGCTGGTCAACAACACCGGCGGCCCGCCGCCGACCCCGGCCTCGGGGCAGGATCCGGCGCTGTGGGCCAAGCATTTCAATGCCATGGTACTGTCGGTCATCGGCATCACCGACCGGGTCCTGCCGGGCATGCGCGCGCGCAAATGGGGGCGCATCATCACCTCGACCTCGTCGGGCGTGGTCGCGCCGATCCCGAATCTCGCGGTGTCCAACGCGCTGCGGCTGTCGCTGGTCGGCTGGTCGAAGACGCTGGCCCGCGAAGTGGCCCGGGACGGCATCACCGCCAACATCGTCCTGCCCGGCCGCATCGCGACCGACCGCATCCGCTTTCTCGACGAGCAGAAGGCCAAGCGCGAAGGCCGCGAGGTCGGCGAGGTATCGGCGGAAAGCACGGCCAGCATTCCGGTTGGCCGCTACGGCGAACCACGGGAATATGGCGATGTCGTCGCTTTCCTGGCGAGCGAGCGAGCGTCCTATGTCACGGGATCGGTGATCCGCATCGATGGCGGGCTGATCGCCAGCATCTGACCTATTGACCCCAATAAGTTTCCGAAAGACACGACCATGCTTCTCAACGAACAGGCCGAAGGCGTCTACGCGATCGCGCCGACCCCTTTCGAACCCGACGGCCGCCTCGACACCAAATCGATCGACACCATGGTCGATTTCTATGCCGCGGCCGGCGTCACCGGCCTGACGATCCTCGGCATCATGGGCGAGGCGCCGAAGCTCGAGGCTGACGAGGCGCTCGCCATCGTCAAGCAGGTGGTCAAGCGTGCCAACGGGCTTCCGATCATTGTCGGGGTGTCTGCACCCGGCTTTGCCGCGATGAAATCATTGGCTCGGGCATCGATGGACAACGGCACAGCCGGCGTGATGATCGCGCCGCCGCCGTCGCTCCGGACCGACGACCAGATCATCGGCTATTACGCACAGGCGATCGAGGCGATCGGCGGCGACATCCCCGTCGTCGTCCAGGATTACCCGCTGACGCTATCGGTCGTCATGACGCCGAAGGTCATCCGCCAGATCGTCGATGAACCACCCGTCCTGCGTCATGCTCAAGCACGAAGACTGGCCGGGGCTCGAGAAGATCACCGCGCTGCGCGGCTTTCAAAGCGAGGGGTCGATGCGGCCGATTTCCATCCTGACCGGCAACGGCGCACTGTTCCTCGATTTCGAGATGGAGCGCGGTGCAGACGGCGCGATGACCGGCTACGCCTTTCCCGACATGCTGGTCGATGTGGTGCGCCTGTCCAAGGCCGGCGAGCGCGACCGCGCGCACGATTTGTTCGACGCCCATCTGCCGCTGGTGCGCTACGAGCAGCAGCAGGGCGTTGGGCTCGCGGTCCGCAAATATGTGCTTCAAAAGCGCGGCGCCATCGCCCACGACGCCCAACGCAAGCCCGGACCCGCCCTCACCAGCAGCGCCAAGGCCGAGATCGAATATCTGCTGCGCCGCCTGGCGAAAGTCGATCCGCGGGCAAACCTGTAGCGATGGCAAGACGGGAGACAAATCCGGTTCCCCCGACCGAACGAATCGTGGTGGCCGGTGTAACGACGCTGGGAGGTAGTCGGGCGGTTAACTGCTCAGCGCAGCGGAAGCCCGGCGCGACAAGTCCAAAGCCGCCTCACAAAGCGATGACGTCAATCACGCGTCCGGGTACGGCCTGCGCCAGTTGAGCCACGTGGCTGTGATGCGTGAAGAGGATGACCTGCTGACCCTTGAAGACCTGTCGCGCGTGATCGCGGACACCTTCGACGTGGCGAGAGGAGACGCGGCGCAACGAAGCGGTGTTCGCGATGACGCCGCTTGCCGAACCGCGGATATCAGAAGCCCCCGGTTACGTAACTTCCGGCATCCCACCGATCAGCTTGTCCAGCGTGATCGGATAGTCGCGGACGCGGACGCCGGTTGCGTTGTAGATTGCATTGGCGACTGCCGCGGCAACGCCGCAAATACCGAGTTCCCCCACGCCCTTTGACTTCATCGGCGAAGAAATGGGGTCGACCTCGTCGAGGAAGATCACCTCCTGGTGCGGAATGTCGGCATGGACGGGCACCTCGTAGCTGGCCAAGTCGTGGTTGACGAAGAATCCGATGCGCGTGTCGACCGCGAGCGCCTCCATCAAGGCCGCGCCCACGCCCATTGTCATCGCGCCGATGACCTGGCTGCGCGCGGATTTGGGATTGAGGATGCGGCCGGCGTCACAAACCGAGAGCATGCGGCGAATACGAACCTCACCGGTGTAGGAATCGACCGCTACCTCGACGAAGTGACCTGCGAAGGTCGATTGCTGATACTTCTTGCCGAGATCGCCATACTCGATAGCGTCTTCGGCGGTGACCCCCGCATCACCGGCTGCGTCGGCCAGCAATGCGCTGCGACCGCCCGAAATCACCTTGCCGTCTGCGAACTCAACATCGGCCGCGTCGAAGCCGAGCTTCTGGGCGACCGCTTCGCGAAGCTTTACACAAGCGGCATAGACGCCCGATGTGGAGTTGGTCGCGCCCCACTGGCCACCGGATCCCGACGACACGGGGAAGGTCGAATCCCCAAGCCGGACTATCACCCGGTCGAGCGGCACGCCCATCATCTCCGCGGCCGTCTGCGCGATGATGGTATAGGAGCCGGTCCCAATGTCGGTCATATCAGTTGAGACCGTAACGACACCCTTCTTGTCGACGCCGACGCGGGCCGCAGACTTGGTGAGCAGGTTGTTTCGAAACCCGGCGGCCATTCCCAGACCGACCAGCCAACGCCCTTCGCGCACCTGACCCGGCTTCGCGTTGCGTTTGCTCCAGCCGAAACGATCCGCTCCCTGCCGCAGGCACTCGACCAGATGGCGCTCGGAAAAGGGACGCGACGGCTTCTCCGGATCGACCTGCGTGTCGTTGACTATCCGGAACTCGACCGGGTCCATACCCAGTCGCTCGGCCATCTCATCCATTGCGATCTCGAGCGCCATCAATCCCGAAGCCTCCCCCGGGGCGCGCATAGAGTTGCCCTCTGGCAAGTCCATCACCGCGAGCCGCATCAGCGTCAAGCGATTGGCGCCGGCGTAAAGCAGCCTGGTCTGGGCGACCGCGGTCTCCGGCTTTCCGCCATGCAGGTTGCCGGACGCGCTCTCATGCGCGATTGCGGTGATCTTGCCATCGCGGTCAGAGCCAAGGCGGATGCGCTGGATCGTCGCCGCGCGATGCGTGGTGTTGTTAGGGATGATGGGGCGGGTCAGCGCGACCTTTACCGGCCTCCCGGCTGCCTTCGCGCCCAGTGCCGCAAGCGGCGCGTCGGCGCGCAGGAACAGCTTCGAGCCGAAGCCCCCGCCGATGTATGGCGAGATCAGCCGGACACTCTCCGGCGCGATGCCCAGCGTCTTGGCAAGGTCGCCCTTGCCCCAGTTGATCATCTGGTTCGATGTCCAGACCGTCAGCTTTTCGCCTTCCCACATCGCAAGCGAAGCGTGCGGCTCCATCATGGAGTGGCTCTGGTCGGGGGTGGTGTAGGTTTTGTCGAGCTTGACCGGAGCCGCCGCGAACGCGGCGTCGAAGTCGCCGACACGGTCGATCGCCGGCCCGCTGAGGCCTTCGCTGCTGCCGTCATTGATCGGGGCGGTCTTGGCCAGCGCGGCGAGGTCGAACCTCCCCTGCTCACGTGCATACGCGACGCGGATCGCGCCGGCAGCCGCCCGCGCCTCCTCAAACGTCTCGGCCACCACGATGGCAATCGCCTGATGATAATGCGCAATTTCCGCACCACCGAACAGGTGCGCGGTGTTCCTTGTCCCTAGCGGAAGCTTCGGCATGTCCAGCGTCGAGACGATGGCAATCACGCCGGGCAAGGCCTTGGCCTCGGCGACGTCCATTGCCACGATCCTACCCTTGGCGATCGCCGAGCCGACGATAAAGCCATAGGCTTGGTTCGGCACGACATCGTGCCGTTCATAGGCGTAGGGCGCCGTCCCGGTGGTCTTGAGTTTCCCATCGATGCGGTCTGTGGGCCGGCCAACGACCTTGAGCTGATCGATCGGGTTTGTGGTGGCGGGAGTGTCGAATTTCATGGCTCAGCCCCTTGCTTCCGCGAGCGCAGATGCAAGCGTGCGCTCGGCGAGCGCGAGCTTGAATGCATTCTGATCTGTGGGTGTTGCGCCTTCGAGCAATCGCACCGTCACAGCCTTCGCTCCGCGCGGCATGGCGGACTCCGCTTCCTCGACCCGCCAGGGCTTGTGCGCCACGCCGCCCAGCGCGACCCGACCTTGACCATCACGCTGGACGATGGCCGCGACCGACACCAGCGCAAATGCGTAAGACGCGCGGTCGCGCACTTTCCGATAGATGTGCGCCCCGCCGACCGGCCGTGGCAAAGCAACCGACGTAATCAATTCGCCCGGTTCGAGCGTGGTCTCGATCTGCGGTTCATTCCCCGGGAGGCGGTGGAATTCCGCGATCGGAATGGCGCGCTCCGTGCCGTCCGGTTTCACCGTTTCCACGGTCGCATCGAGCGCACGCATGGCCACCGCCATGTCGCTCGGGTTTGTCGCGATGCAGGAATCGCTGGACCCGATCACCGCCAATTGACGGGTGAACCCGCCGATCGCGGAGCAGCCACTTCCGGGCTCACGCTTGTTGCACGGCTGGTTGGTGTCGTAAAAGTATGGACAGCGCGTGCGCTGCAGAAGATTTCCGGCCGTTGTCGCCCTGTTTCGCAATTGGCCCGACGCACCGGCGAGCAGCGCGCGCGAAAGGACCGCGTAGTCGCGACGCACCCGCGGATCGGCCGCGAGATCCGTGTTGCGGACCAGCGCACCGATGCGGAGTCCGCCTTCGGCCGTCCCTTCGATCTTGTCGAGTCCAAGTCCGTTCACGTCAATCAGGTGAGCCGGCGTTTCGATCTCGAGTTTCATGAGGTCCAGCAGATTGGTCCCGCCGGCGATGAATTTTGCGCCCGGTGCATGCGCCGCTGCATCCACGGCTTCGGCGGGAGAATGTGCGCGTTCGTAGGTGAAAGATTTCATGCGGCCCTCCCGGCGACTTCGGTCATCGCCTCGACAATGTTCGAGTACGCGCCACAGCGGCAGATATTGCCGCTCATCCGCTCGCGCAGTTCGTCAGTGGTCGCCTCCGGCGCGGCAGTGAGGTCCTCGCTGACGAAGCCGGGGATTCCAGCCTTGATCTCGTCGAGCACCGCGACGGCGGAGCAGATCTGGCCGGGCGTGCAGTATCCACATTGGTAGCCGTCATGCTTCACAAATGCCGCCTGCATCGGATGCAGGTTTTCGGGCGTGCCCAGTCCCTCGATGGTCGTGATGCTTTCGCCTTCGTGCATCACCGCAAGGGTCAAGCAGGAATTGAGCCGGCGTCCATTGACGATCACCGTACATGCGCCGCACTGGCCGTGGTCGCAGCCCTTCTTGGTTCCCGTGAGCTGGAGCCGTTCGCGAAGCGCGTCGAGCAGTGTCATGCGGGCATCGACCACGATCGTTTTCGATTGGCCGTTTACGTTGAATGACACATCCAGAAAGGACGGGGCGATTAATTGCGCCTGCGCATGTCCGAACGCATGTGCGATGGAGGGCACCTCAGAGAGCAGCGTCACGGTGGCGGTACCGACCATGAGTTCGCGGCGTGATAGGTTGAAGTCGCCGGAGTTATGCATGTGCGAGAATCCTCCCGTGCCTACACAGAGGTTCCAGTGACGGCTGATAAGGTTCGATGTCGTCGAAGGTTCGAGCCGCGTCCCGATAGACGTCTGCGACCTGGCTCAGAATCGACAGCGCACGTGTTTCAGGATCGCGGGTGGTCGGGATCAGCCCGTCAGAACTCACGACCCGCGAGAGGATAGCCGGAGATATTCCGCTGCGCCGGAAGGCACCGCCCTCAGTGACGATCCCGTGTGTGCCGGAGGCGCGGGACGATTGCCCTCTGACGTTGGTGATGGTGACGAGCGCGGTTTTCTCGCCGCGCGCGGAAGCCTCCATAAGGAATCTGAAGAGAGAGGCAGCACCTTTCATGAGCGTCGTTCCATCGCTCAGCGACCGTCGGGTCATGCTAGCAGCTGACGGCCGCGGCCAACCCTCGTCGTCTACCTTTAGGACGTTTGCGGTCCCGTTCCCGGAACCCACTGCTGACCGAACTCAACGGCCCGCGCTCTCTGATCGTCCCTGCCCGGCCGCACTGCGTCTTTCGAAGATGCACCGAATTTCGAATTCGCACGGCCGGTCGTTCAAACGAGTAACGGCAAGCAAGAGAGAGAGGCACTAGCTTTCATGAGCGTCGTTCCATTGCTCAGCCTCTGGTTTGTCAGACCCGAGCGCGTAGACTTCGTCGGGCTGTCGCCTATGGCCGGGGCCATGGCCTTGAAGGTATCGAACCGAATGATCGGATCAGTCGACCCGGGCGCCGGTTTAGCTCAGCGGTACAGCAGCGGTTTTGTAAACTGGAGGGTCTGGCCCTCTCGCAGAGGGAAGCGACCGGCCAAAGCACCTCGGAGGGCGCATTTGGACGGCGCCGCCGGATTTCATCCACGCTCTAACCGCTTCGTATGGACGTCCCCATGGGGCAGCAGCAGGATATCGCCTGCGTCCGGGTGCAGCGGGCCGAAGCCGGATCAGCGCGATGCGAAATCATGCACCCCCACGCCGTCAGTGGTATCCGATGTCGGCCCGCACTTTGCCGCGGAAGACCCAATAGGACCAACTCGTGTACATCAGGATCACCGGCAGAAGCACGAGCGTTCCGATCAGCAGAAAAACTTGAGTCCGGTCGGACGATGCACTCTCCCACAATGTGAAGTGATGAGGCACGATCATCGGGTAAAGGCTGATGGCAATTCCGATATATGAAAGGATGAAAAGGCCGATCCCACCTACGAATGGCAGCACTTCGGAACGGCTCCCGAGCGCGTGCCAGGTGAGCAGCCCGACAGCGACAGTCGCAATCGGAACCGGCGCCAGAAAAATGATGTTCGGAAACGCGAACCAGCGTGAGGCGATCGCCGGGTTCATGAGCGGCGTCCAGATACTGACGATGCCGATGCCTAGCAAAACGCCGATCAGACAGACACGGCCCTGACGACGGGCGGCGTCCTGAAGGTCCCCTTGGGTCTTGAGGATCAGCCAGCCCGCACCGAGAAGCCCATATCCGAACAACAGGGCGAGCCCGGTCAGAACCGAGAATGGTGTCAGGAAATCGAACGAGGTGCCGGAGAACGCCCGCCCACTGACCTGAAATCCCTGGATGAAACTGCCGAGCACCACGCCCTGCGCGAAGGTCGCAATGCCTGATCCGTAATTGAACGCGTGGTCCCAAAACGTTTTGTGCTCGGCGTCCCGGAAGCGGAACTCGAACGCCACCCCCCGAAAAACCAGTGCAAGCAGCATCACGAGAATTGGAAAATAAACCGCGGGAATGATGATGGCGAACGCGAGCGGGAAGGCCGCGAGCAAGCCAAGCCCGCCGAGCACGAGCCAGGTTTCATTTCCGTCCCAGATCGGCGCAATCGAATTCATGATTGTATTGCGAGAAGCTGTGTTCGGCGCCAAGCCAAAGAGAATTCCGACGCCGAGATCGAAGCCGTCAAGGAGGACGTAGAAGAACACGGCAATGCCGAGGATCAGCGTCCAGATCGGCACGAAGTCCATCAACTGACTCATGGCGTGCTCTCCTCGGAAATCGCCGGCCCGGCCAACACTGGTGCCTGGGGTCGTCCGGCCTCGATTGCCGCGTCCTGTTCCTCGGAGGGCGTCGGGCCGCGGCGGACGATGCGGATCATGAGAAACAATCCAGCGGGATACATAAAGAGATAGACGGCCATGTAGGCGAGCAGCGAGATCAGCACGTCACGCCCGGTCAACGACGGCGAGACGGAGTCCGCTGTTCGCAGCAGACCATAGACGGTCCAGGGCTGGCGTCCGACCTCGGTGGTCACCCAGCCCGCGATAACCGCAACGAACCCGATAGGAATTGCGAGTTGGCACAGCCGCAGAAATAGCGGCGTGTTGTCGAGCCGCCCGCGCCAGCGCAGCCATCCGCCCCACAGCACGAGACCGAGCATCAGCATGCCGCATCCAACCATGATCCGGAAAGCAAAGAAGGGTATTGCGACGGGTGGGCGTTGATCGGCGGGAAAATCCTTAAGGCCCCTGACTTCGCCGTCGAGCCTGTGGGTGAGGATCAGACTGCCCACCAAGGGCACCTCGATCGCGGCATAATTGCTCTCGGTCTTTTCGTCGGGAATGGCGAACAGCGTCAGAGGGATGCGTCGGCCGGTCTCCCAGTGTGCCTCGATGGCTGCAAGTTTCGCAGGCTGGTGCTCGAGCGTATTGAGGCCATGATGGTCGCCGAGAAAGATCTGAAGAGGCACCAGCGCAGTCAGGAGCCACAGCGTCATCGACAGCATGGTGCGGCCTTCCTCCGCAAATCGTTCGCGTCTCATCAGATAAGCGCCAACGCCGAGGACGACGAAACCGGTGGTGATGTAGAACGCCACAACGGTATGAGGCAGCCGGGACAGAAAGGACGGACTGAAGACAACTTCCATCCAGTCTGTCGGAAAGAAACGGCCGTCGATGATTTCGTAACCGGCCGGCGTTTGCATCCAGCTATTCGCCGAAAGAATCCAGAAAGACGAGAACAGCGTCCCCAGCGCCACCATCAGCGCCGCAAAAAAGTGGGCCCAGCGCGGCACCAGCTTTCGTCCAAACAAGAGGACGCCAAGAAATGCAGCTTCGAGGAAAAACGCCGTCAGGCCTTCATAGGCGAACAGCGGCGCGAGAACGTTTGCGGTGGCATCCGAATAGCGGCTCCAGTTGGTGCCGAACTGAAACGGCATAACGACGCCGGTGACGACACCCATGCCAAATGCGATCGAGAAAATCTTGATCCAGAACATGGAGACGCGAAGATAGACGTCGCGCCCGGTCGCGAGATGAAACCCTTCAAGGACGGTGATGAACGCAGCGGCACCGACGGTGAATGCCGGGAGCAGAATGTGCCAGCCTATCACCCAGGCAAATTGCAATCGCGACAGGAAAACCGGATCTAAGTCCATCTCGATCACCTCCCGCGGCTGTGCCCGAAAAGCTTCCTATCCGCTCCAATATTCTCGTATCGACTTCGTTCCAACGAAACCGCATCGCAACTTAGGCCGGTCACGCCCGTAAGCCCCTCCAGCGCGATTGGAACCTATTTCCGTGCAATTCCCATCATCCGCGAGAGCCAGCCAAAATGCTGCTCCACACCGAATATCCTCCGTAAGGACGGGGCGGAGTATCGACATCATCCTTATGGGCTGACGAATACGGTGCGCCATGAACCGGAATGCTCGCGCACCAGTTGGATGCAGAGAAGATCGATCGCCTGTTCGACGGCCAGGCCTGACGCGGCGTCACCGAGCATTGCCTGCTGGCCCAGCATTTCGATGATCCGGCTCGCCGCAACATCATCGAACGCAACCCGGTCGATCAATTCCACGCGCTGCCCGCCGGCCAACACATCGGCGCAGGCCTGCAAGCGCTGATCGGTCAGGTAGATGTGGGACAGTTCGATTGGCCCGCCGATATCCCAGCGCCCGTCGTGGCCGCGGGGATGCGCGTAATTGTGCCGGGTCGCGTCCGAGAAACCAGGCGCGAGCCGCCGCCGCGCCATTTGAGCCCCGCGCGGCGCAGGTCACGACGACGTGACCGGGTCACGCCCGGCAATCGATCGTTCAGCGCCAAGCGCTTGCCCAAACTCCCGATCGACACCAAATGGTTGAAGCAGCCGGTGTGAACGGGCGCCGTCGCATATCCAGGATCGAACGATGAGCCGGACGATCACGCCTCACTGAGTGATCTGGTCTCTGGGGACGCGCTCGCCGACGATCAAGGCATTCCATGCCCGCCGGGGGGTCCCGCGGGCTTCTCATGCGAAGCCGCAAGTAGCCATGACCCTCGAACAAAGCGTCCGCCGCACTGTCACCTTCGCCGGGTTTCCGCTTTCCGCCTGGGCGTTTGCGCTGCGGATCTGGGCTGCCATGATGATGGCGCTGTACGCGGCGTTCTGGCTGCAACTCGAGAGCGCCTCGTCCGCTGCGGTCACCGTCGGCATTCTCGCTTTGCATTCGCGGGGGCAGGCCTACCAAAAGGCCGCCTACCGGGTCCTCGCCACCGTGGTCGGGGTTGTCGCGTCGTTCGTGATCGCTGGGTTGTTCCCACAGAGTCCCACCCTCTTCGTAATCGGCTTCGCGGGCTGGCTCGGGCTCTGCGTCTACGTCGGGGGACTTTTGGACGGCAACAGGGCCTACGGCGCTGTCCTCGCCGGCTATACGGTGGCCCTGGTCGCTGTGCAGCAGATCGATTCGCCGCAGAACATTTTCTTGGCCGGCGTCAACCGCGGCGCGGCGATCGTGGTGGGCATTGCTGCGCTCGCTTTGGTCAGCGACGTGTTCGCCGCTCCGAACGTCTATACGGGCCTGTCCGGCAGACTCATGGCAGCCCATGGGCGGGTCCGTGCCTTCGCGCGCGCCATCCTCCGCGGCGAGCGTGCGGACCCGATCCAGTCGGCGACTCTGCTGCGCGAGATCACCGCTCTTCATCCCGACATCACGGCCCTGGGCGCCGAATCGAGTCGCGGCGGAGCCCGAGACGCGGCTGCCCGGAGCGCTGCCGTGGCGTTGGTCGCCGAGGTCAGCGCCGCGAACGCGTTGGCGTCTCTCCCCGCCGGCACCTTGCCATCTCTTCGCGGGACGATTGCCGATGCCCTCGGGGAGGACAGCGCTGCCTTGCAGCTTCGCCTGCAGCAGCACGCGGATGCTGGAGATGCCGACCCGCACGACGCGCTTTTCGTCCGCCACGCCGCGGATCTGCTGATCGAGAACCAGCGGGCGCAAGACGCCATCGAAGATCTGCAGGCGGGCCGCCATCCACCACGCCGTGTTCATACACCGATCTACCGCTCGCGTCGGGCGGCGGTGCGAAACGGGCTACGCGCGTTTGTGGCGGTGGTGATCTCCGCCATCCTGTTTTACTTCGGTGGCTGGCCGCTCGCGTCGCAGGGGGTCGCCCTGGTGGGGGTCACCATAGCCTTAAGCGCCAACACTCCGAGCCCGCGTGCCTTCGCGGCCGGGGCTGTTATCGCGATGCCGATCGCCGCGCTGCTTGCGGGCGTGACCGAGTTCCTGATCCTCGACGGCGTCGACCAGTTTCCCCTTCTGGCGATCGGCATGGCGCCAGCCGTCCTCGCCACCGCCCTGCTGCTCACGGTCCCCAACCCGAGACTGGCCCCGATCGCGTTCCTGGTGCTCGTCTTCTTCCCCGCGATCCTCTCCCCGACGAATCCGCAGCCCTATGATCCCGACGCCTATCTGTTCTTCAGCTTCTTGGCGATCACATCGGTCATCCTGCTGTTCGTCCTTCTGCGAACTGTTCTCCCGACGTCCGACGCCCTCCGGCGGCACTGGTACCTGACATCGGCACGAGCGGAGATGCGCGAACTGCTGGCCGGTGGCCGGTCTCGGCGCCTGGATGACGAGGCCCTGTTCCGGGACGCGGACCGCATCGGCCAACTGGCCGACCTGCAAGCCGCCGACGACGATGAGCGCCGTGACGACCTCCGTCAGGCTCTCGACATCTTCGGATTTGCGGCCGCCGTGCGACGCGTCCGGACCACGCTCGCCGAACTGTCCGCTCGCACCGGCGGGCGCCTGGTCGGAGACGGATACGCGGCCCTGGCCGCCGGTGCCCCTCTTGGCCTGCGCCGGGCCGCCGCCGCTCTCGCGCGGACGGCAAGCGAACTCGATCATGGTGGTGAGGCAGCAGCGCGCGCGGCCAGCCTCGATCTGAGCTGGGCCGCCTTCCTGATCGACGCCAGCCCGTTCCGCCTCGATCCAAACCGGTCGACGACATGATGCACAGCTTCCGTGAATTGACGATTGGCGGGGTGCTCGTCGCTCCGTTCGTGATTTACGCGGGCGCCGCCCTCGTGATCTTCGCCGTGCTGCGTCCCTTCCTCAACCTAATCGCCTTCGATCGCGCCTTCAGCAGCCCGCCGGTCGCGGAACTGAGCCTCTACGTCATCATCCTCGCGCTGCTGATCGCACTGTTCTAGGAGGTGTCCTTGACATCGCCGAACTCCATCTCACACGAGCGAACGGCATCCGACGTCGCCAAGCCCCGTCCGGGGCCGGCCGAGCACGTCGGCCCGGCGCCGAGCGAGGAGGCTGGCGCTGCTTTGGAAGCACGTTCGCCGATCGCGGATCCGAGCGAGCGTCCCCCCGAGCCAAAGTCGCCATTGAAAGCGCCGCCGGCATCCGAGCGTCCAGGTCGCATGGCTCGTTTTGCTCGGGAAATGTTCAAGACTGTGGCGACCCTGCTTATCCTCGCTGTCGCCGTGCTCGCCGCGCTGCTCATCTGGGACTTCTATGTCACCTCGCCCTGGACGCGAGACGGCAGCGTCCGCGTGCAGGTCGCGAGCATAGCGCCCGAGGTGCAGGGGCAGATTACGGAAGTCCGGGTCGTCGACAACCAATACGTTCGCAAGGGCGACGTGCTCTACGTCATCGATCCTTTCGATTTTCAGGTGGCGCTCGAGACGAACAAGGCGCTGCTACGCCAGAACGCCGCCAATTTGCAGGTCCTGCAGGTGGAGGCGGAGCGTCGGCAGCACCTCACCAACCTCGCCACGACACCGGAGATACAGCAGCAATTTGTCGGCAACGCCGCTCAGGCGCGGGCCGCCTTCGACGCCGCCCAGCAGCAGGTCGCCCAGAACGACATCAACCTCAAGCGGACGCAGGTCCGCAGTCCCGTGAACGGCTATGTGACCAACCTCCTGATGCGGGTGGGCGACTATGCTCGCGTGGGCACGACCAACATCTCGGTGATCGATGCCGACAGCTACTGGATCGACGGCTATTTCGAGGAAACCAAGATGGCGCGTGTCTGCGTCGGCGACCGCGCCGAAGCGGCGCTGATGGGCTATCGCGATCCGATCGTGGGACAGGTCGAGAGCGTCACCCGCGGCATCAGCGTCTCGAACGCCGCGCCGAGCACCCAGGGCCTGCCGGGCGTCGATCCGGTCTTCACTTGGGTAAGATTGGCGCAACGCGTGCCGGTCCGCATCCGGATCACCGAGGTCCCGGCCGGCGTCCCGCTCGTTTCGGGTATGACCGCGACCGTGACGATCCGCGGCGCCGATGCGCGGGAAAGCGGTGGCTCGCTGCACGAGCGCTTTGCCAGCCTTACGGGGCGCCTGGTCAACATCGTTCACGGCCCACGGCCGTCACCCGACTGCGTGCCGCGGATCGGCGGCGAGACTGGCGTGACCGTAACTCTTCCCACACCTGAGCCCGCCGCGCCTCGCGCTCCCGCGGATATCGCCCCCGGCCTCGCCCCCGGCATGGACACGTCACCCCGGGATCGATGAGCCGCGACGGCAGCTCGGGAGAAAGCGCGACTGGCCTCGGAGCGAGAAGTTCGATGGATGATCAGAATTCAGATGGCGCGGCCGTAACATGACGAGTTAGTCGGCGGGGTGGACTCTTCCATCAACGGCAGAAGGAGAGACTTGATGAGCAACTCGCAACAGATCTCGGCCGAGCATATCCGGATCGAGTCCGCAAGAAGCTTCGACGAAGTAAGAGCGGCACTTGAGGCCGCTGTTCCTCAGCTCAATACAGAAGCGATGGCTTCGTTGAAGAGCGGTGATATTGAGCGTGCGCGGCAAGAGCTGGAGCGCGGTCCGGAACTCTCCATTTTCCTTTCGCGCGATCATGGAAGTCTTCTTGAGATCGCTGGCCAAAAGCGAAAGGCGCTGCAATACGACATCGGCAACCCGCTCACGGCGTCAAAGATGACGAGGTACGAGTTGGCTGCGGCACTGTACGCTCCGGTGCGCGTGCTGCTCTACGAGAACGCCGCCGGGCACGGCACCTTTGAATACGATAGTCCCGCTACGACATTTGGGCAGTTTGGCGATCAACACGTAACTGAGGTGGCGCGCGAACTCGACGTCGCGCTGAGGCGCGTGCTTCAGCAAGCGGCTGCGTAAGAGCCGCTTTCAAGTGGCTTTGTTCAAGTGCGAGAGTAGGCGCCCTGCTCTGTGACCATAATGCGGCGGCGTTCGCCCTCCCCAAGGGGTCTCGGGCATGTGATTTGTTCGGATTGCTGTCGGTGATAGTTTCGTTGAGCCGTCATGGGAACGAGCACATTCACCACCTGCGAGGATTAGGAACGCAGCAACCGACGAGGACGCAGTCCGTAAGCAAGCCCGGACATCGCTTGATGAGAAGGTGCGTGATCCTGATCAAGTGAGGCTGCCATGTTGATCAAGCGCAGCAACAGGGCCAGAGACGCCCGCCAGATTCCAAATGCAGTGCCTACGGTTGGTAAGCCGGGCATCAATCGCCGCGCCTTTCTGGAAAAGTCAGGATTGGCGGTGGGCGGCCTCGCCGCCTTCAGCTCGATGCAGCTCGGCTCGGTTCGGAAGGCGGCATCGTTCCCCGGACCTGAGCCCGGCGTTGAAATTGTCATCCGCAAGAACGTCTGCACCCATTGTTCGGTCGGCTGCACGGTCACGGCCGAGGTGCAGAACGGCGTATGGACGGGTCAGGAGCCGAGCTGGAACAGCCCGATCAACCGCGGCACTCACTGCTGCAAGGGAGCGGCAATCCGGGAGATCGTGCAAGGCGAACGCCGCCTGAAATACCCGCTGAAGCTTGTCGGCGGCGAATGGCAGAGGATCTCGTGGGACCAGGCGATCGACGAGATTGGCGACCGATTGCAGGCCATCCGCGGAAAATCGGGCGCCGACGCAGTTTATTTTCTGGGCTCCGCCAAATTCACCAACGAAGCCGCCTATCTGCTCCGCAAATTCGGTGCGTTCTGGGGCACCAACTCGGTCGACCATCAGGCGCGCATCTGCCATTCGACAACGGTCGCGGGCGTCGCCAATACCTGGGGGTATGGCGCGATGACCAATTCCTACAACGACATTCGTAACGCCAAGACCATGATCATCATGGGCGGCAATCCGGCGGAAGCGCATCCGGTCGCGATGCAGCACATTCTGTCCGGCAAGGAGCTGAACCGGTCGAATCTGATCAGCATCGATCCGCGTTTCACGCGGACGGCGGCGCATGCGACGGAATATGTACGCCTGCGCGGCGGCACCGACATCCCGGTCATCTGGGGCCTGCTCTGGCATGTCTTCCAGAACGGTTGGGAAGACAAGGAATTCATCCGCACCCGCGTCTACGGCATGGACGAGGTGCGCAAGGAAGTCGCCAAATGGACGCCCGAAGAGGTCGAGCGCGTCTCCGGAGTTCCGGGCGAGCAGCTGAAGAAGGTCGCCTATCTCTTCACGCACGAGAAACCGTCGACCCTGATCTGGTGCATGGGCGCGACGCAGAAGACGGTCGGCACCGCGAATGTGCGGGCCTATTGCACGTTCCTGCTGGCGACCGGCTGCGTCGGCGGACCCGGGTTCGGCGCCAACATCTTCCGCGGCCACACCAATGTGCAGGGCGCGACCGATCTCGGTCTCGATGTCACGACCCTGCCGCTCTATTACGGCGTGACCGAGAGCGCGTGGAAGCATTGGGCGCGCGTCTGGGACGTCGATTATCAGTACCTACAAGATCACTTCGACGAGGTACCTGAGAAGGCCGGCCGCAAGCCGCGCACCCGCAAGCAGAATATGGAGACCCCCGGCATCACCTCGACGCGCTGGTTCGATGCGGTTCTCATGCCGGAAGACGATATCGACCAGCGCTCGAACATCAAGGCCATGGTGATCATGGGGCATGGCGGCAATACCGTGCCTCGCATTCCAGACGCCGTGCGAGGCGTTGAGAAACTCGATACACTCGTCGTCGCCGATCCCCACCCGACATCGTGGGCATCCATGTCGAACCGCAAGGACGGCACCTATCTGCTGCCGGCCTGCACCTCGCTGGAAATGGACGGCGACCGCACCGCCTCGAACCGGTCGCTGCAATGGGGCGAGAAGATTGTCGAACCGGCCTTCGAGTCGCGGAACGACTATGACATCATGTATGCCTTCGCGATGAAGTTCGGCTTCGCCGACCAGATGTTCAAGAACATCAAGGTCGAGAACGGGCATGTGCTGGCCGAGGACATTTTGCGCGAGATCAATCGCGGCGGCTGGTCCACCGGTTATTGCGGTCAGTCGCCGGAGCGGCTCAAGGCGCACATGAAACACCAGGACAAGTTCGACCTGGTTACGCTCCGCGCGCCGAAGGACGCGCCGGAGGTCGGCGGCGATTATTACGGGCTGCCCTGGCCATGCTGGGGCAAGCCGGAGGTCAGGCATCCCGGGTCGGCCGTTCTGTACGACACCAGTCTCAGGGTCTGGGATGGCGGCGGAACGTTCCGCGCGCGGTTCGGTGTCGAGCGCAACGGCGAGACACTTCTTGCCGAGGATTCCTACTCGAAGGATTCCGAACTCACCGACGGCTATCCGGAGTTCAGTTACGGGCTTCTCAAAAAACTCGGCTGGGAGAAGGACCTCACCGCCGACGAGCGCGCGACGATCCTCAAGATCGGCGGCGACAAGCCGGACGCGGTGAGCTGGGCGATCGATCTGTCCGGCGGCATCCAGCGCGTCTGCATGGACCACAACGTGATCCATTACGGCAACGGAAAGGCGCGCGCGATCGCCTGGAACCTGCCGGATCCCGTGCCGGTACACCGCGAGCCGATCTACTCACCGCGCCCGGACCTTGTGGCGAAATATCCGACGCGGCCGGACGAGTTGCAGTTCCGCGTCCCGAACATCGGCTTCTCGGTTCAGAAGGCGGCGGTCGACAATGACATAGCCAAGCGGTTCCCGATCGTCCTGACGTCGGGCCGCCTCGTCGAATACGAGGGCGGCGGCGAGGAAACCCGCTCGAACCGATGGCTGGCCGAGATCCAGCAGAGCATGTTCGTCGAGATCAACACGCGCGACGCCGCCGAGCGCGGCATCACGGACGGCCAGGCTGTTTGGGTCTATGGGCCGGAAAGCGAGTCGAAGATTCGCGTGACTGCGCTCGTGACGGATCGGGTCGGACCCGGCGCCGCGTACCTGCCCTATCATTTCGCGGGCCAGTTCGAGGGTGAGGATCTGCGCCATCGTTATCCGGCCGGAGCCGACCCGATCGTGCTCGGCGAAAGCGCCAACACCGTTACGACCTATGGATATGACCCGGTGACCGGGATGCACGAGGGCAAGGTCACGCTGTGCCAAATCCAGGCCGCGTGACGAACGTCAAACGACCGCCGCGAGCCTCCGCGTGCGGATGAGGGACGGAATGAGCCGACTGCATGACGCCGTAAATACGACGTCGGGTTCATTCGGCCCGCCTCATCTCCCGGCACGTTCACGGCATTGAAGGTTGCGACCCGCGCAACACCCGCATCGCCACGACAGTCGGCCTATACCGAAGTATGATTTTTGTATGCTTTGGATGTATGGCTATGCGTGAGAACGTCAACGTACAAATCGATGGCGCGCGAAAGGAATGTATGCAGGGCATCCTCGCGCGTACAATGCGCTCGCGGAATTTAGTCGGCCGTGACGTCGCCGGAACATCCGCCCGAGCACCGCGAACTAATGCCAGGGAATGACGTGATGCGAGCCAAGGGCAATCCGTTGCCCAAGACGATCCCAGTTCGGAGAAAATGAATGTTCGGGTTCACCGCGCTCGAACTGGCGCGCATCCAGTTCGGCTTCACGATCTCCTTTCACATCATTTTCCCGGCGATCACGATCGGTCTGGCGAGCTATCTCGTGGTTCTCGAGGCGCTGTGGCTGTGGCGACGGGAGGGCGTCTATCAGGATCTCTACCATTTCTGGTCGAAGATCTTCGCCGTCAATTTTGCGATGGGCGTCGTGTCCGGCCTCGTCATGGCCTACCAGTTCGGCACGAACTGGAGCTATTTCTCCGCCTTTGCGGGGGGCATCACCGGGCCGCTGCTGACCTATGAGGTGTTGACGGCGTTCTTCCTGGAGGCGGGCTTCCTTGGCGTCATGCTGTTCGGCTGGAACAAGGTCGGGCCGGGTCTCCATATGTTCGCGACGCTCATGGTGGCGCTCGGGACGCTCATATCCGCAACCTGGATTCTCGCGTCCAACAGTTGGATGCACACGCCCCAGGGGTTCGAGATCATCGACGGGCGCGTGGTGCCCGTCGCCTGGCTGAAGGTGATCTTCAACCCATCCTTTCCCTATCGGCTGATGCATATGACCGTCGCCTGCTACCTGGCCACCGCCCTGATCGTCGGCGCGTCGGGCGCATGGCACCTCCTGCGGGGACGTGACACGCCAGCCGTCCGAACCATGCTGTCCATGGCGATGTGGATGGTGCTCATAGTGACGCCGGTGCAGATCGCCATCGGCGACCAGCACGGCCTGAACACCCTCAAGTATCAACCGGCGAAGCTCGCCGCGATCGAAGGGCACTGGGAAAACACGCCGGGCGCAAGCGTTCCCCTCATTCTCTTCGGCCTGCCCGACATGGCGGCCGAGACGACGCGATACGCCATTCAGATTCCGCATCTGGGCAGCCTCGTTCTTACCCACTCCTGGAATGGCCAGGTTCCGGCGCTCAAGGAATTTGCTCCCGCGGACAGGCCGAACTCCACCATCGTGTTCTGGAGCTTCCGGACGATGGTCGGCCTCGGAATGCTCATGCTTCTCCTCGGAGTATGGAGCTTGTGGCTGCGCTGGCGGCACAATCTCTTCGACTCCAAGACGTTCCTGCGCTTCGCGATGCTGATGGGGCCTGCCGGCCTGCTCGCGATCCTCGCGGGCTGGTTCACGACCGAGATCGGGCGGCAGCCCTGGGTCGTCTACGGCATCATGCGGACCAGCGACGGCGTCTCGAACCATTCGGCGCTGGCGCTCTCCACGACATTGATCGTGATCATCGTCGTGTATTTCGCCGTCTTCGGCACCGGGATCAGCTACATGCTGAAGCTGATCGCGAAAGGGCCCGAGCCGGACGAGAAGCATGGCGGTACGTCGCAGGATCAGGGAAGGCCGGCCCGGCCGCTTTCGGCGGCGCCGGACGATATCCCGGCAGTCGGGGTGCCGGGCGACGGAAAGGCGTGACGGCAATGGGTATCGATCTTCCGCTCATCTGGGCCATTATCATCGCCTTCGGCCTGATGATGTACGTCATCATGGACGGTTTCGATCTCGGTATCGGCATTCTGTTCCCGTTCGTTCGCGATCGGGGCGACCGAGACACGATGGTCAATACCGTGGCGCCGGTATGGGACGGCAACGAGACGTGGCTGGCGCTGGGTGGCGCGGCGCTGCTGGGTGCGTTCCCCCTCGCCTATTCGGTCATTCTCAGCGAGCTCTATCTACCTGTGATCCTGATGCTCGTCGGGCTGATCTGGCGCGGCGTGGCCTTTGAATTCCGCTTCAAGGCGGACGAGAGCCACAAGCCTTTCTGGGACAAGGCCTTCGCCTGGGGCTCTTACATCGCCGCCTTTTCCCAGGGCGTCGCTGTCGGCGCGTTCATAGACGGATTTAAGGTCGTCGACGGCGCCTATGCCGGCGGCGCGCTCGACTTTCTGACCCCCTTCAGCGTCTTCACGGGAGTGGGGCTCATCGTGGCGTATGCGCTGCTCGGCTGCACCTGGCTCATCATGAAAACCGAAGGCGATCTGCAACGCCGCATGGTGATGCTTGCGCGGCCGGTCACCTTCGGGCTGTTGCTCGCGATCGTCGTCGTCAGCCTGTGGACCCCGCTGGCGCACCCTGAAGTCGCGACGCGATGGTTTTCCATACCGAACATCATCTTCTTCGCGCCCGTGCCGGTGCTCGTTCTGGCGACGGTATGGACCATGCTCGCCGTGCTCCGGCGCGAAACCCATGCGGCTCCCTTCCTGCTGGCTCTCGTATTGCTTTTCCTTGGCTATACCGGTCTCGCGATCAGCCTGTGGCCGAACATCCTTCCGCATCGCATTTCGATCTGGGACGCCGCCGGGCCGCCGGAAAGCCTGGGCTTCACGCTCGTCGGCGCGCTGTTCATCATCCCGGTTATTCTCGCCTACACCTCTTGGTCCTATTACGTCTTCCGCGGCAAGGTTAAGGCTGGTGAGGGCTATCATTGATGGCCGTGTCCCGTTCGCCCGATATCCGGTTGTGGCTCCGCCGTATCGGCTGGCTCGCACTGATATGGGCGGCGAGCGTCGCGGCGCTTGGCCTCGTCGCCGCGCTAATTCGGCTGCTTATGAATTTCGCCGGCTTGACCGCCTGAGTAAGACATCAGGATGTGCCAGTTGCCACTCGTCGTTCGAGGGCTGTTGGAACATCCGGCGCGTCGCGTGAACAACGGCGCCCGATCTTCACCGTTGCCGTCTCGTCGCCGAGCGCAGGAGGGAACGCTATGCCAGGAGCAATGCGCCAGATCCGTGCTGCTACAAGTAGTCTACACCGCAACGTGAAAGACACGGCCGATATATTCGGCACGTTGTTGGTCGACGCATTTCACTTTTTGGCTCTATTCGTAATTGGCGCGACGACCGTTTGGTCAGCGGCTGCGGCCTTCATCGAAATGACTTCCCAAGGTCACGCGAGTCTCGGCGACATCATCCTCTTGTTCATCTACCTGGAAATTGGAGCGATGATTGGAATTTACTTCAAGACAACGCGACTTCCTGTTCGTTATCTCGTGTATATTGCAATTACCGCTCTTGGCCGCGTGCTCATTGAAATCGTGGGGGCCGAGCATCAGACAGGTACGGAAATTCTGGTAATAGCAGTTGCAATTCTGCTTCTGTCATTCGCCGTCCTGGTGCTGAGGTTCGCATCGTATACGTATCCGGCTGACATTACATCAGCCGAGATGCCGTCAAAAGAACGAGTCGAATGATGAGCAGCCCCGCAACTCGCCGTTGTTGACTGTCCTATGAGTTGATCGAGGAAGATCACAAGGCGACCGCCAACTCATGACGCCTCCACCTTTCAGAACATTAACGTACGTACGTTCTTTTCCAGAACTCTGAAACCCATTTCAGTCGGACGGGAACCTTAATCCGAGGCGGTCGAAAAACCGTGCGACCCTCGCTCCACTAAGAAAGCGTGCCCACGAGCATTACATCACGGCGCCGATCTGCCAGGGCACGAATTCGAGATCGCCGTAGCCGAGTTCTTCCGATTTGGTTCGCTCGCCCGACGCGACGCGCAGGATCGTATCGAAGATTTCCTGACCCTTCTGCTCCAGGGACACACCGTCGAGCACATCGCCGCAATTGACGTCCATGTCCTCGATCATGCGGCGGTAGATATCGCTGTTGGTAGCGAGCTTCAGCGAAGGCGCAGGCTTGCAGCCGAAGGCGGAGCCCCTCCCCGTGGTGAAGCAGATCAGGTTTGCGCCGCCGGCGACCTGGCCGGTCGCGGAGACCGGATCGTAGCCAGGGGTATCCATGAAGACGAAGCCGCGCTCGCGCACCGGCTCGGCATATTCGTAGACCGCGCGCAGCGTCGACCGGCCGCCTTTTGCCGCGGCGCCAAGCGACTTTTCGAGGATGGTCGTCAGCCCGCCGGCCTTGTTGCCGGGCGACGGGTTGTTGTTCATCTCGCCGCCGTTCTTCGCGGTGTAATTCTCCCACCAGTGTATGCGCCGGATCAGCTTTTCGCCGATCTCGCGGGTGGCCGCCCGTCGCGTGAGAAGGTGTTCGGCCCCATAGATCTCCGGCGTCTCGGAGAGGATCGACGTCCCACCGTTGCGCACCAGAAGATCGGAGGCGACGCCAAGCGCTGGGTTCGCAGTCACGCCCGAATAGCCGTCCGAGCCGCCGCATTGCAGGCCGAGGACAAGTTCCGATGCCGGCCTCGTTTCGCGGCGGGCTCCGCCGACCGCCATCAGCATGTCGCGAATGGCCGCCACGATGGCCTCGACCGTGCGCCGGGTGCCGCCGGTCTCCTGTATCGTGAGCGTGCGGAACGTGTCGCTCTCCGCAAGCCCGTATTCCTCCTTCATGCGGCCGATCTGGAATACCTCACAGCCGAGGCCGACCATGATGACGCCAGCAAAATTCGGATGACTCGCATAACCCCATTGTGTGCGGCGCAGCACATCGAAGCCTTCGCCATAAGCGGCATGGCCGCAACCGGTGCCGTGGACGATGGCCACCACGCCGTCCACATTCGGATAATCCGCGAGCATGCCGGAGCGCTCGACCGCCTCCGCCGCAAATCGCGCCACCGAGGCCGAACAGTTCACCGAAGTAAGAATGCCGATGTAATTGCGCGTACCAGTGCGACCGTTGGCGCGGCGATAACCCTCGAAGGTGGATTGCAGCTCGGACGGCAGCGGATCGTCCGGCCTCGCTTCCGAGGCAAAGACGTAATCCCCGGCAATGTCCGTAAGCCCGACATTGTGCTCGTGCACCCAGTCTCCAGGCGCAATGTCGGATCGTGCGACCCCGATCAACTGACCGAATTTGAGGATCGGTTCTCCGGCCGCGATGCGCCGGAGCGCAATCTTGTGACCCCTGAGGATGCGCTCGCGTGCGGCCACGCCGACGGCTTCGTCGCCCGGCTGAAGCACGTCCACAGCGATCGCTACATTGTCCGCCGGGTCCAGCCTGACCGTTCGTGGCGCAGATGTTGCGAGCTTCCCATCGAGCACGGTTGCATATCCTGAGGCCTGATTGCCTAGCTTTGCATCCTAATATATTAGTACGCAGATGGCTATTCCAGTCGGGAGAGGTGTGCTTGACCCTGCAGTTCGTCGCCCCCCTATCCGGCCCCGTGCGCGCCGTGCCGGTGTCGGTGCGTATCCATGAACTGTTGCGCGAAAAAATCGCCGGGGTCGAACTGCTCCCTGGCGCCCCGCTGTCGGAAAAAGCAATTTCGGAAGGTTATGGCGTCAGCCGCACGCCGGTGCGCGAAGCGCTGCTGCGGCTGGCCGCCGAGCGGCTGATCGACATCTTTCCGCAACGCGGCACTTTCGTCTCGCGCATTCGGCTCGACAGTGTGCGCGATGGAATGGTGATCCGTCAGGCCTTGGAAAGCGTCGCCGTGCGCGAGGCGGCCGCCCGCGCGACCAACCTCGACGTTGCGGACCTGCGGGCGCGGCTCGAGCGGCAGCGCGCGAGCGACCGCAGTTCGGATCTCCGCAGCTTCCACGCCGAGGACGAGGGCTTTCACCAGCACATCGCGAACATTGCGGGACACCCCAATCTTTGGCGCGTTGTGCGGCAGGAAAAGGTGCAGATCGACCGATGCCGGGTTCTCTATCTTCCCATCTCTGACCGTCGCGGCGTCGTCATCGACGAGCATACGGCGATCGTCGACGCACTCGAGGCGCGCGATCCGGATGCGGCCGAGCGCGCCATGCAGGCTCATCTGGCGGGGGTGTTTCCCGCCATAGACGAACTGCAGAAGGCGCATCCGGACTACTTCGAGCCGCAGCCAGTGCCCGCACGCTTCTGACAGGATGCTCAGTGCTTCATCCAGACCGTCTCTTCCCCCCCGACCCCACGACCCGCTCGGTTGCCCGCCGCCTGTATGAGCGAGTGGCCGACCTCCCAATCATCTCGCCGCATGGGCATACCGATCCGCGCTGGTACGCCGAAAACGAGCCGTTCGCCGATCCGGCGGCGCTGTTCGTGGTGCCGGACCATTACGTTTTCCGCATGCTCTACAGCCAAGGTGTGAAGCTGGAGGATCTCGGCGTGGCGCCGCGGGCCGGGAGCGATATCCGGATGGAGAGCGATCCGCGCGCGATATGGCGGCGGGTTGCCGAGCACTGGCATCTGTTTCGAGGAACGCCGACGCGGCTGTGGCTCGAACATGCGTTTGAGACTTTGTTCGGCCTGAGTGCACCGTTCTCGGCCGCGACCGCCGATCTCTACTACGACGCCATCGCCGAGGCTTTAACGAAGCCGGAATTTCTGCCCCGCGCGCTGTTCGAACGCTTCAACATCGAGGTGATCGCAACCACCGAGAGCCCGCTGGACGACCTGCGCTGGCACCAGAAGATCCGCGAGTCCGGTTGGGGCGGCCGGGTGATCACCGCCTATCGCCCTGACCCGGTCATCGACCCCGACTATGCCGGCTTCCGCGACAACCTCGCCCGTTTCGGGGAGATCACCGGCGAGGACACCTTCAGCTGGCAAGGCTATCTCGGCGCTCACCGCAAGCGGCGCGATTTTTTCAGGAGCTTCGGCGCGACCTCGACCGATCACGGCCATCCTAGCGCCTGCACCGCCGATCTGGGCGCCGGTGAGGCCGAAGCCCTCTTCCACCGCGTCACCAATGGCAACGCAGCGCCGGTCGACGCCGAACTCTTTCGCGGTCAGATGCTGACCGAGATGGCCCGCATGAGTCTCGACGACGGTCTGGTAATGCAGATCCATCCCGGCGCGGTGCGTAACCACAATCCATCGCTATTCGCGCAGTTCGGTCCGGACATGGGCGCTGATATTCCCTCGCGCACGGATTATGTGCGGGCGCTGAAGCCGCTGCTCGACCGGTTCGGCAATGAGCGCGACCTGACACTCATCGTTTTCACGCTCGACGAGACCGCCCATTCGCGCGAACTCGCGCCGCTCGCGGGGCATTACCCCGCGCTCAGGCTCGGGCCGCCGTGGTGGTTCTTCGATGCGCCGGGAGGCATGCGCCGCTTCCGCGACCTGACGACGGAGACGGCGGGCTTCTACAACACCGTCGGTTTCAACGACGACACTCGCGCCTTCCCCTTGATTCCGGCCCGCCACGACGTCGCCCGCCGCGTCGATTGCGCCTTTTTGGCCGAGCTCGTCACGACCCATCGGCTCGGCGAGGACGAGGCGCACGAAGTCGCGCACGACCTCGCCTATGGCCTCGCAAAATCGGCCTATCGCCTATGACCGCGCCCCGGCTCTCGCTCGCTACCTTGGATCGGCTTCCGCCGGACGTCGCGCGTCCCCGTTACGACGTCGCGAGCCAAAAGCTCGGGATCGTGCATCTCGGTATCGGGGCGTTCAACCGCGCCCATCAGGCGGTCTATGTCGACGACCGGCTCGCGGCCGGCGAGCGCGACTGGGCGATCCTGGGGGCAAGCCTGCGCTCGCCGGATACGCGCGATGCGCTCGCCCCGCAGGACGGGCTCTACACGGTGCTGGTTCGCTCGGGCGAGGCGGACCGCCCGCGTGTGATCGGCTCGGTGCGGCATCTGCTGGTCGCGCCGGAGAATCCCGACGCGCTGTTGGCCGCGATGAGCGATCCGAATGTTCGCGTGGTTTCGCTGACGGTGACCGAGAAGGGCTATTGCCACGACCCGGCCAGCGGCGAGCTTCGGGAAGATCATCCCGACATTATCCGCGATCTCGCGAACCCAAACCGTCCGCTCAGCGCGCCGGCCCTGCTGGTCGAGGCGCTGCGGCGGCGGCGCGAGGCCGGCGTGCCGCCGTTCACCGTGCTGTGCTGCGACAACCTTCCGGCTAACGGAAAGACCGTGCGGCGGGTCGTGACACGTTTCGCCCAACTGCGCGACCCGGATCTGGGGCGTTTCGTCGGAAACGAGGTTGCGTTTCCTTCGACCATGGTCGACCGCATCGTGCCCGCAACGACCGATGCGGACCGGGCTCTCGTAACCGAGCGGCTCGGGCTGACGGATGCCTGGCCGGTCTCCACGGAGCCGTTCAGCCAATGGGTGATCGAGGACAACTTCCCCGCGGGACGCCCCCGCCTGGAGGAAGCTGGGGCACAACTCGTCGCGGACGTCGCGCCCTATGAGACGATGAAGCTCCGCCTGTTGAACGGGGCGCATTCCACGCTCGCTTATCTCGGCTATCTCGCGGGACACGAGACGATTTCCGACGCGATGGCGCAGCCCGCCTTCGCCCGCCTCGCACGCGGGCTGATGGACGCGGAGGTCACGCCCACGCTCTCCGTACCGCCCGGAGGTGATCTTGCCGGCTACAAGAATCAGCTCCTGTCCCGTTTCGAGAACACGGCACTGCGCCATCGCACCTGGCAGATCGCGATGGATGGATCGCAGAAGCTGCCGCAGCGACTGCTGAACACCGCCCGCGACCGGCTGCGCGAAGGCGCCCCGATCGACCGGATCGCGCTCGGGGTCGCGGGCTGGATGCGCTACGTCGTGGGGAATGATGAGAAGGGACAAGCAATCGACGTGCGCGACCCGCTGGCGGACCGCCTTCGCGCCCTGGCCGATGCCGCGGGGCCGGATGCGGCGCGGCTAACACCCGCGCTGCTCGGCGTGCGCGAGGTTTTCGGCGACGATTTGCCGGGCGAACCTCGGTTCGTTGCGGCGGTTCGGGACGCCCTCGACCAGTTGTTCACCAAAGGAGCCGCCCGCGCCGTCGAGGACGTGGCCCGTGAGCCGGAGACAGTGAAATGAGACAAGGCTGGCGTTGGTTTGGACCGAACGATCCCGTGACGCTCGATCATGCGCGGCAGGCCGGCGCGACTGACATCGTCTCCGCCCTCCATCACGTGCCCCCCGGCGAGGCCTGGACCCGAAGCGGCGTCGAAGCCCACCGCGCTTTGATCGAAGAGGCCGACGGCCGCACGCCGCTGCGCTGGTCGGTGGTGGAAAGCATCCCGATCGCCGACGAGGTGAAGCGTCACGGCGCCGAGGCCAAGCATGCCATCGCGGCGTGGATCGCGAGCCTCGAGGCCGTGGCGGCCAGCAGCCCCCGCGTGGTCTGCTACAATTTCATGCCGGTTCTCGACTGGACGCGCACCGATCTCGATTGGCCGCTGCCAACCGGCGCGACCGCCCTCCGGTTCGACCAGAACCGTTTCGCAGCGTTCGATCTCTACGTTCTGAAGCGGGCGGGAGCCGAGGCCGACTACGACGCCGACCAGCAGGACCGAGCACGGAAGGTCGCGGACGGCTTTTCAAATGCGGACGTCGATCAGCTGACAAGGACGGTCCTTGCCGGGCTGCCAGGCGGCACCACCGAAGGGCTCTCCATCGACGATTTCCGTGAGACCTTGCGGGTCTATTCCGGGATCGACGCGGAGCGGCTCCGGGCTAACCTGATCGCCTTTCTCGCGACGGTCGCGCCGGTCGCCGAAAAGCTTGGCGTGCGGTTGACGCTGCATCCCGACGATCCGCCGCGTCCGCTGTTCGGCCTGCCGCGCGTGGCGTCCAAAGCCAGCGACTTCGACGCCCTGTTCGATGCGGTACCCTCTCCCGCGAACGGTCTGTGCTTCTGCACCGGCAGCCTCGGCGTGCGGGCCGACAACAATCTTCCGGCAATGGCGAAGCGCTTTGCCTCGCGCATCCACTTCACGCATCTGCGCGCAACGCGCCGCGATCCGGACGGGCTCGGCTTTCAGGAAGCCGACCATCTCGACGGCGATGTCGACATGCCGGCCGTGCTCGCAGCCCTGGTTGCCGAGGATCGGACCCGGCCGGACGAGCACAAGATCGTGCTGCGGCCGGACCACGGCCACCGTATGCTCGCAGATCTCGCATCCCAGCAGAAGGTCAACCCCGGCTACACTGCCGCCGGCCGCCTCAAGGGGCTGGCGGAACTGCGCGGTGCGATCCGTGTGCTGGAACGCCTGCCGGCCTCCACGCTGGAAGAACTGCAATGAAACGCTTCGACGTGCTCTGCATGGGCGAGCCGCTGATGGAGTTCGCCGAGGTGGAGCGGAACGGCGAGCGGTTGATGCTGCCGGGTTTCGGCGGGGACACGATGAACGTCGCCGTGGCCGCAGCCCGCCAGGGCGCGCGGGTGGCCGTGTTCACCGCCCTCGGCGACGACAGGTTCGGGCGGGACTTTCTTGCGCTGTGGGACCACGAAGGCGTGGACCGCGGCGAAGTCGTCGTCCGGCCGGGCGGCCAAACCGGCGTCTACTTCATCACCTATGGGCCGAATGGCCACGACTTCACCTATGCGCGTGCGGGGTCCGCCGCGAGCCAGATTGTTCCGGCGGAGATACCGGCCGAACTCATTTCGGCGGCCCGGGTGCTGCACGTCTCCGGCATCAGCCAGGCGATCGGCAAAGGCGCGGCCGAGGCCGTGACCACCGCTATTTCCATTGCAAGAAATGCGGGCACGCTGGTTTCCTACGACACCAATCTGCGGCTTCAGCTGTGGCCGCTCGAACGCGCGCGCGCGGTCATCCATGCCGCCATCGCCAAGGCGGACATCGCGCGCCCCGGCCTCGATGACGCTCGCCTTCTGACCGGGCTTACGACACCCGACGAGATCGCGGATTTCTATCTCGCCCTCGGCCCTGGCCTGATCGCACTGACGCTGGGCGGCGAAGGCTGCCTCGTCGCCACCCCAGACGAGCGTCGCCTCGTGCCTGCAATCAGGGTCGAGGCGGTCGATGCGTCCGGCGCCGGCGACACGTTCGGTGGGGCCTTCCTCGCCGAATATCTGCGCGTGGGAGACCCGTTTGCCGCGGCGCGATACGCGAATGTGGCGGCGGCACTACAAACGCGCGGCCATGGGGCGGTGGCGCCGATGCCAACCAGACAGGATGTCGAGGCCGCCTTGGCATCGCCCGAAGTGCTCAGGAACGCATCATGACCGACCCTAATCTCGCACTGCTGGCTTTGCTGAAGCGAGCGCCGGTGATCCCTGTGCTTACATTCGACAATCCGGCTGAAGCCGTGGCGATCGGCGGGGCGCTTATCGCGGGCGGGCTCGACGTCCTCGAGGTAACGCTGCGCACGGAGCGCGCCATGGAGATCATCAAGGCGCTGGCCGAGGCGTTCCCCGAAGCGCAGGTCGGCGCGGGAACCGTGCTGGACATCGCGCAGGCGGAGACGGCCGAACGCGCCGGCGCACGCTTCCTTGTTTCGCCGGGCAGCTCGGACCGCCTGCTGCGCGAAGCCGCCGGGTATCCGTTGCCGTGGCTGCTCGCCGCAGCGACCGCCTCCGAGGTGATGCGGCTGCGTGAGCATGGACGCAAGGTCCTGAAGTTCTTTCCGGCGGAACCGGCGGGCGGTGTGGCGGTGCTCAAGGCGTGGGCGCCGGTTCTGCAGGACGTGGTGTTCTGCCCGACCGGCGGCGTGGATGCCGCCAAGGCTCCGGCTTATCTGGCGCTGCCGAATGTTGGTGCGGTCGGCGGGTCGTGGATCGTGCCGGCGGATGCCAAAGCCGCACACGATCTTCCGCGGATCACCCAACTGGCGCGGGCCGCAGCCGCGTTGCGGCCAATTTGACCGCGCGGCTGACCTATCGGGGTTCCGTCGTCAATTCGCCGGGTTTTTCCTGGCCCGCGCGACGATCTGTGTCGGATTGACGAAACGCAGCGCAATGATGAGCCAGACCAGCGTGCTGGCCATATAGACGACGGCCATCGCGTCGATCGACTGGCCCGCGCGCACCCCGGCCGCGAACACCGAGTAATAGAGCGAGACGACAAGCGTCTGGCTCGTCGGACCTGCCGTCAGGAACGTCAGCTCGAACATCGAGATGGTCCGCACCAGCGATAGCAAGGTCGCGGCGAGGATGCCGGGCAGGAGTAGAGGGATCAGGACGTGCAGGAACAGGCGGCCGGTTCCCGCGCCGAACACCCGGGCGGCGGCCTCGATGCGCGGATCGATCTGCTCGATGAACGGGATCATCAAAATGATGACGAACGGCACCGTAGGTACGAGATTGGCCAGGATGACGCCGTTCATCGTCCCGGCGAGGCCGGCGCGATAGAGCACCGTCGCGAGCGGGATGCCGAAGGTGATCGGCGGAACCAGCAGGGGCAGCAAGAACAGCAGAATGACCAGCGATTTGCCCGGAAAGTTCCGCCGCGCCAGCGCATACGCCGCCGGAACTCCGATCAGCGCCGACAGCAACACGACCGCGGCAACGATCTGGAATGTGACGATCAGCACATCCGTCAGCTGAAATTCGCGCCATGCCGAATAGTACCAGCGCAGGGTGTAGCCGGCGGGTAGCCAGGTGCCGAGCCAGCGGGTCGCGAACGAGTTCACCACCACCGTGGCGATCATCGCGAACAGGTTGACCACGAAGAAGATCACGAACGCCCAGACGGCGGCCTTCCAGAGTTTATCGAGGACGTTTTCCGTGTTCATGACCATCAGCCCTTACCGGAGCCCGCGGGCCCTTTGTAGAACAGGCCGCGCATCGTGAGCACGATGGCGACCAGGCCGAACTGAACGGTCGCCATGATCATCGCGATCGAGGATGCGAACGAATAATCGTACTGCTCGAACGCAGCCTGCGCCGCCGCAATGGAGATGACGCGCGTCTCGCCGGCCGGCGCACCGAGCATCACGGCGGAGGGAAATACCGAGAACGCGTCCACGAAGGCCAGGCAGAAGACCACCGCCAGGCCGGGCATGATCAGCGGCAGGACGACGTGGCGGAAACGCTGCCGCGCGCGGGCGCCGAGCGTCGCCGCCGCCTGTTCTAGAGCCGGGTCGATGCCGGTTATCATTGACAAGCTCAGCAGGAAGGTCAGCGGGAAGCCGGTAATGACGAGCGACAGGAACACGCCCTCGTAGTTGTGGACGAGCCGGATCGGTCGATCGAGCATGCCGAACGTGATCAGGGCGCGGTTGAGCCAGCCCTGCGGCCCCAGATAATTCAGCAGGCCCTCGGCGATGAGGACTGTTCCGAGCGTGATCGGCAGAACGAGGATTGTGGTCAGCAGGCGCTGATTATTCATCAGCCGAACGCGCATCGCGATCGGTACCGACAGCGCGACGTTGAGCAGCGTGACGGGCAGCGCCAGTTCCAGCGTCGTCAGGATCGTGCCGTAGAGATATGGGTCTGCAAAGAACCGCGCATAGTTCGAAAACCACGCCCCTTCCTTCGGCGTGAAGGACAGAACGAGCCCGTAGAGGAAGGGATAGACGAACATCACGAGGACGAAGATGACGGCGGGAAGCACCATGAGCGTAACGCCATCGAACCCGCGGGCGGCCAGGCTGAGCGAGCGGATGGCAGGTGCCGATGTAACGGGAGGCGCTTGCGTCATCGCGGCTGCTCCGTCGCATAAACCAGAACGCGATCGGCGGGGGCGCCGAGGCTGACCGTCTCCGCGGGCGCGAGCGAAGTGTCCGACCGGAAGAACAGTTCAGCCCCCGCCTTCGTCCTGGCGGTGCCGTAGAAGGCGTCGCCGCGATATTCCATGCTCTCGACCTTGGCCGAGATCGGGCCCTCGGGCTGCACCGTCAGGTCGGACGGCCGTATGGTTGCGACGACGGCGATTGCGTCGGCGCTGTCGACGGCGATGCCGTGGATCGGAAAGCCGCCGCAATCGACCTCGACCGTGTCGCCGCTTCGCCGCGTCACCACGCCGGGCAGAGCATTGCGATAGCCCATGAACTCCGCGACATCGGCATGCGCAGGACGGCCATAAAGCTCGCTCGGGGCGCCGATCTGGCGCACCGCACCATCTCGAAGCACGACGATCCGGTCGGCCAGCGAAAGCGCCTCGTCCTGATCGTGCGTGACGTAGATGGTGGCCGAGCCGAGCAGGCGGTGGATGCGGCGGATCTCGCCGCGCATTTCCAGACGCAGCTTGGCGTCGAGATTCGAAAGGGGCTCGTCCATCAGAACGAGCGGCGGCTCGACGGCGATCGCGCGAGCGATCGCCACGCGCTGCTGCTGGCCGCCGGAAAGCTGACCCGGCAGCTTCACGCCCTGCTCCGCGAGCCGCACGACATTCAGCGCCTCGTCGACCTTGCGCTCGATCTCCGCTTTTGGCTTGCCCTGCATCTGCAGGCCGAAGCCGACATTGCGGCGCACGCTCATATGCGGAAACAGCGCGTAATTCTGAAAAACCATGCCAAACCCGCGCGCCTCGGGTTTGAGCGTGTCGATGCGGCGATCATCGAGCCAAATGGTGCCGCTGGAGAGCGGCAGCAGGCCGGCGAGGCAGTTGAGCGCCGTCGACTTGCCGCAGCCCGACGGTCCGAGCAAGGCGATGAATTCGCCGCGTTGCACGGTGAGCGTTACGTCTTTGAGAGCATTGTGGGTTCCGAAATCGCGGCTCACCCCATCAAGGCGCAATTCACGGAAGTCGGCGGATGCTATGGCCATCCTCTCCTACCTCAATTTAAATCCAGCTGGCGCGTCTGGACACTTGGAAAATGATGCGGGGCGCCGGGGTTCAGCGCGGCGCCCCGTCGCGATCAGTTTTTCTTCAGCTTGGCGGCGCCGATTTCGCGGTCCCATTTGTCGAACATCTGGACGAGCGGCTTCGCATCGAGCGGCGGCTCGGTCGGGTTGTCCGCGATAAGGCTCGCATATTCCGGCCGGCCGAACTTCTTGATGGTTTCCTGACTCTCCGCGGGAGCCATGTCGAGCGTAACGCCCTTGATGGCCGGCCCCGGATACATGTAGCCGTGGTCGTACATGAACGCCTGCGCTTCCGGCTTGAGCAGGTAAGCCATCATCTGAAGCACGACGTCGAGCTTCTTCTCGGAAATGCCCTTCGGGATCGCCATGTAGTTGGCGTCTCCGACCCAATGGAAGCCCTTGAGGGTGCCCACTTTGTACTCCTCGGGCACGATACCGAGATAGCGCGGGTTGATGTCCCAGCCCGTCGTGGTGGCGATAATGTCACGCGAACCTTCGGCGAGTTCCTTCATCGAGGCGGTGGTCCCGCTGGTGTAATATTCGATGCAGCTGTCGAGCTCCTTGAGATAGGCCCAGGTCTTATCCCAGCCCTTGATCGGATCCTGTGGATCCTTGTCGCCGAGAAGATAGGGCAGTCCCATCACGAAGGTGCGGCCGGGGCCGGAATTGGAGGGCCGGGCATACATGAACTTGCCGGGATTGGCCTTGCACCAGGCGAGCAGCTTCTCGGCGGTGTCCGGCATGTCCTTGACCCGGTCCGGGGCGTATTCGAGCAGAGGGCCCGAAGGATACCAGTCGATGACGAAGGCCTGACCGCGCGCCATCTCCTGCATCAGATAGGCGCCGGGGATATAGAGCTCTTTCAGGTTGGGGAATTTCAACTCGTATTTCGGCAGGATTTCGAGCCAGAGGCCGGTTTCCATGCCAGCGGCCAGCGCGTCGTTGCCCGTAAGCACGAAGTCGATGTCGACGCGACCCGCTTCCTGCTGAGCCTTCAGCTTGCCAGCGAGTTCGGGAGCCGTCGCTTGGGTAAACACGAATTTCGAAACCAGCTCGGGATGTGTGGCCTGGAACTTCTCCAGGGCGGGTTGGCTGACCTGAAGATCGCCCGCCACATCGATTACATTGATGACGACGGGTTCGGCTGCAGCCTGCTGAGCTGCTCCGAAGGATACAAACGCAAAACTTGCTGCAAGGGCGCTTATGCGCCAGCCGGAAGTGATACTGCGGTTCATGGTCAACCTCCCACTCGCTGTTGGTTTCAGGAAATTCCATACTAGCGCGATTGCGCCGGCATGGTTCAGGAACTCGCGGCGAGTGGCTCCCTTGTGAGCTTGCTCGCCGCGGGAACATCGAGGAACAAATGGCAGTTCGGGTGCTGCTGAAGAATCGACGCCGGCCATAGATTGCTGACCGGTCCCTCGAGCACCTCGCGCAGGGCCTCGGCCTTGCGCTCATCGAGCACGGTCAGGATGACGGCGCGGCTCGACATGATGCGCTGCACCGTCATCGAGATCGCGCGGTTCGGCACATCGTCGAGCGTAGCGAACCAGCCCTCGCCGAATTGCTGCTTGCGGCAGCGCTCCTCAAGTTCAACGACCATGAAGGCCACCGTCGACGTGAAATCCGCCGGAGGATCGTTGAACGCGAGATGCCCGTTCTCGCCGATGCCGGCGAACGTGAGGTCGATCGGATGCTGATCGAGGAGACCGTTGATCCGGCTGAGTTCCGCATCGAGATTCGGAGCGTCGCCCTGGATCAGGTGGAACGCTCCGAGAGTCGGCAGCTTCGAGATGAAGCGCTCTCGAAGATAGCGGCGAAAGCTGGCCGGATGGGTGTCCGGCATATTGATGTACTCATCGAGATGGAAGGCCGTCACGCGTGACCAGTCGATCTCGTCGTGCTGTACCAGCGCGGCCAGCATTTCGAACTGGCTTGCGCCCGTTGCCACCACGATATTTGCACGCCCGTGCGTCTCGATCGCGGAGACGATCACTTTTGCGCCTAATGACGCCGCGGCCTCACCCGCTTCCGATTTGGTCGTGAATTGCCGGGTATCGATCATCTTTTTTTCCTCATGCTGGATTCCACACAGCTCCGTCCGTGGACGTCGCTCGCGGCCCTAGCGCCGCGCTCTCGGAGACCGGACCGGTCGTTGCGCGAACAATCAGCTCGCCGGTGATGACGCGACGTTCCGGCCCGGAAGACGCCGCGTTAAGAGTAGCCAACAGCAGATCGACCGCATCTCTGCCGGCGGTCGAACAATGCGCGGAAACGGTCGTGAGCGGAGGGTATGTGGTCGTCGCGATAACGTCATCGCAGCCGACCAGGCTGAAATCGCCCGGAACCGACAGGCCCCGGTCCGCGAGTCCGGCCATCATGCCCTGCGCAACGCTGTCATCGACGGCCAATGCAGCCGTCGCCCCGGTTTTCAGGAAGCGGTTGACGCAGGATCGCCCGGCCTGGTGACTCGGGCGCTCGGCGTGGATCGTCACGACCTTCAGCCCTCGGTTTTTGCCGACTTCCTTGACGGCCCGACTACGCTGCTGGTTGGACCAGGACGCCTTCGGCGCACCAACATAGGCGACGGTGCGATGACCGAGATTGGCGAGGTGATCCACCGCGTGGGCGAAACCGACGGCCGTATCCACCAGAACCCGGGAGATTCCCTCGACGTCGCGGTTGATGACGACGAGCGGCCGCCTCACCGCATGAGCGCGGATCCGCTTTTCTTCCAGACGAGGTGACGCCAGTACAAATCCGTCGACCTGGGCCGCAAGCTTGCCGAGCAGCAGGTCCTCGAGCTCGTGGGTTTCATCGGAATCCCCTAGAAACGTTGCGTAGCCGAGCTGATAGGCTCTGGCCTGCGCGCCCCGCATCAGGGCCGAGAAAAACGGGTTCGCTATGTCGGGCACGATCAGCGCGATATTGCCGGCGCGTCCGGTGCTGAGCGCGCGGGCGACCTGGTTCGGAACATAGCCGAGGCGCTCCGCGACCTTCATGACCTTTTTGACCGTGGCCGGCGTCAGCAGATCCGGACGGCTGAACGCTCGCGAAACCGTCGCCGGAGAAACGCCGGCTTTGGCGGCCACGCCGCTGATCGTCGGCGATCCTCTGCGCGTCTCTTTCTTTGTCACGGATCTGTCGCCCCGCGGCCAATGAAACCGGTTGCATGATGAAAGCGGTTTCATACGATTGTCAAGATAGCCAGACGAACAGCGCGGCGCGATGCGCCGACATTCGCGTCTGAAGGCTGGCCACGAACATGGTCCAGCACCCAGGTTCAGCTTCGAAGCGACAGTGGATTTCGCTGATATTTCAAAGCTGCGGACGTTGCTGAGAGGCGCGCGCCGGCTGACGCCTAAACAGCCGGATCAGCACCGGGACCATGAACGCCGTCAGCATTTCGTTGAGGCCCATGGCAATGCCGGCGAAGGTTTGCCCCGCGCATTGCGGGGTGTTCGCCAGCGCTCATCCATTCAGAATGTTTGCGGCCAGGAAAATGGCTACCGAGAGGAGGACGAGGCCAGCGACCGCATCCATCCGCTTCCGGTAAATCGGGCGATCGAAATGCCGAGACAGACTAAACCCGGCCAGGCTCCAGCCATAGAACTTGATTGCGGAAGCGGCGAGGAACCCAACCGCGAACCACCCCGCCTGCTCTCCACTGCCGAAGCTGGACGCAAAAACGCCGACGAGGAACATCGCCTCGGTCCAGACCAGTGGATTGAGCCACGTCACGACGAGCATCGAACCGATCGCCCCAAATCGGGATTTGCAGTTTGCCGCGATCGCTTGTGTCCCCCCTGCCCGACTGAGGTTCAGTAGGATGCGCGCGCCCCACCACGCGAGAAATCCGGCGCAGGCGGCCTGGAGGATTCCGAAGATTGTCGGATGACGGGTCAGCAGCGCGCCCAGCCCCCCTATTCCTATGGTCACGAGTGCAATTTCCGAGATGTAACCCGTGCAGGCGACCGACATGGGGTAGCTGCGCGTCAGTCCCGCCTGGATAAGCATGAGGTTCTGAGGTCCCAGCGAGAAGATAAGTCCGAGCCCGAACACGAAGCCGGATACCGTCGCCGGCGACAGCAGGGCGTCGGCGGTCATCGCTCGGAATTCCGGAGGAACTGTACGTACCGACAAAACGTATGATCAGATGAAGCATCACCCGACCTTCCGCATCGTGCACCCTTCTGCATCTCCTGCCTCCCCCCTGTTCGGAGCTGCGCGCACGACGCTTGGCGTCCTTGGGGGAATGTTTCACGGCCCTGACGCTTGCACATCCTCCATTTGTAGGAGACGCTGATGGCAACCGCCTCATCCTCGGCGACGAGCTCGTCGACCGCTGACTGAGCGGGTGCGAGACCCAGGAACGCCGACCCATGGCTGAGACGCTGCCGCCGGACGCACTCTCGAAGCTCATCGGATCGATCTATGATTGCACGCTCGACCCCAGCCGGTGGGAGCGAACGCTGACCGAACTTGCACAGGTGTTCGAGGCGGAATTCTTGATTCTCTCCCTCAACGATCTCCGGCACGACTGCCTGGTGATCGACAAGAGCGTGGGCTGGGAGCCGCATTGGCTGGAAGAAAGGTCGAAGCACCTTCCCGAAATCCACGCGCGGGTGACCGAGTGGCTGACGCCGGGAACCTCGCTGGACGAGCCCTTCGTGGCCTCGCGCCATCTCGAGCCCAGTTATTTAGAGCGCGCACCCTACGTTCGAGACTGCTTGCGACCCTTGGGTATCGCCGACGTCACGCATCTTTTTCTTATGCACACGCCGACGCATTTCTCCGAGTTGGTGGTCGCTCGCCATCAGCGACAAGGGATCATCACCGAGCGCGAGATCGCGATCGGCAAACTGCTGCTGCCGCATCTGCGCCGCGCAGTGACGATCAGCAATGTGCTTGAGGCCCGCATCATCGAGCGCGCGCGGATGGCGGAGGCGCTGGATACGGTCCGGTGCGGCGTTGTTCTGACCGACGAACGCGGCGCGATCCTGCATCCCAACCGTTCGGCGCAGCGGATGCTGCGCAACGGCGGCCCCGTTCGGGATGTCCAAGGTTTTCTCAAAGCGACAACTCCGTCCGCCGCAAAGGAATTGCGCTCCGCTATTCGGCTCGCCGCCGGGGACGAGGCCAGGATCGGAAAAACCGGCCTTGCCATCCGCCTCACGGAAGCCGACGCGCCGCCCGTCTTCGCTCACGTCCTGCCAATGACCGGCGATCTGCGGACACAGCTGCAATCCGAGGCCGTCGCGGCGGTGTTCATCGGCGCCACACCCGATGAGCAAAACGAGGCTGAAATGTTGGCCAAGGCTTTCGGCCTCACACCCGCGGAGACGCGGGTGCTTGCGAGCCTTCTTGCCGGGCGCACGCTCGCCGAGACCGCCACGGCCCTCGGCGTCGCGGCGACGACGGTGCGAACGCATCTCAGCACGATCTTCCTTAAGACCGGGGTCTGCCGGCAGGCCGAGCTGATGCGCTTGGCGATGCACGTGCTGCCTTGCTGACGAGGGAGCCAGCCGCGCCGAGGATAGACGCGAGCGACGCGCCGACCGAATTTGCCCGCGCGGCGAGGACGCCGCGGCGGGCGGCGCGGTTTGGACAGGCTCTGAAACGGGCGTCCGTTTCCTTTACGCGATCACTCCCGCAGGGTTCCCGCTTTCTTCGCCGCGAAGATCGCGAGCGCGTCCATCAAGGGCGGATTCAGGCTGTCATAGGGTTCGAGGCCCAGCTCCTTTAGTCGCGACCGGACGGCCGGCATGTCTTTGGGCGGCGTGCCCAACTCGATGACCGACGAGACAAAGGCCGCGAAACCGGGAGGCGCCCATCCCTCCTCCTTCGACCGTTCGGCGTGGATGAAGGACAGCCCCTGGAAGGCGTGTTCCTTTTCGATTGGTCCGTACATGTGGACCCCGCAGACCTTGCAGGCATGCCTCAGAATGGTCGCGCTTGGGTTCACGACCTCGAGTTTGTCCTCGTTCGCCGTGACGGTGACCTTCTCGGTGGGCACAACGCCGACGATCGAGAACATGGCGCCCTTGGGCTTCCAGCACTGCGTGCACCCGCATGCATGATTGTGAAGAACCTGAGAGTCGATGGTCACGGTGACCGGCCTGTCCGTGCATTCGCACACGAGTGTGCCGCCGGAGAAACTCTCCGAGCCCTGTTTGATCCCGTTGTCGATGGCCGGATGTATGGAGACGGTCGTGGTGTCCAGCATGGTGTTCTCCTCCCTAAATCGCAGCTTGGCTCGCTGCATGCTTCAGTAGATGACGACGCCGCGGATCGACTCCCCCCTGTGCATCAGATCGAACCCGGTATTGATGTCCTCGAGCTTCATCGTGTGGGTAATCATCGGATCGATCTCGATCTGGCCATCCATGTACCAGTCGACGATCTTCGGAACGTCAGTTCGCCCCCTGGCGCCGCCGAACGCAGAGCCTTTCCAAACGCGCCCGGTCACCAGTTGGAACGGCCGCGTGCTGATCTCCTGGCCTGCCCCCGCCACGCCGATGATGATCGATTGACCCCAGCCCTTGTGACAGGCTTCGAGCGCCGTTCGCATCACCTTCGTGTTGCCGATGCATTCAAACGTGTAGTCGGCGCCGCCGCGGGTCAGTTCGACGAGATGGGCAACAAGATCCCCTTCGACCTTCGAGGGATTGACGAAATGGGTCATGCCGAACTTGCGGCCCCAGGCTTCGCGGTCGTCGTTCAGATCGACGCCGACGATCATAGCGGCGCCGACGAGCCTTAGTCCCTGAATGACGTTGAGGCCGATGCCGCCCAGTCCGAACACGACACAGTTCGTGCCCGTCTCGACTTTCGCGGTGTTGATAACCGCGCCGACGCCCGTGGTTACGCCGCAACCGACATAGCAGACCTTATCAGCAGGCGCGTCTTCGCGGATCTTGGCGAGCGCGATCTCGGGCAGAACCGTATAGTTCGAGAATGTCGAACAGCCCATGTAGTGATAGATCGTCTTGCCGTTGTAGGAGAAACGGCTGGTGCCGTCGGGCATGAGACCTTTGCCTTGGGTCACCCTGATCTTCTGGCAAAGATTGGTCTTCCGGCTGAGGCAATACTCGCATTGGCGGCATTCGGGCGTGTAGAGCGGAATGACGTGATCGCCGACGGCCAGCGAGGTTACGCCCTGCCCCACTTCGACGACGACGCCCGCGCCTTCATGACCGAGGATGGTCGGGAAAATCCCCTCCGGATCGGCGCCGGAACGGGTGAACTCATCGGTGTGGCAAATGCCGGTCGCCTTGATCTCGACCAGCACCTCGCCGTGCTTCGGACCTTCCAGGTCGACTTCAACGACTTCAAGCGGTTTTGCCTTCTCGAAGGCGACTGCAGCGCGCGTCTTCATCGCTGTCTGCTCCTCGCTTCACGTCGGTCCTCCGAGAAAATCGGCGGCACCCAACACTTCAGCTCAAAACATGCGCCTCCTCATTCGAGGCGGCATAGCGTGGACGGCGAGCAATACGGAGCCGACGCAAATGCGCCAGCGAACTGCTCCTGAACCGGATTTGATAAAGCGTTCAGGGCCTCTCGCCTGGGCTCAATTTCAGCCGCAAGGTCGTCTTGAGCTTCACGGGCCGAAGCTCAAGAAATTCGGACAAAAGCCTATCACGAAGGTTCCGGGAAGACTACGGGCGGCGACAGTCATTCGTGCAGTAGGCGCTCGACGTTCTTCGCCTTGTCGAAGTTCCTCGCCGTGTCGAGCCCAATCGGGCGGACAAGCCGCGCCGAGGCCAGATCGGTGCCGAGGAAATCCGCGCCCGCGACGATCACGCCAGTCAGATCCGCCCCGCCCAGAGTGGCACCCCGCAAAGAAACTCCGGTCAGGTCTGCCCCCTTCAGCGAGGCAAATTCGAGGTCGACAAGCGACAGATCGGCCCCGCGCAAATTGGCGCCGTCAAGCCTCGCCGACTTCAGCACGGCCCGCATGAGACCCATCGACTGGTTCCTCATATCGGCGCTCAGATTGGCGTTCTCCAGGTTGGCGCCGATCAGGCTCGCCCCGGTCAGATCGGCGGCGAGCCGGGCGCCGGCGAGGTCCGCACCGTTGAGCCTGGCACGCTGCATCTGGGCGGCGAAGATATTGGCGCCCCGGAGGTTCGCGCCGGTGAGATCCGCCTCGATGAGCCATGCCTGATCGAGCACGGCGCGGTCCAGTTTTGCGCCCGCGAGATTGGTGCGGTTGAGCTTGGCCGCACGCAACACCGCGCCGGATAGATCAAGCCCGCTGAGATCGAGCCCGGACAGCCGCTTGCCGGTGAAATCAGAGGGCTTGCCGGATGTCGCCGAACGAAGTGCGGCCTCGACATCGGTCCGCGTCATCTCGGCGGAGTTCATCTCGGGAGCCGTCATGTCGATATGGCGCATCATATCCTGCCCCCCGGCAGGCACGGCGATCATCGCCGCACAGACCGCAAGCGATCCGGCCCATTTCGAACGGTGCGTCATCGCTGGCTCCTCCGGCCCACTCTACGGACATTCGCCAAGTCGGCGTCAGAGCAGTTCCGCAACCGATCTGTCGCTCCCGGGTGTCGGCAGCAAGACGCCACGTCGATTTGGTGGCCGTTGCACAACGGCTCGCGCGGGAAGATTATCACCGAGCGTGGACGCCCTGACCATGCAAGGATGTGTGGACAGCGGTGCTGTCCCGTCGCCCCTTGATGGGAGACATGCCGATGACCTTCATCCGGACGATACTCGGCTGCGGTCTGGCCCTGACCACGGCCGTGCTGGAGGCGCCCGCGAGGGCGCAGCAACTGAACGATTATCCGACCGCCGCCCGCGTCGACTATGTGTTCGCCTGCATGAAAGCCAACGGCGAGACGCGTGACGCTCTCGATCGCTGTTCTTGCTCGATCGACGTGATCGCGACCGTGCTGCCATACGAGCGATATATCGCAGCGGAAACCGTCATGAGTCTGGCGCAGTTACCGGGCGAGCGCGGCACTCAGTTCCGCTCCCCGGAGCAGTCGAGAGCGGTGGTCGATGAACTCCAGCGCGCTCGGGCCGAAGCGGAGGTTCGCTGCTTCTGATCGGCTCTCCCATAGAACCCAAGCCGACATTTTCAATTTGTGCGCACCGGAATAGTAGCCTATGTTCGCTGTTAAGTTTTTGGGCTTCAAGGGCGTCAGCTTCTTGGGAGCACTGACGCTTCAAGGCTCGGTAATGGCCGGGTTTGACCCGGCTCACCGGCATCGTGACAGCTGCCTAAAAACTCTCCCAAACCAGGGTAGCAGTGCCGAAGCTCGGCATGCGCCGGCGCGTCGCGTGTAGGCTTAGGTACGGCCACCCCCAACGATCACATCGTAGGGAGGATAGCGATGCGTTACCTAATTGTCGGTTTATTCGCTGGCGTTGCGTCTCTTGCCGCCGGTGCAGCAAATGCCAACCCCGATCTCTCCAAAATGGAAAAAGACGCCAAGAACTGGGTGATGCCCACGGGCAATTATGCCAACCATCGTTATTCGGCACTCGACCAGATCAACGCGCAAAACGTCGGCAAGCTGCAGGCTAACTGGACCTTCTCGACCGGTGTGCTGCGCGGTCATGAGGGCGGACCGCTCGTCATCGACGGCGTTATGTTCGTACACACGCCTTTCCCAAACATGGTCTACGCACTCGACCTGAAGGACGACGGCAAGATCCTCTGGAAGTATGAACCCAAGCAGGATCCGAACGTCATACCGGTCATGTGCTGCGATACCGTCAATCGCGGCGTAGCTTACGGCGACGGCAAGATCTTCCTGAACCAGGCGGACACGACTGTCGTGGCGCTCGACGCCAAGTCGGGGAACGTCGTCTGGCAGAAGAAGAACGGCGACCCGAGCAAGGGAGAAACCGGCACTGCCGCGCCTATGGTCGTCAAGGATAAGGTGCTGATCGGCATTTCCGGCGCCGAGTTCGGCGTCCGCGGCCACATCAGCGCCTACAATATATCCGACGGCTCGCTGGCCTGGCGGGCCTATTCCGTTGGCCCCGATGCCGAGATGCTCGTCGATCCCGTAAAGACGACCCACCTTGGAAAGCCGATTGGCAAGGATAGCAGCGTCAGTACGTGGGAAGGTGACCAGTGGAAGATCGGTGGCGGGACGACATGGGGTTGGTTCTCGTATGATCCCGATCTGGACCTGATCTATTACGGCACTGGAAACCCCTCGACCTGGAACCCATCCCAACGGCCCGGCGACAACAGGTGGTCGATGACCATCTTCGCCCGCAATCCCGACACCGGCATGGCGAAGTGGGCTTATCAGATGACGCCCCACGACGAATGGGACTACGACGGCGTCAATGAGATGATCCTGACGGATCTGAATATTGGAGGCACCACCCGCAAGGCGCTCGTCCACTTCGACCGGAACGGTTTCGGCTACACGCTCGATCGCGAAAACGGCGAACTGCTGGTTGCCGAAAAATACGATCCAGCCGTGAACTGGGCCACGAAGATCGACATGGACAAGTCGTCCAAAACCTATGGTCGTCCGCACGTCGTCGCCGAATTCTCAACGCAGCAAGGCGGCGAAGACACCAACGTTCAGGGCATCTGCCCGGCGGCGCTCGGCAGCAAGGATCAGCAGCCGGCGAGCTACTCTCCCGACACCGGATTGTTCTATGTGCCGACCAATCACGTCTGCATGGACTACGAGCCGTTCCGGGTGAGCTATACGGCGGGGCAGCCCTATGTCGGCGCCACCTTGTCGATGTTTCCGCCCAAAGGCGAAGACCATATGGGCAACTTCACCGCTTGGGATGCCAGCACGGGCAAGATCGTCTGGGCGCTCAAGGAGCGGTTCTCGGTCTGGTCGGGAGCGCTCGCGACGAAGGGCGGCGTGGTGTTCTACGGAACGCTGGAGGGCTACCTGAAGGCTGTCGATGCCAAGACGGGCAAGGAACTTTACAAGTTCAAGACGCCGTCCGGCATTATCGGCAACGTCAATACATATGAGTTCGACGGCAAACAATATGTTGCCGTCCTCTCCGGCGTCGGAGGCTGGGCGGGTATCGGCCTGGCAGCCGGACTGACCGAGCCGACCGCAGGCCTGGGTGCCGTGGGCGGTTACGCCGCCCTGCGCGACTATACGGCGCTCGGCGGGCAACTGACGGTCTTTTCGCTTCCGGGCGACTGAACCTGTCGAACTGAGACGAAGGTCCTCCGCGCACAACGCGGGGGACCTCTTGCAGTCCAACAGCGGAACGAGTCCGAAGGGATGCCTCGTGAAAATCAATCTTTTTGCTGGAGCGCTGGGAGCCATCGCAGCCGTCGCCGTCACCGGCATTGCATTGGGAGCCGACGGCTCCGGCGACCCCGCTCCCGCCAGGGAGCAGGACGGCAAGTATTTCGATGCGCAGGACAATCCGACCTTCAAGATCGAAAGCGACGGAACCACCGACTGGTACACCTATTCCGGCTTCCGCCGATATCACTCGGAATGCCATGTGTGCCACGGACCGGCCGGCGAAGGCTCGACCTACGCCCCGGGCCTCGTGCAGTCGCTAAAAACAATACCCTATGCGGAGTTTCAGAACGTGGTCATCGCCGGCCGACAGCGCGTCGGTTCCGGGCAGGAAAGCGTCATGCCGTCGTTTGGCACCAATCCCAACGTGATGTGTTACCTGGACGACATTTTCATCTACCTGCGCGCTCGCGCCGATGGCGCGATCGATCGCGCGCGGCCTGCAAAACACGCGCCCAAGCCCGCCGCGTTCAGTGAAGCGGAAAATAGCTGTATGAAGCGTTGACGCCGGCGCACATCGGCGGACCGAACCTGGGGCCTGCCGATGCGTTTAAGCGGATCGGAGATCGTGATGGCGGGAACCATGTTGTCGGGGTGGCGTGGACTCTGGACGTTGCTCCGGGCGGCGCTGTCACTCCCGCTTCTCGCTTCCGCCGCGTACGCACAGGAGGCCGCGGACCTTTCGCTCGAACTCATTGATCCGAACGTCCTGCGCGTCTGCGCCGACCCCGGCAACCTGCCGTTCTCGAACGAGAAGCAGGAGGGCTTCGAGAACAAGATCGCGGAGCTGTTCGCGAAGAAGCTTGGAAAGACGCTCGCCTATACCTGGTTTCCGCAGGCAACCGGCTTCGTGCGCAACACTCTCGGCACGCACCAATGCGATGTCATCATCGGTTACGCTCAGGGCGACGATCTCGTCCAGAATACCAACCCCTACTACCGTACCGCCTACGCGCTCGTCTTCAAGCCGGGCAGCGGCCTCGATGGCGTCGATACGCTCTCCGACCCGCGCCTCAAGGACAAGCGCATCGGCATCGTCGCAGGCACCCCGCCGGGCAACAACATGATCGTCAATGGCCTCATGGCCCGGGCCAAGCCTTATGCGCTGATGGTGGACACCCGGGTCGACTCGTCCGCGAGGGATATGGTCCGTGATCTTGGCTCCGGGGAGATCGACGCCGGCGTGCTCTGGGGTCCGATGGCCGGCTATTTTGCCAAACAGATGCAGCCGCCTTTGGTTGTCGTGCCTTTGGTCAAGGAGACGACCGGGCCCCGCCTCGCCTATCACATCACAATGGGTGTGCGGCCCTCGGACCAGGAGTGGAAACGTACGCTCAACCGTATGATCCGCGAGAACCTGCAGGCCACCAACGAAATTCTGCTCTCCTATGGTGTGCCGCTTCTCGACGAGCAGAACCACCCCATATCCGGCCATTAGCAGACGGGCGGCGCCCGTCTCAGTCGAGTGCCTGTTGCGCCACGCGGCCGAGCGCGAAAAGCCGCTGTTCGATGATCACCGGCACCTCACAGGCAAAGCGCACCGATTTACGCCGCTCCTCGAAGATCCGGGTTTCCCAATTCACCTGATTTGTGAGCTCGGCGATCTCTTTCTGGTCGCTGTCCGGTCTGGCCTGCAGCTCGCGCAATCGCGCCGCATCGGACTCGATCCTGCTCGCGAATTCCCGCTGTTTGCGCGTGAGGCGCTCAAGACCGTTTATGACGTCGAGACGCTCCTGGTTGAGCGTTTCGAAAAGACCCGCGAACAGGACTTTTGCCCTCTCCTGCCTGTCCCCGTCGCCACCCCTGATGAAGTCGACAGTCTCCTGCTTTGCCTCCTCCAGCGGCGTTCGCCGCGCGGCAAGGCGTGCGACGAGATCGGATATGCGAGGCTCGTTCCGCCAGGTATTGCGCACGTCGTCGAGCGGTTGGCCCGTCCAAACGGCGGCAATGGAAAGCTCGGGAACACGAACCTGGACGCATGGCCAGTCCGGAAACCGCCGATCGGCGGCGACCGCGTGGAACGGCATCGGGACAGCAATTGCCGCGGCCGCGATGAGATGTGCGAGGGGCTTCATGGTCCTTGCTCCAGCCTCAGCCTGGCGCGCCAGAAAGCCCCGAGCGGGATCATAAGCCAGTATCGCGCCGATCATGAACAGGACCGTACATGCCGCGACCACGCCGAGGGATAGCGGATCGAGTTTGGCGTAAAGCGCGAAACGGATGAGTTCGACCGCATGGGTGAACGGGTTGAGCTCGCAGATGTAGTAGAGGAGCGGGCTCGAACTCTCTGACACGCCATAGCGGATAGAGCGCGGACGAGGCGAAGAACATCGGGAAGATCAGGAAATTCATGACGCCCGCGAAATTCTCCAGCTGCTTGACCAGCGAGGAGATGAGCATGCCGAGCGCGCCGAGCATCAGACCGGAGAGGACAAGAGCCGGCAGAACCGTGAGATATCCGATCGGCGGCGGCTCGATCCCCCAGAACCAGGCGATGGCGAGAAACGTATAGACCTGAAGCAGTGAAACCGCGGTGCCGGCGACCAGTTTCGAGGACAGCAGAAACCAGCGCGGAAGCGGGCTGACGAGGAGCGTTCGCATGCTTCCCGTCTCGCGATCGTAGACCATCGACAGCGATGACTGCATGCCGTTGAACAGCTGGATCATCGCGATCAGCCCGGGCGTGATGTAGACCTCGTAGAGGACGTAGACGTCGTATGGCGGAATGATCGACACGCCGAGCACCTGCCGGAAGCCCGCGGCGAAGATGAACAGCCAGACGAGCGGCCGCACCAGCGCCGAGATGAAGCGCTCGCGCTGATGCAGGAAGCGCAACATCTCGCGCCACACAATGCCGCGAAGGCAGATCGCATACTGCCCGAGCGAGAACCCGGTCGGCGGGGCTTGCGTGGCGATCTCCAACGTCATGGCACCCCGCCTGGCTCCGTCAAGGGCTCGCGTCGCGTCAGCCTCGTGAAGGCGCCTCGAATGTCCTTCTCGCCGCAATCCGCGACGATCCGCGACGCGCGGCCATGCGCGAGAAGCCGCCCCTCGTGCAGCACGAGAACGCCGTCGCTGTCCGAAATCTCGTCGATCAGATGGGTCGCCCAGAGCACGCAGACGCTGTCTTGCGCCACCAGCCGGCGAACGTGGTCGAGTATCTCCGCCCGCGCATTGACGTCGAGGCCGACCGTGGGTTCGTCGAGCAGCAGCAGGCGCGGCCGATGCAGCAGCGCCCGGGCGATTTCCAGACGCCGCATCTGACCGCCGGAGAGGTTGCGCGCCTTCTCGCCTGCCCGATCCGCCAGGGCGACGCGCTCCAGCACTTCACTCGCCCGGATGCGGGCCTCGCGCCGCCCGATGCCATGCAAGGCGGCGTGGTAGGCAAGGTTCTGCATGGCCGTGAGATCGAGATCGAGCGTGCGGGACTGGAACACCACGCCGAGCTGACGCAGCGCTTCACCCGGTTCCCGGCCGACGTCGCGGCCAAAAATCCGGATATGGCCGGACTTCGTCGCATACAGCCGGGTTATCAGGGAAAACAGCGTGCTCTTGCCGGCGCCATTGAGCCCCAGAAGCACGGTGAAGGTCGCGGGGTCGATGGCAAAGGTCACGTCGACGAGCGCGCGGCGGCGACCATAGGAATGGCCCACCGCTTCGACCGACAGGGCAGCGGAACCGACCATCTGCAGTTGGTCCGGCGTGACGTGAGCTATCGTGGCGTCATTCCTCCGAAATGGCGATGCCCCAGGGCAATTCGCCGACCTGGACCGTGTTGATTACCTTGCCCGAAGAAACATCCACCACCGAGACATCGTTCGATACGCCATTGGTGCCGAGGAGATATTTCTCGTCGGGAGTGAACGCCAACTGCCAGACGCGTTGGCCCACCAGCAGATAGTCTTCCACCTCGTGCGTGGTGCCGTTGACGACGGCGATGCGGTTGGCAGGTCCCAACGCGACAAAACCCTTGCTGCCATCTTTGGTAATCCGCACGCCGACCGGCTGGATGGCCTCCGCTCGCAAACCGGGAATCTTGAAGGTGATCTTCTTCGTCACCTCGCGCTTCGCCGGGTCGATCACGCTCACGGTGCCGCCGATCTCCGCCGAGACCCATACCTCCGAGCCGTCCGTCTTGAACTCCGCGAAACGCGGGCGGGAATCGACCAGCACATTGGCGACGATCTCGCGCGTCTCGGTGTCGATGAAGTGCGCCATATTCGTCGTCTCGGATGTGTTGACGAGAATCTTGCCGTCCGGACTCATGGCCATGCCCTCCGGTTCGACGCCGACCTGAACTTCCCCGAGCGGGATGCGCTTCTCGATGTCGACGATGGTGACCACGTTGTCGTCTTCGTTGGCGATGTAGAGGAATTTGCCCGTCGGATCTTGCGTGAAGAGTTCGGGATCGGGCCCCGACGGCAAAGTGCCGATGATCCGCTGCGTCGCGGTGTCGATCATTTCAATCGTGTCGTCGTCTCCGACGGCGACGAGCAGGAATTTGCCGTCCTTCGTCAGTGCGATGCCGCGCGGCCGTTGTCCGACCTTGATGGTGGCGGTGACCTTGAAGCCGTCGGTATCAATTACCGAGACGGTGTTGCTTCCTTCATTGGAGACATACGCCATGTACGCGGCGGCTTGGGATGTGTGCAGCATGGACAGGACTGCGCCGAACAATAAGACTCCGAGGTGCATCTCCCCGTCTCCTTCTGATGACGTGTTCAATCCCTCATTGCAGCTTGCACTTGGTTTCGGGCCGGTCAAAGCCGAGCGTATCGAGTTCCGAAACCTGGTGAAGAAAACCCTCCTGCGGCGACACCGACACGACCATCCGGCCGTCGACCAGGAGGATCGGCTGTCGGAGCTGCAGGTTCCAGTCGCGCAAGGTGAGTTTTTGGCCCTTGAAGGCCGCCAGCGCGAAGTCCGGGCTCTTGAGGAAGTCCCTGATCGCTGCGGGCGCTGTCGATCCTGCGCGCGTCGCGCTTTCGCCGATCATCCGCACCGCTGACCAGGCTTGCATGTCCTGCGCCGTCATGAACCGCGAGAACTTCTTCTGAAACCGGCTTTGTAGCTGCAACGCACCCCATTGCCCGTGCGACGCATGCCAGCTCGTGGCGACGAGGCCGGCCGAGCCTGCGACGGGTCTCGCATCCCAGGTCCGGTATGGCAGATAGGCGGCGAAAACCTCGCTCTCGTCGGCCGCAACCAGCACGTCATAGGCCGGCGCTTCCTGGGTAAAGACGGGGAGATTGCGCTGGATCTGGGCGAGGCCGCTATCGGTCTGCCGCGCGCCTCCCCTGTCTTCGAACGTCCGTTCCTCAACAATCTGCGCGCCAAAGCGTTTGGCGGCACGACGCAACGCGTCGCCGTATAGCTTGTCCTTGGGGTGGGAGCCGACGACGAGCAGCCATTTGCGCCAGCGCTTTGTGACAAGATATTGCGCGAGCGCGTCGGCGAGCATGGACCTCGCAGGCCCGACATGGATCACGTTCGAACGGCAGTCCTGTTCGCGAAGACTGTCGTCGCTTGCACCGACATTGAAGAACAGAAGTCCGCGCTCGCGCCCGGCATCGGCAGCCTTGAGCAGAACATCCGGCGCGAGGTCCGCAACAACGAACGACACGCCCCGATCCGCCAGCGCGCTCACCGCACCCGCCGGGTCCTCTCGTTCGTCGAGCCGCGTCTCCTCGATGGAGAAGTTCTGTTTGAGGAAACGACCGGTCGTGTTGTTGTCGTTGATCGCGAGTTCGGCGCCCGCCAGCCCGTCATTCTCAGCCGGCCGTTCCACCAGGGACAGCGCATCGCGTGGAGCTGCACCGTAAAGATAGCCAATCTTGATGTCGTTCGTCTGCGCTGCCGCCGAAGTGACCAACGGAGCCGATACGAGGAATGCCGCAATCACAGCAAGGATCCGCACGAGCCCTTCCCATTTCTCGACTTCGCTCGCCACGATTGACGGTTCATCGCCGCATGGCAACCAACATCGGCGTGAGAGACGTGCTTGTCCTCGGCAGCGGCCTCGTCAAACGACCGGCACAGCGAGCTTGACTGGCTCTCTGTCTGTCCTCCGCGGAACGAGGTGTCTCAGCCGGGAGTTGGAACGGAATGGAGGATACCTCCACTCATCACCGGTCGTTTCCGAGGAGGACGCGATGAAGACATTCTTCCTGGCCGGCATAGCAACATTGGCATTCGGCCTTGGTTCGGCCGCCGCCGGTCCGTGCACAACTGAAATTGAAGCTTTCTCCAAAACGCTCGCCGCGAGGGACGCCGGCTCCGGCCCGACCTCCGGAGCCCCCGGCGGGGCATCGGGCGGGTCGCACACTGCGGCCACCCCAAGCGAGCACCCCCCGACCGCCGTTCTGGGCCAGGAAATGAAGGGCAAGGCTGCCTCTCCTGAGGACGTACGTCGTCAAGCCCAAGGTCAGCCGACCGCCGCGCAGCAAGCGGAAACAGGCAGGGCCTCTGTCGAAAGCGGGAGTATGACGGATGCAGGCGCCGCGCTGGAGCGCGCACGAGCCCTCGACCAACAGGGCAAGGAAGCCGAGTGCATGGCGTCCGTGCGTCAGGCCAAGCAGCTCGCTACGCCGAAATAACTGACGTTCGCGCCGACTAAGGAAAGTAAAACAAAGTTGTTGTGCAGCACCGCTTGCTCAGTATCGACATCCGAACACGCGCGACGTCACGCGAATTTGTAATTCAACGGCCGTGTTTTGGGCTAGACTGACGTACTGTCTCATAGCCAAGGGAGCAGACCATGACGTGGGAAACCCCAAGGATCGAGGAGATCGCCTGCGGGCTCGAGGTGACGGCATATACGCCGGCCGAGGATTCGGAAGACGGCGAAGTTTTCTGACTTTCGACGCCCATGAAGGCCCTCGTTCTGGGGGCGGCAGCCGGCGGCGGGTTTCCGCAGTGGAACTGCCGCTGTGCTGTGTGTGCTCTTTATTGGGCGGGTGACCGCCGAGCGCGTCGCCGGACCCAATCGAGTGTCGCGATAAGCCGGGACGGCAGTTCCTGGACTTTGCTGAATGCGTCCCCGGACATCGGGGCGCAGATTGCTGCCACGCCGGCGCTCTGGCCATCTGGCAAAGGGCGGCATTCGCCTATTGTGTCTGTCGTCCTGACGAATGCGGACGTCGATCATGTGGCTGGGCTGCTCAGCCTTCGCGAGCGGCAGATGTTCGACCTGATCGCCTTGCCCGCGGTGCATGAGGCGCTGGCCATGAATCCGATCTTCGACGTCATATCGGCCAGGCCGATCCAGGCTGTGCCGGGGGAGACGTTGCAAACCCGTGACGGGCTGACGATCGAACTCTTTCCGGTGCCGGGGAAAGCCCCACTCTATCTCGAGGCCGACGATCCGAAGATTGGGTCGGAGGGTGGCGAAACGGCAGGCGTCCTTGCCCGTGATGGCAACCGAGTTCTGGCTTACGTTCCTGGATGCGCCGAGCTGTCGCCCCATGTGCTCGCCAGGTTCGCGGACGCGGACGCAATCCTCTTCGACGGCACTCTTTTCACCGACGACGAGATGATCCGCGCCGGCGTCGGCGAGAAGTCCGGGCGGCGCATGGGCCATGTGCCGATGACGGGATCCGGAGGCTCGCTCGGAGTGCTCTCCGGATTGCCCGCCCGCCGGAAGATCTACGTTCATATCAACAACACCAATCCGGTGCTGATCGACGGATCGCCCGAACGACTCGAGGTCGAACGCGCCGGCTTGGAGGTGGCTTATGACGGGATGGAGGTCGAGCTGTGACCGCTTTGCTGTCGCCTGACGAACTGCACCAGCGTCTGCTGGACGTCGGCGAGCGGCGCTATCACGACAAGCACCCCTTCCACATTCGTCTGCACAGCGGCGGCTGCACCAAAGGGGAGGTGCAGGCGTGGGCGCTGAACCGCTTCTATTATCAGGCGCGCATTCCGGAAAAGGACGCGTCGCTCATCGCCCGTATGCACGACCCGGACTTGCGTCGCGCGTGGCGCCAGCGACTGGTCGATCACGATGGCAACCAGGCCGGCGAGGGAGGGATCGAGCGCTGGCTCCGCCTCACGGAGGCCCTGGGCCTGTCCCGGCAGGATGTGCAGGCGCATCGCGGCGTGCTTCCCGGCACCGTGTTCGCGGTCGATGCCTACGTCAATTTCGTGCGCCAGCGTCCCCTGCTCGAAGCCATAGCCTCCTCGCTTACCGAACTGTTCTCGCCCCGCATCATCCAGAACCGGGTCGAGGGCATGCTGGCGCACTACGATTTCATCAACACCGAGAGCCTGTCCTACTTCACGGCGCGGCCGGCACAGGCGCGTCGCGACGTCGAGACCGCGCTTGCTTATGTCATGACCCATGCGCGCACGCCGGACGAGCAGCAGGCGGTAATCGCGGCGCTCGAATTCAAATGCGACGTGCTGTGGTCGATGCTCGACGCGCTGCATTACTCTTATGTCGAGCCCGGCCATCCGCCGCCGGGCGCCTTCGTCGCGGTGCGGCCATGAACGCCGTGCCGGCCGATGCGAAGCCGCGGCTCGCGCGCGGCGTCAGGCTGAGCGAAGATCGGGTTCGCGGCGGCTGGAATCTCCTCGCGCCGGAACGTGTGCTGAAAGCGAACGGCGTGACGGTCGAAATATTGAAGCTGTGCGACGGCGTACGGACATTCGACGATATCGTCGAGCTTCTCGCCGCGCGTTTCGATGCGGACCGGGCGCGCATCGGGAGCGACGCCGGCACGCTTTTGGCCGATCTTTCGTCGAAACGGATGGTCGAGCTATGACGGAACTGGCGCACCCTTTGGCCCTGCTTGCGGAACTCACGCACCGCTGCCCGCTGGCGTGCCCTTATTGCTCCAACCCGCTCGAACTGGACCAGCGTACCGACGAGCTCGATACGGCAACCTGGATCAGGGTTTTCCAGGAGGCGGCCGCACTCGGCGTCCTTCACCTGCATCTCTCCGGAGGCGAGCCGGGCACGCGGAGCGATCTCGCGGACCTCATCGGCGGGGCGGCTCAGGCAGGGCTCTATACCAACCTCATTACGTCGGGCATCGGCATCGACCGGCCGCGCCTGGAGCAACTGGCTGCTGCGGGGCTCGACCACGTCCAGCTCTCCATCCAGGATACCGACGAAGCCGAGGCCGACCGCGTTTCCGGCTATACCGGCTCGCACCGGCGCAAGCGTGTTTTCGCCGCCGCGGTCGGCGAGATCGGCCTGCCGTTGACCATCAACGCCGTGCTTCATCGAACGAACCTCCCGCGCATTCGCGAGATGACGGAGGAGGCCATCGCGCTCGGTGCGCGGCGCATCGAACTGGCACACACGCAATATTACGGCTGGGGTCTGAAGAACCGCGCGGCGCTGCTGCCCGATCGCAGCGCGGTCGATGCCGCCCGAGCGACGGTCGCCGCGCTACGCGAGACGACGCGAGGAACCATCGTCATCGACTATGTGCTGCCGGATTATTTCGCGCGCTACCCGAAGCCCTGCGTCAACGGATGGGGCCGCCAGTCGTTGAACGTAACGCCCCGGGGCCGCGTCCTGCCGTGCCACGCCGCCGAAAGCATTCCGGGGCTCGAATTCTGGAACGTGACCGACCGCTCGTTGGACGACATCTGGTCCCGATCCCCCGCTTTCAACGCGTTCCGCGGCACCGACTGGATGCAGGAGCCCTGCCGGAGCTGCCCGCGTCAGGAGATCGACTTCGGCGGCTGCCGCTGCCAGGCCCTCGCGCTCACCGGCGACGCGCGGAACACCGATCCCGTTTGCGTGCTGTCGCCGCTGCATAAGATCGTGACCGATCTGACAGACCTGCCGGCTGAGCCGGGTAGCCTGGTGATGCGGGGCAGGAAAGCCGTGGTCCAGAAGGCCGGCCAGCCCGCATAAAAAGGCAATGCGTGTGCGCTTGCGGACGATCAGGCGCGCGGCGCATGCGGCAGGTTGCCACACCCCCAAGTTTGCGCAACACTCCTGTGCCCAAACAAAAAAATGGGGAGGAAATCATGCGGACTCTTTCGATCGCCATAGGTGCCGTGATCGCGGCAGGCGGTGCGGCAGGATCTCAGGAAAGCCTGCAGAAACTACAGAATATGCAGACAACCGGTACCGCGCTTGAAATTCCCACCGTTTCCCAGACCGGCAAGAACGCGGAAAATCTCCGCAAGATTGCCGAGAAGATAAAGGTGCCACCTGGCTTCAAGGCCGAACTGTTTGCCATAGTTCCAGATGCGCGGCACATGGCTGTCGGTCGCAATGTCGGCACGGTTTTCGTCGGCACCCGCAAGACCAAGGCTTACGCGGTGACCGACCGCGACAAGGACGGCGTGGCCGACGAGGTGAAGGAATTCGCCCCCTCTGTCGCGTTCAAGGTGCCGAACGGCATGTGCTACTCGAACGACGGCTTCCTGTTCGTCGCCGAGCACAACCGCGTGCTCGTATTCCCCGCCGCCGAGTTCTTCTACGAGAGCCCGGACGTCGCGATCGGTGTCGTTGCGGAGCAGCTCATTCCCGCGAGCGAGGAGAGCTTCAACCACGGAGCCCGCGTCTGCGCGATCGGTCCCGACAACAAGCTCTACATTTCGCTCGGCCAGCCGCACAACGTGCCACCGAAAGACAAGCAGGCGCTCTATAAGGAGCACGGGATCGGCGGCATCATACGTATGGACAGAGACGGCAAGAACCGCGAGGTATACGTCGACGGTGTCCGCAACTCGGTCGGCATCGCCTTCAGCCCGCAGGGCCAGCTCTGGTTCACGGACAACCAGGTCGACGGCATGGGAGATGACATCCCGCCCGGCGAAATCAACCGCGCCACCAAGCAGGGGCAGAACTTCGGGTTCCCCTGGTACGGCGGGGGCAAGGTGCGGACGACGGAATACAAAGGCGACGAGGTTCCGGCCGACGTCGTTGCGCCGGAACACGAGATGGCGGCGCACGCCGCCGATCTCGGCCTGACCTTCTACACGGCACAGGCCTTCCCCGATAAATACCGGGGTGGCATCTTCTCCGCCCAGCACGGATCGTGGAACCGCACAAAGCCGGTAGGCGCGCGCGTGATGTTCACGCCCATCAAGGCAGACGGCACATCGGGCAAGCCCGAAGTGTTCGCCGACGGATGGCTCGACGAGGAGACCGGGCAATATTTCGGCCGTCCGGTCGACGTGAAGGTCTATCTCGACGGCTCGCTACTGGTGTCCGACGATCTCACCGGAGCCATTTGGCGAATTTCGCCCGAGAACTGAACAAATAGGGGCCGGGGATTTTTTCTCCGGCCCCAACCCAAGGGACCATCACAATGCGTGTACTCACAGCGGCGACCCTGCTCGTCCTCGCCTTGGCCACGGCCGGTCCGGCGCTCGCGGATGCTGCCGCAGGGCGCACCAAGGCGGCGGCCTGCGTGACCTGCCATGGCCCGGACGGAATGAGCCGCCTGCCCAACGCCCCGCACATTGCCGGGCAGCCAGAGCTCTACCTGACAGAGCAGCTCAAGGCGTACCGGGCCGAGACGCGCAAGGATCCGATGATGACCGTCATTGCCAAGCCGCTGAGCGACCAGGACATCGCCGATCTCGCCGCCTGGTATGCCTCGATTGAAGTGACGGCAACGCTCCCGCAATGATCTTCCGGAAGGACCCGGCGCCCGAACGCCTGACGTTCAGTTGGACACCGGCACGGGGCCGCAACTCCGAACCATCGCTCCTGACTCTTCTTCTTTTTCAAACGGATGCAAGCTTCATCTCGGAAACTGTTGACAGTTTACTGCCATACAGGTGAGCATCGGCCTGTCGTGAACACCGCCCGGAAAACATCATGAACACCAAGCGCATCGAACGGACGGAAGGCCTGACAAGCCGGGTCTATCAAGAAATTGAGAATATGATCCTGTCAGGCAGCCTTGAGCCCGGCAGCCGGTTGAACGAATGCACGCTGGCCGATCAGTTCGAAGTCAGCCGCGGGCCCGTTCGCGAGGCAACGCGCGCCCTGGTCAGGGCGGGTCTGCTGGTTTCAGTGCCGGCCCGCGGCGTTTTCGTCCGGGAAATGTCCGATGCCGAAATCGGCGAGAACTACGATGTCCGTGCACTTCTGACGGGGCTGATGTGCGCCCGGGCGGCGGAACGGCGTTCCGAACGGGATATCGGCCAGCTCGATGCGCTGGTCAGCGCCATGGATGAGGCGATCGCCGCCAACAAGATCCCGCGATATTACAGTATCAATCTTGAGTTTCACGGCCTGATCGGCCGGATCTCCGCCCACTCCTGCTCTCTCCGTATTTACGACGACCTGATCCGCGAGACCCATTCGCTCCGCCGGTCGCTGTCGTCGCCCGGACAGACCAACAGCGAACACCGGGCGATCGTCGAATCGATCCGCCACGGGGAGTCTGAAAAGGCGCGCGCTCTCGGCGAAGAGCACGTTCTGCACGGCAAGAGACGCTGGCTGGCCTCATTACCCGACAGGCACTCGAAGGTGCCCGCGCAAGAATCACAAAACAGGAGGAAACGTTGAAGATCGCAAAAATAACGGCGAGTTTGCACAAGCACGAGATCGACCTTCCGGGAATTGGAGCATCCATCGAGACGCGGATGTTCGTATTCGTCGAAATAGAAACCGAGGACGGCCGAAAGGGCATGGGCGTGACCGGCTCCTTCCTGCCCTGGGCAGTTATGCCCTGCATCGAGGAGCACATCTTCCCGGCCATCAAGGGCCTGGATGTTCGCCACACCGAAGCGATCCATCACCGAGTTTGGAAACAGCTCAACAACCGCGCCTATACCGGCGTGATCTCGAACGCCCTCTCCGCCATCGACATCGCCTGCTGGGATCTACGCGGAAAGGCCGAGGGCGTCCCGATCTCCGAACTGCTCGGCGGCTTCAGTAAGGAAGCCTACACCTACGCGACATTCGGCTATCCGTTCTTCGACGAAGTTCAGATCGCGGAATATGCGAAGAAATTTCTCGCCGACGGACACACGATGCTCAAAATGGTCGTGGGCGGAGAACCGACGCGCACCTGGAAGGACGATGTCCGGCGTGTACGCGCGGCGCGCGATGCGATCGGCCCCGACGTCGATCTCATGATCGATGCCAATTGCTGGTTCAATCCTCACGATGCCTTCATGCTGGCGAACCAGTTGCAGGACTGCAATCTGAAATGGTTCGAAGAGCCGATCGAACAGAACGATGCCCGCGCCCTCGCCGACCTGCGCAGCCGCGTCCAGGTGCCGATTGCGGCGGGACAGATGGAGGGCCATCGCTGGCGATACCGGGAACTGGTGACCCACCACGCCGTGGACGTGCTTCAGCCGAACGTTCTCTACAACGGCGGATACACCGAAGCGCTCAAGGTCGCGCATCTGGCACAGGCGTTCAATCTGCCGCTGGCCAACGGCGGCGGCTGGCCCATCTTCAACATGCATATCCTGGCCGGCGTGATGAACGGCGGTCCGGTCGAGTTCCATTACGGGATGTGGATGACGGGCAAGCATTTCTTCGACGGCACGCCCGATCCGGTGAACGGGAAAATGCGCATTCCCGACCGTCCGGGTCTTGGCTTCACGCCCAATTACGACGCGCTCAAGGACGCACGCGTCCACGATCCGGCATCAAGCCGCCTCAAGGGCCGCGACGCGCATGGCTATCTCCTGCGCGAGGCGATCCTCGCTCAGACATAAGGGTTGTAACAACAATGAGTTCGTTGTCCGCGATGGAAGCGGACAACGAGGCCCCTTGGCGCAGGAGGCGCCAAAAGTAGGACGCGTCCCATAAAAAAATAACGGGAGGAATGATGATGACGTACTTTACGCTTTCTGCTCTCTGGACCCGCGGGCGTGTCGCCGCCGCCGCGGTTTGCACCGCATCGCTCATGGCCGCCTCGCCGGCCCTGGCTGAATATCCCGATCGCGACATCAAGATGATCATACCCTTCGGGGTCGGCGGCGGCAGCGACACGCTGGCGCGAACCATCGCCAACGTGATCGGCGAACTCAAGGTACTGCCTGTGTCCATCCTGCCGGAGAACAGGCCGGGCGGAAGCGGCGCTGTCGGTTACAGTTCCGTCGCCAAGGAAAAAGGAAATCCGGACCTGATCGCAACGGTCAGCGTCAGCTTCTTCACGACGCCGCTTCAGGGCGGATCGCCCGTCAGTTATCGCGACTTCACCCCTCTCGCCGCGATCGCCCAGTCACCGTACGTGCTCGTCGTCCCGGCCGCTTCGGAATACAAGACCCTCGATGACCTGAAGAAAACCCCGCGCCTTGTTACCGGCACCGTCGGCGTCGTATCCGACGCGGCTCTTCTGGCGCGCATGACGTCCAACGCGCTCGGCAACAAGATCGACCCGGTGCCGTTCGACGGTGAAGGAGAAGTCATGGCCGCGCTTCTCGGCGGCCATGTCAACGTCGCGTATTTCAATCCCAGCGAAGTTCTGTCGCAGATCCAGGCCGGAAAGCTGCGCGCCCTTGCCGTAAGTTCGGCGACAAGAGCCGACGCGTTCCCGGATGTACCGACCTTTAAGGAACTCGGTCACGACATCGTCCATACCCAGATCCGCGGCCTCGTAATGCCCAAAGACGTCAAGCCCGAGGTGGTCGCGTACTGGGAAGGCGTGCTGAAGAAGGTTGCGGAAAGCCCGCAATGGAAGGCGCAGTACATCGACCGCTTTCACGACGTACCGAACTACATGAACAGCGCGGAGTTCGGAAAGGCGATCGCCGACACCAGCGCCCGTTATGAAAAGCTGATGAAGGAACTCGGCATCATCAAGTGACGCCGACGCCCCCGCGCTGTATGGCGCGGGGGCATACTTCCTCAGGCCTCGGCGGGGACTTCATCATGAGCATTCGTCATCTCGACCAAATCGTGGCGCTTTTTCTGACTGGCTTCGGAGCCTATCTGATCTGGGCGGGGCTACAGTACGGCTTCATGCAGGAGACAACACCGGGCGCCGGGTTTTTTCCGCTGCTGTCGGGAGGTGGCCTGATCGTCCTCAGCATCATCAACCTCACGCGCAGCATTCTTGGCGCCGAGAAGTTGCAGGAGGACATGTCGCGCCGCGACGTCGCGAAATTCGCGGCGATTGTCGTCGCCATGCTCGCCTTTGTCGTGATCACGCCTCTCCTGGGCATCACGATCGCGACGATGCTGCTGATGCTGGCGATAGGCTTCACTATCCGGCCCTCGCTCGAACGCAGCTATCTCGTCCGCCTGGGCTTGACCTGCGTGCTCATTCCCATCGCCTGTTTCGGCATATTCGGAACGCTTCTCCGGGTGCCTTTGCCGCGCGGATTGTTCGGCCTTTGATTGTTAGCGGCGCACGGCGCCCAAGAAAAAACCGGAGAGCGCGATGGATGTCCTGAATTTCCTCCTCGACGGCATCGGCCAGGCCATGCAGCCGAGCATTCTCGCCGCGACCATGCTGGGCGCGATCCTCGGCCTGCTGATCGGCGCCCTGCCCGGCCTCGGTCCATCGGCCGGCGTCGCCATCATGCTCCCCATCGCGGTGACCTTCGGAGGAACGGCGGCGATCGCGTGTATTGCCGGCATCTATTACGGCGCCATGTTCGGCGGCGCGATCACATCGATCCTGCTCGGTATTCCCGGCGATGCACCATCCGTCATGACCGTCATCGACGGCTACCCCATGGCATTGAAAGGTGAAGCAGGCCGCGCGCTTGGCATGAGCGTCTTCGCGTCGTTCTTCGGCGGCCTGTTCGGCCTCGCCGGCATGGTCGCTCTGTCCGTCCCGATTTCAAATTGGGCTTTGGCCTTCGGCCCAACGGAGATGACGGCGATGATGGCCTTCTCGCTGTCCCTCGTGAGCGTGCTGGGCGGACGAAACTCGATCAAGGGCTTCGCCGCCCTGATCATCGGGTTGTGGGTCGGCATGATCGGCCTCGACCCCATCGCCGGCCCGGCGCGATTCACATTCGGCCAGATGGATCTGTTCGACGGGATCGACTTCTCCGTGATCGCGGTCGGGCTGTTCGGCCTTACCGCCATGTTCACGAGCCTCGATGCGACCATCGATCGCGACATGGCGAGCTTCAGCTTCCGGTCGCTTTTTCCGCGGTTCAGCGATGCCGTCGCTTCACGCTGGGAACTCTTGAGCGGATCGATCATCGGCTTCATCGTCGGCGTGCTGCCCGGAGTGGGCGCCACCGCCGCGACCATGCTGTCCTACGCCGTGGCGAAACGCTTCTCCAGGAGACCCGAGCTGTTCGGCACCGGGATCGTCGAGGGCGTCGCAGCGCCTGAAGCCGCCAACAATTCCGCTTCCTATGGAAACATGATCCCGCTCTTCACCCTGGGTATTCCGGGGTCGGCGACGACCGCGGTGATGATGGGCGGCCTCCTGATGATCGGCCTGCAGCCCGGGCCCCTGCTGTTCGTCAACAATCCGGATTTCATCTGGACGGTGTTCGGCAGTTTCTGGGTGGGCAATCTGGCCCTCGTCTTCCTGACGCTTCTTCTCACTCCGCTGCTCGCCAGCATCCTGTTCATCTCGACGGCCATTCTCTATCCGATCATCATCGCCATCATCGTGTTCGGCGTGTACGCCATCGAATTCTCGATGGCGAATATCGTCATCGCCGTCATTTCAGGAGCCGTCGGCCTTGTTCTCCTCAAGCTCGATTACCCCCCGGTTCCACTTGTCCTGGGACTGGTGCTCGGCCCGATGCTGGAGCGCAATATCCGCAGGACGTTGATTCAATCCCAGGGCGATCTGCTGGTCTTCGTCGAGCGCCCCATCGCGCTGGCGCTGTTTCTCGCAACCCTTCTTGTCATCGTGCTTCCGCTCATTCTGCGGGCCCTGAACCTGAAAAAGATTCCGGCCGACGATGCCGAAGCCCCAGCTTCCTGACGCTGACGCCCCTCACCACTTTGCTTGAAATCTCCTCGTTCGGAGATTGATCGGCCGTAGCGCGCGTTACCTTTTCATCGCACGGTCATCAACTCTGGCATTATCGGCGCTCGCGTTCCCGCCTGGAGCCTGATCTCTTCATGACCGAGTGGTGGAAGACCGGAGCGATCTACCAGATCTATCCCCGTTCCTTTCAGGACACGGACGGCGACGGGATCGGCGATCTCAGGGGGATTACAAGCCGCCTCGCTTTTGTCGCGGGGCTCGGGGTCGAGGCGGTGTGGCTGTCGCCCATCTTCGTCTCGCCCATGGCGGACTTCGGTTACGACATCGCCGATTACACCGCGATCGACCCGCTGTTCGGAACGCTCGACGACTTCGACGCCCTCGCCGCCGAAGCCCACCGGCTCGGCCTCAAGCTCATTCTCGATCTCGTTCCGAACCACACCTCGGACGCGCATCCCTGGTTTGCGGAAAGCCGGTCGTCGCGGAGCAATCCGAAACGCGATTGGTACATCTGGCGAGACGGCCGCGACGGTGGACCGCCGAACAACTGGATTTCGAATTTCGGCGGGAGCGCCTGGGAGTTCGATCCCCCGACGGGTCAGTATTTTTACCATGCCTTCCTGAAGCAGCAGCCGGACCTCAACTGGCGCAATCCCGACGTTCGTGCCGCGATGCACGACGTGCTGCGGTTCTGGATGGAGCGCGGCGCCGACGGGTTCCGCGTCGATGTCATCTGGCACCTGATGAAAGACCCCGAGTTCCGCGACAACCCGCCGAACCCGAATTGGCAACCGGGCTATCAGGACATCGGGCGGTTTGACCAGGTGCATTCCGCCGATCATCCCGACGTGCATACCGTCATCGCCGAGCTTCGGAGCGTCGTGGACGAGTATCCCGAGCGTGTACTCATCGGCGAAATCTACCTGCCCCTCGAACGGCTCATGACGTACTACGGCGAGCAGCTTTCCGGCGCGCATCTGCCTTTCAATTTCCAGCTCCTGCAGACGCCCTGGAACGCCGATGCCATCACCCGCGTGATCGAAGAGTACGAAGCCGCTTTGCCCGAAGGCGGCTGGCCCAATTGGGTGCTCGGCAATCACGACCGGCCGCGCATCGCCGCGCGTGTCGGCGAAGCACAGGCGCGTGTCGCCGCAATGCTTCTGCTGACTTTGCGCGGCACGCCGACTTTGTATTACGGCGACGAGATCGGAATTGCGGATGTGGCGATTGCCCCTGAGGCCGTGCAGGATCCTTGGGAAAAGCAGGAGCCGGGCCTCGGTCTCGGCCGCGATCCCGTCCGTACCCCGATGCAATGGGATGCCTCACCGAATGCGGGGTTCACCTCCGACTCCCCCTGGCTGCCGCTAACGGAGGATTGGCGGGAGCGCAATGTGGAAGAACTCCTCGGTGAGCCGGACTCGATCCTCGATCTGTACCGGAAGCTCCTCGCCGTGCGCCGCGGTTCTCGCGCGCTGCAGACCGGCGATTATCGATCCCTGCCGGGAGCCGACGGCGTTCTGGCCTATCTGCGGACGCATGCGGATGAGAGGATTGCCGTCATCCTGAACCTCACGGGGGAACGGCGGTCCCTGCATCTTCCGAACGGCACGACGGGAACGGCACTGATATCGACCGGAATCCGCGAACCGGGTTCGACCGTGGCCGGTCTGCTTGTGCTCGACGCCGACGAAGGTGTCGTCATTGCTCTGACCGACTGAAAAAGAACGCCCGCCGGACGGTGCCCGGCCAGTTCGCCGCCAGGAGCCGCCCCACTGAGGCGGCCTGAGCCTCGAAACAATTCTCCGGATTTCGGACATCATCCGGAAACAGCCCGGTTGTAATGCCTCGCGGAACGCCCGCCTTCCGGGCGCCCGGAGACTGAAACAATGAGGCTGTTGCTCGCGGCTCTTGTGCTGTGGATCGCGCCCTCCTTCGCGCAGGCGGCGGACGATAACACCGTGCGCGATTGCCTTGCCTACGGCGTGAAAGACTTCGACATCCAGGACGGGGACGCCTTCAAGCGCGAGCTTCAGGTCTTCCGCGCGGTCTGCCAGCGCGCGCTGTTTCTTGACGGCGCCAATCCGAAGATCAAGGTGGCGCTCGCCCGCGCCTGGAGCGCGCAGGGTTTCAAGAACATCTCGATCCCGCTCATCCGCGCCGCAGCCGCGCAGGGCGATGCCGACGCCTATGTCGAGATTTTCGAAACCTACAGAAGCTTCACGCGCGGCGACGCGAATCCGCTGATCGAACGCGAGGAGGCGCAGCAGGCGTTCCGCAGCGCGGGTAAACTCGGCCACCCCAACGCAACGTACATGCTCGCGATCTATCTCGATCGCGGCAGCTTCTTCAAACGCGATCTCGACGAGGCCATTTTCTGGGCCGAACGCGCCGTGAAGAATCCGCCGAAAGACGATTCCCTTGCCGATGTCCAGATCACACTGGGGCGTCTTCTCAGCCAGTCGACGGCGCCGGAGCAGCGTGCGCGCGGCCTCGATCTCCTCTCGAAGTTCGGGCGCGGCGATGCGAAGTCCTATATCGCCGACGCCATCCGCGCGGAAAATCCTGTACGTGCGCGCGAACTCTACGAGGAAGCGCTGGGCTCGCACCCCGGCCACGCCATTCCGCAACTGTCCGAAATGCTCATCAAGGGCGAAGGCGGCGACGCCGATCCGAAGCGCGCCGTGAAGCTCGTCAACAAATGGACTGCCTCGGACGTGCCGGACGTGCGGGCCGCGCGCGGGCGGATGATGATGGACGGCAAGTATATGGAACGCGATCCTCAGAAAGGCATCGAACTCATCGCATCGGCGGCAACGTGGTCGAACCAGGCGCGCAACGAGGTGCTGAACCTCCTTGCGGAACATCCGTCGCTGCGCCTCACCTATGCGGACAGCATGATGTTCGATGCGCAGGAGGCCGCGGAATTCGGGGAGCCCGGAGCGCTTGCGGCGCTGATCGGCGTGACGCTTTCGACGAACGAGCAGTTCCGCGACATCGAGTATGGCTGCGCTCTCGTCGAATGGGGGCCGAGGCCGGGATCCCGGAGGCAAAGGCCCGCCTGCCCGAATGCACGGTCAACCCGCACCCTGTCCGCTGATCCGCCTTCAAGCCGCCGGGATTGGCGGGTCTGTTCGCGCCTCCCTCATTTGGAGTTTCCCGATGCGCTTCGCGCTCGCTCTTGTTCTTGCTGTCACCGCCGCCCCGGCTTTCGCGCAGGATGCGCCGCCTCCGCCGCCCGGTCCGCGCCCGGCGATCTTCGTCCTGTCCGGGGAAGGCAAAGCGTCCGCGACACCCGATCTCGCGGTGCTGAGTTCCGGCGTCCTGGCCGAAGGCAAGACCGCGCGCGAGGCGCTCGACGCCAACACGGCCGCCATGACCAAGCTGATCGCCAGCTTCAAGACCGCGGGCATCGAGGAGCGGGACATCGCGACCTCCGGCTTCACCGTCCAGCCGCGCTATGTGTATTCGCAACGCAATGACGGAACGCAGGAGCCGCCGCGCATCACGGGCTATGAAGTCCGCAACACCGTAACGGTAAAGGTGCGCGACCTCACAAAGCTCGGCGGCGTGCTCGACACCGCCGTCACGGAAGGCTCGAACCAGATCGACGGCCTCTCCTTCGACATCTCGAAGAAGGACGAGCTTCTCAACGAGGCGCGCAAAAAGGCGCTCGCCGACGCCCGCGCCAAGGCCGATCTCTATGCGGAAGCGGCCGGCGTGAAGCTCGGACGTCTGCGCGAACTCTCCGAACAGACCGGCAGCGGCTACCCGCCTCCCCGGCCCATGACCATGCGCATGGAGGCCAAGGCCGCGGCGGATGTGCCGGTCGAAGCCGGCGAACAGGAGCTCAGCGTCAACGTCACCGCGACCTGGGAAATCGCGCCCTAAACATCAGGCGGGCGACAGCCGGATCGACCTCTGCCGCCGCGCCGCTTATGCTGCCGGCGGCAGAAGGTTTCGACCGATGAGCACAGCCGGACATCCTTTCCGGACGCCAGATCGCCGCCGCCAGGGCTTTGGTCTCGCTGAGCCAGGCCGCGCTCGCCGAGGCCGCCGGCATTTCCGTCACAAGCCTGAAGCGGATGGAAGCCAACAGCGTAAATGTTCCCGCCTCCCGCCTGCCCTGCAAAGTAACGGCGGTGCGCCATGCGCTCGAGCGCGCGGGCGCGCTGTTCGTGCCGGAAGACGCGATTGGCCGGCGCGGGGGTGAGGCTGAAACTTACCCGCTCCGAAACCCGGCAGATCGGCAATTGGGAAGGCGAAGGCGGACGCGTCGCCGACGACGACGTGCCGTGAAGGACCTCCACGCTCCGCGTGAATTGACGCCGTTCGCCCGTTGGCGTCCGTGCTCAAGCCCCCTTATGATCCCTCGGGCGAACTGGCTGAATGAGCGTGGGGCGCGCGGGAATGAGCGAAACGGGCACGCCTGCGGGCGGCAACAGTTCCATTCCGGTTTCGGTCGTCGCCATTCTGGTGCTGATCGGTCTCGTCGGCATGCCGGTCGCCGCCCTGCTCGATCTGCGCGCGCTGTCCGAAAATCTCCTGCGCAAGCAGGGCGTCGAAATCAGTCGCATCATCGACGACATGCGCACCTTCTACGCAACCGACGTCGTCGGGCGTGTCATGGCGGCGCACGGCGTCGATACCAAGCCGACACACAATTTCCGCGAGACCGAAGGCGGCATCCCGATCCCCGCCACCCTGTCGATCGAGCTCGGCAATCTCATCAGCAAACGTAACGATAGCGTCAAATATCAGTTCGTCTCCGATTATCCGTTTTCCGGACGCGGGCCCCGCGAGCTCGATACGTTCGAGAAGGCCGCGATCACCGATCTCCGCGCCGATCCCACACGCCAGATCGTCGACGTGTCCGGTTCCGTTTTCGACCGGCAGATCCGCATGGCGACGCCGGTGCGCATGGCGCAGGCCTGCGTGAACTGTCACAACACGCATCCCGAGAGCCCGCGCAAGGACTGGAAGGTCGGCGATGTGCGCGGCATTCAGGAAATCACTGATCCACCAGCCGATCGCGGCCAACATCTTCGCCTTCAAATATCTCGTCGGCTATTTCATCCTCGCCGCAATTATCGGCGTGGCCTTCATTCTGTTCCAGCGACGCCAGTCCATGGCCATTTCGGGGATGAACCGGGAACTGACGGAGGCCAACGATTTCCTCGCGACGATCTCGATGAAGCTCGCGAAATATCTCTCGCCGCAGATCTACAAGAGCATCTTCTCCGGCCAGCGCGATGTGGCGATCGCGACCGAGCGCAAGCGCCTCACGATCTTCTTCTCCGACATCAAGGACTTCACCGCGACCGCCGAGCGGCTTCAGCCGGAAGACCTGACCTCGCTCCTGAACGAGTACTTCACGGAAATGTCGAACATCGCACTGCGCCACGGCGCGACCGTCGACAAGTTCATCGGCGACGCCATGCTGCTGTTCTTCGGCGACCCCGAGACGAAGGGCACGGCGGAAGACGCCCGCGCCTGCCTCGAAATGGCGATCGAGATGCAAAAGCGGCTCATCACCATGAACGCCGAATGGCGCAAACGCGGCGTCGAAGTTCCGTTCCAGGCGCGTATGGGCATCAATACGGGCTTTTGCAATGTCGGCAATTTCGGCTCGAAAGACCGTATGGACTACACGATCATCGGCGCCGAGGCCAACCTCGCGGCGCGGCTGCAGACCATCGCGGAGCCCGGCGGCATCGTCCTCAGCTACGAGAGCTACGCGCTGGTGAAGGACTTCGTGCGCGCCCACCCCCTGCCCCCGATCCAGATGAAGGGCATCAGCCGCAAAGTCGTGCCTTACGCGGTCGAAAGGCTATGGATCGACAGCGCGGCGAAACCCAACGTCATCAGCCAACAGTCGAAGGGCGTCGACGTATTCCTCGATCTCGACGCGCTCGACAGCGCGGGCGCCGCGCGCACCCGCAAGCTCCTGGAGGACGCGATCGCGGCGCTCGATGTGAAGGCGGCGAAGTCGGCTTAGCCGTCCCGGACAAGCTGCACGAAGTGCAGTGCAGATCCGGGACCCAGGAGCGAAGTGCGGCGCTGCCGCGCCCTGTCACGCAGCGTAAGAGATAGGCGCGGCTTCGCCGCGCTTTAATCCTGGACCCCGGATTACGCGATGCAGCTTCGCTGCACGCTATCCGGGGTACGCGCTCAGGCCGCCTTGGCGATCCGGCGGTTATCGCCGTCGACCAGAACGACCTCCGGCTGGAACACGCGCGCTTCTTCCGCGCTCATCTGCGCGTAGGCGACGATGATGACCTTGTCGCCCGGCAGTGCGAGACGCGCCGCAGCCCCGTTCAGGCCGATGATGCCCGAGCCGCGTTTGCCCTCGATCACATAGGTCGCGAAGCGCGCGCCGGTGTCGATGTTGTAGATCTCGACCCGCTCATTGATGAGAAAGCCCGCCGCGTCGGACAGATCGCGGTCGATGGAAATCGAGCCCTCATAATGAAGGTCGGCCTCGGTCACCGTGGCGCGGTGAATTTTGCCCTTCATCATGGTGACGATCATGGCCGGCCTCCGGTGTTTCGGGGTCGCGGTCTGATAGCGGAATGAGACCCGCCATGCCAAATCACGTCACGGGACTTGGGGATTTCGTTCTGCTAACGTTCGCATCGATTCCATGCCCCAATTCACACCCCATCAGGACGCCGCGCTGAAGGCTGTCTCGGACTGGCTCAAGTCCAAGCCCGGCAAAGGCGGCCCCCAGGTCTTCCGTCTGTTCGGCTATGCCGGCACCGGCAAGACCACGCTCGCGCGCCATCTCGCGGAGGGCATCGAGGGCACGGTGAAATACGCCGCCTTCACCGGAAAGGCCGCGCTCGTCATGCGCTCGCGCGGCTGCGACGGCGCCTCGACGATCCACAGCCTGATCTACAAGGCCAAGGAGAGCAGCGAGGAGATCCCGAGCTTCGAACTCTGGGACGACGCCCCCGCCTCGCGCGCCAAGCTTATCGTCGTCGACGAGGCGAGCATGGTCGATGCCGAACTCGGCCGCGATCTTCTTTCCTTCGGCGCGCCGGTTCTCGTGCTCGGCGACCCGGCGCAGCTGCCGCCGATCCAGGGCGGCGGCTTCTTCACCAATCAGGAACCGGACGTGATGCTGACCGAGGTGCATCGGCAGGCCGAAAACGACCCGATCGTGCGGCTGTCGATGCTCGTGCGCGAGGGCCGCGAACTCGTGCCCGGCACCTATGGCGAGACGGAAGTCGTGCCGAAGTCGAAGCTCGATCCGGCGCGCGTGCTCGGTGCCGAACAGATTCTCGTCGGCCGCAACAACACTCGTCGCGCCTACAACAAGCGCATGCGCGAGCGGCGCGGCTTCACCGAAGAACTGCCCGTCGCGGGCGACAAGCTGGTCTGCCTCCGCAACAACCGCCGCAAGGCTCTGTTCAACGGCGGCCTCTGGACCGTCACCGAACGCCGTGCCTCGAAAACCAAGCTCGTGACCATGCGCGTGCGGCCGGAGGACGATCCCTCGGCGCGCGAAACCAAGGTGACGGTGCGTCCCGAATGCTTCCTCGGCGCGGTCGAACAGCTTTCCTGGGAAGAGCGGCGTCATTACGACGAATTCGATTTCGGCTATGTGCTGACCGTGCACAAGTCGCAAGGCTCGCAATGGGACGACGTCGTCCTCTTCGACGAGAGCTTCGCCTTCGCCGAAAGCCGCGCGCGCTGGCTTTACACCGGGATCACGCGGGCCGCGAAGCGGCTCAGCGTCGTGGTGTGAGACCCGGATAATCCACCGCCGAGCCTGGCAAACTCACCGGATTAGATTTTTCATGGCTCGCGATCGACCTCGCATTCCAACCGCTGCTCAACCGCAACATCCGGCGGTTCCTGCGGCCAGAGAAGAACGGTGTGCGCTTCCTGTATTCGAAACGCGAAGCGCGATCGTCTGGTGGCGGAAATAATTTAGCGGGCGGCGTAGACCGGCAAACCGTCGTGGAACGCCTTGCCGGCTTTGGCTTCGGCCTCGCCCCAGTCGAACAGCGCCTTCATATACACCCCGTCGAACGCCCCCTGATACGGATGGGTGAACTCTTCCGTGATGTAGGCGAGATGGAATTTCACGCCGTCCTTGTTCGCGGCTGCCCGGGTGCGGTCGGTGTCGATCCGTCCTGCAAATTTCAGCGCAATCGAAATGCCGCGCGCCAGCAGTGATAGAACATTCTGCTGGACCAGCTCGAAATAGGGCTGGGACTTCGCGTTCAGCAGGACATACAGCTCGGTGGCGGGAAGCTTGAAGCTCGCCGTGCCTTCAAGCCAGTCTATCGGCGCGACATAGAACGGCCCGCCCACGCTGCCGTCGATATGGACCTCGCGTACGCATTTTCCGTTCGCCTCAAGATCGATCGTGACCGGCGGGAACAACCCCGGCACGGAGGATGAGGCCAGGATGACGTCGCGGAACAGAGCGAGCGCCGCCGCGTCTCCCTTGGCAGCGATCGCCCCGAGATCCCAGACGACGCGGCGTTCGGAATTGAGGTTCATCGTACCGACGTAAAGACGCCGCCCTTTCCGGTGCTCTTCGGCCACGGCCTTCAGAAGGTCCGGCGTCACCTGCCGGGCGATCAGATCCTTCAGCGGCCAGGTGTCGACAAGGCTCTGATCGGTGTCGAGGTCTTCGAAAATATCGCCGGCATTGATGGTCGTGTAATTTTCGCGCAGCTTCTCGTCATAAGCCTTGCCGAGAAACACGAAGGGGGCGATGGCGGCCCCGGTCGAAAGACCGGTAATGACGGAGAAGTCCGGGCGCCCGCCGGCCATGGCGCTCCAACCGTTCAGCACCCCGGCCGCATAGGCGCCGTCCGCCCCCCCGCCCGAAATCGCGAGCCAGGGGCCAGGCTTTTTCGGCATCGCCTTCAGGAAGGCGTCCGGATCGTCGGCAAAGAACCGGACGTCCGGGATTCCCGGCACCTGGGCGGCCTTCTGATCGTCAAAGGTGAAGGGCGCGCGCAGACCGTCGGCCGTCATGCAGTCGGCCGGCGCGGCGGACGCTCCGGACGGCAGGGCGCAGATGGCGACCAGAAGAAGGATAGCAAAGCGCATCGTCGCACTCATGTGGTTGTCGGCTCCGCCATGGCGAGGTGCCTGCGCCAGCGTGACGCTGGATGCCGCGAAGCCTAGTCGCGGATTAACGCAAACCGGAGCCTTTCAGGCGCAATCAACATCTGAATGACAGGGGGAATGGGCTGGATCCCGTCGCGCCTCTCGAGCGCGACGGGAAAAACGCCCGGTCAGGCGGTAACAGCAGTCAGCGCGTACCGATGGCTTCGGCGAGTTCCTGATAGGGCTCGCAGTCTTTGCCGCAAATAGCCTCGACCTTTCCCAGCTCGGCCTTGGCAAGGTCGATCCGGCCGGTCGCGACATAGCCTTCGCCGAGATATTCGCGGGTGGCGGCATTGTTCGGGTCGAGCGCCAGCGCCTGATGATAGTGCGCGATGCCTTCCTCGGTCTTTCCGCTCTTGCGCAGGCTGTATCCGACATAGGTCAGCGCCACGGCATCCTTTGCCTTCACCATGGCAAGCACATCGAGCGCCTCGTCATAGCGTCCGGCCTTGGCCAAAGCGCGGCCCGTGCCGATGAGATCGCTGTCGGGCAATTCGGAATTGGCCTTTACGCATTTGCCGTCCTTGCTGTTCCAGACCTGACCTTTGGGGCAATTGGGCGGCGAGTCGCCGCCGGAGTCTGCCGCGAGCGCCAGACCGGGCATTGCGAGCGCGGCCAGAAGTAAAAACGATGCGGAATAGCGGGTCATGGGCAATTTCCTCCGGTCGGAAGCGCCGAGACTAATCTCGCTCGAATGACCGGCACGTCACAACCGCGTGACGGCGGTTTCACTCATAGCGAAAAGCGCGAGCGAGTTGGTCTCGGATCGGTTTGAGCAGTAAGCAAAGGCCGTTCTCGAACCCGTGTCGATAAAGGTCTCCACCGGCATGCCGGGCAGCAGCGTCTTTCCGTTGAGTTCTGGGCCTATAGCAGTTTGGCGCGGGCTCCGCATGGACCGGATGCGCTCCTCGTTTTATTCTCATGAACGCGCTGGAATGTTTTGAAGACGGCCGGCATGAGGCCGCGTTGTCCTATCGAAGGAAGGATTGAAGGAGAGAATCGACGCGGAGCACTGAGACGTTGCACGACCATAGATCAGGGACCAGCCCTCGGCGTTCCGCGGGCCCAACGGCCGTGACTCTAACAAAGCTCCACGGCGCGATCCTGGTCTTGACGGTCTGTCTGCTCCTTCTCGTTTTGCCTACGCCGAGCCGAAGCCAAGCTTCGGAAGATGCCTCCCGCATCGCACTGGTGCTTGAGATTCAAGGTGCGATCGGGCCGGCGACGAGTGAATACCTCCGTCAGGCGTCGGAAGTGGCGGCGGAGCGCGATGCCGCGCTGATCGTCTTGCGGATGGACACGCCGGGCGGGCTCGCCAGCTCGATGCACGACATCATCCGCGACATCCTCGCCTCTCCGGTGCCTGTCGTCACCTATGTCGCGCCGAGCGGTGCGCGCGCAGCCAGCGCCGGGACCTACATCCTCTATGCAAGCCAGCTCGCGGCCATGGCACCCGGTACCAATGTCGGCGCCGCGACGCCCGTGCAGATCGGCGGCGGATCGCCCTTCGGCGGCAGCCCGGACAAGGACCGCAAGGAAGACGAGGGGAAGAACGGAGAGGCACAGCCATCCGCGGACGCCTCCAAGAGAAAGGCCGTCAACGATGCGGTGGCCTATATCCGCAGCCTTGCCGAGCTCCACGGCCGCAATGCCGACTGGGCGGAGCAGGCCGTGCGCGAGGCGGCGAGCCTGCCGGCGAGCGCCGCGCTCAAACAGGGCGTCATCGAGATCATCGCGAGCGATCTTCCCGACCTGCTGATTCAGGCCGACGGCCGCTCGGTCCGGCTCGGCAACAGCACGGTCACGCTGCACACCAGAGGGCTCGACACGGTCTCCATGCAGCCCGACTGGCGGGTTCGCCTGCTTGGCGTGATCAGCGATCCGAACATCGCCTATATCCTGCTGCTGATCGGGCTTTACGGCATCATCTTCGAATTTATCAGCCCCGGCATGGTCGCGCCCGGCGTCATCGGCGCGATTGCGCTCACTGTGGCGCTGTTTGCGCTCAATCTTCTCCCGCTCAACTATGCCGGTATCGGGCTGCTGTTTATCGGCATTGCGCTGATGGTGGCCGAGGCGTTTGCGCCGTCCTTCGGGGCGCTTGGAATAGGCGGCGTGATCGCGTTCGCACTCGGCTCGCTCTTCATGTTCGACAAAGCGCCGGGTTTCGAGCTGTCCCTGCCGGTCGTGCTCACGGCAAGTGCTGCGAGCGCGGTGCTGCTCGCGGTCATGTTGGCCGTGGCCATCCGGGCGCACCGGCAAAAAGTGGTGAGTGGGGAGGCCGCCATGATCGGTTCGGCCGGACAGGTGCTGACCTGGTCGGGCACAGATGGCGAGGTCCATGTCCATGGCGAGCATTGGCGGGCCCGTTCCGCCGGTCTGCTCAGGCCGGGCCAGCGCGTGCGGGTGATCGGCCGTGACGGCCTCACGCTGACGGTCGAACCGGAGGGATAGCCAGTCTCCCAGGGAGGAAACCACTATGCCGACCCTCATTCCCTATGTCGTTATCGCCGCCCTTGCGGTCGGCGTCCTGCTCTCGGCGATCCGGATTTTCCGGGAATATCAGCGCGGCGTGGTGTTCACGCTCGGTCGCTTCTCGGGCGTCAAGGGCCCGGGTCTCGTCATCCTGGTCCCGTTCGTGCAGCAGATGGTCCGCGTTGACCTGCGCACGGTCGTTCTCGACGTGCCGAGCCAGGACGTGATCTCTCGCGACAATGTCTCCGTGAAGGTGAATGCGGTCCTCTACTTTCGCGTGGTCGACCCGGACAAGGCGGTGATCCAGGTCGAGAACTTCATGATGGCGACCAGCCAGCTTGCGCAGACGACGCTGCGCTCGGTGCTCGGAAAGCACGAACTGGACGAGATGCTCGCCGAACGAGACAAGCTCAACCGCGACCTGCAGGAGATTCTCGACAGCCAGACCGACGCCTGGGGGATCAAGGTCGCCAATGTCGAGATCAAGCATGTGGACATCAACGAGAGCATGGTGCGCGCCATCGCCCGCCAGGCCGAGGCCGAGCGCAACCGACGCGCCAGGGTCATCAATGCTGAAGGGGAACACCAGGCGGCGGAGCGTTTGGTCCAGGCCGCGACGACACTCTCGGCGCTTCCGGAGGCCATGCAGCTTCGCTACCTCTCGACCATCTACGATATTGCGGGCGACAAGAGCTCGACCATCGTGTTCCCGATCCCGATTGATATCCTGCGTGGTGTCATCGGGTCGATGGCTGGCGGTGCAGGACCTGAACAGGCGCGGGCGAACACTTCCGGCACAGATGATCCGGGGAGAAAACGCCGCTGATCATCCCTCCTCGGCAGGATTCGGCCATTCCGGGCCAGGACTGGTGACGGTCAAAATCGGCCCGGCTTCCGCCGACCGTTCCATCCGCTGATCGACCCTCGCTAAGGCCATTCTTGCTTGAGGGTATGCACGTCACCCCCGGGGGTGACGACCTGTTTTGTAAAGCGGAGCATCGAAGGGGGACGTTGTTGCTCTATGAGCGCCGAGCAGTCGCACATGATGCGCTTTCGGGAATTCCCCAACTTGATGGAGACGGCCCATGTCAAGGACTGCATTCAAGGTCGACCTCTCCCGCCCACCTGAGGCAGCCGAGATCAAGACCCATAATCGCTGGCACCCAGACATTCCTATGGTCGAGATGATGAAGCCCGGCGACGAGTTCCGGGTCGAATGCTTCGACTGGACCGGCGGCCAGATCGAAAATGACGACAGCGCCAACGACGTACGCGACGTTGATCTCACCAAGGTCCATTACCTGAGTGGCCCATTCGGAGTCGAAGGAGCCGAGCCTGGTGACCTTCTCGTGGTGGATCTGCTCGATCTCGGCTACTTGCCGGCCTCGCCATGGGGCTTCACTGGCATCTTCGCACGTGAGAACGGCGGCGGCTTCCTGGTCGATCACTATCCGCATGCGCGCAAGGCCTGCTGGGACTTCCACGGCATATACACCACCTCCCGAAACGTGCCCGGCGTGCGTTGGGCTGGCATCGTCCATCCCGGCCTCATTGGCTGCCTGCCCTCGCAGGATTTGCTCGATCGCTGCAACAGGCGCGAGGCGGAGTTGATTGCGACCAACCCGGATCGCGTTCCTCCGCTCGCGACAGCACCCAATGCCGAAACAGCCTTGATGGGGAAGTTGACCGGGAAAAAGTCTCAAGCGGCGGCAAAAGAGGCGTGGCGTACCGTTCCGCCACGTGAACATGGCGGCAATTGCGACATCAAAAACCTGTCCCGGGGCTCCCGCGTGTACTTCCCGGTTTATGTGAAGGGTGCCGGCCTCTCGATGGGCGATATTCACTGGTCGCAGGGTGATGGCGAGATCACGTTCTGCGGCGCCATCGAAATGGCGGGCTATGTCGATGTCGGTGTCGATCTCATCAAGGGCGGTGTCGCAAAGTACGGAATTACGAATCCCATATTCCAGCCGAGCCCGCTTGAGCCGAGATTCTCGGAATACCTCGTCTTTGAAGGCATCTCGGTCGATGAGAAGACGGGCAAGCAATACTATCTCGACGCGCACGTCGCGTATCGTCGCGCCTGTCTCAACGCAATCGAATACCTCAAGAAATTCGGCTATACCGGCGAGCAGGCCTACGTGATCCTCGGCACGGCGCCGGTCGAGGGACGGGTGAGCGGCATCGTCGACATTCCGAATGCGTGCTGCACCGTGGCGATCCCGACCGAGATTTTTGACTTTGATATCCGGCCCAATAGCGGCGGGCCGAAGCCTGGTATTGCGGCTGGCGTTGATCTTGCGACTACAAGCTGAAAGTCGCAGTCAGCGGCGAGAGGCGTAGCGTGTGCGTTGCGCCTTTTGCCCCAACCGCCGAAGCGCCCGCTCCGCGACCTCCGCGAAGGGGCCCAGCCGGAGGACTGAATGATGCTGCTCGGTTTGGCGCTGTTCTGGGTTGGTGCCGTTCTGTGCCTGAACGGTATCTGGCTCTTGGGAAAGATTGGCGATCGAGAGATCGCCGTGATCGACGTTTTCGTAGGCTTCGTCACGCTGCTCGTCTCGATCTACTTGGCGTTCGGCCCAGGCGCGAACGCTGGCTCGATCAAGGCCGCGGCGCTGACTCTTCTGTTCACCTTCACCTACTTTTGGGTCGCCTGGAACCGGTGGAACGGCGCAGACGGACGAGGCCTTGGCTGGTTCTGCCTGTTCGTGGCGATCACCACTGTTCCCGTGTTCCTCGAGACGTTTGCGGGTGCCAATAGCGTTTGGGATGTCTGGTTCGGTATCTCGTGGGCCTCCTGGGGTGTCCTCTGGTTCTTGTTCTTCCTTATTCTTGCGCTCGGTCGAACAGAACTCACAAGGGTAACGGGAGCGATTTGCGCCGTGCAGGGCGTCTATACCGGCTGGATCCCAGGCTACATGCTCTTGAGTGGGACCATGCCGGGCGGGCCGCCGACGACTTGACGGCTATTTGGTTCGTGGCGCGAGCGCCACATTTCCAGGGAGCGAACTCATGCCGCTCTACGAATATCAATGTCGCGCTTGCGGTCCGTTCCGACAATTCCGGCCGATGAGCGAGTGGGACAAAGGCACCAAGTGCCCTGACTGCGGGAAAACGTCGAAACGCGCTGTGGCAATGCCGAGACTCGGCTGCGTGAGCCGAAACGTTCGCGTCGCACATGAGCGGAACGAGCGCGCCGCCGAGGAGCCAAGAGTGATGCGGCGGGAAGAGATGGACGCAGCGCACGGTCGGATCCCTTCGCACGCGCATCAGCACGGCCGCAACATGTACAGAAGCTCAGTGCTTGGTCACGCTCATTGAACAATTGCGTCGTTCTGAAAGCAGCCCTTACAAATCAATGCGGCGGCATAGCGCGATTTACCACGAGACGGATGAGATCGACTTGCCGATGTGTAGCGGTCTTATCGTAGATCCGCTTCATGTGGGTCCGCGCCGTGTTGTGGCTGATGCAGAGTTTGCGTGCCGCCGTGTGGAGCGAGTAGCCGCTGACGATGAGGGCAGCTAGTCGAGCCTCTGCCGGCGTGAGGTGATAGAAATCGTACAATTGACGGGCCGTCTCCATCATTTCACTCGTTCCGGTGAAGATCGCGACGACTTTTTTGTGCTTGCCGCCTTTGTCGATCGCAGAATGCGGAAGGGCCTTGATCCGCAAGACGAGAGGTGGCCCCCCCGACGGACAGGTAATCGCAATCTCACCATTCGATCTTGTCATTCCCTCGCCATTGCATGCGGCCGCATTGGCGACGAGACGTCTCAGTCTGCCAGTCTCCTGGCCCGAAACCGCGGCGAGCATGCCGTGCGAAAGCGCAAGATAGCCGCCTTCGGCAAGAAGTCCTTCCGCCGCGCTGTTGAGGAAGACAGGGTGGCATTCGCCATCCACGACCAGTATCGCCTCTGAAAGGGCCTGTACAACATCGGAAAGGATCTCGGTCTTGTGACGAGCCGCCGTGAATTCGACGTCGAGTTCGCAAGCGCAGCGTAACTGCAGCAGCAAAGAGCCAAGTTCTCGCTTGTTTTTTGCATCGAATGAGGCTGCATCAAGCGGCCTCAATGCAACGAGGCTTCTGACCTCTTCGGAGCCACCGAATGCGAATCGAATCAAACAGTGAAAGGCATGCAGGGGGTGCAGCCATTCACGGTAAAATTCTGTTCTGACAAGTTCCCAGTTCGGCACCAATTCCGCGCCCGTAAATACCTCCCCCGGCACGAAGCGGCGCTCAACGTTAAGCCATACATTCTTTCCGGAAAAACGGGCGCCGTAGAGCGTTCGGAATCTCTCGTCGATACCTGCGGCGTGGCTGATCTCGCCCTGATGTGTGATGAAGTTGTGGTCGATGAACGCCATCAGCGGCGCATTCAAATACGCGCGCAGCCGCGCCATCACCTCGTCCCAAAGGCTTGGATCACCGGCGGCGTGATGAGCGAGATGGAGGATCTCGCCGATCGCCGGGCTCGCGTCCGGCATGTGTCCCTCCGATCGCCCTGAGGGAGAAGGGAAACGTGATCTGGCTACTAGCTTAGATTGCTACGCCAATCACTCCAAAGTCTGGAACGTATTCACTATCCTACGGAGCCGATGGCTTGCCCGACGCATCGTGCGAACGAAACGCCGGATCATTCAGACCACGCCCCTCGTCCCACATACGAGATTAGCACACGCCGCTATATTGAAGGAAGCGGACCGCAACGACCGACGCTGTTACACTCTCCCCGGATCCCGAACGGGCTGACCGTTCATCAGTACCCGGCGTCCGTCCTCGATCTGGGCGGCCCGGTGCTCGTCAATGAGATAAAGATCCATCGCCTTCCACGTCCCGTCCTGATACCGACGATGGAGTTCTCTGATAGACGGTTGGAAACGTGACGTCTAAGGCCGACTGCCAGTCGCCATTGTTGACGACCGCAACAAGGCAGCGGCCCTCAGGAATTTTGGGGAAATCCGGAAGGGATTCGTCGTTCGCCGCGTCGATCGCAGGAAGCGAGATCCTTTGCCCTTCGGCTTGAACCGCAAGAACTGCCAAATATCGTGCCATGGCGCTACCCGCCCGTTCTCACGCGTCGGCCACCGCAATCGGGATGCCGAAAGTATAGGGCGAGTGCTTGCGAATATACGCGATTGCCCCGCGCTCTTTGATCTCCTTGATGATCCACTCAGACATCTTGTCCCGGTCACCATAGCCTTTATCGAACGCAAACTTCTCGCCTGCAGCGTCGCTGAGATAGCCAATACACCGGATCAACAGCGCGCGCGCCTCGCTCTCCGAATGGACATAGAACGGCTCGCGAGATGGAGCGGTCTCGTCCGCGGTGTCGACCTTCTTCACAAGCGTTCCCTGCTGATGATCCGAAGGCCTCACATCGACCGCAAACTCGGTGATTGAATGAACGCCCAGCTTTCGGTCCAGCCGCCGACGATCAAGCAGACGGTGCCAGACAGCAATGCCTGCTTGGGTCTGCGTGATCTCATCATCGATCTCTCGGAAACGGCGAGTCTGCTCTTCTGTCAGGCCCACAACATCAACGTCATTGCTCATACTCAAACACTCCAACCCCAACCGCTCGATTGACCTTGCCCCGTCTCCCGGGCCCTCCCCATTAGAGAACAGATAGGAAAGCTATCATTCCGCCGCCTACCATCAGCGCGGCTCCCGCTAATATTACCGCCCATCCCAGCAGACGCCGTTCGGTCGAAATGCTCGTGCTTGAAGTGGCGGGCCTGCGTTTCTCAAGTCGGAAGCACCAACGCTTGTCTCTTGCATCTTCAAAAATCCACTCCGCCTAGCGTTTCATCGGCACGAAAAGAACCACCATTCTGAATGACAGAAAAGTCTACCAAAGTTGAGGCAAGGCCCTCATTTGGTTTGAGAAAGTCATATCAAGGTTTTGGATTGGCGCCGGATGATAAATTTCTGGAGCAGAAACGAACTCATCTGACACGATATCCGGGCGCTTATGGACAAGAACCGTCCGTACGCATCGGAGGCCGCTGAGTACGGCGTCGTCGCCAATTGGCGAAAGTCCGGAGCAGCCGACCTCTATCCAAGTCAGGAGCGCTTGCCCAATCTCAGCCACAAGTAACCACTGACCCTCCGGATCGAGAGCCTTCACGCTCATCGACGCATGAGGACCGAAACCTTTGGCAATTAGATGTCGCCTTGAATTTTATTGCTCATGGCCACAGCGCATCGACAGATGATGCAGCACGACGCCACTCGCGGTCGCCACGTTCAAGCTGTCGAAGCCGCCGGCCATGGCGATGCGAACGGTGTGGGCGCGGGCCAGAATTGCGTCCGGCAGGCCCGGCCCCTCTGTTCCGAACAGT
>CAWAYQ010000029.1:0-158360 GCA_963786225.1 uncultured Alphaproteobacteria bacterium
TTACCGGCGAAGCGGAGAAGCTCGCGGTCATGCGTGGGGCGAACGTTGCGCTCGCAGTGTCCGGCACCGGCACGCTCGAACTTGCGCTATCGGGCGTTCCCTTGGTCGGCGCCTATCGCATCGAGCTGCTGGCAAAAATCATCCGGCGGTTTGTCGCGATCACGGCGCAGCACATATTGCTGCCGAACCTGATCCTCGAGACGCGCGCCATTCCCGAGTTCGCGGCGGAAGCGGCGCGAGCGGACGATATCGCGGCGGCGCTTCGCCCGCTTCTCCACGACACTCCCGAACGGCGCGCGCAGGAAGCGGCTTTGAAAACGCTGGATCAATGCATGGCCGTGCCGGATGTGCCGAGCCGCCTCGCGGCACGGATCGTGTTCGACCTGGCGGGGAAGAAGCCGTAAACGCGCTGCGCTCTTATCCTCTCCCCTTGTGGGAGAGGACGACTCGGCCGTTAGGCCGAGCGAGGTGAGGGGTATGCGCGTCTCGATAAGCCTATACCCCTCACCCCGCTCGAAGCCTGCCGGCTTCGAGTCGCCCTCTCCCACAAGGGGAGAGGGAAGGAAGAAGGGAAGAGGGAAGCTCAGCCGCGCTTTGCGGCCGGCACGAACGGGCGTTCGGCGGCGCCGTTGTAGAGCTGGCGCGGGCGGCCGATGCGCTGTTCCGGATCCTCGATCATTTCCTTCCACTGCGCGATCCAGCCGACCGTGCGGGCGACCGAGAACAGCACCGTGAACATCGAGGTCGGGAAGCCCATCGCGCGCAGCGTGATGCCCGAATAGAAGTCGATATTCGGGTAGAGCTTGCGTTCGATGAAGTATTCGTCCTGCAGCGCGAGCTTTTCGAGCTCGACGGCAACCTTGAGCAGCGGATCGTTCGCATGGCCGATCTCGGCCAGCACTTCGCGCGAGGTCTGCTGCATGATCTTGGCGCGCGGATCGTAGTTCTTGTAGACGCGATGGCCGAAGCCCATCAGGCGGAACGGATCGTTCTTGTCTTTCGCGCGCGCCACGAATTCGGGAATGCGGTCGACGGAGCCGATCTCTTCCAGCATCTTCAGCGCGGCTTCGTTCGCGCCGCCATGCGCGGGGCCCCAGAGGCAGGCCACGCCCGCCGCGATGCAGGCGAACGGATTGGCGCCGGAGGAACCGGCGAGGCGCACCGTCGACGTCGAAGCGTTCTGCTCGTGATCAGCATGGAGCGTGAAGATGCGGTCGAGTGCGCGGGCGAATACCGGGTTCACGACGTACTCCTCGCACGGCACGGCGAAGCACATGCGGAGGAAGTTCGCCGCGTAACCCAGATTGTTCTGCGGATACACGAAGGGCTGGCCGACGTGATATTTGTAGGCCATCGCGGCCAGGGTCGGCATTTTGGCGACGAGACGGATCGAGGCGATTTCGCGCGCCATCGGATCGGCGATGTCGGTCGAGTCGTGATAGAACGCGGCCATCGCACCGACGCTGGCCACCATGATCGCCATGGGATGCGCGTCGCGGCGGAAGCCGGTGAAGAACCGGCTCATCTGCTCGTGCACCATCGTGTGATGCGTGACGCGATATTCGAAATCGGCCCTCTGCGCCGCCGTCGGCAGTTCGCCGTAGAGCAGGAGATAGCAGGATTCGAGGAAGTCGCCTTCCTCGGCCAATGTGTCGATCGGATAGCCGCGATAGCGCAGGATCCCGGCATCGCCGTCGATATAGGTGATGGTCGAGGCGCAACTTGCGGTGGAGGTAAAACCGGGGTCGTACGTAAACATGCCGGTCTGGGCATAGAGCTTGGAGATGTCGATGACATCCGGCCCGGTCGAGCCTTCGAGAACGGGAAATTCGAAGCTCTTATTGTCGACGGTGAGTGTGGCTGATTTCCCGCTCATGCTCATGACCCCTTATTCCGCACCAAGGGCATTCCGTATCACGGAGTTGCCTCGTTTTCTTAACGGCAAAGTCCACAGGCCCGCAAGGAGCCCGCGGCCGGGAGTTTTAGGCTGACTGGTCTGCCAGGCGAGCGAGACTTTCGTCGCGGCCCAGAATGGCCAGCACTTCGAAGATCGGCGGCGAGACCATTTTCCCCGTCAGGGCCGCGCGCAACGGCTGAGCGACCTGGCCGAGTTTTGTGCCCTCGGCCTCGGCAAAGGCCCGCACGGCTGCTTCCGCGTTTTCCGCGCTCCAGGTGTCCAGCTCCGCCAGTTTGGCGGCGACCCGCGCCGAGAAGCTCGCGCGTGCCGGCGGCTGCCAGCGCCTGCGCCGCCTTGTCATCGAGTTTCAGCGGCCGGGCGTCGAGCAGGAAGCTGGCATTGTCGAGAAGCTCGATGAATGTTTTCGAACGCTCCTTCATGGCCGGCAGCATGACGCGGAAGGCGTCCCACAATCCGCCGTCCAGCTTCTTCTGCGCCTCCGGGCCGCCCGGCAGATAAGGCAGCGAGGTCTTGAACACCTCGATCAGCTCCTCATCGGGCGTCGCGCGCATGTAATGACCATTGGTGTTTTCGAGCTTGTCGTAGTCGAAGCGCGCGGCGGAGCGGCCGACGGCGTCGAAGCTGAACGCGGCGATCATCTCCTCGGTCGAGAAGATTTCCTGATCCTTGTTGCTCCAGCCGAGGCGGACGAGGTAGTTACGCAGCGCGGCCGGCATATAGCCCATTTCGCGATAGGCCTCGACGCCGAGCGCGCCGTGGCGTTTCGACAGTTTCGCGCCGTCCGGTCCGTGAATCAGGGGGATATGCGCCATGCGCGGCACGGTCCAGCCGAGCGCGTTGTAGATCTGGATCTGGCGCGCGGCATTCGTCAGATGGTCGACACCGCGGATGATGTCGGTCACGCCCATATCGTGATCGTCGACGACGACCGCGAGCATGTAGGTCGGCGTGCCGTCGGAACGCAGCAGAACGAGATCGTCGAGATCGGCATTCGGGAACGTCACAGTGCCCTGCACGGCGTCGTTCACCACCGTCTCGCCGGTATTGGTGACTTTCAGCCGGATCGCCGGCTTGGCGCCTGCCGGCGCCTCGGACGGATCGCGGTCGCGCCAGCGGCCGTCGTAGCGCGGCGGCTTTCCGGCGGCGAGCGCCGTGGCGCGCATCTCTTCGAGCTCTTCCGCGGTTGCATAGCAGGGATACGCGGCGCCCCTGGCCAGCATCTCGTCGACAACCGCCCGATGGCGATCGGCGCGTGAGGCCTGGAACACCGGCTCGCCGTCCCAGTCGAGTCCCAGCCATTTCAGGCCATCGAGAATGGCGTCGATCGCTTCCTGGGTGGAACGGGCGCGGTCGGTGTCCTCGATGCGAAGCAGCATCTGGCCCCCTTTGCCCTTGGCAAACAGCCAATTAAACAGGGCGGTTCGAGCTCCGCCGATATGGAGGAAGCCGGTGGGCGAGGGTGCAAAACGGGCGATGACGGGTTCGGTCATTGGACTGCTTCAAATCGTGGGAGGACGCCGGATTTGCAACGGCGCGCGCCCGTGTAGCATGGGGTGCTGGTCGGGGGAACGGGGTGACGGAGCCGGAGGGGAGACGAAACGCCGGAGCGCGGGCGGTTGCCGCCGCGCGGCCGGGCCCGCGCGCCTTCGCAGGCTTTGCGCCGGGCGAGGCCTGGGAGGCGTTGTGGACACGGTTTGCCGCGGCTCTCGACGAGGAGCGTGAGCGGGGCCGTTTCTTCCTCTGGCTGCCGGTAGCCGCGATCTGCGGCGTTCTTCTGTTCTTTGCGGCGGAGCGCGATCCGGCGCCTTGGGCGGCGTTCGCGGCCTTCGCGGGCGCTGCCGTCCTGGCTTATGCCGCCCGGGCGCGGCCGAACGGCTTTCCTCTGGCCATGCTGGCTCTGGCGCTGGCGGCGGGGTTTTTGTCGGCGGCGTTGCGGGTCGAACGCGCGGAAGAGCCGATCCTTGAAAAGCCGGTGCGCGGCATTGCCGTCGGGGTGGTGGAAAGCGTCGAGCCGCGTTCGCGCGGTGTGCGGCTGGTTCTGGCGCTGGAAAGCCTGAGCGGGCTGGACGCAGCTAAACTGCCGAAGCGGGTGCGCGTGACCGTGCCGCGCCTTGAGGATGCGGCGGCCGGCAGCCGGGTTTCCGTCGAGGCTTTGTGGCGTCCGCCGCCGGGTCCGGCGCGTCCGGGCGGGCATGATTTTGCCCGAGAGGCATTCTTTCTGGGCCTCGGCGCTGTAGGGAGTGAAGCGCGGCCGCCTGTTGTGCTGGCGCCGCCTGTACTGACATTGACGCGGAAGGCCGGAGCGCAGATCGACCGGCTGCGCAACGGACTTACGGCACGGATCATGTCGGCGGTCGAAGGCGATCCCGGAGCCATTGCCGCCGCGCTTGTCACGGGCCAGCGCGGTGAAATCTCCAAGACAGCGAACGACGCGCTGCGGATCGCGGGGCTCTACCACGTCATTTCGATTTCCGGTCTGCACATGGCGCTGTTCGGGGGCACCCTGTTTGGAGTGCTGCGGTTCGGGCTCGCGCTCATTCCCGGATTCGGCCTGCGCCATCCCATCAAGAAATGGGCGGCCGTCGCGGCTTTGATCGGGGCAGGGTTCTACCTCGTCCTGTCGGGCGCCGAGGTCGCGGTGCAGCGCAGTTTCGTGATGATTGCGATCATTTTTTTCGCCGTGCTGTTCGACCGGCAGGGCGTGACCATGCGCAACCTCGCGCTTGCTGCGTTCGTGGCCATTCTTCTGATGCCGGAAGCCGTGCTCGGGCCGAGCTTCCAGATGTCCTTCTGCGCCGTGATGGCGATCGTTGCCTGGTATGAACGCGTGAATATCCGTGCGCCGGACGAAACCCGTGCGGCGCGGACCGGTGGCCTCATGCGCTTCGCGCAGGTCTATTTCGGCGGCATCACCGCGACGACTATCGCAGCCACATTGGCGACCGCGCCGTTCTCGACTTTTCACTTCCAGCGCTTCGCCGTGCATTCGCTGCCGAGCAATCTGATCGCGTTGCCGATTGTCGGCCTCCTCGTCATGCCGTGGGCCCTTGTCGGCATTCTGCTGATGCCGTTCGGGCTCGACGGCATTGCCTGGCGGGTGATGGGGTTCGGCATCAAGCTTATGCTGATCGTCTCGCAATGGATCGCAAGCTGGCCGATGGCGACGCTCGCCGTGCCGGCTTTTCCGGCGCTCGCGGCTCTTCTGCTCGCCTTCGGCCTGATCTGGCTCGCGCTGTGGACGGCGCGGCTGCGCCTTCTCGGTATCGCGCCGGTTGTTGCGGGTGTCCTGATCGCTGCATTCCCCGACCGGCCGGATGTCTATGTCGAGCCAAGCGGGCGCGCGGCGGCCGTGCGCGGCGCGGACGGAAAGCTGCAACTGGTCGGCACCCGATTCGCGGGCTTTGCCGCCGGGACCTGGCTTGCCGCGGATGGCGACATGCGCGGCGTGCGGGAAAAAAGCACCGCGGAACATGTGCGCTGCGACAGTCTCGGCTGCACCGCGCCGCTCGCGGACGGCCGCATTCTCGCACTGTCCTGGACCTATGCGGGATTGGCGGAGGATTGCGGCAGGGCCGCGATCGTCATTACACGGCTTGTCGCGCCGCCCGCCTGCCGGCAGACCGCGTATGTGATCGACGCCGGCGACCTCGCGCTGAGCGGAGCCGTGGCACTGACGATGACCGAAGACGGTTCATTCACGGCCAAGACCGTGCGGGGCGATGCGCAACGCATCTGGCAAGGGAAGATCATCGAACCGGACGGGCCGGTGTTTGCGCGTCCGGAGCCGAAGATCGAGGGGGCCGCGGCGAATATTGATCCGGTCGATGCGGACGACGAGACGGAAGATGACGAGCCTTAAGCCGGAGGCGTCGAGCGCGGTGAGGGGAGGCAAGAAACCAGCAGAAGATTATCGTGCTGCCCTCACCCCGGAGCCTGACGCGCTCTCGGCCCTCTCCCGCTTCGCAGGAGAGGGGGAGCATGTGTCAATACCGGCGGATGAGCCCGACCAGCTTGCCCTGAACGCGGATGCGGTCCGGTCCGAAAATGCGCGTCTCGTAGGCGGGGTTCGCGGCTTCGAGCGCGATGCTCGCGCCGCGTTTGCGCAGCCGCTTCAGCGTCGCTTCCTCGTCATCGACGAGTGCGACCACGATGTCGCCGGTTTCGGCGCTGTCGGATTTCCTGATGACGACGACGTCACCCTCAAGAATGCCGGCCTCGATCATGGAATCGCCGCGCACTTCGAGGGCGAAATGGTCGCCGCCGGATACCATCTCGGGCGGCACGGCGATGGTGTGGCTGCGGGTCTGGATCGCCTCGATCGGCACGCCGGCCGCGATGCGGCCCATGACCGGAACGGCGACGGAGGAATAGGAATCCACCTCGTCGGCTTCGACCGGTTTCGGCCGGGCGCGGCCGAGACCGCCTTCGATGACGCCGGGCGAGAATTTGCCGGGAGTCGGGCGCATGTTCGGCGCAACCGATTCCGGCAGTCGCACGACTTCGAGCGCGCGGGCGCGGTTCGGCAGGCGGCGGATGAAGCCGCGTTCCTCGAGCGCCGTGATGAGGCGGTGAATGCCCGATTTGGAGCGCAGATTGAGCGCGTCCTTCATCTCGTCGAAGCTCGGTGGGACGCCGGATTCCTTCAGCCGCTCATGGATATAGCGGAGAAGTTCGTGTTGCTTGCGCGTCAGCATTTTGCCTCGAAACCGGCTGGAATCAGCCGAAACAAATCAGGAACGGAAACGTAACTGTTCCTTATGTGTTCCGCAACGGTTAAGATCGGGTTGATAGGCTGCAAGGAGCATCGCGCCGCGCTGAATTCGGTGTTAATTGCGGCCGATGGAGCTCTCCCTACAACTGATTTTGATTCTGGCCGCCGTTGCGGCGGTCGCCGGATTCGTCGACTCGATCGCCGGCGGGGGCGGGCTGCTCACCGTGCCGGCTTTGCTGATCGCGGGGCTCGATCCCGTCTCGGCGCTTGCCACCAACAAGGTTCAGGGGGCGTTCGGCCTTGCCACGTCCTCGCTCCAATATGTCCGGCACGGGGCGGCTGACTGGCGCGCGGCGAAGTTGATGATGGTGATCGCCTTCGCGCTCTCGGCGCTCGGCGCGGCCGTGGTCACCGTCATTCCGGTCGATCACCTGAAGGCCTGGCTGCCGCTCGCCCTCATCCTGATCGCGTTTTATTTCCTGCTGTCGCCACGCCTCGGCGATGTCGATGCGGAACCCCGGCTGTCTCAGCCTGTCTTTACATGGACCGCCGTGCCCGCCATCGCGTTCTACGACGGCGCGCTCGGACCGGGCGGCGGCTCGTTCTATGCGCTCAGCTTCATCACCCTGCGCGGTCTTTCCATCCTCCGGGCGACGGGGATGACGAAGCTCCTGAACTTTTCCAGCAATTTCGGTTCGCTTGTCCTGTTCGTCATCGCGGGCAAGCCGATCTGGCTGATCGGGCTGGTCATGGCAGCCGGCAGCATTGTCGGCGCACGGATCGGGTCGAGATTGGCCATCGCGAACGGCGCGAAACTGATCCGTCCCGTGCTCGTGCTGGCGTGTTCGGCCATGGCGATCAGGCTGCTCGCCGATCCCGCGCACCCGATCTGGACGTGGCTCTGAATTAGATGCCAGGCCGACGTCACGGGCCTATCACATGAACCTCATCACGCGTGTGAATAAGATGTACTGACGCTCAACCTGCTGTTTCCAGAACGGTGGTGTCAGTTTCGGTTTTCCAGCGTTCCAGATCCGCTTTCGCCCGCGACGTGATGAGCTTCTTCTTCGCTGCGGCTTTTTCGGGACCGCGCATGCGTGGCGAACCGGGCACGCGAACCGGCTTCTCGACCGGCGGGAACAGGCCGAAATTGACATTCATCGGCTGGAAGCTGCGCTTGGTGTTCTCGTCCTCGACCGAGATATGGCCGCCGGTGATGTGGCCGAGCAGCGCGCCGAACGCGGTTGTCGCCGGAGGCGGAAGCAACTGGCGACCGAGGCGCTCGGCGGCGGCGAACCGGCCCGTCAGAAGCCCGATGCTCGCGCTCTCGACATAGCCTTCGCAGCCGGTGATCTGCCCCGCGAACCGCAGACGGGTATCGGCCTTCAGACGAAGGGTGGCGTCGAGAAGGCGCGGGCTGTCGAGGAAGGTGTTGCGGTGCAGGCCGCCGAGGCGCGCGAACTCCGCCTTTTCCAGTCCGGGGATCATGCGGAACGTCTCCGCCTGCGCGCCGTGGCGGAGCTTGGTCTGGAAGCCGACCATATTGAACAAGGTGCCGAGCGCATTGTCCTGACGCAGCTGGACGACGGCGTAGGGTCTCTCGTCGGGCTTGTGCGGATTGGTGAGACCGACCGGTTTCATGGGGCCGAAACGCAAGGTTTCCGCACCACGCTCGGCCATGATCTCGATCGGCAGGCAGCCGTCGAAATAGGGTGTCGAGGCTTCCCAGTCCTTGAAGTCGATTTTTTCGCCCTGGACAAGTGTCCGTACGAACGCCTCGTACTGGTCCTTGTTCATCGGGCAGTTGATGTAATCGGCGCCCGTGCCTCCGGGCCCCGCCTTGTCGTAGCGCGACTGAAACCAGCAGACGTCCATATCGATCGACTCGAAATGGACGATGGGCGCGATGGCGTCGAAGAAGGCCAGAGCATCGCGGCCGGTGAGATCGCGGATTGCCTCCGCCAGAGCGGGCGAGGTGAGGGGGCCGGTCGCGATGATCACATTGTCCCAATCCTTGGGCGGCAGACCCGCGATCTCGGTGCGTTCGATCGTGACAAGCGGATGTGCTTCCAGCGCCTCGGTCACCGCCGCCGAGAAGCCGTCGCGGTCCACCGCGAGCGCCCCGCCGGCCGGCACCTGGTGGGCGTCGCCGCAGCGCATGATGAGCGAGCCGAGATGGCGCATCTCCCAATGCAAAAGGCCGACGGCATTGGCGTCGCTGTCGTCCGAGCGGAACGAGTTCGAACAGACGAGTTCGGCGAGGCCGTCCGTCTTATGGGCGTCGGTGCCGCGCACGGGACGCATTTCATGGAGCACGGCGGGAACGCCGGCTTCGGCGATCTGCCAGGCGGCTTCGGAACCGGCAAGCCCGCCGCCGACGATGTGGATTGGTTTCATGGCCGGCAAGCTAGGGGAGGCGCACCCTCCGTTCAATCGCGTATTGCTTGTGACAGGACGTTGGAGGAACTATGACGCCCGAAATAGGGTTTCAATCGGATGACATACGGGGTCGAAACGCACGGCATGAAAAGGCTCTACCGGGCCAGCCTCAACACGTTCCGCGGGCTGAAATCCGCGGCCCACAGCGAGGCGGCCCTGCGCGAAGAACTGGTCCTGCTCGCCATCGGCCTGCCGGCGGGCTTTTTCGTCGCGCCCAGTATCGGCTGGTATGTTGCGATGGTCGGCGTTCTGATTGCGGTGCTGGCCATTGAGCTGCTCAACACGGCGGTCGAGAAGCTGGCCGACCATGTCACCCCGGACTTTCATCCCAAGATCGGCGTCGTGAAGGATATCGGCTCGGCGGCGGTGTTCTGCGGCCTGGCTCTGGGCTGCCTGATCTGGGGCGCGGCAGCAATCGAGCGTTTTGATCTTATCGACCGGGCGCGCATTCTGATGGGTGCCTGAAACACTTATCGGAGACCTCCCATGGCCGACCTTACGCTTTACACGCTGACAGGCCCCTCCCGCGGCGCCATAGCGCGCTGGATGCTGGAGGAGGTGGGAGAGCCGTACGAGGTTCGGGCACTCGACCGCGACGCGGGCGAGCACCGTCAGCCGGCCTATCTCGAGATCAACCCGATGGGAAAGGTGCCGGCGATCCGGCACGGCGAGATCGTCGTCGCGGAGGCGGCTGCGATCTGTCTTTATCTCGCCGAAACGTTCCCCCAGGCGGGACTCAATGTGCCGGTCGGCGATCCCCGCCGCGGCGCCTTTTTGAAATGGCTGTTCTTCGGCCCAAGCTGCATCGAGCCGGCCGTTCTCGACGTGGCGTTTCCGCGCAAGGAAACCGCACCCAGGGGCGCGGCCGGTTACGGCGATTTCGAGACGGTGATGAAAGTGGTCGGAGACGGGCTCAAGCCGGGACCGTTCATCCTCGGAGACCAGTTCACGGCGGCCGACATCATCATCGGCTCGCAGCTTCGCTGGGGCATGATGTTCGGAGTGGTGCCGAAGCGCGAAGATTTTTTGAGCTATACGTCGAGGCTGGAGGCAAGGCCCGCGTTGCAGCGGCAGATGCAACTCGATGGAATGTTAAAAAAGCCCGCCTGAGGCGGGCTTTTCGGTGATATCAGCCCACGTAACTGAGGAAAGCAGCGCCGCCGCCGATCAGAACGCAGGCCACAAAGGCAAAAAGAGCGAATTCGTCGGATGTGTTGGTCATTACGCAACCCTGTCGATTATTTTGTTGCCCCGGGTCATAAGGCGAAGACGTTTCCCGGTGATGTCGTCTAAATGCCGGGGTTCGAAACAAAGTTTCGTCGCGACTAACTTTTTTGCGCGAGTATGCCTTCGGCGGCGCAAAAACCCGTCGAAAAGCAGGCCTGCAGCAGGTAGCCGCCCGTCGGGGCTTCCCAATCCAGCATCTCGCCCGCGACGAACGTGCCGCGGAGAGCGCGGAGCATAAATCTCTCATCGACCGCTGAGAAACCGACGCCGCCGGCGGTGGAGATAGCGCGGTCGAGCCCCTGGGTTCCGTCTCACGGTGAGGCGGACGGATTTGACCGCTTCCGCAAGCGCGGACGGATCGGACGGCAGGTCTTTTCCGGATGCTTCCCGCAGCAGGCCGATCTGGACCGGGGACAAAGCGAGCGTCTTGCGGAGGAAGTTCGAGGCGGTTTCGCCCTTGCGCGGGCGGCCGAGGCGGCGGGCGATCTCCGAGACATCGAGGTCGGGCTTGAGATCGATCGTGAGCTGAGCGGGGCCGTTGTCGAGAGCTGCGCGGATGGCGCGGGACAGAGCGTAGATTGCGCCGCCCTCCAGTCCGCTTCCGGTTACGACCATCTCGCCCGCAATGCTCTCATCGCCGACGCCGAGCCGAACGCGCTTCACCGGCTGACCGGCGAAGCGGGTGCGGAAATTGTCCGACCAGCCGATGCGGACGCCGCTATTGGCCGGCGCCAAGGAGGCGATCTCGACGCCCCTCGCGGCCAGGAGCGGTAACCAGCCGCCGTCCGCGCCGAGCTTCGGCCAGCTGGCGCCGCCCAGAGCGAGAAGGGTTGCGCGCGCGGGCGTGACTTCGAGATTTCCATCCGGCGTGCCGAAGACGAGAGCGCCGCTCTCCGACCAGCCCTGCCAGACATGACGCGTATGTACAATAACGCCGAGCGCATCGAGCCGCCGGAGCCATGCGCGCAGCAGGGGCGAGGCCTTGAAGCTTTTCGGGAAGACGCGGCCGGAGGAGCCGATAAAGGTGTCCTCACCGAGTTCGTGCGCCCATTTACGCAGCGCATCGGGCGGGAAGGCGCGCAACGCGGGTTCCAGATGCCGGGCTGCGGGCCCGTAGCGTTCGAGCACGCGGTCGAACGGTTCGGAATGGGTGAGGTTCAGCCCACCGCGCCCGGCCATCAGCAGCTTGCGGCCGAGGCTCGGCATGCGGTCGTAAATCGTCACGGCAAGGCCGGCCCTGGCAAGCCGTTCGGCCGCGATCAGCCCGGCGGGGCCGCCGCCGATGATCGCGACATCCGTCATGCGGTGAGTTGTGGCGTCAGAAGAAGCTTATGCCAACCACGGGGCCGAGGCTGATGGCCACCGCGAGCACTTTCCAGAGGAAGGTCGGGACCAGCCAGGCGGCGACGAAGCGGGACAGGCGGACGAGCCGCGAGGCGACGAAGATGCCGAAGCAGAGCGAGACGACGTTCAGCACGTCGAACCAGAAATCGGAGAAGTATCCGGCGATGAAGGTGTAGACGACGGCCCACACCATCAGCGCTTCGACGAGGTGGACGCAGGTCTGGCCTCTGGCGCCGTGCCGCAGCGCCGACCAGCGGGTCACGCCATAGAAGCTGAACAGGGCAACCCAGATCGCGGCCGAAAGCCGGCCGGTCGGGTCGAAGGGCAGCTTGGCGAAGGCGGGGCTGTGCAGACCGACCCCGGTGGCCAGCATGGCGGCATAGATGAACATCGCGCCGAGCAGCGGAAACGCCGCGCCCGCCAAAAAACCGCGCCAATCCGGCCGGTTGATAACAGTCATGTTCCAGCCCAGTTGGCCCGCAAACCACGTCATCACGGGTTGATATGCCAGATTCCGCGGGCACGCTCCAGCGTCTAACCCGATTTAAGATGAATTCGAGACAGGTTGAGCCGAAGTGTGACTTGCAGGTGACTCAGGCCCGAAAGGGATCTATTCGGCGGCCTGAGCCTTGGGGCGGGCCTTCTTTGTCTGTCGGCCGAGCACATCTTTCAGGAACCGCGCGGTGTGGCTGCGCGGGTTCTTGACCACATCTTCGGGGGTGCCCGCGGCCACGATCTCGCCGCCTCCGTCGCCGCCTTCGGGACCGAGATCGATGATCCAGTCGGCGGTCTTGATGACTTCGAGATTGTGCTCGATGACGACGACCGTGTTTCCCTGGTCGACGAGTTCGTGCAGCACTTCGAGCAGCTTTGCGACGTCGTGGAAATGCAGGCCGGTGGTCGGCTCGTCGAGGATATAGAGCGTGCGTCCGGTGGCGCGGCGCGACAATTCCTTCGACAGCTTCACGCGCTGCGCCTCGCCGCCCGAAAGCGTCGTCGCCTGCTGGCCGACATGCATGTAGCCGAGGCCGACGCGCGCCAGCGTGTTCATCTTGTCCCGGATCGGCGGCACCGCCTTGAACAGATCTCCGGCTTCCTCGACCGTCATGTCGAGCACGTCGGCGATGCTCTTGCCGCGGTAATGCACGTCCAGCGTTTCGCGGTCGTAGCGCTTGCCCTTGCAGACATCGCAGGTGACGTAGACATCCGGCAGGAAGTGCATCTCGATCTTGATGACGCCGTCGCCCTGGCACGCTTCGCAACGCCCGCCCTTGACGTTGAACGAGAAGCGGCCCGGCGCGTAACCGCGCGCCTTCGATTCCGGCAGGCCCGCGAACCAGTCGCGGATCGGCGTAAAGGCGCCGGTATAGGTCGCCGGGTTCGAACGCGGCGTGCGGCCGATGGGCGACTGGTCGATGTCGATGACCTTGTCGAGATGCTCAAGCCCGGAAATCGTGTCGTGCGCGCCGGGATGCTCGGTCGAGCCGTTGAGGCGGCGCGCGACGGCCGGGAAAATCGTGTCGACCAGAAGCGATGACTTGCCGCCGCCCGAAACGCCGGTCACGCAGGTAAAGGTGCCGAGCGGAATTTCCGCCGTGACGTTCTTCAGATTGTTTTCGCTGGCGCCGGTGACTTTCAGCGTGCGCTTTTTGTCGAACGCCCGCCGCCGCGCCGGAATGGCGACCGAAAGTTCGCCGGTCAGATATTTGCCGGTGAGACTGTCGGGGTCTTCCATGATCTGTTTCGGCGTGCCTTCGGCGATGATCTCGCCGCCATGTATGCCGGCAGCCGGGCCCATATCGACGACATAGTCCGCAAGCCGGATCGCATCCTCGTCATGCTCGACGACGATGACGGTGTTGCCGAGATCGCGCAGCCGCTTCAGCGTTTCGAGCAGGCGTTCGTTGTCGCGCTGATGAAGGCCGATCGACGGCTCGTCGAGCACATACAGAACGCCGGTCAGGCCCGAACCGATCTGCGAGGCCAGCCGGATGCGCTGGCTCTCGCCGCCGGACAGCGAACCGGAGGCGCGGCCGAGCGTCAGATAGGTCAGGCCGACATCGACGAGAAATTTCAGGCGGTCGCGGATTTCCTTGAGGATGCGTCCCGCGATCTCGTTCTGCTTTGCCGTCAGCGTGCCGGGCAGGGCGCCGAACCAATCGCTCGCCGCCGTCACCGACAATTGCGTAACCTCGGAAATGTGCCGGCCGTCGATCTTGACCGCCAAAGCCTCGGGCTTCAGCCGTGCCCCGCCGCAGGCTTCACAGGGAGCCTCGCTCATATATTTGCTGATTTCCTCGCGCGCCCACTCGCTTTCGGTTTCCTTCCAGCGGCGCTCGAGATTTGTAATGACGCCTTCGAACGTCTTCTTGGTCTCGTAGGCGCGCAGGCCGTCGTCATAGACGAAGGTCACCTTGCGGTCGGAGCCGTGCAGAATGACGTCGCGCGCTTCCTCCGAGAGATCGCGCCAGGGCGTCGAGAGCGAGAATTTGTAATGCTTGGCGAGCGCGTTCAGCGTCTGGCCGTAGAACGGCGACGTCGACTTGGCCCAGGGCGCGATCGCGCCCGCTTTGAGCGAGCGCTTGTCATCCGGCACGATGCGCTCGGGGTCGATCCGCATTTCATGGCCGATGCCGGCGCAGACCGGGCAGGCGCCGAACGGATTGTTGAACGAAAACAGGCGCGGCTCGATTTCGGCGATGGTGAAGCCGGACACCGGGCATGCGAATTTTTCCGAGAAGGTCAGGCGCTTCGGTTCCGCCGCCGGCTTTTTCCTGGCGCCCTTCGCGCCTGGGGCCGGCGCGGCATCCGGCTGGTCCGCGAACTCGGCGAACGCGATGCCGTCGGCGAGCTTCAGCGCCTGCTCAAGCGAATCCGCGAGGCGAACCCCGATATCGGGACGCACCACGATGCGGTCCACCACCACGTCGATGTCGTGCTTCAGCTTCTTGTCGAGCACCGGCGCGTCGCCGATCTCGTAGAATGTCCCGTCGATCTTGAGGCGCTGGAAGCCCTTCTTCTGGAACTCGGCGATCTCCTTGCGGTATTCGCCCTTTCGTCCGCGCACGACCGGCGCGAGCAGGAACAGACGCGTGCCTTCCGGGAGCGCCATGATGCGGTCGACCATCTGGCTGACGGTCTGGCTTTCGATCGGAAGCCCGGTCGCCGGCGAATAGGGAATGCCGACGCGCGCCCAGAGCAGGCGCATGTAGTCGTAGATCTCGGTGACGGTGCCCACGGTCGATCGCGGGTTCTTCGACGTGGTCTTCTGTTCGATGGATATTGCGGGCGACAGGCCGTCGATCTGATCGACGTCCGGCTTTTGCATCATCTCCAGGAACTGGCGCGCATAGGCCGAGAGACTCTCGACGTAGCGCCTCTGGCCTTCGGCATAGATCGTGTCGAACGCCAGCGACGATTTGCCGGACCCGGACACGCCCGTCAGCACGATCAGCTGGTCGCGCGGAAGATCCACGTCGACGTTCTTGAGATTGTGCTCGCGTGCGCCGCGAATGGATATGAATTTGCTGCTCATTGAAAAACCAAACGCCGCAGACCCGCCCCGCGGCTATCACCAGGTTGAGGATTAAGTCAGATAGAGCACGAACCGTCTTGCGCCCGCGAGTCGCAGGTGATAGGAACATATAGAGAACGCGGAAGTTGTCTACAGCGCTCTTCCCGCCGTGTGTTGTGAGGCGACCGGCCCGGGAAGTAGGGTGGCTACAAGCTTCGCGCACCCCAGTTACGCCGACAGGAGATGGTTATGGCCGGCAGTGTGAACAAGGTCATTTTGATCGGAAATCTCGGCGCGGACCCCGAGATTCGCCGCACCCAGGATGGCAAACCGATCGCCAATCTTCGCATCGCAACGTCGGAGACGTGGCGCGACAAGAATTCCGGCGAGCGGAAAGAAAAAACCGAATGGCACCGCGTCGTGATCTTCAATGAAGGTCTCTGCAAGGTCGCCGAGCAATATCTGAAGAAGGGCGCCAAGGTTTACATCGAGGGCGCGCTGCAGACGCGGAAATGGACCGACAATGCGGGCGTGGAGAAATTCTCCACCGAGATCGTGCTGCAGGGCTTCAATTCCGTGCTGACCATGCTCGACGGCCGTTCCGGTGGCGGTGCAAGCGAGGATTACGGCGGTGGCGACAGCTTTGGCCAGTCCGGAGTCAGCGGGAAGCGTCAGCCGGCCATGGCGGGCGGCGGCGGCCGTATGAGCGACATCATCGACGACGAAATTCCCTTCTGACCTTTCGGAGAAGGTCAGAAGTCGCCGTATCACCACATTTGTTTCAGGAACCGCGCCGCTCCGCCACCCGTTGGGTTGTAGGGGCGGCGCTTTCGTTTCAACGGACATTCGCGTTCGCAAACCGCCGCTCTCTCCGATAATCGAGAGGGAACATCCAAATGAAAAAGCATATTCTTCTTGCGGCGGCAGCCTCGCTTGCGCTGACGCCTACCGCCTTTGCCCAGATGAGTCCGAGCAAACCCGGCGCCGCTGTCGAAAAGGCGCAGCTTCGCCCGGCAGACCAGACCTTCATCACCAAGGCGGCGCATGGTGGCATGTTTGAAATCCGGTCCAGCGAACTCGCGCTCGATCGCGCCCAGAACGACGAGTTGAAGGATTTCGCTCGCCAGATGATCAGGGATCACGGCAAGGCGAACAAGGAACTTCAACTCCGCCGCATCCGGTCTCGGCGCGAAGGTGCCGTCCAGCCTCGATGGCAAGGAAGCCCAGGCCATGCAAAAGATGGAAGGTTTGAAGGGGCCGGAGTTCGACCAGTTTTACGTACGGGCGCAGCGTGATGCCCATCGCGAGGCGGTCGGCCTGTTCGCGAACTACAGCAAGGCGAACGGCGCGCTTTCGGCATGGGCTACGCAAACTCTGCCGATGCTGGAGGAGCATCTGCAGCGCATCCAGCAAATCGGGGGCATGGCGCGAGGCGCCGATGATGAGAAAACGGGCCGCGCGTCCACGCCGGGAGGTCCGGGTGGTCAGATGCCTGAGCCGGCGCCCGCGACCAAAAACATGAAGCCGAAAAGCGGTGGCAGTGGCGGCGCCAATTAACCCGGCCTCGGCTTTTTGAAACCGGCCGCCTTCGGGCGGCCGGTTTTCTTTTTGCCTTCAGGTGAGAAACGCGTCCCGGATTCCGTCGATGACGAACTGCACGGCCAAAGCGGCGAGGATGACCCCCAGGAGCCGCGAGACGATAGCATTGCCGGTAACGCCAAGCAGGGAGTTCATGCGTTCGGCGGCGAGATAGACGACGAGGCAACTCGCAACAACGGCGAATGTAATGACAAAAAGAATGCCGAGGCGCAGCGGATCGCCTTTCGCCTCGCCCGCGAGCAATATCATGACGGTGATGGCGCCTGGGCCGGCCATCAACGGAATCGCGAGTGGGAAAACCGACGTGTAAAGCAGGTGGCTGCGCCGCGCGCTCTCTTCTTCGGCCGTCACGGGGGTCGTGCGTTCGGCGCGCTTTGAGAAAACCATCTCGTAGGAAATGAAAAAGAGCAGAAGGCCGCCCGCGATGCGGAACGCGGGCAGCGTGATCCCGAGCGCCCACAGGAGCGGCGCTCCAACGGCTCCGAACACGGTAAGTATGGCAAAGGCGATGATGGATGAGCGCCACGCGACGAGGCGCCTCTCGGCCGACGAAAAATCCTGTGTGACGCCCAGGAAAAGCGGTGCCAGCCCGATCGGTTCCAGGACCACCAGCAAGGTGACGGTGGCGGATAAGAAATAGTTGAGCATTTCAGGCCCGCGCCATTGCCGCGAAACCTGCTTCAAGATCGGCGATCAGGTCCTCGACATCCTCGAGCCCGACATGCAGCCGGAAGGCCGGACCTTCGAGAGCCGAGGGCAGGGACCGGTCCTTGGTTTCAAACGGCACGATGAGGCTCTCGAACCCGCCCCATGAATAACCCATGCCGAACAGGACCGACCCGTCGAGGAAAGCGCGCACGGCCGCATCGGACACCGGTTTCAGCTCGACGGAGAACAACCCGCTCGCGCCTTTGAAATCGCGCTTCCAGATCGCATGGCCCGGATCGCTTTCGAGCGCGGGATGCAGGACGCGCGCGACTTCCGGGCGCTGTTCGAGCCAGCGGGCGACCGCGAGGCCGGATTGGTGATGACGCGCAAGCCGCACGCCCATCGTGCGCAGGCCGCGCAGTGCGAGGAAGATGTCGTCGGGGCCGGTGGACAGGCCGAGATTGCCGTGGGTTTCGCGCAGGCGCGGCCATGCGGCCTTGTTTGCCGAGATCGTGCCGATGAGCACGTCCGCGTGGCCGGATATGTATTTCGTGCCCGCTTGTATGGACATGTCGGCGCCATAATCGAGCGGCTTGAAGAACAGGGGGGTCGCCCAGGTATTGTCGGTTAGGACAAGAGCCCCCTTCGCATGCGCTGCTTTCGCGATGGCCGGGAGGTCCTGCATCTCGAAGGTCTGCGAACCCGGGCTTTCGGTGAACACCGCTTTGGTGTTCGGCCGGAACAGGTCCGCGATGCCCGCGCCGATCAGCGGGTCGTAATAGGTGGTCTCGACGCCAAATCGCTTCAGGGTCGTGTCGCAGAAGTGACGGTTCGGATGATAGACGCTGTCGGCGACCAGGACATGATCGCCCGCGCTCACGGCCGCCAGAAGCGCCGTGGTGACGGCGGACAGGCCGGATGGAAGGATCACCGTTCCCGCCGCGCCCTCCAGCTCGTTCATCGCCTCGGTCAGCGCGTCGATCGTCGGTGAGCCTCGGCGGCCGTAGGAATATTTGATGCGGTTGGCGAAAAGGTCGTCGGCCGTCGGATAGAGCACGGTCGAGCCGTGATAGACGGGGGTGTTGACGAAGCCGTGCTGGGCGTCGGGGTGGCGGCCGGCCGAGACGAGATGAGTGTTCGGACCGCGTTTGGTCGTGTCGTCGGAAGCGGACATTTACCCGGCTTTTGTGTGCTGGTTGGAGGAAGACCGTGCATTTCGCGGACTTTTAGGCACATGCGCAAGCCCGTCCGTTGGAACAGGGGAGGCCCATCGGCGTTTGCTTGTGCATTCCTCCACAGTGGAAACCCGATGGCGCCCGCGCTCAAGAAGCAAGAACAGAACGGCACCCCGGCAAAGGCCGCGCCAATCCCACCTGCCGAGACGCAAATCATGGTCTCGGCGCGGGGGATCCTGCGCGCCTCCATTATCGGTATTTTCCTGATCATGCTGGTCGGGGCTCTCTATTTCGCCCAGAGCCTCCTGGTTCCCCTGGCGCTGGCCTTCATGCTGTCGATCCTGCTCAGCCCGATCGTCCGGTTGTTCCGTCGGTTTGGAATTCCGGAAGGCATCAGCGCGGCGGCCCTGGTCCTGTCTCTCCTCGGACTGATCGCCGTGGGCGGCTGGTCGCTCTCGGGGCCGGTCTCGCAATGGATCGACGACGCGCCGCGCATCGGTCGCGAGCTTCAGGAGAAAGTCTCCAGCATCCGCGCCTCGTTCGGCTTCGTCGAGCAGGTGACCAAGCAGGTCAACGAAATGGCGGCGAGTTCGGAAGATCCGACCGTCCAGCGCGTCGTGCTGAAGGAACCGGGCTTCCTGAACCGCGCCGCCACCGGTGTTCCATCCGTCGTGACAAAGATCGGCCTGACCCTGGTCCTTCTGCTGTTTCTTCTGGCGTCGGGCGATCTGTTCCGCGAGAAGCTCGTCAAGGTTCTGCCGACATTGAGCGACAAGAAACGGGCGGTGCACATCGCCCGCGATATCGAACGCGAAGTCTCGCGCTACCTTCTCACCATCACCGGCATCAACATCGTGACCGGCACGGTCATCGGTCTCGGCCTCTGGGCCATCGGCATGCCGAACCCCTTGCTCTGGGGCGTTCTCGCGATGTTTCTCACGTACATACCTTATCTCGGCGCGCTGATCGGCATTTCGCTTGTCGGGATGGTAGCGCTCGTGTCGTTCGACAGCCCCGCTTACGCGCTGCTCGCGCCCGCGATCTATCTCGGCGCCGCGACGCTCGAAGGCCAGATCCTGACGCCGATGATCGTCGGCCACCGGCTCGAAATGAACGCCGTCGCGATCCTGATCGCGGTGGCGTTCTGGGGCTGGTTGTGGGGCGTCGTCGGCATCCTGATCGCGGTGCCGCTGCTGGTCATCATCAAGGTGATTTCGGATTACGTGGAGGGCATGGAGCCTGTCGGGCGGTTCCTCGCGGCACGTGAGCCGCATCCGATGGAGGAAGCGGAGAGGGAGGCTTAGTTTCCCCGGTGCCGTAAGTGGGAGCATAGGCGACGCTAGCTGTCGCGGTGCGACCGGAATTGACCCTCGTCAATGCGCCCTGGGCCGTTGTCCGGCCAAGTGTCCCTCTGCCCCGCCGCCCGCTGAACAGGGAAACCTCGGATGTCCGACTTGAGCTACCCCGTTTTGTTCCAGCCCCTCAGCGTCGGTCGGCTGCATCTGTCGAACCGGATCGTGATCGCGCCCATGTGCCAATATTCGGCCGAGGACGGATGCATGTCGGACTGGCACCTGATCCACCTAGGCCATCTCGCCCTGTCCGGCGCGGCATTGCTGACGATCGAAGCGACAGCCGTCCTGCCGGAAGGGCGGATCACATGGGCCGATGTCGGACTGTGGAACGACGCGACCGAAGCCGCGATAGCGAGGACGCTGGCAAGTGTCCGCCGGTGGTCGTCGATGCCCGTCGCCATCCAGCTGGCCCATGCCGGGCGAAAGGCGTCGACCGAAGTGCCGTGGGGAGGAGGGGCGCAGATCGCGCCGTCCGATCCACACGGCTGGCAGACCGAGGCACCCTCGCCGATACCCTTTGCGGAGGGTGAGATCCCTCCTTTGCAACTGAACAGCGATGGCCTGCGCCGCGTGCGCGAAGCGTTCGCGGCATCGGCGCGCCGCGCCGCCCGTCTCGGGATCAATGCCGTCCAGGTCCACGCCGCCCATGGCTATCTGCTGCACCAGTTCCTGTCGCCGCTCTCCAACCGGCGGGACGACGATTACGGAGGATCACTCGAGAACCGGATGCGGTTTCCGCTCGAAGTATTCGATGCGGTCCGCGCCGCGTTCCCGGCCGATCGGCCGGTGACCATGCGGATCTCCGGGACCGACTGGGTGGAGGGCGGATGGGACATCGAGCAATCGATCGCGTTCGCCCGGGCGCTCGAAGCGCGGGGCTGCGACGCAATCCATGTATCGAGCGGCGGACTCCACCCCGCCCAGCAGATTCCCGTCGGCCCCAGCTATCAGGTCCCGCTCGCGCGCGCGGTCAAGCGGGCAACACGCCGCCTTCCGGTCATTACCGTCGGACTCATCAGCGATGCCCTGCAGGCCGAGGCCATCGTCGGGACCGGCGATGCCGACATGATCGCGCTCGCCCGGACCATTCTCTACGATCCGCGCTGGCCCTGGCACGCGGCGGCCGAGCTGGGCGCACAGGTCGTAGCGCCGAAGCAGTACCAACGCGCTGAGCCCCGGCGCTTCCAGGGGCTTTTGGGCGGCAAGTAGGGCCGGAGCGGCTACTGAAGAGTACATATCGGCCTGAACCGTCCGGCGAAGGAGGCGGAGAAGGCGTGATCCTAATCCCTGTCCCGTTCACGGGAGCATCGAGCGGGTGAGGGGAAGTATCGAAATCCGGCTTGCCCTGTCCAACTCGGCTATAGCCGAGTTGGACATTCATAGTGCCGAACTCGGGAACACCCGAGTTCGGACGCGCTCTCGACCCTCTCCCGCCTCGCAGGAGAGGGGATAAAAAGTTAGCTCCGTTCCTTCGGCGTATCCGGATGGCTCCCCCATTCGGTCCACGAACCGTCGTAAAGACGCGGCACCTTCCGCCCCATCCTGTCGACCGCAAGCGCGAGGATCGCGGCGGACACGCCCGAGCCGCAGGTTGTCACCATGGGAGCGTCCGGATCGACGCCCGCCGCGCGGAATACGTCCTCGAGCGCGGCCGCGTCCTTCATCTGCCCGTTCTCGATGACGCTGGCGTAATGCACATTGTGGCTGCCGGGAATGTGACCGGGCTCGACGCCCGGACGAGGTTCCGGCTCTTCGCCGCGATAGCGCGTGGCCGACCGCGCATCGACGACCTGAGCGCCGCCCGCGAGCGCGGTGCGTACATCGTCCAGCGCGGCGACGCCCGCGGCGTGGAATTTCGGTGTGAACGTTTTGGGCGCGGGTTTCGCCGTCCCGCTTTCCACGGGCCGGTTCTCGGCCTGCCATTTCGGAAAGCCTCCGTCGAGCACGCGCACGTCACCGGCGCCCATGACGCGGAAATTCCACCAGACGCGTGGCGCCGCGAACAGTCCGGAGCCGTCATAGACCACTATGGTCATGTCTTCCGATATGCCGAGGGCGCCGGCAGCACGCGCGAAGTCGTCCGGCTTTGCCACGGTATGCGGCAGGCCGGAGGTGTGATCGGCGATCTCGTCCATGTTGAAGCGGACGGCACCGGGAATATGCGCGGCGTGATAATCGGCGTCCGGATCACGGTCGGTCATGTACCAGCTCGCATCCACGACCGCGAGATTGGGGTCGCCGAGGCGCCCAGCCAGCCAATCCGTCGAAACCAGGGTGTCGCTCATCACCATTTTCCCGTGTTCGGCATCGAGGCCCACGGTTCCTGGGCGGGCAGGGCGCCGCCCTTCTGCAGAAGTTCGATCGAAATGTTGTCCGGCGAACGGACAAAGGCCATGCGGCCGTCGCGCGGCGGGCGGTTGATGGTGACGCCCGCGGCCTGGAGTTTGGCGCAGAGCGCGTAGATATCGTCGGTCTCGAAAGCGAGGTGACCGAAATTGCGGCCCTCGTCATAGGCTTCCGGGTCCCAGTTAAAGGTGAGCTCGAGTTCCGGCGCGCGCCGGGAGACCGCGCCGTCCTTGTCCTCGGGCGCGGCCAAAAAAATTAGCGTAAAGCGGCCGGCCTGATGTTCGGTCCGGCGCGTTTCGACCATGCCGAGCTTGGTGCAGTAAAAATCGAGTGAGGCATCGACGTCCGCCACGCGGACCATTGTGTGAAGATAGCGCATGAGTTTCCCTGAATGTCCGAGAGAGTGGAACCTATGGACTTGGACGCCGATCTCAAGCCCCTGATCGCCGAGTTCCGCCGCCTCGTGCGCGGCGCTGAACGCGGCGTCGCGCTGACCGGCGCCGGCATTTCGACCGAATCAGGCATCCCCGATTTCCGGTCGCCGGGCGGCCTGTGGTCGAAAAACATGCCGATCCACTACGGCGACTTCATTTCCTCGGCCGAGATGCGGGCCGAGGCCTGGCGGCGCAAATTCGTGCTGGACGACGCGACCGCGGGCGCCAAACCGAACGTTGCGCATTATGCTCTGGCTCGCCTCGCGGAGGAGGGGAACCTGTCCGCCGTGATCACCCAGAACATAGACGGCCTGCACCTCGCAGCCGGCACGCCGGAGGACCGGCTGATCGAAATCCACGGCAACGGCACATACGCCCGATGCCTGTCGTGCGGGCAGAAATACGAGTTGAAGTGGGTGAGAGAACGCTTTGAGGCGTCTGGACAATCGCCTTTGTGCGAAGGATGCGGAGGCTATGTGAAGTCGGGCACGATCTCGTTCGGTCAGGCCATGCCGGAGGAGGAGATGCGGCGGGCCGAGCGGCTCGCTCAGAACGCCGATGTGTTCCTCGCGCTCGGATCCTCGCTCGTCGTTTTCCCGGCGGCGGCGCTGCCGCTGATCGCCAAGCGCAGCGGCGCGGCCCTCGTCGTCGTCAACCGAGAACCGACGGATATGGACGGTGTTGCCGATCTCGTCATTCACAGTTCGCTGGGTGTGCTTTTTGCGACTTTTCAACAACAGTGACGAGAATGCCACGAAGATACCATTTTTCGCTTCGCGTTCGCGCTTCGGCTGTTCTAGCTTATGAGCAAGACTCGCAATTGAGGCACTGAAGGCGGGCGCGGCGGTACATATGAGAGACGGGCTGCACGGCCAGGCGGGGCTGGGACCGATGGGGGCGAACGAGGAAGCGGGTGAACAACCGCTTGGTCTTGTCGAAGTCTCCGGCGTTATAAAATGGTTCGACGTCGCCAAGGGCTACGGATTTATCATCCCCGATGGGGGCGGACCAGACGTGCTGTTGCACGTGACGTGTCTTCGCGCGGGCGGCTTCCAGACCGCGAGCGAAGGTGCGCGCATCGTCTGCGAGGCGCAGGAGCGTTCCAAGGGCCTTCAGGCCTTCCGCGTCCTCTCCATGGATTCCTCGACGGCGGTTCATCCCGCCCAGCTTCCGCCGCGGACGCACGTCAACGTGACGCCCACGTCCCCTCTGGAGCGGGTTGAGGTCAAATGGTTCAATCGTCTGCGTGGTTTCGGTTTCCTCACGCGCGGTCCGGGCACGCCGGACATTTTCGTGCATATGGAAACGCTGCGTCGTTACGGCCTGACCGAACTGAAGCCGGGGCAGACCGTACTGGTCCGCTACGGCGACGGGTCGAAGGGATTGATGGCGGCCGAGGTTCATCCCGACGGGCCGAACCAGGGTCCGGCCTCGCACTGATTCTCTTCAGCCTCCGTGCATTCGGCGCCGCCCTTGTGGCGGCGCTGTCGCTTGCCATCTGCTTCGCGGGTTTCGCCCATGCGGCCGAGTTCACGCCGCTCTCGATCGAGACCGCGAGCGGCCGCCATGCATTCCAGGTCGAGATCGCGAAAGACGACGCGATGCGTGCGCAGGGACTGATGTACCGGCGCAGTCTCGATCCCGACCATGGAATGCTGTTTGATTTCGGCGCTGAACAGCCGGTGTCGATGTGGATGCAGAACACCTATGTGCCGCTCGACATGGTGTTCATCCGCGCCGACGGCACGGTGCACCGTGTCGAGCAACACACGACGCCGCTCTCGACGCGCACGATCGATTCGGGCGTGGATGTCCGTTACGTGCTGGAACTTCCGGCGGGGACCGCGGCCCGCATCGGGATCACGCGCGGCTCGACAGTGCACCACAAGATCATCGGGAATTGATGAGCCTTTCTAACCTCTCCCGTTCACGGGAGAGGTCGAACTCGACGCCGGGAGGCGTCGAGCGGGAGAGGGGGAAGTTTCAGGAACGAGTTTGCCCTCTCCCCGGTCGCCTGCCGGCAACTCGACCCTCTCCCGCTTCACGGGAGAGGGGAAACCAGCCCAACTACTTCTTCTCCAGCAGGATCTGCGACCCCTTCTTCTCGATCTGTCCGCGCACCTTTTCCGCGATCGCGGCCAGCACCCACGGCAGGTCGACCTCGATTCGGACCGAGCTGTCCATCACGTGAATCCGGCCGGTGACCTCCTGTTTCAGCATGCCCATGCGGAATTTCAGCTCGTCGCCGTCCCATTCGTCCTCAAGCGTCGAGGCAAAACCCGCAAGCTGGGGCTTGAGCTTTTCCAGCCCCTCGCGAATGCGTTTCTGGGCCTCCGCCTTGGTGTGCTGATGGGGCAGGGTCACGATAACGGGCTTCTTCATCTGCTCCTCCGAGGCTTTCCCCACATATGAACGCTTGGGGCCGGTTTTCAGCACTCACGTTCACGCATCGCTAAGGCTCAAGGCGTCATAAAGGCCTCTTCCATGGGGAAAAGACCTGTGTCCACCGTGTCGCCCTACGCCCAGATCGCGGTTCTCGTTGTCGACGACGACACCTATCTCCGTAAAATTGTCCGCAGTCTTCTGATCGGTTTTGGCGTCCAGCGTGTCTATGAGGCGGGCGACGGCGCGCAGGGTCTGGAACTGCTCAATCAGTTCCGGCCGGATGTGCTTCTGGTCGATTGGGAAATGCCGATGCTGAACGGCGCGGAAATGATCCGTCTCGTGCGCGACCCCACCAATTCGCCGCACGCGACCACCGGCATCATCCTGATGACCGCCCATACCGAACGCCACCGCATTCAGCAGGCCATGCAACTCGGCGTCAACGAAATGCTGGTGAAGCCGTTTTCGGCGAAGAGCCTGCTTCAGCGGCTCGACCTCGTGGTCAATCATCCGCGGCCCTTCATGCAGATCGGCAATTATTTCGGCCCGATGCCGCGCCCGGCGCGCGGCGCCGCCGGCTTCGGTCTGGCGGAGTCGGCCGAGGCCTGATCTTTCGCTGTCAAAGCAAGAAATGGGATGGAGCGCGCGCCGTCCGGGGTTAGGTTGCGGCGCACCCAACACGGACGGTTTGAAATCCAGTGCCCCAGATCTCCAGCCGTTCCATGACGCCCGCCGAATGGGCCTCGCTGCTTTTTCTCTCGGTGTTGTGGGGCGGCTCGTTCTTCTTCGTCGGCATCGCGGTCCCTGAGATCCCGCCTTTTACCCTCGTCTTCATGCGGGTCTTTCTGGCCGCGCTCATTCTTCTCGTCATCGTGCATGCAATGGGTTTGCGCATGCCGTCCGACCGCCGCATCTGGGCGGCGTTCCTCCTCCTGGGATTTCTCGGCAATGCGGCGCCGTTCAGCCTGCTGGTCTGGGGCCAGACCCATATTGCGAGCGGCCTGGCCTCGATCCTGAACGCCATGACGCCGCTCACGACCATCGTCATCGCGCATTTCCTGACCGCGGATGAAAAGATGACAGGCGGCCGGATTGCGGCTGTCGTTCTCGGCATTGCGGGCGTCGCCGTCATGATCGGGCCTGATGCGCTCACCGATCTCGGCGTCAATGTCGCCGCGCAATTCGCCTGTCTCGGAGCCACCGTGTTCTACGGATTTGCCGGCGTCTTCGGGCGTCACTTCAACGGGTTCGGCGTATCGCCGATGGTAACCGCGACGGGCCAGGTGATCGGATCGTCGATCCTGCTTCTGCCCGTCGCGCTCGTCGTGGACCGGCCCTGGACCTTGGCGCCGCCGGGCGCGGCCTCGATCGCAGCCGTGTTCGCGCTCGCGGCGTTCTCGACCGCGCTCGCTTACGTGGTGTTCTACCGGGCTTTGGTGACGGCGGGTGCGACCCGCCTCGCGCTGGTGACATTCCTCATCCCGGTCACCGCCATCCTTCTGGGCGCGCTCGTGCTCGGGGAACAGCTTCAGGCCCGGCACTTCGCCGGCATGGTTCTCATCGGCGCGGGGCTCGCCGCCGTTGACGGGCGGCTGTTCAAGCGGTTCCGGCGCCAGAGTCCGGCCTAGAAGATCTGTGCGTACAGTTCCGGCTTGAATCCGACGAGAAGTTTTCCATCCACGTCGAGCACCGGCCGCTTCACAAGCGAGGGCTGCGCCAGCATCAGCTTCTGCGCCTTCGCGGCGGTGAGGCCGGCCTTGTCGGCATCGGGTAGGGCGCGAAAGGTTGTTCCGGCCTTGTTGAGCAGGACTTCCCAACCGAGTTCATCGACCCAGGCCTTGAGCTGCGCCTTGTCGAGGCCGTCCACCTTGTAGTCGTGAAAGCGATAGGCGATGCCGTGCTGGTCGAGCCAGGCGCGGGCTTTCTTCATCGTGTCGCAGTTCTTGATGCCGTAGATCGTAGTGGACACGCACTGGCTCCGGGAAAATGGGGCGAGACCGCGTAACTAGCGCCTCGCCGCCGATCAGGCCAGCATATCCCGCACCATCGGGATGACCTTCGTGCCGTAAAGCTCCACGCTACGCATCATCCGGCCATGCGAGAGTTGGCCTGCGCTGTATTTGAGGTCGAAGCGCGCAATTCCGAGCGCCTGGGCGGTGGCGGCGATCTTTCTGGCGACCGTCTCCGGCGATCCGACATAGAGCGAGCCATGCTCGACCTCCTGGTCGAACTGGGCACGGCTCATGGGCGGCCAGCCGCGCTCCTTGCCGATGCGGTCGTGCATCTTCTTGTAGTTCGGCCAGAGTTCTTCACGCGCCTGATGGTCCGTGTCGGCGATGTGGCCGGGCGAATGCACGCCGATCGGCTGTACGGACGCCTCGTTCTCTTCGAAAGCCCGGTGATAGAGATCGACATAAGGACGGAACCGCTTGGGATCGCCGCCGATGATGGCGAGCATCATCGGAAGATTGTACCGCGCCGCGCGCACGACGGATTCCGGGCTGCCGCCGACGCCGACCCAGGTCTTGAGCGTGCCGGTTTCGATCGGCGGGAACACGCGCTGGTTTTCGAGGGCCGAGCGGGTCGTGCCGCTCCACGTCACGGCCTCCTGCTTGATCAATGCCGCGAACAGATCGAGCTTTTCCTCGAACAGCCTGTTGTACTGGCTCAGCTCATAGCCGAACAAGGGAAAGGATTCGGTGAAGGAGCCGCGGCCGAGAATGACTTCGGCCCGGCCGTTCGACACCGCGTTCAGCGTCGAGAAACGCTGGAAGACGCGGACCGGATCGTCCGAACTGAGCACGGTGACCGCGGTGCCGAGATGAATGCGCGTGCTGCGTCCCGCAATGGCCGCAAGCACGATCTCAGGCGACGATACCGCGAAATCCGCGCGGTGATGCTCGCCGACGCCGATGAAATCGACGCCGACCTCGTCGGCCAGAACCGCCTCGTCGATCAGGTCGCGGATCACCTGCCCATGCGAGAGCACGCGGCCGTCATCATCAGCGGTCACATCCCCGAACGTGTCGAGGCCGAGTTCAAGCGTCATTCCCATTCAAGTGCCCCTGTCGAGATGTTTCGCGTTTTGTAGATGATGCCTCTCACGGATATCGCCATTCCGAAATCTCAATTCCGCTGGGGCGGATCGGCGGCGACGAATTCGATACCAAAGCAAGAAGCGGAGTTCGCCGCCCAATCGATCCGCCTATTCCTGGCGCAGGCCATCGACGGAACGGTGGCCCCCACGATGCAAAACGAGAGACATCCACATGAGCAAACAAGAGGAAAACAAAGCCGTCGTTGTCCGCTGGTTCACCGACTTCTGGGGCGAGACCTGCAATCTTGCCGTCGTCGACGAGATCGCCGCGCCCGGCATGCTGCTGAAATACTCGCTTCACGAACCGCGCCGCGGCCGTGACGACATCAAGGCCTTCATGACCGATTTCCGCGAGGCGTTCCCTGATCTCAAGTTCGGAGCCACCGCGGATCTGATTGCCGAAGGCGACTATGTTGTCGGCCAGTGGGAAGGCGGCGGCACTCATTCGGGTCCGGCTTTCAGCGACTTCCTGGCCGGCTCGCTGCCCGCCGCGACCGGCCGCAAGATGCACTTCACCGGCACCACGGTTCTGCGTCTGCGGGACGGCAAGATTGTCGAAGAAATCGGTCTCGACGATGGCGTTGCGGCACTTACCCAGCTCGGACTCATCAAGGCCGCGTGACGAAATAGGCGGTTGCCGGCACGCGGAGCGGCCGCACTTTCCTGGTCGAAAGAAGAGGCTCGCACATACATCGTGCGAGCCTCGCTCGGCACCGACATCCATAAATCAGCGGCGGTTGTCGAGGCTGAAGCTGCCGGCGCCGAAGGCGACGACCTGCAGCAAGCCGCCCGCGATTGCGAAGTTTTTCAGGAAATGGATCATCTGACCCGGGTCACTGAAGGCGCGATGGAAGATCAAAGCGGCCGCGAGCGTGAATACGGCAAGGGCGAGAGCGACGATCCGCGTCCGGTAGCCCAGGACAAGGAGCACGCCGCCGCCGACTTCGACGATCACGGTCAGCAGATAGACGAAGAACGGCAGAGGCAGGCCCCCCGAGGCGATGTAGCCCTGTGTCATCTCCGGCGCGGCGATTTTTTCCAGGCCACTGACGATGAAGACGGCGGCGATGAGGAGGCGGCCGAGCGCGGGAAGATAGGTGGTCTGGGCGTCCATGGCTGAGTCCTTGAGGGAAGTTGTGTGGAGAGTTGCGGTCAGCCAAAGATTTTCTGAGCGGTGCGGGCAATAAGTTCGCCCTGATAACGGGCGCCGGCCAGTTCGTTTTCCGTCGGCTGGCGCGAGCCGTCGCCGGCGGCGATCGTTGTCGCGCCGTAGGGGCTTCCGCCGGTGATCTCGGTGACGCTCATCTGGCCCTGGAAGCTGTAGGGCAGGCCCACGATCACCAAGCCGAAATGCAGCAAATTGGTGATGATGGAGAACAGGGTCGTTTCCTGACCGCCGTGCTGCGTCGCGGTCGAGGTGAAGGCGCCGCCGACCTTGCCGACCAGTGCCCCCGACATCCAGAGACCGCCGGCCTGATCGAGGAAGCTCGCGAGCTGCGACGACATGCGGCCGAACCGGGTTCCGGCGCCGACGATGATCGCGTCGTAATTTGCGAGGTCGTTGATGGTTGCGACCGGCGCGGCCTGGTCCAGCTTGAAGTGGGAGGCTTTGGCGATTTCCTGGGGAACGGTTTCGGGTACGCGCTTGATGTCGACCGTCGCGCCGGTCGACCGGGCGCCTTCGGCGACCGCCTGGGCCATCGTCTCGATGTGGCCGTAGGTCGAGTAATAGAGGACCAGAACTTTCGGCATGGCAGCACTCCTCGAATGCGGTTGATGGGGAATGTCGTCCCGGCGAAGTTGGAGCAACACCGCCGTCTCCTGCGTCGGCAGGGAAAGCTTTCACACACCGAGATAGGGGTACAAGATGATATAAAATACCCGTAAAAGCTCGGGTATAACGTTCAAGGAATTAGATATGACGGGCCCCGGAGCACCAAGCCTCGATCAGCTGCAAGTGTTTCTGACCGTTGTGGAAACGGGCAGTTTCGCGGCTGCGGGGCGAAAACTCGGGCGAGCGACCTCCGCGATCAGCTATGCGATCGCCAATCTCGAGCAGCAGCTGGGCGTGCAGCTGTTCGATCGCGACCGCACGCGAAAGCCGGTTCTCACGGATGCGGGTTCCTCGGTGCTGTCGGAGGCACGGACCGTGTCCATGGGCGTCGACAGCCTGCGTGCGAAAGTGAGGGGCATGCTGGCCGGCCTCGAGGCCGAAGTCGCGCTTGCCGTCGATGTGATGCTGCCGACCGCACGTGTCGTCGACGCATTGCAGGCGTTTGAGAAGGAATTCCCGACTGTTGCGTTGCGGCTGCACGTCGAGGCCTTAGGCGCCGTGACGGAGCTCGTCCTGTCGGGCGCGGCCCATATCGGCATCAGCGGTCCCGTACATGCCGGCATGCCCGGCCTCGAGCAGATCAGGATCGGCGGCGTCGAGCTTGTCCCCGTCGCGGCGCCTCAACATCCGCTGGCGGCGAGCCCGGTCAATGCGCCGGGTGCCGCCCGGAACCACGTCCAGCTCGTTCTCACCGACCGTTCCGTACTGACGCAAGGGCGTGATTTCGGGGTGGTCGGCGTTCGTTCCTGGCGCCTTGCCGATCTGGGGTCGAAGCACGCTCTGCTTCTGGCCGGCATCGGCTGGGGCAATATGCCCGAACCCATGGTCCGGGACGATCTGGCGGCAGGCCGGCTGAAGCGGCTCGAACTGCCCGATTGGAATGGCGGCCCCTACGCTATGCAGGCGATCCACCGTACGGACACGCCGCCCGGACCTGCCGCGGCGTGGATGATCCGGCGTTTTACCGAACAGGCTGAACGGGCCTGACAAGCGATGCTTCGCCGGTCTGGCGAACGTCGGATCAGGATCGGTTGTTTCGCCGGCTTGAGATCAGCTTGAGCCAAGGCGTCAAATGGAAGGCGCTCATCAGCACGTACATGGCGACCATTCCGCTCAACGGTGATTTATCGTGCGCGGCCGAGCAGAGCATGTCCGGTGGGCCGCCGGAGACGCCTGTGATCAGCGCCATAATCGCGAAGGTCGGCGCGGCAGCGAGGCACAGCCAGTCGGCGAGGGCGGGCGCGTTGCAGTTTCCGGCTCGGGCGCCCGAGGTTTCACGCTGGGTGGTCATCATCGTGAGCTAGAATTAGGGTCGGGGAACGAACGGTGAGAGTGACAAGTGTGTCGGGATTCGAATGGACTCGCTGATCACGGCCGCGGCTCGCGCACTCGCGTCGGGTGATGCCCTTGGCGCATTGAACCGCGTTGCCCTGCGCGACGACGCACCCGCGCTCGCGCTTCGCGGCATCGCGATGGCCCAGCTCGGCGATCTCGTGCGGGCGAGGGGGCTCCTGCGAAGCGCGGCGCGCGCCTTCGGTGCCAAGGAGACCGTGGCCCGCGCGAGATGCGTCGTTGCCGAAGCCGAAATCGCATTCGTCTCGCGCGATCTTGGCTGGCCCGTGAAGCGGCTCGATGCGGCGCGGGGGGTGCTCGAAGAGCACGGCGACTGGGCGAACGCCGCGCTCGCGCGCTATCTCGATGCCCGGCGACTTCTCCTGATCGGGCGTCTCGACGAGGCCGAGCGCGTGCTCGCCGGGCTCGACCCTGAACTCTTTCCGCCCGCGTCGAGGGCCGCCCACGAACTCGTCCTCGCGGGGATCGCGCTGCGGCGCCTCCGCACGAAGACGGCCCGCGACGCGCTCACGCGGGCCGGGCGCGCCGCGCGCCAGTCCGGCATCCCGGCGCTGGTGGCGGAAGTCGAAAACGCATCCCTCATCCTGGACACGCCCGCGGCGCGCCTGATCGAGCGCGGCGAGGAGCGCCTTCTTCTCCTCGGTGACGTCGAGGCGTTGCAGGCCTCAAAAGCGCTCGTCGCGGACGCGTGCCGTCATATCGTGCGCGATCAACGCACGGTGGTTTCGCTCGCGACGCGTCCGGTCCTGTTCGCGCTCGCGCGCGCGCTGGCGGAAGCGTGGCCGGGTGACGTGCCGAGGGACGTACTCCTAGCGCGTGCATTCGGAGCGAGGCACGCCGATGAATCCCATCGCGCGCGATTGCGGGTCGAAATCGGGCGGCTGCGCGCGGTGCTGCGGCCCTTGGCCGGCATAAGCGCGACGAAGCAGGGATTTGCGCTGACACCGCGCCGCGCACTCGACGTCGTCGTGCTGGCGCGGCCCGTCGAGGAGCGGCATGCGCCGGTGCTCGCCTTCCTTGCCGACGGCGAGGCGTGGTCGAGTTCGGCGCTTGCGCTTGCGCTCGGCGCGAGCCAGCGCACCGTGCAGCGGACGCTCGACCACCTGGCCGTGGCCGGCAAGGTGCAGTCGTTCGGCCGCGGGCGGGCGCGGCGCTGGATGACCCCGCCCGTGCCGGGATTCACGACGACCTTGTTACTCCCCGCGCCACTGCCGGGTGACTAGGATGGAGAGATGAAACGATCAGAAGCCGAAATCATCCGGGAATACGGCCCCTTTCCGGGTACGGACAACGTGCACGGGGTCACGTATGACGGACGGCAGGTCTGGTTTGCCTCTGGAGACAGGCTGAACGCCTTCGATCCGACAACCGGGCAGACGCGGCGTTCGCTCGATGTCGCCGCACATGCAGGAACGGCCTTCGACGGCCGCCACCTGTTTCAGATCGCCGAGGACCGCATCCAGAAGATCGACCCGGAAACAGGCGATGTGCTCGCGACCATTCCGGCCCCCGGCGGCGGAGGCGATTCCGGCCTCGCTTGGGCCGAGGGAACGCTCTGGGTCGGGCAGTACCGCGACCGCAAGATCCATCAGGTCGATCCCGAGACGGGCGCGGTGCTTCGGACCATCGAGTCCAACCGTTTCGTCACCGGCGTCACCTGGGTCGACGGTGAACTCTGGCACGCCACATGGGAAAGCGACGAGAGCGAGTTGAGGCGGGTCGATCCTCGAACGGGAGAGGTCCTGGAAAGGCTGGATATGCCGCCCGGCGCGGGCGTGTCGGGGCTCGAATCCGACGGCGGCGAAAGGTTCTACTGCGGAGGCGGAAACAGCGGAAAGGTGAGAGCCGTCCGCCGTCCTAAGCGAAGCTCCGCAGCCTGAACCTCACTCCCACTCGGTCGTACCCGGCGGTCAATGTCACGTCGTAAGCCACCCGGTTAATCCCGCGCACCTCGTTGATGATCCGCATCGCCGCGCAGCCGAAGAAATTTATGTCGAGGTGATGGAAAAACCGCCGTCGTGCCGTCGGCCGAGGTTACGGCGCAGAGTGCCGGAACGGATCGACCCGTCCGTCATGACGCCTGCCTCCCTTCAGTCTGAGGCGTGCTCTCCCGTCGGGGCGGAACGCCGTGTGCGCCTTCCAGGTCGGTAGAGCGGGCACAGCGCCCCGTGAGCCTCCCAACGAGAGCTTCGACGGCCCAATGGAAGATCCAGCCGACGAAGACGCCGAGGAGCACTTCGCCACCACGGTGAAACGCGACCACGACGATCGGCACGGAAGGGTGCTCGGTCAGGAGAATGAGCGGGCAGGTCCACATTGCCGCCCGAAGCTGCGGAAACTTGTGCGCAGCGAGCGCGCAGATCGCCACCGCCGCCGCCATCTGCATGGCGATAGCGCCTCCTGTATAAGATGACGCCTCCCTCACGGCGATTGTGACGACAATCCCGAGCAGTGTGCCCAGAACATACCCTATCAGGGATGAGCGCGTTTCCTGCAGCCGCTCCTGCGAGACGATCAGCGCCGGCATCACCGCCCAGATCGGCTCCGGCAGACCCAGCCAGAGCGCTACCTCGTATGCAACGGTCGCTACGCCCGAGCAGCGCGCGACGAAGGTGATCGCACCTATGCTCTTTCCGGCGGTCATGCCCGCGTTGGTCATTTCGATCTCGCGCTGCTCAGCGCCACAGATTCGTGCGGGCGAGGTCGATGACCTCGTCGGCGCGACCGTTGAGGATGGCCTTCACCATGTAAAGCGTGAAGCCCTTCGCCATCTCCGCGGTGATCGCCGGCGGCATAGCAAGCTCCGTCCGGTTGACGACCGCATCGACGAGAACCGGGCCGTCATGAGCGAAGGCGGCGGCAATGCCGTCGTCCACCTCGGCCGGATCCTCGAGCCGGATGCCGCGTATGCCGATGGCCTCCGCCATCGCAGCAAAGTTCGGGTTTTTCAATTCGGTGCCGAAATCGGGGAATCCGGTCGATTTCTGCTCGAGCTCGATGAAGCCGAGCGCGCCGTTGTTGAAGACGACCAGCTTCACCGGCAGGTCGAGTTGCGTGAGGCTGATGAGGTCGCCCATCAGCATCGTGAAGCCGCCGTCGCCCGAAAGCGAGACGACCTGCCGGCCGGGAAAGCTCGCCTGGGCGCCGATCGCCTGGGCCATCGCGTTGGCCATCGAGCCGTGCCAGAAGGAACCGAGCAGCCGCCGCTCGCGGGTCATCGAGAGGTAGCGTGCGGCCCAGACCGTCGGCAGCCCGACGTCGCAGGTGAACACGGCATCGCCCGCGGCGTGATCGCTGATCGCCTTGGCGATCTGCTGTGGATGGATCAGGCCCCGCCCCGCTTTGCCCTCGGCCAGGCGGTCGAGATCCTTTCGCGCCTGCGCGTAGTGCCGCCGCGCCCGCACGAGGTGGGAATCGTCGGGCTTCTCCGGGATGAGGGGCAGCAATTCCTCCAGGGTCGCAAGGACGTCACCGACCACCGCTGTGTCGACCGCCTGGCGACGCCCGATCTGCTCGGCCCTTACGTCGACCTGCGCGATGCGCGTTCCTCTTTTCTCGGGATAGAACTGCCGGTACGGGAAGTCGGTGCCGAGCATCAGCAGGACATCGCAGTCCAGCATGGCATAGTAGCCGGAGGAGAAACCAATCAATCCGGTCATGCCGACGTCGTAGGGGTTGTCCCATTCGACATGCTCCTTGCCGCGCAGCGTATGGACCATCGGGGCCTTCAGGCGTTCGCCGAGCGTCAGCAGCTCGGAGTGGGCGCCCTCGCAGCCCGCGCCGCACAGGATGGTGACCCGGCTCGCGCCATTGAGCAGCGATGCGAGGCGATCGAGCGAGTCGCCGTCCGGCACGGCAACCGCAGGCCGCGGCAGCAGGGCGTCGCGCTCCTGCGCTGGCGCCGGCTCGGCCGCCTGCAAGGCGACATCGCCCGGCATGACCACCACCGAGACGCCGCGCTTGCCGACGGCTTCGCGGAGGGCGATTTCGAGCGTGCGCGGCATTTGGCGCGCGCTGGAGACCAGTTCGCAGTAGTGGCTGCATTCCCGGAACAGGTTCTCCGGATGAGTCTCCTGGAAATAGCCCGACCCGATCTCGGCCGACGGAATTTGAGCCGCGATCGCCAGCACGGGCACGCGTGAACGATGGCAGTCGAAGAGGCCGTTGATGAGATGGAGGTTACCGGGGCCACAGCTCCCGGCACAGACGGCAATACTGCCCGTGAGGTGCGCTTCGGCACCCGCCGCGAAGGCGGCCACTTCTTCGTGACGGACGTGAATCCACTCAATCTTGCCCTGACGGCGGATGGCATCCGTCAAGCCGTTCAGGCTGTCGCCTACGATGCCGTAAATCCGTGTGACGCCTGCCGACGCCAGGATTTCGGCGAACTGGTCCGCAACCATCATGATCCGGATCCTTCGCAACGACGACAGGGACGTCGTCGCTCCCCGGGAAGACCTAAGGTTGGCGGCTATTGCTGGTCCAATATATCATACTTTGATATCTCTTCGGCATACTCCCAGCCGGCCGCAACGACAGTCGCTCCGCTGCCATTTCCAAACTTCATGGCCTTGGCGCGGCAGCAGATACGGGTTGCAAGCCGGGCGACAGCACGCGGTTGGCCCGTCACGTCAGGGCGGTCATTACAGCCTTCTGATACCCGGCCCGCGCCGTGAGACGGTCGTACCATGCGGAGAGGTGGGGCCGTGGCGTACGTTCGATCGGGAGGCCGAACCAGGCATAGGCGATGCAGCCCAACGGTATATCCCCGATTCCGAATTGGTCGCCGGACAGGTAGGGACGGTCTTCCAGCGCGGCATCGGCAATCCCCGTGAGCCGGTTGCACTGTTCGATTCCCTTCGCCACCGCGGCGTGGTCTCGCTTCTCCGGCGGCAACCGCACAAGGTTCCGGAACACGTCCCGGAACGAGGCTGCAAAGGACAAAGACGTCCAGTCCATCCATCTGTCGGCGCTGGCCCACGCGCGGGCATCGGCCGGTACCAGGAAAGACTGGCTGTGCTTACCGGCCAGATATCGGACGATCGCGTTGGATTCCCAGAGGATGAAACCGTCGTCCTCGATACAGGGTACCAGACCATTGGGGTTCATTGCCAGAAACGCGGCGTCGTTCACGATCCCATGTGTGCCGCCGGCGTTGATGTGTTCATAGGAAAGCGCCAATTCCTCGGCGCACCAGAGAACCTTTTTCACGTTGACCGAATTTCCCCGGCCCCAAATTGTTAGCACTGGATACTCCCTCAGTTTGCTGCGCGCCCCGGATTGCGTGGATCAGTCCGAACCGCAGGGTCTATTTGGTCAACGCCGTTTTCTCGCTATTGGCCGTCGCCTCCATCCGGTTTCGGATCGATGTGAGATGGGTGAGCATATGCGCTTCCGCTCCATCACAGTCACGTTTGGCGATCGCGCTCGCGATCAGGTCGTGCTCCGCGAACGAGGGATGATCGCTGGTGGGGCGGTCGCCGAGGGTGATGTTCTTCCAGATCGGCGCACGACGTACCGCATTCAGCGTTTCGAAAAGCACGATCAGAACCTTGTTGTGCGTTGCCGCGGCGACAGAGTGGTGGAACTTGTTGTCCCAGGCTTCGTAGACACGCCAGTCGCGCGCCGTGCGGCAACGGCGGTTGCACGCTTGCATTTCGGCAATGTCGGCGTTGAGGCTGTTCAGAGCCGCGAGGCGCGCAATCTGCGGTTCGAGCGAAAGACGCGCTTCGATGATGCGGGCCGGGCTCGTTATGCTGTTGAGATAGGCGATGTGCTCGAGGTTGAGGACCGGCCGGGCGCCGGCGAATGTGCCGCGTCCGACATGCCGCCACACCCGCCCTTCGTCCTCGAGAACGTCCATGGCCTTGCGCACTTTGTTGCGCGAGACGCCGAATGTTTCACTGAGTTCGCGCTCGGACGGCAGCCGCCCGTTCAACGGCAAAGCGAGCGCCGCGAGGAACTCCCGAAGCTTCAGCAATGTCGGTGAAGGCGCGGCTTTCATGGGCACCCAATGACGCGATTGGGCCGAGTATGGCATCTTCAAGTGGTGAAGGGGAAATGTATACTCGAGGTTGCCTTCGTGATTTTTCACCGCGAAAGTCAGGCACCAGAAACGCCGATCGGCCTCGGGCCGGCCGGGAAAGAGGGGAGACCGCCACCGGAAATCTTCGACGTCCACGTTCGTGAGCAGATCGAGTCCAGCCAGACGGCGTCAACGCCGCGAGAGCTTCATCGGGAGGAAACCGGACATGACAGCTAGCAGAGTGATGCGACAGTCAATCGCCGCGATTGCGGCAGCCTTCGTTGCCTTGGCCGCGTCCCAGGCGTCGGCACAGGATGAGGAATATTACATTCGTTCAGCCGAGCCCTTCGGCGATCAATTCCTTCCCGGTCTACGTCGCCATCGGCGAAGGATACTTCAAGGACGAGGGCCTCAATGTGCGGGTGGAATCGGTCAACGGTTCCGGACCCGTCATCCAGGCGGTGGCTTCCGGCCAGGCGCAGTTCGGCCGCCCCGGACCCGGACCCACGCTCAATGCGCGGCTTCGTAATGTCGATGTCGTGTTCATCTACAACATGATGGTCAAAAGCTCGTTCTCGGTCGTCGTGAAGGACGGCTCGGACTTCAAGAAACTGGAAGACCTCAAGGGGAAGGTCATCGGCGTAGGTACGGCCGACGGCGCGGAAGTCGGCTTTGCGCGCGGCGTTCTTGCTTCCGTCGGCATGAACGAGAACAGGGACTACACCTTCCTGACCGTCGGCGATGGCGGGCTTGCCGCGGCTGCGTTCACCCGGAACGACATTTCGGGCTATGCGGCCTCCACCCAGGACACCGCGATCCTGCACCAGCGCGGCATCAAGCTCCGCGATCTGACGCCTGAAGCGTTCCTGACCTATTTCGGAAACGGGTTCGTGACCATGCAGGACACGATCACGAAGGATCCGAAGCTCGTCGAAGGTTTCGGCCGCGCAGTGGTGCGCGGACAGAAATTCGCGATGGAGAAGGCAAACCGGGAAAAGGTGCTCGAACATCTTAAGGCCGGCATGCCGCAGGAAATCGAGGACAAGGCGTTCGCCAACGCGCTTCTCGATGCGGTTCTCGCAAAGACCCTTCCGGTCGGCGAGCACAAAGGCTGGGGCTATCAGGACCCGGCGCACTGGGAGCGCTGGGAAAAGAGCCTGATCGAAACGGGCAGCATCAAATCGCCCGTGCCCGATCTCAAAAAGGCCTACACCAACCAGTTCATCGAGGCCTGGAACAAATGAGCCCCGCCGCAGCCGTTCTCAATCCGGTGAAAGAGCCGGTCTACGAACTCAAAGCGGTGAGCAAGACCTACACAAGGCGCAACGTGCATGCGCTGGAAACGGTCGATCTGACGCTTGAACGTGGAAGCTTCTCCGCCGTCATCGGATCGAGCGGCTGCGGCAAATCCACTTTGTTGAAGATCATGGCGGGGCTCCTGGCCCCGTCAAAGGGCCGCGTCGTTCTGGCGGGCAAGCCGGTCACCGGCCCCCGCCGTGACATCGGCATGATGTTCCAGCAGGCGACCCTGTTCCCATGGCGGACGACGATCGAGAACATCGTGCTCCCGATCGAAATCCGCGACGGCAAAAGGGCCGCGCGCGCAAAGCACGACGACGCCCGCAAGCTGCTTGATCTCGTCGGGCTGAAGGACTTCGAAAATGTCTATCCCAACGAGCTTTCCGGCGGCATGGCGCAGCGCGCGGCCATCTGCCGGATGCTCATCACCGAACCCGAAGTGCTGCTCCTCGACGAGCCGTTCAGCGCGCTCGACGAGCTCACGCGCGAGTTCATGAATATGGAACTGCAGCGCATCTGCATGGCGCGCGAGGCGACCTCGTTCCTCGTCACGCATTCCATTCCCGAAGCCGTCATCCTGTCGGATATCGTTTATGTGATGAAACCGCGCCCCGGACGCGTGGTCGAGGCGATCACTGTCGATCTGCCGCGTCCGCGCACGCTCGACATGCTGACAACACCGCGCTTCGGCGCCATCGTTCAACACATCCGCAACCGCCTGGATAAGGAGGCCTTCCTGTGAGCACGTCCGACGTCCTCGCCGCTCCGCCGCCCGCCGATACCGTCTGGGTCGAACAGGAATCGTGGATCGACCGCGTTCCGCGCTCGATATCCATGATCGTCCTGTTCGGAGCGTTCATCACGCTCTGGCAGATCGTCTCCATGCTCAACGTGGTCTCGCCGATCATCCTGCCGACGCCGTTCGAAGTCGGCGAGGATCTGATCGACGTCGGGAAGAATCTTCTTTCCGGCGACTACATGCTGAAGGCACTGTGGATCACGGCCCAGGAGGTTTTCTACGGTTTCCTTCTCGCGTTCATCATCGGCTTCAGCCTCGGCATCCTCGTCGGCGAAACCACGTTCGGGGAGAGGGCGGTCATGCCCTATCTCGTCGCCATCGACACGATGCCGAAGATCGCGTTCGCTCCGCTGTTCGTGGCCTGGCTCGGCTTTGACATCCAGTCGAAGGTCGCGCTCGCCGCCTTCATCGCCACGTTTCCGATCATTGTCGGTACGGCGGCGGGACTGCACGCCGCCGACGAGAATTCGCGCATGCTGTTCAAGACGATGGGCGCAAGCCGCTGGCAGACCCTCTTCAAGCTGAAACTGCCGACCGGGTTGCCGCATCTGTTCACCGGCCTGAAGATCGCCTCTGTCGGCGTCATGGCCGGCGCCATCACCGGCGAGTTTCTCGGCGGCGGCAAGGGCTTCGGCGAACTCATCCGTGTCGCAGCGAGCATGCTCGACACGCCGCGGGTGTTCTCGCTGATCCTCTATCTCAGCCTGCTCGGGTTGACCCTGTTCGCCTTCGTGACCTGGGTCCAGCGCCGGTTCGTGTTCTGGCACAAGGACCGCACATTGCGGGCCGAAACCGCCTGAGGCACGTATATTTTGGCTTTTCGTTTCAGAGACCGTTTTTCAAAGGAAGACCCATGCATCTCGTGACCTTCCGGACCGCGTCGGGCGACGCCGTCGGCATTCTGGATTCCGACCATGTGATCGCGATCAGCGATCTCGTATCCGACGCGCCGGCCGACATGATCGGTGTGATCAAAGCGGGCGATGCGCTGCGCGTGCAACTCGCCGCGGCCCTCGACTCTCCGGCCGCCGAACGACGGCCGCTGACATCCGTCGAGCTGCGGCTTCCCATCGAGAAGCCCGGCAAGTTCATCTGTCTCGGCCTCAATTACGCGCTTCACGCCAAGGAAGGCGGCAATGCGGTGCCGGATTATCCGGCCTATTTCATCCGCGTGAACTCGTCGCTGGTCGCGCCGAACGCGCCGGTCCTGCGCCCGCGCGTCTCGACGCAGCTCGATTACGAGTGCGAACTGACGATCGTCATCGGGAAGGGCGGCCGCGACATTTCCGAAAAGGACGCTCTGTCCCATGTCTACGGCTACACGCTCTTCAACGACGTCTCGGTGCGCGATTACCAGCGCAAGACGACGCAATGGACGGCGGGCAAGAATTTCGACGGCACCGGACCGGTCGGCCCGGCCATCGTGACGGCGGACTCCCTGCCGCCGGGCGCCGACGGCCTCGGCATACGTACACGCCTCAACGGCCAGGTCATGCAGGACAGCGACACCTCCGACATGGTGTTCAAGACCGCGCAAAGCGTGTCGCTCATCTCGCAGATCATGACGCTCGAACCGGGCGATCTCATCGCGACCGGCACGCCGTCGGGCGTCGGCTATGCCCGCAAGCCGCCGGTCTGGATGAAGGCCGGCGACATCATCGAAGTCGAGGTCGACGGCATCGGCACTCTGCGCAACCCCGTGAAGGACGCCTGAGGCGAGCGGCATGGGAAGCATTCAGGCAGAAGATCTCACCCGTTTCGTCGTCTCCGCATTCACCAGTCTCGGCGTGCCCGAGGCGGATGCGCGGAGCGCCGCGAGTCTCATGGTCGAGGCCGATATGCTCGGCTACGAAACGCACGGCGTGTTCCGTCTCCGGCAATATGTGAACCGTCTGCGCGACGGGGGTATCGAACCGAAGGCGCAGGTGAAAGTAGTCCGCGAAACCGCGGCGACCGCTTTGGTCGACGGCGGCAACGGGCTCGGCCATCTCGCGATGAAGACGGCGACCGCGCTCGCAATGGCCAAGGCGAAGGACAGCGGAATTGGTTGGGTCGGCGTGCGCAACGGCAACCATGCCGGCCCCGCGGCGCTCTATGTGATGCCGCAGACGCGGGAAGGGCTGATCGGCCTCTGCGCGGCGGTCGGCAGCGCCAATCATGTCGCGCCCTATGGCGGCACGGATCTTATGCTCGGCACGAACCCGATTGCCGTCGCGGTGCCGGCGGGCAAGCAGAATGCGTTCGTGCTCGACATGGCGACGACCATGGCGGCGATGGGCAAGATCAAGACTTTGGCCCAGCGTGGCGAGCCCATGCCCGAAGGCTGGATGGTGGGGCGCGACGGCCAGCCGCTGACCGATCCCAACCGCCGCGACGAGGGCTTCCTCCTGCCCATCGGCGGGCCGAAGGGCTACGGCCTGGCGATGGCGATCGGCCTTCTGGCAGGCACGCTGAACGGCGCGGCGTTCGGCAGCGATGTCATCGACTTCACCGCCGACACGGCGAGCACTGCCAATACGGGGCAGTTCGTGGCTGCGATCTCGGTCTCCGCGTTCGGCGATCTCGCGATGTTCGGCGCGGCTGTGGATTCGGTCTTCGACGAGATGCGCGGATCGACGCCGTTGCCCGGTCATGACCCCGTGCGCATACCGGGCGAAGGGCGCGAAGCCATGCGGGCCGAGCGCGCGGCGAAAGGAATTCCGCTGCACGCAAATCTTGAAAAGGAGATCGCCGCCATAGCGACCGAACTGGACATCGCCGGTTTGTCGGGCTGACGAAGTCAGGATTCAGTGATGTAAAGGCATGCGGAGGGCACCTGCACGCTGATCTTCGCCGATCACACGCGGCGACGGGAGCGGAGCTGGTGCAGCATGACGGTGTGCGGCAACCGGGCCAAGCCGGCCTCGATCGGGAATCGCCCTCAGTTTGCCGAGACGAGCTTGAGTCCGATAATGCCTGCCAGAATGAGAGCAATGCAGAGGATTCTCATCGGCGCCGCGGAGTCGCCCAGCACGGCCACTCCCAAAATCGCGGTGCCCACCGCGCCGATGCCGGTCCAGACCGCATAGCCGGTACCCACCGGCAGTGTACGGAGCGAGACTGAAAGCAGAAAGACGCTCGACACGCCGGTGGCGGCCGTAAGCAATGCGGGTCCCAATCGCGTGAAGCCTTCAGACCACTTCATGGAGAAGGCGAATGCGATTTCAAGAATGCCTGCGAGGGTAAGTAGTGCCCATGCCACGGTGTCAGATCCGTTCGTTTTTCGCCAAGCATGCGCCAAGCGAGGTTTCGTGAGAACTCTGTTGTCAGGCAAGGGAACCGGGTCCGGTTCGATCTACTGACGATGTTGCGGCAGCAGCCGGTGGCGTGCGGAAAGCAATTCCCAGTCGATTGAAGACGTTCATCAAGCCGATCGCATATGTGAGATCGGCAAGTTCCTTGTCGCTGAACTCGGCAGCGGCGGCTTCATAGTCAGCGTCCGGAATGCCGGTTTCGGCGACGCGTGTTACGGTTTCCGCCCAAGCGAGCGCCGCGCGTTCGCGGGTAGTAAAAACGTCACGCGCATCGCGCCAGACCGGCACCAGGACGAGCTTTTCGACCGTAATGCCTGATTTCTGCAGCAGGTCGCGGGAGTGCATATCGATGCAATATGCGCAGCCATTGATTTGGGAAATCCGCAGATACACTAGATCGACCAGGTCTTTCGGCAGGCCGGATTTTTGAATTGAGACGTACACCCCACCCAAGGCCTTGAAACCTTCAGGCGAGGCCTTGGCGTAGTCGATACGGTTAGTCATGACGAATCCTTATATTTTGCTGGTCGAGGATCCGAACATGATGCGTCTTGGCCTACCGTAGAAGGTCCAAGAACCGGTTTACGCACTAGGCCATGATCGTTCCAACGCGGGACGCGCTGAGGCGAGGTGCGGCCACGGTCACATCAGCTTGAGGATGCGCCTTCCGAGATTCTCCGCGGTCACCTGAGAGTCGATATTCGTGAAATTGAGAAGCAGGGCCGATGCTCCATCGCTACCCATCATCCAGTCCGTCAACGCTTCTGCGTAGAGGCCGTCTTCCCGCATGCGCGCAACAAGCCGGCGATCGGATCGCTTGCCTTGCAGCCGCAAGATCAAGTGCATTCCTCCCGGCTGTGAATCAATGCGCGCGTGTTTGCTCAGCACGCTCTCCGAGGCCCGCTGCTGTCATGTCCCTACGTTCGGCATAGAGCTTCCGCATCCGCTGGATATGACGTGCAAAATGGCCTTCCGTTATGAAGGCTGTGACAATAGCTTGCGTAAGCTCGGGACTGCCACCGGCAAAGATTTGGCTGATCTGCTCGAACCGCTCGACCTGCGCTTCCGGCACGACGAGATAGGCAAGACGGATGCTCGGAAAAAGCACCTTGCTGAAGGTGCCTGCATAGAGCACTCGCCCATCCCGATCCAGGCTCTTTAGCGCAGGCAGAGGACGGCTGACATATCGGTACTCGCCGTCGTAATCGTCCTCAATGACCCACGCGCTATTTCGCGTAGCCCAGTCCAGCAGCGCCAGACGCCGGGGTAGGGACAAGGAGACGCACAGCGGGCTCTGATGCGCCGGCGTAGTCACTGCCGCGCGGGCTCGTGGCGCGAGCTTGATCCCGTCGGAAACGATCATGCCTTCCTGATCTACCGGCACCGGGACCGGTGCAATATGCATAAGTCCCAACAGGTCTCGGGTCGGCGGGTATCCTGGGTTTTCAAGCCAGACGCGATCTCCCGCCTTCAACAATGCATGAGCGATCAATTCGATTGTGTAGCGATACCCCGATGTCACGAAGATCTGAGACGGGGAGCAGTTGATCCCGCGCGAAACCTGGAGATATGCGGCGATCTGGGCACGTAGCGCCGGCAATCCGTATACGGCGGGATGAACCATGTCGGATGGTTGCATGGCACGTACACACCGCGCGCCCAGGCGGGCCCATATCTTTCGGGGAAACGCATCCAGGGCAGGGAGGCCCATCTGGAACGGCAATATCGAATCTGGACGAAAACTGACTGAAGCAATGCCGCTGTCGAGTTGGGGCTTTGGGCTTGCAATGGGCGTTCGCAGTTTGAGGCCCGGCGTCACTATGGTCCCCGCCTGGCCGCGGGCTTGAATGTATCCCTCGGCCGCCAGCAGAGAATAGGCGGCTTCGATCGTGCCTCGTGCCAAACCCAATTCCTTGGTCAGCGCACGCGCTGAGGGAATGCGGTCACCCGGTTTCAGCAATCCGCTCTCGATCGCGCCGCGAAACCGATCGTAGATCTGACGATAAAGAGGTGCGGTCGCGGTTGGATCCAACGGCGAGATCGTGCTGTCTTTTGAGGCGCTCATGGACGAACCCGCGCACAACGATCATGGACCAGTTCCAATTTCCATTCATGGACCTTGGAGCTAGGTCATAAGATTTGTAGACCGTTGGGTCTCGGGACGTCCAGAGCTCCGGTCTGAGCCATGGATCTCGAAGGACCTGGGAAATCGGTCGATGAAGAAAATTCTTTATGTCAGTTGCAGCCCTCGCGGGGAGGCCGCCGAGAGCCATAAACTCGCTCAAAAGATTATCGGCTTTTTGCTGCGGCAAGAGCCCACGGCAATACTCGTAAATCGAGCGATCGGCGGGGGCGCGATATCGCATGTTGACGAGGATTACGCGATTTCGCAGGGGTCGTCGGCCGACATTTCTCAGGACGGCTCGATGGCCCTGTCGGAAGAGCTCGTTCAGGAGCTGGAGAGCGCAGACTTCGTGGTTATCGGCACTCCCATGCACAATCTGACGGTACCCTCGACTCTGAAGGCGTGGATAGATCACGTCGTTCGAGCCCGTCGGACGTTCAATACGACCTCGGCAGGAAAGGTAGGCACGCTCCGCGACCGTCCGGTCTTTGTCGCCATATCCTCGGGCGGGAGATTCTCCGGGGAGCGCGCGCGTCAGCCGGACTTTCTGACTCCGTATCTAAAGACCATCCTGGGCATGATCGGACTGCATGATCTGACATTCTTCTCCGTTCAGGGAACGGGCTCCGGTCCGGATGCCGTAGCCGAGATGAGAGCGAAGACGGATCAGGAACTGCACGAGCACTTCGCTTCGGTTCTCTTCAAGGAAGCTGTCTAATGATACGCTCAATCGAAACCGTAGCCGTATATTGCGGATCGAACTTCGGCGCATCCGGGGAGTTCGCCGACGGCGCGCGGGCGCTCGGTCGGGCACTGGGAGAAGCGGGAATAACAATCGTCTATGGCGGAACGACAAAGGGCCTGATGGGTCTTGTCGCCGATGCCGCCCTGGAGTTCGGTGGCAGCGTACATGGTGTAATCACGGAGAGCCTGCATCAGCGCGGGCAGTCGCATTCAGGGCTGACGAGACATGAAATCACGTTGACCCTGCGCACCCGGAAGGAACGTATGGCCGAGCTTGCCGATGCATTCATCGCGCTGCCGGGAGGAATAGGGACGATCGAAGAGCTTATGGAAGTATGGGTGATGAACCAGCTTTCGGAGATCGACAAACCCGTCGGCCTCCTGAACACCGCCGGTTTTTTCACGGCGTTCCTGGCGTTCATCGACCATATGGTCGACACGAAATTCCTGCCGGCGGCCCATCGGCATTCGATATCAGTGGATGCGGACGCGAGCGCCTTGATCGACAAGCTGCGCAACTATGCGCGTGTCGATGTACCTAAATGGCTATAGCCACCAGGCGAACCATCGTCCCGCTCCGCGTCCTCGCTTGACTGACGCATAGCTGTGCGAGCTACCGTTGGTCCCGTCCGCTCTCAGCAGAAGCCAAAGAACGCGTGCGACGGCGAACTCCGGCACGCCGGACAACGAGCCAGCTCGGGCGGATCGACCGAAAACGGGAGAAAGGCTAAACATGCCGCGCGGCGCCGGAGCCTGGTGACGGCTGCAATTTTCGATAGGGGACTGGAGTTGGTCATGTTGAGACAATTCGGTCACGAGATTTGGACCGTGGATGGATCCGACGTCGTGGCCATGCTGGGATTTCGATACCCGACGCGCATGGCCGTCATAAGATTATCTCGTAGAGACCTCTTCATTTGGTCGCCGGCTGTCTTGACGGATGGCCTTCGAGCCGCAGTCGACGCGCTCGGGGAGGTCCGGTATTTGGTCGCTCCCAACTCACTCCACCACATGTTCATCGCTGATTGGAAACGCGCCTATCCCGGTGCACAGACCTATGCCGCTCCCGGATTGCGGGAGAAGCGTAAAGACGTGGATTTTGACCGAGATCTGGGAAGCGCGCCAATTCCTGATTGGTCCGACGAAATCGAACATGTCTTGATGCAGGGCAACGCCATCACGAGCGAAGTGGTGTTTTTTCACCGCAATAGCAGCACCGTGATTTTCACCGATCTGATCCAGCAGTTTCCTGCCAAGTGGTTTTCGGGCTGGCGCGCCGTTGTGGCGAAATGGGATCTCATGCTTGGCCGCGAGCCATCGGTGCCCCGGAAGTTCCGCGCAGCTTTTACCAATCGCAGCGCCGCGCGGGCTTCTATTGAACGCGTGCTTTCATGGCCTGCCGAGAAGGTCTTGATGGCGCATGGAACGCCCGTGACCGAAGACGGTCAGGCTTTCATACGGCGCGCATTCAGATGGCTGATGGTGTGAAAGCCGTTTAGCCGCAGAACGCAGGACCTAGTACTTCAGGCCGGCCGTGACGCGTACCGGTTCCTGATGGCGCGATCTCATCGGTGCGCAGCTTCAACCGATGTCAGCGGCGCACAACGAAGCAGTTCCGCCGCACCTCGCCGGACTATCCGTCGCGTTTCCGAAAGGCGGCCTCTCCGGCGTCCGACACCTCGACCCATTTCGGGTCGGGCGCTGCGCCGGGAACGTAACTGTCGTGCCAGTTCCACCACTTGTACGGCCGGCTTTTGGGGTAACCCTCCGGCGAATCCTCCCAAACCTCCTGACGCCCGAGCGCCGTCATGTCGAGGTAGTTCCAGGTGGTGCCCATCGCCTCGTCGCCGCGGCTGTTGATGAAGTAGGTACGGAACACGCGATCACCGTCGCGGATGAACGCATTGTGGCCGTGCCATTCATCCACCCCGAAATCGGCGTCGAAGCTGTCGGTGATGGTGTACCAGGGCATGTCCCAGCCCATCCGCGCCTTGAGGCGGGCGATGTCGGCCTGCGGTGCACGCGACGCATATACGAGAGTGGTGTCGCGTGCGTTCAGATGGGCAAGGTGGGAAACCTGGTCGGCTCCCAGGGAGCAGCCCATGCACGCATGCTCCGGCCAGCCGTGTACGCCGGGCTCGAAGAAGGCGCGATAGACGATCAGTTGTCGGCGGCCGTCGAACAGGTCGAGCAGGCTCGCTTTGCCCTCCGGCCCGTCGAACTCATATGCCTTTTCCACGGCAAGCCACGGCATCCGCCGTCGCTCGGCGGCCAGCGCGTCACGGGCGCGGGTATGGGCCTTCTCCTTCAAGAGAAGCTGTTCGCGCGCAGCCTCCCATTCCCGCGGCGATACGATCGGTGGAATTTTCATGGAGGGCTGTGCGTCTTTCCGGCCCTTCCCAGGTGATGTGGTCGTGGTCATCTCAACCTCCGAATTGGAGCGATCTCCCGTGCCTAACGAGATGCCGTTCACGGCCGATCGCTCGCTGTTGGTCATGAGATAATTTCGCCGCCAGACGCCGAACGGCGGGAGTGACAAAGGTGGCGGGATTCCATGTCCGGCCGCCCCGGTCACCTCGGACTCCCGTTCCCTGCCTTTCGGCGAGAGAGCCGTGCAGCGCTTTCCTCAATGACGTCCGCGATTTAGTCGCACGATCAAATCGGTTCGCGTCCGGGCGATGGCGATTTCATCGCTCGCGATTCGATAAGTTCTGGAAGTGAAGAGGAGTTCCGTGAAAAAGCACCGGCGCAACTCTTCGACGCTCGCCGCCGATCGATCAAGCGGGTTGAGGAATGCGCGCGATGACCTTGATCTCAAAATCGAAACCCGCCAGCCAGTTCACGCCCAATGCGGTCCAGTTCGGGTAGGGTGGGTCACCGATCTCCTTCAGTCGAATGGCGGCAACCGTCTCCCACTGCGTGAGCGGATCGGTGTGGAAGGTGGTCACGTCAACGACGTCGTCGAATGTGCAACCGCCGGCCTTCAGCACTGCCGCGAGATTGTCGAAGGCGAGCTGGACCTGCTTTTCGAAGACCGGCTCGGGAGACCCGTCCTCGCGGCTGCCAACCTGGCCCGAGACGAACAGAAAGTCGCCCGAGCGGATCGCCGCCGAATAGCGGTTGATCTCGTAGAGCGCCTGCCGGCCGGCAGGGAAGATCGCATCGCGTTTGGTCATTGTTTCACACCTCGTTGATATACGTCCCGTATGTTGATACGTGGACACATACGCGCCGTATGTCAACAAGCATACGCGGCGTATATCTTTTGCGGGAGTTGGCGGTGGTCGCGAGGCGGCGTGCGCAGATGGTGGAGGAAACCCGGGCCAAGCTCATACGAGCCGCTCGAAAGGCTTTCGCGGCCAAAGGCTATGCGGCGGCGTCGATGGACGATCTGACCGCCGAAGCCGGCCTGACGCGAGGCGCGCTTTACCACAATTTCGGCGACAAGAAGGGATTGCTGCAGGCCGTGATCGACCAGATCGACGCGGAAATGGTGGCACGGCTGCGCGCCGCTGGAGATCGGGCGGAGACCCCATGGCTCGGATTTCTCGACGAGAACATCGCCTATATCGAGATGGCTTTGGAGCCGGAGATCCAGCGCATCATGCTGCTGGACGGGCCGGCCGTGCTCGGCGATCCGTCGCGATGGCCGAACCAGACCGCGTGCCTTCGCACGACGACACAGACGATCCAGGCGCTCATCGATGAGGGAACGGTCAGGCCGGTGGATGCGGAAGCTGCCGCCCGGCTGCTCAATGGAGCGGCGCTCAGCGCCTCGCTCTGGATTGCCGCAGCCGACGATCCTCACGCTGTCTTTACAAAGGCTGTCGCGGCTTTCCGACACCTCGCGGTCGGTTTGCTGCGGATCGAGGAATGACCGTCGCGGCGCCCCAATATCTTTGCGGATGGTCAGAGCTGCGATGAGCGAAGTGTCTCTTGAGCCCATCGGTCTGGCCGATGAACACACCGTGGATCAGTTGCTCGACAGGCTGACAACATATTCCATGAGGGTGGACGGTGTCCTGAAGAAGGAGAACGGGGCGCGTCACCTGCTGACGGCTGGCCCGCCCGGCTATCCGAGTGCGACCAAACACGTCTTCATAGTCATGCATGGCGGTGAACCCGTCGGCCTGATCGATGTCATCCATGGTTATCCCCGAGCCGGCGTAGCTTTCATCGGACTTCTCGCCATCGCTGAGGATCGACACGGCCAAGGCCTGGGGCGCGCGGCGTATGGACTGCTCGAGAACTTCGCTCGGATCCGTTTGCGAGCTTCCACAATGCGTCTTGTGATCGTCGACGCGAATCCGGTCGAAGAGTTCTGGCGGCGAATGGGATTTGAAAGAACCGGGGAGGTGCGCCGGTACACAGGCGAGGCTGTCACGGCCAACGCGATACCTATGCAAAAGCAGCTCTCAGATCACGTCGTATAGTCCGAGCTTTGGCGCGCGTGGTGGTGTCTCCCCAATTCAGATATGGGGCTGCGGCGCCGAAACAACAAGACTGCACGCGGATGCGCGATTCCTCTAGAAAGCACGCCCCTCAACACAGCGCGTCGTCAACTGGCGTGCGCGTGCGTCATGCTCCAGGAGGAAGTCCATGCCCGAAACAGCCGCTGCCGCTCGGCAGAAACCGCGTGCGCGCAGGGACCTCACGCAGGGGCCGATTTCGCGCACGCTTTTGTTGTTTTCGTTGCCGGTGCTCGGTTCGAGCGTGCTGCAATCGCTCAATGGTTCGATCAATGCGCTGTGGGTCGGGCGGCTGCTCGGCGAAGAAGCTCTGACGGCGACGGCGAACGCCACCCTCATCCTCCTGTTCCTCCTGGTCCTGCTGTTCGGCGTCGGCATGGCCGGCACGATCCTGGTAGGGCAGGCGATCGGGGCGCAGGATCTGCCGCGCGCGAAGAAGGTTGTCGGCACGGTGGCGGGCTTCTTCCTCGTGATATCTTTGGCGATAGCGATCGGCGGCTTCATCGGGTCGGAGCAATTGGTACGCTGGATGGGCACGCCGGAAACCGCCCGGCCGATGGCGGAAGAATATCTGCGCGTCATCTTCCTCTCGGTACCGATACTCTACGTCTTCGCGTTCCTGATAATGGCGCAACGCGGCGCGGGCGACGCGAAGACGCCGTTCTTCTTCATGTCGCTTGCGACTTTTCTCGACATCGCGCTCAACCCGCTGCTGATCACCGGCCTCGGTCCGTTCCCGCGCATGGGCATTGCCGGCGCCGCCACGGCCATGCTGCTGGCGCAGGGCACCGGCATGGCGGCGATGGTGGCCTGGCTCTATTGGCGCAAGGCCGATCTCCGCCTTACGCGCAGCGAACTCCACTATCTGAAGCCGGACGGCGCGCTACTGCGCACCATCGTCTTCAAAGGTCTGCCGATGGGTGCGCAGAGCGCGGTGAACACGTTGTCGGCCATCATGATGATGACGATGATCAACGCCTACGGCACCGAGAGCGCCGCCGCCTACGCCGTGGCGACGCAGATCTGGTATTATGTGCAGACGCCGGCGATGGCGATCGCCGTGAGTGTTTCCGCAATTGCGGCGCAGAATGTCGGCGCCAGGCAATGGGATCGCGTCGAGCGCAGCGCCCGTTCCGGCGTTCTCATCAACATGCTGCTGACGGGAAGTGTGGTCGCGCTGATCTATGTGTTCGATCCGCTGATTGTGGAGCTGTTCCTGCCGGGCCGGCCGGATGCGATCGCGCTCGCCGAGCACATCAACACCATCGCCGGCTGGAGCTTCATTCTGTTCGGCGTGACACTTGTTCTGTTCGGCGTGGTGCGATCGACCGGCGCGGTGATGGCGCCGCTCGTCATTCTGCTGATTTCGCTGTTTGGCGTGCGTATCGGCTTTGCTAAACTGCTCGAACCTTCGTGGGGCCAGGACGCGATCTGGTGGAGCTTTCCAGTCAGCATGGCGGTCTCCGCGTCGCTTTCTTTTGCCTATTATCGCTGGGGAGGCTGGCGGAAGGCGCGGATGGGCGCGCCCGCGCGCGAAGTGGAGGACGCGCCGACGGCGCTGGCGGCCGGCGAAAGCCCCTGAATCATTCCCACTCAATCGTATCCAGCGGCTTGCGCCGCTTCGTGTACGCCGGATAGCTTCCCGGCGACCAGTTGATCCCGCTGTGCTTGTCCCCCACAGCGATCACACCTTTGGAGAGTGCCATGCATGTCGGGAAGGCCTATAGGGTTCGCGAGTTTTTTTTCTGGTCCCGCAGAAGCTTTCTGGCACTCCTTCTGTTCAGTGTCGTGCCGGTACTTCTTTATTACACGGTCGGTTTCAGAGGGGCGTCCCTGCCGTGGTCGGTCGTCTTGCTGCTGGGAACGACGGTCGCACTCGTCGCGGGATTCAAGAACACGCAGACCTATAACCGAAGTCTCGACGCTCAACAGGCCTGGTCTGCCATATCGACCAGCAGCCGGTTGTGGGGAGCTTTGAGCCACGATTTCCTGACCACGGACTCGGCGCGAGAGCTCATCCATCGCCACATCGCCTGGCTTACGGCCTTGCGCTTCGCTTTGAGAAGTCCGAGGCCGTGGGAGACTGTAGATCGAAAGGCAAACGCAGAGTTCAGCCGGCGGTACCGTGTCCTCGAGCAGGAAACGTCATTGCGAGACCAACTCGCGCTTTGTGCCTCTGCCAAGGACGTGGAGATTATTCTGCAAGCTTCGAATCCTGCCGCACGTATTCTGCAGATGCAAAGCGCCGACTTGAAATCTCTGCTCGATGCCGGCGCATTGACCATACAGAAGTACCTTGAACTGCTGAAGGTTCTTCGCGAATTGCACGATTATCAATCGCGATGCGAGCGCGTAAAGAATTCTCCCTACCCAAGGCAGTATGCCGCGGTCAGCGCTCTCTTCGTCGGCATATTTTGTATCCTGCTGCCATTCGGAATGATCGGTCAGTTCGAGGAGCTCGACACTGCGGTCGGCGGCTTCATGAAAGGACACATGGTGTGGCTGGTCGTTCCATTCAGCGCACTTATTGGGTGGATGTTCATCTCTCTCGATCAGGTCGGGGAGAGCACGGCCAATCCTTTCGAGGGCGGAGCCAACGATGTGCCTATCTCGCAGATCAGCCGCGCAATCGAAATCGAACTGCGCGAACTGCTGGGTGAAAAGGATATCCCGGCGCCGTTGAAGCCGTCCAACGGGATCGCGACGTGAAAGTGCATCGCGGCAATCAAGTCCGTTCTGCTCAGAGCCGGCGACTGATCGCTTCCGCCATCATGATCGTCGTTACGTTCGTGGGAGCCGAGACAATGTCCGGCATGATCGATGCGTCGATGACGTGCAGGTTGTCCAGGCCGCGCACCGCGCCATTCGCATCGACGACGGCGCCCGGATCGTCGGCGCGTCCCATCGGAACCGTTGAGGTCGGATGCGAGTAGCCGTCAACGGTCGCGATCACGGCCTTTTCGAGCGCGGCGTCGTCTTTGATCTCCTTGCCCGGCGCCATCTCGAATTCAATCATGTCGCTGAACGGTTCGGTCCCGCCGATCCGGCGTGACAGCCGCACCGCTTCCATCATTCGCCGGAGATCGCTTGGATCCTGGAAGAAGTTGAAGCGGATGAGCGGCATCGCGCGCGGATCGCGGCTCGCGAGCCTGATCGATCCGTTCGACTTGGGAAGCGTCACCGCGCAGGCAAGGACGATCGCGCCACCCGTCGGGCTTTGCGCCGGATCGAAGATGTGCGTGCCGGAGATGTGAAGGTCGAGTTCGTCGGGACCGGCCTCGGTGGAGTTGGTCCAGATGATCGCTCCTGCGGCGGGCGTCATCACCTTGGCCTCGGGCTTCAGGGCGTAGATGTTGTAGTAGAACGGATGTTCCTTCAGCCGCTCCCCGACCGGCGCGCCGAGAAGAACGGGGATGCCGAGCTCTTCCAGATGCGATGACGGTCCGATGCCCGAACGCATCAGGATCGCGGGACTGCCATACGTGCCGCCCGACAGGATCACCTGGCCGGCCGATATGGTGTCGCCGTTCACGAGACGAATTCCGGTCGCTCGCCGACCGTTGAAGACGACGTTGTCGACCTCGGCTCCACCCATGATCGTCAGGTTCGGCCGGCGCCGCACCTCGTCCGCCAGGTAGGCCATGCCGGTATTGATCCGCCGGCCGTCCACGACATTCAATGGATAGGGCGAAACGCCGTTCTGCTCGGCGCCGTTGAAGTCGCTCACACGTGCGAGGCCGACTGCTTCCGCGGCCCGCACGAACGCCTGCATCGAAGGCGTGTTCTGCTCCATCGTCGTCTGACGGATGGGGAAGGGGCCGGAGCGTCCGTGCCAGGCATCGTCGCCCGTCGGCGTGTTCTCCATTGCCTTGAAGATCGGCAGGACATCCTCGAAGGACCAGCCGTGGATCCCGCGCGCCGTCCAGCGCGCAAAATCGGATCGTCGAGCGCGCATCGCGACAGCGGCGTTCACGCCCGAACTGCCTCCGAGCACCTTGCCGCGAATGGCGTTCACGTCATGGCCGAGGCCGATATGGTCCTGGGTGTGGTAGCCCCAGTCATGAGCTTTATCGCCGCCGACGCGGTTCGCGTTCGCGATCACGTCGGGGTAGTCGGCGGGCGCATAAGCCTGACCGGCTTCCAGGAGAAGCACTCGCCTCGCGGGATCCTCGCTCAGCCGGTTCGCCAGTACCGCGCCCGCGGACCCGCCGCCCACGATGACAACGTCGTATGCGCTGCCCGAAATGGTCTCTTCCGTCATGACAATTCTCCGTTTTCCAGGATTCCGGCAGTTTGCTGTGATCAGCGGGCAAAGGCGCTGCGAAGGAAGCGAGCGGCTCGATCAAGTGCGGCGCGGCTGCTTTCGAGATGCGCAACGTCGAGCTGAAAGACATGGTGCATGCCTTCCCAGACTTCGAGTTGCACCGGCACGCCCGCGCGCGCCGCACGATCGGCAAATTGCCGGGAATCGTCGAGGAGACATTCGTCTGTACCGACCTGAATGAGAAGAGGGGGAAGGCCCTGCAACTCGGCGTAGAGCGGTGATGCCAGCGGATCGGAGGCGTTCGCGGCCCCGAGATAACTCCGCGCGCACTCCCGCAGATACTCATAGCCAACCAACGGATCGACCACATTGGCATCCGTCATCGACGCTCCGGTGAAGGCAAGGTCGGTCCACGGCGAGAACGCCACTCCGGCGATCGGCGCAGGACCTCGCGGTTGCCGGATCAGCTCTGCGAGAGTGATCAAAGTCAGTCCGCCTCCGGCGGAATCGCCGACAATGGCGATCCGCTCGAAGCCTTGGTCGATCAGAAAGCGCCACGCCTTCAGCGCCGCCTGTGGCGCGAGCGGAAGCGTCGCCTCGGGTGCCAGCGGATAGTCGATCACGAGCGCGGGAATTCCCGTGCGACTGACGATCTGGCTGACGAAGCCGCGATAGGCCTTCGCGGAGCCCTGCACATAGCCGCCGCCGTGAACGAACAGGATCGCCTGACCGGGCTCGGTTTCCCGCGGGCGAACCCACCAGCCTTGCACTTTTGCATCATCCACGGCCTCGAGAATGACGTCTTCGGTCAGCGGACTGGCCGAGATGAAGGTGTCATAGATCGCGCGCGGCTCCCCGGTGGCTGTTGACCAGAAATGAGCGAACTGCTCGCGCAGCTTTTGTTCGCGTTCGCGCTCGCTGTCGGAGATGCCGAAGACGATTGTACCGACAGGCCCGTTCTCGCGGTGTTCGACAGAAGACATTGACGTACCTCCGCGGAGCAAGGTTCTGCCGTTCGCGCCGTGCTCCGGACTGCGCGTGGCAAAAGGATTGACGCTGCCTGGGTTAGTGGGGATCCGGCCGAACTTGCCTTGGGCGTAGCCGGCAAGCGTTTCCTGAACATCTTCCGCCGTGGACATCACCAGCGGGCCACGCTTGACGAACGCTTCGCGGATCGGCTTCGCGGCCATCAACACGAAGTGGGACGGCTCAGGGGATTCCATCACGATCTCTGTTGTGGCGCCGGCCTCGACTGTCGTCGCGCTGGGGCCGTCGAACATTTCCTCGGAGAAATGGTTCGCGGTGAAACCCTCGCCGATTGTGTGGGGAGTGCCCGAAACCACCTTGCCGAGCCTCTCGGTAAGGACGCCGGCTTTCTCTGTTGTCGCGATACTGTCCATTGCCCGATGACTCCGGAACGCCCTTTCTCGTTGAGCAATTTAAGGGCTCAAGAGATCGGCCGAGAAGTCGTCATGATCGGGACTTAGCGTCCAACGCGATGGACGATCTACATCAGGACGGTCTTGGAAAACTCAGCCGCCAGATGATCAAGAAAGACGCGGACCGATGGGAGCACCTCTCGCCGGGCCGTACCCGATCTCTCTCGCGAGATCGGGTATTTCCGTTCAATGGCTCCGGCGTCAGCTTCTCATTGGAAATCAGCCATCTCGTACAGCGGCCGGATTTCGATCTCGCTCGGTCCCGGCATGGGGTTGGGGCAGCGCTTCACCCAGGCGACCGCCTCGTCCATGTCCTTCACGTCCCAGACCCAGAAGCCGGCGACCAGCTCTTTGGTTTCGGCGAAAGGTCCGTCGATAACCGTACGGCCGGGACCATCGAACGCAACACGCTTGCCCTCCGAGGAAGGCTTGAGGCCGTCGCCGACCCCGGGCTGCATGATGCCGGCCTTGACCAGTTCCTCATTGAATCTGCCCATCGCCTCCATCATCTCGGTCGTCTCGGGCGTCGGGAAAAAGCCCTTTTCGCTGTCCTCGGTAGCCTTCACGAGCACCATCACACGCATCGTCTGTCTCCTTGTTCGAGCCGGCCCCACAGGGCCTGTCATAGTGACGACGAACGGGGTTTTCGGAAATCGACATCGTCCTGCAAATTTTTTGACGATAATGCGCAGGACGCGAATGGCCTTTTGCAAGCCAAGGATGGCGGTGGTGCCATGACCGAGAGCCACATTCTCCCAAAGAAGAAGCAAAGAACGGCGCTACCCCTCCAGCGCCCCAATCATCTCCACCCGCGTCGCATGCCGGCCGCCCTCGAACTGGGCGGTCAGGAACGCATCCACGATATCGAGCGCCAGCCCTTCGCCCACCACGCGCGCGCCAATCGAAAGCATGTTGGCATCGTTGTGCTGGCGGATCATGCGGGCTGAGAATGTGTCGACGCAGACGCCGCAACGGATGCCCTTTACCTTGTTCGCCGCCATCATGATGCCCTGGCCGGTGCCGCATAGGATGATGCCAAACCGGCAATCGCCGGAGGCGACGAGCCGCGCCGCCGCTTCGCCGTGCTTCGGATAGTGTGTGCTCTCCGGCGTCGTCGGTCCGATGTCGACCACCACCCAGCCATGCGCCGCGATATGAACGGCAATGGCCTGTCGGAGCTGAATGGCGCCGTGGTCGCTGGAGAGGACGATGCGGTTGGTGGCTGTCATGGAGAAGTCGTCCCGTTTCCCAAGGCAATTTGGCGGCTTGGCCGAGTTGGATCAGGTGCTTTTTGTTTCGTCAATTTTTCCGGTTTTCGAATTGACCTGCCCCAACGCCGCAGCACGCCGATAATCTGCGCTTCGTTGAACCTGCTCTTCTTCACGTCCGCCTCCTGAGAATGACGGACTCTCACTCAAATCGAGTGATCAGAAAGGGGGCAGGTCAAAATCCGCCGTCATGCCGTCGACCGGGGTCTGGCAAACCCCGATATGCCCATTTCGCCGCCGCCAAAGCCGGCCTCAGAGTGGTCGCTCAAAGTATGGCGCGCGAATTCGGGCCGATGGGCCTGCACGTTGCGCACGTCGTCATCGACGGCGGCATCGATGGCGATGTCCTCAGGACCAACTCGCCCGACGTCGCTGCCGAGCGGGGCGAGGACGGGCTGCTGCAGACCGCCGCTATCGCTGAGACCTACTGGAACATCTACCGACAGCACCCCTCGGCCTGGTCGCAGGAAGTCGATCTGCGCCCCTACAAGGAGTTCTTCTGAGCGCGTCCCACGTGCTCGGATCTCCTTCAGTAGCTCCTCGACTTCCCGATCTATTGCCCGCGGCTGAGCTTCTTCCCGGAGGTGAGGCGATGGCGGAACTGTTTTTGCCGCTGAAATAGCGCGCGCTCGGCTTCCCCTTGCGCGCCGCCAATCCGTGCGCTAAATACTGAACCCAATGGTTCAGTATTCAGCAGCCCGCCTCGACGCCTCGTTCGCCGCGCTCTCGGACGCCACCCGACGTGGCGTTCTGGAGCAGCTCGGGCGAGGTGACTCTTCGATTACGGACCTTGCCGAGAAGTTCCACATGACCCTCACGGGCATGAAGAAGCACGTCGGCGTTCTAGAGAAGGCCGGGCTCGTAGCCACAGAGAAGGTCGGGCGCGTGAGGACCTGCAAGCTCGGCCCCCGCCGGCTGGCGGAAGAGACGGCATGGATCGAGGCGTACCGTCAGCTCTGGGCTTCACGCTTCGACGAGCTGGACATGGTGGTCGAGGAACTGAAAGAGAAGGAAAAGTCCGATGGACGCAAAAGGAAAGAATGATTCCGCCGCCGGGAAGAACCGCACGACGGTGGAACAGAAGTCCGAGCGCGAGCTGGTCGTCAGGCGGACCTTCAACGGACCGGCGCGCATCGTGTTCGAGGCGTGGACCAAGCCCGATCTGTTCAAAAGGTGGTGGGTTCCGAAGTCGTGTGGCTTGACCATGCTTTCATGCGAGATGGATGTTCGCACTGGGGGTACATACCGTTTGGTATTCGACCATCCGTCCTCGGAACAGCCTATGGCGTTCTTCGGCAGGTACATCGAAGTGATACCAAACTCCCGCGTCGTCTGGACCAATGACGAAGGCGGCGAAGGTGGGGCCGTTACCACAGTGACCTTCGAAGAACGGGGTGACGAGACATTGGTCGTCATGCACGACCTTTACCCCTCGAAGCAAGCTCTCGACGAAGCGATCGCGTCCGGAAGTACAAGCGGGTTTGGCGAGCAGTTCGAGCAACTGGACGAGCTTCTCGCCGCCTGAGCGTCGCGAGCGGATCCGCTACCGCCCACCTACACCATCACCAGGGACACGAGCGAAATCATGACTGAAAGCAAATTGCTGCGAATGGACAATGTCGGCATCGTGGTGGAATCTCTCGATGATGCCATCTCTTTTTTCACCGAGCTTGGCCTGACGTTTGAGGGGCGAGCCATGATTGAAGGAGAATGGGCCGGACGCGTCACCGGACTGGGTAATCAGCGCGTCGAGATCGCCATGATGGTCACTCCCGACGGCCACAGCCGCCTCGAGCTCTCGCGTTTTCTCACCCCGTCTGTAGTCGCCGATCACCGGAACGCCCCGGTGAACGCCCTCGGCTACCTGCGTGCCATGTTCACAGTGAGCGACATCGACGACACACTCACCAGACTCCGCAAGCACGGTGCGCAACTCGTCGGCGAAGTGGTTCAGTACGAGGACGCGTATCGGCTCTGCTACATCCGCGGCCCCGAAGGACTTCTCATCGGACTGGCAGAACCACTCGGTAGTAATCGGTAACGGTTAGACAAGGGCCTTCTACGAAGAACTACGATCTAGCCCTCCAGAGTACGCCGCCCCCTCACTCCCACTCAATCGTCCCCGGCGGCTTCGACGTCACGTCGTAGACCACCCGGTTGATCCCGCGCACTTCGTTGATGATCCTCGTCGCCGCGCGGCCCAGGAAATTCATGTCGAAGTGGTAGAAATCCGCCGTCATGCCGTCGACCGAGGTCACGGCGCGGAGCGCGAGCACGCTGTCGTAGGTACGCCCGTCGCCCATGACGCCGACCGTGCGCACCGGCAGCAGCACGGCAAACGCCTGCCAGATCACGTCGTACAGACCCGCCTTGCGGATTTCCTCGAGATAGATCGCGTCCGCCTTCTGCAGGATGTCGATCTTCTCGCGCGTGATCTCGCCGGGGATGCGGATGGCGAGGCCGGGGCCGGGGAAGGGGTGGCGGCCGACGAAGGTGTCGGGCAGGCCGAGTTCGCGGCCGAGCGCGCGGACTTCGTCCTTGAAGAGTTCGCGCAGCGGCTCGACGAGCTTCATCTTCATGCGCTCGGGCAGGCCGCCGACATTGTGATGCGACTTGATGGTGACGGACGGGCCGCCGTGGAACGAGACGCTTTCGATCACGTCCGGATAGAGCGTGCCCTGGGCGAGGAAATCCGCGCCGCCGATCTTCTTCGCTTCCGCGTCGAACACGTCGATGAACAGCCGGCCGATCGTCTTGCGCTTCAGCTCGGGATCGCTGACGCCTTCGAGTTCCTTCAGGAAGGTGTCCGAGGCGTCCACATGGACGAGCGGGATGTTGTAATGATTGCGGAACAGGGTCACGACCTGTTCGGCCTCGTCCTTGCGCAGCAGGCCGTGATCGACGAACACGCAGGTGAGCTGGTCGCCGATCGCTTCATGGATGAGAAGCGCCGCGACCGATGAATCGACGCCGCCCGAAAGCCCGCAGATGACGCGGCCTTTGCCGACCTGTTCGCGGATCTTCCTGATCGCTTCCTCGCGATAGGCCGCCATCGTCCAGTCGCCCTTGGCGCCGACGATCTCGCGGACGAAATTGCGGATCAGCCGCGCGCCGTCCGGCGTATGGACGACTTCCGGATGGAACTGCACGGCGTAATAGCGCCGCGCCTCGTCGGCGACGGCCGCGAACGGCGCGCCTTCGGACACGGCGATGACCTTGAAGCCCTGGGGCAGGGAGGTGACGCGGTCGCCGTGGCTCATCCAGACCGGATATTTGTGGCCGGTCTGCCAGACGCCGTCGAACAGATGGCTCTGCGCCACGACCTCGATCTCGGCGCGGCCGAATTCGCGGCTGTGGCCGGCTTCGACCCCGCCGCCGAGCTGCGCCATCATGGTCTGTTCGCCGTAGCAGATGCCGAGCACGGGAATGTCGGCGTCGAACACCGCCTGCGGCGCGCGCGGGGTGTCGAGCTCGGTCACGGAGGCCGGGCCGCCGGACAGGATCACGCCCTTGGGATTGAAGGTCTTGAAGGCCTCTTCCGCCTTCTGGGACGGCACGACCTCGCAATAGACGCCCTGTTCCCGGACGCGGCGGGCAATGAGCTGGGTCACCTGGGACCCGAAATCCACGATGAGGATGCGGTCGTGAGCGGGGGCGGAGGCGGGAGCGGGGGGAGGTGTCATGGAGAGGGGTTAAGTGAAAGATAACCGGTCTGCAACGGGGATCGGTCCATGTTTACGTTGTTTTGGGGATGATGGCGCCAAATGGCGGGCTAGAGCGTCACGTCCACAAAAGCGATTTTTCTTATGTCCGAAGCCTCCGAAACGGCCCAGAAGGCGACCTCGGCGTCGACAATTGCGGGGCCGGCCCCCGAATTTTCCGAAAATTTCCAGACCTGGGTCTCCCGCCAGGTGCTCGGTCTCGCTTTCACGATGCTGCCCAGCCGGGTTTCGGCCGCGCCGGCTCTGGCGCTTGAAACCCTCTACCGCCTGATCGTGCCGGGCCCCCGGATCCCGAACGAGACGTCGATCTGGCGCTCGCCCGACGGTTATGGCGGCCCGGTCCACGACGCCTCTCCGGAGGGCTTCCTCGCGGGCATGCGCGCCGGCTTTTACCAGATGTCCCATGTCGGCCCGCTCAAATGGTGGTCGCCGTCCCAGCGCTCGGTGATGATGCTGAAGGACGTCCACGTGCCGCGCCGGTTCCGGCGTTCGATGAAGAACTCGCCCTTCCGGGTGACGATCGACCAGGCGTTTCCGGAAGTGCTCGTGGCGTGCGCCGCGCCGCGCCGCCGCATCCATGTCACCTGGCTCTATCCGAGGACGCAGCGGCTTCTGCAGAGCCTGTTCAACCTCGGTTACGCCCATTCGGTCGAAGTCTGGGACGAGACCGGCAATCTCGTCGGCGGCGTGTTCGGCGTTTCGCTCGGGCCGGTGTTTTCGGCGCTCAGCATGTTCCACACCGCGAACGACGCGTCCAAGCTCGCGATCATCAGCCTTTACCACCACATGGATGCCTGGGGCGTGAAGGCGGTGGATCACCAGGTGATCCGTCCGTGGGTCGAAGGCCTCGGCGCGAAGCTGATCCCGCGCGCGGAATATGTCGAACTGCTGCAACAGCCGGCGACAGCCGAATGCGCGAAGCCCGGCCGCTGGACGGTCGAGTTCACGACGGCGCAGACGGCCGACTGGCAGCCGTCCGGCGCGGAGCCTAATTCGAAGCGCGACGCCGCATGACGGCGACGAAGAAGCCGTCGGTGCCCGTGCGCTTCGGCGTCATCAGAAGTCCCGACCCGTCGCTGTTGGCGTAAGCCGCCAAAGGCGCGAGGCCCGCGGTCTCCGCCGCCTCTTTCGCGGGCACGGGTTCGAAATCCGTCTGTACAGCACGGAATTCGGCGAGACGTTCCTCGTTTTCTTCCGACAGCACCGAACAGGTGATGTAGACGAGCCGCCCGCCGGGCTTCACATAGCGCACGGCGTCTTCCAGCACGGCCGTCTGCTCGGCACGGCGCACGTCGAGCGCGCCCGGGCGCATGCGCCATTTCGCATCGGCGTTGCGGCGCCAGGTTCCGGTGCCGGTGCAGGGCGCGTCGACCAGAACGAGATCGGCGCGGCCCTCGAGATCGGCCAGCACATCTTCCTTGCCGCGCGGCGAGCGGACCGTGAGATTGCGCACGCCCGCGCGCGCGACGCGCTCATGCAGCGGCGCGAGGCGGCGCAGATCGCTGTCATGGGCGAAAAGCTGGCCGGTATTGTTCATGCCGGCGGACATTGCGAGCGTCTTGCCGCCGGCGCCGGCGCACAGATCGATCACCTGTTCGCCGGGCGCCGCATGCGCGATCAGGCTCGCAAGCTGCGAGCCTTCGTCCTGCACTTCGACGAGGCCCTTGAGGAAAGCCGGCTCCGACTGCACGGGCGGGCCGCGCCCGTCATTGAGCAGGGGAATGCGGATGCCGACGGGGGAGTGCGGCGTCGGTGCGGGGTGGAGATGGGACAGGTCGGCGAGCGTCAGGTCGCGGTCGGTCTTGAGCATGTTGACGCGCAGATCGAGCGGCGCGCGCTCGGCGAGCGCCGCGCCTTCCTCGGCGCGTGTGTCGCCGAAGACGCGGGCGAAGTGCGGGTCGAGCCATTCCGGATAATCGCCGCGCACCCAGTCCGGCGCGCCGTCGAGCGTGCCGGAGGAGACGAGTTTCCGCTCGTCATGCGACAGAGGTTCGGGCGCATGCGGGCTGTCGGCGAACGATCCGGCGATCGCGTCCATGTCGAGGCCGCGCGTGACGGCCAGCGCGCCGATGACGAGCGCGCGCGGCGTTTCCGCGCCCATGCGCCAGGCGAGCGATGCGCGCTTGCGCAGCACGTCGTAGACGAGGCTTGCGACATTCGCCCGGTCCTTCGATCCGGCGAAGCGGTGGGAGAGGCCCCAATCCTTCAGCGCATCCGCGGCGGGCCTGCGCCGCGTCTCGATATCGGTCAGGACCTCGATGGCCGCGCTGGCATGCGCGCCGGGCTTCACAGCGATGCCGCCGCGAGCGAGAGAAGGCCGCCGACCATGATGAGATGAGAGATTGCGGTGCCGAGTTCCATTGAACGTTGTGGACCTTTCTGGTTCCAGAAATCGTGGCCCATCAAGGTGGCGGCAACGACAAACAAAGCAAGGCCGATCGAGACGGCGGGAAGGGCGATGCCGGCGATCGCGAGCGCGCCGAGCACGATCTCGATCGCAGCCCCCGAGGCGGCGACAAACGTCGGGTAGGGAATGTTCTTCGCCGCCAGAAATCCGGCAACCAGCTTCAGGCTGAGCAGGATGCGGATGCCGATGACGAAAAACGCGCCGCCGATCAGCACGCGGGCGATCAGGAGAAGAAGGGCCGGGTCGAGTGCCATGGCGCGTCAGAATCCGACAAACAGTTTCAGGAGCACGTACACCCACATGACGAGCAGGATCAGTGCGCCGAGCATGAAGGCGCGGAAGCGCAGGCTGAAATCGTTGCGGCCGGTGTGGATGTAAGCGTGGATGACGCGCATCACGACGAACAGCCAGGACAGGACGACGAACAGAAAATCGGCCTGAGTGGTGATGAGCGCGATCAGCACCAGAACATAAAACAGAACCGGCAGCTGGAACTGGTTGTGATAGGCCGCCGCGATCTGCGTCGGGCGTTCCGGCCAGTTCGACCAATTGCTCTCGAGATCCTTCACCTTCACATGGCCGCTTCTGATCGCGCCGAAGCGCGCGCGGCCCATCCAGACCATCAGGAAAAAGGTGAGGGCGACCTCGGCGAAAACGGGAAGGAGAACGGACTGGACGGTCATGCGCGGTTATACGCGCGTCGGGTAGTTCGGGCTTTCGCGCGTGATGGTCACGTCATGGACGTGGCTTTCGCGAAGTGCCGCGCCCGAGATGCGGACGAACTCGGCCTTCTCGCCGAACTCTTTCAGGTTCTTCGCGCCGACATAGCCCATCGAGGCGCGCAGGCCGCCCGCGAGCTGGTGCAGCACGCTGCCGAGTGGGCCCTTGTACGCCACCTGCGCTTCGATGCCTTCCGGCACGAGCTTGTGGCTGTCCTTGATGTCCTGCTGGAAATAGCGGTCCGCCGAACCTTGCGACATCGCGCCGACCGATCCCATGCCGCGATAGGCTTTGTAGGAACGGCCCTGATAAAGGAAGGTCTCGCCGGGGCTTTCTTCTGTGCCCGCGAGCAGTGAGCCGACCATCGCGACGTCCGCGCCGGCCGCGAGCGCCTTGGCGAGATCGCCCGAATATTTGATGCCGCCGTCGGCAATCACCGGAATGTCCTGCTTGTGCGCTTCTTCCGCCGCTTCCATCACGGCGGTGAGCTGGGGCACGCCGACGCCCGCGATGATGCGCGTCGTACAGATCGAGCCCGGGCCGATGCCGACCTTGATCGAGTCCGCGCCCGCATCGATCAGCGCCTTGGTGCCCGATGCGGTGGCGACATTGCCGGCCATGACCTGAACCGAGTTCGACAGTTTCTTCACGCGCGCCACCTGGTTCAGCACGTGCTGCGAATGGCCGTGCGCGGTGTCGATGACGATGAGATCGACGCCCGCCGCGATCAGCATCTCGGTGCGCGCAAAGCCGCTGTCGCCCACGGTCGATGCGGCGGCGACGCGCAGGCGCCCCTGATCGTCCTTGTTGGCGAGCGGGTTCGTCACCGCCTTCTCGATGTCTTTTACGGTGATGAGGCCGGTGCAGCGGAAATCCTCGTCGACGACGAGCAGCTTTTCGATCCGGTATTGATGAAGCAGCTTCTTGGCTTCGGCCTGGTTGACGTTCTCGCGGACGGTGACGAGGCGTTCCTTCGTCATCAGTTCGGCGACCGGCTGGTTCGGATTGGTCGCGAAGCGCACGTCGCGGTTGGTCAGGATGCCGACGAGCTTGCCGGCGCGGCCGTTGGGCCCGCGCTCGACCACCGGAATGCCGGAGATCGAATAGCGCGTCATCAGGTCGAAGGCTTCGGCGAGCGTCTGGTCGGGATGGATGGTGACCGGGTTCACCACCATGCCGCTTTCGAATTTCTTCACCGCGCGCACCTGATCGGCCTGTTCCTCGGGCGTCAGATTGCGGTGGATAACGCCCATGCCGCCGGCCTGGGCCATGGCGATGGCGAGGCGGAACTCCGTCACCGTGTCCATCGCGGAGGAGAGGATCGGGATGTTGACGGAGATGGTTTTCGTGACCCGCGAGCGGATGTCGGTCTCGCTGGGCATGACCTCGGAGAGGCCCGGCCGCAAGAGAACATCGTCGAAAGTGAGAGCTTCGGGCCCGAAGGCCGTATCGATCAGGCGGGCCATGCCAACATCATCCTTAAGGTTCGGATATGCGGAGGGGCTGCGCAAAAACGCGAGTCGCGACCGCTCCGGGGAGTTGGCGAGGGTGGATAGCACGCCACCGGGCAGTGGGGAAGGGCTGGCTCTTCATACCTCTCCCGCACAGCGGGAGAGGTCGGACGCGCGGCAGCGCCGCCGGGTGAGGGCAAGCGATGGGGCTCAAGCGTGCCCTCACCCCGGTCGCCTGCCGGCGCACTCGACCCTCTCCCGCTTCGCAGGAGAGGGGAACACCAGAGGGGAATAAAGGCGCATAGCCCTTTCACCCGAATCCGCTCTATCTACCGGAGCCATGCTGCCACCGCGCACCCTCGTCCCCCTGATCGTTGCGTGCGCGCTGTTCATGGAGAACCTGGATTCAACGGTTCTCGCGACCTCGCTGCCGGCGATCGCGGTGGATATCGGGGTGAGCCCGATCCAGCTCAAACTGGCGGTCACCTCCTATCTTCTGAGCCTCGCGGTCTTCATTCCGGCCTCCGGCTGGGTTGCCGACCGCTATGGCGCGCGGATCGTGTTCCGGATGGCCATCGGCGTGTTCATGCTCGGCTCGATCCTGTGCGGGCTGTCGGACTCGATGGGGCAGATCATCGGCGCCCGCATCGTGCAGGGCATGGGCGGGGCGATGATGGTGCCGGTCGGCCGCCTCGTCATCTTGCGCACGGTGCCGAAGACCGAGCTCGTCGGCTCGCTGGCCTGGCTGACCATCCCGGCCCTTGTCGGCCCGGTCCTCGGTCCGCCGCTCGGCGGCTTCATCACCACCTATTTCGACTGGCGCTGGATCTTCTGGATCAACGTGCCGATCGGCGTGCTCGGCCTCGTCCTCGCGACTTTGTTCATCCCGGATATTCGCGGCGAGAAACACGTGAAGTTCGACGCCATCGGCTTCGTCCTGTCCGGACTTGGCCTCGCGACCCTCGTCACAGGGTCAACCGCGATCGGCCTCGACATCATGCCGCTGCCGATGAGCATAGCGTTGCTGTTTTGCGGCGCGGCCATGCTCTGGGCATATGTATTCCATGCACGCCGCGCCAAGGCGCCGATCCTCAATCTCAAACTGCTCCGCATCCAGACCTTCCGGGCGAGCGTCGTCGGCGGCTCGCTGTTCCGCATCGGCGTCGGCGCGTCGCCGTTCCTCCTGCCGCTTCTGTTCCAGATCGGCTTCGGCCTGACGGCGTTTCAGTCCGGCATGCTGACCTTTGTTACCGCGGTCGGCTCCCTCGCCATGAAAACGGCCGCCGCCCCGATTCTGCGCCTGCTCGGCTTCCGCACCATTCTTGTGTGCAACGCCGTGCTGAGCGCGCTGTTCGTCGCCGCTCCGGGCGCGTTCACGCCCGACACGCCTTACGGCATCATCCTGCTCGTCCTTCTGACCGGCGGCTTCTTCCGCTCGCTGCAATTCACCAGCATCAACGCCCTGGGCTATTCCGACATCGACCAGCGCCGCATGAGCCAGGCCACGAGTTTCATCAGCGTGGCGCAGCAGGTCTCGCTGTCTGTCGGCGTCTCCATCGGCGCGCTGACCCTGGAAGGCGCGATGTATGCGCGCGGCGGCGCGGAACTCCTGGTCCAGGATTTCAGATGGGCGTTTGCCGTGGTGGGCGTGGTCTCCGCCCTGTCGTTCATCTCCTTCCTGCGCCTGCCGCCGGACGCCGGCGAGGAAGTGTCGCGCCACAACAGCAAGAAGCGCGTGGCGCCGGACCCGGTTACGGGGATGCAGGATCGGGGATAGGGGCTCGGAGCCCACCTCTCCCAAAGGGAGAGGTCGAGTCGCGCGGAGCGCGATCCGGGTGAGGGGTGTGGAGTATCCGGATAGTTCGCGCCCCTCACCCCGCTCGAACCTACCGGTTCGAGTCGGCCCTCTCCCTATGGGAGAGGGAGGAGGCTACCCACTACCGCGACGCCAGCCATTTCTGCATGTCGCCCTTCAACTGCGCATCGGCTTCGCGGAAGTAATATTCCGAGACCACGATCGGCGTCGTGATCTTGCTGTTGATGCCGTCGTTGATCGACATGTGGACCCCGTCGCGCCCCGACATCTGATGGCATTGCGCGCATGAGACGGTGTTGAAGCGGAGCGCGTGGACGTCCTGGCGCTTCGGGTCGCGGAAAGTCTGTACAGTGAGCGAGTCCAGAACGGTCTGAAGCTGTGCCTTGCGGTCGCCGGTCTCCTTCGCGATTTCCGCACGCAGGAGATCGGTGTCGTAGACCGTCGAATAGAAGCCGTAGTCGATGCCCTGGCGGACCGTGCGGAGCGGCAGCAATTCGCGCGTGGTGTTGTCGCGCTCCAGGCTGCCGAGCACCCAGATCCCGGTCAAAGTCGAACTGAACGAAATGGCGTGCACCGGGCGCGCCATGGTGAATTCGCGGATGAAGGCGCGCAGAGCTTCGTCGCCCGCGCCGTTCTCGCGCGCTTTGGTCAGCGCGTCGACGCGGCTCAGGAAATAGCTTTTCTGTTCCTCGCGCGTGGCTTCGTCGGCCGTGCGGTCAACGACATCCCATTTCAGGTGGAAATAGAGCTGCTCGACGACATGTGCCGGGTCGCGCGGATTGACCATCTGATAGACAAACCGGATCTGCGGGACGATGCGCTCGCCGGTCCAGGAATGATCGAGCTGCGGCTCCTCGGGCTTGATCGTCATGCCGACGAGCCTGAAATTGCTCATGTTCGAAACGTCGGCGACGACATCGGTGATGGGCTGTGTCTTGAGGCCCATCGTATAGACATTGACCGGCGTCACATCCGACAGCCGCAGAACGTCATTGCCGGGCTCGCTCGTCGCGTCGAAATCCGGAACCGGCTTGCCGTTCAGATAGTCGATTACCTTGCCGTATTCGGCGGGCTTCAGAAGCGCGTTCAGCGGATAGTCGGTCTGCAGCTTGGCATCGGCTTCGACGACGGTCTGACGCGGGAATTTGAATGTGCTCAGGGCTTTCTGCGGCCGCGGAGTGTCTATCCCATAATCGAAGGCGTGTCCGTCGGGATAATACCAGAGCGAATTCTTCTTGAGATCGTTCAGGTCGAAAGGCGGGCGCTCGTCATAGCCGCGCTGTTCGATCATCGGGAAATTCACCGAAAGTTTGGCTTCGAAGCGGTGAAGCTCTTCCTGCGGGAAGTCCTTGAACGACATCGCGTCGCGATGCGACCAGATGAATTCCATCGGGTCGAAATTCGGGTCGGGGTCGTGGGAGACGTGGCGGCCGCATTCCGCGTCGGGACGGAGCTTCGTGTAATGCTCAAGCCGGACGACGACGCGGGTATAGCCCTCGGCGCGCTCCTTCACGAACTCCGTATCGGGATATTCGCTGATGTTGCGCAGGAAATAGCCGCTGTCGACGCGGCAGCCTTCCGGTGTGTCGAGCGAGGAGCGGTGGTCGATGTGGCGGGAATCGAAGAGCAGCGCCGGGATTAGCTGTGCGTAACTGGCCTGATGGCCCTTCTGGAACATCGGATAGAGCGGCTCGGTGGCGCCGAGACCTGAATCGATGAACTCATAATTGTACCCCGGCATCGGTGCACGCAGAAGAGACTCGAAGTAGGTGGCGACGTCGTACACGGATCCGGGCCGGAGCGACGAGGTGTTGCTCTCGATAATCTTCACGCGGTTGAGATTGTAGACGGTCTCGGTGACGAGCGAGCTGTTGACCGGCTTTTCGTCCTGCGCCAATGCCGGAAGCTGCGACGCCAGCACGAAGGCCAGAGTCACGGCTGTCAAACGAGGGATTGGCTTCATCGCGTATCCTCTTGGGGGGCATTCGTGGCAGTGCATGCGCAGCAAACCACATCCGCCGAACGAAAATCCAGTGAGAAGAGTTGGAGGGATGTCCCGGCTCTGGTGGTTCAGATCGAGTGACCCACTTCATAATGGGTTTCTGACGATGGTCGCCAGCACGCCGTGGCCATTCGATGACCGGTGCAGAAAAAGTCGGGTGCTCGCCGCTCGGCGGGAACAACTTGCCGTTTCATCCCATTTGATCATCGAAGGAGAACCACGATGATCCGACGTATTCTGAAGGCTGCCGCGTTGGTGTGGATTGCCAAGAAAGTCGCGAACTATGCCGCGCGCCGCGAAAGACGCAAGGCGGCCCGCGCCCGATAGCCCGCAAGGGTTATCCGCGAAACCCTGTTGCAAGTACGTACAGCTCGGACGAACCCGTCCGGCTTGCCGGCGGCTTGACGTGCTTCACATCCTTGAAATCGCGTTTCAGGATAGCGAGCAGGTCCTTCTCCGTGCCGCCCGCCAAAACCTTGGCGAGGAAGCGGCCGTTCGGCGCCAGAACCTCGCACGCAAATTCAGCGGCGGCTTCGACGAGATTCATCGTCCGCAGATGATCGGTCTGCTTATGACCCGTCGTGTTCGCCGCCATATCGGACAGGACCACATCGGCGGGGCCGCCGAGCATCGCCTTCAGCTTTGCCGGCGCGTCCGGATCGAGAAAATCGATCTTGGCGAAATCCACGCCCGGCACCGGCTCCATCTCCAGGATGTCGATGGCGACGATCTTGCCCCTGTCGCCGATTTTCGTCATCGCGATCTGACACCAGCCGCCCGGCGCGGCGCCGAGATCGACGACGCGGTCGCCCGTTTTCAGAATTTTGTGCTTCTCGTCGATCTCGATCAGCTTGTAGGCCGCGCGCGAGCGGAAGCCTTCGCGCTTGGCGCGCGCCACGTAGGGATCGTTGATCTGCCGCGCCAGCCAGAGCTGCTGGGAGGTCGTGCGTTTCTTCGCGGTCTTGAGCCGCTTCGGCAGATTGCGGCCGCCGCCGCCCTCCGCGCCGCCTTTCGTGCCACCCTTAGTCGTCGTCATCCTCGATACCTCGGTCCGCGCCAGACGCCATCGGCGCGCATGAGGTCTATTAACATGCCTTCACGCAAGCCCCGGTCCGCGACGCGCAGCCGCGTGCAGGGGAAGGTGCGGCGCAAGGCTTCGAGAATGGCGCAGCCGGCAAGGACGAGATCGGCACGCTCGCGGCCGATACACGGGTTCGCGACGCGCTCCTCATAGGTCATGGCGCGCAGGCGTCCCACCACGTTGTCGATCTGCTCGACAGTCAGCCAGACGCCGTCGACCTGACGGCGGTCGTAGCGCGGCAGGTCCATATGCACGCCGGCGAGCGTCGTTACAGTCCCGGACGTGCCGAGCATGTGGACGCGCGAGCATGCCTTCCTCAGCGCTTCCTTTTCCGGAAAATCGTCGAGCATCGGAATGACGTCGGCGATCATCGCCTCGAACATCGCGTCGGTGACATGCGTGCCGCCGTGCCGCTCGGCAAGATTGACGACGCCGACCGCGAGCGAAATCCAGGACCGGATGCGCGGTTCCCCGGAATAGCCGCCGCTGTGGCGGTCGAGCCAGACGAGTTCGGAGGAGCCGCCGCCGATGTCGAACAGCAGCACGCCGTCGGAGTTCGGATCCGCAAGCGGCGCGCAGCCGATGGAGGCCAGGCGGGCTTCGGTCGCGCGGTCGATGATTTCAAGATCGAGGCCGGTCTCTTCCAGAACGCGGGCGGAGAATTCCTCGCCGTTCTCGGCGGAACGGCAGGCCTCGGTCGCGATCAGCCGCGCGCGCTTCACGCCTCGCGCGACGATCTTGTCACGGCAGATTTTGAGGGCTTCCACGGCGCGGGTGATGGCCTCGTGCGACAGCCGTCCCGAAGTGCCCAGGCCTTCGCCAAGCCGGACGATGCGTGAAAACGCATCGACAACGCGAAACCCGTCCCAGATCGGACGGGCGATCAAGAGCCGGCAATTATTGGTGCCGAGGTCCAAAGCCGCATAAAGGGCCTCGGTCCGACGTGCGGGCTGCGCGCCACGGGGCAGCGCCGCCGCAGTCGGGAGCGGAGCACGGTCGTCCACTTTTTTCCTTCGGGACGCGGCAGCTGACCTTCTGGTCGCGCCTGCCTCCAACGAGTTCAGTTGCTCAAAGTCTAGCAACACAGGGTGGCGAAGCAAGCCCGGCGGCTCAGGGGGCAGGCCCCCGGCCTTCCAAAGGCGATCTTTCCCTTCGATCTTGAGTTTTAACTTCGGTATGACGATGTGATTGCGGCCGGCCACGCAGCATGCTTCTGCCCGGCCGCACCACGGAGGCAAGAATGTCGATTCAGGCCCAGATTCGCCGGATCACCGCACCCGAAATCTACGCCCGCAAGGGCGGCGAGCCCATCGTCACCCTGACGGCCTACCACGCTCATACGGCGGCCGTGGCCGACGACCTCGTGGAACTGCTGCTGGTCGGCGATTCGCTCGGCATGGTCATGCACGGCTTCGAGACCACCGTGCCGGTGACGCTCGACATGATGATCCTGCAGGGGCAGGCGGTGGTGCGCGGTTCCAAGCACGCTCTCGTCGTTATCGACATGCCCTTCGGCTCCTATGAAGCGAGCCCGGCCGAAGCTTTCAAGGCCTGCACCCGGGTGCTGAAGGAAACCGGCGCCGGCGCCGTGAAGCTCGAAGGCGGCGTTCGCATGGCCGAAACCATCCGCTTCCTGACCGACCGCGGCGTGCCGGTGATGGCCCATATCGGGCTGACACCTCAATCGGTGCTGACTTTGGGAGGCTTCAGGGCCCAAGGACGCGACGAGAAGGATTGGGAACCAATTCTCAACGACGCCAGGGCAGTCGATCAGGCGGGCGCGTTTTCCATCGTCGTGGAGGGGGTGGCCGAGCCTCTGGGCGCCAAGATCACCGATCTCGTCAAAGCGCCGACCATCGGCATCGGCGCCTCGGCCGCCTGCGACGGCCAGATCCTCGTCATGGAAGACATGCTGGGCCTCAACGAGCGCGTGCCGAAATTCGTCAAGAAGTACGGCTCGCTCCGGGAGCACATCAGGGGCGCGATCGAAGGCTATGCGGCAGACGTGCGCGACCGCAGTTTCCCCGCAATCGAGCACACCTATTCCATGCGCAAGGCGGCGGAATAGCGCCAAGGCCGGTTGGCCGCCGGCAAACCGGCCGCATCATTGGAACTGCGACGGCTGCTCCGACGACATCAACTCGCTGCGCGCGACATCCATAACGATTATGGACAGAGCCCGCATGGTTTGACCCGCATTGACGCTGTATTGCCAGTGCAGGGGCACTTTGACGTTCGTGCCGGGCTGAAGTTCAACGAGGGTGCCGTTCTTGAGGTAGGGCCGGGCCGCTATCTCCGGAACCAGGCCCCATCCCACGCCATCCAGGCACGCCTGGAGATAGCCCGAGAAAGACGGCACATAGTGCGGCGTGAGCTTCGCCGAGCTGTTGAACGTCGTCTTGATCCACTGGTAGGAGATGCTGTCCTTGCGGTCGAACAGAATACTGGGAGATTCATCCAGCGCTTTCGGATTCGTCCCGTCGGGAAAATGGGCCTTTATGAACTCCGGCGTCGCCGCGGGGACGTAATCGAGTGTTCCGATATTGACGATGCGGAAGCCGTGAACGGGCACGGCGTCCGCGGTTACCGCGGCAAGCGCTTCGCCCTTCCTGAGATACTCGGCCGTATATTCCTGATCGTCCGGGACGATATCAAACAGCACTTCCAGTTCGGCGCCGGCACGGGCGACGACCTTTGAAAACCACGTAGAAATGCTGTCGGCATTCACAGCTATTCTGATTTTTACGTGTTCGCCGGCCAACGTACTGCCCTCGCTTCTTAAACTCGCCACCAGATCATGTTCGAGCACCTGGACCAGCTCGATATGGCGGAACAATTGAAATCCCGCCGTCGTCGCAGTGCAGGGTCTTCCTCGGACAATCAAAATTGCACCAATACGCATTTCCAGCAGCTTAATGCGCTGGGAAATCGCCGACGGCGTTACGCTCAGTGTTTGCGCCGCCCCTTCGAACGATCCCTCTCGGACCACCGCTGCAAGCGCTCTCAGAAGATCGTAATCCAGCACCGCAGCTAAGCCCCACTAATCTGTCTACAGAATCATTAATTTTACTTACCTATCAACCACCGATAGTTAACATTTAGTTACCTATCGTTGAGTTGAGGGCCTAATCCGTGTCCTACATGCCCACCAAGAAATATTACATGGCCGCATTCAGGTCATTGCCGAAAGATTCGCGCATAAATTCGGCGCTGATCTTGTCGTCCTATGTCGCGCAAATATTAATCGCGATTGCGATAGGCAATTATATGCTTAACGCGGGTGTAGAATATCGATTCTTCTTTGTCGCTCTATTAGCGTTTTTTATCGGAACGAGAATCCGCGGAATAAATAACATTCTCCACGAATGCAGCCATCTTAACTTCACAGAAAAGATGATGGACAACGTGGTATTCGGGCGCATCGTAGCGGCCCTTCTACTTAAAACATACGAGGCGTACAAAGCAGAGCACATGAGTCATCATGCGCATCTGGGCGATTACGAAAAGGATCTGGATTTTCATCATCATGAAAAATTCAGGTTTGAAGAAGAGCTGACCCCCAAGACGCTCGCCCGCCACATCATGACGCCGATCCTGGGCCTTCATCTCCCGAGTTACTTCAGCGTCGACCTGTCCGACCGGGACGGGCCGATCTACACAGCGCTCAAGGGCCTGGTTCTGGCGGCCGCCGCCGTCTACCTCTTCATCGATCCCGTCGCGGCGCTGCTTCTGGTCGTGGTTCCTTTCGCCTGGATATATCCGGCATTGAACTACTGGACCGATTGTATCGACCACGGCGGCATTATGGAATCTGACGACGAACTTAAACAATCGCGGAATGTCGTCGTTAATCCTGTCCTCCGTTTCATATTTTTCCCGCGCAACGACTGCTATCATCTGATCCATCATCTGTTTCCCGGCGTGCCGGTGAATCATTTCGATCAGGTCCATAAGCAATTGCTTGAGGATCCTCATTATCGTGAGGTAGCGGAACCAAGGGTCGCGACGGCGGCAAGCCTCGTGCCCGAAGTCTAGTCGCGCCGGAGTCCAGGGGGAGACCTTCGTGCCGTTTCTGAGAGGGCTGGGGATGGCCGCCAGCCTGATCGTCGCGATTGGGCCGCAGAACGCATATCTCCTCAAATACGGTCTGGCGCGACACCGTTTCGTGTTCGCTATCGCGGCGATCTACATCGTCATCGATGTGTGTCTGATCACTCTTGGAGCGGTCGGATTCGGGACTCTCATTGCGCAGCATCCGCTGCTCAAATTGTGTTTCGCCGTGCTCGCGGGAACTTTCTTCTTCGTTTTCGGCATCGCCGGCATCCGCAAGGCGCTGAGACCGGGAAAGATCGAGCCTCCCCAGAGTTCCGGAGCGGCCGCGTATTCAACCGCGATCCTTCTTTCGCTCGCCAATCCCGGCGTGCTTTTCGATACAATCGTTCTCATCGGCGGCTTTGCCGGCCAGTACGCCAACATCTACGATCGCCTTGCGTTTTCGGCCGGCGCCGCATTGGCGTCGTTTTCCTGGTTTGTCGCACTGGCGTGCCTGGCGTTCTTTGCCGGCGGCTACATCAACGAGCGAGCCTGGAAGTTTGTCGATCTCGCAATAGGCGTTTTGCTGATCGTTCTGGCCACCTCGATCATGCGGGATGCCCTGATCACGGCCCGCGAAATCGGATGGATCTGAGCCGCCGCAATAGCCTCAGCGCTGTGCCGTGGCCGCGCCGAACTGCTCCGAGATGATGCGCTCTTCCATGCCGTGATCGGGGTCGTGAAGCATGACCATGCTGCGATCCCGGTCGAGGCGGACCACGACCTCGACGGCATTGCGGAATTCGGTGTGGTCGGCCACCGCCGACACCGGGCGCTTGTTGGCGTCGAGAACGCCGAACCGCACCTCCGCCCGGTCGGGCAGGAGCGCGCCGCGCCAGCGCTTCGGCCGGAACGGATTGAGCGGCGTCAACGCCAGAAGATGGGCGTTCAGCGGGACGATCGGGCCGTAGGCCGAGTGGTTGTAGGCGGTCGAACCGGCCGGGGTCGCGACCAGGGCGCCGTCGCCGATCAATTCCTTCATGCGGATCGTGCCGTCGACCCAAATCTCGAGCTTCGCCGCCTGATAGCTCTGGCGATAGAGCGAAACCTCGTTGATGGCGCGCGCGAAGTGGCGGTTTCCGTCCGTGTCGAGCACATGCATGACGAGCGGGCGGATCGTGGTCGGCACCGCCTTTTCCAGGCGCTCGGGCAGGCCGTCCTCGCGGTAATCGTTCATCAGGAAGCCGACCGTGCCGCGGTGCATGCCGTAAATCGGCGTGCCTTTGTCCATGAGGCGGTGCAGGGCTTCCAGCATCAGTCCGTCACCGCCCAGGGCCACGACCACATCGGCCTGGTCGAGCGGGACATTGCCGTAGGTGTGGGAAAGCCGGCGTGCGGCCGTGCGGGCCTCGTCGGCGCTCGAGGCGACGAAGGCGATCTTGGTGAACCGGGGCGCGACCGGGGGCGGCGGCTCCGCATGGAGACCGTCATCCACCACCAAACCATCCAGAGACGTAGACGTCGGCAATTGGTTCACCGGCAGGAAATTAGCTTCGGAACGACATATAGGCTTCGCGTAAGGGCGAGCTTAACGGAGGCTTACATGCAGGAAACGGTTCTAGTCTACACCACCTGGCCGTCCGCGGGCGAGGCCGAGGCAGCGGGACGGCGCCTCGTCGAGGACAAACTCTGCGCCTGCGCCAACATCCTGCCGGGTATGGTGTCGGTTTACGCCTGGCAGGGAAAGGTCGAGCGGGCCGGGGAGGCGGTGATGATCCTAAAGACCCGCCGCGAGCGTGCGACCGCCTTGATGGAGGCGGTAAGAGCCGCCCATCCCTACGACACGCCCGCGATACTGGAACTTCCGGTGACGGCCATCGACGCCGGCTACGGGGCCTGGATTGCCGCCGAGACGGCCTGACGTCAGAGGCCGGAACATCAAAGAATGGGGTTCCAGGCCACGGGGACGAAGTGGTAGCGATCACCGTCCTTGGTGATATGGCCGGCGGCGGGGAAGGGGAAGTGATAGCCCTGAACCGGAATCCGGTCCGCGGCCGCCATGTCGAAGATGCGGCGACGCGTTTCCTCGGCCTTGGCGGCTTCCATGTCGACGGATGCGTGCCAGCCCGGATTGCGCACGAACAGGGCCGGGTGGTTCGACGTGTCGGACAGAACGAGCAATTGCTCCGAACCCGAACTCACGCGAAACGCCATGTGGCCCGGGGTATGCCCATGCGCCGCCAGCGATGTAATTCCGGGCACGAGTTCCTGATCGGCCGCATATTTCTTCACATCCTTGGCGATCGGGTCGAACACTTTGCGCACATTCGCAAAAGCCTGCTTCTGACTGTCCGGCGCACGGCTCATTTCGCCTTCGTCGGTCCAGAATGCCCATTCAAGTTCCGGCACCTGAACCTCGGCGTTCGGGAAAGCGATCGCGCCCTCCTTGGTACGCAGGCCCAAAATGTGATCGCCGTGGAAATGCGAGATCAGCACCGTATCGACGGCCTTCGGATCGATGCCCGCGGCCTGCATGTTCTCGATCAGCATGCCGGCCGTCGGCGCCATCTGGCCGCCCGTGCCGGTATCGATCAGGACGACACGCCGGCCCGTATTGACAATGAGCTGGGTGAACGGGATCGGAAGCTTGTCGGTCGGCAGATACGCCGCCGTCAGCGCCGCCTTCACGTCGTCGAGCGAGGCGTTCCTGACAAAGCCCTCCTGAACCGGCCGCAGATTGATGCCGTCATTGATTGCGGTGAGTTCGAACTCGCCGACCTTGTAGCGGTAGATGCCGGGCACCTGGCGCCCGGCGGCGGGCGCGGCGGCATAAACCGGCATGGCCGGCGCGGCGGCCGTGAGGGCCAGCGCGCCGAGTGCGGCGCGGCGGGTGAAAACGGCCATGTCGAAATCTCCCGTGTTGCTTGGCGCCGACGGCGCGCGGTCGAGGCATAACCCAAGAGTGCCCCGTTCTGTTGGTTTTGGACGTCACGTCTTCGTGACGCCAGGGGAGTTGTGCCTGAACTTCCTTCCCCGGGCCTCAACTTTCTTTCCTGGGGCAAGGAACGTGACCGGAAGCCGGGCGTTGAGCCTCGTCGTTGCGTCGTGAAGCGGCATTGGCAGGGGAGCTGGCGATGAATATAGGCGAACTGACCAACGAGCAGTTGCAGCGGGCGATTGTGGGGCGCCTGACGTCCGGCGATCTCGACCTCCTGATGCGGGAGGCCGGACGCCGTGGCATGGATATCAATCTTACCTATGAAGAACTCCGCGGCGCCAAGCAGGAAAAGGCGCTGGTCATCCGTTCGCGCATCACTTTCCAGCCCATGCTCGCCGAGATTAGCCGCTGAGGGAGCGAGGGTTGGCAGTGAACGATCAGGCAAACACACACGTCATTGCCGCGCACGGTGCCGCGCAATTGCCCGGCATCGTGCTCGACAGCTACAATGTGGAAGCGAAGGACGGCGACGGTTTCATCGGCGACCGGGCCTCCAACCGCGCCTTCCGCGCCATTCTCGAAGACCTGCGCAAGGGCGCACGGAAGAAGGGTGAAGACCCGCTCGGCGATGTTACGAGCGCCGAGATTACGAAGAAGCGGCTCGACAAGGCCATCGCCGGCGACGACATCGAAGCTGCGGGCATCGTGCTCGGAACCGTCGAGGAATATGCCAACGCCCTGGCCGGCGTCATTACACATTATCTCAAGCTGAAGGATTGGAAGGACACCGAACGCATCGCCGTGGGCGGCGGGCTTCGCGGCAGCCGCGTGGGCGAGCTTTCGATCGGCCGTGCTTCCATCATCCTGAAATCCGCAGGCGTGAACGTTGAACTTCGTCCGATCCGGCACGATCCCGACGAAGCCGGTCTGATCGGTGTGTTGCATCTTGCGCCGTCATGGTTGTTCGCGGGCTATGACGCCATTCTCGGAGTCGATATCGGAGGCACAAATTTTCGCACCGGCATTGTCGCGCTGAACCAGAAAGACGGCGGCGATCTCTCCAAAATCTCCATTGCTCAGTTCGACCTCTGGCGGCACCGCGATGAAAAGCCGACACGTGAAGTCGCCGTGAAAAAGCTGATCGAGATGCTGGAAGGCCTGATCTCCTACGCCTCCAAGAACAGCATCAAGCTTGCGCCCTTCATCGGCATAGGCTGTCCGGGCCTCATCAATCCCGACGGCTCGATCGAACGCGGATCCCAGAACCTTCCGGGCAATTGGGCGTCGAGCAAATTCCACCTGCCGACCCTCATTCGCGACGCCATTCCGAAAATCGGCGGTCACGACACAGCCATCGTGATGCACAATGACGCGGTGGTTCAGGGTTTGAGTGAGCTTCCCGACATGCAGGACGTGAAACGCTGGGGTGTGCTCACGATCGGGACCGGGCTCGGCAATGCGCGGTTCTCACAGCCTGCCGACCCTCGGAAGACGTGAGCTATGGGGGCGTGCCGATCGATTGACCCACTGGGTGTTTCGTAACTCTAATGGCCCGTCTGGCGTATTCCGCATCGAACGAGGCATGAACATTGGCAGAACGGCAGCCAGTGATAACCACGATCCGCGGTCGACTCGTTCTCCTGACTCTCGGCCTCCTCATACCGGGGCTTCTGATCGGGGCGTATCTGCTTTGGGATTCCTACCGCAATTCCCGGTCGGCGTTCGACCGCCAACTGCTCGAAACCGCGCGCGCACTGTCGCTCGTCGTCGATCGCGAGCTGGGGCAGGCGGCGGCCCTGAATCGGGCGCTCGCGACCTCTCCCTATCTCGAAAGAGGCAATCTCAAAGCATTCGATCTCCAGGCGCGCGAGATCGAACACAGCGATGCGACCTGGATCGTTCTGTCTGACGAGACGGGACAGGAGCTCATCAATACGCGCCTGCCGTTCGGCACGACCTTGCCCAAGGACGAGAGCAGAAAGGACGAGCTTTGGCGTCAGTTGCGCCAGGGCGAAACCGTGGTCTCGAATCTCTTTCCCGGCACCGACGCCCAGCAGCCCGTGATCGCCGTCGACACCCCGGTTCAGGTCAACGGCAAGGTCCGTTATTCGCTCGCCTTCGTCATGCTGCCCACGGTGTTGAACAAGATCCTGGCCGAGCAGAAACTGCCCCAGGGCTGGATCGGCGACATTCTGGACCGCGATCTCAGCGTGGTCGCCCGCAGCGAGGGCGGCGATTCCGTCGTCGGCCGCAAGCCGAGCCCGCTGGTGGCCGAACGCCTCGATTCGGGCGACAGCGGCGTGGTGGAAAGTCTTTCGCCGGAGGGCGCGCCCACGGTGGTCGCCTACAATCGCTCGCCGATTTATCGCTGGGTTTTCGGGGTGTCGGTGCCGCGTGCGCAGGTCACCCATTCGATCACCGGAAATCTTGCGATCGCGGCCGTCGGCGGCCTCGCGCTGCTTATTCTGGCCGCTTTGATGTCGGCGCTTGTTGCACGCTCCATTTCGCGGCCGGTCGAAGGGCTGGCCGAAGCGGCGCGCGCGCTCGGCCGCGGCGACCCGGTCGCATCCGCCGTCCAGTTCGATCCATGAGGTCAATGCGGTCGCCGCCAGTCTGCAGAACGCCGCCGAGGCACTCGCGGCGCGGACCGTGGATTTGCGCGGCAGCGAATCCCGGCTCCGTCTGGCCGTGCAGGCGACGGGCATCGGCATCTGGGACGTCGATGCCGTCACCGGCCACCGGACCTGGTCGCCGGAATTCTTCGAAATCCTCGGCCTGTCGCCGGACGCCGAACGCCGACGTCAATACATTCTCCGATCTCATTCATCCGGACGACCGCGATTGGGTTGTCGAGCGCTACACCAATTTCTTCAAGGGTCTGACGGGGGGAACCTACGAAGCCGAGTTCCGTATCCGCCGGGCCAAAACCGGCGAGGAACGCTGGGTCGTCTCATCGGGGCGTCTCACGCTCGACGGCAAGCGCACGCCCGTGCGCGGCAGCGGCACGATGATGGACATTACGGATCGGCGCCGCGGCGAGGACACCTTGCGCGAAAGCGAAGAGCGGTTCCGTTCGATGGCGGACAGTGCGCCGGCTTTGATCTGGATGACGGATGCGGCCGGCCAGATCATCTTTCTCAACCGCTATCACGAGAGATTTTTCGGCCGGCCTACGGAAGAATTGTACGGCGCGGACTGGACCGCCATCGTTCACCCGGAAGACGTCGAGGAGACCTTCGCCGACTTCCGGCGCGCCGTCGAGAGCCGCGATCTGTGGCACCGCGAAGTACGCATGCGCGATGCCAGCGGCTCGACGCGCTGGCTGCGCTGCGAGGGCGCGCCCCGTTCGGCCGGACCGAACGGGGAATATCTCGGCTATGTCGGCTGCAACATCGACATCACCGAGAGCAAGCTCGCGGCAGATGCACTGGAGCGAAGGATCGACGAGCGCACCGGAGAACTCGCCGCCGCCAACCGCCAGCTCCTGTCGCAGATCGAGGAGCGCGAGCGCGTCGAGGAAACGCTAAGGCAGGTGCAGCGGCTTGAGGCGGTGGGACAGCTTACCTCCGGCGTCGCGCACGATTTCAACAATCTCCTGACTGTCGTTCTGGGCAATCTGACCTTTGTCGAACGCGGCACGAGCGATGCACCCACATTGAAGCGTCTCGGCAATATGCGCATGGCCGCCGAACGCGGCGCCTCGCTGGTCGCACAGCTTCTCGCGTTCTCACGCCGTCAGCGGCTCGAGCCGAAGGCGGTCAATCTCAGCGCGACCGTCGGCGGCATGCGCGAGCTGCTGCAGAGCTCGATGGGCGGCAGCGTCGTGGTCGAGATGGCTCTGGAGGAAGACCTCTGGCCCGCGCTGGTCGACACGACGCAGATGGAACTCATCATTCTCAATCTTGCGATCAATGCCCGCGATGCGATGGAGGTCGGCGGCCAGCTCAAGGTCGCGACATCGAATGTCACGCTGCACGAGGCGGCGACGCGTCCCGAGGAACCGGGCGCCGGAGATTATGTTCTCGTATCGGTTACCGATTCCGGTTCGGGCATGAGCGACGAGGTGATTGCGCGCGTCTTCGAGCCGTTCTTCACGACGAAGGAGGTCGGCAAGGGATCGGGTCTCGGCCTCAGTCAGGTGCTTGGGTTCGCCAAGCAGTCGGGCGGCGGCGTTCGTATCGAAACGCGCGAAGGACGGGGCACCACCGTCAATGTCTATATCCCCCGCGCACCGGCCGAACGTGCGCCGAAGGCAAGGAAAAAGCCACCGCCCGCGGCCCGTTCGGTAGCCGCGAGCGTGCCGGCGATCCTTCTCGTCGACGACGACGATCTCGTGCGCGAGATCACGGCCTCCAGGCTCGAAGAGTTGGGCTACAAGGTCACCCAGGCGGGTAATGGGCCCTCCGCTCTGCTCGCGCTGGAACAGAACCCCGAACTCGATCTCCTGATCCTTGACTTCGCGATGCCCGGCATGAACGGCGCGGAGGTCGCGCGCGCGGCGCGAAAAAGGCGGCCGGGCCTGCCGCTGATGTTCCTGACCGGCTACGCCGATCTCACCGCGCTCGGAGAATTCGCGGTCGAGCCGGTGCTTCACAAACCGTTCCGCGACGCCGATCTCGAAAGGCAGGTTTCGCGCATGCTCAAGGGCGCCAAGACCAGCGAATCCGCCCACGCGGAGGGTGCCTGAAGGGCAGGCTACGCCGATGTGGCCCGAGGAGGAGGTTTAGTTATGCCCGCCGGACATGCGCGTGACTGATCTTGCGATCTATGCCTGGATATTTTCGGGCGCTTTGATCGCGGGAACAATCCTGCCCTTTCTTCCCGGCTTGTCCGAACTCGCGCTCGCAGGGTTTCTTGCCGCGGAACAGGGCGATCCCTGGCTGCTGGTCGTGTCGGCGACCGCCGGCAACATCATTGGCTCGATCATCAACTATTTCATCGGGCGATACGTGTCCGGCCTTGCCGGACGGCGCTGGTTTCCGGCGACGGAAGCGCAGATGCAGCGCGCCTCGGCTGCTTTCAACCGCCGCGGCGTCTGGATCCTTCTGATGTCCTGGCTGCCGGCGGTCGGCGATCTCATCACCACCGTCGCCGGTCTCCTGCGCACTGATTTCAAGCTGTTCCTGGTGCTGATCTCGATCGGAAAATTCTTGCGCTATTTCGCGATCGCGGTGGGCCTTGATGTGTTCGGGGCCGGGGCGTCGTAAGGAAGAGTAGACGCCGATGTCCTTACTACGGTTATGCGCAGCGGTTTGTCCGCAGGGCCGCATAAAAATAGCAGGAGTAGGCGGGCGGCGCGAAGCACCGCCCGTCCTGATTGGATAGGGACCGGACTCAGTCCTGCGCGCCCTTCTCGCGATCGGTCACGCCGTTTTTCCGCCTGTTCTCGAACCGGCTGTCTTCGAACGCGCGCCAATTGGAGGCGCGGGCCGAATAGTCGGAGCGGATGCCCTCATAGCTTGAGGAGGCCCGAATATCGTCGCGGATACGCTCGCCTTCCCGGCCATCGCCAGCCGCAGCGGACGTTGCGGTGGCAAGAAGAAGGCCAATAGCGGTGAAAGCAATGTTCTTGGTCATCAGTGCATCTCCTTGTTCTAAGATTAACTATCGAAAGCAATTCGCTTTCGATCAATCAACGTGGAGAATATAGAAATTGTTTGTCGCAGTACTTTGTCTCGATGATCGTTTTTCGTAACGGTGTGTGCGAGATCTATCGTCTATTATATACTTTGTTACACTTTCACTGGGGTCTAACGAAAACGCCGCCGGCTGGGGAGCCGACGGCGTCGTTAGGTGAACGATGTGCAAAGGGGGCTCCACATCGCCCTCCGAAAACCTATGCGGCGGATGTCGCACAGATTCCCCATTCAACGCGTTTATTGTCGTCGGTTGTCGCAACGCCAAGGCGAGGCAAGTTTTGATACAATTTTCCACTGCAGGGCAGGGTGAGCGAGAGTAGGGAACTAGTAGGAGTCATCTAATGGACGCAGCGCCCCATATCGCCATTGTCGATGATCATCGTGATATTCGCGATCTCGTCGGTAAGTACCTCACCCGCCATGGATACCGGACGAGTCTTGCCGAAAATGCGAGCGCGTGCCGAAAGCTGATCGAGCGCAACAGCATCGACCTCGTCGTCCTCGACGTCATGATGCCCGGAGAAGACGGGCTCTCTCTGTGCCGCTATATCCGCGAATCCACCGAAGTACCGGTCATCATGCTGACGGCGATGGCCGAGGAGACGGACCGGATCGTCGGCCTCGAACTCGGAGCGGACGATTACCTCTCGAAGCCGTTCAACCCGCGCGAACTCCTGGCGCGGATCAAAGCCGTGCTGCGCCGCGTGCAGAGCCTGCCGCCCCAAAGGGGAACGATAAAGGCGAAAGAGATCGGCTTCGACCGGTGGGTGCTGAATGTCGGACGGCGGGAGTTGACCGATCAGGATGGACTTGTCGTGCCGCTGAGCACCGCAGAGTTCCGCCTCCTCAGTGTGTTCCTCGATCATACGGGACTTGTGCTCAGCCGCGACCAGCTCCTCGACCTTACCGTGGGCCGCAGCGCCGAGCCGTTCGATCGCAGCATCGACAATCAGGTCAGCCGGCTCCGCAAAAAGATCGAGGCCGATCCGAAATCGCCGGCGCTCATCCAGACGCATTGGGGTGGCGGCTACAGCTTCTCGGCAGAGATGACGTCCCCATGATCGGTCTTTGGAACAAGAGCCTCGCTGCCCGCTTCGTCGCGATCATGCTGTTCGCGCTGGCCCTGTCGCAGGGGATCAGCCTGCTGTTGTTCAGCACCGAGCGCGACGAGGCGCTGTTCAAATCGGCGAAGGCCGAATTCCTGAGCCGCTCCGCGTCGATCGCCAAGGTTCTTGAATCGACGCCGCCGTCCGTGCACGGCGATATTCTGCGTGCCAGCGGCACGAGCTATTCCCGCTTCTGGGTGACGCACGATTTTCCGGACGATTCCGCGGCCTGGCGGCGCGATGCGAAAGCCCGGCTGATCGAGCCTTTGCCGACCGTGCAGAAGCTTGCCAATCCGAGCATCGGCGATGACGTTCGCGACGGCGTCGCCGCCGCAGTTCCGCAAACCGCAGGTGCCGCCGAGGACACCACAGCCGCGCAGCCATGGGTCGATCTGCCGCCGCACGCCTGGCCTCTGTCGCGGTCGGCGAAGTTTCTCTATCTCGATCAGCCGAACACGATGGGCATGGGCCTGACCGTACAGCTCGCCGACGGGACCTGGCTCAATACGGCCTTCAGCAAGAAGATGGTCAACGGAATGTGGACCTCGCGGTCCATGATCTCGTTGGCCGTGACGGCGCTCATCATATCGATCTGCGCGGCTTTCATCGCGCGTGGAACCACAGGCCCGATGCGCCGTCTGGCGGTCGCCGCCGAAGCGCTTGGCCGCGGGGAGAACGTACCGCCGCTTCCCGAGCGCGGCCCCGACGACATCCGCCAGACGAGTGAAGCGTTCAACCTGATGCAGGCCCGCCTGCAGCGTTTCGTCGAAGATCGCACGCGCATGCTGGCGGCGATCGGTCACGATCTGCGGACACCGCTGACATCGCTTCGCCTGCGCGCCGAGTTCGTGTCCGACGATGAAACCCGCGAGAAAATGCTGAGCACGCTCGACGAGCTGCGCCACATGACGGAGGCGACGCTCGTTTTCTCGCGCGACCAGGCCATTGAAGAGCAGACGCGCAATGTGGATCTGACGGCTTTGGTCGACAGCTTGTGCGACGATATCGCCGAGCTGGGGCACGATGTGTCGTTCGCAGGAGCGCCGAAGACCAGTTACCGCTGCCGGGCGGATTCGCTTAAACGTGCGCTCCGCAATCTGATCGAAAACGCGGTGCGTTACGGCGAGCGGGCGCGGGTCGGCCTTCAGGAATCGCCGTCTGCGATCAGCATCGTGATCGAGGACGACGGTCCGGGCATTCCGGACGGTGAGGTCGAAAGCGTGTTCGCGCCGTTCTTTCGGCTCGAGGATTCCCGCAATCGGGAAACGGGCGGGATCGGGCTCGGACTGTCGATCGCCCGCGATATCGTCCGTCACCACGGCGGCGACATTTCTCTCGTGAACACCGGGCGCGGCCTGCGCGCGACGATCGTGCTTCCGCAGACGGCGCAAGCGACCGCGGATCGCAAGGCCGAAAAGCCCGAAATCGCTGCTCGCGCTCCCGCCGCACCTGATCTTGCGGCTTCGTAACTCCGTTTCGCGCGCCTCGGGGCTGCAACGCTCCGTTGGCGCAAACACAGCGCTTCAGCGAAACGGGCAGTTCAGCCTCAATTTTGTATCGAAGTTGGGCAGCCAACCGGGGGAAGCGACACACGGTGACATTTCCGCACCCTGCTGACAAAGTTTAGAGGGCTTCCAAGAGCACACTCCGGCAATGCTCAATCGTCTCGTTATAGCTCTCACATTTTTCTCATCGGGCATCGTCTCCGGCCAGGCCCAGGATACCGCGGCCGACGGCCAGCGTCTTTTTCAGCAGCGTTGCGGGGCCTGCCATAGTGTCCAGCCCGGCCAGACCCGGGTCGGCCCCAATTTGTCCGGCGTGTTCGGCCGCAAGGCAGGCACCGGAGAGGGCGCCCGCTACTCCGACGCACTGAAGAACTCGAACATCACCTGGAACGACGAGATGCTGAACGCCTATCTCGACGATCCCCGCAAGCTCGTTGCCAACACGACGATGACGATCAGCCTGCGCGACCAGACGCAGCGCAGCGCGATCGTCGCCTATCTGCGCGGTCTTTCTCCGCAGACACCCCAGTGACTGCCGCTATCAGGAGGAATTCAACATGGCTCGACTGACCATAAATGGCGAGGCTCACGACCTCGATGTCGACCCCGAGACGCCGCTGCTCTGGGTAATCCGCGAACAAGTGGGCCTCACAGGCACCAAATTCGGCTGTGGCATCGCCCAATGCGGCGCCTGCACGGTTCATATTGACGGGATCGCGACGCGCTCATGCGCAATGCCGGTCAGCGCCATCGCACCGGAGCAGAAGATCGTCACCATCGAAGGTCTCTCGCCCGATGGCTCACACCCGGTGCAAAAGGCCTGGCTCGCCCTCGATGTGCCGCAATGCGGCTATTGCCAACCCGGCATGATCATGGCCGCCGCCGGCCTGCTCCAGCAGAACCCGAACCCGAACGACGAGGACATCAGCGCCGAGATCACCAATATCTGCCGCTGCGGTACCTACAACCGGGTTCGTGCCGCAATCAAGGACGCCGCCAAGAGCGGCTCCACCCAGGCTGGCTGAGGGAGACGGACATGACGATCGCGACCAAGGTTTCTCGCCGCAACTTCATCGTCGGCTCGGCTGCGGCCGTCGGCGGCTTCTCGCTCGGTTTCCATGTCCCCTTTACGCCGGAGGCGCTGGCGCAGGCGGCGACCAGTCCGGAGGTGAACGCCTGGGTCGTGGTCCGGCCGGACGAGACCGTCGTCATCCGCATCGCCCGCTCGGAGATGGGGCAGGGCACGCTGACCGGCTTGGCCCAGCTCGTCGCCGAGGAACTGGAATGCGACTGGTCCAACGTGACGACGGAATACCCGACCCCCGGCCAGAACCTCGCCCGCAACCGTGTCTGGGGTAACTATTCGACCGGCGGCAGCCGCGGCATCCGAGAATCGCATGATTACGTCCGCCAGGGCGGAGCCGCCGCGCGCGAGATGCTCGTCGCGGCTGCCGCCGCCGAGTGGAAAGTGCCGCGCTCCGAATGCTCCGTCGCAAAGGGCGTCATTACGCACAACCCCAGCAAGCGCACGACGACCTACGGCAAAATCGCCGAAGCCGCCGCGAAGCAAGCGCCTCCCGGTAATATCGCGCTCAAGGATCCAAAGGACTGGACGATCGCCGGCAAGCCGCTGCCGCGCCTCGATACGGCCGACAAGCTGACCGGTAAGCAGATCTATGGCGCCGATCTGAAGTTCCCAGGGATGTTGAACGCTGTCGTCCGTGCCTGCCCGCATTTCGGAGGCAAGATCGCGAGCTTCGATCCGGCCGCCGTCTCCGGCATGCCGGGTGTGAAGAAGGTCGTGAAGATCGACGACGCCACGGTCGCGGTCGTTGCAGATACCTGGTGGCGCGCCAAGACCGCGCTCGATGCCCTTCCGGTTACCTGGGACGAAGGGCCGAACAAGGACGTCTCGAGCGCGTCGATCGCCGAGATGCTGAAGGCCGGCCTCGATGCCGAAGACGCTTTCGTCCTGACCAAGACCGGTGACGTCCAGGCGCAGTTTTCGGGTGGAGGCAAGGTGGTCACCGCCTCCTACGCCTTCCCGTACCAGAACCACGCCACGATGGAGCCGATGAACGCCACCGCGCTCTATACGCCGGACCGCTGCGAGGTCTGGGTGCCGACGCAGAACGGCGAATCGAGCCTTGCCGTTGCGGCCGAAGCCGCCGGCCTGCCGGTCCAGAAGTGCGACGTCCACAAAGTGCACCTCGGCGGCGGCTTCGGTCGGCGTGGCAATTTCCAGGACTATGTCCGCCAGGCCGTGCTCCTCGCCAAGGAGGTTCCCGGCACGCATGTGAAGCTGCTGTGGACGCGCGAGGAGGACATGCTTCACGGCGCCTACCATCCCACGACGCAGGCCAAGCTGACGGGCGCGCTGGACGCCGAGGGCAATCTGACCGCGCTGCACATGCGCATCTCCGGCCAGTCGATCCTCGCGACCGTGCGGCCGGAAGGCATGCAGGGCGGCATGGACCCGGTCGTCTTCCAGGGTCTCACCGCGAGCAGCCCGGAAGGCCATCTCGGCTACACGATCCCGAACCTCGTGATCGATCATGCGATGCGCAATCCGCCGGTTCCTCCGGGCTTTTGGCGCGGCGTGAACCTCAACCAGAATGCGATCTACATGGAGTCCTTCATGGACGAGCTGGCGCACGCGGCCGGCGTCGATCCGCTGGAGTTCCGCCGCAGGCTGATGAAGAATCACCCGAAGCATCTGGCGGTCCTGAATGCGGTCGCCGAGCGCATCGGTTGGGATAAAGCCCCGCCGCAGGGCGTTCATCGCGGCTTGGCCCAGATCATGGGCTTCGGAAGCTATGTTGCGGCGGCGGCGGAGGTGTCCGTCACGGACGGCCGACTGAAGATTCATCGTATCGTCGCGGCGACCGACCCGGGCCATATGGTCAATCCGCAGCAGATCGAGCGACAGGTCGAGGGCTCCTTCGTTTACGGTCTCTCCGCCAGTCTCTACGGAGAATGCACGGTGAAGAACGGCCGAATCGAACAGGAGAACTTCGATACCTACGAGGTGCTTCGGATGGCGGACATGCCGGCGGTCGAGACGATCATCATTCCGTCGGGCAATTTTTGGGGCGGCGTCGGCGAGCCGACCATCGCCGTCGCCGCCCCGGCGGTCCTCAATGCGCTTTTCGCAGCGACAGGCAAGCGCATCCGCACCCTGCCGCTGAAGAACCACGATCTGGCTTGAGCCATGACCGGTCGGGGCGGCAAGTTGATGCGCCTCGGGCTGATCCCTCCGCTCGCGGTGCTCGGCGTCGTAGCCGCGACGTCTGCTGCTGCCGAAGCGCCGGCCGGTGCCACGACATGCTCGGGATGTCACGCGCCGGCCGGCAGCAACCTTGCCGTACCTACACTGTCCGGTCGCACGGCCGGCTCAATCGTCGCCGACATGCAGTCGTTCCGCTCAGGGGCCCGTCCGGCGACGGTGATGGACCGGATTGCCAAAGGCTTTTCCGATGAAGAGACACGTGCCATCGCCGATTGGCTCGCGAGCAGTGACCATGCGTCAGGCCAGCCGTAGAACCGTTCTTCAGGGCGTCGCAGCGTCCGGCGCTGTCGCTGTTCTCGGCGCTCCCGCCGCGCTGGGTCAAGCGCAGCCGCGCGTCGTCGTCATCGGCGGCGGCTTTGCCGGCGCTAGCTGCGCGCGGGCGCTGAAGCAGAAGGACCGCGACCTGGCGGTAACGTTGATCGAGCCGCAGACGCTTTATACCGCGTGTCCGTTTAGCAACGAGGTCATCGCCGGCCTGCGCGAGATCGAAGCGCAGCAGTTCACCTATGACGGCGTACGCCGCGCGGGTGTCGAGGTCGTGCATCAGGCCGCGACAGGCGTCGATCATGCTGCTCACCGGGTCCGGTTGGCTGACGAATCGGAGGTCGCATACGACCGCCTCGTGATCGCCCCCGGCGTCGATCTCAGGTTCGATGCCATTTCGGGATATTCCGAAGCCGCAGTCGAGACGATGCCGCATGCATGGAAAGCCGGAGGCCAGACCGTTCTGCTGCGCCGCCAGCTTGCCGAGATGGAGGATGGCGGCACAGTCGTCATCTCGGCGCCGTCCAATCCGTTCCGCTGCCCGCCCGGACCTTATGAGCGGGCCAGCCTGATCGCGCACTATCTCAAGCTCGCCAAGCCGAAGTCGAAGCTGATCATCCTCGACGCCAAGGACCAGTTCTCAAAACAGCGCCTGTTCGAAGCGGCCTGGCAAGAGCTCTATCCCGGCATGATCGAATGGGTGCCGTTGTCGATGGGCGGGCGCGTCACCGAGGTCGATCCGGCGACGAAGACGCTGCTCACGGAGTTCGGAAGCCACAAGGCCGACGTCGCGAATGTCATTCCGCCCCAGCGCGCCGGCGCCATTGCCGCGATTGCGGGCGTCGCCGACCAGACCGGCTGGTGCCCGATCGATCCCGTAACGTTCGAGTCGAAACTCCGACAGAGGATTCACGTCATCGGCGATGCCGCCGTCGGCGGAGCAATGCCGAAATCAGCCTTTACCGCGAACGCCCAGGCCAAGGCCTGCGCCGCTGCCGTGGTCTCGCTGCTGCGCGAACGGAAACCGCCCGAGCCGAAGCTCGTCAATACCTGCTACAGCCTCGTCGCACCCGACTACGGCATCTCGATCGCGGGCGTATACCGGCCGAAGGACGGCCTGCTTGCCGAAGTGGAGGGGGCCGGCGGCACGAGTCCGCTGGACGCGCCTGCTTCGGTGCGCGCCGCCGAGGCGGTCTATGCCGACAGCTGGTTTCGCACCATCACGGGCGAGGTCTTCGCATGAAGACCGCCCTCCTTGCCGCCATGCTCGCCGCTCCCGCCGTCGCGGCGGAAAGCCCGGCGCCGTATGCCATCAGCGGCGACACCGTCGCTGTTTCGCTCACCGGCCGCCCCGGTGATGCCGCGAAGGGCGAACGCCTGATTATGGACCGCCACCGCTCGCTCTGCGTTCTCTGTCACATGGGTCCGTTCCCGGAACCGCACCTTCAGGGAAATCTCGCTCCGGACTTGACCGGTGTTGGCGCGCGCCTGTCGGAATCTCAGATCAGACTCCGCGTCGTCGACATGAAGGCGCTCAACCCGTCGAGCTTGATGCCCTCCTATCTCAAGATCAGCGATACCCCGGAAACCGCATCGGCATGGCGCGGCAAGTCCATTCTCGATGCAGCCGAGATCGAGGATATCGTCGCCTATCTCGTAACCTTGAAGGACTGATCATGCCGGGCAGGCGTCAAACCCTCATCGCCAGACGCGATCTCATTCTCGGCGCCGGCGCCGGCCTTGCCGTTCTCACTTTGCCGCGCGCCGCCATCGCCCGTCCGACATTGGAGGACGCGATACGCGCCTTCACCGGCGGTCGGGCGGTGAGCGACGGACGGGTAAAACTCGACATCCCGCCGCTGCTCGAGAACGGCAATGCGGTCGGCGTCACGGTCGATGTCGAAAGCCCCATGACCGCGAACGACCATGTCCGCCGCATTGCGCTGTTCAACGAAAAGAACCCGCAGGCCGACATCGTGGTCTTCCATCTCGGCCCGCGCTCCGGCCGCGCTCGCGTTTCGTCGCGCATCCGCCTCGCCACCTCGCAGACGGTGGTCGCCATCGCCGAACTGACCGACGGCAGCTTCTGGTCCAGCCGGGCGAGCGTCATCGTCACGCTCGCCGCCTGCATCGAGGATTTGTCATGAACGCCCGCGCGCTCATCAATGCGCCGAAGACGGCGCGCAAGGGAGAGATCATCGAGATCAGAGCGATGATCGCGCACAAGATGGAGACAGGGTACCGCCAGGGCCCGAACGGTAAGATGATCCCGCGCGACATCATCACCCGTTTCGTCTGCACCTATGCCGGCGCGGAGATATTCTCGGCCGACTTGTTCCCAGCCGTCTCCGCCAATCCTTTCATCGCCTTTTCGACGGTCGCCATCGAGAGTGGAACGATCTCGTTCGCCTGGAGCGGCGACGACGGCCAAACTCAGACGGCGACCGCCGAGATCACGGTGACCTGATGCGATGGCGTGAACTTCGCTTCGCGGCTGCCGCCGCCGTAATGAGCGGTACGGCGATGGCGGAGATCCCGGCGGGAGACAAGCGTTCCGGGAGCGAGTTCATGTCCGAGGAGACGCAGGCGATGCAGGCGGACGATACGAGCAATCCGGGCATGTTCTCGGTGCTCGACGGCGAGCGCCTGTGGCAGGCGCCGGCGGGGCCGGACGCGAAGAGCTGTGCATCGTGCCACGGCGATGCAAAGCTCAGCATGAGCGGCGTCGCCGCCCGTTATCCCGCCATCGATGAGAGTTCCGGCCGCGCGATCGACTTGGCTGGCCGCATCGACCTCTGCCGTCGGAACAGGCAATCCGCCGAGCCATTCCGCCGCGAGAGCGAGGAACTCCTCGCCCTGACGGCCTACGTCGCCAACCAGTCGCGCGGGATGTCCATCGCTCCCCCGGCGGACAAGCGGCTGACGTCGTCGCGAGAAAGCGGCAGGCGGCTGTTCGAGATGCGGATCGGTCAGCTCGATCTCTCCTGCGCCTCCTGCCACGACGCCAATTGGGACAAGCGCCTCGGCGGCAGTCCGATCACGCAGGCCCATCCCACCGCCTATCCGCTCTACCGCCTCGAATGGCAGTCTGTCGGCTCGCTGCAGCGCCGCATGCGCAATTGCATGGTCGGCGTCAGGGCCGAGCCTTACGAATTCGGGTCCCAGGCGTTTATCGATCTCGAAACTTATCTGAACGCGCGCGCGGCTGGCCTTCCGGTTGAGACGCCAGGAGTGAGGCCTTGATACCCTTCTGCAGCAGCCGTCCTGCGCGACGGGAAGACCGCGCTCGTCGCGGCCTGTCAGGTTAATTCGCCGGTCGAATAAACTTATGTATCAAAATCTGGTGGGCGGCCGAATGTCACGACATTTCGCGACATTTCGTGAACAACCCGGCAAAATTTAGAGCCACCCCAGGTGCACACTCCGAGCTGTATTTCGGAGTGAACCAATGAGCCTGACGTACCTACGGGTGATCGCGGCATCATCGGAAATGGGCTTGGCCGCCGCCCGGGCTCGAGGACGCGGCTCCGACTGCCGGCGGCCGTATCAGCGGCACTCATCCAGCAACGCTCCTCAGACGGCCATGACCGTCAGCCCGCGCGTGCCGCGTGCTCGTGAAGACGTATCCGTGGACAGTATCTTTTCCAGGAGAGACCCATGAACGCCATCATTCCCACCGCTCGCTTCCCGCTTGCCGTGCTGTTCGCATCCGTCGTGATCGGAACGGCTGCCGCGCAGACGGTCGATCTCGATGTTCCCTTTGTCCCGACCCCGCCGCAGGTTGTTGACAAGATGATAGAAATCGCCGGCGTCAAGGAAGGCGAGGTCGTCATCGATCTCGGTTCGGGCGACGGCCGCATCGCCATCGCCGCGGCCAAAAAGGGCGCGCGCGCCTATGGGGTCGATATCGATCCGGAGCGCGTCGACGAGGCCAACGCCAATGCAAAACAGGCCGGTGTGGCGGACCGCGTGACCTTTCGCGAGCAGGATCTGTTCGACACCAACATCAAGGATGCCGACGTCATCACCATGTATCTGTTGCCCAGCGTGAACCGTGACCTGCGTCCGCGCATCCTGGATCTCGAACCCGGCACCCGGATCGTCTCGCACGCCTTCGACATGGGCGAATGGGAGGCCGACCAGCGCGTCAGTGTCGATGGGCGCGAGATTTATTTCTGGCGCGTGCCGGCCAAGGCCCAGGGCCAATGGACGTTCCAGCACAACGGCCAGTCCTTTCCGGTGACCCTGACTCAGCGCTTCCAGAAGATCGAGGGGACGGCGTCGCTCAACGGCGGATCGGCCGAGGTCAAAGGTATGGTCGACGGCGAGATGCTGAGGCTCGCGGTCGAAACGCCCGAGGGACCGCGCGAATTCCACGCCCGCGTCAACGGCGGCACGCTGGAGCCCGTCGCCGCCGAGGGAACCGCCACCGGCTGGACGGCGCGGCGCGGCTGATTGCGCACGGGCCGCCGCCTGGAGCGGCGGCCCTTTCCACAATCCCAAAGCAAGGTGAAGCATCATGTCTGCCGACGCACAGCCCCGCGCCAGTCTGTCCGTGCTCGACGGCGTCGCCCTCATGGTCGGCACCGTCGTCGGCATCGGCATATTCCGCACGCCGTCGCTCGTTGCCGCGAATGTCGGCGGAGACCTCACTTTCATCCTGGTCTGGCTGGCAGGAGGGGGCGTGGTTCTGATCGGGGCGCTCTGCTATGCCGAGCTTGCCGCGGCCCATCCCAATATCGGCGGGGAATATCATTTCCTGCACCGCGCTTTCGGCCGGTCGCCGGCCCTTCTGTTCGCGTGGGCGCGGTGCTCGGTCATACAGCCGGGCGCCATCGCCGCCGTTGCCTTCGTACATGGCGACTACGCCCAGCAGATCCTCCCGCTCGGCAGCCATGGCTCGGCCATGCATGCGGCCCTCGCGGTCGCGGTGCTGACCGGCCTGAACGTGGCGGGCACGCCGCAATCCAAGGCCGTGCAAATAGTACTCACTCTGCTCACTTTGGTTGCCGTCGGCTGCGTGGTCGTGGCGGGCTTCACCGCGGATTCCGTGGTCTCGGCTCCCTCCGCCCCGAGTATCGGCGGTACGGGCGCGCTCGGCATGGCCATGGTGTTCGTCCTTCTCGCCTATGGAGGCTGGAACGAGACCGCGTACATCTCCGGGGAGTTGCGCGATGTGAGGTACACCGTGATCCGGGTCCTGATCTATGGCATTCTCGTCATCGTCTGCACGTACACACTGATCAATCTCGCCTTCCTCAACCTCCTGGGACTCGAGGGTCTGCGGGCCTCGGACGCGCCGGCGGCGGCAGTGATGCGCGCGGCAGCCGGGGAAGGCGGTGTGCTGGCGCTGAGCCTGATCGTCTGCTGCGCGGCGCTCAGCACGATCAACGCGACGATCTTCACGGGCGCCCGCGCCTATTATGCGCTCGGCCGGGACGTGCCGCAGTTCCGCAGCTTTGGCGACTGGGACGGCCGTGGCGACACGCCCCTCAACGGCCTCCTGATGCAGGGGGCGCTCACCCTGGGCCTGATCGTGCTTGGGGCCGTCACGCGGGACGGATTCCAAGCCATGGTGGATTATACCTCGCCGGTATTCTGGCTGTTCATGCTGCTCATCAGCCTGTCGCTTTTTGTGTTGCGCCGGCGGGAACCGGACCGGGCGCGGCCTTTTCGCGTGCCGCTCTATCCCGTTTTGCCAGCCCTTTTCACGCTCGCCTGTACCGGTCTGCTCTATTCGAGCCTGGTCTATACAGGCAACGGCGCGCTGCTCGGCCTTGCAGTGCTGATCGCCGGGCTGCCGCTGCTATTGCTCAAAGTGCCGCCGAAGCCGGCTCCGGCGGAATAGGGGACCGGCGGCACCGTGGATCGCCCTCAAACCAGCTTGAAATCGCTCGCCCGCTGCTCCCGTCTCAGCAATGCACGCTTGAGCTTGGGCCCGGCCCGATAGCCCGACAGCGAGCCGTCCTTTTTCACCACGCGGTGGCAGGGGATCAGGATGGCAATGCAATTGCCGGCGATCGCGGCGGTGGCGTCGCGCGCATCGCGCGTTCCTAGCTGGGCGGCGACCGCGCCATAATACGTTGTCTCGCCGGCCGGGATCTGACGAAGAATGTCCCAGACGCGCTTCTGGTAATCGGTGCCCCGAATATCGAGCGGAATGTCCGGCGTGCGATCCGGGTGTTCGACAAGTTCTGCCAGCACCTCAATCGTGCCGGAGAGGCCTTCCTCGTCTTCCTCAAGGCGTGCATCGGGGACGTGCGCGCGAAGCGCATCGAGCGTCTTGGTGCGCTCGCCGAACTCGAACATAACGACGCCCAGATCCGAAACGGCGGCGAGAAAGCCGCCAAGGGAACTGGTGCCCCATGCGTAGCGGATTGTCTCGGTCATTGTCTTTCTCCAGTCACGATGTCGATCGTGATCCGCAGACCAGCGCGGCATCCTGGTGCTTGACGTCGGTACAGGAACCATCGGCGGTTCATCTCGCATCGTGGAAGATGAGCCCGACCGTGTGGCGTTGGCCGGAGCGGATCCGGCTGACGCCATGCCGCAGATTGACCCGATAGTTTCCTTTGGTGCCGCGAACAGGCCGGTTGTGAACGGCGAAGGCAACGGCATCGCCCTGCGTGAGCGGGACGACCTCCGCCCGGCTCTGCATGCGAGGCCGCTGCTCGGTCAGGACAAACTCGCCGCCGGTGAAATCCCGGCCTGGCTCGGACAGGAGCACGGCTACCTGGATCGGAAACGCAAGGTCGCCGTAGAGGTCCTGGTGAAGGGCGTTGAAGTCGCCGGCACCATATTGCAGCAATAGCGGCGTCGGACGCCGCTGACCGGCGTCATGGCATGTTTGAGATAGTCCTGATGGTCCGCGGGGTAGCGGTTCTCATCGCCCATACGCGCGTTCCATTCGTTGGCGACGGGAGCAAGGCGTGCGTAGAGAGCCGTTCTCAGCCCGCCGAGCAGGTCGGGAAGCGGGTAGCTGAAATAGCGATATTCGCCCTTGCCGAAACCGTGGCGAGCCATGACGATATGGCTGCGGAAATGCTCCTCATGCGGATAGAGGGCGGCAATTGCCGAGCACTCTTCGGGCGTGAGCAGGTTCGGAATAACGGCGCAGCCATAGGTGTCGAGATCGGTCCCGAGATCATCCCAGTCATATTTTCCGATGCGTTCTTTCGCATCCCCGATCGCGGAACGGGCAGGGAGTATTTCCGCACGAGCGTTCATGCCTGCCGCTCCTTTTCCAGCAACACGTTCTTGCGGGCGACGCCCCAGTGATATCCAGCCTGCTTGCCGCTTCCGTGAACGACGCGATGGCACGGAATGGCGACCGAGATGTTGTTGGCGCCACAGGCCATGCCGACGGCACGCACGGCTTTGGGAGCACCGATACGTTCGGCGATCTGTCCATACGTCGCGGTCTCGCCTACGGGGATATTGCGGAGCTCCTGCCAGACCCGCCGCTGGAACGGCGTGCCTCCCAGCACATCGAGATCGATATCGAATCCCCCCGCAGGCGTTTCGATCAGCGCCGCGACCTTGGCGAGCGCGTCGCCGAGTTCACTATCGTCGCGGATCAGTCCGGCTGAGGGAAAACGGCGTTGCAGATCGTTGCGCATGTCGTCGTCGTTTTCTCCGAAGAGAATGGCGGTGATGCCTCGACGGCCCTGAGCAACGAGGGTCCTGCCGAGCGCCGTCCGGCCGATGCCGAAGGTCATCGTCGGCGAAGCTGCTTGCCGGGCCCGAGGCGTCGGGTGGGGAAGGGTGGTGCTCCGGCTGCCGGTGGTGTGTGTGGCGGTCATTGGACGTTCCTTATGTCGAATGCGCTTGACCGTCAGATATGCCGGTCCATGCCCGTCGGCACTCCGGTCCTTGCTTTCGAATTCGGATGGTTGAATTTAGGGCAGCCTGAACCTGTTGTCCGCGGAGCGAGACAAACCGGCAAAGAGGAGGGTCCCAATGTTTTCGCGCGCCGTGGTCATCGCCGCATTCCTGTCCGTGCTCGCCGCGCCGGCCTTCGCCTCGGCGTTTCACGGTTTCACCGTCGTCAACGTTCCGGAGGGCGACGTTCTGAATGCGCGGACCGGACCGGGCACCGCTTTTGCCGTCCAGACCGCCTATCCAAACGGCACCGACCTCAGCCTGACCGGCACCTGCACGGATGGTTTGAAGCTCGATGATCTCGGCGGGCTGACCCAGGCGCAGAAATATGCGCGCGTCAAAACCCGCTGGTGCCAAATCTGGCATGACCCGCAGGGTGGCGGCGCGTTCACGACCGGATGGGTCCACGGCCGCTTCATCTATCCGCATTGAGGGCTGGTGCCGGTTGAGAGGATTGAACTCCCGACCTTCGGTTTACAAAACCGCTGCTCTACCGCTGAGCTAAACCGGCAACGAGCGCCGAGATACCCGTCCTCAGAGGGGAATTCAAGGTCGAGCCCAGCTGAGACACTGTGTAAGGAGGAGGAAGCTAAGGGCACCTTCACTTCCGTTTCGCATTAATGACGGTCCCGCAAACGGCCGATGGGCGCAAACGCCTAGGCCCGTTTGACAACGGCGCAGGACGAGATGGCAGGGTAGGGAGCACACGGAAATCGTTCCTGGAGCCTTTGTCCATTACCAAGAGGAATGCGCAGCATGTGCCGCGACATTTCTCCGGATCACCCACCTGCTGATCGGGCACCCGCGACATCCCAAGGCCATGCCAGTTAAGGTCGTGTGCGCTGACTTTCATCGGTACAAGCCGGTCTGGGCCAAAGGAGAAGTTTTGGCACGGCGAACCGGTTTGATCTTGGGGCGAGTAGTGGATTTTCACCCGGTCCAGTTGACCAGAGCTTCCCACATGCGGGCGCCTTGGGCTTGCTATGCCGAAAACCGTGGTCGGCGGCGGACGGCAGCGCATGGGATCGCCAACCACGGCACCGTTGCTCGGTCCACGATGACCGGCGCACCGAAACGCGCGGTCATGCTCTTGAGCGCCGCCGAATTGTAAATTGCTCCTGAGCAAGCGCCACCATGGCGGGCCGCCTATCGCCGCCAGTATTTCGGATTGATGATGAAGCGCGGCACGGAACTCGCTTCGTGCGTTGTCACCTCTCGCCGTCCACAATGGAAAGCGCGACCGGAGCGTCGCTCGTAGCACGGTGCTCGATCCAGCCGCCCAAGGCCGGCATCAACCCTTCTGTAGACTTTGGCCCAGGGCGAGCGAAGCGGCCCGCGCGGGCAGCGCACGGCTTCAGCCGGGCCAGCGTCTGCGCTTGGCACACGGCCGCAGCGAGTGGATCAATGAGCGGCACGGAGACACGATCAGAGATGCGCCCGGCAAGCCCGGTCAGCGGCGCTCCTGCAAGGATAATGACGTCGGCGCCGTCCTCCTTCACCGTACGCTCGGCGAGCGCGATGAGCTCGATTTCCAGTTCGTGCTGGACGGTCGCAACCGACTGGAAGCTGACGTCGGGCACGCGGATGCCCGCGCATCGTGCCTCAAGGCCGCCCAGCGCAACGGCGTCCTCGTACCAAGCCACGAGCGTTCTGGAGAAGGTCAGGATGGCGAAGCGTTCGCCCAGCATGCAGGCTGTCAGCATGGCGGATTCCGCCATGGCGGTGATCGGCACCTCGAACAGTTCGCGCGCCGCGATCAGACCTGGATCGCCGAAGGCCCCGATCACCACCGCATCGGCGCCATGATGATGCTCGGCAAGCATCTCCAGCGTGATCGTGCCTGCAATCACGGCCTCGGCGCGGCTGGCGATGTAGGGCATGCCGCGCGTGGCCGTTATCGCCACCAATTCGACATCGGGGGCGAGCACATCCGCGGCTGTCCTGACCATGCGCTCCGTCATGTCAGCGGATGTGTTGGGATTGACCAGAAGAATTTTCATGGAGGGACTTTCCCGGCCAACACGCCGGCTTGAGTGAAATGGATCATTCCGCGGGCACTTGCCGGCAGATGGAGTATTCGCAGCACATCAGCCTCCACGGGCCCGCTCCCATAGCGACCGTATCGCCACATCCGCCTCGCGCCGGATCGCTTCCGCATCCACTTTCGTCGGCTGGCCGTCCTCGACCACGATGCTGCCGTCGACCACCACCATCTCGACATCGCGTCCCTGTGCGACGTGCACGATATTGCCGAGCGGATTGATGTTGGGGGTCAGATGCGGGCGGCGGAAATCGAATGCGACCAGGTCGGCGCGTTTACCGACTTCGATGCTTCCGATTTCGTCTTCCAATCCCATGGCGCGCGCACCGGCCATTGTCGCCATTTGAAAAACGGTCGAAGGCTGCCAGGCTTCGGTGACCGCGCCTTCCTGTATGCGTCCGACCGCTAGCGCCCAGCGCATGACCTCTACCATGTCGGCGTGCATGTTGTCGGTACCCAGCGTCAGATGCGCGCCCGCGGCGCGCAGTTTCGACGTCGGCGCGATGGTCGCCCCCGTAGCATTGCCTTTGGCGATGTGGGCAACGTTGATTCCGGCTCGACCAATGCGGGCGATGTCGCCCTCGCTGACATGAATGCAATGAGCAGCAAGCAGCGTGTCGGTCAGAAGCCCGACATCCTCGAGTAGTTCCGGCGGGCTCATGCCGTCACGGTCGCGGATGCGAGCCAGCTCTACCTTGCTTTGGGAGAGATGCGTCGTCACGCGCAGGCCATGGGTCCGCGCGGCTTCGCCGATGCGTTTCAGGAAAGGGGTCGAGCAGGTGTCCGGCGCATGGGCGGCCAGTTGCACGCCGATGCGGCCATTGCTCTTGCCGTGATAGCGCTCTGCGAGATCGAGCGCCGCGCGAAGCGTCTCGTCGCCGATCGTGTCCTTGTGCTCCCACCTTCCGGTAGACACGCCGCTGAAATCGACATCGTGGATGCGTCCGCAAGACCAGACGCGCAGGCCGACCTCGGCCATCGCCGGAGTAATGATGTCGGCGTGTACGAAGGTGTCGTTGATCAGCGTGGAGCCGAACAGCATGGCCTCCAGCGCGCCGAGGCGCGAGATCGCGTAGGCCTCGTCAGGCGTCACCAGGTGCCCTTGCGGAATGCCCGGCGTGTAAGCCGGCGCGAAGCCGAGATCCTCGGCCATGCCGCGCACCATGGTCAGGATGGTGTGCGTGTGGATGTTGACGAGGCCGGGCGTGACCACGCGCCCTTCGAGATGGACGACGCGTCGTGCCTCGCGCAGCGGTCGGTCGTTCGATGCCGCCTCGACGAGCGCGAAGCGGCCATCGGAAATCCCGATCACGGCATCCTCGATAAGTGGATTTTTCGGATCGCCGCTCAGAAGCGTCGCGCCGGTCAGAACGAGATCAATGGGCGGAACGGACGACATCGGAGGGATCACCGATTGAGAACATGGGTCAGGAAACGCTTGGTCTTTTCCTCGCGCGGAGCCGAAAAGATATCCTCGGGCGGCCCTTCCTCGACGATGTTGCCGTCGGCCATGAAGATCAGCCGGTCGGCAACCTGTCGCGCAAAGCTCATTTCATGGGTCACCACGATCATCGTCATGCCTTCGCGGGCGAGCGTACGTATGACGTCGAGCACTTCGTGAACGAGTTCCGGATCGAGAGCCGATGTCGGCTCGTCGAATAGGATCAGACGCGGCTCCATGGCCAGCGCGCGGGCAATGGCGACGCGTTGCTGCTGGCCGCCCGACAATTGCGAAGGCCGCTTGTCCATATGCTCGGCGAGGCTGACGCGCGCGAGCTGGTCCGCAGCGCGCCTCTCGGCATGCGCCTTCGGAACGCCGAGCACCTTGCGGGGGCCGATAGCCACGTTCTGAAGCGCCGTCAGATGCGGGAAGAGATTGAAGCGCTGGAACACGAAGCCGAACTTCCGGCGTTGCAGAGCGAGTTCTTGTCTCGCTCATCGGCTCCCAGCGCGCGGCCTCGCCAACATAGCTGCCGCCGACCGTGTCGCCGGCGAGGGTGATCTCGCCTCCGGACGGCGTTTCAAGATGGTTGAGGCATCGCAAAACCGTGGTCTTGCCGGATCCGGACGGACCGATGAGCACCAGGGTCTCTCCGGCCATCAGGTCGAAGGAAATGCCCTTGAGGATTTCGCGACCCTCATAGCTCTTGCGCAGGTCGCGGACCGAGAGCAGCGGCTTGTCGGATGCCGTGATGGGCTTGCTCACGACGGTCACCATACCGGCAGGCGGCGCTCGATGAGCCGCGAGATGTAGGTCAGCGCCGAGATGATGACGTAGTAGTAGATCGCGAGCAGCGCGAAGATCTCCAGCGGCACGAAATGCGATGCGATGATCGCCTGGCCCGAGCGCGTCAGCTCGTAGACGGAGATCACCGACAGTAGCGAGGTGTTCTTGACCAGCGTGATCAGATCATTGGTCAGCGCCGGCATCATCGGCCGGATGGACTGCGGCAGCAGCACGTAAAGCAGGATCCTGCCGCGCGTCATGCCGATCGACTTCGCGGCTTCTGTCTGACCTTTCTCGACGGATCCGACCGTGCCGCGGACGACCTCCGCGATATAGCCCGCCGCATTCAGCGACAGGGCGATCACGCCCGCCCAGAACTCGCCGAGCCGAAATCCCATCAGCGGAAGCCCGAAGAAGACGATGAATATCTGGATCAGCAGCGGCGTGCCGCGGATGAAATCCACATAGCCGCGCACGAGCCAGCGCGCCCAGGTCCAGCCCCCCAGCGAGACAAGTCCGAGACCCACGCCGCCAAGGAGACCGAAGACCGCGGCAAGAGCCGCAATCCTCAGGGTCATAACGGTGCCTTCCGCCAATAGCGGGATGGCCATCTCGACGATGGTCCAGTCGATGCTCATGGGATGCTGTTCCCGGGAGAAGAAGAGTGTAAGCGGGACAGGCGGGGCGCCGATCCCGCATTCTGATCACGAGAAGGTTGGAACCTTGTCGGCGAGCTGCATGCGCATGCCGAACCATTTCTCCTGCAGTGCATAGATTTCGCCGCTGGCCTTTAGGGCGGCGATGCGCTCGTTCAGGAACGAGACGATCTCGGCGTCCTCCTTGCGGGTGCCGATGCCGGCCCAGTTGCGCGGACCGATATCGCGGACGATGGCGTATTTGCCGGCGGCGTCCTTCGCCACCTGGGTGAGCGTGGCCAGCGAATTGATGACGCCATCGACGGAGCCCTGCGCCAGTGCCAGATAGGCCGCCGGATGATCGTCGTAAGTCTTCACCTGCGCGAAGCCCTTCCCCGTGGCCGCCTTGAGCGTCTCCTGGAGCTTGGTCTTCATGGTGTCGCCGGCGGAGCCAAGCTTCACGCCGAGAATTTTGTCGGCCATGTCGTTCAGGCCCTTGATCGTCCCGGCGTCTGAAGCGCGGACCAACATTTCCTGCGTCGCTTCGGTGTAGGGGATCGTGTAGCCCACCTTCTCGACGCGCTCCTTGGTGTAGGTGAGCGACGTCATGATGACATCGAAGTTGCCGGCATAGAGCGCGGGGATCACGCCAGCCCAGGCGGTGTCGACCATCTCGACCTTCACTCCCAGCGGGGCGAACAGGAGCGAGGCGACCTCAATGTCGTAGCCGACAATCTTGTTGCCCTCACGAAAGGCAAACGGACGGTAGGCCGCCTCGCAGCCCACGCGGACGACGCCGGCCTTCTTGATGCTCTCAACGGTCGTCGCGGCCATTGCGTTCTTTGTCAGGACGGTGACGATCGACGGAACAGCCAGAGCCGACGCGGCGGCGGCAGCCGAAGTCTTCAGGAATTGGCGGCGCGTCGCACCGGAGCCGGGATGCTTTAAGCTCATGTCGGTCTCTCTTTCAGTCTGCTGTTGTCGGACACAACGCGATATGTCTTTCAAATTGCATGCCATCAATAATAAGACTGTATTTTCAATTACTTGGTTGTGTAGCCACTTGGCGCGCCTGATCAATATCTGTGCAATGCGCGCCCAAGTCGTCGCCACTTGACCAAATTTGAAGCCACGAAAGCTGGCGAGCGGCTTCCCTCGCGCGGCAAGCCTTCGCCGACGCCGCGCGCCATGCTTTGCTTTTTCGGAAGGTCGCTAGCGCCCCCTCAAGCCGGCTTGTGGTACCGACGTTCGCGGCCTGATCCTGATTCAGATCGGAAGCGCAGGTTCTTTCACAGCAGCCGAACCGCCGATCTCACTCTTCAGCACACCGCACACCGTTTCGCCCGTGCGCAGCAGATGCCGACGCCAGACGAGCCTCGCCCGTTCCGGATCGCGGGTATGGAACGCCGCCATCACAGCCTCATGTTCCTCGACGGACTCCTGCCAACGGAAGGGATCGAGGATCGCCATGTATCGCCCACGGCGCGCCCTGAGCATCAGGTTGGCGTGGGTCGCGATTAGTACAGGATTGCCGGAGACCCTTACGATCGTGTCGTGAATCGAGCTGTTCAGCTCGAAGTAGGGATCCTTCTCCCGGCGCTCGTAATGCGCACACATCCGCTCGTGCATGTCATCCAGCGCGGCGAGATCGGTGGCGCCAATGCGTGTAACGGCGAGCTCGGCAGCGAGGCTCTCGAGCCCCGCGATCACCTCGAACAGGTTCTGGGCTTCGGCTGGAGTGAACGACATGATGCGAGCTCCCTTGTTCTGGGAGATCTCGATGAGGCCTTCGACTTCCAGCAGCTTGAGCGCTTCGCGGAGCGGCGTCCGCGACACCTTGATCTGCTCGCACAAAGCCCGCTCGATGATGCGCCCGCCGGGCGGCACCTCGCCGCGAATGATCATGTCCCGTAGCGTATTTGCGACCTGTCTGGCGAAAGGTATCCGGCGGGACAGCGCGGTCCGCGGACGCGGTGCGCTCGTGGTCACCGGCTTCGGCTCAGCGACCTGCTCCATCATCCCTCCGCTTCACAGCATCAACGTCCGTTGCAATCTAGCGTGACGCTAATGCATCGCAAAGCGCTGCTCAGAAACCCGGGCCGAGGAGAAGCCCAGGCGGTGTATCTCAAGCTCGCCGCAAGCACGCCGCGGGCGGATTGCTTCGGGCTACCAACTCAGCGGGAATCGGACGACGCCTTCAACCCCTCGATAACAGCCCTTGCTGTGCGAGCGTTGTGTTCTCGCAATCGGCTTCCGAACTCCTCGCCTTCCCGAGCGCGCAGGGACTCCATGATCCAGTGATGTTCGGCGGATGACTCCTGCCAGCGCTTCGGATCGTAGTTCACCCGGTACCTCGCCCTCTGCAGCTTTCCGAACATGTCGGCGTAAACCTGCGTCAGCACCTTGTTACCGGTGAGCGCAACGATCCGATTGTGAAATTCGGTGTTGAGGTCGAAATAGGTCATCAGATCGTTGTCGGCGTGGCAGGCATCCATCCCCCTGACGAGCCCTTCCAGGATCTGAAGATCGATGTTCGATACCCGTTCACAGACGAGCGGGCCGGCCATCAGTTCGAGAGCGCTCATTAGGTCGAAGGTTTCCGATATCCCTTCGAGGGAAATGTCGGCAATGACCGCGCCTTTGTGGGGGCGGATTTCGACCAAACCTTCGGCGGCGAGCAGTTTCAGGGCTTCCCGCAAAGGGGTGCGCGAAACGCCGAAAGCTTGCCCCAGGTCGGCTTCCGAAAGCCGATCCCCTGGCTGCAGCTCACAACGGATGATCATTTGCCGGAGCCGTTCCAGCACGCCGTCGTGAAGCGGTGCACGAGGGGGGGATTCCGGCCGATTCATTGGGAGTTTCCTTTCCAAGCAAGCATGTTGTCGCCATCCGCGGAGGAAGGATTTCGAGTAGAGCCGGTGAGCGAATTGCATTCATCAAATGCTCATTGAATGTGCAAATGGTGCATAGAATCCATTCATGAAAGATTGCATACAGATATTGCTTTTTGAATATCATTCGACGAGGCTATCTGGGTGAAGCGATCAAGAAAGATCCCGCGTGCGGTCCATCGCCATCAGGAATTGCCGGATTGCCCGGGGCAGGGAGGCGCTGGTCGGGGCGGAGCCGGTCGATGTCGTGATCGAGCGTGGCCGCATTGCGCACATTGCGGCGGGGGGCGAGGGTAGGGCGGCCGAGAGTTTCGATGGTGACGGCTGTCTTTTGACGCCGGGCATGATCAACGGCCATTTCCATTCCCACGAGCACTTCCAAAAGGGCCGATTTGACAGGCAGACGCTCGAACTGTGGATGAACTTCGTCCGGCCCCCAAAGCCGGTGCAGCTGGACGCCCGCCAAGTCTATCTGCGTACCCTGGTCGGGGCGATCGAAGCCATCCGGTCCGGCACCACCACCGTCGTCGACGACGTCAATATCGGCGCCAACCTCGACCGCGAGCATCTCGCCGCCGTCCATCAGGCCTACGAGGACGTCGGCATTCGCGCGCTGGTTGGCGTCAGCATGATGGACCTGCCGTTCTTCGAAGCACTGCCCTTCGTCGAGGAGGAGTTCGAACCCGAACTTCTCGCCGACCTGCGCAAGATTCCGATTGCGAGCGCCGAGGATCTGCTCGCCCTGGCCGAGGAGCTTGCGCGCACACGGAATCCCAAAACCAACCGCGTCGGATTTATCGTCTCGCCATCGGCGCCTCAACGCTGTACCGACGGTTTCCTGACCGCGCTGCGCGCGATCGCGGACTCGCACGATTTGCCTGCGATGATCCATTGCCAGGAGACCCGGCTGCAGGTCGTGACGGCACTTTTGGACTCTGGCAAGACCCATATCCAAAGACTCGACGAGATAGGTTTCCTCAAGCGCGCTACGACAGTCATCCACGGCGTCTGGCTGACGCCGGACGAGATTTCTTTGCTGGCGCGGTCTGGTGCGACCGTACAGCATAATCCCTGGAGCAATCTGCGGCTCGCATCGGGCGTCGCGCCGGTTCGCGCGCTTATCGAGGCTGGCGTGAACGTCAGCATCGGGACCGATGGCTGCTCCTCGACCGACACCTGCAACATCCTCAATTCCGTGGGGCTCGCGGCGGCCCTGCAGTCGCTGCGAAGCGATTCGGGCGACTGGATCAGCGCACGCGAGGCGTTTCGGGCGGCAACTATCGGCGGGGCGGCGGCGCTGGGGCGCGACGGGGAACTCGGTACCATCGAGGTAGGCGCGCTCGCCGACCTCGTTCTGTACAGACTCGACTCGGTGTCCTTCACCCCGCAGGGCGATCTGATTCAGCAACTCGTCTATGCCGAGCGTGGCGCCTCGATCCACGCCGCATTTGTGGAGGGTCGCCCGATCTTTTCCGGCGGTCGCTTTACCGGGATCGACGAAACGGCGATCGTCGCTGAGATTACTCGTGAATTCGAGCGGCTGCGGCCGCTCTATGACGAGGCCGAAAAATCGGCCGCCCGCATGGTTCCGGCGCTACGGCGAATCCAGTCGCGGTGCGCCTGCCATCCCATCAGCGAAGACACGTTTCAAGCGAGGTTCATGTGAGCAGGGCAAGCAAGGCAGGCATTCGTCTGGGCATGTTGACGCCGTCCTCCAACACGGTGCTCGAGCCGGTCACGGTCGACATGATCGCGAATCTGACGGATGTCAGTGCGCACTTCTCACGCTTCCGGGTGACCCAGATCGGGCTTTCGGAAAGCGATCTCGACCAGTTCTCGAACACCGCGATCGTGCGCGCCGCCGAACTTCTCGCCGATGCGAATGTCAACGTGATTGCCTGGAACGGAACTTCCGCAAGTTGGCTCGGGTTCGACCGCGACGAACAGCTCTGCGAGGAAATCCAGGCCGCGACCGGCATCCCCGCCTGCACGTCGGTGCTTGCGTTTCGGGAAATCTTTACCCGGGCGGGCGTGCGCAACGTTGGTCTCGTGACGCCTTATGTGGATGATGTGCAGAACCGCATCATGAGCAATTGGGCGCGCGCCGGGTTTGCCTGCAGCGCGGAACGTCATCTTGGTCTCAGCAACAATTTCTCGTTTGCCGAAGTCAGCGAAGGAACGATCGCGAACATGGTTCGCGATGTCGCCCGGGAAGGCTGCGATGCAGCCGCGATCGTGTGTACTAATCTCTATGGAGCGTCGATTGCGCCGCAGCTTGAGAGGGAGCTTGGCATGCCGATTTACGATTCCATTTCGGTCACTCTCTGGAAAAGCCTCGCGGTTGCGGGATTTGAAATGGAGGGGCTGGCTCCGTGGGGTCAATTGTTTAGCGATCCCGTTCTCAACGGGGCAACGCAAGACGCATAGCGTAAGGACGAAATAACATGCAAACCGCGAAACTCAGGGACAGTGGACTAGCCGCCATCGGCGTCGCAATCGGCGCAGGAGCGCTTCTGCTGGTACCCTATCAAATTCCGGGCGGTTCGTTGGGCGACATTTCAGAACCCGCATCCTCGGCGTTCTTTCCGATCGTCGTCTCCAGCATGCTGGTCGTGTGCTGCCTGATCCTGCTGGTCGGGACTTTGCTGAGACCGCTTGGTGATGACGAGGCAGCCACCGAGCCGCTGATCACCTGGAATTACCTGCAGGGCGCGGCGGTGCTCACGGGATACGTCTTCCTGGTGTCCTGGATCGGAATGCTGATCGCGACCGGGCTGATGATCGCGACGCTGTCTTACGCCTTCGGATACCGCAACTGGCCGTTTCTGATCGGCACCGCGGTCCTGGTGCCGCTCAGCATCTGGTTCGTGTTCCGCAAGCTCCTCTACATCGTGTTTCCGGCAGGGATGCTGTTCTGATGTTCGACAATATTCTCCAAGGCTTTCTGATGATGGCCAACTTCGGCACGCTTGCCGCAGCGGCCGTCGGCGTCATCGCCGGCATCATTACAGGCGCCATACCCGGCCTTACAGCGACCATGGCCATGGCCGTCCTTGTACCATTTACCTTCTTCGTATCGCCGATCATCGGCATCCCGTTCCTGCTCGGCGTCTTCAAGGGCGCGATCTACGGCGGCTCGATCCCGGCGATCACGATCAACACGCCCGGGACCGCGGCGGCCGCCGCGACGACGATCGACGGGCACGCCCTGGCGAAGAAGGGCGAGACGCGGCGCGCTCTCGAAATGGCTCTGTATGCCTGCGTGTTTGGCGATCTGTTCTCTACGATCATCCTCATCTTCGCCGCACAAATGCTGGCGCAGGTGGCGATGACGTTCTCGTCGCCCGAATTCGCAATGTTGCTTCTGTTCTCGCTGACCATGGTCGCCGCGGTCGGCGGAAAGAGCATGATCAGGGGATTGATCAGCGCGGTCGCCGGCGGCCTCATCGGCATGATCGGTCTTGATCCGATGTCGGGCGCCTCACGCTTCACGTTCGGCGTGCCCGATCTGATGGGCGGGATTTCTCTCATTCCGCTTCTGATCGGCCTTTTTGCTCTTTCGGAGGTTCTGCTGCAGCTCGAACGCCGTCAGACAACCATCGCGCCGACCGACGGCAATGGTGGACCGGCCTTGCCGCTCCGCGAGTTTTTCAGCCATTGGCGCATGCTGCTACGCTCGTCCAGCATTGGAACATTCTTCGGCGTTCTGCCGGGAATGGGCGCCGAGATCGCATGCTGGATTTCTTACGGCATTGCCAGCAAACGCTCGAAGAAGCCGAAGGAGTACGGCAAGGGGTCCATCGAGGGGGTGGGCGCTGCGGAATCAGCCGCCAATGCGTCCTGCCCGGCCGACCTCATTCCGATGCTGGCGTTCGCGATTCCCGGCGACACCGTCACCGCAGTTCTGCTCGGGGCTTTCATGGCCCACAACATCAACCCCGGACCGCTTCTGTTCGAGCAGCACGGCCCTCTGGTCTACAGCCTGTTCGCTGTGCTGATCGTCTCGAATCTCATGCTGCTGGTGTTCGGCCGCATCGCGATCCGATGGCTGCGTAATATCGGCATGGTGCCAAACGGACTGCTGCTGCCGGCGGTCACGGCGCTTTGCTTCGCGGGCTCGTTCGCTGTGAGTTCGAGCTATTTCGACATGTTCATTACGCTCATTGGCGGCGTGGTCGGCGTCGTCATGCGCAAGCTCGACGTTCCAACGGCGCCGCTCGTGATCAGCCTGCTACTAGCCCCGAGCCTTGAGCAGAACATCCGCCAGTCGCTCGCCTTCTCAGACGGCAGCCTCGACATTTTTGTAACGCGGCCGATCGCGGCCGGCCTGCTGCTGCTCACCGTTCTGAGCATTGCGGGTTTCGCCTGGTCGCGGATGCGGCCCGGAAGGACGAACGACTTGGAACCAACAGTGCAACCACGGGGGTAACACAGAATGAGAAAATTGTTTATAGGCGCGTTCGCAGCCGTCCTCATGACAGGCGCGGCGGCGGCACAAGGCTTTCCCGACAAACCCGTTCGGCTCGTCACTCCGTATGCGCCGGGCGGCTCGCATTCGCTTCATGCCGGCGTAATTACATCGCTCGCCGAAGCTCATCTCGGCCAGCCCTTGATCTCGGTGATGCGCCCCGGCGGCGGCGGCGCGGTTGCCGCGTCCGAGATCGCTGCCGGACCGGCCGACGGATATGTGCTGCTGTTCGGCGATCCGACTATCAACTCCTTGCGACCGCAGATCGAGGCTCTTAGCTACAAAATCGAAGATTTCGTCCCGATCGCACGCATCAATTATAGCCCTGCGGTGTTCATCGTCGGTGCCGACGCGCCGTTCAACGATCTGAAGGGTATGGTCGAATACGCCAGGGCCAACCCCAACAAGCTCGTCTACAGCTCGGACAACGTGAACGGCTTCACTTATGTCGCTTTTGAGCTTCTCAAGAAGTCGAGCGGCACGGAAATGAAGGGCATCCAGTTCGGCGGCGGCGGGCCCGCCATCGCTCAGCTCATAGGCGGCCATACGATGGCCTATGCGGGTGATCCGGCGCTGGTCGTCGACCACATAACGTCCCGCAAGGTGAAAGCGATCTGCGTGACCGATATCCAGCGTCATCCGACTGTTCCCGATGTTCCGACCTGCAAGGAAGCAGGACAGGACGTGGTCTGGCAGTTCTGGCGCGGCATTCTCGTGAAGAAGGACACCCCACAGGAAGCCATCGACAAGCTTCGCGATGCGTTCAAGAAGATCGCGGAAGATGAGGGCTTCAAGAAGCTGATCGCCTCCATCCGCTCCAGCGTGAACTACCTGGACGGCCCCGAATTTGCCACGGTGCTTCAGCGCGAACAGGCCGACCTCAAGGCGATGGCCAGCAATCTGAAGCAATAGCCGGAACCGCGCAGAACGGACGTCCGCCCAATTCCCCGGAAGGAACGGGCGGATGTTCTTACCGGTCGCAAGCGGCGCAATCCTCGGAAACGCACAACAGCTGTCTGGCTGGACGTGTCGTTCTCGTCGCCAAACGCTGTTCGATCCGCTTGAGGAGGGGCAAACCGCGACCGTAACCTTGTCCTATGCGGCAACGGACGGCAATGGCGGCACGGTGCAGTCGACGTTCACACTGACGGTTCAAGGCGCCGCTGACGAGTTACACCGATGATTGTCGGTACGAATGGTGGCGCCGTCCCAATGCCGTCCCAACGCGATTTTCGAGGTGGTTTGGCCGGTCCCTTCACTCTGAGCGGGGAGCTTAGCCCTTCGGTTTACAAAACCGCTGCTCTACCGCTGAGCTAAACCGGCAACGAGCGCCGGGATACCCGTCCTCAGAGTCGAATTCAAGGGCGGTATGCCACCGCTGGACTCGCCCGACTGATCCCGTGCCAAAGCGTCCGCGCAGCAACGAGCAGCACGAAAGCGTTGGCGGCCGTGAAGAGGATGGGCGCCAGCGTCGCGGCCGCTCCGCTGTCTCCGCGTTCCATCATGCGCAACGGCGCAAGCGCGAGAGCTGTCGCGCCGAACGTGAACGCCCAGTAACTGGGACCAAACGGCTGCTGCCTGAGCCAACCCGAAAGGCGAATAAGAACGAGCGCCTGCAGTAACCCGTAGCCCAAGAGGGCGTGTGAGAGCATATCGGGCGGTCCCTGCGAGATCCCCATATAGGCCATGGCGCCGACTGCCGGCGGAGCCAATTGGATTCCGAACGTCGGTCGGAGGGCGGCTGCCATTTGGGGCCCGGTCAGCAACTGGTGCAAGAGAACGGACTCGATCGCCAGCCAGGAGAACAGACCTCCGCCGAAGGCAAGTTGACCCCAATCCGCATAACCAAACGATGCGAGCGTGTTTGCCGTCGCGAACCCCCCGGCCACGGCTGGCAAATAAAGTACGGGCGTCGTCGTCGCCGGATCGCGATCGCCTTGCCAAAGCCCGCCAATTAGCCAGATGCCGAACAGGAGCGTGAAGCTTGCCCCGAGAGAAAACAGGCAGATTGCCAAAGTTCGCGAATAGGGCAGCGCGCCACCCGCAATCAGCAGGGTTGCCACGCCGATCAGGCCAATGAAGCAGCTCTGCACAGGGTGAGCGAGCTCGGCGAGGGCGTCTTGCCGAGCCAGGAGCCACTTGAGACCGAACAGGACGACCAAAACCGCCCAGACCAGCGAAGCCGCGAGCATCAACATCTCGCCAATCACGGAGGGGAGCAGCCAGACCGCGTGAGCGGCGCGCCAAGCACCTCCGAGGCCGGCAAGGCCCAGAACCATCCCGAAATACGACGCCGGAACACCGGATGCCAACGCTCGGAGGTTCATTTGCAAGGCACCTCTTTGAAGCCAGGCTCCTTCTTTAGGCGCCCACGGCCCCCGACTGCACCGCGGCTAAGGGGCCGGATTGTTCCCGAAGCCGCGGTGCAGGGCAAAAAGAAGCCCCGCCAGGGAGGGGCGACGGGGCTTCTCTTCGGAACCGAGCAACTACTTCGGGGGACGAGTATTGCTCTGAAGCAAAGGTCGGCCTGGCACTGGCCGCCTGAAATTATCCGTGGGTTTGAGTTATGTAACCAAAACCGTGTTCTCCTATGCACTCCGCGCCACGAAAGGCCGTGTGCGCAGATTTCGCACCGCCCTGGACCGGCAGGGACGGCTCATTTCCATATCGTGACCAAAGGCAGCGTCCAGCTCGACGCGGGCGATATCCTGCTGCCCATGGGGAACGTCCATACAGTGCGTACGCCGGGCGCCGCCGGGCACGCGAGGCCGCCGGTCACCACCGATTGCCGCAACTCGCTTCGGGTGTGGCGAGCATCGGGCCGGCGATCGATGTCAGGCGCTCCGCTTGGCGACTTGGACGCGGGCGGCCGGAACGTCTTTCACGCCGGCGCGATCTCTGCCGGCGAACTCAGCGGCATCATCCGGTGGGCATGCCCGTCGCGACACACCCGCGGCTGTTACCATGTCATATCTTGATATCATTGCCGTCCGCCCGTTTGGACGACGGCCGTGCGAACTCGAAATTCGGTTCGTCTTCGAAAGACGCGGTAGTTACGAAGATTTCATGTTGGGGACATGGAGCCGTAAGGCCCGAAGGCCCATCTGTCGTCCTCAGGCGGCCGAAATGGCTGCTTCGAAATTCAAGCCAAGAGGAATGACATGCAGTCGGAGTCAAAAAATCCCATCCGGTCGCTGAAGCGTCACAAAGCCGCGCTTCTCGCCTCCGTATTCGCGCTCGGCCTGAGCGGTGTGCTCGCCGGCGAGATGCTGGTCGACAGCCGCCCGGCAAGTGCCCAGATCGTGCAGGCGCAGGACCTTAGCAAGCAAAACCAGCTTCAGAACAACGCCCCCCGGCAGGATCAGATCAGTTTTGCCAACATCGTCGATACGGTGAAGCCCGCGGTTGTTTCCGTGCGGGTGAAGACCGAACGCGAAATGTCGTCGGCCGAAGGCGAGATGCCTGGCTTCTTCAAGAACCTTCCCGAAAATCATCCGCTGCGTCGCTTCTTCGACGAAGGCCAGGGCGAAAACGGACCGGGCGCCAATCCGCACGGCCGGGGTCCGGGCCATCGGGGTTCGAAGCAGTTCGGCATGGCCCAGGGGTCGGGATTCTTCATCTCGGAGGACGGCTATATCGTCACGAACAACCATGTCGTCTCGGACGCGGCCGAAGTCGATGTCGTGACGGACGGTGGCGAAACTCTCTTGGCCAAGGTTATCGGCACCGATCCGCAGACCGATCTCGCATTGCTGAAGGTCGACAAGAACGAGAAGTTCGCCTTCGTCAGCCTGGGTAAGGATGTGCCGCGTGTCGGCGATTGGGTGCTCGCGATCGGCAATCCGTTCGGCCTCGGCGGCACCGTGACCGCCGGCATCGTTTCGGCGCGCGGTCGCGATCTCGGTTCGGGTCCGTACGACGATTATCTTCAGATCGACGCGCCGATAAACCGCGGCAATTCGGGCGGCCCGACCTTTAATCTCAAGGGTGAGGTTGTCGGCGTAAATACCGCGATCTACTCGCAATCCGGCGGCAATGTCGGCATTGCATTCGCGATTCCGTCCAATGTCGTGGCAAGTGTCGTCGACTCGCTGCGCTCAAGCGGTTCGGTCACGCGCGGCTGGCTCGGCGTCGGCATCCAGCCGGTCGAGGAAGACATGAAGGAGGCCATGGGCCTGAAGGAAGCCCGCGGCGCGCTCGTCTCCGAGGTTCATGGTTCGACGCCTGCCGCCAAGGCCGGCATTCAGAACCAGGACGTGATCCTGTCGCTGAACGGCCAGAGCGTTGCCGATCCGCGTGATCTGACCCGTATGGTCGGCGCGCTGAAGCCCGGCTCGAAGGCCGAGCTGAAAGTGTGGCGCGGAGGTTCGGAGCGCGATGTCACCGTGGAGCTCGGAAAGCGGCCTGACGATGTCGCCAAGATGAACCAGGGCGAAGACGGAGGCGCCTCTCCGGATTCGAACAAGGCTCAGCCGTCCGCACTCGACGACCTCGGTCTTGAGCTCGCGCCGTCGCCCGACGGCAAGGGCGTTGCGGTGGCCGGCGTGGACGGTGACAGCGCCGTCAGCGACAAGCTTCAGGTCGGCGATGTGATCCTGGAAGTCAGCGGCACGGCGGTCTCGACGTCGGCCGATGTGGCCAACGCGATCTCGGCCTCGGCCAAGAAGGACAAATCGCGCTTCGTGACCTTCCGGGTCAAATCCGGCGATAACGCGCGATATGTAGCAGTCCCTGTCAAGAAGGGGTGAGCCCTTCCTGACGACTGCGACAACGGCGGGCGGCTCCCCTGGGCCCCCCGCCGTTTGGGTTTTTCAGCGGCCGCGATCATGCATGAAGTCCAGATGCACATCCTGCTTGTCGAAGACGACCGTGAAGCCGCCGCCTATCTCGTCAAGGCGTTGCGGGAGGTAGGACATGTGCCGGACCATGCCCTCGACGGCGAGGACGGCTACACCCAGGCTGTTGCCAATTCCTATGATGTCCTTGTCGTCGACCGCATGCTGCCGAAGCTCGACGGCCTCACCGTGATCGGCCGTCTGCGCGCTGAGGGCGTGCGGACGCCGACCCTTATTCTCTCGGCGCTCGGGCAGGTGGACGACCGCGTGGCCGGATTGCGGGCCGGCGGCGACGATTATCTCGCCAAACCCTACGCCTTCTCGGAACTCCTCGCCCGCATCGAGGCGCTTGGCCGCAGAAACGCGCCCACCGCCGCCGATACGGTCTACCGCACCGGGGAGCTCGAACTCGACCGGCTTGCCCACAAGGCCTCGCGCGGCGGCGCCGAGATTGCGCTGCAGCCGCGCGAGTTCCGCCTGCTGGAATATCTCATGCGTCACACCGGGCAGGTGGTGACGCGCACCATGCTGCTGGAAAATGTGTGGAACTATCCCTTTGATCCGCAGACCAATGTGATCGATGTCCATATTTCGCGGTTGAGGTCGAAGATCGACAAGGGGTTCGAGACACAGCTGCTGCACACGGTCCGGGGGGCGGGATACATGATCCGTGATGGCGCTCGCTGAACTCTTCCAACGGGCGCCGCACGCCAGCCGGATCAATCCGATTTTTCTTCCCGACTTAAGCCCGCCCGGTTCGCCGCGGCGGGCTTTTTGCGTTCCAGTTTCCCGCAAGCCAGCGCGCGCGATGTACCTGCGGAATGCTGCGGCTTCGGAACGACGTCGTCCGGGCGAATCCACGACCTCTCCTCGGTTTTGGTTAGATCGTCCAAACCTACGGACGATTTCAGGCAGCGAGGACCAAGCCCAACTTCGGTCACAGAGCAACACTCCACATCCGAAGTCTTGCTCTCCTCGAGAGAAGAGATGAGCTTGTTCAAGCGACCGATCCGGATGATCGACCTCGACCATTACACGGTCTGCGTCAGTGTGCTGCTGATGGCCGTCATCGTTGGCTACAATCATGCCGCAATGCCACCGCGGACGAGTTCTTCAACACAACTCAACGAACCGGTAAGGGTGGATCGCAGGTTTGACAGCCAGCCCTCTGAATCCCTGTAATCGGGCTGCAAAAGCGGCTTTTGACCTGCTTGAGCAGGGCGTCATCCGCCGAGGCCGGTAACGGTCCGCGGAGAACCGCAAGAATAGCAAAGCTTGGAGCGATAGTTCGTAGCATCGTCATGCCCACCCTCAGGAGCCGCGATGGCGCTGGTTCAGCCGGGCGTCATCGAAAGCGGGCGCTCCGGGAGCCTGGTTGCTCGAAAAGCGCTGATCGTGCCGGACAAAAGCCCCGCTTCTTTTCACGTCATACGCGACGTCGAATGTACCGACATAGGTTTGATCGCGTGCCTAGCGGGGGCGAGTCGCAACCAATTTGCCTGTACCAGTCTCAGAACGCCTCTACGCCGCTGCGGAGAGGGCAGGGATGCCCGGCGTCGAACATCGGGAGCATAAAGAAGTAGACAGTTCTCCAGAGCGGGTGCCATGCTGTGCCGGAAACGTAGTTTCGCCATTGACGGCGAGTCTTCCTATTCGGGCCGGTGAAGGGCGCATTCATGCGTCCGTACACGGGCTCGTCCCCATGGCCGGCGTAACCGCCGCCGCACAGCCCATCAGATGAGACTTTCGTCTCGTCAGGTGTCGATTGTGCCAACGACGAGGGAGGAAGACAATGCGTGAGTTCAACAGGTTGGTCGCAGCACTCGCTGCTGCCGGATGCCTCTGCGCAGCAACGAGCGTCGGGGCTGCTGAGCGGTCTCAGGCCCGATCGATGATCATTTCTCAAAACGGGATTGTCGCTGCGGAGCATCCGCTCGCGTCTCAAGCGGGCGCCGCGATCCTTGCGAGTGGCGGCAACGCAATCGATGCGGCGATTGCCGCGAACGCAATGATGGGCCTTGTCGCTCCCATGATGAATGGCATCGGAGGCGATCTCTTCGCGATCGTCTACGAGGCCAAGACGGGGAAGGTCTACGGGCTGAATGCATCCGGGTGGGCGCCCAAGGGACTGACCCCCGAATACCTGAAGGCCAAGGGTATCACCGCGATGCCGCAGGCGGGCATCGACTCCGTCACGGTTCCCGGGGCGGGGGCCGGGTGGGATGCCCTTCGCTCCCGCTTCGGGACCAAGCCGTTTGCCGAGCTTCTCAGCCCGGCGATTTCTTATGCCCGGAACGGGTTTCCGGTGACGGAGATCTTCGGCCAGAACTGGGTCGGCGGCTCGGATAAGCTGCGCGGCAATGCTGACTCGACCAAGGTCTTCCTGCCGGGTGGCCGCGCACCGCGAGTTGGCGAGGTTTTCCGCAATCCGGATCTCGCCTGGTCCTATGAGCAGATCGCGCAGGATGGAATGGACTCTCTCTACAAGGGTGCGATTGCCGAGCGCATCCTGAAGACCAGCGCCGCTCTTGGCGGCACGATGGCGGCAGAAGATCTGGCACAGTTCGAGCCCGAATGGGTCGAGCCGATCTCCACCACCTATCGGGGCTGGACCGTCTATGAGATGCCGCCGAATGAACAGGGCATAGCGGCCCTGATGATGCTCAATATCATGGAGAATTTCCCGATCGGACAATGGGGCCACAATTCTGCGCGGACGCTGCACACCGACATCGAAGCGAAGAAGCTGGCCTATGCTGACATGCTCCGTTATGTGGCCGACATGCGGTTCGCCAAGGTGCCTGTCGAGGGCATGTTGTCCAAGGCGTACGCGAGCGAACGGGCTGCGCTGATCAGGGCCAGCAAGGCGAACTGCGAGGTCGGACCCGGCAAGCCCCCGCACGAGGGCGCTGACACGACCTATCTGAGTGCCGTCGATAAGGACGGCAACATGGTGTCGCTGATCCAAAGCAACTACGCTGGCTTCGGCTCAGGCGTAACCGTGCAAGATGGCGGCTTCCCGCTGCACAACCGTGGCGGCCTGTTCACACTGGAGGAGGGGCATCCGAACGTCCTCACGGGGCGCAAGCGGCCTCTGCACACGATCATTCCGGCGTTCATGACGAACGGGGACAAGCGGATCGCCTTCGGGATCATGGGGGGCTGGAACCAGGCCCAAGCGCATGCCCAATTTATCTCTAATGTTGCAGACTTCGGCATGAACATTCAGGCGGCGCTCGAGGCCGCACGGTTCACAAAGGCGACGTTTGCTGGATGCGACCTCCAAATGGAGGCTCGGATCCCGGCCGAGACGCGGCAGCAACTGGCCGAGCGTGGGCACCTCATCACCTTGCACGACGATTTCTCGGATGCATTCGGCGGCGGGCAAGCGGTGCTTCGCGACTTCAGCACCGGGATTAATTACGGGGCATCCGATCCGCGTAAGGACGGAGCTGCGACAGCTGAGTTCCAGATGGCGAGTCCGAAGCTGAAGGCCGCTGCCCAATAGGCGTGATCATCGTCAGGGCAATGGCCCATCGCGTGATGGGCCATTGCTCATTTCCCGGCTCGACGTGAACCGCGTGATGAGGCGCGTTCTTGCCAACCAAAGCGCATGACGTGCTGCCGTCGACAGGCAGGCAGCCTGGCTTTGTCGGTCAATGCCCCAGAGCCCGCCCCGGGCCGGGGACTACAGTTTTCGTGTTGTACTCACAAGATCGCTCGCGTCATTCTCAATAAAAGAAGATGGAGGAAAACAAATGTCGGATCGAAATTCGCGGCGCATTCTAGCGTTCGCGCTCACGATGTTGTCACTTACCGTTTCTGGCGCCGTGAACGCACAGAACACGTCAGTATATTTTCCCGATTCAAATTGGGAGTCCAAGAGTCCAGCCGACTCGGGCATCAATCCGGGCACGCTCAAAGACGCCATCGATTTCGCTGTTGCCGGCGAGACGAAGAACCCGCGCGATCTTGTCATGAACCACTATCAGACCTTCGGGCGCGAGCCGTTCGGCTACGCCATCGGGCCGATAAGGGCGCGAGGCGATGCATCCGGGGTCATCGTCCACCGTGGCTATATCGTTGCACAATGGGGGGATACGGCCCGGGCCGACATGACGCATAGCGTCACCAAGAGCATGCTGTCGAGCGTCGTCGGTGTCGCCTTTGACCAGGGAAAGATCAAGAGTCTAAGGGATCCGGTCAAAGACTATGTCGGGCCGATCCAAGTTTACAATCCACTGCCTGTCGTGAACAAGTCGGACCAGATCGGATCGTCTGACCTTCTGTTCCTTTTCGATGGTCCGCACAATTCTCAGATCACATGGGACGACCTGCTGCGGCAGACGAGCGACTGGGAAGGCACGCTCTGGGGCAAGCCGGATTGGGCCGATCGCCCGAGCGAGAAACCTGCAGAGTGGACCACACGCGCGCGCAACAAACCCGGAACGGCATACGAGTACAACGACACACGGGTCAACGTTCTCGCCCTGGCGGCCCTGAACGTCTGGCGGCGGCCCCTCCCGCAGGTGCTGAAAGAGAACATTCTCGACCCGATCGGAGCCTCCGATACCTGGCGGTGGTTCGGCTATGACAATTCGTGGGTGGTCCTGGACGGCGCCCTCGTCCAGTCCGCCACCGGAGGCGGGCACTGGGGGGGCGGCATGTTCATCAGCGCCATGGATATGGCTCGTTTCGGCTATCTCACACTCCGGCGCGGAAAGTGGAAGGATAGGCAACTCCTGTCCGAACAGTGGGTTACGCAAGCGCTGACGCCAACTGGGCCGGAGCCGATCTACGGCTTCATGAATTGGATGCTGAACACCGATCAGAAGCGCTGGCCGAGCGCACCGGCGAACGCGTTTGCCCATATCGGCAACGGGACCAACATGATCTACGTGGACCCGGATCATGACCTCGTCGCCGTCGTCCGTTGGATCGACAACAAGGCGGTCGACGGCTTCCTCCAGCGTCTGATCGCGGCTGTCGAACAGAAATAGCGATCTTCATCTCCAGGGATCGCCGGCTGAATCCCGCCGGCGATCCCTGACTAATGATAGGGTATGACTGCATTCATCGCCTTGTTGCGTGCCGTCAACGTGGGCGGCACCGGAAAACTTCTCATGAGCGAACCGAGAAGCACGTGCGAGAGCGCAGGATTCAAGGCCGTCAGCACATACATCGCCGGCGGCAACGTCGTTTTTCGAAAGCGAGAAGCCGGAGGCGCAGATCCAGGTAGGGCATTTCCCATGGAGTGTTCGGCAATATCAGTCCAAGACGTTCGCGCAAGGTCCATCGGGTCAAAGTCAGCACGCTTAGACCCAGCGCCATGGCCATGCCGATCCAGATGCCGATGCCGCCAAAATCGGCCCAACAAGGGCGGCCCTGCACTTAGAGGCCCCCGGCTGATGGGGGCTCCCCACTGGACACGCTCGATATTCCGTCGTTGAAATGCGCTCTTACAAGCTCCTGAAAATGCGCTGCGGTCGCGGACAGCGGGCGGGTCTTCAACCGCATGATTGCCAGACGCGTCGTTAGGTTGGGCGGGTTGATCGGACAGGAACGCAGATCGCTGTCGCCGGTCAGCCAAGGGCTCGGCACGATGGTCACGCCGACGCCGTTCCTGACAAATTCCGAGATGGTGCTGAATGTATTGACGGTGATCGTGTGGTTCAGCCTGAAGCCCTCCTGGGCCGCGGCGCCATCGAACAGGCGACGAAGATTGGATGTCGGCGGCAGTGAGATCAGCGGCTCGCCTTCGAGCTCCCGCAGACTGACGGATGGCCTGACGGCGAAGCGGTGATCCTTGCGAAAGACGACGTGATATTCCGCATCGCACAGCGTGTCGGTGAAGAACTCGTCGTTGTTGCCGGTCTGGTAGGCGATCCCGAAATCGGCGCGTCCGGATCTTACATCGTCGATCGTGCTGCTCTGGATTCCCTCCAAAACTTGGATGGTGATGTTGGGATGGACCTTCTTGTAGTTAGTGAGGATCTTCGAGAGCACGAGGGTTGCGAGCGACATCGGGCAGGCGATCGCGACATGGCCGCGCGTCTGTTCGCTCAGTTCCCGCAGAGCTTCCGTCCCGAGATCGAGATCGTGAAGAACGCGTTCGGCGAGAGGTACGAACTCCGCGCCGGCTGACGTCAGCCCGACCTGTCGTGTCGTGCGGTCAAACAGCGTGATGCCAAGCTCATCCTCGACGGTGCGGATGATGCGTGACAGGCCCGGCTGTGAAATGCGCATCTCGGATGCGGCGGCAATGAAGCTGGAATATTTTGCGACCGTAGAGACGGCGATCAGCTGACGTACCGAGAGGTTGGGAATGTCGCGCATGATAATTTCCCGAGCGTATGCGTAAATCGCATCAATACCGTTTATCAGAAACAAATTGCTATGTAATCAAACGTCGTTCAAGCGAATGGCTAATTCTGGAGATGCACCCCGATGAAAGCCGCCGAACTCAGCCGTCGCTTCGATGATATTCTCGACAGGTTGCTGAAGGCGACCTCGGCGACGCGAACCACATTGCGCTTGGACGATCCCGCGCTCGGTTTTCAGGTCGATGATGTCGTTGGTGAAGCGAAATTTGGCGACGACGTGAAATCCCTGCGCGGGCAGACCGCCATGAACCAGCGCGAACTCAACACCGTGCAATGGATGGAACTGAACCGGAAGCCTCTGATCCAGTCCGATCTCGCGAGATCCGAGGTTGCCGCGCCACCCGCGCTTATCGCCATCTATGGAGTCCAGGCCCAGATGCTGGGGCCTGTCATCCGCCGTGGCGCGATGCAGGGCTGGGTATCGGTTCATTTTTGCGATGGCCCGCGGGACTGGTCGGATGCGGACAAGTCCGCGCTAGACCGTTCGGTACGCGAGGTTGCTGACGCGCTCGATGCCGCCGAGCCTGCCTGATCCTCGACCTACTCATGCCAATTAGGCATCAATAGGTGTTATCGAAAATGTCTTTGACATAATTCCGTCTTGCGCGACGCTTTCACGACGCGCCAGACGACCCGAGAAGTCGTCCCGTCTGCGGGTTTCGAGAAGGGGAGAGAGCGGGACATGCGCAAATACATTCTAGCCATCGGGGCGGTCTTTCTGGCCTTTGCGGCAACTGCGAAAGCGGCCGATTATCCGACGGAGCCGGTTCAACTCATCGTGCCCTTTGCGCCCGGAGGCAGCGTTGACACGGTTGCCCGCATCCTCGGCGAGGCGATGACCAAATCGCTGGGGCAGTCGCTCGTTGTCGAGAACCGGGCAGGGGCCGGCGGCAATATCGGCTTTGCCGCGGTCGCGACCGCGAAGCCGGATGGTTATACCCTCCTGATGGCCAGTTCGCCGCTTGCCGTGAATATCAGCCTTTACGACAATCCCGGCTTTGATCCGGCCAAGGATTTTGCTCCGATCTCGCTCGTTGCGCTTCAGCCCCAGGTCCTCGTTGTGAACCCCGAGCTGAAGATCGACAGCGTTGAACAACTCATCGCCTATGCGAAGGCCAATCCGGGCAAACTCAATTTCGGATCTGCCGGTCCCGGCGCCTCACAGCATCTCGCGGGTGAAATGTTCAAGCGGATGGCCGGCGTCGACATGGTGCATGTGCCGTATCGCGGCGGCGGACCGGCGATGACAGATCTTGTCGCGGGCCGCATCCAGCTCATGTTCGAAACGATCCCGAGTTCGATGGGATACGTCAAGTCGAACCAGCTGAAGCCGCTGGCCGTAACCGTCGCAAAGCGCTCGTCGGTGCTGCCCGATGTGCCGACAATCGCGGAGGCCGGCACTCCCGGCTATTCCGTGAGCGGATGGCTCGCGCTGGCCGCACCGGCCGGCACGCCGGACGCGATCGTGGCGAAGCTGAGCGACGTCGTGACGAAAGCGCTTGCCGAGCCGGCCATCAAGGGCCGCCTAACGGAACTCGGCCTTGAAGTCGTTGGCAATTCGCCGAAGGAATTCGGGGAATTCCTCACCAAGGAAATCGCCGATTACAAGAAGCTGATCGCCGACGCGAACATCAAGCTGAACTGAAAACATCCGCCGGCCTGCAACGAATGCGCAGGTCGGCGTTTGCATATGTGCCGGACCCGTGCCGGTTCGCCAACCGGAAAGAGAGTATTGTGAGCGAGTACAAGATTGCGGTTATCCCCGGCGACGGCATCGGCCATGAAGTCGGGCCCGAGGGATTGAGAGTTCTGGAAGCCGCGGCGCAGCGCTTCGGGTTCCGGCTGAAATGGGACCATTTCGATTGGTCCTGCGAGCGCTTCAAGAAGCTCGGCGCCATGATGCCGGAGGATGGTCTTCAGCAGATCGAAAAGCATGATGCGATCTTCCTGGGCGCGGTCGGCTATCCCGGCGTTCCCGATCACGTCTCGCTCTGGGGACTTCTGATTCCGATCCGCAGGAGCTTCGACCAATATGCCAATATGCGGCCGGTCCGGCTGATGCCGGGCGTGCGATCTCCTCTGGCCGACCGTCTGCCGTCCGACATCGACATGCTGATCCTGCGCGAGAACACCGAGGGCGAGTATTCCGCGATCGGCGGTCGCGAAAATGTCGGTACGCCGGACGAGCAGGTCGTGCAGCACAGCGTCTTCACCCGCAGGGGCGTCGATCGCATCCAGCGCTACGCGTTCGAGCTTGCCCGCAAACGGCGCGGCAATGTGACATCCGCCACGAAGTCGAACGGCATTGCGATCACCATGCCGTATTGGGATGAGCGGTTCGCCGAGAACGCCGCCGATTTCCCGGACGTCGCGACGCAGCAGTTCCACATCGATATCCTGGTCGCGCAGTTCGTGCGGAACCCGCAATGGTTCGATGTCGTGGTCGCGTCCAATCTGTTCGGCGATATCCTTTCCGATCTCGGGCCGGCTTGCGCGGGCACGATTGCCATCGCGCCGTCCGCGAACGTCAATCCGGAGCGCATCTATCCATCCATGTTCGAGCCGGTTCACGGTTCGGCACCGGATATCTTCGGAAAAAACATTTCAAACCCGATCGGCCAGATTTGGTCGGGCGCGCTGATGCTCGAACATCTCGGTGAAACGGAAGCCGCCGCGGCCGTGATCAAGGCGATCGAGGCCAGCCTCGCGGAAGGGCCGCGCACGCCCGACCTCGGAGGGAATGCCTCCACGCAGGAGGTCGGAAGCGCCATCGCATCGGCGATCTGAGTAAGTACAATATTGGCATTTCGGGATAGGGGCGCTACGGCGCCCGTATCCCGTGGTTCTGCAGCCCGAAGCCTCCCCGCAGTTATGCGAATAGCGCATTAGTTTGGGTTATCAGAAAGCATTATGACATAAATTCAGCATGCGCTTATTTCAGCCGATCAGGACACCGCCCGATTTCCGGGTGCCGTCTCATTGGTTGAGGTTTTATCCGTGAAAGTGCTGGGAGCCGATCTGCTCGCGCGCGCGCTGAAGCAGCAGGGCGTCGATACATTCTTCTTCATTATGGGCGCTCCGATGTCGTCCGGCGAGAAAGCCGCGATTAATCTCGGCATACGGGGCATCGATGTTCGCCACGAGCAGGCCGCTGCGATGATGGCCCACGGCTATGCCCGTGTGGCCAACAAGCCCGGTGTCTGCATGGCGTGTTCCGGCCCGGGCACACTGAACTTCGGCACCGGCCTTGCGACCGCGCTTGTGGATTGCGTGCCGGTGGTGGCATTGGGCGGATCGAGCCCGATCAATGAATATCAGCAGGGCGCATTTCAGGAGTTCGACCAGGTCGCGGCTCTGCGGCCCGTCGTGAAGTGGGCCGAGCGTATTTACGACGCAAAGCGGATTCCGGATTACGTCAATCTCGCCTTCGCCAAGGCGCTGTCCGGTAAGCCGGGTCCGGTCTATCTCGATTTCCCGAGCGATGTCCTCTACGCCGAAATCGACGAAGACGATGTGTCGTGGCCGGTGGTGAAGCCGGAAGGCCATCGCACGCGGCCGGCGGGCGACGAGGCTTTGGTAGAGCAGGCCATAGAGGCGCTCGAAAAGGCCGAGCGTCCTGCAATTATTTCCGGCAGCGGCGTGCTGTGGTCGGACGCTAGCGCATCGCTCACGGAATTCGTCGATGCCACGGGTATTCCGGTCTACACGACGCCTCAGGGTCGCGGCGTGGTGCCGGAAGATCACAAGGCGATCTTCCCCAATGCACGCTCGACGGCGCTCCGGGAGGCGGATGTCGTCCTCGTGGTGGGGACGCGTCTCAACTACGTGTTTGGCCGCGGCATGGCTCCGCGCTTTGCCGAGGACGTTCGCCTCATCCGCATCGATATCGATCCGGACGAGATCACCGAGACCCCGCAGGTCGAGATCGGTATCGTCGGCGATGCCCGCACCGTACTTGAGCAGATGATCGCTATGGCCGGCGGCCGTATCGGCCCGGATACCTACGCGCCGTGGCTTGAGAAGCTCACGGCGATCGAAAACGATAAGGCGGCGAAGTTCCAGCCCAAGCTCGACTCCGATCAGATGCCGATCCATCCGCTGCGTCTGTGCAAGGAAATCCGTGATTTCCTGCCGCGCGACGCCATTCTCGCGGTCGATGGGCAGGAGATCCTGAACTTCGGTCGCCAGTCGATCCCAACCTATGTCGCGGGGCATCGGCTGAATTCCGGAACGTTCGGCACGATGGGGGTCGGCCTGCCGTTCGGTCTCGGCGCGAAGGCCGCGAAGCCGGATGCGTTTGTGATGGTGCTGCATGGCGATGGCTCCTTCGCCATGAACGGCATGGAACTTGACACCGCCGTCCGCCACAAGCTGCCCGTGTTGACCGTCATCAGCCTCAATGGCGGATGGACGGCGGATCCCGAGAAGATCAAGCCCGGCCGCGATCTCGGTTATACGCGCTTCCACGATCTGGCTGAATCGCTCGACTGCTACGGTGAATATGTCGAGCGGATCGAAGATATCCGCCCCGCGCTGGAGCGTGCTGCCGAGCAGGTCAGGGCAGGCCGTCCGGCGCTTGTCAATGTACGGACAGATCCGGATGCCCGGGCCCAGACCGTCAAGTTTACCAAGACCATGACGTGAGCGGAGATAAAGTCGTGTCGAACTGCGCTCCCTCCGTCGAACAGTCCGTATCGCATATCAGCGAATTCCTGAAGCCCAACTCGGTCGCGATCATCGGCGCGTCCCGTGATCCGTCGAAGCGCGGCAACCGTGCGATCCAGACGCTGCTGAGCAACGGTTACAAGGGCCGCATCTTCCCGATCCATCCCAAGGAAACGGAAGTTCTCGGACTGACCTGCTATTCGGATCTCGCCTCCATTCCGTTCACCATCGATCTGGCGATGATCTGCACCCCCAATCCCACCGTGCCGGACATGATCCGGCGGTGCGGAGAGAAGGGCGTGAAGGGTGCGCTGATCCTCGCTGGCGGCTTCAGCGAAGCAGGGCCGGAGGGCGTCGAGCTCGAAGCGAAACTGGTTGAGACGGCACGGGAAGCGGGCGTCCGCATCATCGGGCCGAACACGAACGGCATGTTCGATGCCCATTCGGGAATGAACCTGACCGGCTGGCCGGGAATCTATCCGGGTGGACTTGGCGTGCTGTCGCAGTCCGGCAATGTCGCCTTGGCGCTGCTGGCGCAGAGTCATCACACCCGCAAATCCGGTCTCAGCACGTTCGTTGGCGTCGGCAATCAGAGCGATATCAGCCTCGACGAATATCTGCGGTTCTTTGCGGAAGATCCCGACACCCAGGCAACGATCGTCTACGCCGAAGGCTTCAAGGACGGCCGCGCTTTCCTCGACGTGGCCCGCGAGGTCGCGTCGAAAAAGCCGATCATTCTCTACAAGGCCGGCCGTACCGATGAGGGGGAAGGCGCGGCGAAATCGCATTCGGGGTCGCTCGCCGGAAATTATGCGGTCGCGAGCGCCGCTCTGCGGCAGGCGGGTGTCGTCCACGTCGAACGTTCCGACGAGATGTTTGCCGTAGCCGATACCTTATCGCGCTCCGCGGGACGCCCGGCGCGCCGCGTCGTTCTTTTGTCGGAGGGCGGTGGACCGATCTCCCAGGCCGCCGACGCGCTGGCCGAGCGCGGCCTCGAACTTCCGACGCTCGATGCGGCGACCGTCGAGCGCCTTCAGAAGATCACCCCAGCCGCTACCCAATTGTCGAACCCGGTGGATGCCGGCGGCGGAACCGACCCGCATCCCCGCTATATGCCGGAATGCGCGAAGGAGATCCTGGCCGATCCGAACGTCGATGCGCTGCTGATCGTTGGTTATTTCGGCGGCTATCAGATCCGCTACGGCGAGGGCATTGCCGAGGTGGAGAACCAGGCCGCCCGCGAACTCGTCGCTCTGGCGAAGGGGGCGGACAAGATCGTAATGGTGCAATGCCATTACGCGGATTTTGCCACCGATGCCATCGATATCCTGCGGGAAGGCGACATCGTCGTTGTGCGTTCGATCGAGATCGCCGCGACGTGCCTCGAAGGAGCGCAGCGCTTCCATGACGTTTCCCATGCGGATCCGGTGGCCGCCGTTGCGCCTTCGTCGGCGCCGCAGGCCGCCGTCAACATCCTGTCCGCTGCCAAGGCCGCCGGACGCGACAGCCTGCTCGAGCCCGAAGCAATCCGGATGCTGGAATTGCACGGCATCGCCGTCACGCCGCCGGCGCTTCTCACGCCGGGGATGACGGCCGCTTCTCTTCCCCAGACTCTGACATCTGTTCCGGTCGCGCTGAAGATCGTGTCCAAGGACATCCTTCACAAATCCGATGTCGGCGGCGTTCGCCTAGGTATTTGCGGCGAGCAGGGGATCGACCGCGCGAACGGGGAGCTTCTGAGCCATATCGCGCGGGCATGTCCGGACGCCGAAATCGCGGGCGTTCTCGTTGTGCCGATGGCCAAGAAGGGAACCGAGGTCATTATTGGAGTGATCGAGGATCCGCAGTTCGGCAAGGTCATTGTGTTCGGGCTTGGCGGTGTCTTTGTGGAAGTGCTCAAGGACGTTGCATTCCGCACTCTGCCGCTGACCCGCGCCGACGCATTGAGCATGATTGCCGAAATTCGCGGCAGTGCGATGCTGGACGGCGCGCGTGGAGCCGTTCCCGCGGATCGCGAACAGCTCGCCTCGCTCATCCTGGATGTCGCGCGCCTTGCGGAGGCCCACCCTGAGATCAAGGAACTCGATCTCAATCCCATTATTTTGAATGAAGACGGCTTTGTAATCGTCGATGCGCGTATGATACTTGCATGAAATAGTCCGATAAACGCCTTTCATGCTTAAAGTGAATAAGCAGGAACGCTACCATTGGGTGTGTGTACAGCTGAATGGTGGCGTGAAGGGGTGTGACTATAGTTTAATGGAGGCCCTTTCATGCGATCCAATGCACTGAAAAGACAGGATACGTGGGCAGGAATATTTTTTTTGGCGATAGGGGCGGGGGCGCTTCTGATCGGACGGAATTACGCGCTCGGTTCGGCCAGCGTCATGGGGCCCGGATATTTCCCGCGTCTTCTAGGCTTACTGTTGTGTGTTTTCGGGCTCATCATCGGCGCCAAGGGCCTGTTCAAGGACGGACCTTCGGTTGAGGTCGGCTTGGCCCGGCCCTTCCTCGTTATCCTTGGCGTCGTGCTGTTCGGCGCCTTGCTACCCAGCGTCGGCCTGATCCCCGCAATCGTCGCTCTCGTCATCGTCGGAGCGGCCGGCGGACACGAGTTCCGACTCGTTGAGGCGCTGATCATGGCGGCTGTGTTGAGCGTATTCTCGATCGCCGTCTTCAATTGGGGACTCGGCCTCCACATGCCGCTCTGGCGCGCGTTGTGACGAGATGGACATTCTCGCGAACCTTCAACTCGGTCTGTCCGTCGCCTTCGTACCGTCGAACATTCTCTATTGTTTCCTGGGCTGCCTGCTCGGCACGCTGATCGGCGTTCTGCCGGGGCTCGGACCGATCACCACGATTGCGATGCTGCTGCCGCTGACCTTCGGGCTGCCGCCGGAAACATCTCTCATCATGCTCGCCGGCATTTATTACGGAGCGCAGTATGGCGGTTCGGTCTCCGCGATCCTGGTCAATCTGCCGGGCGAGTCTGCGTCCGTTGTGACATGCATCGACGGCTACCAGATGGCGCGCCAGGGCCGCGCTGGCGCCGCACTGGGCATTGCGGCCATCGGCTCCTTTTTCGCCGGCTGCGTCGCCGCGGCCGCGATGTTTTTGTTCGCGCCGCTTCTGGCAAAAATTGCGCTGAGCTTCGGTCCGACGGAATACTTTTCGCTGATGGTGCTCGGGCTGGTCAGCGCGGTCATTCTGGCAAGTGGATCGGTGATCAAGGCGAGTGCCATGATCGTTCTCGGTCTTCTGCTCGGCACGATCGGCACCGACCTGAATTCTGGAGCGCAACGCTACACGTTTGGTATGCTGACGCTTTCGGACGGCATCGACTTCGTATTGATTGCCGTCGGTGTGTTCGCGTTTTCCGAAATCCTCGGCAATCTCAGCCATGCTGAGAAGCGCGATATAATGACATCGCGCTTGGAACGCATCCTGCCGAGCCTGGCCGATATCAAGGAATCTGCGGGCGCCATCGTGCGCGGCACCGCGCTTGGATCGATCCTCGGCGTGCTCCCGGGCGGGGGGGCGCTGCTTGCGTCGTTTGCGGCCTATTCCATCGAGAAGAAGATCGCGAAGGATCCGAGCCGTTTCGGCCGCGGCGCTATCCAGGGCGTCGCCGCGCCGGAAGCAGCCAACAATGCCGGCGCGCAGACATCGATCGTGCCGCTCCTCACTCTCGGCATTCCGCCGAACGCGGTCATGGCGCTGATGCTCGGCGCCATGACAATCCAGGGCATCACGCCCGGGCCTCAGGTCATGATCACCAATCCCCAGCTGTTCTGGGGGCTAATCGTCAGCCTGTGGGTCGGCAATCTGATGCTGGTGATCCTGAATCTCCCGCTGATCGGCATCTGGGTGAAGCTTCTCGCCATTCCCTACCGTATCCTGTTTCCAGCCATCCTGTTGTTCTGCTGTATCGGTGTGTACAGCATCGACAGCAATTACGTGGATGTGTTCCTTGCGGCGGCGTTCGGCGTGCTTGGCTATATCTTCATGAAACTTGGATGCGAGGCCGCACCGCTCCTGCTCGGGTTCATTCTCGGGCCGTTGATGGAAGAAAACCTGCGGCGTGCACTGCTGCTGTCGCGCGGCGATCCCATGGTGTTCTTGACCGAGCCGCTGAGTGCGTCTCTGCTGGGCGCGACGGCCGTCATCGTGCTTCTGCTCGTGGCGCCCTCAATGCGCCGCAAGCGCGAAGCGGCATTCAAGGAATAGGCGGCCAGCCTGGCATGACGAAAACCATCGCACTTATCACGACCGGCGGAACCATCGCCTCGCGCTTCGACACGACGCACGGTGATGTTCGCGCCAATACGGGCGGCCATGAGTTGTTGAGCGGTTTGCCGGACCTGCCAGCGGATATTGCCGTGGAGGTCATCGACTTCTGCAACGTCAACTCCTTCGCTTTGGATATCGAAACCTCCTTCCGCCTCGCGAAGAAGGTCGGGGATATGCTGACGCGGCCCGACGTTGCGGGCGCGGTGGTGACCCACGGCACGGACACGCTCGAGGAAAGCGCGTTTCTCGCGGATGTGGTCGTCGGCTCGCAAAAGCCCATCGTGTTCACCGGCGCGCAGCGTAGCGCGGACGCGTTGGACGGCGACGGCCCTGCCAACATCGCCAATTCGATCCACGTCGTGGCTTCCGAAGACGCCATCGGGCTCGGCGCCCTGATCTGTTTCGACGAGGAGATCCACGCCGCGCGCGATGGCACCAAGACCCACACATCGCGGGTCGGCACGTTCCAGTCCGCCGAGCACGGCAAACTGGGCGATGTCGATCAGGGTCGCGTGATCCTGCACCGGGCGCCACGGCTCCGGGCGCATGTGCCGGCGGACCGGATCGAATCCCGCGTCGATCTTATCAAGCTAGCGCTGGGAATGGACGCACGATTCCTCCGCTACGCGATCGAGAGCGGCGCGAAAGGCGTGGTCATCGAGGCGTTTGGGCGCGGCAATGTCACGCCGGATGTTCTTGCCGGCATACGCGAAGCGATCGCCCGGAATATCCCGGTCATCATTACATCGCGTTTGCCGCAGGGCAGGGTGCAACCGATCTATGGCGGGGGCGCGGGCGGCCGGGACGTCTTCGACGCCGGCGCGATCTTTGCCGGCGATCTCAGCGGCATCAAGGCGCGCATCCTGCTTGCAGTCCTGCTCGGCGCCGAAACGGACGATGCCGGGATTCGCGCGGCATTCGGCGTCATCGCCGGTTAACATCAAGAGGGAGGTCTCCATGGCCAAGGACATCATCTGTGCGTTCGGCGTCGACATCGACGCGGTGGCGGGCTGGCTCGGCTCCTATGGCGGCGAGGATTTACCCGACGACATTTCTCGCGGCCTTTTCGCGGGCGAGGTCGGAGTTCCGCGCCTCGTCAAGCTGTTCGACCGCATGGGCGTGAAGGCGACGTTCTTTGCGCCCGGCCATTCGGTCGAGACCTTCCCGGAGCAGATGAAGGAAATCGTGGCGGCCGGCCATGAAGTGGGCGTTCACGGCTACAGCCACGAGAACCCCATAGCCATGACGCCCGAGCAGGAAGAAATCGTGCTCGACCGCTGCATCAAGCTTATAACCGAGGTCACGGGAAAGGCGCCGACCGGGTACGTCGCGCCGTGGTGGGAGTTCAGTCCTGTTACCAACGAACTCCTGCTGAAAAAGGGAATCAAATACGACCACAGCCTGATGCACCGCGATTTCGAGCCCTATTATGTGCGCGTCGGCGACACTTGGAACAAGATCGATTATTCGAAGCATCCCGACACCTGGATGAAGCCGCTGGTGCGCGGGCAGGAGACGAACCTCATCGAGATTCCGGCGAGCTGGTATCTCGACGATTTGCCGCCAATGATGTTCATCAAGAAGTCGCCGAACAGCCACGGCTTCGTTAATCCGCGCGACATCGAGGAGATGTGGCGCGACCAGTTCGACTGGGTCTATCGCGAAATGGACTACGCTGTATTTACGATGACGATCCATCCCGACGTCGCAGGACGACCGCAGGTCCTGCTCATGCTGGAGCGGCTGTTCAAGCACATATCCGGGCATGAGGGCGTGCGCTTCATGACGTTCGATCAGATCGCGGACGATTTCGCGAAGCGCTCGCCGCGCAAGAAGTAGACGCGCGATGTGCGGCCTCTGCGGCGTGCTGGGGGCTTCGGCCCATTGGTCCGAGGGCGTCGCATTGCCTGGAGGGGGAACAGCGCCCTGGATGCGCCGGCAGGCGCGGCTTAGATCCGTCGCGCTCGCCAATGCCGTGACAGCGCAGCGCGGCGTGGAGGTCCGGGACTGGCAGGGAACGATGCTGGTCGTGACCGGGCCGACGGGTCGCAGCGAACTCGCGCAGGGGCTGGACGATCTGTGGCCCAAGATCGAGGTCGTGCTGGGCGGCACTGTCGACCCCCTGGATCCCGTTCTGCTGGCCACGCTGGATGGATGAGACGAACCCAATCCCCGTCAACCTGATCACCGGCTTCCTCGGCAGCGGGAAGACCACTCTGTTGCGCAACATCCTGGCGTCGCCAGCCTTCGCCAATGCCGCTGTGCTCATCAACGAGTTCGGCGAAGCCGGTCTCGATCACCTCCTCGTGGAGCGGATCGACGACACCACGGTGCTGCTCGAAAACGGCTGCATCTGCTGCTCGGTACGCGACGATCTGAAAGCGGCTCTGGTGGCCCTGATCGGACGTCGCGGGAAAAACGGCGTGCCGGCCTTCGACCGCGTGCTGATCGAGACGACCGGGCTGGCCGATCCGGTGCCGGTGATCGCGACATTGATGCGGGACATGATGCTGCGCCATCATTTCCGGCTCGGAAACGTGGTCGCGACGGTCGATGCCGTGCACGGGCTGAAAGGTCTGCGCGAGCATGTGCAGATCGCGCGCCAGGTCGCGGTCGCCGACCGCATTCTTCTGACAAAGACCGATCTTGCGCCGCCCGCGGCGGTCTCGCATCTCGGCAAGGCTTTGGCCGAGATCAATTCGAGCGCGCCGATCGTACATGTCATGCATGGCGCAACTGACTACGCACGGCTGATCGGCGACGACGTCTACGATCCCGCCACGAAATCCGGGGAGGTTACGCGCTGGCTCCTGGATCCATCCGGGCAGGCGCCGGACGAGGGAGGCCTGCGGCCTGGGCGCAACCGCAGGGGCCGCGGGTTCAGGGCCGAACCCGCCGGAGATGCCGAAGCGCACGGGCTTCCGGCCACTCTGTTCATCACGCTGGACGAGCCGGTGGAATGGGCGGCCTTCGGGCTCTGGCTCAGCCTCCTCGTGGCTCGGCACGGCGACAAGATTTTGCGCATCAAGGGCATCGTGAATGTCGAGAGCAGCGAGACGCCGGTCGTGGTCCATGGCGTTCAATCGTTGCTGCATCCCGCCGAGCATCTCAAGGAATGGCCGGCGGGCCCGCGTGCGACGCGGCTGGTCCTGATTGTGCACGGCCTCGATACCCGGCTGTTCGAGCCCTCCCTGCGAGCGTTTCTCGCTCTTGGTGCGAAAACCCGCGGGTCGTAGGCCACCGACTAGCCTTCTCGCTCTTGAGATGGCGGTGAGTCCATGTTCAGGGAATGGGCTGAAAGCGAAGAGTGACAGGCTATCGCGTGACCGCGGAGCTGCGCACTTTGCGGTCACACGCCGGCAGCGCCTGACCGAGAGGCGCACGCCAGGCGGCGAGCGCCTCTCGGTCAATGCTCAGACGTTCGAGCGGGGCTTGCGCAAAGCGTAGCAATCATTCCGCCGAGGAGGGCACGTTGGCTTCATTCGACACGATTATCCGTGGTGGCCAAGTGGCCACCGCGTCCGACGTCTTCTCCTGCGAGATCGGTATCCGGGACGGGCGGATCGCGGCGCTTGGGCACGATCTCGGATCGGCGGACGAGATTATCGATGCGGCCGGCAGATGGGTTCTGCCTGGCGGCATCGACAGCCATGTCCACATCTCGCAGCCTTCGGGCGAAGGGATCGTCATGGCCGATGATTTCGAATCCGGAACGCGCTCGGCGGCGTTCGGCGGCAACACGACGATCTTGCCGTTCTGCCTTCAGGAGAAGGGGCAATCGCTACGCGAGGCCCTGAAGCTCTATCACGCCAATGCCGAAGGCGAATGCTATGTGGACATTTCCTTCCACCTGATCATCGCCGATCCAACCGAGCGAGTACTAGGGCAGGAACTTCCGGCATTGGTGGAGGACGGCTACTCCTCGTTCAAGGTGTTCATGACCTATGAAAGTCTGAAACTGAGTGATCTTGAAATGCTCAATGTGATGGCGGTGGCACGCGAAACCCGCGCGCTCGTGATGGTGCATGCCGAGAACAACGACGCCATCCGCTTCCTGACCGACAAACTGGAACGCGCCGGCAATTTTGCCCCGGCATTCCACGCGGCTTCGCGCCCGGCCGTGGTGGAACGGGAGGCAACCCATCGTGCGATTTCACTTGCCGAAATCGCAGACGTGCCGGTGATGATCGTTCATGTCTCCAATCGTGAATCCATGGAAGAAATTCGACGCGCGCAGCAGAAAGGTCTGAAAGTCTTCGGCGAGACGTGTCCGCAATATCTCGTCCTTACGGGAAAGAACCTTGAAGGGCTGAATATGGAGGGCGCCAAATATGTGTGCTCGCCGCCGCCGCGCGACGTGGCGAGCCAAGTCGCCTGCTGGGAAGGAATCGAACAAGGCGTTTTCTCGGTGTTTTCATCAGACCATTGTCCGTGAGGCGCACGCCCAGCCGGCGTGCGCCTCTCGTCCGCCCTAGTTTTCGACGGCCAGATCGAGGATGCCGGATTTGGGCGTGAAGCCCAGGCCGGGAGCCTCCGGCAGCGTGAGCGTGCCATTCGCGGAGGGATTTTCCGCGCCGTCGAAGAGCGACGTCACGCATGCCCAGCCCTGAAGATGAAATTCCACCCGGCCGTCCTGCGCGACACCGCCGAGCAGGTGCATGTTCAGATGCGGATAGTTGCCGCCCATGGAAAGCGGAACGTTGAAGGCCTTTGCCAGCGCGGCGGCTTTGACGCCCTGTGTGTAACCGCCGATGTCGCGGACATTCGGCTGCAGGTAGTCGACGGCATCGAGCATCAGGAATTCGCGCAGATACATCAAGTCGCCGGTCCCGGTGCTGCCGGCCGCCATCGGAATGGTCGTCTGGTTCCGCAAGCGGGCAAGAAGGCGCGGATCGCCCTGGATGAACGGATCTTCGAACCAGGTCAGGTCGTAAGGCTCGGCGAGCTTCGCGAGCTTTAGAGCCTGCGGATAGTGAAGGCTCTTGTTGCCGTCGATCATCAGTTCGATGTCGGGGCCGATGGCCTCGCGGACCTTTCGTATCCGGGTGATGTCCTTGGCGATGGTTTTGTCGTTCGGCGGAACCCAGCTGCCGTGAACGCCGGCGAGCGTCGAGCCGACGGTCAACTTCAGCCGTTTCTGGCCGTCCTTGACGAGTTGCTTGGCCAGTTCGACGAGCTGGTCGTCGTCGAAAAACGGAAAGCCGAATGTGATGTAGGCCGGAATCTCTTTCTGCGCGCCGCCGAGCAGTTTCCAGATCGGCGAGCCGAGCGCTTTTCCCTTCAGGTCCCAGAGCGCGATGTCGATCAGGCTGGTCGCGTGACTCCAGGCGCTCATGAAATATTTGGCCGTGGCCCAGAACAGGACGTTGCGAACTTCTTCAGGACGCGAGGCATCCATTCCGATCATCATCGGGCCGGCTTCGCGATTGACGTACTCGCGCACGCCATGGCGCATTGGCGAGGTCGAAAGCGCGTGACCCTTTAGGCCATCCTCGGTTTCGATCTCGACGAAATTGCCCCACTGATGCTGGGTTCCTTCGATCAGCGGAGCTTTGTAAGGCATCCGCAGAATCCAGCACGTGACCTTGGCAATTTTCATCGCTTTTCCCGTATCTCCACTTGCGTCGGTCGATCGTGTTACGCGTGTTGACATGCTCTTCGCTCCCCAAGACAGAAGTTGCTCTGTGTGGCTATCGTTGTCCTTGAAGAAGCGTCCGCAGATCAAGAACGTTGGATACTTTTTCGATCGCGGCGAAGCGGTCGACAAGATCTTTGCCGGTTGCCTTCCCGATTATCGGGCAGACAAGGTCGAGGCACTTCTCGATGACCTCTTCGTTGGTCATGCGATTGGCTGGCGTGCCCTTGACCGCATGGGTGCGATGCGTGACTTCCTTCCCATCGGTGGTGCGGATGGTGATGATCACTTGGCGGGGCGGCAGCGCGGTGGTCAACTCGGCATTGGGAACGAGTTTGATCTTCTCGCGGATTCGGACGACCTTCGGATCGGTCATGCGGTCATGGCTGTGCGCATTGTCGAAACCCAGCGTGCCATCGACGAGGAGCAGCGCGATCAAGTGCTGCACGTTGATGTTGGGCATCGTCCGGCTGTCGACGAGGCTCGCCCGATCGTCCGGCAGTTCCGCGACGATCGACTCGACTTTGTCGGCGGTCACCCCGTGCTTCTTCGTCAACACTTCGATGGCGTCCATCGCGCCCTGGATCGGCGATCCAACGCACCATTTCTTGATGCTCGCCTCCATGATCTCGTAACGGCTGCCCAGGCCCGCCGAGAATTCTTCGGGCCGGGGATCGTTCGAGAATGCAGTGAAGAAATTGTTGTGGCCCGAAAGCGCGTCGCCGACGCCGGTAAAGCCGGCGGAAACCATGGTCGCTGCCGACATGGCGTTGCGCGCGGTCATGCCGGCGAAGTCGAACGATTTTTCGATGTGTTTGTCGTCGCGCGCCCAGCACTGGACGCCCGAGGCCTGCTGCACGGTGTAGGATAGCTGATAGCGAATCTGCTCGGGCGTGTGGCCCATAAGTGCGGCCGCCGCGGCCGAGCCTCCGAACAATGTGCCGACGCTGTGCGAGCTATGGCCACCCGCATAAAGTTTTCGCGGTCCCATCGAAAGATTGGCGCGGACGCCAACGTCGTAACCAAGGATCACCGCCTTCAGCAGGTCGAGTCCGCTGCTGCCGGAAATCTCGGCCGCGGCGAGGGCCGATGGAACGATGCCGCAACCGGGATGAAAGCGGCCTCCGAGATGAGAGTCATCGGTCTCGTCGGCGTGGGCAGACATCCCGTTCGCGAATGCTGCGTTGACAGGGTTGGTCAGAACATCGGAACCGATAACGGTGCAGGCCGGTGTGCCGCCGAGCGTCTGTACATATCTAATCCCGGCCACGCCCGCGTCCAGGCGCGATCCGGAAACGATCGCGGCAATCGTATCAAGCAGGTGTTGGCGGCCTTTTTCCAGCACGTCCTCCGGAACTTTCCGGTCGAGCGCGCCATGGATGTAGTTGGAGAGCTCGTTCATCACGTCCGACACGGGTTCGTGCGTATGCGTTTCCATCTTTGTCTCCAGCGGCGATTCTATTGGCTGTTCAAAAAATACCGGCGGGAATCTTGGCGGTTCCAGCGGTGAAAGCGGCAGCGACTTCGAGATTGAGACGCCGGACATCGGACGCGGCAAGCGAGGGGAGGCGCTCGACGAGGTCGACAAAGCGCCGGCGCTCCGCTTCGGTCGATCGGGCCGCCGTCAGGGCCTCGAGCTTGCGGCAATAATCGGGTCGGTCAAACGGCGACGCACCCCGCGGATGTCCGTTCGCCACGTGGATTTCATCGACGATCATCTGGCCGTTCTTCAGCCGGATTTCGGCCCGGCCGCCGTGGGCACGCTCGATGCTCTTCGCATCGTCGTAGCGGCGGTTCCATTCCGGGTCCTCGACCGTTTCGATCTTCTGCCAGAGCGCCACCGTGTCCGGACGATGCACGCGCTCATGAGAATAGCTGGCGTCGTGGTCCCAGCTGCCGTCCTGCAGGGCGACCGCGAACATGAACATGACGCTGTGGTCGAGTGTCTCCCGGGTCGCGTTTGGGTCCATACGCTGCGGATCGCCGGTGCCTGTCCCTGTCGTACGGTGGGTCATGTGTTTGGTGTAGATGCGGATGCTTTCCACCGCTCCGGTGTCAGGCACTTTCGGCTTCATTTTGAACGCGAGGTCGATCAGGGCCTGGCCGTGATAGGCGGCCGAGTGCTCCTTGGTGAAGGTTTCAAGAATGGCCCGCTTCGGCTCGCCGGGCGCGGGCAGAGGGACGGTATAGCGGGCATCCGGACCGTCGAGCATGCTGGCTATGACGCTTACTTCGCCCTCATAGATCGGAGACGGAGACGTTGCTCCGCGCATCGCGCGGTCGACGGCCTCGATCGCCATCTTCCCCGCATGAGCGCAGGCGTATGCCTTCCAGCTCGATATCATGCCGCGACGCGATTGGCGTGTAGCATAGGAGGTGTGAACCGCCTGTTGGATTGCCTGATAGACGGTTGGTACCGGCAGGCGCAGCAGCCGGCCGATGCCTCCGGCAACGGCGGGCGCAAGATGACCGACATGGTCGATGTGATGGGCATTCAGCGCGATGCCCTTGCAGAGATCGACCTGGATTTCATACGAGGCCGCGAGCGCGGCGGTAAGATCGGCTCCGCTGCAATTCGCTTGCTGAGCGACCGCGATGATCGGTGAAATACAATCGCCCGGATGGGAGAATTCGAGACCGAAGAAGCTGTCGTGAAAATCCAGTTCACGGACCGCGACGGCATTCGCCCAGCCCACCCATTCGGCTGAATAGGTTTTGTCGGAGGGAAGGCCGATGAGGGTGGCGCCGCCGCTTCGCGGGTGGGCCATCGCCTGAGTATATGCCACCTGAACGGTGCTCCGGTCGACTGCGGCCACCGCAACGGCCGTGTTGTCGATGATGCGGTTGATCACCATCTCGGCGACCTCCCGTTCAACCGGCACCGGATCGCATGCGACCGCGGCGAGTTTGTAGGCCAGCTGTTCCTCGACCGGAATTGGCGTCCGCGACGGCCAGACTTTAACTTCGTGATCGATCATCGCTTGTCAGCCCTCAGACAGAGTTGGCGCGGCATCGGCGTCTTCTGCCGGCATGCCACAATGACGAAAATCCTGAAATATGAAGCTCTTACGAGGGTCGACGGCAAAACTTTGCGGTTGAGACACGTGAATAGCCTACACGTTGCGACGCGGAATGTAGACGCCAGTATGTGAGTGTATACAAAGGCCCGTCAAGCATGTTATTTTCCCTGTGTCGTCGCACGTGAGCATCCGCGGCTTTCGAGCGAATTCCACGAAAAAAGAAAATTTGAAGGGAAGGGACACCAATGAAGAAATTCTATTCAGCAGCAATCGGGACTGCGGTCCTCGCCGTGCTTGCGTCGCTCATGCCTGCCAGCGCGCAGGAAAAATGGCCGCCTGCGCAGATGAAAGTCGTCATCTCGCATGATGTCGGTTCCAGCCAGAACCACACGACCCGCGCATTCGGCGACCTGTGGGCCGAGAAGCTGGGCACAAAGTTCGTGTACGAAAACCGCGACGGTGCCAGCGGCCGCGTCGGCTACGATTATTTCCTGTCGCAGCCGAAGGACGGCAGCGTCATCCTCTCATCCAATCTGGGTTCCGCCAGCATCATGTATGCACAGCAGAAACCGAGCTGGGTTTGGGACAAGGTGCTCGAACCGGTCGGCGTTTTCGGCGTTGATCCGGGCGCGATCTTCGTGCGGGCGAGTTCCGACTACAAGACGCTCAAAGACGTCGTGGAAGCGGCCAAGAAGAAGAAGCTGACGATGGGCATCTCGTACTGGGCCAGCCCTGAAAATCTCCAGATTCATCAAATCATGAAGGCGACCGGTGCGCAGTTCGAGATCATCCCGATCGATTCCTCCACGGAACTGGTGACCCAGATCCTGGGTGGCCATGTCGAAGTCGGCTACAACAAGGTGGCTGCTGTCACACGTGGCGGCCAGGACCTGCGAATCATCGCGGTGCCGATGGGAAAAAACCCGGTTCCGCATCTTACGGGAAATGCGCAGACAGCCGACGAGTCGCTCGGTCTTGAGACGATGGGAATTGCCTCATACCGCGGCATTGTCGTACATAAAGAGTGGGCCGACGCGCACCCCGAGCAGCTCAAGAAATTGAACGACACCTTCGACGCGACGATGAAGGATCCCCGTTTTATCGAGGCGATGGAGAAGCTCGGCATCGACAAGGGGCTGCTCATGGATATGTCCAACGAACAGATCAAGGCAGAAGTGCTGACGCGTTACTGGGACGCGTTCGCGCAGTTCGGTGGCGTCTACGCCAAGAAGTAATAACGTCTGAGACGATGTGACCGATGGCGCTTGCCAAAAGCGGACGCCATCGGCTCTTCTTACGGATGGCTTTGGGGCGCAATAACGCGCAGACTTTCCGACGACACGGCGCGGCTCGGAAATGCGCCAGCGGCAATGTCAGGTAATGACGACCGCACGGTCAGGTAACGATTCTGGGGTTGGAATTGATCTGGAATTTGGAGCAGAGGCCATGAAAGCTGACACGTTGGGGCAATTCATCGTGCCGGTAGGCGCGATCGCATATTCAGCCTACATGATCCTCGAGCAGTTCCGTCCCGGATCCAATGATTCCACCCGAGATTACGCCATGGTGGCGGGCGGCCTTGCGATTGTCCTCAGCGTCGCGGTCATCGTGCGCGCTCTATGGTCGATATGGTCATCAAGGCCTGCCGCGGCGAGCGACGAGCCGGAGTCCGAACTCCCCTCTGAACAGAAAACCGAGATGCGCCGCCGGTATATACAGATGGGGCTTCTTATTTTAGCGACCGCCTTGCTCGTCGCGTTCTTCGAGCCCGTCGGCTATGTGATCAGCTTTTTCATCTACATGGTCGCTACTCTGCTGATAGTCGACGTGCGCTCCGTGAAGCAGATTCTGGCCATCTCGATTGTCACGACGGCCATTGTGCACTTCCTTTTCGTCCAGTGGCTCGGCGTTACGCTGCCGGCTGGCCTGTTGGCATCGATCTGAGCAGGAGCGTTCGAATATGTTCGATAATGCATGGGCCGGCCTTCTGATCGTATCCCAGACCCTGTGGGTCGTGCCGCTAGGCGTCCTCGTGGGCATGTGGGTCGGAGCGATGCCAGGCCTCAACGCCAGCGGCATGTTAGCGATCCTGCTTCCTGTTCTTATTGGCTTGCCGCCGGAAATCGGTCTCGTGTTCGGTGTCAGCCTTTATGCCGGGGGCGAGGTCGGCAACGCCTATCCGGCGATCATGCTGAACATTCCGGGTGATGCTTCGGCAGCGGTCACGGCGTTCGAGGGGTATCCGATGATGCTCCGCGGCGAGGGAGCAACAGCGCTCGGCATTTCCGTCATGGGCTCGACCCTGGGCGCAGTGTTCGGCGGCCTGGTTTCGCTCCTGATGGCGCCGTTGCTCGGCATGGCCGCGCTCAAATTCAGCTCGATCGAGATCAGCATCATCATCCTATTCGGCTTGTGCGCGATCGCTCAGCTATCCGCCGGGGGGCTTCTGAAAGGTCTCCTCGCGGGTTCGTTGGGGCTCATTGTAGGGACGACTGGAACCGACCCGATGTGGGGCACGTTCCGCGGAACGTTCGGGTTTGTCTTTCTCTACGACGGCATCCCGCTCGTCGCCGTCCTCATCGGGCTCCTAGGCTTCTCCGAGATCCTGAAAATGATCGAGGATGGAGTTCAAACGCCGAAGGCGCACGCGCAGACCGCGATCGGCCTGCGCGGTATCTTCCGTGGTTTCGCCGTGACATTCCGTCATTATGTCGATGTGATACGGTCATCGGTGACCGGCCTTTTGGTCGGTCTTATTCCCGGCGCCGGCGGAACGGTCGCGGCTTTCGTGTCGTATCAGCAGGCGCTCGCCTTTGCCTCGCCGGAAGAGAAAAAGATGTTCGGCAAGGGGTCGGTGTCCGGTCTGATAGCCGCTGACACGGCCAATAATTCCCAGATCGGCGGCAGCATGGTGCCGCTTCTTACCCTCGGGATTCCGGGAAGCTCGGCGACTGCAGTTCTGCTCGTGATCATGGCCTACCACAACCTCGAGATCGGTCCTCGCCTGTTCACGCAGCACGGCGACCTTGCGTATGCGGTAATCTGGAGCCAGTTCGCCGCGGCGTTCCTGCTCCTGGTTGTCGGTACATTTCTCGCACTGTTCGCCTACCGTCTCGCCTATGTTCCGGTGAACACGCTGATTCCGATCATCGCCGTTTCCTGCATCATGGGATCTTTTGCCGAGAATCAGTACGTATTCGATCTCGGCTTGATGATTCTCTTTGGGGTGCTCGGATGGATCATGAAGCGATACGATTATCCCGTAATCGCTTTCTTGCTCGGCATCATCCTGGGCCCGCGCTTTGAGACACATCTCCTGCGGGGCCTTCGGATGGGCTTCGGATCGCCGGAGCTTTTCTTCACCCGGCCGCTCGCCATTTGTCTGTGGGTGGTCCTGATCGCCACGCTTATCGGCCCGCCGCTTTGGAGGAAGTACGGCCGCAAGCTGCCCGAGACAAATCTGCGTTTTGGAGATTGACGGTGTCGAAAGTCGATGAGCCGACGCGCCAGGAGATTGAACTGCTCGCACGCCGCGCGAGCCTGAAGTCTGACGGAGCAGGAGTTGGACGACTTACACGCCGTCGGATCCCAGGTTCGTGAACGAGCGCACAGAGTTGGCGAAGGCCTGCGTCGCGAATCCGAGCCGGCCTTTGTCTTCCGAATGGGCGGCTCGGAGGAAGTCCGGTGAGTGGCGATCTCGCATGTCTGTCGATCGCTGAGTCCGCACGTCTGATTGGGGAAGGCGCGGTCTCGCCGGTAGATCTCGTCCGCGCCTCGATCGAGCGAATCGAGAAGGTCGACCATCTCGTTCATGCCTTCATCACGCTCACAGCCGATCGGGCCCTGGCGGAAGCAAGGCAAGCCGAGACCGAAATCCGGCAAGGCCGTCACCGGGGGCCGCTCCATGGCATCCCGATTGGGCTCAAGGATGTGTACTACACCGCCGGTGTACGGACGACCGGACATTCAAAAATTGCGCAAGATTTCGTGCCCGACGCCGATGCAGGTGCCTATGCCCGCCTCAAGGAAGCCGGCGCGATCCTCCTCGGAAAACTCGCGACGCATGAGTTCGCGCATGGCGGTCCGTCGTTTGACCTGCCATGGCCGCCGGCGCGCAATCCCTGGAACACCGCGCATTTTTCCGGCGGATCGAGCAGCGGGTCGGCGGTCGCGGTGGCAACAGGCATGGTCAAGGGCGCGCTTGGCACCGACACGGGCGGATCCATTCGTACGCCCTCCGGGCTCTGCGGGGTCGCCGGGCTGAAACCGACCTATGGTCTGGTTAGCCGGGCAGGGGTGTTTCCGAATTCGTTCTCGCTCGACCACTGCGGGCCGATGGGTTGGACCGTCGCGGATTGCGCCTATCTTCTTTCGGCGATTGCCGGTCACGATCCGCAAGATCCGTCGAGCGTCGCTCGCCCGCCAGTCGACTACCTCACGTCATTGTCTCAAGGCATCCGCGGGCTGCGTGTCGGTGTCGTGCGGCACTTCTACGAGGATGACTTTCCGGCTCCGCCGGCCGTCCGGGCCGCGATGGAGGAGTTGCTCGCCGTGCTCAGCAGCCTCGGGGCCCAGCTTGAGGATGTGAAGCTGCGTCCGCTGGAGGACTATGCGGCCTGCAAGATGACGATTCAGCTCGCGGAGATATATGCCGCGTATGAACCGGAACTGCAGCATCGCCTCGAGGATTTCGGCGCCAATTTCCGCTACCGGGTCCTGCCGGGCGCCCTGATCCGCGCCGTAGACTATGTTCAGGCTCAGCGCACGCGGCGAATTTTCTCACGCGAGCTGGATGAGACGTTCCGGGATTTCGACCTTCTGGTCACGTCGGGTATGTATGGACCCGCGCCGACATTCGAGGATGTCGAGCGGAGCAGCAAGTTCGAGAAGCCGTCGATCACGGTTCCTTTCAATGTAACGGGCCATCCCGCTTTGTCGGTTTGCAGCGGCTTCAGCGCGACCGGGCTGCCGCTCGCTTTGCAGATCGTCGGCCCCGCGTTCGGCGAGGAAACTGTGCTGCGTGCCGGGCATGCTTACGAGACAGCCACGGCGTGGCGGGATTGCAGGCCGCAGCCGATGCCGCCCTCCGAACTAAGCCGAACTGCATCTAGCTGAAGGCGGCGAGGCTGCCCACCGCCAAGCCTGACTTTTTCTGGAAGGTGCGATCGAGGCTGGCTTACCAACCGTGGTTGTTACGTTCGGGATCTGGCGGGCGTCTCTCGCCCCATTGCTGCGCTTGATCAACCCTCACGTCTTCAGGGTCAGGCACTGAAGACGTCAGCTTTCCATCTGGGGGATCAAAAATTGACACCGATCAAGGTAGCGGTCCGTGGCGGCGGGTACCTTGCAGCGAACTCTGCGGCAGCCTGCTCAGCCCCGCCGGGTTCGTTGCGACGCCTTTGATAACCGTCGGTTCAGAACCGGTTGAGGTCGCCATGACGCTGACCCGATGGTGCTCCTGCGCAACGCCGCCTATCCGATATCCTTTGGAGAGCGGCAACAGCTTCTTGAACCGGCGGATCCGTTAGCTGCCGGGAGCGCCTTTCTTCGGCGTCCGCGTCGATGCTGCGTGCCAGCGATCCGACCGGACGGAGAGGTTTCGACTGCATGGAGTGATGCACATGGCACCGACGCGCGCGAGCCCCGCAAACAACTCTCCGGCCAGCAGACAAGGTTTCAGTTGGGATGGTCGTAAACGGCGTCGAAACCAGGATTGATGTCGTTCCGTGGACGACCCTACTCGACGCCCTGCGGGAACGTCTCGATCTCACCGGCACGAAAAAAGGTTGCGATCACGGCCAATGCGGTGCTTGCACGGTGCTGGTCGATGGGCGGCGGATCAATTCCTGCCTCACCCTTGCCGTCATGAAGGACGGTGCCAAGGTAACGACGATCGAGGGGCTCGCGACGGACGGCGCGCTGCACCCGGTGCAGCAGGCCTTCATCGACCACGACGCATTCCAATGTGGCTACTGCACGCCGGGCCAGATCTGCTCGGCGATGGGTCTGATCGCGGAAGGCAGGGCAAAAACCCCTGACGAAATCCGCGAATTGATGAGCGGCAACATCTGCCGCTGCGGCGCCTATCCCAACATCGTCGCGGCCATCCAGCAGGTGATGGAGGCATCATGATCAATTTCCAATATAGCCGTGCCAGCGATGTCTCCGATGCCGTGCGGCAGATCGCGGCCGATCCCACGGCGAAATTCATCGCGGGCGGCACCAACCTGATCGATCTCATGAAAATGGATGTCGAACGTCCCACGCGGCTGATCGACATCACACGGCTGCCGCTCACGACGATCGAGGAGACCGCCGCCGGCGGCCTGCGGATCGGTGCGCTGGTGCCGAATTCGGACCTCGCCTGGCATGCGGAAATCGCGCGGCGCTATCCGGTCCTTGCGAGCGCGATCCTGGCGGGGGCCTCGGCGCAGTTGCGCAACATGGCATCCACCGGCGGCAACCTCCTCCAACGCACGCGCTGCTTCTATTTCTACGACACGGCGACACCCTGCAACAAACGCGAGCCCGGCAGCGGCTGCTCGGCAATCAAGGGCATCAATCGCATCAACGCGATCCTCGGGACGAGCGATGCCTGCATCGCGACCCATCCCTCCGACATGTGCGTGGCGCTTGCCGTGCTCGAGGCTGGGGTCCATGTGGCCGGCCCCGGGGGCGAGCGCGTTGTCCCCTTTGCCGACTTCCATCGCCTGCCCGGGGATACGCCGGAACAGGACACCAACCTGAAGGGGAACGAAATCGTCACGGCGGTGGAGCTTCCCGCCGAAGGTTTCGCCAGGAACTACACCTATCTCAAGATCCGCGACCGCCTGTCCTATGCCTTCGCCCTGGTGTCGGTGGCGGTCGGGCTGGAGATGGACGGCACCACCATCCGCCAGGCGCGGTTCGCGCTCGGCGGGGTCGCGCACAAACCGTGGCGCGACCCGTCGGCCGAGACGGCGTTGAACGGGCAGGTGGCAAGCCCGGAGAATTTCAGGCGCGCCGCCGACCTGGCGCTGCGCGACGCCAAGGGATTCGAGCACAACGCGTTCAAGATCGAACTCGCACGCCGCACCATAGTTCGCGCTCTGACGCAGGCCTCGCGCGGCACGCCGCAATCCCAGTCCAACAAGAAAATCGCGTGAGGGAGCAATGGCACACGATCGCTCCACACCCCGACACCGAGGTGACGCCAGCCGCCGCGAGATCATGCAGGGCGCCATTGCAATTGGAGCGCTCGGATATGTAGGGGCCGACGCCGCATCGTCCGCAACCATCGCAACTGAACCAGCAGGCCAAGCGAGCAAGCCCATGACATCTTATATCGGCGGCCCCACCTCTCGCGTTGACGGACGTGACAAAGTCACTGGCGCGGCGAAGATATGCCGGCGAATTCAATGCGCCAGATCTCGTCCATGCCAGCGTCGTTGGATCGACGATCGCAAAGGGGCGCATTGCAAGCATCGATACCAGCGAGGCCATGAAGATTGACGGCGTGATCACTGTACTCACGCACGAGAACCGGCCGCCCATGGCGGATACCGACAAGGCCTACAAGGACGATGTGGCGCCCGAACAGGGTTCGCCGTTCCGTCCGCTGTATAACGACAAGATCATGTTCTGTGGACAGCCGGTCGCGCTGGTATTGGCCCGCGATTCCGATACCGCCCGCTTCGCAGCCTCATTTGTGCGCGTGGCATATGAAGAGGAACCGCACGTCACGGACATATACAGCAAGCGTAACGACGCCTTTGTCTTGACGGCCCCCGCAAAGCCGCGCGGCGATGCAGCGAAGGCCTTTGGGGCGTCCGATGTGCGTCACGAGGGTGAATACTTACGTCCCGATCGAACATCACAATCCCATGGAGCTGTACGCTTCAACGGTAGCGTGGGACGGCGGCGGCAAGCTCACGGTCTACGACAAAACCCAAGGCGTGCAGAACGTGCAACGTTATGTGTGCAGCGTATTCGATATGAAGCCGGAAGATGTCCGCGTGATGTCGACTTTTGTCGGCGGCGCATTCGGCTCGGGCCTGCGGCCGCAATATCAGGTCGTGCTCGCCGTGCTGGCGGCGCGTGCGCTGGAGCGGTCGGCGCGGGTCGTGCTCACGCGCCAGCAGATGTACTCGCTGGGTTACCGACCCGCGATGATCCAGAAGATCGAGTTGGGCGCAAAGACCGACGGAACGCTCGATGCGATCATGCACGACGCAATCACGGCAACGTCCCAATACGAAGACTTCTATCGCCACGAGACCACCTGGTCGGGTCTGCTCTATAAGAGCGCTAACGCGAGTTACGCGCACAGCCTGGCACGGCTCGATCTTGCCACCTCCTGCGACATGCGCGCACCGAGCGCCGCGACCGGTGTCTATGCGCTGGAAGCCGCGATGGACGAACTTGCCGTCGCCCTCAAGCTCGATCCGCTGGAGCTCCGCCTGAAGTGCTACTCGGAACGCGACCAGAACACCGGCTTGCCCTTCAGCAGCAAGAACCTACGCGAATGCTACCGCCAGGGCGCGGAAGCGTTCGGCTGGGACAAGCGCAGTCCGGAGCCTCGCACAATGCGCGACGGCAGCGAACTGGTCGGCTGGGGTATGGCGACGGGCATCTGGGAAGCATTGCAGATGCCGATCACGGTACGCGTCGCGCTGACGGCGAATGGGCACGCGCAAGTTTCCTGCGCGACGTCCGACATCGGCACCGGGACCTACACGATCATGACGCAGGTAGCGGCCGATATGCTCGGGCTGCCGCTCGAAAGCATCGACATCAAGCTGGGCGATTCAACGCTACCCCAATCGCCGGTGGAAGGCGGGTCGTGGATTGCAGCCTCGGTATCGAATGGGATTGTCACGACCTGCAACGCCGTCCGGGAAGAGCTGTTGCGTCTGGCAAAAGGGGTGCCGCACTCGCCGCTCGCAACCGCGACCCTGCAAGAGGTCGTTCTCTCCGACGGCATGATCGCCAGCAAGCAGGATGCGGCCCGCGCGGTATCGATTTCGGATGCCATGCAGCACGTCGGCGTGGATCGCATCGAACAGGAGAAAACCACCCAGTTCCCAAAGGACGGCTCACATGCCCATAACACTCATTCGGCAATCTTTGCCGAGGTGAAGGTGGATGAACAGCTGGGTGTTGTCCGCGTCACTCGTATTGTCAGTGCCGTCGCGGCCGGGCGCATCCTGAACGCCAAGACCGCGCACAGCCAGATCATGGGCGGCATGGTGTGGGGCACGGGAATGGCCCTGCATGAGGAAACGCTGATCGATCACAATTTCGGCCGCATAATGAATGCCAACATCGCCGAATATCATGTCCCAGTGAACGCTGATGTGCACGACATCAAGGTGATTTTCGTCGACGAGCAGGATGAGATCGTCAATCCACTCGGCATCAAAGGATTAGGCGAGATTGGTATCGTTGCCGTTCCGGCGGCGATCGCCAATGCAATCTATCACGCTACCGGAAAGCGAGTCCGCGATCTGCCCATCACGCTCGACAAGCTGATGTGACATCCAATGAAATCCAAATTCGTTTGGACGACGCCTGCGGCCGCCCTGTTTCTTATCGGAGGCGGGAGCGGCGCGTTTGCCGATACCAGCGAGGTCAAGGGCCCGGCGCCGTTGATCGTGAAAAAGTCGGGCGATCACTGCAAAGATGATCCCAACTGCTTCAACCGGATACATTACGCGATCAAGCCCGTCGCCCGCGTAAAGCCTGAGCAGAAATTCGTACTCGAGACGCGCGATGGGCTCAATTCTGACCTCGACTTCAATTCGACGCGCGCAGATGTGGCTGCCGTCGACCTGAACCGTTGCCATCCGCTGACAGGCCCCGTCTACATTGAAGGGGCAACGAGCGGCGACGCCATCGCGGTAGACGTGATCGACATCGCGCCCGATGATTTCGGTACCACCACGGTCGTGCCGGGATTTGGATTCCTGCGAGATCAGTTTCCCGATCCTTACATTGTCCACTGGGAGTTGAACCGACTTGAGGCGCGTTCGAAGGACATGCCGGGAATTGCGATTTCCATGAATGCATTCATGGGCACCGTTGGTGTGCTCCCGGACAAGCCAGAGCTCGACAAGTGGCTGAAGCGGGAGCAGGCGCTCGCCGATGCGGGCGGTGCGGTGCTGACGCCCCAACCCGTCGCCGCCCTACCGTCGGATCTCTGCGGCGTCGATGGCACCGCGAAGGGCGAATGCATGCGGACCGTCCCGCCGCGCGAGAACGGCGGCAACGTTGACGCCAAGGAGACCGTGGTCGGCACCACGCTGCTGTTCCCTTGCTTCATCGACGGCTGTGGGCTCTTCGCCGGCGATGTCCACTTCGCCATGGGCGGCGGAGAGGTGGCCGGCACGGCCATCGAGATGGGCGCCAAGGTGACGCTCCAGGCCAAAGTGATCCCCGGTGGGGCTTCGCGGCTTTCGACCATGCATTTTGAAGGCGGCTCGCAGCTCAAGAAACTCGCCCCGTCGAGTTTCTACGCGATCACGGGGCTCCCACTTAAGCCCGAAGGCGAGTTGCCGGTGTTTTCCACCTACCTTGGCGGCGAGAAGATCGTTCCACTCGCCAACCTCTCCGAGGATCTCACCCTGGCAGCGCGAAACGCCACGCTCAGTATGATCGACTTTCTGGTCAAGACGCACGGTCTAACCCGCGAGCAGGCGTACGTACTGGTGAGCGTGGCCGTCGATCTCAACATTTCGCAAGTCGTCGATGTGCCGAACGTGGGTGTTACGGCGATTTTGAACCGCGACGTTTTCAAGCCGGAATGAAGAGTCGGGAAAATGAAAAGGCGCTCATTCTTGACACTGGGGGCGGGCGCGGCGGCGTTCGCGCTCGCCGGGCACAGGCCGGCTGTCGCCGATCTGGAGCCGGACGGTATGTGGCTGATCTACCGGCGCTACTCTCTTCTGATCGTCGGCCAGCGTGATGATGAAACAGCCAGCGCTTTCGCCGGGGCGGTCGTCGATGTGCTGGCGCGCGCTCTGCCTGCCTCGCGCGCCCAGTTGGCCCGCGCAGCGGACACCCGGCGCGTCGGCGTGCTCATCGGCACAAATCAGCAGGACGTCGCAATCATGGCGGCGGAGAGCGCCGAGGCTCTCTTTCTCGCCAAACCGCCCTTCGACGATATCCGCAATGTGCCGTTGAGGCTCATTGTCTCTTTCGGGACCCACGTTCTGGTGTGCCGGCCGGATTTCATGGCCAGCCACGCCTACCTCTTGGCGCAGACGCTGTCTCAGCACAGAGACGCGCTACCCACACCTGCCGGTGCCCCTCAGGGAGTTGTTCCGGCGCACCGGGGATCGCAGGCCTTTTTCGCTGGCGAAGAGATGCCCAATGATTGACGACTTGGCCACGGAGTCCGTCCCGCACAAGGCAGTCGCGGTCGGCTGGCTTCGATGGATGCGACGCTAAGATTGGCCTCATGCTCGGCGACATCCATTTTATTCGGTCAGTCGCGCACCGCGTAATGACACAAGGTGCTATCTTTCAGAGCTGACGCCAAGCCGGCTTGTCCGGGGCCACCAGCTCAAACTGGACGGGTGCGATTCCGAACAGACCAATGACGGCCGGCTCGTTCGCGTCCTTCTTGACCCCGTCATAATGCGGGGTACGCGCGATGCGCCTGACGAACCCGCCGGCGGGAACCGGAACCGTGTTGTCCGGATCGAAGTCGGCGCCGCTGTTCACCCACCACGTGCCGGAGAGAACGAGCGAGAGGCGATCGGTCGCGTAGGTGTGAGGGGCGCTCATGTAGCCCGGGTACCACTTCATCAGCACGAGATAGGGTCCGGGCTGGTCCAGGCCGCCATAGAGCGTTGCCATCTCGCCGCTGTGCGGCGGTCCGCTTATCCAGCCGCTCCACTTGATCGCGTCGGGCAGTGTAACCTGGGTCTCGGACGGGTTGATTTCGCCGGCCAGCGCCTTCGTTTGCAAGAGCGCGAGCGGAAGGGTGGCGAGGAGCGGAGCAAGCAGCAGCCCCCGACGCGTTGAACAAATCTCATGATCAGCAATGACCTCGGCTGAGGACAATATCCTGTCCAAAATATCAGGGCGATCCATCTCGACCTCCACGTTCTCCGCTTGCGGGTGAGCTTTGTGGGTCCCAGCCTGGAGTCATATGATGCGAAACGCATATTGTGGACAGATGACGTCAGGTATACTTATGGATACGCATGTATTTACGTTGTAATGCTTGGAACAGTGGTCCACCCGCAACGGGGCCATTGGGCCGAGGGGCAGGGGGCTTTCTCGAACCCGAGAGTTTGCTGGAAAAGCCCGTCTTGAAGTACCTACGTCGGGTCATCGCAGCGGTGGGTACTGTAGATGCCTCGTCAGGGCGGTGCGCCGTCGCGGTTAGACGGCGTACGGGTCGACGAGCATTGACGCGAACGAAGCTTGCTCCGCAGATGAACGCACGTCATCACATTGCGCCGCAGTCCATCCCGATCAGCTCGTCGGCGACGTTCTTCTGTTCGTCGGTCAAAGCTGAGTAGAGTTTTTCCGTCGCGGGCTTCACCGTCTTCATAGCTTCGAGCATGACCTCCATGCTCTTGATTCGGGCATTCATCCGTTCGACGGCACTGCTCTTCTGTATTGCCCGCATCATGTTTTGACGCATGCCTTGCATGGCTTCCACCCGGCTGTTCACCGCGTCGACGTAAGCTTTCCAAGCTTGCGACTGCGCCTCGGTGATATCGAGTTCATCTTTCAGATAGGCGAGACGACCCGCGACCACGGCACGGATCCGGGTCTGGCGCGCCATCATCCCATGGCCCAGTCTCTCGGAACCCAAGATGGACATCGTTGGGCAGCCGCCGCCCAGCATGCCCATCATGGATCCTGCTGGGTACGCCGGCTGCGCGAGGGCAGGCGAGAGCACGACAGTTCCCAACACGATGCTTAGCGCAGTCGCAGCAAGTAGTTTCGGCATAGCCAAATTCCTTGGTAATGCCCCCAGAACAGGCGCTATCTTTTCACAGATCGCCGAAGGTTCATCCAAAAATTCGCGATGAATACCCAAGGTCGACTTGAGTGACGCCAAGGACATCATTGAACTCGCCAACGCCGGCCTGATCAAGTCAGCCGACCTCGCCCAACTCAGCGAGGACACGCTGTTTTCGGGACGGAGGACGCAGGCCGTCTGGCGCTTAAGCCGGGTTTGCCATTTTCGGAAGACCGGATGGTCTCGCCCGAACTGCGCGCTTCACGGTACCGCACGCAAGCCAAGGCGATCGCTCAAGGCCAGTCGCGATCCCTAAACCTATGTATGCGGCAGCTAAAACAAATGCCGCCGCAACGGCAACCAGAGTATAATTGCGAATAACTATAGAGTATTTACTCTCGAAACATCTACAATACTTTCTATTTCAACGGTAAACGCTGCCAAAGGCGCCGATGCGTACAGCTATGGCAACATCCGGAGTGAAAATCTCGAAGATTATCGCTTAAAGGGCAATCGTCCGGCGGTCCGGAGAGAGTATTCAAATGTGGATTGTTCAAGTAGCGCTCAGGCGACCCTACACGTTCATCGTGTTGGCGTTTCTCATTGCGATCTTCGGTTCGCTGTCGGCGGTGCGGACGCCAACAGACATATTCCCCAAAATCAATATTCCTGTCGTCAGCGTCGTCTGGACCTATTCCGGGCTGCTGCCGCAAGACATGTCCGACCGTGTAATTTATTATTACGAGCGCCAATTGACCTCGCAGGTCAGCGCCATCGAGCATATCGAGTCGCAGTCGCTGAGCGGCTATGGCGTCGTCAAAATCTTCTTTCAGAAAAATGCCGACATCGGGGCCGCGCTGGCTCAAGTGACGGCCGTCTCGCAGAATGTGCTGAAGCTGCTGCCGGCCGGCATCACTCCGCCCTATGTCCTCAGCTATAACGCGTCGAGCGTTCCGATCATCAGTCTGGCGCTCTCGAGCAAGAAGCTGCCGCAAGATCAGCTATTCGATCTTGGCCAAAATTTCATTCGTCCGCAGCTCGCCACCGTCAATGGCGCCGCCCTGCCTTCGCCCTATGGCGGCAAAATTCTCCAGGCGCAGGTCGACCTCGATCAGCAGGCGATGCAATCGCACAATGTGTCGGCCGACGACATCGTCAACGCGATCTCCGCGCAGAACCTGGTGATTCCGGCCGGCACCCAGAAGATCGGCAAATTCGAGTGGAACGTAAGCCTCAATGCCAGCCCGACTGTGCTGGACAGACTCAACGACCTTCCGGTGAAGAAGGTCGATGGCACGGTGATCCACGTCCGCGACGTCGCCTATGCGCATGATGGCTCGCCGCCGCAGACCAACATCGTCCGCGTCAATGGCGCCAAGGCCGTGTTGATGTCGATCCTGAGCGCCGGCTCGTCCTCGACCCTGGACATTATCGCCGGCATCAAGGCGCGGCTGCCCAGGATTGAGGCGGGATTGCCAGCCGGGCTCGACCTGCACACGGTGGGGGACCAGTCGCCCTTCGTCAAAGCCGCGGTCACCGGCGTGGTTCGCGAAGGCGCCATTGCGGCGGCGTTGACCGGGCTGATGATCCTGTTGTTCCTCGGGAGCTGGCGCTCGACCGTCATCATCATGATCCAAATCCCGCTCGCCATTCTGTTCTCGCTCACCGGACTGTCATTGGTGGGCGAGTCCATCAATGTAATGACGCTCGGCGGCCTCGCGCTTGCGGTCGGGATCCTGGTCGACGACGGCACCGTCACGCTTGAGAATATCAACTGGCATCTGGAACAGGGCAAGGCGCTGGAACCGGCCATCATGGATGGGGCCCGGCAGATCGTCGTTCCCGCCTTCGTAACGCTGGTCTGCATCTGCATCGTCTTCGCGCCGATGGTCCAGCTCGGCGGCGTCGTCGGCTATCTGTTCAGGCCGTTGGCGGAAGCCGTCGCTTTCGCCCTCATCGGGTCTTTCCTGCTGTCCCGCACCCTGGTCCCGACGCTGGCCAACTACTTGTTGCGGGTGCCGCATCTTGCCCACGGCGCCGCCGATGGTTCCGGAGGCCCGGCTGTCCCATCGCGAAACCCGCTGAAGCGGTTCCAACTCGGATTCGAGCATCGGTTTGCCCAGATCCGCGATGGCTATCACAGGCTTCTCAAGGGAGCTCTCGGCCATCCCAGATTGTTTGTCGCCGGATTCCTGGCTTGTGCCATGCTGTCGTTCGGCCTGGTACCGTTTCTCGGTCAAAATTTCTTTCCATCCGTCGATGCCGGGCAGATGCTGATCCATGTCCGTGCGCCGGCAGGAACGCGGATCGAGGAGACCGCAAGCCTGTGCGACCAGGTCGAGCGCAACATTCGCCAGATGATCCCGCCGGATCAACTCGCGAGTGTCGTGACCAATATCGGACTGCCGATCAGCGGCATCAACATCGCTTATGGCAACACCGGCACGATCGGTCCGTCGGATGCGGATATTCTGGTTTCGCTCAAGGAGAACCACGCGCCGACGGCCTCCTACGTCAAGCAATTACGGACCCTTCTGCCGCAGACATTCCCCGGCACGACCTTCGCGTTCCTGCCGGCGGATATAGTTGCGCAGATCCTCAATTTCGGCCTGCCGGCGCCGATCGATCTGCAAGTGATCGGAACGAAGCAGGATGCCAACTACGCCTATGCTACCGATCTCCTCAAACGAATACGCGCGGTGACGGGGATCGCCGACCTGCGCATCCAGCAAACCAACAGCTATCCGCAAATCAATGTCGCGGTCGATCGGACGCTCGCGGACGAGGTCGGGCTAAGCCAGCGCGACGTCGCCAACAGTCTTCTCGTCACGCTGTCCGGCAGCGGACAGGTGAAGCCGAATTTCTGGCTCAACACCAAGAACGGTGTCTCCTACCCGATCGTGGCGCAGATGCCGCAGTACCGGATCGACACCATGTCCGATCTCGCCAACGTGCCGATCACGTCCCCGAAAACCGAGACGCCGCAATATCTCGGCGGACTGGCCGACTTTTCCGTTGGTCCGAGCGCGGCAATCGTGTCGCATTACGACGCTCAGCCGGTGATCGATATCTACGGGGCAACGCAAGGACGCGACCTTGGCGCCATCGCCTCCGACATCCGGCGGATTATCAGCGAGACCAAAAAGGATGTGCCCCCCGGCTCCAGTGTGACGCTGCGCGGGCAAGTCGAGACGATGACCAGCGCCTATGACCAGCTTTATGTCGGCCTGGCCGGCGCGATCGTGCTGATTTATTTGGTGATCGCGGTCAATTTCCAATCCTGGCTCGATCCGCTCATCATCATTTCGGCGCTGCCTGGGGCGCTCGCCGGGATCGTCTGGATGCTGTTCGTCACCGAGACGACGTTGTCGGTCCCTGCTCTGACGGGGGCCCTGATGTGCATGGGCATCGCGACGGCGAACAGCATTTTGCTCGTCAGCTTCGCGCGCGAAAAGCTGGCGGAAGGTTTGGACGCGACCGCCGCGGCCCTCGAATCCGGGTTCACCCGTTTTCGACCGGTGCTGATGACCGCGCTCGCGATGATCATCGGCATGATGCCCATGGCATTCGCGATGGGCGAAGGCGGCGAGCAGAACGCTCCGCTTGGGCGCGCGGTGATCGGTGGACTGCTCCTTGCGACGGTGGCCACGCTGTTCTTCGTCCCCACGGTGTTCAGTCTCTTGCATCGCCCCCGTGGCCACGCGTCCACGCGGGGACCGAGTTTCGAACAGACCGCGGAACTTGCCACCTGAATGGGAGAATTGATGTGTCAGGACACGAGGATCAGGCTCTGGAAAAAAAACCGGCAAAGCCGCAGTCGCGCAAGATGCTGCGCGTGATGAGCGTGGGCGCCGTCGCCCTTGTGATTGCGGTTGCCGTTGGCGGAATCCGACACCGCCAGACGCAGGAGAAGGCGGTCGCGGCATGGACCGCCGCCGCCGGGATTCCCACTGTCGACATCGTTCATCCCACCAAAGGCGCGCCGGGCGAGCAGGTCGTTCTGCCTGGCGACATCCATGCCTGGTACGATGCCCCAGTTTACGCCAGGGTCAACGGCTACCTGAAGAACTGGTTCTTCGACTTCGGCGCTCAGGTGAAGAAAGGTCAAGTTCTCGCCGATATCGACACGCCGGAAATCGACGCCCAGCTAACCGCCGCCAAGGCCAAGATCGATGCGGCGAGCGCGGCGGTCAAGGTCCGCGACGCCGAAGCGGAGTTCGCGAAGACGACCTTCGCGCGCTGGCGGGATTCGCCGCGCGGCGTCGTATCCGTCCAGGAACAGGACGCCAAGCAGGCGGACTATGAGAGCGGCATTGCACGCCTCAACGCGGCCAAGGCCGACCTGGCCGTGTCCCAGGCAGATGTCGATCGGCTCGAATCGCTGGAGAGCTTCAAGCGCGTGATCGCCCCCTTCGATGGCGTCGTGACCGCCCGCGAAACCGACATCGGCGCGCTCATCAATGCCGGCAGCGCCGGCAATGCGCCGGAACTGTTCCGTGTCGCGGACACCCACAAGGTGCGGGTCTACGTCAAAGTGCCCCAGCGGCTGGCTGGCAACATTCACGAGGGCGTCACAGCGGAACTGCATCTGCCGCAATATTCGAGCAGGGTCTTTACGGCGAAGACCACCACGACCTCACGTTCGATCAACACGTCGTCACGAACCCTGCTAGTCGAGCTTCAAGCGGACAACCCGGAAGGGCTGCTTCAGCCCGGCACCTATGTCGAAGCTCGGTTGAACGTTCCGAGTGATCCAAACACCATGCTGATGCCGGCAAGCGCGGTATTGTTCCGGCAGGATGGGCTGGAAGTTGCCGTGGTCGGCGACGACGACAAAATCACGCTGAAGAAGATTACTTTGGGTCGGAATCTCGGCGTCCAGGTTGAAGTTACGGGCGGTCTCCAACTGTCCGACCGAGTCGTCGATAGCCCGCCGGATTCGCTTGGATCCGGCGATGTCGTGCGGATTGCCCGCGATCCTGCCTCAGACAAGCCGCCGGACAGTTCCAACCAGGAAGCGGATGTCAGGCGATAGCCTGAACAAGCGCGAGTCCCAGTAAAGAGCGCGCCGACCGCAAGGGCGACTGAGGCAACTGCATATGTTGTTGCCGAGCTGCTATCTCACCGCGCACATAAATGGCGGTTTCCATGGGGAACGCGGAGAACGTCGTCCAGCCGCCAAGAAAGCCGGTCGTGAGGAACAGCCGAACCTCTTGGAAAGCCTGCCCCTTAAGCGCGAAATAGCCGACAATCAGGCCATCAGGAAAGAGCCTGTGACGTTGACGCCGAGGCGCGCCGCCGCCAGATCCGGTTAGTTCATTCGCTGTCCCGTACCGTCAAAGCGAGGGACAACCATACCTTTAGGTGTAGGTACGCGAAGTACAATATCGCCTTTCCGTTTGGCTGGCGGTGTGGCCTGGAGGCCTCAGTTGCTCGCATTGCGAGCAGGATCCCTCAATCAGGTTGAATCGGCCCTTGTTATGGTGAAGCCTTGCCGAAGTGCAGGTTCGGAACCATTGGCGCCCAGAGTGTCGGTTGGGCAGCCCCTCGATGCTTCCAAAGAGGTCCACGACGCGCGAATAGGAAAACCGATGCCAAAAGTAAGTTGGTTCTTGCTTGTCGCAGGGGCTGCAATCGGTATTTCCGGATGCGCGGTGGGGCCGGATTATCAGTCGCCCGACGTGTTAATCCCTCGGCAGTTTGCAACTCAGCTGCCAGCGACAAAGTCGGCGCCGCTGGCGACACCGGACGCGCACATCGTGCAATGGTGGCGTGCCCTGAACGATCGCGCACTGGATGCGTTCGTGGAACGGGCCGTTGCATCGAATCTGGACATCGAAGCTTCTCTGGCGCGCGTCCAAAGAGCACGAATCCAGCAAGTCGCTGTCATCGGCGCCGCGCTCCCCCAGATCGGCATCAGTGCCGGTATTGGGGCGGGCACCGGCACAGACCTCACCAAAGGACGCGTCGCAGATTCGCTCCGCGCCGGCTCCAGCGAGTCCGGTCTGGAATCCTTGTCCGAGATTGGCGGATTCGACGGCAAATGGGAGCTTGATATCTTCGGCAAGTACTGGCGCCTTCTGGAAGCCGCGCGTGGCGACACTGAAGCATTGGCCGAGATGCGCCATGCGGTACTGATAACCGTCATCGCCGACGTGGTTCGCAGCTATATCAACATTCGCGGGTATGAGGCGCGTCTCGAATTTGCCCGCAGCAATGTCGCGACCGCTCAACGGACGGTCGACATCGTGCAGACGCGGTTTGATCGCGGCTTGACGAGCGAATTCGACGTGACACTGGCGAAGCGTCAATTGGCCATCCTCCAGGCCAGGCCCTCGGACCTGACGGCCGCCATTCTCGACGCCCGAAGCCGCCTGGCCACTCTGCTCGGCACCTTTTCGGAAGAGATTGGTCCCGAGTTGCGGCTTCGCCGAGGAATTCCGCGCATTCCCGACTATCTGCGGCCGGCGCTGCCGATCGATCTGTTGCGGCGGCGCCCCGATATTCGCCAGGCAGAACGCGAAGTTGCCGCCGCGACGGCGCGTATCGGCGCGGCCACTGCCGACTTGTTCCCGACGCTGTCGGTCACGGCCGGCCTCGGTCTTCAAGGGGGCCCCCGGCTGAGCGACGCGACCACGCCGGCGACGCCGCCAATTCGCTGGCCGATCGGGTCAATCGGACCGAGCGGGTACTGGCCTTTCCTGGATTTTGGCCGCCTGGATGCCCTCATCATCGCCCAAGAGTTCAAGACCCACGAACTTCTGGTGAACTACAAGAAGACCATCCTGGTGGCGGTCGCGGAGGTGAACACTGCGATCGACAATTTTCGCGCTGCGCGCCAGCGTCTCAAGGATCTGCAAACCGCGCTCGCGGAGAGCCGGCGAGCCGTCGATCTGGCGCTCGAGCGCTATGACCGTGGCTTGACGGACTTCCTGAATGTTCTCGACGCCCAACGCCAGCAGTTTGAGCTGGAACAGCAGAACGTCGTCGCCCAGGAGGCTGTCGCGATACAGTTCGTCCTGTTCTACAAGGCACTTGGCGGTGGGTGGGAGCGTTATGAGGCGCTGCCGCCGATCCCAAAGCCGCAGCCGGCGGTTCTGGCTGCGTTTCGGCGGCTGTCCTTGAAGAAAGCCCCGTCGCCGTTGTCGTCGTCTATGGCCGCACGGGTCGGCCCGAAAGTCTGCACGCCGTCAAAGTGCTGACGTTCGCACCAGGTAGGTACGTTTCCGCGCGGCAACCGGGAGCGAACCGCCACGTTTTCCTGAGACGGCTGCCGTCAACAGGATCAGGCGATGTGGTCCGGGTTCCAGATGAGGAGCGACGAACCGCAAGCGTCTTTTTTCGCCTGGTCGCATCCG
>CAWAYQ010000030.1:0-76263 GCA_963786225.1 uncultured Alphaproteobacteria bacterium
GTGGGAGCCTCGACATGATGGACTTCACAGTCATCGCCGCGAGCCGCCATCGGTTTGGCGACAATATTCAAGACGAGAAACCATCTGTCGGTGAAATCGAGCGAGGGCTGGAGACTGACGCACCGCTCGTCGGGTTGGAGAAGAATTTCCAGTTCCTGTGCCCAAATGTCGATCCACGTGAATCCGCAATCCTCCTGTTCCAGGCTCAAGGCGTCACCGAACGCGTGCATACGTTCGAGTTGAACGGTCAAGCGATATTCGGCGGGATTCCGACCAGCGTCGAAAGCGATGACCGAGGCCGGAGCGGCCCCCGTTCAGTCGATATGAATGCCTTTTGGAGCGGTACGATCGCGCTTATCAATCCGGGCATGCTTCGAGAAGCCAATTCGCTCCTCATCCGGGTCAAGGAGTTCAGCCACTCAGGCGCGATCATCGACGATTTTATCATCGACAACATGGTCATGCTTTTCAAGACAAGGGCAGGGCGCCCCTCTTTGCCCGGGGACGTTCTCGACCCCATGAGGTCCTGAATGCCGGCTTGCCGGGCAATACCTACATCGACGACTTGGTCTGCCATGCAAGCATCGGCCGCTTCTGATCCTTGGCGGACGTTCGCGGCATAGCCCTTGTGCTTACGGCCCCTTCAGGAGAGACCAAGCATCCGCCGGGCGGAGCTCGTGTTCTTCGCGCCGCCGGCGAAGTCGTCGAACGCCGTTTCAGTCACGCGGATAATATGTTCGGCGATGAAGCGAGCGCCTTCGCGAGCGCCGTCCTCCGGATGCTTCAGCGCGCATTCCCATTCGAGCACGGCCCAGCCCGCGTAGCCGTATTGCGCCAGCTTCGAGAAGACGGCCTTGAAATCGACCTGTCCGTCGCCGGGCGAGCGGAAGCGGCCGGCGCGGTCGAGCCAGGGCGCGTAGCCGGAATAGACACCCTGACGACCGCTGGGGCGGAACTCGGCGTCCTTCACGTGGAAGGCGCTGATGCGCTCGTGATAGATGTCGATGAAGGCGAGGTAATCGAGCTGCTGCAGCACGAAATGCGACGGATCGTAATTGATCCGGCAGCGCGGATGATCGCCCAGCTGCTCGAGGAACAGCTCGAAGGTCGCGCCGTCGAAGACGTCCTCGCCCGGATGGATCTCGAAACCGACATCGACGCCTTCGGCATCGAAGGCGTCGAGTATCGGACGCCAGCGACGCGCGAGTTCCGCAAACGCTTCCTGAGCCAGGCCAGGCGGCCGTTGCGGCCACGGATAGACGAACGGCCACGCAAGCGCCCCGGTGAAGCTTACCGTACCGGTGAGACCCAGCCGTCGCGACGCCTTGGCGGCGAGCCGCATCTGCTCGACGGCCCAGGCCTGCCGTTCCTGTGGCTTTCCGTGCAGAGGGGCGGGGGCGAAGGCGTCGAAGGCGGCGTCATAAGCAGGATGCACCGCGACGAGTTGGCCCTGGAGATGCGTGGAGAGCTCGGTGATCGCGATGCCGTTCTGCTGCGCGACCCCGACAATTTCGTCGCAATAATCCTGGGACTCCGCCGCCTTGGCGAGCTCGAAAAAACGGGTGTCCCCTGACGGCAGCTGTACGCCGCGATAGCCCAGACTTGCCGCCCACCGCGTAATATCCGGCCAGGAAGAAAAGGGGGCGGCGTCGCCGGCAAACTGGGCAAGGAATATCGCAGGACCCTTCATCGTCGCGGGCATAGGGGCGGCCTTCTGCAGACTGAATGCTGGGCTGACGTTGCCGCAAGCCCCAGTGTGTCGTCCAGCCTTCAGCGTCGAAGCCCAGGAACCAGCTTCACATTCACTTTGGCCTGATCGAAGCCGAAGTTCGGCCTTGAGCGTCGTTGCCTTCTTCGCCTAGCGTTGGCCCAGAACGGCCAGACAAGGTCGCCGGGAAACGCTCAGGAGGCGAATATCGCGCTGCCGTGGCAACGTCTGAGCCCGAGCGAGCTTGCGATGCTCAAAGCGATCTTCTGGTCGGGCGGATGCGCGCGCCATGTGCTCGCCGACACGCTTGAGTTCTCGCGCAGCAAGACCAATGCGCTTGCTGCCGGATTGCTCGAACAGGGATTGCTCGATGAAGTCGGCCTCCAACTCTCGAGGGGAGGGCGACGGCCCGAAACCTTGCGCATCAACGCGCAGATCGGGGTGCTGTTCGGCGTCGATATCGGCGCGACAAGCCTCGACCTCGCGCTCCTGCGCCCGGATCTGACCATTGTCGCCAGACATTCACAGTCCGCAGATGTTCAGGCCGGCCCGGGGCCGATCATGGCTCGACTGCGCGCGCTGATGCCGGCGATGCTGGCCGATAACGACATTGCGCCCGAGGAGGTGTTGTCGGTCGGCATCGGCGTCCCAGGGCCTGTGAACTTCGCCGTCGGCCAGCTCGTCAACCCGCCGCTCATGCCGGGCTGGGACAGTTTCTCGATCCGCGACGACATGCGGGAGGTGACGCCGGCTCCGGTCTTCGTCGACAACGACGTGAACCTGATGGCGCTCGGTGTGCTGTGGCGCCAGCATCGGCAGATCCAGAACTTTCTCGTGATCAAGGTCGGAACCGGCATCGGCTGCGGCATCGTCTGCCATGGCGAACTCTACCGCGGCGCGACGGGCTCGGCAGGCGATATCGGACATATCTGCGTCGATCTCGACGGTCCCGTCTGTCGTTGCGGCAACAAGGGCTGCGTCGAGGCGATGGCGGCCGCTCCGGCGATCGTCGAGATGGCGCTCGATGCGGCCGGGTCCGGCCGAAGTCCCTGGCTCGCGGAGAAGCTGAAGGCCAAGGGCCGCCTGGACGCGATCGACGTCGGGGCGGCCAGCCGCGCCGGCGATGCCGCCGCGGACGCGGTCGTCGGACGGTCTGGACACTTGATCGGGCAGGTGCTCGCGGCACTCGTCAATTTCTACAATCCCTCGCATGTCTTCATTGGCGGCGGCGTTTCCGCCATCGGGCCGATGTTCCTGGCTGCGATCAGGCAGAGTGTGAGCCAGCGCTCGCTTGCGCTCTCGACGCGTCATCTCGAGGTCACCTACGCACCGCTCGGCAATGAGGCGGGATTGATCGGGGCGGGTGTGCTCGCGATGCGCGAAGCCCTTCGCAACGGGAGCATCTCCGCATGACGGGTTCTGCGCATGACCGCTCCGGCGTTGCCGTCGCCTTCGACGGAATCGTCAAGCGTTTTGGCGCAGTCGAGGTGCTGCACGGCGTCAGCTTCGCGCTGGAGCCCGGCCGCGTCTACGGCCTAATCGGCGAGAACGGCGCCGGCAAATCGACGCTGATGAAGATCCTCGCCGGCTATGAGGCGCCCAGCGCGGGCAGCGTACATATCGACGGGGAGCCGGTCTCGTTCAGAACCTCCCGCGAAGCCGAAGCCCGGGGCATCGTGCTGATCCATCAGGAATTCAACCTCGCCGAAGATCTCAGCGTCGCCGGCAATATTTTTCTCGGCCACGAGAAGACGAAGGGCTGGTTCCTCGACGACGGAGCAATGCGGGCGGGCGCCCTTGCGGCCCTGCGGCAGGTCGGACTCGGTATCGATCCGGCGACCCCCGTTCGCCGGCTGATCGTTGCGGAGAAGCAGCTGGTCGAAATCGCGAAGGCCGTATCGCGTCGTGCGCGGCTCCTGATCATGGACGAGCCGACGGCGAGCCTGACACCTTCCGAGGCGGCCAGGCTCTTCGCTCTGATCGCGCGGATGCGCGCCGATGGCGTGACCGTGATCTATATCTCGCACAAGCTCGACGAGGTGGAGCGGATCACCGATGAGGTGATCGTCATGCGGGACGGGCGGTTCGTCGGCCGCGCGCCGACGCATACGCTTACGCGCCAGGCCATGGCCACGATGATGGTCGGCCGGGAGATAGCCGATCAGTTTCCGCCGCGCTCGGCCGTGGATGACACCCGTTATCCGGCCATGCGCGTACACGATGTAAGCGTTCCCGGCTGGGCGTACGAAATCAGCTTCGACGTGCGCCCCGGCGAAATACTTGGCTTCGCAGGCCTCGTCGGAGCAGGCCGCACGGAGTTGTTCGAGGGCATTCTCGGATTGCGCCCGGCGAGCGGGACAATCGAACTGCAGAGGCAGACGGTGAAGCTCGGCTCGCCGCGCGATGCGGCCAAACACGGGCTCACCTATCTGAGCGAGGACCGCAAGGGCAAGGGTTTGCATGTCGATTTCGCGCTTGGTCCGAACCTGACTCTGATGGCGCTCGAGCGCTATGCGAAGCCCTGGCTCGACGCTTCGGCGCAGGAGCGGGCGCTCGATCGCGCTGTCGACGAGTTCGGCATCCGCGCCGGCTCACGTGCCGCAAAGGCGTCGTCATTGTCGGGCGGCAACCAGCAGAAGCTTGCACTGGCCAAGGTGCTTCACCCCGAGCCGAAAGTGGTCGTTCTCGACGAGCCGACACGCGGCGTCGATGTCGGCGCCAAGCGCGAAATTTATTTCCTGATCCATCGACTGGCGCAGCAGGGTCTGGCGGTGATCGTCATCTCGTCGGAGTTGATCGAACTGATCGGGCTCGCCCATCGCGTTGCCGTCATGCGCGCCGGCCGGATTGTCGCGACGCTCGCCGGCGAGGAACTGACGGAAGAAATCATGATCGCTCACGCCACGGGGACGCGGCATGTCGCAGCCTGAGTTGAACACCAGCGGTACCGGCGCGGGCGAGACCGGGCTCCGGCGACCGGACACGTTATCCTCCTTCTCCGAGCGACTGGGAAGCGTCGGGCCGGTTCTCGGCCTCATCCTCCTCTGCATTGTCGGGACGGCGCTCAATGGCGACTTCGCCACGCTCGACAATCTGACGAACGTCCTCACGCGAACGGCCTTCATAGGTATCATCGCGGTCGGGATGTGTTTCGTGATCATTCTCGGCGGGATCGACCTCTCCGTCGGGTCGATGGCCGCGCTGATCGCCGGTTGCGTCATCATGTTCATCAACTGGGCGGGCTCGGCGCTCGGCTCGCCGCTGCTGGCGGTGGTGCTCGGCGGGGCGCTCGCTGTTGTGCTCGGCGCGAGTTTCGGGTTCATCCATGGCGTGTTGATCGCCAAAGGGCGGATCGAGCCCTTCATCGTCACGCTGGGAACGCTCGGCATCTTCCGCGCCTACCTCACTTATTTTGCCGACGGCGGCGCGCTGACCCTCTCCAACGATCTCGCCAACCTCTATGCCCCCGTCTATTACGGCAGCGCGCTCGGTGTTCCCGTGCCGGTCTGGATCTTCCTGCTGGTCGCGCTGGTCGGCGCGCTGATCCTCAACAAGACGGCCTACGGGAGGTACGTACAGGCGATCGGCTCCAACGAGGCCGTCGCCCGCTATGCCGCGGTCGATGTCGACCGCATCAAGATCCTGACCTACATGCTGCTCGGCATCTGCGTCGGCATCGCGACGCTGCTTTATGTGCCGCGTCTCGGTTCGGCATCCCCCACGACGGGGCTGTTGTGGGAGTTGGAGGCGATCGCCTCCGTGATCGTCGGCGGTGCAGCCCTCAAGGGCGGTCAGGGCAGCGTCGCGGGAACGGTCGTGGGTGCGATCCTGCTCTCCGTGATCAGCAACATCCTCAACCTCACGAGCATCATCAGCGTCTACCTGAATCCCGCCGTGCAGGGCTTCGTCATCATCATCGTCGCGTTTTTGCAAAAGGGACGCCGTTAAAGCGAACCAAAAGAGGAGGAACTGATGTCACCAACGAACAGGCGCCACATTCTGAAGGCGGCCGTGGCGGCCGTTGCATTCTCGATCATGGGCACTTCGCCGTTGCTTGCGGCCGAGCCCGTTCACCTCGGCGTGTCGATCCCGGCCGCCACCCACAGCTTCATGGGCGGGATCAACTATTGGGCTAACCAGGCGAAGAAGGATCTCGAGGCTCAGCACAAGGGCCTGAAGATCACCATCAGAACGGCTGCGAACGCAACCGAGCAGGCGAACCAGCTTCAGGATCTGAGCACCGTCAACAAGATCAACGCCCTCGTGGTCTTCCCGTTCGAGTCGGCGGCGCTGACGAGGCCGGTGGCGAACGTGAAGGCGAAGGGTGCCTATGTCACCGTTGTCGACCGCGGCCTGACCGATACGAGCGCCCAGGACGCCTATGTCGCCGGCGACAACACCGCGTTCGGCAGGATCCCTGCCGAATACATCGCCAAAAAGCTCAACGGCAAAGGCAATGTCGTCGCTCTTCGCGGCATCCCCACGACGCTCGACAATGAACGTATGGACGCGTTCAACGAAGTCCTCAAGGCGCATCCCGATATCAAGCTGCTTGATGCAAAATACGGAAACTGGAACCGGGACGACGCCTTCAAGGTCACGCAGGACTTCCTGACGCGTTTCAAGGAGATCGATGCGTTCTGGGCGGCTGATGACGACATGGCGTTCGGCGCCCTCCGCGCGATCGACCAGGCCGGACGCAAGGACATCAAGCTGATCTTCGGCGGAGCGGGCGCCAAGGACATGGTGAAGGTCATCGTCGACGGATCCGATCCGCGGATCGAGGCCAATGTCAGCTATTCGCCGAAATTCATCTATGAGGCGATCAAGCTGACCGCGGAAGCGCGGTTGAAGGGCGAGAAGCTGCCGCCGACAACGATCATTCCCTCGGTGTTGATCGACAAGAGCAACGCCAAGGACTTCTACTATCCCAACTCGCCGTTCTGAGCCTGCCGGGTCACTGCTGTCGACGGTCGCCGCGATGGCGGCGACCGTTCTCTCCACCATGGACAGGTCATGAGCGACGAATTTCCGCGCAAGCTGCGCTATGCGATGATCGGGGGCGGGCGCGACGCCTTTATCGGCGCGGTGCACCGGCATGCGATCGCACTGGATGGCATGGCCGAGTTTACGGCCGGCGCGCTTTCCTCGACGCCCGAACGCGCGCTGGCGTCCGGTCGCGCGCTCGGCCTTCCGGAATCTCGCAATCACGGCGATTGGCGGGCATTGCTCGACGACGAACTAAAACGTCCGCCTGACGAACGCGTCGATTTCATCACGATCGTCACGCCGACCGACACGCATTTTCCGATCGCGCAGGCGCTTGTCACCGCCGGCTTCCATGTCGTCTGCGACAAGCCGCTGGTCCAGTCCACGGAGCAAGCAGATGCTCTCGTCAAGGCTGTCGCGGACCAGGGGAATGTGTTCGGCGTTACCTATAATTACACGGGCTACCCGATGGTCCGCCAGGCGCGCGACATGGTGCGCGACGGCACGATCGGTACGGTGCGGAAGGTCGTCGTCGAATATAATCAGGGCTGGCTCGCGACTGCGCTTGAGCGGGAAGGACAGAAGCAGGCCAGCTGGCGCACCGACCCGGCGCGCAGCGGCGTCGGTGGCGCGATCGGCGATATCGGCTCGCACGCCGAAAACCTCGTCTCTGCGGTCACCGGCCTTGAGATCGAGTCGCTCATAGCCGATCTCGGCGCCTTGGTGCCGGGCCGCGCGCTCGACGACGACGCGAATATTTTGCTGCGCTTTGAAGGCGGCGCACGTGGGGTGCTGGTGGCCTCGCAGATCAATACCGGCCTGGAAAACGACCTTCGGCTTCACGTCTCGGGCACGCTCGGGACGCTGGAATGGCGGCAGGAGCGCCCGAGCAGGCTCATTCATCACCGGCAGGATGGCCCTAAAACGGTCCTGACGCGCGGCTCGCCCTGGCTGAGCGCGTCGGCGCAGCGCGCAAGCCGCATTCCCGCCGGCCATCCGGAAGGTTTCATCGAGGCCTTCGCCAACATCTATCGCGGCATCTTCGCCGATATTCTGGCCAGAGACCGCACCGCCACTGCAGACCCGCTCGAAGCCGATTACCCTTCTGTCCAGGATGGTGCGCGCGGTGTTCGCTTCATCGAACGGGCGGTCCAAGCGTCGCGCGAGGGACGGTGGCTGACGTTCGACTGAACTGCCTCGGTGTTGCCCGACAAACGCATTTGGTTGGTCACCGCGACGGAATTCTCGATCGGACACGACCTATCCAAGGAAGGGCCGATTGGGCGGCTGTGAAGGATCCTTCCAGGACCCTGGCAGCACCTCTGGGAGTTAGCCTTCAATCCCAGCCTCAGACGACGAGGCCCTTCGCGCAATAGCCGCCCGCTACGGAGCGGGGACAGCCGACTTCGTCGCGATGCAGCTCGAATACCCACGCAAAGGGTACCGCAATGATGCCGGCGGACCTCCGGGCGCCTCCGACGCCGCGAGGGGGTTACGCCCCGGAAGTCGCCTGTCCGGGTCGCCTGATTACGCGCCGTGGTTGACGGACCGGCAAAGCCCCAGCAGTATCGAAATCCGAACACGCGACGTAACGCGAAATTGCAATTCAACCGACGTGTTTTGGGTTAGACTGACGCACAGTCTCATAGCCAAGGGAGCAGACCATGACGTGGGAAACCCCAAGGATCGAGGAGATCGCCTGCGGGCTCGAGGTGACGGCCTATACGCCGGCCGAGGATTCGGAAGACGGCGAAGTTTTCTGAATTTCGCCGCACATGAAGGCCCTCGTTCTGGGGGCGGCAGCCGGCGGCGGCTTTCCGCAGTGGAACTGCCGCTGTGCTGTGTGTGCTCTCTATTGGGCGGGTGACCGCCGAGCGCGTCGTCGGACCCAATCGAGTGTCGCGATAAGCCGGGACGGCAGCTCCTGGACTTTGCTCAATGCGTCGCCGGACATCGGGGCGCAGATTGCTGCCACACCAGCGCTCTGGCCATCTGGCAAAGGGCGTCATTCGCCTATTGCGTCTGTCGTCCTGACGAATGCGGACGTCGATCATGTGGCCGGGCTGCTCAGCCTTCGCGAGCGGCAGATGTTCGACCTGATCGCCTTGCCCGCGGTGCATGAGGCGTTGGCCATGAATCCAATCTTCGACGTCATATCGGCCAGGCAAATCCAAGCTGTGCCGGGGGAGCCGTTGCAAACCCGTGACGGGCTCACGATCGAACTCTTTCCAGTGCCGGGGAAAGCCCCACTCTATCTCGAGGCCGAGGATCCGAAGATTGGGTCGGAGGGTGGCGAAACGGCAGGCGTCCTTGCCCGTGATGGCAACCGAGTACTGGCTTACGTTCCTGGTTGCGCCGAGCTGTCGCCCCGAGTGCTCGCCAGGTTCGCGGACGCGGACGCAATCCTCTTCGACGGCACTCTTTTCACCGACGACGAGATGATCCGCGCCGGCGTCGGCGAGAAGTCCGGGCGGCGCATGGGCCATGTGCCGATGACGGGATCCGGAGGCTCGCTCGGGGTGCTCTCTGGATTGCCCGCCCGCCGGAAGATCTACGTTCATATCAACAACACCAATCCGGTGCTGATCGACGGATCGCCCGAACGAGTCGAGGTCGAGCGCGCTGGTTTGGAGGTGGCTTATGACGGGATGGAGGTTGAGCCGTGACCGCTTTGCTGTCGCCTGACGAACTGCACCAGCGTCTGCTGGACGTCGGCGAGCGGCGCTATCACGACAAGCACCCCTTCCACATTCGCCTGCACAGCGGCGGCTGCACCATAGGGGAGGTGCAGGCGTGGGCGCTGAACCGCTTCTATTATCAGGCGCGCATTCCGGAAAAGGACGCGTCGCTCATCGCCCGTATGCACGACCCGGATCTGCGTCGCGCGTGGCGCCAGCGGCTGGTCGATCACGATGGCAACCACGCCGGCGAGGGAGGGATCGAGCGTTGGCTCCGCCTCACGGAGGCCCTGGGCTTGTCCCGGCAGGATGTGCAGGCGCATCGTGGCGTGCTTCCCGGTACCCGGTTCGCGGTCGATGCCTACGTCAATTTCGTGTGCCAGCGTTCCCTGCTCGAAGCCATAGCCTCCTCGCTTACGGAGCTGTTTTCGCCCCGTATCATCCAGAACCGGGTCGAGGGCATGCTGGCGCACTACGATTTCGTCGACGCCGAGAGCCTGTCCTACTTCACGGCGCGGCCGGCACAGGCGCGTCGCGACGTCGAGACCGCGCTTGCTTATGTCACGACCAATGCACGCACACCGGACGACCAGCAGGCGGTAGTCGCGGCGCTGGAATTCAAATGCGACGTGCTGTGGTCGATGCTGGACGCGCTGCATCACGCTTATGTCGAGCCCGGCCATCCGCCGCCGGGCGCCTTCATTGCGGTGCGGCCATGAGCGCCGTGCCGGCCGATGCGAAGCCGCGGCTCGCGCGCGGCGTCAGGCTTAGCGAAGATCGGGTTCGCGGCGGCTGGAATCTCCTCGCGCCGGAGCGTGTCCTGAAAGCGAACGGCGTGACGGTCGAAATATTGAAGCTATGCGACGGCGTACGGACATTCGACGACATTGTCGAACTTCTCGCCGCGCGTTTCGATACGGATCGGGCGCGCATTGGGAGCGACGCCGGCATGCTTTTGGCCGATCTTTCGTCGAAACGGATGGTCGAGCTATGACGGAACTGGCGCGCCCATTGGCCCTCCTTGCTGAGCTCACGCACCGCTGCCCGCTGGCGTGCCCATATTGTTCCAACCCGCTCGAACTGGACCAGCGTTCCGACGAGCTCGATACGGCAACCTGGATTCGGGTTTTCCAGGAGGCGGCCGCACTTGGCGTCCTTCACCTGCATCTCTCCGGAGGCGAGCCGGGCACGCGAAGCGATCTCGCGGACCTTATCGGCGGGGCGGCGCAAGCAGGGCTCTATACCAACCTCATTACGTCGGGCATCGGCATCGACCGGCGGCGCCTGGAGCAACTGGCTGCCGCGGGGCTCGACCACGTCCAACTCTCCATCCAGGATACCGACGAAGGCGAGGCCGACCGCGTTTCCGGCTATGCCGGCTCGCACCGGCGCAAGCGCGTCTTCGCCGCCGCGGTCGGCGAGATCGGCCTGCCTTTGACCATCAACGCCGTGCTGCATCGCGCGAACCTCCCGCGCATTCGCGAGATGACGGAGGAGGCCATCGCGCTCGGGGCGCGGCGCATTGAACTGGCACACACGCAATATTACGGCTGGGGTCTGAAGAACCGCGCGGCGCTGCTGCCCGATCGCAGCGCGGTCGATGCCGCCCGAGCGACGGTCGCCGCGCTGCGTGAGACGACGCGAGGAACCATCGTCATCGACTATGTGCTGCCGGATTATTTCGCGCGCTACCCGAAGCCCTGCGTCAACGGATGGGGCCGTCAGTCGTTGAACGTAACGCCCCGGGGCCGCGTCCTGCCGTGCCATGCCGCCGAAAGCATTCCGGGTCTCGAATTCTGGAACGTGACCGACCGCTCGTTGAACGACATCTGGTCCCGTTCCCCCGCTTTCAACGCGTTCCGCGGCACCGACTGGATGCAGGAGCCCTGCCGGAGCTGCCCGCGTCAGGAGATCGACTTTGGCGGCTGCCGCTGCCAGGCCCTCGCGCTTACGGGCGACGCGCGGAACACCGATCCCGTTTGCGTGCTGTCGCCGCTGCACAAGATCGTAACCGATCTGACAGACCTGCCTGCTGAGCCGGGCAGCCTTGTGATGCGGGGCAGGAAAGCCGTGGTCCAGAAGGCCGGTCAGCCCGCATAAAAGGCAATGCGCGTGCGCTTGCGGACGATCAGGTCGTGGCGTATGCGGCAGGTTGCCACACCCCCAAGTTTGCGCAACACTCCTGCGCACACAAAAACTTGGGAGGAAGTCATGCGGACTCTTTCGATCGCCATCGGTGCCGTGATCGCGGCAGGCGGCGCTGCAGGATCTCAGGAAAGCCTGCAGAAACTACAGAATATGCAAACGACCGGTACCGCCCTTGAAATTCCCACCGTTTCCCAAACCGGCAAGAAAGCGGACAATCTCCGCAAGATTGCCGAGAAGATAAATGTGCCACCTGGCTTCAAGGCGGAACTGTTTGCCATAGTTCCGGATGCTCGGCACATGGCCGTCGGTCGCAATGTCGGCACGGTTTTCGTCGGGACCCGCAAGACCAAGGCTTACGCGGTGACCGACCGCGACAAAGACGGCGTGGCCGACGAGGTGAAGGATTTCGCCCCCTCTGTCGCGTTCAAGGTTCCGAACGGCATGTGTTACTCGAACGACGGCTTTCTGTTCGTCGCCGAGCACAACCGCGTGCTCGTATTTCCCGCCGCCGAGTTCTTCTACGAGAGCCCGGATGTCGCGATCGGTGTCGTTGCGGAGGAGCTCGTTCCCGCGAGCGAGGAGAGCTTCAACCACGGAGCCCGCGTTTGCGCGATCGGTCCCGACAACAAGCTCTACATTTCGCTCGGCCAGCCGCACAACGTGCCACCGAAAGACAAGCAGGCGCTCTACAAGGAACACGGGATCGGCGGCATCATACGTATGGACAGGGACGGCAAGAACCGCGAGATATACGTCGACGGTGTCCGAAATTCGGTCGGCCTCGCCTTCAGCCCGCAGGGTCAGCTCTGGTTCACGGACAACCAGGTCGACGGCATGGGAGATGACAACCCGCCCGGCGAAATCAACCGCGTCACCAAGCAGGGGCAGAACTTCGGGTTCCCCTGGTACGGTGGGGGCAAGGTGCGGACGACGGAATACAAAGGCGACGAGGTTCCGGCCGACGCCGTTGCGCCGGAACACGAAATGACGGCGCACGCCGCCGATCTCGGCATGACCTTCTACACGGCACAGGCTTTCCCCGCTAAATACCGGGGTGGCCTCTTTTCCGCCCAGCACGGATCATGGAACCGCACAAAGCCGGCAGGCGCGCGCGTGATGTTCACGCCGATCAAGGCAGACGGCACGTCGGGCAAGCCCGAAGTGTTTGCCGACGGATGGCTCGACGAGGAGACCGGGCAATATCTCGGCCGGCCGGTCGACGTGAAGGTCTATCTCGACGGCTCCTTGCTGGTGTCCGACGATCTCACCGGAGCCATTTGGCGAATTTCACCCGAGAACTGAACAGAGAGGGGGCCGGGGATTATTTCTCCGGCCCCAACCAAAAGGATCCCCGCAATGCGTATACCCACAGCGGCGACGCTGCTCGTCCTTGCCTTGGCCTCGGTCGGTCCGGCGCTCGCGGATGCTGCCGCAGGGCGCACCAAGGCGGCGGTCTGCGTGACCTGCCATGGCCTGGACGGAATGAGCCGCCTGCCCAACGCCCCACACATCGCCGGGCAGCCAGAGCTCTACGTGACAGAGCAGCTCAAGGCGTACCGGGCCGAGACGCGCAAGGATCCGATGATGACCATCATTTCCAAGCCGCTGAGCGACCAGGACATCGACGATCTCGCCGCCTGGTATGCCTCGATCAAAGTCATGGCAACGCTGCCGCAATGATTTGCGGGAACCACCACGTCGAGGCGCGCTATTGGAACCGAACGTTCGGTCGATTAGCCGAAAAGTAGTGCGTACAGAACCGGCGCCACGCGCCATGACATTCCAGCCGGATCAATCCGGTTTCCTCCCAGCCTTAAGCCCGCCCGGTGCGCCGCGGCGGGCTTTTTGCGTTTCAGGTTTCCCGCAAGCCGGCGCGTCAACTGCGGCCCTCAAGCCGACGGGACCTGAGCATGCAGCCGATTGCACCTATACTTGGGTATATCATGCCTAAATTGATGCAGTAGTCGGCGCACCAAACGTTTAATTGTCACCACACGCATAATCCGCAATCTATCCGAAATAATCTCATCCGTTTGTCGATTATAATAGGGCAGAACGGCAGAAAGCCGTCGTTGATACTATTTCGGAAACCGAAACAGACAGGCATTCATGTCTAAAATGTCTAGCGATAACCTTCGTTATACAAGGCGGATCGGCAAGTATCCCATCCATTCGATACTTGTGCCGTTCGCTGTCGCCTACTTCGGGGGCGCGTTGCTGACCGACCTGACCTACTGGCAGACCGCCGAAATGATGTGGGCGGATTTCTCCGCCTGGCTCGTCTCGGTGGGGGTCGTCATCGGTTACCTCGCGGTGATCGCGGGGCTGTTCGATTTCCTGACCAAGCGTTTCGCGAGCGTCCAGGCGCCGGTGTTGCCTTGGGTGATTGCCAATCTGATCGCGTTGATCCTGGCCACGCTCAACATGTTCATCCACTCACGCGACGCGTGGACGTCAGTTGTTCCCTGGGGGCTGATTCTTTCGGCGGTGGTGGTGCTCATCCTTCTGTTCGCAGAATGGATGCGCTGGTCGGCGTTCAACCGCAGCGACATGGGAGTTGCAGGCTGATGTTTCGAGGATCTTCTGTTGCGCGCGCGAGTCTCATTGCAGGGGTGGCGTTGCTTTGCACCTCGGCGTCGTCCCTTGCGGCATCCGATGGCGATAGGTTCGATATCAATAGTCAGATCGGCCCAAATCCCGTTCTGCCCGAAGTGCAGCAATATCTGTTTCCGCCGATGCACCTTGCGCCGGTGGTCGGTTGGAAGGACGGCGAAAAGCCCATCGTCGCGGACGGTCTGAAGATCGAGGCGCTGGCGACCGGCCTCCAGCATCCGCGCTCGCTCTACGTTCTCCCCAACGGCGATGTCCTGATCGTCCAATCGAAGCAGCCCTGGCCCGATCCGGTCCAGGCCGCCCGAAGGATTTGGTCATGGGCTGGATCGAATCCTGGGTCACTTCGGCGGCGACACCGGGCCAAGCAACCGCATAACGCTGCTGCGCGACGCTGACGGCGACGGCAAGCCCGAGACGCAAAGCGTCTTCCTCGATCACCTCACATCGCCCTTCGGCGTGGCCCTGGTCGGCAACGACCTTTATGTCGCCAATACCGATGCGATCGTTCGCTATCCCTACACGACGGGCGAGACGAAGATCACCGCGCCCGGCACCGTGCTGACGCCGCTTCCCGGCGGCCCCATCGACCACCACTGGACCAAGAGCCTAGTGGCAAGTCCGGACGGGTCACTACTTTACGTGGGCGTCGGTTCCAACAGCAACATCACCGAGAACGGCATTGGGGCGGAGATGAACCGCGCCGCCATCTGGGAAGTGGATAGGGCCACCGGCCGCTGGCGCATCTTTGCGAGCGGTCTGCGCAACCCCAACGGCCTGAGCTGGGAGCCCGAAAGCGGCGCACTTTGGGCCGTCGTGAACGAGCGCGACGAGCTCGGCCCGAACCTTGTGCCGGACTATATGACCTCGGTGAAGGACGGAGGCTTCTACGGCTGGCCCTACAGCTATTTCGGCCAACACCTCGATCCACGCGTCCAGCCGCAACGCCCGGATCTGGTCGAGAAGGCGATCGTTCCCGACTATGCGCTGAGCTCGCACGTCGCTCCTCTGGGGCTTGCTTTCTACACGGCCGACACTCTGCCTCAGAAGTACAAAGGCGGGGCCTTCGTCGGCGAGCATGGCAGCTGGGACCGGCAGCAGTTCAATGGCTACAAGGTGGTGTTCGTGCCGTTCAGCGGTGGACGCCCGAACGGCAAGGCCGAGGACGTCGTTACAGGCTTCCTGAACGCGAATGGAGAGGCGCGCGGGCGGCCGGTCGGGGTGGCGGTGGACAAAACCGGCGCCCTCCTGATTGCCGATGACGTCGGAAACACAGTGTGGCGCGTGACACCCGCAGGCCAATAGAACGCACGCCACGCTCTGCCGCCGATGCCGTGTCCTTACGTCGTAGCTCGGGGCGGTCGTCGTTACCCCACTCGAAAAGCGGTCGACGGGATCAGGTCGGAGTTGCAGGCACACCGATCGCCGGGTGGGCGGGCTAGCGCCTGATGCGAAACGAGGCCCAGCGTCGTCGTTGGAGTTCATCCCAAAAACGAGGCTTTCGATCGGGAACGACGCGCGCCGTATGCGAACGGAGGATGCACGATGGCCGAGCCAACCGACGACAATGATCTTGCTCCGATATCGCGCCGGCGGTTTCTTCGCGAGGGTGGTGCATTGGCGGGCGGAGCCGTCATTGCGGGTGGTCTCGCCGGCAGCGAAGCGGTGGCGGCAGGCAATAATGCCGACAACCTCCCGCCCAACGTCCCGGAATGGATGAAGACGCCCGGCGATCCGATGGGAAGCCAGCTTTATGGAACGCCTTCGCCGTTCGAGAAGGGTGTCGTCAAAAATATCCCGAACAATCTGCCGCAATATCTATCCGCGTCTGGACGGACGCCGCTGCAGGATCTCGATGGCATCATCACGCCAAACGGATTGTTCTACGAACGTCATCATGGCGGGGTGCCAACGATCGATCCTGCGCAGCATCGACTGATGCTGCATGGCCTGGTCGATAAGCCGCTGATCTTCACCATGGATGACATCCGGCGCTTCCCTTCGGAATCGCACATCTACTTTCTCGAATGCTCCGGCAATCCCGCCTACCAGAAACCCTACGGAAAGACGGCATCCGACCTTGTCGGCCTCTTGAGTTGTGCCGAATGGACCGGGGTCAGCCTGAAGCTCGTTCTGCAGGAGGCGGGATTGCAGCCGGGCGCGAAGTGGGTCGTTGCCGAAGGCGCGGATTCCGCGGCGATGACGCGCAGCATTCCAATCGAAAAATGTCTCGAAGACGCGATGCTGGTCTACAGCCAAAACGGCGAGCGGCTGCGCCCGCAGCAAGGCTATCCGCTGCGCCTGCTGCTGCCGGGTTTCGAGGGCAATATGAGCATAAAGTGGCTGCGCCGTCTGCACGTCGCTGCGGAGCCGACTTACTCACGCGAAGAAACATCCAAATATACCGACCTGATGCCGGACGGGTCTGCGCGTGAGTTCACGTTCTACATGGAAGCCAAATCCATCATCACGCGGCCCTCGGGCGGCCAACGGCTGAGCACACCAGGCTTTCACGAGATCAGCGGTATTGCCTGGAGCGGACATGGCAAGGTCAAGCGGGTCGATGTCTCGGTCGATGATGGCAAGAGCTGGCAGGAAGCGCAGTTGCAGGAGCCCGTACTGACGCGGGCGCTGACCCGCTTCAGGCTTGGCTGGCAATGGGACGGTAAACCGGCCGTGATTCACAGCCGCGCAACAGATGAGACCGGTTACGTCCAGCCGACATTGGCCGAACTTCTCGCGGTGCGCGGCGACAATTATTTTTACCACAACAACGCCATTTGGCCCTGGCGCATCGCAGCGGATGGCGAGGTGTCCAATGCCTACGCGTGAGTTTTGTTGCGCGGTGCTCGTCGCGCTTGCGCCGGCATTCGCCACGCACGCGCAGGCGCAAAGCCCCTTTGGCATCGGTCGATCAGCGACGCCGGCGGAGATCGCGGGCTGGAACATCGATATCGATCGTGACGGCAATAACCTTCCGCCGGGAAGCGGCAGCGTCAGTCACGGGCGTGAGGTGTTCGACCAGCAATGCGCGTCCTGTCACGGCGCAAAAGGCGGAGGCGGGCTTGGCGATAAATTGGCGGGCGGGCAGGGCACGTTGGCGACGCCAAACCCGGTCAGGACCGTCGGCAGTTATTGGCCGTACGCCCCGACGTTGTTCGACTATATCCGCCGTGCCATGCCGCAGAACGCGCCGCAATCGTTAAGCAATGAGGACGTCTATGCGGTCTCCGCTTACATCCTCAATCTGAACGGACTGCTTCCGGCGGATGCGACGCTCGACGCCAAGACGCTTAGTGCGATCAAGATGCCGAACCGGAGCATGTTCGTCGGCGATCCCCGTCCCGACGTGAAAAACCCGGCATGCATGACGGGTTGTTAATCCCACGTCGTCACGAGAGAGGCCGCCGAAGCGCTCTGTGTCGGCATCGGCAGGCTGCGGATCCCGTTCGACGATATTTTTCGTCTCCGTCGCTGCCCGGCTGCTATGTGCCGTTTTACGTGGGCTCGCTGCACGGCTGCGATGTGCTCCATGTCCTCTCCGTGGCCGGTCGATTGTTCCGGTCTTCCCAGCACAATCCGCGACTGGACCACATTGAGAATGAAGCTCGGCGGTCCGCTCGCTTTTGCGAGGCAGGGTATGCCCTGATGAGACGTCACATCCGCTGTTCGGGCTCAGGCTAAGAGTCCAATGTGACATCAGTCGGCATGCAACGGATCGAGAGCGTCCGCGCTCAGCGCAACCGAGGTCTGACGAGATGAAGGTGCTCGTTTCGTTCAACCCGCCTAGGTTAAGGGCTGATTTTCCTGCAGATTGGGATGTTTGCGTTGAACGTGACCGGGCCTTCGGCCACCGCACCCGGATTGGTGCTCTTTGCGCTGGCGCTTGGCGGCTTCGCCATCGGCACCACCGAATTCGCGACGATGAGCCTGCTGCCGGACTTCGCGGGCGAGTTCGGCATCGGCATTGCCGAGGCCGGCCATGTCATCAGTGCCTATGCGCTCGGCGTCGTCGTTGGCGCGCCGCTGCTTGCGGTCCTGACCGCCGGGTTGCGCCGGCGCACTCTGCTGATAGCGCTTATGATCGCGTTTGCCGTGTTCAATGCACTGTCAGGGCTGGCTCCGAATGTCGAGTGGATGCTCGTCTTCCGCTTTCTCAGCGGTCTGCCGCACGGCGTCTATTTCGGCATCGCCTCTCTGACAGCGGCGTCGCTGGTCGAGGAGTCGCGCCGAACGACGGCTGTCGGGCGGATGTTCCTCGGTCTGACGATCGCGACTATTATCGGCGTGCCGGTTGCGAGTCTGATCGGACAATATTTCGGCTGGCGATGGGCGTTCGCGCTCGTCGCCGCGTTGGCAACGCTCACCGCGGTGCTCGTGGCGGTCTTTGTGCCTGATCGCGACCATAAAGGTGCGCACAGCCCGCTCGCCGAGCTTGCAGCCCTCAAGCAGCCGCAGGTCTGGTTGACGCTCGAAATCGGCGCCATCGGATTTGGCGGCGTCTTTGCCGTCTATACCTATCTCACCTCGACCTTAATGCAGGTGACCGGCGCCTCGTCGGCCTCGATCCCGTTCGCCCTGGCGATCTTCGGAATCGGCATGACGGCCGGCAGTCTGGTGATGCCCCGCTTCGCCGACCGCGCCTTGATGCCGACGGTGGCGGGGCTGCTGATCTGGTCAGCGATCGTTCTGGCGATCTATCCGGTCGCCGCCTATCATCTCCCCGGGATCATGGTCGTGCTATTCTGCATCGGCTTCGGCGTAGCTCTGGGCCCCGTGCTGCAGACCCGGCTCATGGATGTCGCTGGCGACGCGCAGGCGCTCGCCGCGGCGCTCAATCATTCGGCCTTCAACACCGCGAATGCGCTCGGCCCCTGGCTCGGTGGGCTTGCGATCTCGGCCGGCTACGGCCTCACATCCACCGGGTGGGTGGGCATGCTGCTTGCCGTGGCGGGGCTTGCTATCTGGGCGGTTTCATACTCGCTCGACCGGATCGATGCGCGTCGGCGGGACCTTGAGGCCGCCGCTTAATCGGACGCCGCCACTGGGTCGAGCCTGGCTGCTTTCAGCGCCGGCATAGAGCCGAAGGCGACGCCTGTCATCACCGCACAGGCGAAAGCGACGACCAGCCGAAGGATTTGAGAGGCTCAGGATGAGGCCCAAAGCTCCCAAGGATCGCGGCCGGTTTGCAGGAGCGGCGCCATGACATCGGCCGAAAGGACGTCGAGAATGTAACTGCATTGCATCGGATGGCCCTCGGTTTTAGCGCGTCGGAAGTGAGGGCGATTCGGTGGCCGGATCACTCTGGTTATGACACTGTCCAAGGTGCCAATCTGTTCTACGGGGAGTTCAAGGGGAGGGAAACTCCTGGAACAAAGTGGCACCGGGGGTGACCTCTGGGCGTCGTCGGGATATCAACTCTCCTCTGTGGGCCCATAGCTCAATGGTTAGAGCCGACCGCTCATAACGGTCTGGTTCCAGGTTCGAAGTCCTGGTGGGCCCACCACTGCTTCCCATGCCGGGGCAGTCCGGTGCAGATCGAGCCCCGGTAGCCACCGGCCCCTATATCAAGGCGCGCGGGCGCTTGCGGCGGTCGATGAATTCCATCCCGGCGAAGCGGCCCTGGCGCCAGACGAGGCTGCAGCGGCGGCCGACCGCGATGTTTCCCGGGATCTCGAACAGGAAATTTTGAGGCAGCTCGACGCCTGGATCGACCACGATCATGGCACCGCCGTCCGAGATGTTCTGCAGAATGCAGGGAATGGTAACGCCGTTTGTATGCCTCAACAGGGCTTCGGCGATAAGTGGTCGCCGGGGACCCGCACGGCGGTCGGTCTGATCCATGATGCTGCTGATATTTTGTATGCCACCCATCCCCATCCGCTCTATAGGCGACAGGTAGGCCGTCATGAGCAAGCCCAATCGGGTTTACCGTTTTTCGATATTTAACAAGCAGTTAGCAGCATGCTGCCCCGCAATTGAATGCCCTGCAAAGCAGGACGCAAGCAACACTTCGGAAACACAGCGCGGGCTACAAGCGCGGCCCTCCGGGGGCAATCAGAGATATTCCATGAGACGTTTGGACATTGCGGTCGCTTTCGCGACCTTTCTCGGCACGACTGCGATTGCGTCGGCTCAGGACCAGATCGCGCGCGGTGCCTATCTCGCGGTCATCATGGATTGCGCGGGCTGCCACACGCCGGGCGTCTTGCTCGGCAAGCCGGATTTTTCGCGGGCGCTCGGGGGCTCGGAGGTCGGCTTCCAGATTCCCGGCCTCGGCATCTTTTATCCGCCGAACCTGACGCCCGATGAGAAAACCGGGCTCGGCGCATGGACGGAAGAGGAGATCATCACAGCGGTACGTACCGGTGCGCGTCCCGACGGCCGCGTTCTCGCGCCGATCATGCCGTGGCGATCCTACGCTGCGCTGAACGATTCCGATGCACGGGCGCTGGCGAAATATCTGAAGAGCGTGAAGCCGGTTTCGCATCAGGTGCCGGCGATAACCGGGGCAAGCGAGAAACCGGCGGCGCCGTTCCTTGCGGTGACGATGCCTTAGGCGGTAGGGGCATCCGTCTTCGGATAGTTCAGGAAGTATCTCACCCCGACCGCGACGATCGGCGGCTGGGACGCGTGCGGGCCGTCATATTCCAGATACGTGACGTCGTAGCCCGCAGCTTTCAGCTTTGCCGCGCTGGCCCGGCCGGCGGTTTCGACCGGCGTCTTTTCGTCCTTCGAGCCGTGGGCGATGAAGATGTAGGGCGCGCCTTCCTGATGGAGCGGCGCGAAGAAGCCCGCCGAGAAGGCGAGAATGTGCGTGACGAAGTCGCCGTTCGCGATGCCGTTCGACAGCGAATAGGAGCCGCCGTCCGAATGGCCGGCAAAGGCGAATTTGTCCGTGCTCAGCGTGTAACGCGCGGCGACCCAGGCGAAGGCGTTTTCCAGCCGCTCGCGGTCCGGTCCGTTGCCGGCGATGACGATGTCCCAGCTTGGCAGCAGGGATTGCGGGACGAGGAGAAGAAAGCCGTTTTTCTCCGCGTGCTCGCGCATGATCGGCAGAATGCGCTCGGCGCTGCCGCCTCCGCCGTGGAACAGGCACATGAAGGGCGTCGGCACAGCCGGGTCCACGCCCTCCGGCACGAGGAGATAATAGTCGCGCTCTTCATACAGGCCCGTTTTGTGAAGGCCTGGAGGAAGCGGCGGCTCCGACGGGGCGGCGGGCCTGAACGAGATGCGGCCGGAAAGCGAAAGGTCCATCCGCGCTCCATATAGTCTCATGCGGGCCGGTCAAGACGCACGATTGCCTCCGGATGAGGGCCGGCCGCTTAAACCTTGATCCAAAAGGAAAGCTCGACGCAAAAAAGACTTAAATCCCCCTCAGCAAACCGCATTCGCCTTAGGAGAATTATCCATGTTTCGTTCGCTGATCGTCGCGGCCATTCTGGTCGTCCCCGGTGCCGCCCTTGCCGACAAGGCCGACGCCGACGCCTGCGCCGCCCGCATCTCTCCGCAGGGCAAAATCATCTATCGTTCGGTGGTGGGTTCCGTTCAGCGTGGCTCGACCCTCGAAGACGCCGTGCGCAGGGTACTGCAGCCGAAGGTCGATAGCGGCCGGATGTCCGAAGCCGATGCCCGCAAATACGGCCGCGAAGCCGGCAATTGCGCGCGCCTCGTGCACCGCAAGGCCTGATTACCGCAGCTGAAAGAGGGCCGTGCTCCACCTCTTGATCTCGTCATCGACGAGACGGGCCAGAGCCTCCGGCGAACTGTCCCGGGCATCCGGGATGTCCGCCCCGATATCGTGAAGCCGCGCCCGGCAGTTGGGCGTGGCCAGCGCCTCGATCAGCGCGCTGTTGAGCGTCGCGATCTCCGCGTCCGACGTTGAGCTTTTGACAAACAGGGCGCTCCATGCGTCCAGACGCAGCGCTGGAAAGCCGCTCTCTTCGCTTGTCGGTACATCCCGCAGGATGTTGGACCTTTTGCCGCTCGTGACGGCCAAAGCCGTTACCTGTCCCGCGGCGATCAGGGGTGTGACGTTCACGACCTGATCGAGCAGAATATCGACTCTGCCGGCCGCGAGTTCCGCCAGTGCGGCGGTGATTCCGTTGTAGGATACGAGAGTCGGATTGCCTTGAAGAACCGAGGCAAGGAGGACGGCGGCTGCGTGCGATACCGTTCCCAAGCCGGCGTGCCCGAGGCGCACCGTCGGGCCGCGCGCCCGCATATAGGCCGCAAGCGATTTTAAATCCTTGACGCCGAGAGTGTTACGCACGGTCACGACCACGGGAGTTCCGGCGGCGAGACCAACGGGTTTAAAATCCGCGACCGGGTCATAGCCCAACTCGCTGTTCATGGCGGGGGCGGCGCCGTGGGTTCCCATATGCCCCATCAGCAACGTATGGCCGTCCGACGCTTCCTTCAGAAACTGCAGGACACCCGAGCGTCCGCCACCGCCGCCACCGCCGATATTGTCGACGTAAACAGGCCGGTTCAGGATGATCGACATCTCGTCGGCGATGATGCGCGCGATCGTGTCGGTCGGTCCGCCGGCTGAAAACGGGACCACGATGCGCACCGCGCGCTCGGGCATCCATGGGGTTTGCGCGACGGCGCCCCCGATGGCGAAGATCGCCATGAAAGCTGCCGTCAGATGTGCGGCCCGCAATCTCACTTTGCCACCATCGCCAGCACAGGCGGGCTCTCGAAATGCATATGGCGCACGAAGTTCGGCACTCTGCTGCCGGGCATAGGCTTGGCGAACAAAAAGCCCTGGACCGAGGAACATCCCGCGCGCCTGAGAAAATCGAGCTGGTAGGGCCGTTCCACGCCTTCCGCCACAACCTCCATGTCCAGGCCCCGCGCCATGTCGATGACCGCCGTCACGATGCTCGCATCGGCGACGCTGCTCTCGACGTTGTGCGTAAAGCTGCGGTCGATCTTCAGCACGCGGATCGGAAACTGCTTCAGATGGGTCAGCGACGCATAGCCCGTTCCGAAATCGTCGAGCGCGATGCGCATGCCGGCCTGGTTCAGATGGCGCAGATTGGCTTGCACGCGGTCGACCGTCTTGCCGAACAGCACGCCCTCCGTCACCTCGATCTCCATCATCGCGGGTTCGATGCCGTGCATCTGCAGCGTGGATAGAATCTCGGCCGCGAAGTCGGGTTGGTTGAGTTCGGCGGCCGACGCATTGAAGGCGATCCGCCCGACGTCCAGTCCCTGTTCCTTCCAGCATGCCATGTCGGCAAGGATCCGACGCAGCATGCGGCGTCCGACGCCGGTCGCGAGTTCATGATTGTCGAACACCGAACCGAAGACGGCGGGCGTGAGTAGTCCGCGGGTAGGGTGCTGCCATCTTGCCAGCGCCTCGAAACCCAGGATCTCGCCGGTCTGGGTCGACAGCTGCGGTTGATAATAGGGCACGAACCGGTCGTCCTCGATGGCGGCGCGTACATCTTCGTGCAGCGCCATGAGCTGGACGACCTCGTCGTGCATCGCGTCTTCGAAGACGGCGAAGCCGTTGCGGCCCCGGCTCTTGGCGGCATAAAGCGCGATGTCGGCGTTCTTGGTCAGCCCGGCCGCTGTCCGCTCGTGGTCCGGAAACGCCGTAATGCCGATGCTTGCAGCGGTCTGTACGGTCTTGCCGTCATAAGCGAAGGGCGGCCGCAACTCGCCGAGAATGCGCTCCGCAACGGCAATACCGGCCGAGATCGGGCCCGGGATCGCGATCGCGAATTCATCGCCCCCAAACCGCGCAATCGTGCCGGGTCCCGGCAGCAGCCGCAGGCGTCTTCCGATCTCGCACAGCAGGGCATCCCCCGCGCCGTGGCCGAGCGTGTCGTTGATGTTCTTGAATTCGTCGAGATCGATCAGCAGGAGGCATAACGGTTTGCCGTTCGCGGCGCCGTACTCCACGTTCCTTTCGAGATCGCGCTGGAAATAGGCGCGGTTTGTAAGCCCGGTCAGCGCATCGTGGCTCGCGGCATGCCTCAGTTCGCGCTCCATCGCCTCGCGCCGCGCCATGGTTCGCGCCAGGAGCTCGCCGGAGATCACGAGAATGAGAATTACGATCCCCACAATGGCCGCGCCCCGGAAGGCCTCGGTGCGCCAGGCTGCGAGCACGTCCTCTTTCGCCAGTCCGGCGGTGACGACAAGCGGCAGTTCGCCCAGACGTTGATATGCGAAGATGCGGACGGTGCCGTCAGAAACGGAGGCGGTTTCGTAAGATGCCCGAACTGCGGAGCGGCAGCCATTTGCGGAACAGGTCGCCCCTGGAAATGTCCCGGCCGAGCATTTCCGGCCTGAACGGATGGCGCTGGATCATCGATCCCGTCGGAACGCAGAAGAGTGATCGATCCGCTGGGCTCCCATATCGATCGTTCTGTAGAAATGTCTGCAGATAATCGAGATTGAGGAGGGCAAGAACGACGCGGCCGGGCACGCCTTCGCGCCCGCTCAGCCGGCGGCTGATCGCGACCGCCCAGGATTCGCTCGCTTTGTCGAAATAGGGTGTACCGACATGAAGACCCAGATAGCGGTTGACCGCGTGCGCCTGCAGGGCCTCGACATTGGCGTCCTGGCCGACAGGTTTCATGCGGACGAATTCAAACAGCGGCCGTTCGATGCCCGGATCGAGCAGCCTCACCGCAAGCACATGCGGAAGGTCGCGTGCGAGCTGCGCCAGATTGGCGGTCAGCGCCGAGCGTTTCACGGGATCGTCGGCGCGGGGCCCCAGATCTCGCGACAGAAGCTGGAGCAGCATGTCGATGGAACTGATGGTGCGTTCGGTATGCTGGGTCAGAACGCCCACGAGATTTGACGTCGCCGCACGGGCCTGGTCGAGCGCGCGCGTCGCGCGTCTGCCAGACAAACAGGCAGCCAACGCCGATCAATCCCGCGCACGCAATCGCTGTGCAGGTTCGGACGATGCGCGCGATCGAGAAAAACTGGCTTTCCCGATCGCCGTTTGATGCGTGCTTGGGGTGTTGGCTCATTCTTGCGGATAGCGCCGGAGTGGTTTCCAGGCATCCTGCGATTGAATCGTTTATGCGCCATGAAGGCGCATATCACATACGTAATTATGTACTATTCCAAAGTCGCGGGATCGAAAGGGTCCGAGTTCGGGTGGCTCGGCACTTTGCCGTCGCGCCACATCTCGTCGTGGACGCGCGTGCCGTCGTCGCTGAGGCGATAGATGTCCTCGTCGCGGTCGTTGCGGCCGCGCTTTTCCAGGAGGCCCGAACTCACCAGAGCCGTCACGGCGGCGGGCCCGATCTCCGGCCAGTGCGAGGCCGGGGCTTCGAGATCGTGGGAGCGGGCGAAACGGTCGAGCGCCCGGCGCTGGGCGTTGTTGAGATCGCGATAGGTCAGCATGAGCGCGAGATAGGCCGGAACGGCGTGCCGCGCCAGTCCCAAGCAGGCTTGGCCTCAGGCCGCCTTTGCCGAGAGCCCGCCGGCGCGCTCGATGAAAGCCGCGATTTCGGCCGTGCCGACGCCGCCCCGGATATTCGAGAACACGTAGGGACGCTCGCCGCGCATGCGCCTGGTGTCGGCTTCCATCACCCCGAGATCGGCGCCGACCATGGGCGCGAGGTCGATCTTGTTGACGACCAGAAGGTCGGACCGCGTGATGCCGGGCCCGCCCTTGCGCGGGATCTTCTCGCCGCCGGCGACGTCGATGACGTAGATCGTGATGTCGGCGAGCTCCGGCGAGAAGGTGGCGGCGAGATTGTCGCCGCCGGATTCGATCAGGATCAGATCGAGGTTCGGGAATTTGCGGTTCATGTCGGCGATGGCCGCGAGATTGATCGACGCGTCCTCGCGGATCGCGGTGTGCGGGCAGCCGCCGGTCTCGACGCCGACGATGCGCTCGACGGGGAGCGCCCCCGCGACGGTGAGAAGGCGCGCGTCTTCCTTGGTGTAGATGTCGTTGGTGATGGCGCAGAGATCGTAGCGGTCGCGGAAGATCTTGCAGAGCGCTTCCATCAGCGCCGTCTTGCCGCTGCCGACCGGGCCGCCGATGCCGACGCGGAGGGGGCCGTGGTTGCTCATGATCGAACCTTTGTTCTCCCTCTCCCCAGCGGGGAGAGGGTCGGGGTGAGGGGGCAGAAAAGAGGCCGTAACCCCTCACCTGGCCGCCGCTCCGCGGCAGAGCCATTGTACCTCATGATCTGAACAGCCTTGTGTACTGGGTTTCGTGACGGAACGAGCCGAGATCGGCGCGGAAGGTTGCGCTGCCGATATCGTCGAGGGTGAGGGTTTCGGCCTCATCGGCGATGGCCTGCACCAAAGGCGTCAGCGCCGTGATGGTGCGCATGCCGGCGGTCTGGCCGATCGGCGCGGAGCGGATCGCGGCCGAGACGAGGTTCTGCGCGAAGGCCAGGACAAAGGCGGGCAGGGTGGCCGCAAGCGGAACCCCATGCGCCGAAGCGGCGAGTCCCAGCGCGATCGGATAGGCGATTTCGGTTATGCCGTCCGCCGCTTTCGCGAGATCCGGATGCGGCCACGCCGCCAGCGCCGCGTCGAGGAAGCTGCGGCCCTGCTGCGCGGTTTCGAGCCGGAGTTCCTGCGACGGGGCAAGCGCGAGCGCGAGTTCGTTGACGGCGGCGAGGGCCGCGCGGTCGTGGAGGGAACGATGAGCGTGGGCGAGCAGAATGGCGTCGTTACGGCCCGCGCCGTGGGTAAGCGTGTCGGTCAGCCAGGCAAGCAGGCTCGCTTCATCCGTGACGTCGCCGTCTTCCGCCGCCCATTCGAGACCGTGCGAATAGGCGTAGGCGCCGACCGGAAAGCCGGGCGAGAGCCAGGCGAAGAGGGGGAGGTGGGTCAAGCGGGTCCTCCACCGTCATGCCCGGGCTTGTCCCGGGCATCCAGGAGCCACAGAACACGCCGCTTCTGGATTGCCGGGACAAGCCCGGCAACGACGGAGTTAATGCTCATGCCCGCAACCGCAGGCGTCGCCGTGCTCATGATCATGATGCGCATGTTCACCCCGTGATCATGCCCATGCTCGTGACCCGCATGATCGTGCTTCGGCGCCGCGTCATGCTCGTGATACGCCCCGCGCTCCGGGCGGAACGGACGCTTCACCGGCTCCGCCTTGGCGCCAAGACCGCGCACCATGTCGACGAGCACGTGATCCGGCGCGATGTAGAGCGCGTCCTTCGTCAGCTCGGCCGGAACATGGCGGTTGCCGAGATGCCAGGCGAGCTTCATCAGGCGCAGCGGATTTTCCGCCGTGATCTCGATCAGGTCTTCGGGTTTGGCTGCGATCTTCACCAGCCGGCCGTCGTCGAGCTTCACCGCGTCGCCGTCTTCCAGAACGGAGGCCGCGCCGAGATCCAGCAGGAATTCGAGCCCGCCATCGGCCTTCATCGCCATGCGGCGGCGGTGGCGGTCCTGATGGTCGAGCGTGATCGTGTCGGCGATGTCGCCGGGCCTTACGGCCAGCTTGCGGACGATGAGTATAGCGCGGTTCATGCGGCGATTTCCGGATGGGTGCGGCGGGTATAGGCCGTCGTTGCGGTGTAGTTCTTGTTCGGCCCGGTGACATGGTGGCGGATCGTGAACCTGCCGTCCGGAGCGAAGGCGTAGAAGCTCACATAGATGTCGTCGCGGCAAGAATGCGACGCCGAACCGGTCAGCAGGCCGTCGGCCTGTTCGCTGAGCACGATTTTGTGGAACAGACGTCGCGGCTCGGTATCGAACCAGACGGCAAACCCGTCCGTCAGCGGCTCGAACAGATAGGACTGCCGGGCGGCGAAACTGCCGCCGGCGAACGTCAGCGCACCCTGTTCCGCATAAGCGAGCCACCCCCCGTCGCGACGCGAAAAATGCGCGGTCCCGTCGAGTGCGCCCTCCGGCTCGATGACGCGGGCGATGTGCCACGAGCCGGTGAGTTCGCGGAACAGGCAATCCCGCGCAGGAGTGCGAAGCATCGCCCGCGGTGCACGTGCGGTCATTGTGGGCTGCGACGGCTTCATCGGATCAGGAGCGGTTGTCGCCGCGGATCTGATTGGTTTCGAACAGGAACCACAGCCGCTTTTCAGCCTCGTCGATATAGTTCTCGAGCAGGCTGGCGGTAGCGACATCCTTTTTGTCGTCGCAGACGTCGTGCGCTTTCCGCATGGATTCAACCATGGACTTGTTGTCGGCGATGAGCTCCTCGAACATCTCCTGCGGCGTCAGGAACTCGCCTTCGCTCTCGCGCAGGGTCGCGAGTTTCAGAATTTCGGCAAAGGAATGAACGGTCAGCGCGCCGAGCTTGCGCACGCGCTCGGCCAGGGGATCCACGGTGTCGAAGATTGCCTCGCCCTGCTCATCGAGCAGGAGGTGATAATCGCGGAAATGCTTGCCGCTCATGTGCCAATGGAAATTCTTGGTCTTGAGGTAAAGCACGAAGGTGTCGGCGATGAGCGGGTTGATCACCTTGGCGATGGCGTTCACCGCGCTGTCGGGCAGGTCGGTCGAGGTCGCGAGAGGCGCCGCCTTGGATTTGCGGGCGAGGGTAGTGGCCATGGGATTTACTCCGGAAAGTGATGCCTTTGAAACGCTCCGGCGCCTGGAAAGGTTCAGCCGCTGCATTCCACTCAAAACATGAAATAGCGCTGGGCCATGGGCAGCTTTTCGGCGGGTTCGCAGACCAGAAGCTCGCCGTCGGCGCGCACATCATAGGTCTCGGGGTCGATCTCGATCTCCGGCGTCGCGTCATTGTGGATCATGCTTTTCTTGCCGATCCCGCCACGGGTATTGTCGACGGCGACGAACTCCTTGGTCACGCCGAGTTTGTCGCGCAGGCCGTTCTGCAGCGCCGACTTGGAAACGAAGGTCAGCGAGGTCGATTGCACGGCGCGTCCATACGCGCCGAACATCGGGCGATAATGCACGGGCTGCGGCGTCGGGATCGAGGCATTGGGATCGCCCATCGGGGCGGCTGCGATCATGCCGCCCTTGATGATGAGATCGGGTTTGACGCCGAAGAAGGCGGGCGTCCACAGAACGAGGTCGGCGAGCTTGCCCGGTTCGATGGAGCCGATGTGCTGCGAGACGCCGTGGGCGATGGCGGGATTGATCGTGTATTTCGCGATGTAGCGGCGGACGCGCATATTGTCGTTGTCGCCGCGCTCCTCGAACAGCCGGCCGCGCTGCTGCTTCATCTTGTCGGCGGTCTGCCAGGTGCGGATGATGACTTCGCCGACGCGGCCCATGGCCTGGCTGTCGGACGACATCATCGAAAGCGCGCCGAGATCGTGGAGGATGTCCTCCGCCGCTATGGTTTCCTTGCGGATGCGGCTTTCGGCAAAGGCGAGGTCTTCCGGTATGGACGGCGACAGATGATGGCAGACCATCAGCATGTCGAGATGTTCATCCAGCGTGTTCCTGGTGAACGGCCGCGTCGGATTGGTGGAAGAGGGCAGGACATTGTGCAGCCCCGCGACCTTCATGATGTCCGGCGCATGGCCGCCGCCCGCGCCCTCGGTGTGGAAAGCGTGGATGGTGCGGCCCTTGAAGGCCGCAATCGTGTCCTCGACGAAGCCGCTCTCGTTCAGCGTGTCGGTGTGGATCATCACCTGCACGTCGTGCTCGTCGGCGACGGAGAGACAATTGTCGATGGCCGCGGGCGTCGTGCCCCAGTCCTCGTGAAGCTTCAGGGCACACGCGCCGCCGAGCACCATTTCGACCAGCGCATCGGGCAGCGAGGCGTTGCCCTTTCCGGCGAAGCCGAGATTCATCGGAAAGGCGTCGGCGCTTTCGATCATGCGCGCGATGTGCCAGGGGCCGGGCGTGCAGGTCGTGGCGAATGTGCCGGTGGCGGGACCGGTGCCGCCGCCCAGCATGGAGGTAACGCCGGACATCAGCGCCTCCTCGATCTGCTGCGGGCAGATGAAATGGATATGGGTGTCGAAGCCGCCGGCCGTCAGGATCTTGCCTTCGCCCGCGATGACTTCGGTGCCAGGGCCGACAATGATGTCGACATTCGGCTGCACATCCGGATTGCCGGCCTTGCCGATCTTGACGATGCGGCCGTTCTTCAGGCCGACATCGGCTTTGACCACGCCCCAATGGTCGAGCACGACGGCATTGGTAATGACGGTGTCGACCGCGCCCGCGGCATTGGTGATCTGGCTCTGGCCCATGCCGTCGCGGATCACCTTGCCGCCGCCGAACTTCACCTCCTCGCCATAGGTGGTGAAGTCCTTCTCGATCTCGATGACGAGCGTGGTGTCGGCGAGGCGCACCTTGTCGCCGACCGTCGGGCCGAACATGTCGGCATAGGCCTGGCGGGGAAGCGATGCGGGTGGGCGGGTGTTGGACATCGAAACCTCAGGCGGCGGCGCCGTCGACTTTGTGGGGAGTGAGGGCATCGGGATCGACGCCGTCGAGGCAGCGGACATTGATGGCGGCGGTGGGAGTGCCGTCCGGCATCTTGCCGCGCGCGAAGCTCTGGATGCCGCAGATTTTGCAGAACAGATGCGAGATCTGCTGCTTGTTGAACAGATATTCGGTGAGCTGATCCTCGCCCTTCAGCAGCGTGAAGGCAGTCGCGGGCGAAAACGCCAGGATCGAGCCGAGTTTGCCGCAGCGCGAGCAATTGCAAGTGATCGTCTTGTCGAGATCGGCATCGACTTCGTAGCGCACGGCGCCGCACTGGCAGCCGCCGGAATAATGTTGAATGCCCATATTCAGAGTTTCCCCATCACGTTTCCGCGGAAGCCGTAGACTTCCTTTTTGCCGGTAAGCGGCACGAGCGTCACTTCGCGCGTGGCTCCCGGTTCGAAGCGCACGGCGGTGCCGGGCGCGATGTCGAGGCGCATGCCGCGCGTCTTGTCCCGGTCGAAGGCGAGACCGGCATTGGCTTCGAAGAAATGGTAATGACTGCCGACCTGGATCGGCCGGTCGCCGGTGTTCGCGACCTCGACCGTCACGCGCGGCGCGCCCTCGTTGAACAATATGTCGCCGGGCAGGGCCGTGATCTTGCCGGGCACTTCCTTCGACGCCGCGCCGCGGATCGGGTGATGCACGGTCACGAGCTTGGTGCCGTCGGGGAAGGTGGCCTCGACCTGGATGTCGTGGATCATCTCGGGGATGCCGTCCATCACCTGATCCGCCGAGACGACATGTGCGCCGGCCTCCATCAGGTCGGCGACGGTGCGGCCGTCGCGCGCGCCCTCGACGACGAAATCGGTGATGAGCGCGATGGCTTCCGGATGGTTCAGCTTCACGCCGCGCGCAAGGCGCTTGCGCGCAACTTCGGCGGCCATGGCGACCAGCAGCTTGTCCTTCTCGCGCGGTGTGAGGTTCACAGCGTAAGTCCTTCTTATGAATGCCAGACGCGGGGCAGGGGTGTGCCCCGGAAACGGGTGAGGAAGTCTATCGCGGCGCCGCGCAGCGCGGCAATGTCCGGAGCCAGAAATCGCACGGCGAGAAGCCCGTTCCAAGCGCTTGCGGCAGCGCAGGGGGCGTGTTCGAGACATGCGCGCGCTTCGTCGATGCGCGCGTCGGCGTCGGGCGCGATGTAAAGAAGGGTTGCGAGCGCCCGCGCGCCTTTGGCGACGGTCGGGCGCTTCATCAGTTCGGAGATCGGGCCGTCGAGGCGCAGCGTGTCGGCATAGACGAGGCGTCCGTCGCGGCTGATGCGCCAGCGGTCTTCGAACAGGCCCCGTTCGATTTCCTCACCCTTGGCCACGCGGCCGAACACGACAGCCTCGAACATCATGAGTTTCGCATCGCCGGAAAGTTCGGCGGTGAGGCGGCGCCGCAGGCGCGCATGATTGTAGAGGATGGTTTCCTGCGGCAGCCAGGCGAGGGTCGCGCCGTCCTCGACCCGAAGTTCGACATCCACGGCGGAGATCGGGCCGTCCGAACGGTAGCAGCGCTCGGCGGCAGGCGTCGTCATCACGAGATTGGAACCCGCACCGGCCTTCACCGCCACGTCGAAACGATCGCCGCAGGCGATGCCGCCGCCGGTGTTCATCATCACGGCTTCGAGTGTCGTTCCCGCGACGTTCGGCAACCGGACGCGCGAAGGTCCGCTCTCGGCGATCCGCACCAGACGGGTGTCGGATCCGGAAAGCGCGACCTCAAAGGAAATTTGGCCATGCGAACGCTGACGCCGCGGCGCGCCATGGGCTTCAGAAGACCAGGCGGTTGCGTACATCGTCCCCTTCGAGGGCTTGTCTGTCGCCGGCCTCAACCACTTCGCCCCGTTCCAGGACGATGAAGCGGTCGGCGAGCTCCTTGGCGAAGTCGAAATATTGTTCGACGAGGACGATGGCCATGTCGCCCCTGTTGCGCAAGTAGGCGATGGCGCGGCCGATATCCTTGATGATCGAGGGCTGTATGCCCTCCGTCGGCTCGTCGAGAACCAGAAGTTTCGGCCGGGTGACGAGCGCGCGGCCGATGGCGAGCTGCTGCTGCTGCCCGCCCGAAAGATCACCGCCGCGGCGGTGCAGCATGCTTTCGAGCACCGGGAAGAGGACGAAGACTTCCTCCGGAATGGTCTTCTGGCCGCGCGGCAGCGGCGCGAAGCCGGTTTCAAGATTTTCGCGCACGGTGAGGAGCGGGAAGATTTCGCGGCCCTGCGGCACATAGGCGACGCCGAGTTTGGCGCGCTGGAAGGTGCGGAGCGGCGTGAGGTCGTTGTCGCCGAAGCCGATCTTGCCGCCGGAGATCGCACGGTGACCGACGATCGCGCGCATCAGCGAGGTCTTGCCGACGCCGTTGCGGCCGAGCACGCAGGTGACCTCGCCCGGTTTCGCGGTCAGCGAAACCTTGTTCAGCGCCCGGGCCGCGCCGTAATAGAGCGAGAGGTTGTCGACCGTCAGCATGATTGTGCCCCTTCGGCCTCATCCTGAGGAGGGCGAAGCACCGTCTCGAAGGATGGGCGTCATACGAGTTCGCGGCCATGGTTCGAGACGCGATGCTTCGCATCGCTCCTCAGCATGAGGGGAGTGTGCGCCCATCTCACCTCCCCAGATAGACTTCGATGACGCGCTCATCGGCCGAGACCTGATCGAGCGAGCCTTCCGCGAGAACCGAGCCCTCGTGCAGGCACGTCACCTTCACGCCGAGATCGCGCACGAACACCATGTCGTGCTCGACGACGACGACGGAGCGCGTCTTCGCGATCTCACGCAGGAGATCGGCGGTGTCGGCGGTTTCCTGGTCGGTCATGCCGGCGGCCGGCTCGTCGACCAGAAGCACGCGCGGCTCCTGCGCCAGGAGCATGCCGATTTCGAGCCATTGCTTCTGGCCGTGGCTGAGCTCGGATGCCTTGCGGTTGCGGTGATCCTTCAGGCGGATGCGTTCGAGCAGGGCGTCGACGCGCTCCCTTTCCTGCGCCGTGCGGCGCGAGAACAGGGCGCCGAACGGACGCCGGTCCGCCTTCAGCGCGAGGAGGATGTTGTCTTCGACCGTGTGCATCTCGAACACGGTCGGCGTCTGGAACTTGCGGCCGATGCCGAGCGTCGCGATCGCCGCTTCGTCGAGCGTCGTCAGGTCGTGCTGGCCGGCGAACAAAGCTGTGCCTTCGTTGGGCCGGGTCTTGCCGGTAATGACGTCCATCATCGTCGTCTTGCCGGCGCCGTTCGGACCGATGATGGCGCGCATCTCGGCTTCGTCGATGGCGAGCGACAGCGAATTGAGCGCGCGGAAGCCGTCGAACGAGACCGTGACGCCGTCGAGATAGAGCAAGGTCGGGGTGAGGGTGGGAAGTTCGCCGTCCGGAACAAGGCCGCTCATGATCTCACTCCGCCGCGCTGGGGACAGGGGCCGGAACCGAGCCGTCCGACCGGAAGCGCCGCCGCGTCTTTTCCCAGCCGGTCGAGATCGTGCCGAGAATGCCCTTGGGCAGGAACAGGGTGACGAAGACGAACAGGCCGCCGAGCGCAAAGAGCCAGAGGCTCGGCAGGACGCCTGTGAACCAGGTCTTGCCGGCATTGACGACCAGCGCGCCGAGAGCCGCGCCCACAAGCGTGCCGCGCCCGCCGACCGCGACCCAGATCACCATTTCGATGGAATTGGCGGGCGCGAATTCAGACGGGTTGATGATGCCGACCTGCGGCACATACAGCGCGCCCGCGACGCCCGCGATCATGGCGGAGAGGACGAAGACGAAGAGTTTGTAGTTCTCGACCCGGTAGCCGATGAAGCGCGTGCGGCTTTCGGCGTCGCGGATCGCGACCAGGACCTTGCCGAGCTTCGAGGTGACGATCATGCGGCAGAGCAGATAGCCGCCCGCGAGCGCCATCGCCGACAGGAAGAACAGGACGGCGCGCGTTTCCGCCGCCTGGACGTTGAAGCCCAGAATGTCCTTGAAGTCGGTGAAGCCGTTATTGCCGCCGAAGCCCATATCGTTGCGGAAGAAGGCGAGCATCAGCGCAAACACCATGGCCTGCGTGATGATCGACAGATAGACGCCGGTGACGCGCGAGCGGAAGGCGAACCAGCCGAAGACGAAGGCAAGCAGTGCGGGGACCAGGATCACCATGATCATGGCGAACCAGAACATGTCGAAGCCGTGCCAGAACCAGGGCAGTTCCTTGTAGTTCAGGAACACCATGAAATCGGGCAGGATCGGATCGGCGTAGACGCCGCGCGTGCCGATCTGGCGCATCAGGTACATACCCATCGCATAGCCGCCGAGCGCGAAGAACGCGCCGTGACCGAGCGAGAGAATGCCGGCATAGCCCCAGATCAGGTCGATCGAGATCGCGAGCAGGGCGAAGCAGAGATATTTGCCGAGCAGCGGGACGAGATAGTCCGGCACATGGCCGAACGTGCCGGCCGGAACCCAGAGATTGAGCACGGGGATCAGCACGCCGGCCGTGAGAACCATTCCGAGGAAGATCCAGCCGGTGCGGTCGAGATGGCGGATCATGTGCGTACCTCGTTATGTCCCGCCCTTGGAATGCGAGCAGCGCTCGGACCGTCAGGCCCGCGCGGGGAGAGGGTCGGGGTGAGGGGTATGCCGGACGGAAGGCCGCTGCCGTTGACCCTCACCCGGTCGCGCTGCGCGCGATCCGACCTCTCCCCGCCGGGGAGAGGTGAAAAGGCCGCGATCATGCTGACATCATCATGCTTCCACCGCCCGGCCCTTGAGGGCGAACAGCCCGCGCGGACGCTTCTGGATGAACAGGATGATGGCGACGAGAAGAAGAATCTTGCCGAGCACGGCACCCGCATAAGGTTCGAGGAATTTGTTGGCGACGCCGAGCGTCATGGCGCCCACAAGCGTGCCCCAGAGATTGCCGACCCCGCCGAACACGACGACCATGAAGCTGTCGATGATGTAGCTCTGGCCGAGGTTCGGCGAGACATTGTCGATCTGGCTGAGCGCGACGCCCGCCATGCCCGCGACGCCCGAGCCGAGGCCGAAGGTCATGGCGTCGATCCAGTCGGTGCGGATGCCCATGGCGGCGGCCATGCGCCGGTTCTGCGTCACGGCGCGGACCTGAAGGCCGAGCGCCGTCTTCTTCAGGACGAGCAGCAGCGCGAAGAACACCATCATCGAAAAGACGATGATCGCGATGCGGTTATAGGTCAGCGTCAGGCCACCGAGGTCGAACGAGCCGGACATCCAGCCCGGCGTGCCGACTTCGCGGTTGGTGGGGCCGAAGATCGAGCGCACGGCCTGCTGCAGGATCAGCGAAATGCCCCATGTCGCGAGCAGCGTTTCGAGCGGGCGTCCATACAGGAAGCGGATGACGCTGCGCTCGATGGCGATGCCGACGGCCGCCGCCACGAGGAAGGCGAGAGGGATCGCGATGAACAGCGAATAATCGAACAGGCCGGGAGCGGAGGTGCGGATCACCTCCTGCACCATGAAGGTGACATAGGCGCCGATCATCACCATTTCGCCGTGCGCCATGTTGATGACGCCCATCTGGCCGAAGGTGATGGCGAGGCCGACGGCGGCGAGCAGCAGGACCGAACCGAGCGAGATTCCGTAGACCACGTTCTGCGCGGCGGCCCATGCGGCCTGCTTCATCTCGATGCCCGAGAGTGCGGTGGCGGCGGCGGCCTTCACGGATGTCCGGCAGATCGGCCGGAAGCGAGCGGAGGAGGGCGGCGGCATCGCCGTCCGCGCGTTTCGCGATCACGCCCACGGCGGCGATGCGGTCGGCATCGGACGCGCCGGGAAAAGTGACGATGATCGAGGCGCGCGCGGCTTCCAGCGCGGCCTTTGCGCGGCTGTCTTTTTCCTTGGCCAGCGCGGTGTCGATCGCGGGCAGGGCCGAGGCGTCGCGCGATTTGAACACGGCGTTGGCCGCCGTGATGCGCTTGGCCGGGTCTTCGGAAATGATGTCGAGCGAGCCCGCGGCGGCCTGGACGATCGTGCGCAGGCGGTTGTTCAGCCGCACCGCCTTCAGGCCGGCGGGCGCCGCGGAAACCTCGGTGCCGCTCTTCGCGTCGAACAGCTTGCCGGATGCGTCGCGGTAATAGACGGCCTTCGCGGCCGGATCGAAGAACAGTTTGCCGGTTGCGAGTGCAGCAATGATCGCCGTCGCTCCGGGATGGCCGGACTTGCCGATGGCGTCCACGCCGGCGGCGGTGTCGTTGAAGCTGTCGGTCGTAAACAGCGCGAGCGCGTCATCGGCCGGATCGGCCGAAGCAGGTGCGGAAAAAGACACCAGCGCGATCGAGAGGATCAGCGCCAGCCGCCGGAAGAATACGAATGTCATAGGTCCCAGCGCGCATGTTGTTGATGAAAATGGGGAGGCGGCCGCACGCCGCCTCCCCGGTAGGCGTCAGTTCGCTTGGGAGGTTACGAGGCCTGACCGCCGCACTTTTTCGTCTTGGAGTTGTAGTTACCGCACTTGAGCTTCACCCAGTCGGCGTCCAGATCCTTGGAGCCTTCGAGGAAGTCGGTCCAGGCATCGCCGGGAACGAGCTTTTCGGTCTTCCACACCACGTCGAACTGGCCGTCTTCCTTGATCTCGCCGATCAGGACCGGCTTCGTGATGTGGTGGTTCGGAAGCATGACCGAGGTGCCGCCGGTGAGGTTCGGAACTTCGATACCGACGATGGAGTCGATGACCTTGTCCGGATCGGTGGTGCCGGCCTTCTCGACCGCCTTGACCCACATATTGAAGCCGATGACATGGGCTTCCATCGGGTCGTTGGTCACGCGCTTCGGGTTCTTGGTGTATTCCTGCCAGGACTTGATGAACGCGGCGTTCGCCGGGTCTTCGACCGACTGGAAGTAGTTCCACGCGGCGAGATGGCCGAGGAGCGGCTTGGTGTCGAGACCGGCGAGTTCCTCTTCGCCGACCGAGAACGCGACGACCGGGATGTCGGTCGCGGCGATGCCCTGATTGCCGAGTTCCTTGTAGAACGGCACGTTGGCGTCGCCGTTGATGGTGGAGACGACGGCTGTCTTCTTGCCCGCCGAGCCGAACTTCTTGATGTCCGACACAATGGTCTGCCAGTCGGAATGACCGAACGGCGTGTAGTTGATCATGATGTCTTCGGCGGCGACGCCCTTGGACTTCAGATAAGCCTCGAGGATCTTGTTCGTCGTGCGCGGATAGACGTAGTCGGTGCCGGCGAGAACCCAGCGCTTCACGTCGCCGCCGTCCTTCGACATCAGATAATCGACGGCCGGAATGGCCTGCTGGTTCGGGGCGGCGCCGGTGTAGAATACGTTGCGCTCGCTTTCTTCACCCTCGTACTGGACGGGGTAGAAGAGGATCGAGTTCAGCTCCTTGAAAACCGGGAGCACGGACTTGCGCGAGGACGAGGTCCAGCAGCCGAACACGGCCACGACCTTGTCCTGTGCGATCAGCTCTTTCGCCTTTTCGGCGAACAGCGGCCAGTTGGACGCCGGATCGACGACGACCGCTTCAAGCTTCTTGCCGAGCAGGCCGCCCTTCTTGTTCTGCTCGTCGATGAGGAAGAGCATCGTGTCCTTCAGCGTCGTTTCCGAAATCGCCATCGTGCCCGACAGCGAGTGCAGAACGCCGACCTTGATCGTTTCCTGGGCCGACGCGGCGGAAAGACCGCCGGCCAGCACCGACGTGGCCGCGAGCAGGGTCGCCGCCTTCGTCGCGTTCTTAATAAGTTTGAGCATTACGCCTCTCCATTCCTGTCCTGGGTCGGCTGCGGACAGCCCCCTACGGGAGGAATGTCAGCAAGGCGCGTGCCATGGTCCGGGCGGCGTTGATTCCGCTGGGCGATCCGCAAATCCGACTGCGGATGGAATGTCTATGGGGCAAATGCCGGGGTTAAGTTTTAGGCAATGATTTTTAGGCGCCTAAATAATGGGCATCATCAAGTTGACCGTACGGCTGCCAAGCATCGGCGACTACATTTACTGAATTTACTGAATATCGAAGCAGCCAATTCTTACAAGTTCAAAAGTTTTACTTACTACATTCGATTTATTCCAATTAAAAACAAAGCAACGTCGATTGACAACTTGATCTCGATGGGGCTTTTCCCTTCTTGCGAACCGCGGCTTTGGCGCTCCCTTCGGCCATTCTCGAGCGCGGTCCCGAATCCGCCGCCCTAACGGCAACTGGAGACAGACAATGAATTTCCTTCGCACGATGATTTCGGCTGCCGCCTTGACGGCAGTCATGGCCGCTCCGGCCTTCGCGGCGACAAAGTCGGACGCCGTGGTTCAGACCTACGCCAATGTGGCCGAGGCCATCTATTCGGACAGCCTCGCCAAGGCGAAGGAGCTTCAGAGCGCGGTCGATAAGTTCCTGGCCTCGCCGACCGAGGACACGCTGAAGGCCGCCCGCGCCGCCTGGAAGGGGGCCCGCGTTCCCTATCAGCAGAGCGAAGGCTACCGCTTCGGCAACTCCATCGTCGATGATTGGGAGGGCCGCGTGAATGCCTGGCCGCTCGATGAGGGCCTGATCGATTACGTGGACGCGAAAGCCTACGGGACTTCGGACGAGAACCCGGCCTATGCCGCGAACGTCATCGCCAATACGAAGATTCAGGTCGGCAAGGACGCGATCGACGCGACGAAAATCGACAAGGACCTCATCAAGAGCCTTCAGGAAGCGGGCGGCGTCGAGTTCGAACGTCGCGATCGGCTACCACGCGATCGAATTCCTGCTCTGGGGCCAGGATCTCAACGGCACCGGACCCGGCGCCGGCGACCGCAAGGCGAGTGATTACGACACCAAGGCCTGCACCAACGGCAATTGCGACCGCCGCGCCGCGTATCTCAAATCGGCGACCGATCTCCTGGTCGACGATCTCGAAGAAATGGTCGCGTCCTGGGGCAAGGACGGCGACGCGCGTAAGGACGTCACGGGCAAGGCGGCAAACGACGGCCTGACCACGATCCTGACCGGCCTCGGTTCGCTGTCCTACGGCGAGCTCGCGGGCGAGCGCATCAAGCTCGGCCTCATCCTCCACGATCCGGAGGAAGAGCATGACTGCTTCTCCGACAACACCCACAACTCGCATTTCTATGACGAGCAGGGGATGATCGCGATCTACAAGGGCAGCTACAAGTCGACCGACGGCAAGGTCACGGAAGGCCCGAGCCTCGCCGCCTTCGCCAAGGAAAAGGCGCCGAAGGAAGCCGCCGCGCTCGAGGCCGCCTTCGCCAAAACCGATGCCGCGATGGGCGTGATGAAGACGCGCGCCGACAGCGGCAAGGAGGCCTACGACCAGATGATCGGCGAGGGCAATGCCGAGGGCAACAAGGTGGTGCAGGATGTGGTCGACGCGCTCGTCGCGCAGGCCCGTGCCGTCGAAGGCGTGGTTTCGGCTCTGGGCCTCAAGATCGAGCTCGAAGGTTCGGACAGCCTGGACAATCCGTCGGCCGTTCAGTGATCTGACATGATGTCGACGCGGCGCGCCCTGTTTGTGCGGACGCGGAATGGCGACGGCTTCGGCCCTCGCCATTTCCGTTCCGCGGCGGCGCGCCGCGCGCTTGTTCTGGCTTCGGCCGGTCTTCTGTCGGCCTCCGCCGCGCTCGCGCGGAAGACAATCTCACCCGCGCCATCGGCAAGGCTCTGTTCGAGCGCGCCTGGGTTCCGGCGCCGTCATCGACTCTCGCCAATGACGGGCTCGGCCCGCTGTTCAATGCGCGCGCCTGCGCCTATTGCCATCAGGGCCTCGACCGCGCGATTTCGCAGCGCGACCCCGACGGCACCTTCACCCAGCGCGGCATGGTGCTGAAACTGTCCGACGCGGCGGGCCGGTTCGACCCGGCCTATGGCGGGCAGCTTCAGACCTCGGCGGTGCCGGGGCTGGTGCCCGAAGGACGCCTCGTCATGGCAGGCGCGGACCCCCGGATTGAAAACCCGGCTTCCGGTCCGCTCGCGCCCGCGACACGCATGGGCGTACGCGCCGCGCCGTCCGTACGCGGTCTCGGCCTTCTGGCCGGCGTTCCGGAGGAGGCGATCCTCGCGCGCGCCGATCCGGACGACCGCGACGGTGACGGGATCTCCGGCCGTCCGAACTGGATCGTGGATGCAAACGGCACACGACATCTTGGCCGGTTCGGATTGAAATCGTCGAGCCCAACGCTCGCCGCGCAAATCGAACTCGCGTTTTCTCTGGACCTCGGAATGTCGACGTCCGGTCATCCCGACCTCGCGGGCGACTGCCTGAGCGCGGCCTGCCGCGCGGCGCCGCATGGCGGCACGGCGGACGAAGCTGAAATCCGGCACGACCTCGTCGCCATGCTCGCGGATTATCTCGCCAGCGTGCCGCCGCTCGAACCGGCGTCTGCCCCCGAAGCCATGGGCGAGCTTCTGTTCGCTGCATCCGGCTGCACCTCGTGTCACACGCCGTCTCTGCCCGGTGCCAAGGGAGAGGTGCGCGCTTTCAGCGATCTGCTTTTGCACGACCTCGGCCCCGGCCTCGACGGCGGTGCGACGGAACCGAATGTCGCGCCGACCGAATGGCGCACCGCGCCGCTCTGGGGCGTTTCGCGCGCTCTCGCGACCCATGCCGGTCTTCTGCACGACGGCCGCGCGCCGGGCGTCGCCGAAGCAATTGCGCTCCACGGCGGTGAAGGGACGGGGGCCCGCACACGCTTTGGTGAACTCGGCGAGAGCGACCGCGCGCGGCTTATCCGCTATGTCGAGGGCCTATGATGCTGCTCCGATCCATTGTCGGTTTTCGCTCTTTTTCTCCCTCTCCCCGGCGGGGAGAGGGTCGGGGTGAGGGGGCGACACCTCGGATAGACACAATTGCCCTCACCCGGCCGTCGCTGTCGCGCTGTGCCGACCTCTCCCCAGCCAAGTCGGGTTTACCCGACTTGGCCATTCAAAGAACTGAACTCGGGAACACCCGAGTTCAGGGGAGAGGTGTATGGTTGGCGCTCTGCCTTTTCCTCTGCTCGCTTCCGGCCGCCGCGCAGGAATACGTGCCGGTCAATCCGAACGCCGATCACCGCGCCATCGCGCTGAAGATCGCGACGGATTTCGTCGCGCCGCATTACGAAGCTCTGGCCGCGCGTTTCGAGGCGCAGGCGAAAAGTTGGGAAACCTTCTGCGCTGCGCCGTCGGCGCCCGGTTTCGAGGACGTGCGTACCCGTTTTGGCGACGCCGCGAAGAGTTGGGCGGAGGCCGAGATCGTGCGCTACGGCCCGGTTTCGGAGGATTTCCGCTATGAACGGATCGCCTATTGGCCGGAACGCAAGAACGACGTGGCGCGGGGTCTCACGCGCCTTCTCTCGGAAACAGCCCCGCTGACACCCGACATCATGTACGGCAAGAGCGTTGCGGTGCAGGGCCTGTCCGTACTGGAACGGCTGCTCTACGAGGACGGCGCGCAGGCGGCGCTTTTCGCGGCTGATGAAGGGGCGAAAAGACGTTGCGCCGCCGGACAGGCAATTGCCGGAAATCTGGTGCGTATCGGCGGCGACATCCGCACCGGATGGGCGAAGCTGACGGACGAATTGAAGACAGCGGACGACATGCGCGCGCGGGAAGCCGTGACGCGGCTCGCGACCGATCTTCTGACCGTGTTCCAGATCGCCGGAGACCAGAAGCTCGACGTGCCGATGGGAGAGGGGATCGACGACACCCATCCCAAGGCGGCGCAGTACTGGCGCAGCGGATTGTCCAACGCGACTTTGGCGCTGAACATGAAATCGGTCGCCGATCTGACCTTCATCATCCTCGGCCAGGGCGATCCCGCGACCAACACGGTCGGCGCCATCGAAACCGCGCAAAACCTCGCGGAAACTCTGCCCGGACCGATCCCCGATCTCGTCGCCGACAAAGCGGGACGCAGCCGGCTTTATCTCCTGCGCGGCGCGGTGCGCGGCGCGCGCGACCTCGCCACGGCCTATGTGCCGGCCGCGCTCGGCATCACGGTCGGTTTCAACTCGCTCGACGGTGATTGAGATGCAGATCGACCGCCGTTCCTTCCTTCTGGCGCTCGCGGGCTCCTTCGCCGCCGGGTCCGTGCCGGCCTTCGGGCAGGAGCGTCTTTACGTCTCGTCCTGCAACGACGCGGCCGGCATTTCCCATGTCGCGGTGTTCACGGCCGATGGCGGCATGCTGTTCAAGACGCAATTGCCCGATCGCGGCCACGACATCGCGCTGAGCCCCATTGGTCCCGATCTCGTCGTCTTCGCGCGGCGGCCCGGCGACTGGATGGCGGTGGTCGACCGCCGCACCGGCGCGGTGAAGACGCTCGTGCGCAGCCCGGAAGGCCGTCACTATTACGGGCACGGTCTTTATTCCGGCGACGGACGGCTGCTCTATGCGACCGAAAACAATGTCGCTGCCGGGCAGGGTGTGCTCGGCGTCTATGACACGGCGCGCAATTATGCGCGGATCGGCGAGCAGCCGACCCACGGCGTCGGTCCGCACGATGTCGCCTTCCTGCCGGGCCATGAGCTTCTGCTCGTCGCCAATGGCGGCGCGCGCACCGATCCGGCCTCGGGCCGGGAAATCCTGAACAAGAAGAACATGACGCCGAGCCTGGCCTTCGTCGATCCGCGCTCGGGCGAAGCCAGGCACAAGGTGGATTTCGGCCGGGACATGAGCGGATTGTCGTTCCGCCATCTGGCGGTGGCGAATGACGGGGAGGCGGTGTTCGCCTGTCAGTACGAAGGTGACCCGGAGGAGATGCCGCTCCTTGTCGGCACCGTCACGCCGGACGGCCGCACGCGGATGCTTGAAATGCCGGACGACGATCTGGCGCGGCTCGACAATTATCTCGGTGCGGTCGCGCTCGACGGATCGGGACGGCTGATCGCGGCGACGAGCCCGCGCGGCGGCATGGCGGCGTTCTGGGACCGGCCGACCGGCAAATATCTCGGTCTCGCGCCGATGCCCGATGTCTGCGGCGTCGCGGCGGCTCCGGAAACGGGCACCTTCATGGTCTCGTCCGGCAATGCCGGCGTGAGGATGGCGCGCGCCCGGACGCACGATCTCCTGCGCGTCGGGGGCAGCGATCTCGACCTTTATATGTGGGACAACCACATCGAGATCGTCTCCGGCTGAAAGCCTCGTCCGGCCTGCAACGGTGTGCCCCGAGTAGTGTCCTTGGCGCACCTTCGCTATATAGCGGGCCGCGACCCGGAGGCGGCATGGCCGAGGACAAAACCGAAGTGAGCTTTGTCCGGCGCAGGCCGGTGCTCACCCTTCTCGTGCTCACCGCGCTCGTCAGCGTGCCCTTCGTTCTGTTTCCGCAGCTCGATCTCGCCTTCAGCCGCCTGTTCTATGTGCCGGGCAAAGGCTTTCCCGCCACGAACATGGACATTCTGAAGACGGTACGGGACGCGGGGCAGGATGCGCTCCGAATTGTCGGCCTGGCCGTCCTGATCTCGCTCCTCGTGCCGCTTCTCATTGCGCCGGCGCGTTTTCTCCTGCCGCCGCGCGCGGCTCTGTTCCTGCTGACCAGCCTCGCGCTCGGTCCGGGTCTTCTCGTCAATGGCATATTGAAAGAGTTCTGGGGCCGCGCCCGACCGCGCAATGTCGTCGACTTCGGCGGCGACCTCACATTTTCCCGCGCCTGGGAGATCGTGAATACGTGCCATTCGAACTGCTCGTTCGTGTCGGGCGAGGCCTCGTCGGCAATGTGGTTCATGGCGTTGGCGATGATCGCGCCGCTCGCCTGGCGCCTGCGGGCCGCGCTCGCGGCTTTTGTTTTCGCGCTCGTCATGTCGGTGAACCGAATCGCGTTCGGCGGCCACTTCCTGTCGGACGTGCTGCTGGCCTGGCTGCTGACGCTCGCCGTAATCCTTATTTGCTACAATGTCTTCTACAAAGACTTTGGATTGACGGATGAGCGTGTCGAGGGCTGGTTCACGCGTATGCGTGCCTTCCTGCAGGCGCCGTTCCGGCTTCTGCTGAAGCGCTAGCCGTTCGTGCCGAGCAGCCGCGCGCGGATGCTTTCGAGCCGTCCGAGGCGCTCGGTCGTGCCGCCGCCCTCAAGTTCCGTCACGCGCGCGATCAGGGCTTCGGTCAATGCAAACAGCGCCGTAAGCGAATCCCAGGCGCCCGCGCTGTCCGTCGGAGCCACGAAAATGTGCGAGGCATAGCGGCTTGCCGGCGCGGCGCGGCTGTCGGTGAACAGGATCACCGTCGCGCCCTGCGCCGCCGAGATTTCGGCAAAACGCACGACGTCGGGTGCGTAACGGCGAATGTCGTAGACCACGACGACGGAACGGCGGTCGACGTCGATCAGACGGTCCGGCCAGGTCGCGGAGATCGAGCCGACCTCTTCCATTCCCCCGCGCACGATTTCGAGGTGGCGGACGAGATAGCGCGACAAGGATTGCGTGAAGCGGCCGCCGATGGCGAGCGCCGGGCGCTTCCTGTCCGACAGCGCGCGGGCGGCGGCCTCGAAATCATCGCGCACGACCAGGGAGAAGGCGGCGCGGACATTTTCCGTGATGTGATTGCCGAAGCCGGCCAGCCAATCCTCTTCCGGCGCCTGCGGCCGCCGTGCGACCCAGCGGCCGAGCGGCGAGGACTGCTCCTCGGAAATCTCCGCGCGCAGATGCTCCTGCAGTTCGCGGTAGCCGGCGAAGCCCAGTTTGCCCGCGAGCCTGAGAACGCTCTGCGAGCTGACGCCGGAGGATCGCGCCAGCCGGGCCAAAGGCTCCAGTCCGGCCACCGGGTAATGGTCGCGCAGATAGAGAGCCGCCCGCCGCTCCTGCGTCGTCAGCATCCCCATAACGCTTTGAATGCGTTCGGAAATCGTCCCAGCCGGCACCAAGGTCTTCTCGTCCATCCCCGCCATCTTGAAATTATCTCATATTAAGCCTGTGGAACGTTACTTCCAAGTTGACACAGAATAGAGTTCTCTGGAACGATCATTCCGCGCTGCCGACATGGCGGAAAGCCGGCGGGAGCGGGGAGATCGATTTCGGGGCCGGGGACCTAACGGATCAGTTCCGGCCGTAAAGGGGAACAGACAATGGCTAAGCAACCAGCAGCAGTTGGCGCCGCGGGCGTCACATATTCCACGGTCGACGCTTCATATTTCGCCCAGCGCGGGCTGAAACGTTATGCGGGTGTCGCCTCGCTTTGGGCGCTCGGTGTCGGCGCGGTCATTTCCGGACATTTCTCGGGCTGGAATCTCGGTCTCGGCGTCGCGGGGTGGGGCGGCTATCTCATCGCCGCCGTGCTTATCGCCATCATGTATCTCGGCCTGACCTACTCGATCGCCGAGATGTCGCCCGCTCTGCCGCACACCGGCGCGGCGTATTCATTCTCGCGCTCGGCCTTCGGCCCCTGGGGCGGCTTCATCACCGGCCTCTGCGAGAACGTCGAATATGTCATTACACCCGCCGTCATCGTCTTCTTCATCGGCTCCTACCTGACCGGGATTTTCGGCACATCGGCTGAGTTCCAGCCGGTCTACTGGGTGCTCGGCTACATCATCTTCGTCGGCCTCAACATCGCCGGCGTCGAGCTGTCGTTCAAGATCACGCTCGTCGTGACCTTGCTCGCTCTCGCCTGTCTCGTCTTCTTCTGGGTCAGCGCCCTTCCGCTCGCGGACTTCGCGGGCAAGGCGCTGAACATCGGCGCCGGCCCCGACGGTAAAGCGGTCGAGCTTCCGGGCGGCAACGGGCCGTTCCTGCCGTTCGGCATTTCCGGCGCGCTTGCCGCTCTGCCGTTCGCGGTGTGGCTGTTCCTGGCCATCGAGCAGCTTCCGCTCGCGGCCGAGGAATCGATCGATCCGAAGCGTGACATGCCCAAGGGCATCATTCTCGGCATGTTCACGCTGATCGTGTCGGCCTTCATGATCCTGTGGCTCAACTCGGCCGTGAACGGCTCGTTCGCGCTGTCGACCTCCGGCGAGCCGCTGCTCGACGGCTTCCGCGCGATCTACGGCGACAGCATCGCCGTGATCCTCGCGCTCATCGCCGTCGTCGGCCTGATCGCGAGCTTCCACACGATCATCTATGCGCAGGGTCGGCAGATCTACTCGCTGTCGCGGGCGGGTTATTTCCCGCGCGCGCTGTCGATCACGCACGGCACCCGCAAGACGCCGCACATCGCCATGATCGCGGGCGCAATCGTCGCTCTCGCCATCATGTTCGTCGTCTGGTTCCAGGCGGGGTCTACAGCGGGGGCGGCCGTCATCGGCGGAACGCTGCTCAACATGGCCGTCTTCGGCGCCATGCTGAGCTATATCGCGCAAGGGGCGGCCTTCATCTCGCTGCGCAAGAACATGCCGAATATCGAACGGCCTTATAAGAGCCCGCTCGGCATTCCGGGTGCCGTAGTGACCATCATCATCGCGCTGGTCACCATCGGCTACCAGCTCGCCGATCCGGTCTATCGCGCAGGCGTGATCGGCGTGGCGCTCTGGTTCGTCGTGGGCATCATCTACTTCGCGATCATCGGACGTAACAAACTCGTCCTGTCGCCCGAAGAAGAGTTCGCTCTCTCCAAGGGCACGGCAGAATACAAGTCGCACTGACCGTGTCACTCCAGGCGGCCGGACTTCCCCTCGTCCGGCCGCCTTTTCAATTCAAATAGACAAGTCCAGAGGCAGACATGAACCCGCGCGACGTCAAGACCGCAGCCGACGCGAGAGCCATCGTCGAGGAACGCGGCCTGGATCATGTGAAGGTCGGCGTCACCGATGCCGACGGCATCATGCGCGGCAAGTACATGGCCAAGACCAAATTCTTCAACGCGCTGGAGAAGGGGTTCGGGTTCTGCGACGTCGTGCTGGGTTGGGATTCGAACGACCAGCTGTATGACAACGTCACCTATACGGGCTGGCACACAGCCTATCCCGACGCTCCCGTCCGCGTTCTGCCGGACACCTGCCGCGACGTGCCGCTCGAAGGCGACATGCTGTTCTTCCTCGCGGAGTTTGCCGACAAGGCGGAGGAGGTCTGCCCGCGCGGCACGCTTCGCCGCGTATTGGCGCGCGCGAAGGATATGGGCTTCGACGTCGTGTCCTCGGCGGAGTTCGAATTCTTTCTGTTCGAGGAAACGCCGCATTCCATTCGCGAGAAGAATTATCGCGGCCTGACCAACATCACGCCGGGCTTCTTCGGCTATTCCATGCTGCGCTCGTCTGTGCACGCCGATTTCTATCAGGACCTGCTCGCGCTCGGGCGCGACATGGATTTCCCGATCGAGGGCCTGCACACCGAAACCGGCCCCGGCGTGCTTGAAGCGGCCATCGAATATTCCGGCGCGCTCGAAGCCGCCGACCGCGCGGTTCTGTTCAAGACCTTCACGAAGATCCTCGCCCAGCAGCGCGGCTGGATGGCGACCTTCATGGCCAAATGGTCGAAGGACTGGCCCGGCCAGTCCGGCCACCTGCATGTCTCGCTGACGAAGGGCGGCAAGCCGGTCTTCCATGACGAGACCAAGCCGCACAACATGTCGGACACGATGCGCTGGTTCGTCGGCGGGCAGCAGAAGCTGATGCCGGAACTGCTCGCGATGGTCGCCTCGACGGTGAATTCCTATACGCGGCTGATCCCCGGTTTCTGGGCGCCGACCAACTCGACCTGGGGTGTGGAAAATCGCACCACGGCGCTCCGTGTCATCCCGGGTGCGCCAAAAAGTCAGAGGGTCGAGTATCGAGTGGCGGCGGCCGACATCAACCCCTATATCGCGCTCGCAGCCGCCATCGGCTCGGGCCTCTGGGGCATCGAGAACAAGATCGAGCCGGAGCCCATGGTCGAGGGCAATTCATACGCGGTGCAGCACAAGCCGGAACTGGCTTTGCCGCGCTCGCTGATGGAGGCCGCGGGACGGCTGAAAGCGTCGAAGCCGGCGCGAGCTCTGTTCGGCGATGCGTTCGTGGACCATTACGCCGCGACGCGCGAGTGGGAAGAAAGGGAGTTCCGCAGGGCCATCACCGATTGGGAAATGGCGCGGTACTTCGAAATCATCTGATTGGAGACCTCGGTTGAGTGAGATCGTCTGCATATCGCCCGTGGACGGGCGCGAGGTTGCGCGCCGCACGACCGCAACGCCCGCCGAAATCGACGCGGCGCTGAAGGCCGCCCGCAAGGCTCAGGCCGAATGGCGCAAGGTATCGGTCGCGGAGCGCTCGAAGTTCGCGCTGAAATTCATGGACGCGCTGCTCAGCCTGAACCAGGAGGTCGTGCCTGAACTCGCGCTGCAGATGGGCCGCCCGGTGCGCTACGGCGGCGAGTTCCGCCCGGTCGAGGAGCGCGTGCGCACCATGATCGCGCTCGCCGAAGAATCCCTTGCCGACATCGTCCCGGCGCCGAAGGACGGCTTCAAGCGCTTCATCCGCCGCGATCCTCTGGGCGTCGTCCTGGTCGTCGCGCCCTGGAACTATCCGTTCCTCACCGCCGTCAATACGATCGTGCCGGCGCTCATCGCCGGCAACGCCGTTCTGCTGAAGCATGCCTCGCAGACCATCCTTGTCGGTGAGCGCTTCCAGCAGGCCATGGACAAGGCCGGCGCGCCGAAAGGCCTGTTCCAGAACCTCGTTTTGTCGCACGACGACACGTCGAGGATCCTGTCGTCCGGCTCGGTCGATCACGTCAACTTCACCGGCTCGGTCGAGGGCGGGCGCGCCATCGAGCGCGCGGCGGCGGGCACGTTCACGAGCCTCGGCCTCGAACTCGGCGGCAAGGACCCGGCCTATGTGCGCGCCGACGCCAAATTCGATTACGCGGTCGAAAATCTCGTCGACGGCGCGTTCTACAATTCCGGGCAGTGCTGCTGCGGCATCGAACGTATCTACGTTCACGAAAGCCTGTACGACAACTTCGTCGAGAAATATGTCGACCTGACCTCCAAATACGTCCTCGGCAATCCGCTGGACGAGGCGACGACGCTCGGCCCGATGGCGCATACGCGTTTCGCCGATGTCGTGCGCGCCCAGACGGCAGAGGCTCTGGGGAAGGGCGCCAAGGCCCATCTCGACTCCGGCCTCGTTCCCGGCCGACAAGGCCGGCACGCCCTATCTCGCGCCGCAGGTCCTGACCAATGTCGATCACTCGATGAAGGTCATGGTGGATGAAAGCTTCGGCCCGGTCGTCGGCATCATGAAGGTGACATCCGACGAGGAAGCCGTCCGGCTGATGAACGACAGCCCCTACGGTCTGACCGCCTCGATCTGGACGAGCGACGAAAAGGCCGCCGAGACCTTGGGTCAACAGGTCGAGACCGGCACCGTCTATATGAACCGCTGCGACTATCTCGATCCGTCGCTGGCCTGGACCGGCGTCAAGGACACCGGCCGCGGCGCCTCTCTCTCCGAACTCGGCTACGGCATGCTGACGCGGCCGAAAAGCTTCCATCTGCGCACAGTCTGAGGATCATTATGAGCGTTGTACTGACAGGTGCGTGGAATTACCCGACCCGCGTTCTGACCGGCCCCGGCCGCATTTCCGAACTCGCTGACGCGTGCAAGACGGCGGGCATCACCCGTCCGCTGATCGTGACCGACAAGGGTCTCGCCGACGGTCCGGTGGTCGCAACCGCGGTCAAAGTCTGAAAGACGCGGGCCTGACCGACAACGTCTTCTCCGACGTGAAGGGCAATCCGACAGAAGCCAACCTCAATGCGGGCCTTGCCGCCTACAAGGCCGGCAAGCATGACGGCGTCATCGCCTTCGGCGGCGGCTCGGCGCTCGATGTCGGCAAGCTCGTCGCCTTCATGGCCGGACAGACGCGCCCGGTCTGGGATTTCGAGGATGTCGGCGATTGGTACACGCGCGCGGATGCATCCGCGATCGCGCCGATCGTCGCCGTTCCGACCACGGCCGGAACGGGCTCGGAGGTCGGCCGCGCGGCGGTGCTGACCAATGAGAAGACGCACGAGAAGAAGATCATCTTCCATCCGCTGCTTCTGCCGAAGGTCGTGATCGCCGATCCGGAACTCTCGGTCGGCCTGCCGCCGTTCCTCACCTCCGGCACCGGTTTCGACGCGCTTGCCCATTGCATCGAGGCCTATTGCGCGCCGGGGTTCCACCCGATGGCCGACGGCATCGCTCTGGAAGGCATCCGGCTGATCGCCGAATACCTGCCGCGTGCCTACAAGGACGGCAAGGACATCGAAGCGCGCTCGCGCATGCTGGCCGCGGCGAGCATGGGTGCGGCGGCGTTCCAGAAGGGTCTCGGCGCGGTGCATTCCGTGTCGCATCCGGTCGGCGCCTTCTTCGATACCCATCACGGCCTGACCAACGGCGTCATGCTGCCTTACGTGCTGGCGTTCAACCGCGCGGCCGTCGAGGATCGCATGGCGCTTGTCGCCCGCGTTCTCGATCTGAAGACGCCGGGCTTCGACGGCGTGATGGAATGGCTGCTCGCATTCCGTAAACAGCTCGGCGTGCCGCATACACTCGCCGATCTCGGTGTCGGCGAGGACAAGATCGCGGAGCTGGCCGAACATGCCGAGCGCGATCCGTCGACCGGCGGCAATCCGGTGCCGATGAAGGCGAAGGATTTCGAGGTCCTGATCCGCGCCGCGATCCGGGGCGATCTCGGAGGCAGGCCGTGACACGCGCGCCGCGTCTTCTGGTCGTCGAGGGCAATACGCCGAAAGCGCGCGCCCGGCAGGCCGAGTACACCGGGCAGAGCTACAGCGAAGCCTATTCGGATGTGCTGCGCGGCATCGCGCCGGATGCGGTGGTCGATATCTGCTTTCCGACGGACGAGGGCGCGAATATCCCGGATGTCGGCGGCATCGAAGGCTATGACGGCATCGCCATCACCGGCTCCTCCCTCAATCTCTACAAGGCGGAGCCGGAGAGCCTGAAGCAGGTCGAACTGGTGCGGTCCATCTTCGAGACCGGCGTGCCGATCTTCGGCTCGTGCTGGGGCCTGCAGGTCGGCGCGGTCGCGGCGGGCGGCACGGTGGTCAAGTCCAGGAACGGCCGCGAGATCGGCCTTGCGCGCAAGATCACGTTGACGGAGGAGGGGCGCGCCCATGACCTCCATGCGGGGAAGGGACCCGAGTTTCGATGCGCCCGCCGTCCATACGGACGAGGTCGGCGAGAAGCCGAAGGGCATGATCGTGACCGCGACGAACGCCCATTCCGAAGTTCAGGCCGCCGAGATCGTGCATGGCAAGAGCACGTTGTGGGGCGTGCAGTACCATCCGGAATTCAACGCTCGACGAGATGGCCGGGATCATGTCGCGCTACGGCAAGACCCTGGTGGAGGAGGGACCGTTCCGCAGTCTCGACGAGTTGAACAGCCATACCGCCGATCTGAAGGCGCTGCAGGACGGATCCGTCGCGCACCGACATCGCCTGGCGCCTCGGCTACGATTCCGACGTGCTGGAACCCGCGCGCCGCCTGACGGAAATCCGCAACTGGATCCAGCGTCTGGTCCTGCCGCTGATGAGCAAGAGGGGCAGGGCCTGAACCGTCAGGCCTGTCGCGCGCGTGAAGAAGCTCCGGCTCGCGATCTTCGACTTCGACGGAACGCTCGCGGACTCGTTTCCGTGGTTCAGCAGCGTGCTCAATGAGATCGCGCGCCGGCACGGCTTTCGCGAAATCGACGGCGCGGAAGCGGCAGCCCTGCGCAGCCTCGGCACGCGCGAAATTCTGAAAGCGCTGAAGGTGCCGCTCTGGAAAGTCCCGGCGATCGCGCGCGACATGCGGGCGATGAAGCTGGAGGCGAACATCCCGTCTTCGAAGGCGCGCCCGCGGCCTTGCGCCATCTCTCGACAACGGCATTGCGCTTGCGATCGTCAGTTCGGACGGCGAACAGAGCATCCGCCGGACCCTCGGCCCCGGCACTGCGTCTCTCATCGGCCATTATTATTGCGGAGCCTCGCTGTACGGGAAGGCACGCAAGATCCGGCAGGCCGCGAAGGCGGCAGGCGTGCCGGTCGCGGATGCGATCTATATCGGCGATGAAACGCGCGATGCGGCCGCCGCGCGGGAAGCCGGAACGCGTTTCGCGGCCGTGACCTGGGGCTATGCGGCGCGCGAGGCGCTTCTGGCCTGCAAGCCGGACATGGTTCTCGAAGGGATCGCCGATATAGCAAGGATCAGCGTGTAACTACCCCACAGGCCGATGCCCCATCGCGGCATTCGAGGCGCGGTCCACGCCCTCTCCCTTGATGTCGTCCTTGGCGTGCTTTTGCGCCTGCACGCTCGTCGGTGCCGGACTTGGTGTCCGAAATGCTTTTTTCCCGCTCGCGCCGCGCATTGTCGGCGCTCGCCCCAGGAACCGGATTTTTCTCTTTGTCGGCCATGGTTTCCTCCTGTGCGGGGGTCAACCGGCCGGAGGCTGTCACAGTTCCGAAAGGTGAGGGGAGTAGCCTTGTTCCCGCCATCCATCCAGCCGTAAACTCTCGGAAGTGCGGAGGACTTTATGCAGCTTGGAATGATCGGCCTGGGACGGATGGGCGCGAACATCGTGCGCCGTCTGCTCGCCACCGGCCACAGCGCCGTCGTCTATGACCGCAACTCCGACACGGTGAACCTGCTCACAAAGGAAGGCGCGGCGGGCTCGACCGGCCTCAAGGATTTCGTCGCCAAGCTGGAAAAGCCGCGCGCCGTCTGGGTGATGGTCCCGGCCGGGCCGCTGACCGAAGGCGTGATCGACGAACTCAGCCTTTTGCTGGAACCGGGCGATACGATCATCGACGGCGGCAACACGTTCTGGAAAGACGACATCCGCCGCGCCAAGGCGCTCAAGATGAAAGGCATCCACTATGTCGATGCCGGCACGTCCGGCGGCATCTGGGGCGTCGAGCGCGGCTATTGCCTGATGATCGGCGGCGAGAAAGAGGTCGTCGAGCGGCTCGACCCGATCTTCTTCGCGCTCGCGCCGGGCCATGGCGAGATTCCGCGCACCGCCGGCCGCACGGGCAAGCACGCCCGCTCCGAAGAGGGCTACATCCATGCCGGGCCCGTCGGCGCCGGGCATTTCGTGAAGATGATCCACAACGGCATCGAATACGGCCTGATGCAGGCCTATGCCGAAGGCTTCGACATTCTGAAGAACGCGAACTCCGACAGGCTGCCGGAAGACGAGCGTATCGACATCAACATCACCGAAGTCGCCGAAGTCTGGCGGCGCGGCAGCGTCGTTACGTCGTGGCTGCTCGATCTCACGGCCGCCGCTTTGATGGAAGAAGGCGATCTCGGTTCCTATTCCGGCTATGTCGACGACAGCGGCGAAGGGCGCTGGACCGTGCAGGCGGCGATCGCCGAGGCGGTTCCCGCCGAAGTCCTGACCTCGGCGCTCTACGCCCGCTTCCGCTCCCGCCAGGAGCACACCTTCGCCGAGAAGGTCCTGTCAGCGATGCGCAAGGGCTTCGGCGGTCATCTCGAACCCAAAGTGCCGCCACCCGATGTCGATAAGTGAAGCCCGAATAAAACCGCCGCCCGCCGCTCCATGCGCCTTCGTGATCTTCGGCGCATCGGGCGACCTTACGCGCCGGCTCCTGATCCCCGCGCTCTACAATCTCGCGGAAGCGGGACTGCTGTCGGACGGCTTCTGCATCATCGGCGTCGCGCGCGGCGACATCAAGGTCGAGGACTTCCGCGCCGGGCTGGAAAAGGGCCTGAACGAATTCGCGACGCAGAACGTCAATCCGATAACCGCCAAATGGCTGCTCTCCTGCGTCACCTATGTCGTGGGCGATGTCGACGACCCGGGGACCTATCAGAGATTGAAGGCCGAACTGGAGCGCGTCGAGGGCAGCGGACGCAGCCAGGGCAACCGGCTGTTTTACTGTGCGACCCCGCCGCAGGCCTTCGCACCGATCGCGCGCCGTCTCGGCGAAGCGGGCCTGTCGGAGCAGAAAAAGGGCGGGCCGTGGCGGCGTCTGATCGTCGAAAAGCCGTTTGGCACGAGCCTTGAGTCCGCCAGGGAACTGAACCGGGTTCTGCTGAGCGTGCTCGACGAGGAGCAGATCTTCCGCATCGATCATTACCTCGGCAAGGAGACGGTGCAGAACATCCTGATCCTGCGCTTCGCCAACGGCCTGTTCGAGCCGATCTGGAACAGAAACCATATCGACCATGTGCAGATCACCGTCGCCGAGACGGTCGATGTCGGTACGCGCGGCAAATTCTACGATGCGACCGGCGCGCTCAGGGACATGGTGCCGAACCATCTGTTCCAGTTGCTCTCGCTTGTCGCGATGGAGCCGCCGGCGCGTTTCGACGCCAATTCCGTGCGCTCGGAAAAGGCCGAGGCGCTGGACTCCATCCGCATTCCGAGCGCCGGAAGAGGCGCTGAACGCGTTCCGTGCGCGCGCAATACCGCGCGGGCAAGATCGGCGACCGCGACGTGACCGCCTACCGCAAATCGCCGGATGTCGCGCCCGGTTCGACCACCGAAACCTATGCGGCGCTGCGGCTCGAGATCGACAATTGGCGCTGGGCGGGGGTGCCGTTTTATCTCCGCACCGGCAAGGCGCTCGGCAAGCGCCGCTCCGAGATCGCGGTGAAGTTCAAGCAGGCCCCGGTCTCCATGTTCCGCAACATGAAGATGGAGGAGCTCGGCGAGAACCTGCTCGTCATCGCGGTTCAGCCGGACGAGGGCATCACGCTGCACTTCAACGCCAAGATCCCGGGGCCGAAGGTCGACATCGCGTCGGTCGGGATGAAGTTCGAGTACAAGGATTACTTCGAGGCCGCGCCGGCGACGGGTTACGAGACCCTGATCTACGATTGCATGACCGGTGACGCGATCCTCTATCAGCGCGCCGACGGCGTCGAAGCCGGCTGGCGCGCGGTCGAACCCTTTCTCCAGGCCTGGGCGGCGGCGGGCGCGAAGGGCATCGAGACCTACGACGCCGGCAGCGAAGGCCCGGAGGAAGCCGATGCGCTGCTCGCGCGCGACGGGCGCCACTGGCGCAGCATCATCGATCCCGATCCCAATACCCAATGACTGGCGCCGAGCTGAAGGTTTTTCCGGACAAGGAGGCTCTGGCCTCGGCCGCGGCGGACTGGTTCGTCGAGCGCCTGCGCGAAAATCCGGGCCGGATCGCAATCTGCATCACGGGCGGTTCGACGCCGGAAGGCATGTACCGGCAGCTCGCGGCGCGGCCTTTGCCCTGGGAGCGTATTCACGTGTTCTGGAGCGACGAGCGCTTCGTGCCGGAAGGCGATCCCCTGAGCAATGCGCGCATGGCGCGGCGGGCCATGCTCGATCACGTGCCGATCCCGTCCGCACAGGTGCATCCGATCCCGACCGCCACGGCGGGGCCGGAGGAAAGCGCCGCAACTTTACGAGGCGGAGCTGAAACGCTTTTACGGCGCGGACACGCTCGATCCGGCCCGGCCGCTGTTCGATCTCGTCCTGAACGGAATGGGCGATGACGGCCATACCGCCTCCTTGTTCCCCGGCTCTCCCGCGCTCGGAGAGCGGGAACGCTGGGCCGTCGCCACCGAGGCCGGCATGGACCCGCGTGTGCCGCGCGTCACCCTGACTTTCCCCGTGCTCGAAAGCTGTCGCGCCTCGGCCTTCCTCGTCAGCGGCGAGGGCAAGAGGGAGACGCTGCAAAGGGTCTTGTCGGGCGAGGATCTGCCCGCCGCGCGCCTGAAGCCGCGAGGGCCGCTGACCTGGTTTGCCGATCACGCTGCTGCGGCAGCCTAACCGCCACGCTGGCCGGAGGGCGTGTCGGTGATCCCGGCCGGGGCATGGCCGCTATTGGACGTGAGGCCGCCTCGCGGGCTATCACAAAGCGCATGCGAACCGCCGCGCCCTTCCTCCAGCTCGACCGGGTCTCTCTCGCCCGTGGCGGGCGGCCCCTGTTCGAGGATTTGTCCCTGAGCCTGACCGAGCGGCGCGTCGGCCTTGTCGGCGACAACGGCTCGGGCAAGAGCACGCTGCTCCGGCTGGCGGCCGGGCTGCTTCAGCCGGATGCGGGCGAGGTGCGGGTCGCCGGGCGGCCGGTCCGGGACGAGCGGCCGAACACCGGTTTCCTGTTCCAGAATCCGGACCATCAGATTCTCTTTCCGACGGTCGGCGAGGAGGTGGCGTTCGGCCTTATCGAGGACGGCATGGACGCATCGAGCGCCAATGCGCAGGCGTGCCGGATCCTGGCCGAACACGGTTGCGGCGGCTGGGAAAAGCGCGCCGTCCACGAGCTTTCGGAAGGCCAGAAGCAGCTGGTCTGCCTCATCGCCGTTCTGGCCAACGGGCCGGACGTGCTGCTGCTCGACGAACCGTTCTCGAGTCTCGATCTGCCGACACGCTACGATCTTCGCGAGCGGATGCGGGCGCTGAAGCAAAACATTATCATGGCAAGCCACGACATTGACCTGCTGTCGGAATTCGATCGCGTGATATGGCTGGAAAACGGCCGGATACGCGGCGACGGGGCTCCCGAATCCGTTCTCGCGGCGTATGAATCCAAAGCCCGCATGGGTGCGGACAAGGCCAAGAGCGCATGATCTCCGGCTATCTGGCACGAGACACCTGGCTGCACCGCGTTCCGGCGGGAACAAAGCTCATCGCGCTTGCGGCGGTGAGCCTCGCCGTTCTGCCGGTCGAGGACTGGCGGCTTCTGACCGTCGGGCCTCTGTCTCGTCCTCGTTCTGTTCGCGAGCCTTGGGCCGGACGCGCTGAAGCGGCTTTCGGCGCTGAAGACCTTCGCGCCCTTGCTCGTGATCATCTTCGTTCTGCACGGCCTGACCGGCGACTGGGCGGCGGGCGCGAGCGCGGTCGCGCGGCTTGTGATGATGGTGCTGCTGGCCGACCTCGTCAGCATGACGACGACCATGCAGGACATGATGCAGGCTTTGATGCCGCTGCTTCGGCTGCTTCGCCCGCTGGGCGTCAATCCGAAAAAGCTCTCGCTTGCGGTGTCGCTCGCGATCCGCTTCGTGCCCGTGTTCGCCGCCAACTGGCAGGCGCGCGCCGAGGCCTGGCGGGCGCGCACCGGACGCAGGGCGTCATGGCGGCTGATCGGGCCGTTCCTGGCCGAGACGCTCAGAATGGCCGATCAGGTCGCGGAATCGCTCGATGCGCGCGGCTTCGCACACAAACGGCGCAGGGGCTGAGATGGTGCTTCGGGATACGGGGCTTATTCTGCTGTTTGCCGCGATCATCGCGGCTCTGGGCCTCGTGCCCAGGATCGATCTGCCGATGCTGGGCGGTGTGCCGATCACGGCGCAGGGCATGGGCGTCACGCTCGCGGGCGTGATGATCGGCGCGCGGCGCGGCGCGCTGGCGGCGGCGGTGTTTCTGGTCGCGGTCGCCTGCGGCCTGCCGCTTCTGGCCGGAGGCCGCGGCGGGATCGATGTCTTCACGGGCCCGACCGCCGGCTTCCTGTTCGGCTTCGTGCCGGCCGCGTTTATCACGGGTGGCTCTGTTCGCGGCGTTCGCCGGACGTATGGGCGTGTTCCTCGCGGCATTGATCGCGGCTTTCATCGGCGGTTATGTCGTGTTGAACCTGATCGGCATTCCCGTCATGGCCTGGATCACCGACAAGACGGTGCGCGAGGCGGTGACGGTGGCAACCGGCCTGTTGCCGGGAGGCGCGGTCAAGGCGCTGGTGACGGCGATCATCGCCTATCTCGCCACCGGACTGGAGCCGCTCGGGCGGCGCTGAGGGAGACGCTCATGACAACGCGCGATCTTGTCCGCATCGCTTTGTTCGCGGCCGTCATCGGCGCGCTCGGGCTCTTGCCGAAATTCGACCTTCCGCTCGCGGGAGGGGTGCCGATCACGGCACAACTGCTCGGCGTCATGCTGGCAGGCGTCTTTCTCGGCCCGCGCAACGGCGCGCTCGCAGTGCTGCTGTTTCTCTTCGTCGTTGCGCTCGGCGTGCCGCTTCTTGCGGGCGGGCGCGGCGGGCTGGGACCGTTCTACAGTCCTTCGGCCGGGTTCCTGATCGGCTTCGTGCCGGCCGCGTTCGTCACGGGGCTCGTGATGACGCAGCTCGACAAACTGCCGATCAGCCTGGCCGCGATCGCCGCCTCCATCACGTCGGCATCCTTGTCGATTATGGATTCGGCATTCCGGTTCTGGCCTGGAGCGCGAATATGAGTCTGGGGCAGGCCGCGGCGGCCAGCATTCTCTTCATCCCGGGCGATCTTCTCAAAGCGGTTCTGGCGGGCTTCGATGGCGCAGGCCGCGTATCGCGCCGCGCCTCAGTCCGTCTTCGGGCGCTGATGGGCATTACGCGGCCGATCGCGGAACATGCCCGGCGGCTTGCCCGGCGACACCGCCTTCATGTTCGAGGGGCGGAAAACCACACGCCGCGATCTCGACCAGACCATCGCACGGCTCGCGGCCTTCCTTGCCGCGCGGACGCCGCGTGACGGCGCGGTCGCGCTCGATCTGCCGAACGGGCCCGCGCTCGCGGTCCTGTTCCTCGCGGCGGCGGCGGCGGGGCGCGATGCGCAGATCCTGGATTGCGACTGGCCGGTCGACACCGCACGTTCCGTCGTGACCACGCTCAATCCCGCGCTCGTCATCACGTCGCGCGCCGGCATTCACGACAAGGCGCTGATCGTGAACGGCGAGCCGTCCACGGAGGAGGTGGCGGCGGCGCTGGGCGCGCCGGCCGAGTTCCGCCGTGTCTCGGAGCCCGATCCCGAACTCATTTTCTACACCGGCTTCACCTCCGGCTCGACCGGCCTGCCGAAGGGGTTCCGCCGCACGCACCGTTCCTGGATCGCGAGCTTCGCGGGCGCGCAGGAAGAGTTCGGCATCGGCCCCGCGGATTGCGTGTTCGCGCCGGGCCCGCTCAGTCATTCCATGCCACTTTACGCTTTGGCGAGCGCGCTGCACGCCGGGGCGAAATTCGCGCTGGTGCGCGGCTTCCAGGCGCATTCGGCGCTGCGCGCCATCAGCCGCCAACCGCATCACCGTTTTCTACACGGTGCCCGCGCAGCTCCTCCTGACCATCGAGGCGGCGGAGGCCGAAGGCACGGTGTGCCACGGCGTGCGCCTCATTCTGTGTTCGGGTTCGAAATGGCCGGTAAAGCTGACGCCGCGCCTGAAGAAGATATTTCCGCACGCGGTGTTCGCCGAGTTCTACGGCGCTTCGGAACTGAGCTTCATCACGCTCGCGCGGAGCGACGAGCGTGTGCCGAAGACATCCGTCGGCCGCGCCTTTCCGGGCGTCACCGTCAGCATTCGCAGCGCCGGCGGCAAGCGGGCCGCGACGGGCCGGACCGGCCTTGTCTTCGCCGAGAGCGCGCTTGTCTTTTCCGGCTATGCGGGCGGCGAGGGCGATATTATCCGGGCGGGCGAAGCGATGTCGGTCGGCGACCGGGGCTTTCTCGACAAGAACGGATTTCTGCATCTCGCCGGGCGTACAGACCGGCTGGTGATTTCATCCGGCCGCAACATCCAGCCCGAAGAAGTGGAAGCGGTGCTCGATCGTCATCCCGCGGTGCTGGCTTCGGCGGTGTTCGGCGTGGAGGACGCCAAGCGCGGCGAGCGCCTTGTTGCGATGGTGCGGTTGAAGGAGGGCAAAAATCCCGCCGCATCCGACCTTGCGCAGCATCTGCGCAAAGTCCTGCCCGCCTACAAAGTGCCGGGGCGTTTCGCGAAGATAGACGAGTGGCCGGCGACGCGCCTCGGCAAGACCGATTACGCGAAAGTCCGGAAGCTGTGGGACGACGAAGCCTGCGAGGCGCTGGAGTGAGCGCTTTCATCATCGCCGCGCGCCGCACCGCCGTCGCGCCGCGTGACGGCGCGTTTCGGGGGGTCGAGGTGCACGATCTCGCGGCGCCCGTCATCCTCGCGGCGCTTGAAGATGCCGGTATCGCGCGCGGCGAGGTCGACGATGTCATTCTCGGCAATGCGTTGTACGGCGGCGGCAATCCGGCCCGCATGGCGGCGCTCGCCGCCGGATTGCCGGACAGTGTTCCCGCGCTGACATCTGGACACGCAATGCTGTGCGGGCCTCGACGCGATCATGCTGGCCGCCGCGCGCGTCGCGGCCGGGGAGGCGGATGTCGTGATCGCGGGCGGCGTCGAAAGTTTCAGCCGTGCGCCGTTGCGCTTCGTGCGGCCGCGCGGGCCGGATGAGATGCCGCGTGAATATCAGCGTCCGCCTTTCGCGCCGTTCGCCGAGCGCGATCCGGACATGGTCCAGGCGGCGGCCATGCTCGCGGCGGAGCTCGGCATGTCGCGCGAGCGGCAGGAGGCGTTCGCGGTCGAAAGCCATCGCAAGGCGCGGCACGGTGTCGGCGAGGGCGAGATCGTGGTCGTGGAAAATCTCGCGCGCGACGCCTTCACCCGAGCGCTCGATCCGCGCATCTGCGCGCGGCTGCCGGTTCTCGCGGGCGATGCCGAACACGGCGTTACGGCGGCGACCGTCGCGGTCGAGGCGGATGCGGCGGCTGTTGTGATCGTGGTGTCGGAGAAAATCGCACGGCGCGCGACCTCGGCTTTGCGCGTCATCGGCGGCGCGCGGCGCGGCGGCGAGCCTGAGCGTCCGGGGCTTGCGCCGGTCGCGGCTGCAAACGCGCTTCTTGCGAAGCACGGCATCGCGGCGGGCGATCTTTCGGTGTCGGAAGTGATGGAAGCGTTCGCCGTTCAGGCCATGGCCTGCATTGACGGGATCGGGCTCGACCCGGCCAGTGTCAATCGCGGCGGAGGGGCGCTTGCGCGCGGCCACCCGATCGGGGCGTCCGGCGCGATCCTGTGCGTACGCTTGTTCCAGGACAGAATGCCGAAGAAAGCAGAAATCCGCCTCGAAGGGCGGCTTTCTGGGGCTCGCGGCAATTGCCGCGGCGGGCGGGCTCGGAAGCGCGCTGTTACTGGGCGATTGACGCGAGCTGCGGGGACCGCCGCTGCGGCGGGCGAGGCTGACCTGCGTCATCTGCGTCTTGTTGGCGACGACGGAAAGCGAAATGCCGCTGCCGCCGTTCGAGATCGTCATCGTGGCAGGCTCGGCGCCGCGAACCGCGAGAATGATCGTATTGCCCCGGCGGCGTCCGGACAGCGAGGCCGAACCGGCCACGCCGTTATAGGTGCCGGTGTAGGTGCCGTTCGCACCGGCGCGGAGCGAGGCCGAAATGTTCTTGCTCATCATGCCGGCATTGCAGGTGCCGCCGATATTGACGGAGGTCGCCGTCGACGAGCCCGAAACCTTGCATGAAATCTGGTGGGGTTCGCCCGCCGCTTCCATGCGTACCTGCCCGCCGCCCGAAAACGAGCCTTGGAAGCGTTTCAGAAAATCAGCTTCGGACGCCTGAGCGGCACCGGAAAAAGCGGCAAAGGCGCAAACCCCCGCCAGCGCAAAGCGCGTCGGATAGATCATCCCCACATCTCCAGATTTTGCGTGTGGCGCCAAAAGCCCGGGAAATGGGGCGCAAATAGGGGGCGGCTGTGGCGCACGAAGGGCTCATACGTCTTAAGGTTACCTGTCAGATTGACGCAGTCAGGGAACCAATTTGATGTCCGTCATACGCACGACCTGGCCGCCGGGCGTCGCCTCGTCGTCCACGGCGAACGAAAAGCCGTTACCGCTGTTGGAGATAGTCATCGTCGCCTTCTGATCGCCGTTGACCGGCTTCGGCCAGGTCACGGTCAGGACGACATTGTCTCCGGTGCGGCGTCCCTGGACGGCGGCGGGGCCGATTTTCGAGCCGGTATAGACGCCGGAATAGGTGCCGTCGGGCGAGACGGTCAGGTCCGCGCCGATCTTGCGGGTGACAACGGCCATGGCCCGGCAGGTGCCGCCAAGGCTGATCCTCGTATCCGTGGCATTGCCGGAAACGCTGCATTTGACGTTGTAGGGAGAGCCGTCGGCTGCGGTCCGGACCTTGCCCGCGCCCTTGAACGAGCCCTCGAAGCGCTTGAGATAGTCGGCCTCCGACGCAAAAGCAGGTCCGGCGAGGGCGGCGGTCACGGCCGCCAGCGCGATGCGGTCGCAGTGGACATGTCATCTCTCCAGAGTTCGGGTCGGCTTCAGACCGACCCCAGTGGACGCCGGAAATGAGGCGCACACAGGGCCTGGGGCGGGCGCCTCAGGGCGGTACCTTTCTTAGAAGAGACGAATTGGTTATCTGGTTCCGGCATGCTGGCCGCGAACAGGGCTTGAATGATTTGAAAGTCGATCTTCTGGCAGGCACGGCAAATGGCGGGGGACGCGCCCCCCGAGGCCGGCTGCCGCGTGTCGTGGTGTTCGATTCCGGGCTGGGCGGACTGACCGTCCACACCGAGATCGCCCGCCTGATGCCGGGCGCGGAACTGATCTATATCGGCGATACGGCGGTGTTTCCTTATGGGCGTCTGCCGGAAAAAGACCTGGTCGACCGGGTCTCGGCCGTGATCGGCGAGGCCATCCGGCTTTATGAGCCGGATCTGGTGGTCATCGCCTGCAACACGGCGTCGACTTTGGCGCTGCCGGTTCTGCGCGCGGAGTTTTCCATTCCCTTTGTCGGCACGGTCCCGGCCATCAAGCCCGCCGCGGCGCAATCGACCTCGGGGCGCGTCAGCGTTCTGGCGACGCCCGGCACCGTCGCGCGCGATTACACGCGCGAGCTTGTTGCGGCGCATGCGCAGGAGTGCCGCGTCACGCTCGCGGGCAGCGCGAAGCTTGCCGGCTTCGCGGAAGCCGAGCTCAACGGAATGCCCGCGAGCGATGCGGACATTCTCGAAGAAATACGGCCTGCCTTTGTCGAGGAAGACGGCGCGCGCACCGATGTCGTCGTGCTGGCCTGTACGCATTATCCGCTGATCGTGCACCGGCTCGAGAGGCTCGCGCCGTGGCCCGTGACATGGCTCGACAGCGCACCCGCGATCGCGCGCCGTGTCGCAAGTCTTGTCGGCGACATGCCCGATGCGCCGGCCGTCGCGGCGCGCGCATTGTTTACGTCCACATCAGACATTTCCGCAGGCCCTGCGCGCGGCGCTCAGCGATCGCGGTATCGCCGAGACCGGCGTGCTCGCCGTGCCTCAAGGCTGACGCCCATGCTCAGTCTGCTGTTCCCCACGATGGTCGAGGTCAACGATCTGTTCGGCGACGTGCCGCACGAGGGGCATCTCGCGGGTGTCGAGAAGATGTTCGCGGACGAGCGCGTGATGAAGACTTTGGGCGGCGTTCGGCCGGCCGCGGCGGCGAAAGCCTTTATCGGCCGCGAGCGCGCGCATTGGCGCGAGCATAGTTTCGGCATGTGGTTCTTCCGCGATCTCGAGAGCGGATCGTTCGCCGGATGGGGCGGCATTCGCCGTGTGGAGTTCGAGGGCGAACAGGTCGTCGAACTTGCCTATTCGCTGATGCCGCAACATTGGGGCCGCGGATCGGCAACCGAAATCGGCAAACTCGCGACCCAGCTCGGGTTTGAAAATCTCGGGCTGACCGAAGTCGTCGGCTTCGTGCTGACGGACAACGCACGCTCGGAAGCGGTCCTGGTGCGCTGCGGGTTCGAAAACGAGCGGCCGATCGAACGCTCCGGCCTGCCGCATCTTCTCTACCGGCGGACGGCCGGGCAGCGCGCTTAAGCGGACGCCGGAACCTTCGGGTTCGCGAATCTTCGGCCTCAGTCCGAGGAGATGACAGATCGCCTGGACGAGATCGGCGCGGTTCATCGTGTAGAAGTGGAAATGCGTCACGCCGCGATCGACAAGATCGAGCACCTGTTCGGCGGCGACGGCGGCGGCCACGAGCTGGCGCGTCGCGGGATCGTTCTCCAGGCCTTCGAAACGCTGCGCCAGCCAGCCAGGCACGCTCGCGCCCGCTTTCTTGGCGAAGTTCGCGACGCCGTTGAACGAATGTACGGGCACGATGCCGGGCACGATGGGAAGATCGATCCCCGCGCGGCGGACACGTTCGACGTAACGCTCATAGATATCGTTTTCGAAGAAGAACTGGGTGATGGCGCGGTCGGCGCCGGCATCGACCTTTTTCTTGAGCACGTCGATGTCGACCTCGAAGCTGCGGCTCTCGGGATGGGTTTCCGGATAGCACGCGACGGAAATCTCGAAATCTCCGATGCGCTTCAAGCCGCCGATGAGATCGTCGGCGTAGGCATAGCCCTGCGGATGCGGCTCGTATTTCGCATCGATGCCCCCGGGCGGATCGCCGCGCAGCGCGACGATGTGGCGAACGCCCGCGTTCCAGTAATCGCGCGCGACCTCGTCGATCTCCGCCTTCGACGCCGCGACGCAGGTGAGATGGGCGGCGGGCGGAACATCCGTCTCGCGCACGAGGCGCGTCACGGTCTGGTGCGTGCGCTCGCGGGTCGTGCCGCCCGCGCCATACGTCACCGAGACGAATTTCGGCGACAGCGGCAGAAGACGCGCCGATCGAGTCCCACAGGACTTTCTCGGCCTCCTCGGTCTTCGGCGGGAAGAACTCGAACGAGACCTCGATCTCGCGATCGGCGCCGTTGCGGCTGAGGCGTTCCGTGGGAGCGGGGTTCATGCGACGGCCCGGTTGGGATCTGATGCGGGGAGATCGGTGATGATGCGCGGGTCGCGCGCCATCCAGAGCGAGACGGTAAGCTTGTCGCTCGCGCCGCCGGGCGGCGCGAGATCGCGGTGCAGTTCCGGCGTGAGCCCGGCCTGCTTCATCCATTGCTCGACGGACTCGGCGGCGAAACCGAGGCGGCGATGGGCGTGCGCGTCGCGCAGGAATTCGAGATCGTGCGGCGCGAAGTCCACCACAAGCAGCCGGCCGCCCGGCGCGAGCGCGCGTGCGGCTTCGCGAATGGCGCGGGCCGGCTCGTCGAGGAAGTGCAGCACCTGATGGACGACGACGAGATCGAAGCTCTGCGGCTGGACGGGCAGGGCATAGACATCGCCCTGCCGGAGCTGGGCGCGGGCAAGGCCGAGCTTTGCAAGGTTGGAGCGCGCGACGGCCAGCATGTCGGCCGACAGATCGACGCCGATCGCGCGGTCGGCCTGGGCGCCGATGATCTCGATGATGCGGCCGGTGCCGGTGCCGATGTCGAGCAAGCGCCCGGATCGGTTTCGGGCCGACGGCATCGCGGATCGCGGCCTCGACGGCGGTTTCCTCGACATGGAGCGCGCGGATCTTGGCCCAGTCATTGGCGTGGGCGCGGAAATAGGCGGCGGCCTGTTCGGAGCGCGCGGCGCGGACCTCACCGAGACGCTCGCGGTCGCGGACCAGGACCGGCTCGTCCTGCGACAGCCGCTCGACGACGGCCTGCGCGAGGCCCGCGCCCGGGCCTTCATGGGCCAGCCGGAAGAAGGCCCAGGAGCCTTCGCGCTGGCGCTCGATGAGGCCGGCGCCGGCCATCAGCTTCAGATGGCGCGAAATGCGGGGCTGGGACTGGCCGAGGATTTCGGTGAGGTCGGTGACGTTCAGCTCGCCGTTCGCCAGCAGCGCGAGGAGGCGCAGGCGCGTCGGCTCGCCCGCGGCGCGCAGGGCGCCGAGAACGGCGGGAAGAGGGGCGTTGCCGCCCGTGACCGGACTCGATTCAGACATAAAGATATCTTTATGCGTTCGTCGAGGCCAACGCAAGAGGGCCGCGACGGAAAGGGGCCATTCGGAAGGGCCCATTCGGATCGGCACGATGCAGCGCACAAGATAAAAGCTCCGGGCGCGAGCGCCCGGAGCTTTTATAAACGTACGGACATCAGGTCTCGGTGGTCGGGGTCGAAGCGCGGCGCAGCCGGAGACCGGAGCGGGAGCAGCGGAAGGAGAACGCTTCGCAGCTCTTCGGCTTCGTGATCTTGGACTTCGCCTTTGCTGTCGCTTTCGGCTTGGTCTTCACGGTCTTCTTCACGACGGCCTTCTTCTGCGGCGGCTTCGGCTTTGCGGCCTTCGCCTTCGCAGCCTTTGGCTTCGCAGTCTTGGGCTTCGCGGTCTTCGTGGCCGGCTTCTTCGCCGCCGGCTTCTTCAGCGCACCGCGCGCGGAAGACTTGGCGACGCCGGAGCGCGCTTTGGAACTAGTTCGGGTTTTCGGTTTTGCCTTTGCCCGGGTCTTGGTCTTGGCGCGCGTCGTGGTGGCCTTGCGCCTTGGGCTTCGCTTTGCCCTTGGCCTTGGCCTTCACGGCCTTGGCTTTGACGCCTTGGCTTTAACGGGCTTGGCCTTACGGGTTTGGCGGCCTTGGGCTTCGCCTTGGCTTTTGCCGCCGGCTTCGCCTTCGCCTTCGTTGCAGTCTTCTTCGCCTTCTTCGGCTTTGAAGTCTTCGTTGCCTTCGGCGCCGCCTTCGGCGCGGCCGGAATTGTTTCGTCACCTGTCGTCAGGACCGAATCCTTGAAACGGTCCCAGAATGATTTGCTTGCTTTTGCCATAGCTGCCTCGCCTTGAATGCGGCTAACCGCGTGCGCAAGCTACTCCGCGCACGCACGAGTTCCAAGATGAACTGTACGCGACGGGCTACAATGTGCGGGACTGAGAGATTCGCACAGCGTAATTATGCGATCTGCAGCGTTTCAGCGCGAGAACTTCTTGTACTTAAGCCGCTTCGGCTCGACCGAATCAGGTCCGAGCCTGCGCTTTTTGTCTTCTTCGTAGTCCTGGAAGTTTCCTTCGAACCACTCGACATGACTGTCACCTTCGAAGGCGAGCATGTGGGTGGCGATTCGGTCGAGGAACATGCGGTCATGCGAGATGATGACGGCGCAGCCCGCGAAATCTTCGAGAGCTTCTTCGAGCGCGCGCAGCGTGTCGATGTCGAGATCGTTCGTCGGTTCGTCGAGAAGAAGAACGTTCGCGCCGGACTTCAGCATCTTGGCAAGATGAACGCGGTTGCGTTCGCCGCCTGAAAGCTGGCCGACCTTCTTCTGCTGATCGCCGCCCTTGAAGTTGAACGCCGAGGTGTAGCCGCGCGAGTTCACTTCCTTCTTGCCGAGATAGATGATGTCGTTGCCGCCCGAGATTTCCTCCCAGACATTCTTGTTGGGATCGAGCGCGTCGCGGGACTGATCGACGTAACCGAGCTGCACGCTTTCGCCGATCTGCATCGTTCCGGCGTCCGGCGTGTTCCGCGCCCATGATCATGCGGAAGAGGGTGGTCTTGCCCGCGCCGTTCGGACCGATGATGCCGACAATGCCGCCCGGCGGCAGCTTGAAGGACAGATTGTCGATCAGAAGGCGGTCGCCGAAACCTTTGGTAAGGCCGTCGAACTCGATGACGTTCTGGCCGAGGCGTTCGGCCACCGGAATGACGATCTGGGCCGTGCCGGGCGCCTTGTCGGCGGCCTTCTTGACCAGTTCCTCGTAACGCTGGATGCGGGCCTTGCTCTTGGCCTGGCGCGCTTTCGGCGAGGCGGAAATCCATTCCGATTCCGCCGCGAGCGCGCGCTGGCGCGCTTTGTCTTCGCTGCCTTCCTGCGCGAGGCGCTTCTGCTTCTGGCCGAGCCAGGTCGTGTAATTGCCCTCGTAGGGAATGCCGCGGCCGCGATCGAGTTCGAGAATCCAGCCGGTGACGTTGTCGAGGAAATAGCGGTCATGGGTCACGATCAGGATCGCGCCCGGATAATTACGCAGATGGTTTTCGAGCCAGCCCGTCGTCTCGGCGTCGAGATGGTTGGTCGGTTCGTCGAGGAGCAGAAGATCGGGCTGTTCGAGCAGAAGCCGGCACAGCGCGACGCGGCGCTTTTCGCCGCCCGACAGGACGTTCGGATCGGCATCGTCGGGCGGGCAGCGCAAGGCTTCCATCGCCTGGTCGACGCGGGCATCGAGATCCCACAGGCCCTGCGCCTCGATCTCGTCCTGCAGCTTCGTCATCTCGTCCGCGGTCTCGTCGGAATAGTTCATCGCGAGTTCGTTGTAGCGGTCGAGGATCGCCTGCTTGTCGGCGACGCCCATCATGACGTTCTGGCGCACGGTCTTGGAGAGATCGAGCTGCGGTTCCTGCGGCAGGTATCCGACCGTGGCGCCTTCGGCCGGGCCGGTCTCGCCGTTATATTCGGTGTCGAGGCCGGCCATGATGCGGAGCAGGGTGGATTTGCCCGAGCCGTTGACGCCGAGCACGCCGATCTTGGCGTCCGGATAGAATTGCAGATGGACGTTGTCGAGCACCTTCTTGCCGCCCGGCCAGGTCTTGGACAGACCGCTCATGTGGTAGACGAACTGACGGGCCATGCGGGCGCGCTCCGTGGGCAGGCGAGGGTGACGGGAAACTCGGCGCTGTTCTAATGGGCGGGGCGGGGTGGGGCAAGGCTCGGCGGGTGGCGCGGGCTGCCGGGACGACTAGAACTCTGCGCCATGACCGAGATCACGCTTCCCGCCGTCTTTCTCGCCGGCATGCTGAGCTTCCTCACGCCCTGCGTGCTGCCGCTCGTTCCGGCCTATCTGAGCTTCCTTGCCGGCACGACGCTCGACGAGCTTCAGGACCGCCAGCCGGACCGTGTCGTGCTGCGCCGCGCGCTGTTGACGGCGTGCCTGTTCGTGTTCGGCTTCGGCACCGTGTTCGTTCTGCTCGGAGCGACGGCCTCGGTGTTCGGAAGCCTGCTGCGCCAGCATCTCGGCTGGCTGACGATCGTCGCGGGCCTCGCGATCATCGTCATGGGCCTGCATTTCATGGGCGTGTTCAGGATCGCGTTTCTGTACCGCGAGGCGCGTTTCAATCCGGCGAAGCCCGTCGGCGTGTGGGGCGGCTATGTCATGGGCCTCGCTTTCGCCTTCGGCTGGACGCCGTGCATCGGGCCGGTTCTCGCAGCCGTCCTGACGGTCGCGGCCGGGGAGGCGACGGTGACGCGCGGTGCCGGGCTGCTCGCGGTCTATGCGGCGGGGCTGGGGCTGCCGTTCATCCTCGCGGCGTTCGCGATGAGGCCGTTCACGCATTTCCTTGCGCGGTTCAAGAAGCATCTCGGGCGGGTGGAGAAGGTGATCGGCGTCCTGCTCGTGATCGTCGGCATCGCGTTCCTGACCGGCTGGATCACGCGGATGAGCTTCTGGCTGCTGGAGATGTTTCCGGCGCTCGGGCGGTTGGGGTAGTTATTTCCCTCTCCACTTGCGGGGAGAGCCGAACTCGAAGCGATAGGTTCGAGCGGAGCGAGGGGGCTTCCAGTGCGCTGTCCTCAACACCGTGTCACTCGCGTCACCCTCCCTCGAGCTCGGGTGCACCCGAGTTCAGCTCTCTCCGCCAAGGGGAGAGAGATAAAAAGAAAACGCCCGCCCGGTTTCCCGGGCGGGCGTTTGTATTTACGTCAGATCAACAGACGCCGATCAGTTGGTGACCGCGGCGTAGTCGTAGGCGCCGTTCTTCCAGACATACATGACGTAGCCCGGGAGCGTGACGTCGCCCTTGTCGTTGAAGTCGATGTCGCCGATGACGGTCTTGAACTTACCGTCGTCGAGCGCCTTCACGACGCCGTCGTAATCGGTCGAGCCGGCCGTCTTCACGGCTTCCGCCCAGGCCTGGACGGCGGCGTAGGTGTAGAGCACGTAGCCTTCGGCCTTCTGGCCGGCCGCATCGAACTTCTTCACGATCTCGGCGTTGCCCGGGTCCTTGGCCGGATCGGGAGAGAAGGTCATCAGCGTGCCTTCGCCGGCGGTGCCGGCAATGGTCCAGAACTCGGCCGCGACCAGCGCGTCGCCGGCCATGACGGGAGCCTGCACGCCCTGCTGGCGCAGCTGCTTCACGAGGTTGCCGGCTTCGGTGTGGTAGGTGCCGGTATAGACGAGGTCGACGTTCGCCTGCTTCAGCTTCGAGACGAGCGCCGAGAAGTCGGTGTCGCCCTTGTTGAAGCTGTCGACGAGGACCGGCTTGCCGCCGCCCGCTTCGAACGCCTTCTGGGCTTCGATCGCGAGACCTTCGCCGTAGGGCGACTTGTCGTTCAGGAACGCGATGTTCTTGCCCGCGAAGTTCTTCAGGATGTACTCGGCGGCGGTCGGACCCTGCTGGTCGTCGCGGCCGCAGACGCGGTAGACGCCCGGGCCGGGACGCTGGTCGGTGAACTTCGGATTGGTCGAGGCCGGGGAGATCTGGACGATCTTGGATTCGGCGTAGACGGCCGAGGCCGGGATCGACGCGCCCGAGCAGAACGAGCCGGCGACGAAGACGGCGCCGGAACCGGCGACGCGGTTGGCGACGGAGGTCGATTCGGTGCCGTCGCACTTGTCGTCTTCGATCGCGACTTCGATCTGACGGCCGAGCAGACCGCCCGCGGCGTTGATGTCCTTCACGGCGGCTTCCGCGCCGGCCTTCATCTGTGCGCCGAAGGTCGCCTCGGAGCCGGTGATCGGTCCCTGGAGGACGATCTTGATCGGGCCGGTCGCGGCCGGAGCCGGGGCTTTGGCCGCCATTTCACTGCCGCCGGCCGGCGGTGTTGCTTCGGAAGACTTCTGCTCACCGCAGCCGACCAGAGCGAGCGTGCTGCAGAGCAGCAATCCCGCGAGAATAGATTTTGTCATTGCCCCATACTCCTTCATCAGAAATCTTGCTTAACGCCGTGGGTATCAAGGGTTGTCCCGGCTGAATCCCATTCTGCATGGCTTTTCGGAAAGGGGAAGCCGGTTGCTCAGTTGCGCAGCCGCCACGACAGGAAACCGGACGGCTCGACCGCCCAGCCGTAACGATGGGTCATCTGGCGGACGCGCGTCATCCGGTGGCCGAAAACCGCGACTGCCGCCAGGACCACGAAATCGACCAGATAATAATGCGGCGTGAGCAGCGTGCCGTGGAACAGCGCGAAGTGGATGAAACGCACCGCCGCCGTGAGCGGGATCATCCAGGCCACCGCCCGCAGCACCGGCTCCCAGGAATTGGCGACCGCGCGCCCGGTCATGTAGGCCGCGCCGCCGCCGAGCAGGAGCGTGACGATGATGAAATCCGTTATGCCGACTTCCCAGATAACACCCATGGTCAGGCTCCCTCGAGATAGGCGGCGCGGACTTCTTCGCGGCTCAGCAATTCCTTGCTCGGGCCGGACAGCGTGATCGATCCGTTGACCATGACATAGCCGCGATGGGCCAGCTTGAGCGCGTGATAGGCGTTCTGCTCGACGAGGAAGACGGTGAGGCCTTCGCGCGTGTTCAGCTCGCGGATGGCGTCGAAAATCTGCTTCACGATCAGCGGCGCGAGGCCGAGCGAGGGTTCGTCGAGAAGGAGCAGGCGCGGCCGGCTCATCAGCGCGCGGGCGATGGCGAGCATCTGCTGCTCGCCGCCCGAGAGCGTGCCGCCGCGCTGGTGCAGGCGCTCCTTGAGGCGCGGGAACAGCGCGAAGACGCGGTCGAGATCTTCCGCGAAATGGGTTTCGCCGGCGACGACCGAGCCCATCTGCAAATTCTCGAACACGCTCATGCGCGGGAAGATGCGGCGGCCTTCCGGCGCCTGGGCGATGCGCAACCGCGCGATCTCGTGGGTCGGCAGATTGGTGATGTTCTGGCCGTCGAAGATGATCTCGCCGGAGCGGGCGCGGGGATTGCCGCACATCGTCATCATCAGCGTCGACTTGCCGGCGCCGTTGGCGCCGATCAGCGCGACGATCTCGCCGCGATGGACATCGACATCGACGCCTTCGAGCGCGCGGATGTTGCCGTAATAGGTATGGACGCCACGGACGCGAGAGGAGGGGAGCGGTCATACCGAAATCTCCTCCGCGACGACTGCGCGGTCTCGTCTTCCTCGACGCCGAGATAGGCGGCGATGACCTTCGGATCGTTGCGCACGGCGCTCGGGCGTGCCGTCGGAAATCTTGCGGCCGTAGTCGAGCACGACGATGCGGTCGGAGATTTCCATCACGACGCCCATGTCGTGCTCGATCAGCAGGATCGAGGTGTCGTGCTCCTTGCGGATCGCGAGGAGGAGTTCGTTCAGCTCGTCGCCTTCGCGCGCGTTGAGGCCGGCCGCCGGCTCGTCGAGGCAGAGAAGCACCGGGTCCGAACACATGGCGCGGGCGATTTCGAGCCGGCGCTGCGCGCCGTAAGGCAGGCTTGCGGCGGGATCGTCGGCGCGGTCGATGAGGCCGGTCTTTTCCAGCCAGTAGCGCGCCTTGTCGATCGCGTCGCGCTCGGCCGGCCGTAGCCGCCGAGGCCGACAAGGCCGAGAAACGTATAGCCCGAGGCCACCATCAGCTTGTTGTGCTGGGCGATCAGCAGGTTTTCGAGCAGCGTCATGCCGCCGAACAGGCGGATGTTCTGGAAGGTGCGGGCGACGTGCGCGATGCTGCGAGACCTGGTGGTCCTGCATGCGCTCGAGCAGGAAGAGGGCGCCGTCCGGCGGTCTTGATCCATTGCTGCCCGGTCGATGGTGACGCGATCGACATCGGCTGAGCACCGCGTCATCGCCGTGGACCAGCGCGATGCGGCCCTCGGTCGGCTTGTAGAAGCCGGTGATGCAGTTGAACACGGTGGTCTTGCCGGCGCCGTTCGGGCCGATGATCGCGGTGATGTCGCCCTTGCGCGCATCGAACGACAGATCGTCGATCGCGATCAGGCCGCCGAACCTCATGGTCAGATGTTCGACGCGCAGAATGATGTCCGTCGTGGGCCATCAGCCGCGGCCCTCCGAGATCATTTCGGCGCTGACGGTCTTCTTCTCTCTCAGGAAGACGGTTGGCGTTCGCGACGAGATCAGTCCGCGCGGCTGCCACACCATGATGACCACCATGACGAGGCCGAAGATCAGCATGCGGTAGGTGAACGGGTCGAAGTCGGGGCCGAAGATCTTCTTGAGGAAGCCGAGATTGCGCAGCAGCTCGACGCCGCCGATGAGGACGAGCGCCGAGAAGACGACGCCGAGATTGGAGCCGAGGCCGCCGAGGACGACGATGGCGAGCGACCAGCGCCGACTGGAGGAAGGTGAAGTCCGGACGGCTGAATATAGCCCTGGCGCGCCGCGAAGACCGTGCCGGCGAAGCCGCCGAACATGGCACCGAGCGCGAAGGCCGTGAGCTTCGTGTTGACGACCGAAATGCCGAGCGAGCGGCAGGCGATCTCGTCTTCGCGCAGCGCCTCCCAGGCGCGGCCGATCGGCAGGCGGCGGAGGCGGATCGTGACGAGAAGCACGACGAAGGCGAGGAGCAGGGTGACGTAATAGAAGAAGATCAGCCGGTGGACCGGCGAATGGTGATGCCGAAGAATTGCGCGAAGCTGGTCGGTCCGCTCGGCACGAATTCGAAGCCCGAAGAAGCTCGGCCGCGGGATGCGGTTGATGCCGCTCGCGCCGCCGGTGAATTCGCGCCAGTTGATGAGGACGAGGCGGATGATCTCGCCGAAGGCGAGCGTGACGATGGCGAGATAGTCGCCGCGCAGGCGCAGCACCGGAAAGCCGAGAACGCACGCCGAACATCGCCGCGATGATGCCGGCGAGCGGCAGGCAGACCCAGAAGGACAGGTCGTAGTTCATCGACAGCAGCGCGAAGGTGTAGGCGCCGACCGCATAGAAGGCGACATAGCCGAGGTCGAGAAGGCCGGCGAGGCCGACCACGATGTTCAGGCCCCAGCCGAGCAGCACATAGGTCAGGACGAGGACGCCGAGATCGATCCAGTAGCGGCCGGGCGTCATGCCGCCCGAGGTCCAGACGGCGAGGAACGGATAGGCGAAGCGCGAGCAGCGACGCATGCCGGGACGAGGAAGCGCCGCGCAGTAATGTCCAGCGACTGTCGGCACGGTGCGGCGGCGGCTTGCGCGCGCTCGCGGTTGCGGCTGGCGCCAGATCGTCATCATCAGGATGAAGCGGACGATGAAGACGATCGCCGTCATGCGAGAAGACGACATCCAAGCGTTGTCGAAGACGTAGGGTGCCGCGCGCGACCGTCCCGAAGCCGACGACCGGGTCAGTCAGGAGAAGCGTGATCAGCGCCCAGAAGGCGGCGTCTTCAGCAGCGCGATCGCGGGATGCGGGCGGCGATGACCGGGCGTCGACTGGCGCTTCTTCCACCGGGGCCGGAACGGGCGGAGCGTTTCCGGGCCATGCGGTCAGACCTTCTCGACCTCGGGCCGGCCGAGCAGGCCGCTCGGCAGGAAGATGAGAACGACGGACCAGGATCGAGAAGGCCGCGACGTCCTTGTAGTCGACCGAGACATAGCCGGCGAAGAAGGTCTCGATCAGGCCGATCGTCAGGCCGCCGAGAACGGCGCCCGGGAGCGAGCCGATGCCGCCGAGGACCGCCGCGGTGAAGGCTTTGATGCCGACGACGAAGCCGGCGTAGAAATCGGTCGACGCCGTAATAGATGAGATGCATCAGGCCGGCGACGGCGGCGAGCGCGGCGCCCGATGACGAAGGTCAGCGAGATCGTCCGGTCGACGTTGACGCCGAGAAGCGAGGCCATCTTGAGGTCCTGCTCGCAGGCGCGCTGGGCGCGGCCGAGCGAGCGTCCTGGTGACGAGCCAGGTGAAGATGCACGAGCACGACCACGGTCGTGACGAACAGAGCGATCTGGGAATATTGCAGGATCACCGAGAAGTCGGCCTCCTTGAAGAACTCATGTAGCCGGGGATGAGCGAGGGGAACGCCTTCTTGTCGGCGCCCTGCGCGTTCTGGACGTAGTTCTGCAGCACGATCGACATGCCGATCGCGGAGATGAGCGGGGCCAGGCGGAAGGAGCCGCGCAGCGGCCGATAGGCCATGCGCTCGACCGTCCAGCCATAGAGCGAGGTCAGCAGAGGCTGACGATGAGGAGGATGAGGAGGATAACCGGGGCCGAGGTGATGCCGATGCGAGAGCAGGGCGACCAGGATGACCAGCGAGATCATGGTCGAGACCATGAAGATGTCGCCATGGGCGAAATTGATCATGCCGATGATCCCGTAGACCATCGTGTAGCCGATGGCGATCAGGCCGTAGATCGATCCGAGCGTGACGCCATTGATCAGCTGCTGAAGGAAATACTCCATCCGCCCCTTCACTCTCTCCCGGACCTGGGGTCCGTCATATTTGCCTTTTTTGGGCCGGAACCGCCGAAGCGTCCACAGCCATAAACAACAATCCGACAAGCCTGCATGCCTTTGCAAGACATTTGAAAGGCTAAGGCGCTTCTCTGGAGCAATAAGGAGAGCCTGAGCGGTGATTGTCGGTCCGATCGAGATCAAGCCCGTCACGGCCACAGCGGCCAGCGGGGCCAGCCTGTCCGCCGTGCTGGCGGGCAAGGTGATCGAGGCGCGCCTGACGCTCGCTTTGGCCGACGGCCTGTTCCGGTTCACAACCCCCGATGGCGATATCGACCTCGCTCTGCCGCGCAATCTGCCGCCGGGAACCAAAGTCAGCATCGCGCCCCAGCCGGGCGGCGCGCTCGAAGTCACGATTCTGACGGAGGAGAGCGTGCCCGCGCCCTCAGTCCGTCCGGTCCAGCCCGGAGCGCCAACGCCCCTTCCTCCGCTCAATGTCACGGTGCGCCCGCGCGGGGTCATGCCTCCGCTGCCGCCAGGCCAGCCGGTCGAGGCAAAGGTCGTCTCCAATCCCGGCCAGGGCACGGTTCGGGTCGCGGTCGGATCGACGGAGATCGACCTGCCTCTGGCGCGGCCGCTTCCGGCGGGCACCCAAGTTCGGCTGATGCCGCAGCCCGGCGGCACGGTCCAGGTCAGTCTCGCACCCGCTTCCGCTCCCGCACCGAGAGCGGGGTCGGCGCCTCCACAGAGCGCGCCGCCTCCGGCTCCGGTGTCCCATCCGTCCGTCTTTACAGTGAAGCCGGCGGACCCGGCGCCGCAGCTTCCGACCGGCCAGGTCATCGAGGCCCGGGTCGTGACCGCGCCGGAAGACGGCGCTGTGCGCTTCACCAGTCCCGAAGGCGAGTTCGAACTGCCGCTGCCGAAAGCGTTCCCGCCGGGCACATTGGCGCGGATCGTCGCGCAGCCGGGGGGTGCGTTTGTCGTGACAATTCGTCCGGACGCGCCGAAGAGCGACATCGTCCGGCCCGCGACCGCACTTCCGCAATCCTCGCCGATCGTCGCGAGGCCGTTGCCGGTCACAATCCAGCCCGGTCCGGCGCTGCCCCCGTTCCC
>CAWAYQ010000031.1:0-26313 GCA_963786225.1 uncultured Alphaproteobacteria bacterium
GACCGCGTTTGACGCATCCGCGAGTCAAACATGTCGGCTGGAACATCTGACTCGTGGCCGAGTACAGCGAACCGGCAGGCGTTCGGCTCTGCGTGCTACTCAGACGAAGGCCACGGCGCACCTGGCGGAGTGTTCGCCCGTTGCTTGCAGACCCGGTGGTGTCGCGTGGTCTAGTATGTACGTCGCTGGAAGCTCGGCCTTGTCTCCCGAACAAGCTGTGCGCAGGACCCAACTCGGGCTTGCCCGAGTTGGGCACATTGAGTGTTCAACTCGGCTGTAGCCGAGTTGAGTTGCAGATCCGGGACCCAGGATTGAATCGCGCCGAAGGCGCACTGAATTCCTGCTGCGTTGAATGATGAGGCGGCTGTGCCGCCACTTCGCTCCTGGACCCCGGATCGGCGCTGCACTTCGTGCAGCTTGTCCGGGGTACGGGAGTTTGGGACATGCGTTCGGTCGTCTTTCCCTCCCCCTTGTGGGGAGGGCCGAGAGCGCGAAGCGCTCCGGGGTGGGGGTGCGGAGTCCGAGGCGGCCCTCATGTATCGATAGGTCATCACCCCACCCCGCTCGTGCTTACGCACGAGTCGGCCCTCCCCATTCAGGGGAGGGAGGGCGCAGAAGTCGCGGCGGGCCTCACTCCGCGGCCTGAAGCACGCTGTCGCGCCAAACCGGCGACGAGAGGATCTGCTTCGACCCGCACGAGGGGCATTGGAGAGCGGGACGGAACGCGTAGAAAACGGCGTCGTCCGGATATTCGTCGAGGCTCACCGGCCGAGTGTAATTACACTGCATGCATCTCGCCCGAACCGAGCCCACGCCGAGTGAGCGCATAAAGCCGATGGTGATGGAATAGCCTTCAGGGCCGCCTGGCGCGCTCACGATACGTCTCCTAGCCGTTTTGATGTTCCATGTTTGTTCTCTTTCGCGCAGGAGTCAACACCGGGTTCAAGCATCAAGACAGCGCGGATTGGACGGGAGTCCCGACCACAACGACCGTGATGTTGTCCGAGCCACCAGCATCCAGCGCGGCCGAGACCAGCGCCTGCGCGGGATTTGTCGGCCGAGGCGAGAGCACGCTTCCGATCTCCTCATCCGAAAGCATGTCTGTCAGCCCGTCCGAACACAGGAGCAGCCCTTCGCTGCCGGATAAAATTCTGCCCTTGATGTGAGGAGTGAAGGGGATGCGCCTGAAGCTCCCGCCGAGTGCCTGAGTGAGGGCATGGCTTCGGACTTTCTGGTTCGGAAGCGCGCCGGTGAGGGTGTCGTCGACACTCTCCAGGATCAGCTCAGATCCGCGCGTCAGATAGAGCCGACTGTCTCCCACATTGAATATCAGAGCCGCCTGCCCGCGCAGGACGACGCCGACCACCGTGGTTCCCATGGCCAGGCGACCTCGGTCGCCGTACATCTCCTCGTAGATAAGGTCGTTGGCCGCCTCGAGCATCCGCGCGACATCCAGTTCCGACCGGGCGCCTTGCGCGAGTCTCATAATGGTCCGAACCGCCGACTCGCTGGCTACTTCGCCGGCATCGTGACCACCCATGCCGTCTGCGATGACCGCCCAACTGGGAGCGCAGTCGACGAGCCCGTGCCAGAAGGCATTCCTGCCGGCGCTGAGCCAGTCGTCCACACAGCAACGATCCTCATTCGCGGGCCTGACATGACCCGCGTGGGTCGCCGCCCAAACCGGCCGTGCACTAGCCAACGCGCTTCGCCTCTCTCATCGTTGATAGCAGCGTCTTGCGGATTGCCGTCACGCTGTCGGGAGGACGAGTCACTAACCCCGTCAGCCTGATACCTCGGTGGGTTTTTCGGCCTTCACCTCGAGCTTCAGTCCGCCCGAACGCAATTCAGTTTCTGGCGGCGTTGTCCTTACGCGGACAACTCCCGTCATCGGAGCCCCTGAGCCACAGCCAGTCCAGTCCCGAACTCGCGGAATGTCAACGAGGTGCCGTTCGCAGCCACTCGAGCCCGCCGGGGTGCAAATGGGTGTGCTTTCCGAGCTGGGGCGCTGGGTCCGTGACCGCCGTCCACCCCGGCAAGGACACCTGAAACTCTCTCCCGAACGAGAATGCACGGATTTTTTTCATTGGTGCGGTTCCGCGCGGGGAACGGGAAGGCGTCGCACAGGTTGAGATTAGAGCAAGCGGCACTGTGCCGTGCACCCCCAATCAGGAAGCAACGCCATGAGCGACATTCCATCGGCAGGCAATTCGCCTTCTTCTTCGCCCGCGTCCCCGGGCGAAACGATCGATCGCATTCGCGAGGAGGCCAACCGCAGGGCCCGCGAATTCGAGAGCCAATCGGAAGCCGCCGCCGGTTCGCTGAAGGACCAGGCGCGGTCTGCGGTACAGGCGGTCGGCGATGAGGCCTCCGACCTTGCCAGCGATCTGAAATCCCGTGCGCTCGATTATGCCGAGACCGGCAAGCGCACCGGCGCCGATCGCCTCAACAGTTTTGCCGGCGCCGTCGAACGTGCCGCCGCCGACATCGAAAAGGACGCTCCGGAGACGGCGCACTTTATCCAGAAGGCCGCGCAAGGCACGCAGCGGTTTTCGTCCCGGCTCCGCGATCGCAGCATCAACGATCTCGCATCCGACGCGCGCGACATCGCGCGGCGTCAGCCGCTGCTCGTGTTCGGCGGCGCGGTTGTCGCCGGTCTCGTCATCGCGCGCTTCCTGAAGAGTTCCAGCGATCGGCAGACAGCCGAATCCTTCGGGCCGGAACCCCGCCGTTATGGAGACTCACATGACTACGAATGAGGACTTCCACTCCACGGGTTACGGCCCCGACCGCCAAAGATCGACGCCCGGTCTGATCGCCGATCTCCTGAGCCAGGCCACCGGCCTGTTCAACTCGGAAATCCAGCTTGCGCGCGCGGAGCTGTCCGAGAAGGTGACGCAGGGCGTCGCCGGTCTCGGACTCGCGATCGGCGGCGCGGTGCTTCTCATCGGCGCGGTGAACGTCCTGCTCGCGGCGGCGGTTGCGGCACTGATCGAAGCCGGGATTCCGGCGCCGTGGTCTTCGCTGATCGTGGCGGCCGTGGTCGGCCTGATCGGGTGGCTGCTCGTCTCCATCGGCCTCGGCCGTCTGAAAGCATCGCGTCTCGCTCCGGGCCGCACCGCCGGCCAGTTGAAGCGCGACGCCGCAATGGTGAAGGAGAAGGTGCAATGACACACGAAAAAGGCCGGTCGAGCGCGGCGATCGAACGCGAAGTCGAAAAGCGTCGCGCGGATCTTCGCGGCACTCTCGACCAACTGCGCTATCGCATGACGCCGGGGCAGGTGCTCGACGAAGCTTGGCGGTTCGCCCGCCGCTCGGGCGGCGGTTCCTATGTCCGCAATCTCGGAACCAGCGTTCGCGACAATCCGCTTCCCGTCGCTCTCGTCGGCGCCGGGATTGCCTGGCTGATGTCGGGGCGGGGCGGCGGCCTGCCGGGCGTCTCGCGCGATGAGTATCCCAGCGCGAGCCGCCGCTTCCCGCATCCGGGCCGGGATTTTGATGAGGGGATTCCCGATCCCGTGACCTCGCTCGAAGAGGACGTTTATGTCAGAGACGACGCTCCGGAAGGCGATGGCGTTGCCCAGAAACTCATGGACAAGGCCCGTTCCGCCGTGGGCGACGCCGCGCACAGCGCACGCGATGCGGCCTACAGCGCAGGCGACAGCCTGTCGGAAACGGCAGGCCGCGCGGTCGAGGGTCTGGGCCGCGCACGCGGCACGGCAGGTGAGCGCGCTTCCGCCTTCGGGCGTGACGTGTCACGGCGTGGCCAAAGGCTGGGCCGGAGTGCGTTGCAGACCGGCCGGGATGCGCAGGAGCGCGCGCTCCGTCTGGCGGAGGAGCAGCCCGTCACCCTCGTCATTGCGGGCATTGCGCTGGGAGCGCTGCTCGGCGCGGCGTTCAGATCCACGCCGGCCGAATCCCGCCTGATGGGCGAGGCCAGCGACCGCGTGAAGGATCAGGCCACGAACCTGGCGGAGCAGGGCATCAACGAGGCTGCCGCCGCCGCCGGGCGTACCTACGATGCCGTGAAAGAGGAAGCCCAGGAGCAGGGACTGACGACGGAGGATGCGGCGAACATCACCGGCAGCGTGACCGAACGTGTGAAGAAGGTCGCGGAGAAGGCCAAGGCGAAGCTCAAGGAGGAAGTCGCCCCGACAAAGAGCGGTACCGCCTCGCCGAAACCCGCCGAGAGCGACATTCTGTAATCGGGACGCAAGCGACAACCGGGCCCTTCTTCGGCTGACGCCGGAGGAGGGCCCTTCTGTTTTGGCACGCTCCTCCACAGGCCGATGGGCGTGTGCGCCCGTCCCATCTGACGGCCTTCGAGGCGGCGGTGTAGGCTTTGCCGCCACGATCGCGCGGCGGGGGCGCACACAATGCTCAACACGTTCCTTCTCGTCGTCGCGGCCATCTTCCCGGTGGTCAATCCGCCGGGGTCGGCGCTCGTTTTCCTGGGGCTGACGAACGGCCTCTCGTCCAAGGATCGCCGCAAGATTGCGTGGCGGGTCGCCATCAATTCCTTCGTCGTGCTGATCATCTCGGTTCTGCTGGGTGCGCTCGTCCTGGAATTCTACGGCATTTCCATTCCGGTCCTGCGCGTTGCCGGGGGCTGCATCTTGGCCGTCGCCGGATGGAAGCTTCTCAATGGAGGCAGCCTGAACGATGTCGAGGCTTCCACCGATGGCGTGTCGCGGACGGACCCGATGAGCCAGGCCTTCTATCCCCTCACTATGCCGTTGACGACGGGGCCGGGCACCATCGCGGTCGCGATCAGCCTCGGTCTGTCCAAGATGCATTACCAGAGTACGGCGGAGGAACTCCTGTATGTCGCGGTGTGCCTTTCCGCGATGGCCACGATCGCGGTCACCATCTTTGTGTGCTTTGCCTACGCGGACCGCGTCCAGGCTTTGCTCGGGCAGGGGGGTACCGATATTGCCGTGCGCCTGTCGGCATTCATCCTGTTCTGCCTCGGCGTGCAGATCCTGTGGTCGGGCGCGAGCGAACTTCTGACAGGGGTTTTGCACCCGGGGTCGCTCGTCAGCGGAACGAGTACCGTACGGACGCCGTAGGCGGCCTTCGGCGCTCCAGCAGGCCTTGCAGCAGCGGCACGGGCTAGCGCCTATCCTTGGTCAGGGACCCTGTGTCCTGCACGCGGGCGCCCCGCGGTCCACTTCGCGGTGGCGTTCTGGACAGCGGCGATGAAGAGGGCGGTCGTGATCCCGAACATCATCAGGCCATTGGCGGCCTGCAGCGGCGCAAGCAGGCGCATGCGGCCGGTGAGCACCACGTCGCCATAACCGAGGGACGTGAACGTCACACCCGAAAAATACACCGCCGTTTCAAAGTCCTCAAAAGCACCGAGCACACGGTAGAGCAGCGCCCAAAATCCGATCTGGACGATGTTGCCGAGCATAAGCACGATCATCAGTATCGCGAATTGCAGGAAGATCGCCCGCAACGGCTTGGGACCCAGCGGTTGCCTGGCGGCCCGGGCGAAGTAGCGCGCTGCGAGCACCGATGCCAGCGCCTGGAGTGCAAGGCATGCCGACATCGCCAGCAAGCCGACAGCAAGAACCGTAATCACGGCGCCGGACCGTCAATCTGCGGCTCGCCCTCGACCGGGCGCTGCCGCAGCCATTCAATGAGCAGCACATAGCCGACGGCGAGCAGCACAGGGCCCACGAACAGGCCGAGAAGGCCGTCGGCAAGCATGCCGCCGATGACACCAATGAGAATTACCGGCATCGGCACTTCCAGTCCGCGGCCGAGCATCAATGGCTTGAGGAAATTGTCGCTGAGCCCGGCGACGAAGGTCCAGACCGAAAAGATGATCGCCGGCGTCGTCGCTTCGGTCGCGAGGACATAGCCGATGACAGGCAGCGTCAGCAGCATCGCCGGCACCTGCACGATACCCAGCAAGAGCGCCGACGAGCGTCAAAAGGCCGGCGGCCGGAAGGCCAATGGCGAAGAAGCCGACCCCGATGAGCAGCGCCTGGATCGCCGCCACGCCGACAACACCGAGCGCAACGCCGCGGATCGTGGCGGCGGTCAGCGTAACCAAGCTGGGCCCCGTGCGCCTTGCTGCCGGTGACCCGTTCGAACAGGCGCTGCCCAAATTCGGCGACACCCGCGCCATAGGCGACGAGGACGGCGGCGATCGCGAAAGACAGGATGAACGATAGCTCGCCGGCGGCCAGGCCGCCGGCGAACGACGCCAGCCATGCCGCAGGCTCGGTCAACATGTGGCCGTATTTGGCAAGCGCCGCCGGCATGTTGGTGGCGACGAGCGCCCAGGCCTCCGTCAGTTTCTGGCCGATCAGCGGGAGGTCGGCGAGCCGTGATGGCGGCGGCGGCACGGTCAGGCTGTGGTTCTGCAGGCCCGAGACAAGCGAGTATAGGGAAGATCCAAGCGACGTCACCACCATGACCATCGGCACCAACATCACCGCGACGCCGACCAGCCCGATCAGCAGCGCCGACCAGCGATTACCGAGCCGGACGACCAGGCGCAGATGCAGCGGATACAGCATCACCGCCAGGATCGCCGACCAGAGCAGGATGCCGGTGAAAGGCAGTATGATCCGGCTGCAGGCGTAGACCAGCAGGGCTACCAGTCCGATTTGAAGCGCGGCATCGAGCATGGTCGAGCGCGAAGGCGCGTGATCAGCGTTTGGCGCGTTTGCGTCCATCATTTTCGTCCCCTCGCATTCGATTCAGGTAGGGCCGGGATTGCGCGCAGAGCTCTCCAGTTCACACGAGTAAGGTCATCGAGCATTTCAACACGTACTAACGGTTCGGCGTGTACCAGATCGGAGACGTGTAGGCGCGTTCCTGCATTTCCATCACGGCGCCTTCCGGCGGTCTGGTGCCGAAATATTTGGCGTCGTAAGCGGTCCAGCGCGGTGTCGGGATTTCCAGCACGCGCCCGTAATAGAAAGCGCGCTGCTTCGGATCGAAATCGGGATCGGTCCATACGGCGATGAGCTCGGGCGAGCCGATCGTGTTGGTCCATGTCGCGTCCGCGACGTCGACGGAGGAGCCGACGGCCGGCACTTTTCCGTCCGCGCCGGCGGTGCGGCCGCCCGACCAGGCGATGTCGTAGATTCTCTCATGCACATCGCCTTTCGCATCGACCCAGCCTTTGACGATCTGATAGCGGTCGAGATTGGCGCCGATCGGGTCCTTCAGCGCGGCGACGAGGAAGTTCGGCGCGGTCTTGTCGGGCGCCGGCGGGAGGTCGCTGCCCATCGGCACGCCCTTCGAATAGCCCGCGAGCGCGGGGCTGCGGCTGTTGGCGTCTTCTGCGGCGAAGTCCCAGCCGCCGAACAGCCGGACCGCCATGCGCGGCCCCGTCGTCGCATAGGTCTCGCGGCGTTCCATCGCGTCGAACAATGCCGCGCGGGTATTCTCCGTGGCCCAGACCGCCGCATAGCCGGAGGCCGTCTGCTGCCAGTCCATGATCGTGAGGTCGCCCCGCTTCACGAAAGTGGCCGTCAGCCGCTCGGCGGAGGGTTCGGTGGTCGATGTCTTGCCGAAGAAATTGTCTTCTTCGACTGCCGCCAGTCCTGTATGCGCGTCGGTCGAGCCGACCATGCCGAACTTGTACGGGTTCACGCCGAGATCGGCTTCGAGTTTCAGCCCGTTCTTCAGGGCCGAGCGGGCATATTCGAATTCAAGCATTGCAGGCGTCTTGGCCGCGGTCAGGTCGAGATTGCCCTTGTCCCAGCGCTCGAAATTCGCGAATTCGTCGTTCGGCGTCAGGAGGGGATGCGTCTCGCTGTCGCCCTTGATCTGGGTTGCTTCGTAAAGACGCTCCCATCGCGCGCGCGTTTCGGCATAAGCGCGGTCGATCGGCCTGTTGGTTCCGGGTTCGATGACCGGGAACATGCGTCCGTTCGAGAGATTTCCGTTGTGAGAGATGGCCAGCACATGGCCGCCGGTCTTGTCCTCATAGGCCGCCATCCATTTCCAGAGATCGCGCGGATTGTCGCTGCCGGGCGGCAGCACCGTATAGGGCACGACCTGGCGGGCGAGATCGCCGCTCTCGCGGAAGATGACATTGCGGTGCAGGTTGTTGCCGCCGGTGTTCGACGTCCATTCATAGCCGATGAACGCGGTGAAGCGGCCGGGGTCGTTCGCTTCCTCGGCGGCGTCGATCGTTTCGTTCCAGGCGGAGCGGTAGGCGTCGGAATCGGGTGTGTACAGGATCGGGCCCTTGAACTTGCCGGCGCCGAACGAGGTGATGATGTCGGCCGCGGCCGCGGCTCCCTGGCCGTTCTGCATCATGTCGTACCATTTGCGGCCGAGCGGATCGGCGAGAAGCGCGGGCTTGCCTTTCAGGAGGTCGGGAAAGAAGCCCATATTATCGGAATGGTCGGTGATGACCATGAAGTCGAGCGGCCGCGCCAGCTTGACCGGCTGGCCCGAGGACGCGGTGATTTCCTGGCCTTTGGCCAGGCGATAAGCGCCGCGCGGATCGATTTTGGCCCCGAACGCGCCGGCATCCATCGAGAACGATGTGTGGGTGTGCGTGTCGCCGAAGAAGGGCCGTGTCGGGAAGTTGCGCCCGGCATAGGGCGAGTAGGGGCGCTCGGTGCCGAACAGCTTTTCCGCCGCGCCTTGGTCGAGCGTGCCGACATCGCTGCCGGCGGCCTCCTGCGCGGATGCGGGGAACGCGAGGACGAGAAACGCGACCGCGAGCGCCAGGTCCGCACGCAAACTGCGAAAGTCCATACGCATGAGGATCTCCCTTCTTTGCGTTCCGACTATGAAAAGGCGCCTGCCAGCCGTTCGATTGTCCAGAATGCCGCCATGGTCCCGATGGCGTAGGCAGCGGTGATGAATGCGCCGCGTGGAATGACGCTCACGCGGCGGACGATTGCGAGAAGCGCGAAGACTGCGGCGATATAGGCCAATTGTCCGATCTCGACGCCGAGATTGAATGAGAACAGCGCCAGCGGAATGTCTCCGCCGGGAAGCCCGATATCGGCGAGCGCTCCGGCAAAACCGAAGCCGTGCAGGAGCCCGAAGACGAATGCGACGGCCCACGGCCATCTCACCGTAAGGCTCGTCTCGCCGCGCTCCATGCGCACCACCTCGACCGCGACCAGGAGAATTGACAGCGCGATCACGCCTTCGACGGGGGCGGAGGGCAGGGACACGATGTTGAGCGATGCGAGCGTCAGGGTGATGGAATGGGCGAGCGTGAAAGCGGTGACCGTCTTCACCACGGTCATGCGATTGCGCACGATCATCATCAGCGCGGTGACGAACAGAAGATGATCGAAACCGAACAGAATGTGCTCCACGCCGCTGTGCAGATAGGTCGAGACGACTTCCCATCGTGTCGGCGCTTGCGGGATCGCGGCATCGGGCGCGTCCGGCGTCAGCCTTCCGGTCCAGACATTCCCGTTGCGGAATTCGGCGCGCACCAATGCGTCCGTCATCGTGTTCCGCAGTCCGTCGATCGAGACCGTCTGGCCCGCAAGCGGGGCGAGCGCGCGCACGCGCCAGGTCTGCACCATGGCATCGCCGGTCGGGCGCGAAAGTACGGGCGTCAAGTTCTCGGTCCGGCCGGAGAAGCTCGCGTTCAGAGCGAGCCGCGCATCGCCCTGCATCGGCGTCTTGAACAGAATGCTGAACTCGCTCGGGGCCTCCTCGCGGATGTCGAGGAAAGCCGGCCGCGCTTCATGCGCCGTCGCGATCACCGAAGACAGAATGAACCCGGTGAGAGCGAGAGCGAATCTCAGTAGGGCTTTCATTTGGCGGCCCTGTGCTCGACAGGTGCACTGTCGAGCAGTGCCTTCACGCCGTCGTCGAAGCGGACGCCGTATTTCTCGCGAAGGCGCGCGAGATAGGCAGCGTAAGCTTCGACCTGCTTTTCCGCGCGCCATGCCGAGAGCACCTCGTCACGTATCGCTTCAAGCAAGGGCTGCGCCGGTTCGCTTTTCCGGTCGAGCCGGACAAGGTGGAAGCCGTAAGAGGATTTCAGCGGCCCCGCCCATGTGCCGGGTTCCAGTGCAAACGCATCGCGTGCGAAGTCGGGCCCGAACACGTTTTCGACCGTCTGCCGGTGGGCCTCGACAAGTTCGCCGCCGAGCAGGAAGCGGTCGCCGCTGTCGGCGGCCGGTCCTGCCGCCAGAACGGTCTTCGCATCCTGTTGCGCGTCGGGGCGGCTGTGGGAGTTGAAGAAGACGTGGCTGAACGAAACGGTCGCAGGTGGAGCGAAACGCGCGGCGTTGGCGGAATAGAATGCGCGCAGGACGTCGTCGTTCGGATCGGCGAGGCGGGCGGTGTCGTCGAGGATGAATTTCAGCTTCTGCGCCAGACGGCGGCGGATGATCGTGTCGTCCTTGTCGAGGCCCATTTCGAGCGCTTCGCGGGCGAGAAGCTCTTCATCCACGAGTTCGCCGACAAGGTTCTTCAGGTCCTGCCGCGACGGCGTGCGGAGCCATTGATTGCTCCACGTTTCCGTGACCCATCTGATCTCGCCTTCACCGATCGTCACGGGCTGGACGCCTGCAATCTCGATGGAATCCCGGTTTACCCAGCTATAAGCCGCGAACAGGGCCGCGCCAGCGGCCACGAAATGCACGAGTGGCTCTTTCAGCATGTTCATCAGGCTTTCGCCCGGCACTTCCGGTCGGGCGCTCCCTGTACTGCCGGAACGCTAAGCCAGATCGCGGTCCCTGGCCTGTAAAATCGTGTAACTTCTGCCCGGCGTGGAGACGGTGCGCGCTATCTCTTGCGCGTAACACCAAGCTCCCACACAATCTTCGAGCCCCCGGGATCACCAGGAAGACGTGCCATATTCTCGGGTCACCAACCGGGAGGGGAGGTTGTCCGCGTATGAACAGGGTTCGGGCGCCATGACAGACCGTGGCAAGGCGCGCACGGCCTACGTCCTGGCTGGCGTCGCAGCCGTGTTCGCCGCCGGGTTTATTTTTTGGACCGGCAGGACCGTCTATCGTCACCTGCTGTTCAGTATGCCCGCCCCGACGACCGCCGACATCGTCGTCATATCGATCTCGGTGATTGTCCTGCAGGCGGCCTATTGGTGCATTCTGGTCAAAGCACCGCCGTTTCGCCTGCCGAAGAATATGCTGCTCTCAACCGTCATGCTGTTTTGCAGCCGGATCAGTTTTATTCTGGCCGGCGCGTTGTTCTCGGTTGTGGTCTTGATCCGGTTCGAGTCGATGGATCTCCGCTTGCGCGGATTTGTACTTTTCCCGCTGGTCCTGTTCACGATTTTCTGCTTCGCACGTTGGCTCGAGCGGCTCAGCCGCGGGATGGAACCTGACCCGGACCGCGATCGTCCGGACGATAGAGGCCGATGAGCCTCTCTACGATCAGATATTTCCGCGCTCAGACCGACATCATCGCCACAAGTACGGGGCCCCATGCCGTCAGCAGGATATTTCCGATCGCGTACGGCACTGTATAGCCGAGCGCCGGAATATTGCTTTGCGCTTCATCCTGCACCGCACGCAGGGCGGCGGTGATTGTTCCGGCTCCGGCGCAAGCGCCGAGCACGATCAGCGGGTTCATTCCCAACACATAGCGGCCGAACAATATTGCCAACGTATGCGGCAGCAGCGCCGAGACAAAGCCGACGAACACCAGGCTGAACCCCGTTGTCTGCAGCCCCGACACAAAGCTTGGCCCCGCGCTGAGACCGACGACCGCGATGAACACACAAAGGCCGACCGTATCGAAGATCCAGATCGCCGGCTCGGGGATGCGGCCAAAGAACGGGCGCACCGACCTCAGCCATCCGAAGACGAGGCCCATGACCAAAGTGCCGCCGCTCACGGTCAGGGTCAGGGGCACGCCCCAGACCATCACCGACAGGAGACCGACAAGGCCGCCCAGAAATATTCCGAGGCCGACAAAGACCATATCGGTCGCCGCGGACGGGCGGTCGGGATAGCCGAGCGCTCTCGCCGCCCGCTCGACTTCCGGCACCGTTCCGAGAAGGCTCAGCACGTCGCCGCGGTCGATAACCGTTCCCGGCGCAATCGGCATCGCGACGCCCGCGCGCGAGAACTTCGAAAGGAACACGCCGCGGGCATAGTCCTGCGCAATGAGATCGCGCAGAGTCTTGCCGGCGATCGAGGAATTGGTAACGACGACATCGAGTGCTTCGACCGGCATATCGAGCAATTCTTGATCGCTGACTTCCGGTCCGATCCGGTCGCCCCGCATGGCATGCGCTTCCTGGCGCCCGACCACCGCAACCACATCGTTCTCCCGGATCACGAGATCCGGCCTGGCATCCATGATGCGGCCCGCCCGCCGAACCCGAACCACAAACGCCCGGAAATCGCGCGGCAGCGCTTCCAACTCCGCAATGGTCTTGCCGACCAGGCCGATATTGGCGACCCTGTATCCGCGGACGTCGAAAGGCCGGGCCGCGGACATCGTCCCTTCGGCCAAGGTTCCCCCGGTCCCCGTTTCCGCCGCTTGCCTGGCTGCCTCCTCGCGCAGTCGAATGCCCATCAGCTTCGGCCCGATCGTCGGGATAAACCAGACGAGCGATGCCGTGCCGATAAGGTAGGTCACGGCATAGGCTACGGGGATGGCGTTGATGAAAGCGGCCTTGTCCGTGTCGGAAATCGCCAGGCGATTGATGGCATCGCCGGCGGTGCCGATCACCGTCAACTCCGAGAACGCGCCCGCGAGCAGACCGGCGGCCGTACCGACGTCGTAGCCGAGAAGCTTGGAGAAGCCGAACGCCGTAAGAAGGCAAACCACGCAGAGGAAGACCGTCAGCGCCACCTGGGGAAGCGCGTCGCGCCTCAGTCCCCGGAAGAACTGCGGACCGACCTTGTAACCTGTCGTGAACAGGAAGAGATCGAAGAATATCGACTTTACGATCGACGGCACTTTGATGTCGAGCTGGCCGATCAGGACGCCGGCCAGAAGGCATCCGACGACGATGCCGAGGCTGAAGCTGCCGAATTTCACGCGGCCGATCAGAAAGCCGATTGCGACCGCGAGGAAGATTGCGAGCTCGGGGTTTAGACGGAGCGCCGAGACGATGTAGTCCATACCGTGACCCCTGTCCGCTTTCCCGCCTCTTGGCGTTGCCTGCCGTGCGTTTTCCTGCCTGCTCGCACCGGGTGGTTGAAACGGGGCAGGGTGCCGACTTCCGACCGGCACCCTGCGTTCGTCGAATGCTTTGCCTCTTCGCTATTGGGCCAGGATCATTGCGAAGTAGCCGAAGATCGTCAGCAGGATGCCCGACACGGCGTAAGCCACGGGGAATCCGATCCAGGGAACATTGCTCTGGATTTCGACGGCCGCCTCGCGGCAGGGCCCGGAATGGCTTCGCGCACCGGCGACGCCGCCCATCAGAACTGCCGGGTTTATCTTGAAGATGTACAGACCGATCATCCAGACAACGATGGGCGGTATCGAACACGCAACAAAGCCGACGAGGAAGATCTTGAGGGCCAGCGCGCCGGTCAACTGTTCGAGCAACGCGTTTCCGGCGTTGATGCCGACGATCGCGACAAACACGACAAGCCCGAGGTCCTCAAGCACGTTGCGGGCGGCACTGGGCGTGTTTCCGAAGAAACGCAGACGCGAGGACAGTGACGACACGATCACGCCGGCGACCAGAAGCCCGCCCGCATTGCCGAGACCCACGGACGCGCCGAAGGCCGGGAACTGTATCAACCCGATCAGGAATCCCAACAGCATGCCGGCCGACAAGGTCAGCAAGTCGGTCGCCGTGCTGGGGCGCACGACACGGCCGACCCTTGCACCGACTCTGCTGACGGCGTCTTTCAGGCCGACGATGGACAGGATGTCCATTCTCTGGAGCTTGGTGTCCGTGCCGATCGGAAATGGGACACCAGACCGTTCGAGCTTGACCAGCTGGATCTGATTGACGTCCGGCAAAGCTCTCAGCTCCTGGTTCGTCAACTTCAGAATGTCTTTGTTGGTCACGAGGATGTCGGCCGAATCGAGCGGCACATCCAGCGCCTTGCGGTCGGATACTTCCCGACCGATCAGGCCCATCTTCTCGGTCATGGCCTCGCGCCTGCCGCCGAGGGCGATGACATCGCCTTCCGCCATGACGAGCTCATCGGAAAGGGGCAGCGCAACGTCCTTGCGCACGACGTTGACAACCCGATACTCCGGGTGCGCGCGAAGGAGCTCGCCGACGGGCTTGCCGTACCACTCGTCATTCTCGAGCTTGTAGGCACGCAGCCCGCCTGTGGTCCAGCCAGTCAGCTGCACTGTATCGCCACTTGCGACGCCATGCTTGGCCTCGTACTCGGCGGCGGCGGCCTTGGCGTCAATGCCCCACCATTTCGGAAGATATTTGGTGATCAGGATGATGCCGACGGTGCCCCAGATGTAGGTGATGCCGTAGGACAACGCGATCATCGAACTGACGGCTTCCGGCGGCGTCCCCGGCGGAAGATTGAGAAGTCCCGATGTCGCGGCTTCTTCGGCGGTGCCGATGGCAGCCGACATGGTTTGCGAACCCGCGAGCATGCCGCCGGCCGTCCCTGGGGGAAGGTCAAAGAACTTCGCGCCGGCGACGACGATCGCGAGACCGATGATGCAGCTGACGAAGGCGAGAAACGTAAAACGCAAACCGTCGCGGCCAAGGCTGTTGACGAAGGACGGGCCGACACGCAGCCCGACGCCGTACATGAACAGATAGTAGAACATCAGCTTCGTAAAATTATCGAGCTGCAGTTTGACCCCGTAGGCGGAGCCCAACACCGCCAACGCGCAGCCGATGATGATCGCCGCCGCCACCATACCGAGGCCGTAGCCGGCAATGCTCTGGCGTCCGAGCCAGATAGCGAGCCCGACTGTGAGGAACAGCAGGATATAAGGGTTGGCCCCGAGAAACTGAAAGAAGCTAGCCATCGTCGTTCTCCCTCCGATGTCGTTACCTTGCTCGCGCGGCACGCGCCGGCGCCGTACGCGCGGAACGCGCCGGCGTCGTGTGCGCTGGCGCCGTGTGCGCCGGTCCCGTGTGCGCGGGCGCCGCGAGCAAGTCCGTCCGCAGGAGCTTTAGACCCCTGTTGGCCTCATAGCCGTGGATTTCCTTCACATCGAGCTTGCGCATGAAGTCGATCGTTTCCTTTGTAAGCACCTGTCCGGGAACCATGATCGGGAAGCCCGGGGGGTAGGGGATCACAAAGTTCGCAGAGACAAGCTCCGGCCCGCTCTTCAGCCTCTTGTCGACGTCCGGGCTCTGCAGGGGGAGGTATTCACATTCGTCTTCCTTGTACGCTCCGAAGAAGGCCGAGCGCATGTCGCCCTCGTTTGTCTTGTCGCCGGCGTCGGAGCGGAAGGCGCGGTGGAAGTGGCTGAAGTTCGGAAGGTCCGGCACATCCTCCATCAGGCTTTTCACGCGGGCGGACCATGCGGCCTTGGCGCCTTCCCCGCCGGTCCTGAAGCTCTTTTCCAGTTCGCCGCAGATTTCGACCAGGACGCGGACGAGATGAGCGACGTCGCTGCGCGTGTTGTTGATGTTGGACTGCAGGAGCACCGAATTCCGCGAGGTCTTGTTGACCTGGATGTTGAAGCGGCTGGCGAGCAGCCCCTTGAACTGCGTCCCGTCGAACCCCGCCGTTCCGCAGACGAGCGTCAACCGCGTCGGATCGAGGTAGAACTCATCCTCGCGCATGGCTTTCACGACGTCGGCCCAGGAAACTCCGGGTTCGAGATAATCCTTGAATCCGGATTGCCGGAACTCGGCCGGGATCAGGTCGCTTGCGCCCAGAACCCGGAAATATTTGGAGATGACCGGATGGGTGTTGATCGCGCGCCGGATCTTGAGCGCGATCGATATCGCGTTCATCACCAGCCCGTATCCCTCAAGGTCCATTTGGCGTCTCGCGACCTCGAGACCCGCGATCAGCTGCTGGTTCGGGCTTGTCGAGGCATGGGTGAATACGGCCTCGCGGAACTGGCTGGCGACCTTCGGGTAATCGACGTCCTTCACCAGAACCATCGAGCCCTGACGGATGGCCGACATCGACTTGTGCGTTGAATTCGTCTGGTAGACCCGGAGCCGCACCTTGCGCGGATCGGGGATCAGCCTGGTCTTCAACATCTTGTCGGCAGACGGGTTCTTGCCGAGTTCGGCTTGCTGGCGTTCGTAGGCCGTGACGGAGGCCGGATCGGCCAGCCATTCCTCCAGCGCCTCCGCGGCGCCCATGGCCGTACGCGGCCGCAGGAACGGCGACCAACGGGCAAATCCGGACCACGCCTCGTCCCACAGGAAGATGAGATCCGGCTTGATTGCGAGGCATTCCTCCATGACGCGCCTTGTGTTGTACATATGGCCGTCGAACGTGCAGTTCGTCAGGTCGAGCATCTTGACCCGGTCGAGACGCCCCTCGTCGCGCAGATCGAGCAGCGCCTTCTTGATGGTGTTCAGCGGTACCGCGCCGTACATCGAATACTGCGTCAGAGGAAATGCCTCGACGTAGAGCGGCTGGCCGCCGCCGAGAACGAGCCCGTAGTGATGCGACTTGTGACAATTGCGATCGACGATCACGATGTCGCCGGGCGCGACGAGCGCCTGCACCACCATCTTGTTGCTGGTCGAGGTACCGTTGGTGACGAAGAACACGTGATCGGCGCCGAACGCCCGAGCCGCGTGTTCCTGCGCTTTCTTGATGTTTCCGGTCGGCTCCAGCATGCTGTCGAGGCCGCCGGTCGTTGCGCTGCTTTCGGCGAGGAACAGGTTGATTCCGTAGAACTCGCCCATGTCGCGAATCCATTCCGAGCGGAACACCGATTTGCCGCGCGCGATCGGCAAAGCGTGGAACGTACCGATCGGCCGTTCCGCGTAGCGTTTGAGATTGTCGAAGAACGGGGTCTCGTAGCGGGCCTGGACGCCTTCGAGCACGGCGAGATGCTGTTCGAGCGGTTCCTCCACCATGTAGAAGATGCGGCGCACGGCCGAGGCGGCCTCGTCGCCGGCCAGGGTTTCAACGGCCCGGTCGGTTACGAGATAGAGATCGAGATCGGCCCGGATCCGATGAAGAATGTCGGCAAGTTTCAGCCCGGACGTCGAGCCCGGAAGCGTACCGACGAGAGGATCGAGGAAAGCGCGTAGCGCCGGCGCCTGATGCAGCGATTTGAGTGCGGTTCCGTCGTTGATAATCACGGCGGCGATCCTGGAATTGACGACGACGGCGCAGATCGCATCCTCCATGCTGCGCACAATCACCGGTTCATAGATGAATCCGTCTTCCGGACGCCGCAGGCGGCGGATCTCGGCGGCGATCGCCGGAAAGCGTTCGGGAGGCTGGTTGCTGACGAACAGGACTTCGAAATAGGGCCGGGATGTCCTGCGGCCACCGAGCACGCTGGGCAGGACGTCGAGCTGGACGCCGTCGCCGCGGTTTGCCTCGTCCGTATCGACGTCGGAGGCCTGGCTGTTGGTGAGGATGGCGTCGGAGATGCGGCGGGTGAGGTCGCAGACCCTTCTGGCGTCGTTCGCGGCGATGAGTTCCTGAAGTTCGCGCACGATCTTCATGCCCGGATAGGCGTGAAACTCCTCGATGATCTGCAGTTCGGCCAAAGCGGCCTCGACATCCCTGGCCGTCGCGTCGCCTGCGACCCAGCGTTCCGATTCCGTGAGGACCTTGCGCCACTGATCGGTGCGGGCATCGTGCATCAAAAAGAATTGGTCAATTCTGGGCGAACTCGACATAGGGCTCTCCTCCTGGCCTTCGCGGCGATTTTCGCCGCACGCAGGCGCCCACTCGTCGGCAACGCGCCTGTGGAGCGGGTTGGTTGTGGAAGAGACGTTACACAACGGTGGTCGTTGAGACCTGTAGTATCCTGTAACATCTACTGATGACGGCCCAGATAAACAGGGCGGACGGCGGAGATCGACTGTACGAATTCATGAGCCGCGGCGAGGTCATAGGCCGGAAGCCTCGCGTCGGTTCTTCACGGCGCGCGATGGAAATTCCGACGCCGCGCCAAAACCACATCGCATTCCGGAGCTTGCAGCATCGTGTGGGTTCCGACGGGCGTGGAGAACGCCGAAGGAGCCTATCCGGGGGGCCGCGGCGTGATCGGGATGACCTTGGCCCTCGTCAGGGCGTCCTCGATCTCGACCGACAGAGCCTGGATCCAGTCGTTGCATTCCGCCAGACGCTCGGCGCGGAGCGGGCGGGGCAGGTCATCGACCGCGAACAAGGCCGCTTCGGCGGCAGCGAGGTCGTCGCAGAGTGCGCTGAATTCTTCGCTCTCCTCGATCAATCTCTCGATCTCGTTGAACGACAAAGGAAATCGGCGACGGGCGGCGTCCAGCCCAGGGCTCATTTCGATCCTGCCGGTTTGAGGATCCGGGTCGTGCACTAACGTGCCGAGCCCTATCTTAGGTTGCGGCCATTCTATTCTGAACGTAGGTTACAGTAGGCAACGCCGCCAAAGAGCGTCGCGTATGGCGTCGGGGGATGTCGTGACCCCATCCAAGTGCCCTGGGCATCGGCGATGTTCCGGCGTGTCCTTCCGGAACGAGCGCCGAGGCCGTTCGAGCGGCGATCGCGAAAGTGATCGCCAGCCCCGATTTCGACGTGCCCGACCGCGCGAAGCGCTTTCTTTCCTATGTCGTCGACGAGACGATCGCGGGCAGGGGCGATCGGATCAAGGCCTATTCGATCGCAACGGAAGTCTTCGGCCGGGACTCGTCATTCGATGCCCAGGCCGATCCGGTCGTGCGGATCGAGGCCGGCCGGGTGCGGCGCGCGCTTGAGCACTATTACCTGACCTCGGGGCGCGACGACGAAATTGTAATGACGATGCCGAAGGGCGGCTATGTCCCTGTCTTCGAAACAAGACGTACCGCTGTTTTCGCTTTTCCTCCGAGCAGCGACCAACCCGATCGTTCCGGTGCAGCCCGCGAGCCGAAGGCCGCGTCCCGGCCATTGCCGCGATGGGCGGTGCCCGCTTTTACAATCCTGGTCTGCCTGAGCGTGCTGCTCGCCGGCGCGCTCCTTGTCGTGATGCATGAACTGGGAGAGCTGAGATCGGCGCCCGCGGTATCTCTCAAGGCCGAAATGCCCGCGGTGCCGCGCATCATGGTCCGGCCCTTCGAGGACCTGACGAAAACTCCCGACCTCCGCAATCGTCGCCAAGGGATTGACCGAGGAGATCATCGGCCGGATCGCCAAGTTCCGGGAACTCGTCGTGGTGGCGGCTCCGCAGGAGTCCGATACGCCGCCGCTCGAGCCAAATTCGGAGCGCTATGTTCTCGACGGCAGCGTGCGCCTGGAAAACGGCAAGGCGCGCCTGATGGCGAAGGTCGTCAGGGGCGGCTCCGTCGTGTGGGCCAATATCTACGATGACGATCTCAATGTGCGCGCGCTCCTTGAAATCCAGAACGATATCGCAAACCAGGTAGCGACCGCGATCGCACGCCCATACGGGGTTATTTTCCAGGCCGATGCGGCGCGCGCCGACGCGACAAACGCCCCGGACGACTGGGCGGCCTATTCCTGCACCCTGTCGTATTACACATACCGTGCGAACTTCGATCCGAAAGTTGCGGATTCCGTGCGCGCGTGCCTCGAGAAATCGGTCGCGCGGTTCCCCGAATACGCCACGGCCTGGGCGCTGCTGTCGTTGATGTATGTCGACAAGCTGCGCTTTCGCCAAAATCCCGATCCGGCAAACTCCTCGCTTCTCAACCGCGCCACCGTCGCAGCGCGCCGTGCCGTGGAACTGGACCCGGAAAACATCCGCTCGCTGCAGGCGCAGATGATGGTCCTGGCCTTCAAGAGCGATGTCGAGGCGGCTCTCAAGGTTGGCGAACACGCGGTCGAGATCAATCCCAACGATGCCGAGTTTCTCGGAGAATATGGCGCTCGTCTCGCCGTAGCGGGGGAGTGGGCGAGGGGAGCGAAGTTCATCGCCATGGCAATGGACCGCAATCCCTCGCGATCGTCCCTGCTGGAAGCCTCGCTCGCCCTTTGCCTTTACATGCAGCGCGATTATCGCGGTGCCGCCGTCTGGATCAAGAGAGCCGAGGTCCCGCTACACCCTCACTACCACCTGTTCGCGGCGATCATTTACGGTCAGCTTGGAGACGAAGCGGGAGCCGAGCGCGAGCGCACGTGGATCCTCGTTAATGCGCCCGGCCTCGTGCAGAATCTCCGTCAGGAATTGACGATGCGAAGCATGAAGCCCGAGGATCAGGCCCATTTCGCCGAGGGACTTCAGAAAGCCGGTATCGCCGTTCCCGGTTTTTGAGAGTGCGGCCCGAGCCGGGGATCAATGCGCGGCGGTCGTGGCGATGATGCCGAGTTGGCCAAGTCCGCTCACGGTGAGCTGGACGGCGACGGCGGTCAAAAGAATTCCGAAGACGACCTCCGAGATGACAAGGCTGGCCGGCTTCATGCGCTTGGCCAGTGCATCGATATTGGTGAACACCAGATAGTCGAATGCACCGACGATCAGGACGAGCACCACAACGAGCACGGCACTTGCGACCGAGACGACTTCGCCGGACGCAATGATGAGGACCGTGATGCCGACGGGATTCAGCAGATAGGGAACGGCGAGGGGGAAGACCGCGACTTTTTCCGGGTCTACCGGAAGTCCCAGATCTTCGTGGTGCGCTTCAGTCGGCCCGGATGCCATCTTGATCGCGAGAAGCGCCAGGATAATGCCGCCGGCGACCGCGACCGCACCCCCCGTGATGTGCAGCAGCCGCATCAAGAGAGCGCCGGTGGCAAAAAGGATCAGCGCCGTAACGACGGCCGTCAGAACCATCTGACGGCCGATCTTGACCTTTGTCTCCGCGTCGAACTTCTGGGTCTTTTCCAGAAACGGCACCAGCGCGATCTTCGGTCCCATCCCGATCAGCAAGAGCAGAAGAAGCTTCGCCACGAGAGCGACGTCAATGACTGCGAAATCCATTGAAAGTTTCCCCTAAAGCAATGCTTGCCGAGAACTGTCTGCGATCCAAAAGGGATTGTCTAGGCGCCAGGACAAGCCCGGATCGACCAACAGATGCGCTCGAATACATCCTGATGAACCGCTCTGCACAGTGAGCACCCACTGAATCGGGCACGCCGGGGCATGCAGGGCGAAAGCATCCCGGCCGCGCGGCATCCGTAGAAGTTACAGGATGCTACAGGCGCGGGCCGGGGGTTTCGTCTAATCCACTCCCGGCACCGCATTCCGGCATTGCCATTCGAACTTCGCGCTCTCATGGCGGAGCGGCATCGCCGAAACCGGACATGTCAATCCGTGCACGGCCACGATAGCCTTGGTTCGATAGCGGCGAAAACCGCACTTTAGGGAGCCGATCATGTCCACCGAGCGCCTCTCCGATGCCGCCCCTGTGGCCCCTGTGGCCCCTGCCGCACCTGCCGCACCTGCCAAGGAGCCGGCCAAGGCGACGCCGGCCGCGAACCCGATGCGCCGTCCCGCCCTTGTCGTCGTGGCGATCGCCGCCGTGTTTTTCGTCTACGGGCTGATCGCGGACCGGGTTACGCCGTATACGGCGCAGGCGACGATCCAGGCCTATGTCGTGAAGATTGCGCCGGAGATCGCGGGCAGGGTGGCCGAGCTCGGCGTCGGCGACAATGCCCGCGTCAAGGCGGGGGAGGTGCTGCTGCGCCTCGACCCGGAACCCTATCGCATCGCCGTCGAGCGGGCGGCGGCGCAGCTCGAAGTGGCCGGTCAATCGGTCGGTTCGTCGACGGCGGGCGTCGTCGCGGCCGAGGCCAGTGTCGCGAACGCCGTCGCCGCGCGCCAGAACACTCGCGAGCAGGCGAACCGGGTGCTGGAACTCGTCAAGAAGGGCATTTACCCCCAGGCGCGCTACGATACCGAAACCGCGGCCCTGACCTCCGCCGATGCGGCGGTGGCGAAGGCGGAAGCCGAGCTCGAACAGGCGCGCCAGAGCATGGGCAGCAAGGGGCTGGAGAACGCCCAGATCCGCGATGCGTCGGCGGCCCTGAGGCGGGCGCAGCTCGATCTCACGCGCACGACCATCCAGGCTCCCTCGGATGGCGTCGTTACGAACCTGCAGCTCGGCCTCGGCCAATTCGTCCCCGTGGGGCAGGCCGCCATGACCTATATCGACGTCCGGGAGATCTGGGTCGATGCGGCGTTCCGCGAGAACACGCTCGAAAACATGAAGCCCGGCGATCCGGTCGAGATCGTGCTCGATGTCCGGCCGGGGCGTGTCTACCGGGGAAAGATCGAAAGCATCGGCTACGGCGTGTCGAGCAAGGAGAGCGATCCGGTGACCGGGCTTCCCGAGATCCGCAATGCCAGCGGCTGGATCCGCGATCCTCAGCCGATCCCGGTTCGCGTCGCCTATGATCGGGAACAGCCAATCCCGAACGGCGTGCGGCTCGGCTCGCAGGCGAATATCATCGTCTATACGGCCGACAACCCTGTCATGAACGCTCTCGCCTGGCTGCGCATCCGCCTCGTCGCGTTCCTGAGCTATGTCAACTGAGGCGGCCTCCGCCCCGTTGGACACCACCGCTTTGCGGCGCGCCGGATATCGCATCGCTTTCGGCGTGACCGGATGCTTCGCCTTCGCGGAAGCGATGGATTGGGACTTCACCTTCCTCGGCCCTATGCTCGCGGCGCAGATCCTCATCAAGCTGCGCCGGCCGCCATCGCTCGGTCAGGGCATCGGCCTCCTTGTGGTGGTCGCCCTCACCAACCTCCTGGTCCTGCTTCTGTCGATGGCGCTGGTCGCCGCTCCGGTGGTCCTGATCATGGCGATCGGGCTGGTGTTCTGCCTCACCACTTACGCGCAGTTCCGTGGCGCGCCGGATCTCGTCACGCTTCTGCTGCAGATCGCGTCGGTGACCCTTCCGGTCTTTGCCGTCGTGTCGCCGGACACGGCTTCGGGTTTCGCGGGGACCCTGTTCCAGGCGGCCTGCGTCGCTTTGGTGGTGGTCTGGGCGGCCTTCGCGGTGTTTCCGGCCCCGGACGATCCGGCCGTTGCGGCCAAGGCGCCGGCCGCCGCGGCACTGGAACCGGCTGACGCCGCGCGCGTGGCGCTCCGCAACACCCTTGTCCTCATGCCGGTCCTGATCTGGTACATACTCGACGCCTCGCAGGTCGCCATCGTGGTGCTCATCACAATCGTGACGCTGCTGCGCCAGTCCGATCCGCGTCAGAGCAGTCTCGTGGCGGGGGCGCTCATCCTCGGCAATCTCGTCGGCGGGCTCGCCGCCGCTCTGGCCTATAATCTCGTCGTCCTCGGCAACTCGCTTCTGGCCTTCGTGCTGGTGTGCCTCGTCGCCAGCCTCCTCTTCGCGGGCCGCATCGTGATGGGCGGACGCGCGGCACCGATCTTCGGCATCGCCTTCGGCACCTTCATTCTTCTCCTGGGCCTCGGGCTCAGCCCCGTGCCGGGCGGCAGCGCCGAGGCGTTCGCCTCGCGTCTGGTCAATGTGCTGGTGGCGGCGGCCTACACGGTCGGCGCGCTTGCCCTTCTGCAGAGGACGAAGCGGGCGAGGTCCGCTGCCCGGGCCGGGGCAGGATTGAAACAGGCGGAAACATGATCAATCAGGATTAGTGGTTCACCACGCTGCCCTCACGGCAATTCAAATATTGCCTGCCGCTGACACTACGGCGGCGACGCGCTCAAGACCATTCTCGGCGGCGAGGGCTATAGCGCCCGCATCCGCACACTGTCGGGGAACGGGGGTGGGTTAGCGCCACACCCACCGCCTCATCCTGAGGAGAGGCGAAGCCTCGTCTCGAAAGATGGGCCGCGAGCTCCGAGCCTGCCGCGCATGGTTCGAACGCGATGCTGCGCACTCCTCACCAGCCTCGCGACCCGAAGGCTGTGGTCGCCGGTGAGAGTTCGCTTCAACAAAGTGGTCTTCGCCGAGAAAGCCGGTGAGGAGCGTCATGGGAACGGCCTGCGTGCGGGCCATCTCGACGCCTTTTCAGAACTCCAGCAGTATCAGCGCCTGCCTGCTCGATTAACGGGTCCGCCGCGATTCGCCGGGGTTCCCGGCCGCACTCCAACCCCTGGGGCGCCGACGCCGGGGGTTACTGCCCGCCGCGCGACGGGGCGCGCGCGCAACACGACGCCGGGCCTCGCAACGCACCCGGCAGGATACGAAACGTATTGGCAGTACACCACGGCACTGGCCTGTTCGGTGCTTGCACCCATGAACCCGGTGATCAGCAGCGTGGACAAAGCGATCGAAAGTTTCATTCTGGCCTCCTCTTTGGTCGTTGTTGTCGATGAGTTTCTGGACTTTCTCCCTTTCCCACCTAATCCGCCCGCGACCGGCGCCGCTGGCGGCATACGCGGCCGAACTCGCGCGGCGCGATGCCGGTCCATCTCCGGAACGCCCGGGTAAAATGAGCAGGGTCCGAATAGCCGAGCTGGTAGGCGGTTTCCGTTACCGTGTTCTCGCCGCTCTCGATCAGCCCGAGTGCGCTCTGGCGGCGGGTTTCGTCGAGCAGCGCCTCGAAGGTAAGCCCGACGTGGCGCGTACGACGCTGCAGGGTCCTCACACTCATATTCAGGCGCCGGGCGAGCCGTTCGACGGTCGGCCGCTCATGGGGCAGCACATCGCGGATCAGATCGCGCAACTGCCGCACCGTGTCGAGATGCGCGGCGGCTTTCGGGAGCGGCGCGACGCCTTCGTCGATCAGGAGGACCGGAACAGGCACCCGCGTAGACACGTGATGCTCTTGATAGTCCTCTGACATCGCGGGCTCCCAAGTGAGGACGCACAACTATCAACCTCGTCAAACCCAGGGATTCACATAGAGCGCGGAGACCGGGAGTAAACGCCGGCGTAACGTGCGCTACGCGACCGGCAGCGGTTCCGCCCCTCCGCCCCTCCGTCAATCTCGTCTCCGCCCGGCAAAATTGGCGCGCAATGGCAAGCGGCCGTTCCGTTTATCGCTGTAGGCTTTCGGGAGGCTGCAAGCGCTTTTGAAAAAAAGGCGTCGAGAGAATTCGACCCCTTGAAGGAGCCTTGCGGGAGTGGACCGCGGCAGTGCGCTGTCGCGATTGCGTGGGAAGGCCGGTTACGGCTGCTACCGATCCGTCATGCATCACCTCACCGAGTGGAGCTAATCTTCTGAAGGGAGATCTGCCATGAAACTGGCTACGACATATATGTACGGAACACTTGGCCGTGCCGCGCGGATTCCCGCAATTGCGCTCATTGCGCTCTTTTCGGGGTTACCGATCGCGCACGCTCAGGACGACGCCAAAATGGAAAACCCCGCCGCCAAAATTCTCAAGGCGATGGCGACCTATGTCGCGGCTCAGAACTCAATCTCCGCCTCGTTCGACTCGGATATAGAGGTGATCACACCCAGCGTGCAGAAGATCCAGTTTACGAATTCGGGACAGTTGCAGATAGGCCGTCCCAACAAGCTGCGTGTGAGCAGGACCGGCGGCTATACCGACGTCGAACTTGTTTTCGATGGGACAACCGCGACGGTGCTCGGTCGGCACAGTAATATTTTCGCCAGCGTCAATGCTCCCGGTACGATCGATCAACTCGTCGACCGGCTCAGGGACGAGCACTCGTTCTCAATTCCCGCCGCGGATCTTCTGATGGCCGATAGTTACGATCGTCTTGCGGAGGATGTCATCGAAGCCAGGCATATCGGCGAGGGCGTGATTGACGGCGTCGAATGCGACCATCTTGCATTTCGCAATATGGACACGGACTGGCAGCTCTGGGTCGAAAAGGGAGACAATCCCGTACCGAGGAAATACGTGATCACGAGCAAGGGCGTTGCCGGTGCGCCGCAGTACACAATCAAATTCAGGGACTGGAAAACAGACGCGGTGGCCGATGCCAGTGCTTTCGTATTCAAGGCGCCCGCGGATGCCAGGAAGCTTGAGATAAAGGACGTGCAGGATATCGACGAAATTCCGGTAGGCAGCATCGCAGGAGGCGAACAATGACCCGCAGACATCGAATGGCTTTGCGTTATGTATTTGCCGCCATCGTAGGCATAGCCGGCTTGCTGATGAGTGAGCGATCCGTCCTGCTCCAGGACGGACCTGGGATAACGGGCGCGGAAGCAAGGGTCGGACGACCCCTTACACCTATGAGCTATGCCGGTGTGGCGCGCCGAACCACTCGCCGCGCCGTTGGGTACGGAGCCGTTGGTTACGGAGCCGCGGTTGCTGCGCCGCTCGCCGCCGGGGCGGTCGTAGGTCGACGGTGCGTCCAGGAGGCCGACCCTTACGGCCGCCTGGTCAGGCGGTGTTACTGATAGCGACAAGGTAGGTACGCGGCTCCGGCCGCGTACCTGACCGGAGGCAAGGATGGTCTCCGGATAGAGACGCATGAA
>CAWAYQ010000032.1:0-117500 GCA_963786225.1 uncultured Alphaproteobacteria bacterium
GTCGGCGAAGGCCGCAAGCATTCCGCCGTGGATCACACCATTCCTGTTCTCGTGCTTGTCGCTCGCCAAAGATCCACAACGTGTTCTCTTGTCGTGGGTCTTGAACAGAACGGGCCCGATAAGGCCGATAAAGCCTTTGTTTTCGAAAGGCTCCGAGCCTTTCGCCACGAGCTCGTCGATGTTCGGCGATGCGGCGGCATCCATATTAAGGGTCATTTCCCATCCATGCCTGATGCTTGAGGTGCTGCGTATTGACGCCGATCCCGCCAACGTGACAGGGCGTCGAGAGTACTACGACGACGAGGCGCCGAGCAGCGCACATGCAAAGAACAGCAGAACGATCGGACGCGAGAAGAACATTGTCCAATCCTGCGCAAAGATCAGCATCGATTGCTTGAAGGAGTTCTCCAGCATGTCACCGAGTATCAAGCCCATCGCGAGCGGGACGACCGAAAAGCCGAACCTTTTCATCACGTATCCGATCACGCCGAATCCAAACATGACCCATACGTCGAACATGTTCTGATCGAGCGAATAAGATCCGATCACCGCCAGCGTGAAGACCGACGGCCACAGGATTGCGCTCGGCACGAGAGTGAGCAGTGCGAACAGTTTCGCACCGAACATCCCGAGTACCAGCCACAGCACGTTTGCAATCATCATGATGGCGAAGATCGCATAGATGAAATCGGGCTGATGCTGGAAGAGGAAGGGCCCTGGACGGAGGCCTTGAGCGCTCAGCCCGACCAGGATGACGGCCGTGACCGCGCTGCCGGGAATGCCGAGCGCCAAGGTCGGAACCATGGCGCCACCGGTCGCGGCATTGTTCGCCGCCTCCGCGGCGGCCAGACCTTCGAGCGAGCCATGGCCGAATTCCTTGCGGTTCTTCGACCAGCGCTTCACCTCGTTGTACGAAACAATGGACGCAACGGTCCCTCCGTCCGCGGGCAGAATCCCAATGAAGGTGCCAATTCCCGAGCCTGCTGCGATCGCCTTCCAGGTTTTCTTATAGTCGGCGAGCGTCGGCAGTTTCATCGCCTTCAATGCGATGCGTTCGACAACCACGTTCAGGGTATGGACCTGCATGAGAAGTTCGGTAATGGCAAATAGCCCGATCAGCACCGGGACTGTCTGAAATCCGTTGCTGAGTTCGACGTAGTCGAAGGTGAAGCGTTCGGTCGCCGAGGTATAGTCGATGCCGACTGTCGCGATGAGAACGCCGAAGCCACCGGCAATGAGATTGCGGCCCGTATTGGCGCCGCCTGCGGACGCGACCATCGAGATGCCGAATAAGGTCAGCGCGAAATATTCAGGCGGGCCGAACTGATAAGCCACCTTCGCGAGAAGCGGCGCGCAGATGATCAGAACGAAAACGCTGAAAATGCCTCCGATCGTGCTCGCGGCCGTGGCCATCCCCAGGGCCCGGGCTGCCTCGCCCCGCTTCGCAAGGGGGTATCCATCGAGACAGGTGACCATGGCGGACGAGGAGCCAGGCACGTTGATCAGGATCGCCGAGATCGCACCTGCAAAGCCGTTGGCGCAGTACAGCGACAACAGCATGCAGAGCGCAGGTATAGGCTCCATCACCATTGTGAAGGGCAGAAGCAGCGCGACGGTCATAGTGGCGCCGATGCCCGGAAGGATGCCGATGACCGTTCCGATCAGAAGGCCCACCAGGATCAGCATGAAATTGTACGGCTCAAAAGCAGCCGCGAATCCGCCGATAAGCAAATCCATCACATCACCTTATGGAAAGAGGTCGGTCAGCGGACCGTGCGGAAAGCGGACGCCTAGTCCTGTCGAGAACAGCAGGTAGACCGCCGCCACCAGGAGCACAGCATAGAGGAGGGCAAACGCGTACCGACGCATGCCCCAAAGAGGAACCGCCACACAAATAAAGAAAATGATTCCCAGGAAGAAGTCGAAGAACGTCGACAGGAGGAGCGACAGGACCATCGCCAGAATTGTCGAATAGACGAGCGCTGGGATACGTTCAGGAATGTCGTTTGGATCCCGGCGCGCGTCGAGCAGCATGAGCCCCACGAAAAACGCAATCGCGACAATCACGCCTTTGGGGTAGCTCGCCGGCTGGATGCCTTGCAGCAGCCATTCCGGAATAGACTCGATCTGGGACGCGACGTAGTAGAGGACCGCGAGAATGACGAGAACGCCGCCGGCCGCCGTCCAGTCCGAGTACAGGCGCGACCGAAAGGTCGCGCCGTGCTCGATGTCCCGATCGGATTGCTGTGTCTGTGACATGTCGTGATTACATCAGGCCGAGTTCAGTGAGAGCCGTAACCGACTCTTTGTACTCACGGCGAATGCTTTCCTCGAACTCCGGGCCCGAGCCCGCGCTGTTGGGCAGCATTCCGCCGTTCTTGATGTAATCCTGGTAGGATTGCGTCTGCATGCCCTTCGCGAACGTCTCGCGAAGGATCGCGACCACGTCGTCGGGCGTTCCGCGGGCGACGGCGAATCCGCGAAGCGTCGGTCGAACGATATCGAATCCGAGTTCGCGCGCCGTCGGCACATCCTTGAGCACCGGATTGCGCTCTTCGGTAAACCCGAGAATTGGGCGCAGCTTCGCCGGATGCGAGCTGGGCGGGAGCTTCGTTCACCTGGATAAACCCGGCGTCGAGATTTCCGCCGATGAGATTGATCGCGATCTCGCCACCGCTCTGGATCGGCACCGGAGTGATCGGCTGCAGGCCCCCCATTTTTTGCAGGAGATAGATCGTGATGTGATCGCCGCCCCCAACCGTCACAAACCCGGTGGTCACTTTCCGCTTCTTCGCCTCGGAGAGGTAGTCCTGCATGCTCTTGATCGGGCTCTTGGCCGAAACCATCAGGAAGCCCGGATCGATCGTGCCGCGGCCGATGCCGACCAGATCCTCGACTTTCAGCGGCGACTTACCGCGCGCGATCGTCGAGGTCTGCGAACCGGTGAAGACCATGACCGTATGGCCGTCGCGCGGACGGCTCAGAACATAATCGTGAGCCACCGCACCGGAACCGCCGGTCTTCCGGACAAGAGCCATCTGCCAACCGGCAACTTCTCGCACGCCGTTCATCAGGGCATGTGCCGTCAGATCGGTGCCGCCGCCGGCGCCCGCGTGCACGATCATTTCGATCGGTTGGGTTGGGAATTTCGTCTGAGCGAATGCCGCCGATGAGGACGACAGCAATGCGCCGGTCGCGATGGCCCCGGCGAGCGCTTCGCGTCGGTTCAACCCGGATTTGTTGTGACTTTCCAATGTTTCCTCCTTACCCCTACCATTCGTTTGCCGAATGTGTAACTATGTATACATGAGAGTACACTGGCGATAAGGCCGGTCAAGAGCCGCGGTTGATCGATGGGCAAAACAGGCAAAGCAGTTGGAGAGGAAGCGATGTCAGTCCGTCTGAAGACGGGTGCCGGCAATGTTGAAGCGTCCGGAATTTCCGGGCCGACCGAGATGAGTTCGTCGACAATGCCGTCGAGAGCGCGGTGCCGGCGGGCCAGTCCACGAGGACGAGCGTCGCTCGACAAAAGATGTTCCGCGCGGTCTGCGCACCATTTTGTCGCTTGACGATTTCGAGAAACAGGCAAGGCGCCGGCTTCCACGTCCGATTTTCAGCTACATCTCGTCCGGGGTTGAGGATGAGAACTGTCTGGCGGAGTTGCGACGCGCATATCAGGATTACGTCCTGGTCCCGCGATATCTGACCGACGTCAGCGAGCGCGATCAGGAAACCATTCTCTTCGGCAAAACCTACAGCGCGCCGTTCGGCATCGCCCCGATGGGGATTTGCGGCATGACCGCCTATCACGGGGACATCGCGATCGCCGAAGCGTCTCGCGATGCGAACATCCCGATGGTGATCAGCGGCTCATCCCTGGTCCGCCTCGAGGAAATCGCGGCGGCCAATCCCGCAGCCTGGTTTCAGTCCTATCTGCCGCCGACGATGCCGCAGATTGAACAATTGCTCGATCGGGCAATCAACTCCTCGATCGATACTCTTGTCGTTACGGTCGACACCGGTGTCGGTTCGAATCGCGAGAACAATTTACGCAACGGATTCTCGACTCCGTTCCGTCCAAGTCTCGGGCTGGCATGGCAGGGATTAACCCATCCTCGATGGACGGTCGAGACCTTTCTCCGCACATTGGTCAATCATGGCATGCCGCACTTCGAGAACTCTTACGCGACAAGGGGCGTGCCTATCGTCGCGAATTCGATCGAACGCGAATTCAGCGGCCGTGCCCATCTCACCTGGGAGCATATGAAGGAAATTCGCCGCTATTGGCCGGGGAAATTCGTGATCAAAGGTCTGCTCGATGTCGGCGATGCGCGCCTCGCACGTGATGTCGGCGCGGATGGCATCGTCGTTTCCAATCATGGCGGGCGCCAGTTCGATGCGTCCATCACGTCGTTCCGGGCTCTTCCCGCGATAGCGGATGCGATCACCGACATCCCGGTTATGCTCGACGGTGGAATTCGGCGCGGTACGGACGTTCTCAAAGCGATCGCACTCGGCGCGAGCTTCGTCTTGGTCGGACGCCCGTTCAACTACGCACTCGCGGTCGATCGTGGCAACGGCGTCTCGCATGCAATCTCGATCCTGAAGGACGAGGTTCATCGCGGCATGGGCCAAATCGGAATCAAGCGCCTCAATGAAATGACGCGAGATCGAATTCTCAATCGCTAGGAGACGCCAATGCGCGCGGCGGATCCATTTGAATTCGGAACATCGGAAGACATCGCCAAGCAGGAGACGAATTTGGCCGACAAGCCGCTGCCTCTTTCGGGCATCAAGGTCTTGGATCTCACCCAGGCGCGCGCCGGGCCGACATGCGTACGGCATCTCGCCGATTGGGGCGCCGATGTGATTCGCATCGAGCAGCCTCCGACCGAAGAGGAGCGGGGAGAGGTCGTCGGCAAGCGCGAAGGCGTGGATTACCAGAACCTCAATCGCAACAAGAAGGCGGTGACGCTCAACTTCAAGGACCAGCGCGGCCATGATCTGTTCATGAGGCTCGCGAAGGACGCCGACGTCATCGTCGAAAACCAGCGCGCCAAGGTGAAGTTCCGGCTCGGCATCGATTACGAAACGATCCGCAAGATTAATCCGCGCATCGTCTACGGATCGATCTCCGGCTTCGGCCAGGAAGGTCCCATACGCGGATCGCGCCGGTCTCGACCATGTCGTCCAGGGCATGAGCGGGCTGATGTCGATCACCGGCAAGCCGGGAGACGGACCGATGCGCGTCGGCATCGCGATCTCCGATCTTACCTCCGGTACATATCTCGCTCTGGGCATCATGATCGCTCTGTTTGACCGTGAACGAACCGGCGAAGGGCGCTGGGTCACGACGTCATTGCTGGAATCGCTGATCGCGATGCTCGATTTCCAGGCGGCGCGCTGGCTGAACAAAAAGCAGATTCCCGAACAGGAAGGAAATTTTCACCCGACCGCGACGCCCACCGGAACCTACCCGACCAGCGACGGCCTCATCAGCATTTCCGCCGCCGGACATCGGATCTGGGCGCGATTCTGCGCGGCGCTCGGCGCGCCGGATCTCGCGAAGCATCCCAAATTCGCGACCTACGAAGCGCGCGCGACGAATCGCAAAGAACTGAACGAAACCGTGGCGCGTTACCTGTCGACGCGTCCGACCAAGGAATGGGTGGAGGTCCTGAACGAGGCCGGTGTTCCGAGCGGGCCGGTCTATCGCGTGGATGAAATGTTCGAAGATCCGCAGGTCAAGTCCTTGCAGATGGTGCGTCCCGTGACGCATCCGAAGCTCGGAGAACAGAAGATGGTAGCGCAGGGGTTCAATATTTCCGGCTATTCCAAGGATATCCGCCTGCCGACACCTGGCGTTGGCGAGCACACGTTCGACATCCTGACCAAGCTGGGATTGGCCGAGTCCGAACTGGAACAATTGCGCGCCGAAGGCGTCATCTGAGACTTGATGGCCGTGGGGCGTTCAACTCCAACCACGGCCATGGGTCACATCGGCTAATCCGGCAAACCCAGCTATTATGTTGGGTATGGAGATTCTAATGCCCCCCGCTGTGAAGCTGAAACTATCGGAACCGATGAATTTGAAGCCGGTTCCCGAGTCCCGCGCTCATCTCGCCTATCGATCCATAAAGGAGCTGATCCGCAACGGCACTTTTCCGCCCGGGCGCCGGCTCCCGGAAAAGGACGTTGCGGCGCTTTTGGATATCAGCCGTACGCCTGTGCGGGAGGCGATGAACAGGCTCATTTCCGAGGGCCTGCTCGCGCTTCATCCGATGCGGGGTTACGCCGTCGCCGAGCTCGACAAGCAGCAGATCCTCGAACTCTACAGTCTGCGCGAATTTCTTGAGGGGGCCGCGGCTCGGTTCGCCGCGCAACACGCGTCAGATCCTGAAATTCAATCGCTGCGCAAGTTCTCGCTGGAAATGGGCGCTCTCGACGAACGCGACGTCGACGCTCACGTGACAATGAACAAGCATTTTCACGCCGCCATCGCCGAGGCCTCGCACAATCGATATCTGCAGGATGAGTTGACGAGACACGTCGACACGCTGAATCTCGTTCCCGGCACGACGTTCCAAACCCATAACCGCTCACAGGACTCGTTCGCGGAGCATACCGCAATCGTCAACGCGATCGAGGCGCGCAATCCCGATGAGGCTGAAGCGGCCGCGCGCGCCCATATTCGCAATGCGGCCCGCATTCGCCTGCTTCTCATCTTCGGGGGCTATTGATCGCCCGGAACGATGGCCCCACTCAGCCAGAAGATGCATGCCTTGTATATACAAGACTGGACCAGGAGGACTCGAGGACATGACGGCGCAATCTCTCGATCTTGATCTTGGCACGGACAAGATGATCGCGGCTCGGGACGATGGTATCGGCTGGGTAACCTTCAATAATCCGGAACGCCGTAATGCGGTCAGCCCGGAAATGTGGGAAGCTGTCGTTACGATCTTCGAGGCCTTCGAGAAAGACCCGGATATCCGCGTTGTCGTGATGAAAGGCGCCGGGGAGAAGGCCTTCGTATCGGGCGCCGACATCTCGCAGTTCGAGGAGAGGCGGAATGATGCCAAGTCCTCGGAAATATACGGGCGGTATTCAAAGAATGGTCGCGCGGCGATGGCGCGGCTCAGCAAGCCGCTGATTGCGATGATCCGCGGCTATTGTATCGGCGGCGGAGTGAGCACCGCCCTGGTGGCGGATGTGCGCTTTGCCTCCGAGGATGCCCAGTTCGGTATACCCGCTGCCCGCCTCGGCCTCTCCTATGGCTTCGACAGTCTCCGTCCCCTGGCCGAGCTGGTGAATTCCTCGGTCGCTAAAGACATACTCTTTACCGGTCGTCGTCTGGATGCCGCTGAGGCGCTGCGGGTAGGACTGGTCAACAACGTCTTTCCGGCGGACGAGCTTGAGCAGGCGGTCAGGGACTACGCTGCGACCATCGTCAAGAATGCGCCTCTGACCGTAAAGGCAGCCAAATTCACCCTTTCAGAGGTCGTGAAGGATCCGGAGGATCGCGATCTCGATCAGGCGGAACGACTAAACCGTGACTGTATGGACAGTGAGGACTACGCCGAGGGCCGCCGCGCGTTTATGGGGAAGCGTCCACCGGTATTCGTGGGCCGCTGAATTTCCATTTATCGCGGCGCCGCTTGATCGGGCCGTCATGGAATGGTCGGCTTAGGCTTGCGCCTCGGGATGGACGTCGTCGCGGAAGCTCCCTTTATCGGAATTCGCATCACGGTCCGCCGCCCCAGCTTTTCGCCGGGCCCGGGATGAGGCCTGCGGCGGCCGCCAGCAACACAGCCTCTGACAAGGTCTGCGCGCCCAGCCGTTCCATGACACGCGCCCGGTGGAGTTCCACGGTCCTCGGGCTGATATCGAGCCGCCGTGCGATCTCCTTGTTTGTCTCGCCGGCCACCAAGCCCAGCAAAACGTCACGTTCGCGAGGCGTCATCTCCGAAACGTGCGTCTGGGCGAGACCCGACGCGCGATCGGCGGCCACTGCGTCCTGAACACCGGCCAGCGCGGACCCGACGGCGGAAAGAAGGTTGGCCTCTTCATAGGGTGCTTCCAGCCAGTCCGTCGCGCCGGCTTTTATTGTATTGACGGCCACGCTGACGCCGCTACGGCTGTCGCCGATGACAATCACCGGAAGATCGATGAGCCGCGCTCTCAGCTCGCGTACAATGCGCAGGCCCTGCGTGTCGGACTCCCGTTCGTCGAAAAGCAGGCAACCGGGCACGAGCACCGGAGCAACCTCGAGAAAGAGTCGTGGTGATGTGAAGCATTTGACGTTGTAACCGCTTCTCTGCAACAGCAGTGACACAGATTCCCGCGCGAAATCGTTGGCGATGAGAACGTAAATCTGGAACTCGACGGACTTCGAAATATCCTCCGCAATGCCGCCCACACGCGTCACGCCCCCCTCGGCGTCCCGGATCGGAAAAAGCATGTGGCGGATCCAGCGGATTTCGAATTTCGAGCGAACGATGCGGTATCGCTGGATGACGACGTCGCCACGCAAAACGGAATCGAGAGCGGCCAGGGCGTCGTTGCGATCCTCCGGGTAAATTGTACCCGCCCAGCGGTCTATCGTGCCGAGCATGGTTTCCGGGGCCTGTCCCCAGATCCGCGCGAATGCCGAGCTGAGATATTCGATCCGCATTGCATTCGCGTCGAGAATCCAAAGGACGTTGGCCGAATACTCGGCAAACTTCCGGAAACGCTCCTCGCTTTCTCGCAGAGCCGCCTCGATACGACAGTATTGTAGGGCGATGGCGATCTGGTTGGCGCAGGTGCAGAGAAGAACGAATTCCAAATCTTCCGGAAAATGCGGCTTGCTGGAACCCGCGAAAAGCCATCCGTCACCACCCAGACCGACGGGGATCCGAGCAACTCGCAGCATAGGTCCGCCTGAGGGGCTTCTCCAGTCGGAGACCCCGCTGGTCGGCCATGGGAAATTCATTTGTGTCAGAGCTTCAAGTATCAGCCCGCTCGCATCGTCCTTTGCAGGACTGTGCCTGAAAGTCTCCACGCCGGACGACGCGCTGAACTGGACCGCCGCGAATTCAAGCTCCAGAATTTCAGCAATCGCTTGCGCGGCGTCTGCGGCTATGTGTTCGGAGCTCTTATCCGCCCACGACGTCGACAGCGTGAAGATGGACAGAAGGTGTTGCACGCACGATGTCGCGCTTTCTCCCCAACTGGTGAGAAGAGGAATGGCGAGCCTGGGCGAGTCCTCGCTGACCATGGTAGCCCTTGGGGGCTGTGCCGGGCGGCCTCAGTGATCGACGTACTTTAGGCTATACGGGAATCATGAGCCTTGGGCGCTTTGTCCGGTATCGCGCGTTCGCGAATGAAACCTGGGACTCGTATGTCCGGAAGCATTCGGAAATCCCTCGTGGTCGTCCCCATGGAAGAGCTTGCCGACGTGCCTCATGGGGGACTTCTCACGTCCGGAAGATCCTCGCTGCCGACGCGTTTCACAGTTCGCCGTCCGCGGACTGTGATGGCCTGTTCCCCCGACCACCTGATCACCATCGATTTCCGGGTGAGGGTTGAGGCTGCTTCGCTTTGGAATTTTTCCGTATTTTGACGGTCGTCAACGTGACCATCCAGCGGAGGGTATTGAATGCGACCGGATTTGCGGCGTGGGCGTATCGCGTGGGCGCGCCGTGAAAGCGGCAAAGTTGGAGGCGGACATGGCCAACAAGGTAATCGGCATCGACCTGGGAACGACAAACTCGTGTGTTGCCGTGATGGACGGCAAACAGCCCCGGGTGATCGAGAACGCCGAAGGCGCCCGCACGACGCCGTCCGTGGTGGCGTTCGCCAACGACGGCGAAGTTCTCGTCGGCCAGCCGGCGAAACGCCAGGCGGTGACCAATCCCGAAAATACGATCTTTGCCATCAAGCGCCTGATCGGCCGCCGTTTCGACGATCCCATCGTCGAAACGGACAAGGCTCTCGTGTCCTACAAGATCGTCCGCGGCGACAATGGCGATGCGTGGGTGGAAGCCAAAGGAAAGAAATACTCCCCGTCGCAGATTTCGGCCTTCATCCTGCAGAAGATGAAAGAGACGGCCGAAAGCAATCTTGGTCAGACCATCACCCAGGCCGTCATTACGGTTCCCGCCTACTTCAACGATGCCCAGCGTCAGGCGACGAAAGACGCCGGCAAAATTGCGGGCCTCGAAGTCCTGCGCATCATCAACGAACCGACGGCGGCGGCGCTCGCCTACGGCCTCGACAAGAAGAACACGGGCACGATCGCGGTCTACGATCTCGGCGGCGGCACGTTCGACATTTCGATTCTCGAAATCGGTGACGGCGTGTTCGAGGTGAAGTCCACCAACGGCGATACCTTCCTCGGCGGTGAAGACTTCGACAAAAGGATCATGGATTTCCTCGCCGACGAATTCAGGAAACAGCAGGGCATCGATCTGCGGAACGACCGTCTCGCGCTCCAGCGTCTACGCGAGGCCGCCGAGAAGGCGAAAATAGAACTCTCGTCGACGATGGAAACGAGCATCAACCTCCCATTCATTACGGCGGATCAGACCGGGCCGAAGCATCTCGATATCAAGCTCTCCCGGGCAAAACTCGAAACCCTCGTCGACGATCTCATCCAGCGCACGGTCGAGCCGCTCAAGAAAGCGCTCAAGGACGCAGGACTGAAGGCGTCCGACGTGGACGAGGTCATTCTCGTCGGCGGCCAGACCCGCATGCCGAAAGTTCAGGAGGTCGTGAAAGCCTTCTTCGGCAAGGAGCCGCACAAGGGCGTCAACCCGGACGAAGTGGTCGCCATCGGCGCCGCGATTCAGGCCGGCGTCCTGCAGGGCGATGTCAAGGACGTGCTTCTGCTCGACGTCACGCCGCTCTCGCTCGGCATCGAGACGCTCGGCGGCGTCTTTACGCGTCTGATCGATCGCAACACGACGATCCCAACCCGAAAGTCGCAGACCTTCTCGACGGCCGAGGACGGCCAGCAGGCAGTCACGATCCGCGTCTTCCAGGGCGAGCGTGAAATGGCGGCCGACAACAAACTGCTCGGTCAGTTCGATCTTGTCGGCATTCCGCCGGCTCCGCGCGGCACGCCGCAGATCGACGTGACGTTCGACATCGACGCCAACGGCATCGTCAACGTGACGGCCAAGGACAAGGCGACGAACAAGGAGCAGAAGATCCGCATCCAGGCGTCCGGCGGTCTCACCGACGCCGACATCGATAAGATGGTCAAGGACGCTGAGGCCCATGCCGAGGAGGACAAGAAACGTCGCGCCCTCGTGGAAGCACGAAACGAAGCGGAGCGCCTGGCCCATTCGACGGAGAAATCTCTGGCCGAACACGGCGACAAGATGGACGCCGGCGACAAGGCTGCAATCGAAACGTTGCTCACCGAGCTCAAATCCGCGATCGACAGCGAAGATGCAGGCCAGATCGAAGCGAAGAGCAGGGCGCTTGCCCAAGCGAGCACCAAAATCGGAGAAGCGGCCTACAGGGCGGCACAGGCCCCGGGTGGCGATGGCGACCAGACGGCGCCATCGCAGACCCCCGGCGACGATGACATCGTCGATGCCGAATTCGAGGACGTCAGCCGCGAGAATAAACCCAAGCCATAAGCCACATCCGAGAGGCGACCATGGCCGAAAGACATGCCCGGCCCCACGCCGACAAGCCGCACAAGGGTGCCGCAGCACAAGCGTCACGCGAGCGGGCGCCCTCCGCCGCCGATGATATCGCAGCAGAGTTGGCGGCGGCGAAGGATCGCCTTCTACGCTCGCTCGCCGAGCAGGAAAACATGCGTGGCCAAGCGCAGCGCGCCCGGGCGGAAGCCGTAAAGTATGCGGTAACGGGGTTTGCCGGAGACCTGCTGTCGTCGGTCGATAATCTGGAGCGCGCGCTCGTCAGTGTGCCGGAAGAGAAGCGCGCGGAGCCCGTGGTCGCAGGTCTTCTGGCGGGAGTCGAAGCGACACGGCGCGCGCTTCTCGATACGTTCGCAAAACACGGACTCCAGCGCCTCGATCCGCTTGGCGAGCCGTTTGATCCCCATCGCCACGAGGCAAGCCTGGAAATGGAAGATGCGCGATATCCGCCGGGGACCGTGACGAACGTCATTCAGCCCGGCTACATGCATCACGACCGCCTCGTGCGGCCGGCGCTCGTCGCCGTCAGCAGGATGCCCGATGCGCCACGCGGGGAATCTGCGCCTGACCGAGACGAGCGCAGCGGATCAACCTGAATCGGCGGTTTGGTCGGCCTGCTCGCGATTCGGGATCAGCCAATAGACGGTGCCAAGGGCAAGGATCGCGGCCGCAAGCGACAGAATGTGCCATGCATCGGTCTCGGCGGGGTCAAGGATGATGACCTTCCTGCAGATGGCCAGAAGCGCGATCACCACGACCGACCGGATTTGCACGACGCTGGCCCTGCGCGCGGCGACGACGAGAAGCGATTTTTTGAATTCCAGCGCAATGATGACCGTGAAAATCATGCCGAACACGGCCTGGAAGGCCGAATAGTCGGAGGGATCAAAGCTGCCGACGAAGACGAGGCCGAACACAATTTTCAGGGTGAGATTCCAGACCGCCGCGACGACAACAATCGCGATGAGCGCCGTCAGGATGAGAATGACGGCCTGCTCGAAGCGCTGGTAAAAGGACAGGAGCTGGAATTCGGCCCGCGCTGTCTTCAATTCGTCCCTGATCGACATCCATCGCTCCCGTGGCAGCTGGTCATCCGGCCGCCCGGTTCTGGGAGGCGGGGATATTTCGGAGGGCGCCGGGCGAGACGACACCGCGCAGGGCTCGACGAAGCCCGTGGATTTGATCGACGAGGTGCAGGACCAGCGTAACACCCTCGTCGTTGACCCCCATCGGCCCGCGCAGGTCGAGAATGAGCCGGGCTCGCGCAAGGTCGATCGTCGAGAACCGCCGGCCCCGCCGGGCTTCTATCGGATGAAGCCAACCGGTTTCGATCCAGGCCTCGAGAGCGGTTTCCTCGAGTCCCGCCACTCGACAGAATTCTGTCGTGTCGAGCATCATATCCTCATCTTTCGGCGCGGATTGTAGGTGCGCCCCGGCCAGCGGGACACGAATGCTTCGAGTTCGGCATCCGGCTGATCGGGGAGCATGACCTGCAAGGAGAGATATTCGTCGCCACGTTTGCCGTCTCGTCCCGGGACGCCTCTGCCTTTCAGACGGAGGACCTTGCCGGTGTTCGAGCCTTTCGGAATCGTCGCCGTGACCGGTCCCTCGGGTGTCGGTACCGTCACCTTGCCGCCGAGGACGGCCTCGGTGAGCGAGATCGGCAGATCAAGGCGGATGTCGTTACCGTCGCGCTTGAAGAACGGGTGCGGACGAACGGTTATTTCGATCAACGCGTCGCCGGCCTCCCCGCCATCGGGTCCGGCATCGCCTCGACCCGGCAGACGAAGCGTCTGACCGTCGCGTATGCCCGGCGGAATGACGACGTCGAGGGAGGCGCCGTCGGGCAAGGTGATCCGCCGTGTCGCGCCATTCACGGCATCCAGAAAATCCACCTCCAGTCGATAACGCCTGTCATCGCCGTGCATACGAAATCCACGGCGGCCACCGCCTTGGGCGAAGAAGGCGGAGAGGATCTCGTCGGCGTCACCGAAATCCGCGAAGCCCGACGAATTTTCGTAGCGTTGCGAACCTCCCCCGGCCTGAGCAAAATCGCGATAATATTGCCGTTGCGGCTTCTCGGCTCCCGTCTCATCGATCTCTCCGCGGTCGAAGCGCGCCCGCTTCGTCTCGTCACCCAGGATGTCGTAGGCGGCCGATAGATCCTGGAACTTGCGTTGCGCCGTCTTGTCTCCGGGGTTGAGGTCCGGATGCAGTTTCTTGGCGAGCCGTCGATAGGCCTTTTGGATCTCCTCCTGCGAAGCGCCGCGTGCCACACCAAGCAGGTCATAAGGATCGGCGCTGGCCATCGTCCGTTCTCCGTATTCCTGCCGAGCGTTGGCGACGATAATCCTTGGATGCGCGACACGAATTGACAGCCGTCAACGACCACCGGGACCCAAAGGGGGCATTCTTCTCTCAGATGTCACGCCTCGGGACAAAAGGAGAGCAGCCATGCCCGGTGAGATGCTCAGAGAGATGCCGTCCGCGCGCCAACGCCTCGATCCCATGCGCCAGATGCAAAGGGCCCGGGCGGATTTGAACCGATTGTTCGGCGGCCTGCGTTTCGATACGGAAACTGAATTTCCATCGCTGAATCTCTGGACGAGTCCGGACGGTGCCGTGCGTCGCTGCGGAAGTTCCCGGCGTGCCGCCGGAAGATATCGACATCACGGTCCGACGTGACACCGTTACCATTCGGGGAACTCGGCCTCCGGAGCCGACCGAGGGCGGAACAGTCGTGTTGCGCGAGGAGCGAATGCACGGTCCCTTCGCGCGCACCATCGTACTTCCCTTCCGGATCGACACCGACAAGGCGTCAGCCATGTTCGAATGCGGTGTGGTGATCCTGACCTTGCCCCGCCCCGAGGACGACAAGCCCCGGCAGATCAAGGTCGCGCGGTCCTGATACCAGCCACTTCAAAGGAGCCTGTGATGAACCAGCTTCAATCGAAAGCATCTTCAGCCTCCGCCGAGTTCGACCAAAGCGGGACCGATTTCGACGCCCCCCGCCGACATCCTCGAAAAGTCAGACGCGGTGGTCATGCTTCTGGATGTGCCGGGAGCCGATCCGGCGAGTCTCGATGTAACGCTCGACAAGCGTGTCCTGACCGTGACCGCCCGTGTCACATCAACGGCACCGGAAGGCTTTGCGCCGGCCTATATCGAATTCCGAAGCGGTACCTACGAACGCCGCTTCGCCTTCTCGGAGCCGATGGACGGGGAGCGCATCGATGCCACGCTAAAGGACGGGGTTCTCCGCCTGACTGTTCCAAAGGCGACGGATACGGGCGCCAAGAAAATCAGCGTCAAGGCCGAATGAAGGGAGAACGACATGAGAGTGACCGATCTTATTCCCTGGAAAACCGCGCCCGGGTCCGAGACCGCCATGCCTAGCGGGCGCGACCCGGTTGCGGCGCTTCAAAGCGAAGTCAACCGCGCCTTTGACGATTTCCTGCGTGTGATCCCCATGCCGTTCTCCGGTTGGACCAGCTCATTTCCCGACAGCGGTTCGAGAATCCCGGTTGACGTTATTGAGAACGACAAGGAGATGAAAATCACGGCCGAACTGCCGGGAATGGACGAGACCGACATCGATGTTCGGGTGAACGACGGCATGCTGATCATCGCCGGCGAAAAAAAGACCGACCGTGAGACCAATGAGGACGGCTATGTTCTGCGCGAGTGCAGCGTCGGCCGTGTCGAGCGCGCTCTGCCCTTGCCGGAGAACGTCGACGCGGACGCAGTCCAGGCCAACTTCAAACGTGGTGTGCTGACATTGACGATTCCGAAAAAGCCCGACGCGCCGGGCGGCACCAAGCGGATCCCGGTGCGATCCAGCTGACGCCGCAGGTCGGCTGCCCACCAAGTCTCCCCAACTTCGTGCGGCGTCCGATGGAGCCGCACTCTCTTTTTCTCACGTTCACGAGCAGAGCACTTTTACGCGTGCTGCCTCTGGGGTTCGGGCGACCGAATCTGACGACCGTCAAGGCTGGAAAATGCCCAGCGTCCTAGTTTCCTGCCTGCACCGGCAAGGATATCGATGCATCTGACCTCGGCGTCGGGCCAATGCGGGATGCGCTCCTTTGCGAGAGGGGACATTTGTCCCGGAGGTAAGGCGGCTGACGAATATCGAGGAGCCCAATGTCCACGCCGACCAAACCTCCTTCACATGACGCTCAGGCAAAGCGCACGCGCCGCGCCCGGAAGAGCGCCGCCGGTTCCGAGCCGGCTAAGGCCGTCGCGCGACCGGAGGCCGTGGACGAGCCGTACGACACGGTCGACGAAGCGAGCTTCGAATCGTTCCCCGCAAGCGATCCTCCGGCCTGGATCTTCCGGGAGCCGATTGAGCGCGAGCTTTCCCGGCCGGACGAAAGCAAGAAGTCGCGGCGCCGCCGCCGCTCGTAGCCGGCATTGACTATCGTCAACGCGGCCTCCGCGATCCGGTCGTAGAGTGCGAATTGTATGGACGCTGAAAGACACGAAATGCCGAGAGGTAGTCCTATGAGCTCGTCCCAGACGGAACACTCCCAAATCATGCGCGATAAAAATGCGGTGCTTGCCAACAATTGGTGGGTCGTCGCACTGCGGGGAGCATTGGCGATCGCCTTCGGCATCACCGCCTTCGTCGTGCCCGGTGCGACGATGCTCGCGCTCGTTCTCTTTTTCGCCGCCTATAGCCTAGTCGATGGCGTTTTCAGCATCGTGCTCGCTGCGCGCGGCGCTCGCAGGGGCGAACGCTGGGGCCTGCTCCTGCTTAACGGCCTGTTCGGCATCGCGATCGGGGTTGCCACGGTGCTTTGGCCGGGCATTACCGTGCTCGCCTTCGTTTTCCTGATCGGGGCATGGGCGCTGGTGTCGGGCGCTCTTATGCTCGCTGCGGCCTTCAACCTCAGGATCAGCCACGGCCGTTGGCTGCTCGTCTTCGGTGCGATCGTTTCCCTGCTTTATGGCGTGCTTCTGTTCGCCGCCCCCTTGATAGGCGCTCTGGTCCTCACATGGTGGGTGGGAGCGCACGCGCTGGTTCTTGGCGTCACGCTGATCATGCTTGCTTTCAGACTGCGTAAACATCGAGGCGAAGACACGCCACGTGCCATGGCCACGCCGGGGCCGGCCACCTGAGCATCATCCTTCCCAACGGCAGGTCGGAGGCTTCCTGGGTCTCGGCGCCCATCTGGTCGCTGTTCCCTATGAGAGCCTGAACATCAGCGAAGCTGGCGGGAGCATCAAAAGAAGCTCTCCAAAAGCAGCCGGAGTTCGAATTCAAGAAATAGCCGATCAGGCCGGTGCCCAGCAGTCGTGGAGCGCGCCTGTCGGGGACATTGGCCGAGCCTCGCCAGGGGCCATCGCGGCAGCACTCACCAAACCGTGATGCAGTCGTCAGCTTGTCGTAAGGGGCACCTGAAACCCGTCCCCTATGCGTATGCTGGTCATTGAGGACGACCGACGGACGTCCGAATACATCGTGGGCGGGCTTTCCGAGATCGGTCACGTGGTGGATGTCGCCGCCGACGGCCGCGAAGCCCTGGCTTTCGCGGTCCAGGAAAGTTTCGACCTCGTTATTGTCGATCGCATGCTTCCGGGCCTCGACGGCCTTTCGCTCGTGAAAGCCCTGCGCGCCACCGGGGCGACAATGCCGGTCCTGTTCCTGACGGCAATCGGCGGGGTCGACGATCGCGTTGAGGGTCTGGAGGCCGGGGCCGACGACTATCTCGTCAAGCCGTTCGCCTTCTCTGAACTTCTCGCGCGCGTGAACGCTTTGCTCCGGCGGCCGTCGGTCCAGGTCGAGAAGACCGTCCTGCATGTCGCCGACCTCGAACTCGATCTGATCCGGCGGACTGCCAAGAGGGCCGACAAGATACTCGACTTGCAGCCCAAGGAATTTACGCTTCTCGAAGTGCTCATGCGGAACGAAGGCCGCGTCGTCACGCGCACCATGCTGTTGGAACGGGTCTGGGATTTTCAGTTCGATCCGAAAACCAGCGTCGTGGAAACGCATGTCAGCCGCTTGCGTGCGAAGATCGACAAGCCGTTCGGCGAGGCGTTGCTGCATACTGTACGTAACATCGGCTACAGCCTGCATGCGCCCCGCTAGATTCTGGAAAAGCACGGCATTGCGGCTCGCGCTGTCGTTCGCGGCGCTTTTCATGATCTGTTTTCTCGCTGCGGGGGTCACGACGTATCTTGTCATGAAGAGCAATCTGGCCGCTCACCTTGATCGACAGATTTTCGAGACGTTCTCCGGCCTGGAGGGGCTTTACGAAAGCGGCGATACCGCCGATGTGATAGCCGCAGTCGATCGCCTCGCTCGGGCTGCCGTCGATCAGGACAGGATCTATTCCATCCGCGACCCATCGGGCGAGCCCTTGGCTGGAGACATACCCAAGACGCCGTCATCAGCCGGCTGGACTGACGCGGATGCAGCCTCCCTCGGCATTCGGAAAGAGGCGGGGCAATACCGGCTATACTCGGCCGACGTCGCGCAATTCCGGATGACGGTCGGCGCGAGCGCCCAGGCTTCCGCGGACATCCTCAAGACGGCCGTGTTCGGTTTCGCCTGGGCAACTCTGGGCGTCGGGGCGATCGCCCTCGCGGGCGGCACGTTCATCGCTCACCGCGCACAGAAACGGGTCGATGCGATCGCGGGTACGATGGACGCGGTCGCCGAAGGCCATCTTGACGCGCGGATCGCAATTACTAGCTCGAATGACGATCTCGATCATCTCTCCGCGCAGATCAACTCGGCTCTCGAACGGCTCGGACGGCTCATAGAAGGCATGCGTCAGGTCAGTGCCGATATCGCCCACGATCTGAAGACGCCTATCAACCGGCTCTACATCGACATCGAAACCGCGCTTGAAAAGGCATCGGAAGGACAGCCGGACGTGTCCGGCCTCCGGGAGGCGCTCTTGTCCGCACGGCAAATCAACGAAACCTTCGATGCGCTGTTGCGGATTGCGCAGATCGAAGCCGGAGCTCGCCGAGCGCGCTTCTCGAATGTCGAGATCACGCCGATACTCGAGACCGTATTCGAAGCCTACGAGCCGGTGGCCGAGGAGCGGGGCCAAACTCTTTCGCTCGGCGTATTCGGGCACTCGACCGGTGATATTCGGCGATACCCAGTTGCTCCTGCAAATGCTTTCAAACCTTGTCGAGAATGCTATCGGCCATTGTCCGCCGGGTACCCCGGTCCGCCTGGAAGTGCGTGACGAGGAAGACGGCGCCCGGCTGCTGATCTCCGATAGGGGGCCGGGAATCCCGACTGCCGAAAGGATCAGGGTCTTCGAGCGTCTTTACCGTCTGGAAAAGAGTCGGACAACGCCGGGATCGGGCCTCGGCCTGAGTCTTGTGAAAGCGATAGTCGATCTGCACGGGGCCTCGATCACGCTCTCCGATAACGGGCCGGGTCTTCTGGTGTCGATTGCCTTCCCTCTGCCGTCGAAAGTCAGGCCGCCCGCCTGAAACATCGCCGCTCTGCGGGGAATTCTTACGAAAAAGTAAGACCGGGGACAGGCGCGCGCAAAAGCCACCGCATACGAGTTCGTGCAGAGGCCGACATCGGGTTGCGCCTCTTTCGCTCTCGGAGTTCGACATGAAAAACGTCACGCAGATCGCAGCGCTTTGCGCGGCCACCTTTTTTGTTGCTGAGCCGGCGCTCGCGGCAGCACCCGTGCCCTGCGAAAACATGCTGAAGGAGGTCAAGGCGGCCGCCAAGGATCCCAAGCTTGCGGCATTCGAAAAGGCAAAATTCGACGACCTCGAGAGCAAGGGCATCGAACGTTGCAAGGCCGACGACGATACCGGTGCCGACGCGCTCTTCACCGAGGCGCTGAAGCTCGTAGGCAAGTAAGCTCCTGGATCTCCGAATCTCGAAGGAACACACGTCATGACGATGGTGGTCAGCAGATTCCACACGACCATGCTCAACAAGGTCCCGGAAGTCACGATGAGCTTCTGGCTCATCAAGCTTTTGGCCGTAACGGTCGGCGAGACGGCGGCCGATTACATGAACCTCGATCTGGGATACGGGTTATCGAACACATCCTGGGTTCTCAGCGCGCTTCTCGCCGTCGCACTGGGGATTCAGTTTATGCGTAACAAGTACGTACCCTGGGTATACTGGCTTTCGGTGGTTCTGATCAGCGTTGTCGGAACATTGATCACCGACAATCTGATCGACAATTTCGGGGTCGCTCTCGAAACCACGACGATCGTCTTCAGTGCGGCGCTCATCGTTACGTTCGCGGTTTGGTATGCGGTTGAGGGCACCCTCTCAATCCATGCGATCGATACGAGACGGCGCGAAGCGTTCTATTGGCTCGCCATTCTCTTCACGTTTGCTCTTGGAACGGCCGCCGGCGACTGGGCGGCGGAGGGATTGGGGCTCGGATATCTGCAGGCCGGACTGATCTTCGGCGTTGCGATAGCGGTCATCGCGTTCGCCTATTACGTCCTGAACCTTGATGGGATCCTGGCCTTCTGGCTGGCCTATATTCTGACGCGGCCTCTCGGGGCCTCGTTCGGCGATCTCTTCTCCCAGCCTCTGGACAACGGTGGCCTGGAGTTCGGCTCGACGATGACAAGCTTCATTTTTCTCGGGGCGATCGCAGCTTTGGTTTTCTACATGACTTGGGTACGTGACGATGAGGCGTTCCCACCGAGCCAGACCGGAAGGGAACGGCCCGCTGCCCGGCTCGATGCCTGAAGCGCAATTTGCCGAGGCGCGTTCAACGAGAACGCGCCTCGGTCGGTGCGCTTGCCCGTCTCGGGCCAAGCCCGCGCCGCGCTGGGAAGATCACGCGCTCCCGATAAGGATACCGGCGGCAAAGACCAGTGTCCCGCCAACCAGGACCTGCAGTGCCGCCCGCCAGAACGGCGTGGCCATGTAGCGCTGCTGGATCCAGGCAATTGCGCAGAGTTCGAAGACGACGACCACCATCGCGATCGTGGTTGCGGTCCAGAAATGCGGGATCAGGTAGGGAAGGGTATGGCCCATACCGCCTGCGGCCGTCATGACGCCCGACGAGATGCCCCGTTTGATGGGGGATCCCCGACCGGAAATTGTCCCGTCGTCGGAGGCAGCTTCGGTGAAACCCATTGAGATTCCGGCCCCGATGGACGCCGCCAGGCCGACGAGAAAGGTCTGCCACGTCTGACCGGTCGCGAACGCCGCCGCGAAGATCGGTGCGAGGGTCGACACCGAGCCGTCCATCAGGCCTGCGAGACCCGGCTGGATCCACGTCAGGACGAATTGCCTGTGCGCTACCGCATCTTCTCCCGCGCGGGCGTTCGGAGGGAGATGCTCGCGGATCAGGGCCTGCCAGGCGTTTTCATGACCGGCTTCCGCCGCGGCGAGCTCGCCGAGCAACGCCCGCGTGCCGGCGTTCGTAGTCCGCTGCGTCGCGCGTATATAGAAATCTCGCGCCTGCCGCTCCATTCGTGCCGCTTCGTCCCTGATCCGCTCCAGCCCCAGGTTTCGAATGAGCCAAACGGGCTGGCGGCCATAGTACCCCGAGACGTGCTCTCTCCTGATCAGAGGGATGAGCTCGCCGAACCGCCGCCGGTGTTCTTCGATCAATCGCGCGCGGTGCTCGTCTTCCTCCGCGGCCATTCCATCGAAGGCAGCGGCGGAAGAGGGAAAGTCCGCCCGAAGTTCCTGGGCGTACCAGCGATAGATGCGGGCATCGTCTTCCTCGGAGGAGATCGCGAGCGCGAGCACCTCCTGCTCTGAAAGGTCGGTGAAACGGCGCGAATGGGACAGGCCGGGGATCATTTCCCGATCCTAATGGACGTTGGACGCTGGAAAAGCCTTTCCCGGCAGCATGCGTTTCAGGATGTCGTCGCGCCGTCCGAAATGGTGCCAGAGCGCCGCGAGGGCGTGGACCGCCGCGAGCGCAATGATCACGTGGGCCAGGATCCCGTGGATTTCCTGAACGAGGTGGGCGAGTTCCCGGTTGGAGGCGAATGGCGCGGGAATGGTGAACATCCCGAAAAACGAGAGAGCGTCTCCGCGCAACCACGCGAGAACCACCCCGAGGATCGGGATTGCGATGAGCAGGACGTAAAGAGCGGCGTGGACGATCTTCGCCACCACGTGCTCCAGACCGCTGCGCTGCTCGATCATTGACGACTTGGGCCGTGCCGCTCGAACGGCGACGCGCCAAAGCACCAGTGGGATCAGCAATAGCCCGAACGAGATGTGAAGCCACCACACGGCGGCGCGTTCCGGAGTTCCATTGCCGAACAGGCTTTCCGCATAGGTGATGCCGTAGAGTCCAAGGACCAGGACGAAGGTCGTCCAGTGAATGAACTTCTGTTTCGCGGTGTAAATGGCGCGCATGCGGACCTCGTCCCAGAGTCCTGGCGCTTATTTCGCGACTGGCTTACGGCCACCTTACGCCCTGACGCCGTTCGCGAAGCGTGTTCGGCAGTCAGTCGACCTGAGTAGCGCTCCACGTAGCGTCGCAGCTAAAAGCCGTATGCTGCCCCGTCGCTTCGCGGATCGCTTGCCCCCTCAAGCAGGCCGTTGTCATGGCGGACGATGGCGCCGGCATGGCCCATCATGGGGGTAAAAGCGTCCAGCACCTCGATGCGGTGCCCGGCGTTCCGCAGGGCCTGGATCAGTTCCGACGGGAAACGGCTTTCGACCTTCAGCGTGACGCTGTCCTCGCCCCATGTGCGCCCGAGCAGCCAGCGAGGCGCCGTGATGGCGGTCTGAAGATCCTGACCGTACATGGCGTAGCGGCTGAACACGGCGGCTTGCGTCTGCGGCTGACCTTCTCCGCCCATTGTGCCGTAGACCATGACGCGGCCGTCGTCGAACCGCGCCAAGGCAGGATTGAGCGTGTGGAACGGCCGCCGGCCCGGCTTGAGCGCGCGCGGGTTCGATTCATCGGCAAACAGGAAACTCGCGCCGCGATTTTGCCAGACGATTCCGGTCTGCGGCAGGACGACGCCGGAGCCGAATTCGAAAAAGATGCTCTGGATGAAGCTTGCGGCGAGGCCCTCGCCGTCCACAGCGCCCAGCCAGACCGTATCCCCCGCGGACGGCGCCGCCGGCCAGGGCAAAGCGCGGTTGCAGTCTATGGAGGCGGCGAGATTGTCCAGAGCGGCGCTCTCGAGGAATGCGCCCGGATGATGAGCCATCGAGTCCGGGTCGCCGATGATGCGGTCCCGGACGAGAAACGCCTGTTTGGTCGCTTCGACCAATCCGTGTACATACGGAAAGCCTTCGGCCTCCCGAACGCCGAGCCGGCTGAAGAGGCCGAGGATCATCAGCGAGGACAGCCCCTGCGTCGGCGGCGGAAGATTGAAGAGCGTTGCCCCGGGAACCGCGAGCGAAAGCGGCTTGCGGCGGCGCGCCTGGTGACGGGCCAGATCCTCGCCGGAGACCGGCGATCCCGCGGCATTGAGATCGGCCGCGATCTCGCGCGCCAGCTCGCCGGTGTAAAAATCATCCAACCCGCTTCCGCCCATACGGCGAAGCGTGCGCGAGAGTGCCGGCAGCTTCATGATTTCGCTGGGGCCGGGCGGCCTGCCGCAGATCAGAAAAGTTTCCGCAAAACCTGGAAGATCGCGAAGCTCGGCGAGCTTTGCAGCCGTCAACTCGAATTGACCGGCCGTGACCGGAAAGCCCGCGTCGGCGTACCAGACCGCATCTTCGAGGAGCCGAGGCAAAGGCAGCCGTCCACCACGCCCGGCCGATATGCGAAGAGCCTCCGCCCAGCCGGACACCGTGGCCGCAACAGTGTTCGCGGCCATGGGGCCACGAACCGGCACCGCATCGAGGTGAGCTTTGCGATAGAGCTCGGGTTCGGCCTTCAGCGCCGCCTGCCCACACGCCTCGATGCCCGTCGGCTCCTCCCCGGGCGCGGCGACCAACCAGAACCCGTCGCCGCCGATGCCGGTCATGTGCGGATAGACGACGGCCAGGACGGCGGCCATGGCGACCGTCGCCTCGATGGCGTTTCCGCCTTCGCGGAGGACACGCAGGCCGGCTTCGCTCGCCAGATGATGCGGCGAGGTCACCATGCCGCGTCGGGAACGCGCGGTGTTCAGCATCGCGAGCGGCGCCTACCAGCCGATGGCTTCGGGAAGCCATGTGGCGAGGCCAGGGAAGGCGAAGACCAAAGCGAGCGCGATGAGCTGGAGGAAAATGAACGGGACCACGCCGCGATAGATGTCGAGCGTCGACACCTCGGGTGGAGCGACACCCCGCAGGTAGAAGAGCGCCCAGCCGAACGGCGGCGTCAGAAACGAGGTCTGGAGGACGGTCGCGATGAGCGCCGCCGCCCAGACGAGATCGATATTGCCGGCGATCATCAGCGGCAGGAACATCGGCACGACGATGTAGCTGATCTCGATCCATTCGATGAAGAAGCCCAGCACGAAGATGATGGCCAGCATGAATATCAGCACGCCGTTCATGCCGCCCGGGACCATGCTGAACATATCGTGCACAAGGCGCTCACCGCCGAGACCGCGGAAGGCGAGTGCGAAGACCTGCGAACAGATGAGGATGAAGAACATCATCGCGGTGATGCGCGCGGTGGCGTTTACCGTGTCGACGAGGGTCGAGAATGTGAACCGGCCCGCGATGGCGGCAACGAAGATGGAGCCGATCGCGCCCATGCTCGCGGCTTCGGTCGGCGCGGCAACGCCGCCGATGATCGAGCCGAGCACGGCGACGACAAGCGCGATGGGCGGAAGCCCGACCTTGAGCACTTTGAGGAGAAGTTCGCGGCGCGGCAGCGCCTGGCGCTCTTTCAGCGGGATCGGCGGGACTTTTTCCGGCCAGATAATCCCGACCGCGAGAATCCAGGTGCAGAAGATCGCCGACATCAGAAGTCCCGGCAGCACCGCCGCCGCAAACAGCGTACCTACGGATTCGCCAAGAATATCGGCGAGGAGGATCAGGATCGTGCTGGGTGGAATGAGCTGGCCGAGCGTGCCGGATGCGCAGATCGTGCCGCAGGCGAGGCTCTTGTCGTAGCCGCGCCGGAGCAATGTCGGCAAAGTGAGGAGGCCGAGGGTGACGATGGTCGCCCCGACAATACCCGTGGTCGCGCCCATGAGCACGCCGACCAGAATGATGCCGAGCCCCATGCCGCCGCGCAGGCTGCCGGAGACATGGCCGATGACCTCCATGAGTTCGTCCGCCATGCGTGATTTTTCCAGCATGACGCCCATGAAGACGAAGAGCGGAATGGCGATCAGCGTGTAGTTGGCGGTGACGCCGTAAATACGCGCGGGCAGCAGGTTGAACAACCCGGTGCCGAAGCCCAGCCAGCCGAAGAAAAAGCCCGAGATCGCCAATGTCAGCGCGACGGGCACGCCGATGAACAGCAGGACGAAAAAGGAGACAATGCAGCCAAGCGCGAGAACTTCAGTCCAGGGCATTGATGCTCACCGTGCTGCTGGCGGCCCGGTCGGGTCCCCCAAAGAAAGGTTGGAGTGTGCGAAGCACCCAGGCCAGGCTCTGCAACGCCAGAAGGACGAAGCCGGCCGGGATGAGGGCTTTAAGAATGAAGCGGTAAGGCAGGCCGCCGGGATCGGGTGAGCCTTCGCCGATGCGGTAGGATTGCATGACGTAGGGGATCGATATTTTCACGATGATCAGCGCGATCGCGAGGATCGACAAAGCCGAGAACAGGTCGATGAGGTTCCTGGCGATGCGCGGCAGGTAACCGTAAAAGATGTCGACCTGGACGTGACCGTCATGCTTGATCGTGTAAGCGATGCACAGCAGCGTGAGCGGCGTCATCAGGTGCCATTCGAGCTCCTGCATCGCGACCGAACCGGTGTGAAAGAAATAGCGAAGCAGGACGTTGGTCGCCATGACCACGACCAGGCCGAACCCGGTCCAGGCCGAGATCCGGCCCGAGACCTCGACGATCGCGTCGAGGCCCCGAGCCCATTTTTCCAGTATCTCGACCATCGGTCAGGCGCGGATCTGGTCTTGGAACACGGCTTCGGAGACGCCGGCCCATTTGTCGTGCTTGGCCTTGAACGCCTTGAACGCCTCATAGACCTTCTTGATCTTCGGATCGCTGTTGGCGAGTTCGGTCAGGGTCTGGCCCGTCACTTCGCGCAGCTTGGCGACCACGGGTTCCGGCAGCGGGCCGGCGAAGACGCCTTCCTTGCCGACGAGTTCGTCGAGCGCTTCGGAATTCGTCGCCTCGCACCAGGTGTGGCTGAGCACGGTGCAGGCGGCCGCCGCGGTGCGGACCACGGCCTGAAGATCGGCGGGAAGCGAGTCCCACGCGGCCTTGTTCACTATCAGTTCGGTGACGTTGCTCGGCTCGTGCCAGCCCGTGGTGTAGTAATACTTCGCCGCCTTCTGCAGTCCGAGCCGGCGATCCTGGTAAGGGCCGACGAACTCGGCCGCATCGATGACGCCGCGTTCCAGGGCGGGAAAGATCTCGCCGCCCGGCAGGAGCTTCACGTCCACTCCGAGCTTCGCATAGACCTTGCCGGCAAGGCCGGGAATACGCATTTTGAGGCCCTGGAAGTCCTCGACCTTTTCGATCGGCTTGCGGAACCAGCCGGTCATCTGAACGCCGGTATTGCCGAGCGGCATCGGGACGAGATTGAACGGTGCGTACAGCTCCTCCCAAAGCGCCAGACCGCCTCCGTGGTAGATCCACGCGTTCTGGCCCTGGAAGTTGAGGCCGAACGGCACGGTCGTGAAAAACTGCGCCGCGGGGACTTTGCCCGCCCAGAAATAGGAGTTCGACGCGTTCATCTCGACGGTGCCGGCCGAGACGGCGTCGAAGCCTTCGAACGCCGGGATCAATTCGCCGGCGGCGAAATGCTGGATGTTGAGGCGTCCGCCCGACATCGCCTTGACCATGGCGCAGAATTCGGTCGGGCTGCCCGGCCCGGTGACATAGAACGGGGCTCCCGGACCATAGGAATTGGTCATCTTCCAGTTGAAGCTCTGCTGGGCCCGCGCAACGGCAGGAGCGGCGAGCGTCGCCGTGCCCGCGACGCCTGCGGTAAGGAATTTACGACGATCCATTTTCGACCCCCTTCTTTTGCGACGCGATGTTCGCAGCAGGACATGTTCGGTCACGCCGTGAACACGGCGACCGGCGAGCGCGCACCAAAGATGCACGGCGTTCAATTGGTTAGGTGGCCGACGCAGCATCCGGCGGCGTCGGTACCAGCGAAGTCTTGCAGGCGGACCGGGCTGCCGCAACGGTGCCTGCCGCGTCGGAAAACCGTCCCCAAAGCCCGTTGGCGCGGCAGAAGACAAGCAATATCAATATGTTGAAGTAACACCCCGTCGCGATCCGGGGCGCTCGCGGGCCAATTCAGGCAAGTTTTTGTGCGCGGTTCGTCAACATGGCACGCGCCCTGCTTCGTTTGAGTGACATGACGAGGCTATAGTGAGGCCATGAACCGACCTTTCGACCCGGTTTCGATCAGCGCTTTTCCTCGCGGCAAGCAGGAAGAGGCGTGGCGCGAGACCTTAGGGTCGCTGTCGATTGTGTGCCATCACCAGGCCGAAGCCGGATTCGGCTTCGGCGAAATCGCGACGCGTTCCTCGCCGAGCGGTGCGATGGCGTCGCTGCTGCGCTCCACCGCGCAGGACTTCGCGGGCGCGCGCGAAGAAAGAGACGACCGCATCCTGATCGGCTTCGTGCAGTCCGGACGCGGCCATCTTGGCGATGGTGGCCGGCGCGTCAGCGAATTTGCCGACGGCGATCTCTGGGTCTGCGACGCGCAGACGCCGTGGTCGGTACAGTTCCGCAACGATTTCGAACTTCTGCTGCTGCAATTGCCGCGTGATCGCATGGTCGGGCGGCTCGGCCGGGCGCTGGGAATTGCCGGTACGGTCCTTGGCGAAACGGTCGCGGCGACCGCTGCGCGGCCGGTCATGCGGGCGCTGGCGAGCAATTTCGCCATGGCCGAGGATGGCGATCTGATTGCGAGCGAAATTGCGGTAACCGAACTCGTCCTGTCCTCGCTCCTCGCAGAGGCACGGCCCAACGAAGACAGTGCGACCCAGGTGCAGGCCGCTCATTTCGCCCGGGTCTGCGCCGTGGTCGAGGCACGGCTGCGCGACCCGGATCTGTCCATCGCCGACATCGCCAAGGACGAGGGGTTGTCGCCGCGCTATATCCAGCGGCTGTTCGAAGGACACGACCGATCTTTTTCCGACTATGTACGCCACCGGCGGCTGGAGCATTGCCGGCTCGATCTCATCAATCCCCAGCATGCCGACCGCAGCATTGCCGAGATCGCTTTTCGCTGGGGCTTTCCCGATCAGGCGCATTTCAGCCGGGTGTTCAGCGCGGCCTACGGCACGTCTCCGCGCGAGTTCCGGAAATCGGCTCCCGCTCTCAGCGCGACACGCTGGACCCGCGGGCGGCCGCTTCATACGGGGTCACGCCCGGCAGTACCCGCGACATCGCATGGTACGGACGATCCGGCGCCGCAGGCCAGCGTGCCACGGGCGCCTGTTCCTGTCGGTACGCCCGAGCGGCATCATCTCGAAGTGTCTCGGGAGACGGTGCACTGGGGCTATCTGAGCCGCTCGATCCCACCGGTCCTGCGTGTCAGGCCGAATTCCGAGATCACGGTCGAGACGCTGACCCAGCATTCCTATGACGATCACGCGCGGATGATTGCGGGAGATCACGGCGCCGAGAGCGTGTTTGCCTGGACCCGCGATTTCAAGGCAGTCGACAGGCGCGGCGCCGGGCCGATGAACGCGACCATTTTCGGCCGCGGCGCGGGCGAGGGGTTTGGCGTCCATATCTGCACGGGGCCGATCTACGTGCACGGGGCCGAGCCCGGCGATGTGATCGAGGTGCAGATTCTCGATCTTCGCCCTCGACCCTGCGCCAATCCCGAATTCGCGGGCTATGCCTTCGGCAGCAACGTCGCCGCCGCCTGGGGCTATCATTACGACGATATACTCGACGGTCCCCGGAACCGCGAGATCGTCACGATCTATCGTACCGACGCGGACGGCTCGTCAGGCTTCGCCGAGGCGATCTACAGCTATCGCTGGGCACCTCAGACCGACCCGTTCGGCGTGGTGCACGAAACGATCGACTATCCGGGCGTGCCCGTCGACCGCGCTAAGGTGCAGGAACGGCACGGTGTGATGGCCGGCACCCGGATACCTATCCGCCCGCATTTCGGCTTCATCGCGGTCGCCCCGCGCGAAGCGGACATCGTGGATTCCGTGCCGCCCGGCTATTTCGGCGGCAATGTCGACAACTGGCGGGCCGGCAAGGGGAGTTCGGTCTATCTGCCGGTTGCGGTGCCGGGCGCTCTTCTTTCGATCGGCGATCCGCATCTGGCGCAGGGCGACGGCGAAATCAGCGGCACCGCCCTGGAATGCTCCCTGACCGGCGATATCCGCATCGTCCTGCACAAGCGGAACGAGACCGACAAGCCGTTTCTCAACGGTCTCTCAAGCCCGCTGCTGGAAACCCCCGAGGAATGGATCGTCCATGGGTTCAGCTATCCGAACTATTTGCGCGAGCTTGGCCGCAACGCGCAGTCGGAAGTTTTCAAGAAATCATCGCTCGACCGTGCCCTGAAGAGCGCCTTCCGTACCGCCCGCAAATTCCTGATGGAACATTACGGACTTAACGAGGACGAGGCGATTTCGGTGATCTCGGTGGGTGTGGACTTCGGCGTGACGCAGGTGGCCGACGGCAATTGGGGCGTTCATGCGATCATCCGGAAGAGCATGTTCGGCAACCGATAGAGCGATATGCCGAAGAACCAGGGCGTCCGCGCCGGATGGCGGTGCCCCCCGAGCGTGCCCATCATAGTCCCGGCATGTGCACCAGTTGCCCGCGCGCCCAATCAATGCTTGTTCGGACGGCGCGTTTTGCAATAAGCAGGCTTAAGCTGTGGGAATTTACGGGGAGCCCGAGATTGTCTGTCAGGGCCGCGCCGGATGAATCGACGTCTTTGTGGGAGCGTCCGGGGTTTCTCGTCCGGCGCCTTCACCAGATCAGCGTTGCCATCTTTATTGATGAGATGGGCGACCTGGATATCACGCCCGTACAATTCGGCACGCTCAGCATAGTTGCTGCAAACCCGGGCATCGACCAGTCGGCGCTCGCGGGCAATCTCGGCATCGATCGGGCGAATGTCGCGGACGTTGTCGCGCGGCTGTCGTCGGCGGGGCATGTCACCCGCAAGGCATCCGTCACGGACCGGCGCGTCAAGAACATCTTCATGACGCCCTCCGGCCAGGAACATCTTGCGGAAGCGAACCGGAGGTTCAGCAAGGTGCATCGCCGGCTTCTGGATCCTCTGTCGCCGACGGAACGCGACACGTTCCTGAAACTCCTGATGCGCCTGATCGAGCAGAACAACGGGCTTGGACGGGCCGTTCTCAACCTGGAGCGGCGCGGCAAAAGCTCGAACTAGCGTGGATCGGCTAAGGTCAGGTCTGCAATTTTTTTTAAGCGCCATCAACGATCTCAGTCGCAATATGCGCGGCCATCCGGCGCATGGTTCGCCCGCAGCCCAACTCCGCCCAAACCTTAAGTGTTCCGCGGCGTGGCGGATCGCGGTCTCCCCGCAGGGCCAAGGCGCCGCCGTTTGAGTATGTACGACCTAGCATCTGTCCGTGTTGGCGCAGACCCCTGACGCAAAGTTGCTGGCGGGCGGGCGATCGCTGATGGTTCAGAACCTGAGGCCGATGGCGTGTTCGGTAAACAGCGGCCTGGCTCCACCCGTCGCGGCTTCGGCGAAACCGACAGGGCCATCACCCCACCCCGCTCGCACGATGTGCAAGTCGGCCCTCCCCATTCAGGGGAGGGAGGGTTTCGTGGCGGGCGAGATCAGTCGACTTCCAGGATCATCTCGATTTCGATCGAATTGCCGCGCGGCAGCACCGCCATGCCGACGGCGGACCGTGCATGCGGCGCGATATCGGGTCCGAAAAGTTCGTGCAGGAGATCGGAGGCGCCGTTCATCACGAGCGGCTGCTCGATGAAGTCCGGCATGCTGTTGACCATGCCGAGCAGCTTCACGAAATGGCGCACGCGCCCGAAGTCGCCGAGCGCGTGCTTGACCGTTCCAAGCGCGTTGATGGTGGCGGCGCGCGCGGCCTGGTAGCCGTCCGCCGTCGTCAGTTCGCGGCCGAGTTTGCCCATATAGCGCGGCGTGCCGTCCGAATCCGGCAGATGGCCGGAGAGGAAGAGCAAATTGCCGGTCCTGAAGGAGCGGACGTAATTGCCTGTCGGCGGATTCTCTGCCGGAAGCGTGACACCCATTGCCGCGAGTTTTTCCTCGACACCGGCCATCCGAACCTCCCTGAAAATAATGTCAGTATACTAACATAATTTCAGAGAGCCGGACCATCAAAAAAGATGGAATTGACGGTCGCTGTCCGCGCTCAGGCATCGCGCAGGCGCGCGACATCCTCGGGCCGGTCGATATCGATCAGAACACCCCGGTCGTCGACAGGAAGAAAGACTGTACGTGCCGTGTAGCGGGCGAGGACCGGCTTGGCGCCGACATCGCCCGACAAAGCCATGATCTCGGGGAAAAGTTCGCGCCGTATCAGCACGGGATGCCCCGGGAGATCGTCGTGGAGCGGCATCGCCGCCACGAGGCCGGGATCGGCCATGCCCTGCATCATCCGGGCCGGAACATGGGGCGGGATCTTCGGCATGTCGCCGAGGAAGACAAAGACCGCTTCGGCGGATGCGGGCAGCGCGGCCACGCCGGCCTTCAGGCTCGCGGAAAGCCCCTCGCGATGATCCGCTGCGTGAACGATCGCGAGTTTCCGGCCGGCTTCGTGACGTCGCGCGACATCGCGGGCGACGCGCTCGATCTCGTCGCGGTCATGGCCGCTGACAAGCGTTACACCGGCCACCGGAGCATTCAGGGCGGTCGCGAGGGAGGCTTCGAGTATTGTCCCGCCGCGCCATGGCGCAAGCAGTTTGCGTCCGCCGAATCTCGTTCCGCTGCCGGCGGCCAGAAGCAGCGCGTGGGTCGTGGAGCTAGTCAGCGGCTTCTGACGCGGCGTGCCAGACATAGGAGCGTTCAACGCTGGTCGACCATTGGGTGACTTCGGCAAAGATTGAGGTCGCAATCTGCCACGGCGCGCGCGCACCGATCGACAGCCCTATCGGGGCTTTCAATCGTGCAATCGCAGCCTCGGCCACGCCCCGTTCCCGCAGCCGTTCGAACTTCTGCGGCAGGCGCCGGGAACTGCCGAGCAGTCCGACATATCCGGCGCCGGAGGGCAAGGCCGAGAGCAAAGCTTCGTCATCGTTGATATCGTCGTGCATGGCGATGACGACCGCGGTCCATGCGTCGAGGCCGATCTGTGCAAACGCATCTTTCGGAGAGGATCTGAGATAGCCGATGCCGGGAACGGGCGGCGCGGCTTCCGGCCCGTTCGGCCGAACGAGCACAACGTCCATACCGCTCGCCGCCGCGAGCGTGCTCAGGGCAAGCGAGATCGGGTCCGATCCGAGCACGACGAGACGGTTCTGGGGAAGGAAGCGCCGATAAATGGCCGGCGCATTGCCCGGGGGGATGGATACGGGACCGGAAATCGCGGCGCCGGCTTCGCGCGACGCATCCGGAAGGACCTCGTCTTCGGCGAAGCACGACCGCATGATTCCGTTGCTGAGCCACAGAGCCGGCCGGCGCTCATGCCAGAGCTTCAGCAGGCGATCGGCGGCGAGATCGTCGGGCGCGATTCTCTCGACGAGAAGTTCGATCCGGCCGCCGCAGGGGAGACGAATGTCGATCGGTCCTCCGCGACCGTATATGAGTTCGCGCGGCTGCCCGTCGGAGATGGTTGCCAGAGCGTGATGCGTGACGTCGGCCTCGATGCAGCCGCCCGAGAGATAGCCGGTCACGGTGCTCGGTGTGACCAGCATCTGCGCGCCCACTCCGCGCGGGCCGCCATCCGCGGCATGAAGCGTGATCAGCGCACATGGCTCCCGCGCCTCTTTCGCGTCGCGGAGCGCGGGACGGATGTCATCGACCAGGCCGAACGCCGCCCAGTCGCCGCGCGCATTTTCGAGCGCGGACGGAGCGTCCTCGAGCGCGGACGGAAAGGGGTGGGGTCCGGTTTTGAAGGTCTGGTTCACGCTCCGGCTTTCACAGTGACGGTGCGCCGGGTCTCGCCGGAAGCGCCGCCTTCGGTCCCGCTCAAACGATGATGGGTCCGGAAAGGTTCATTATTGCCCGCATCACGCTGAACGGCGCGAGCATGGAAGTTTTAGGGTTCTCGGGCAGCGTGTGGCTGAGCACCGAACTTGTTATTTCTCCAAAAGCGCCGCGCGCCACAAGCGTATGATGGTTTCCAAGTGTTGTCGGGTCGGCCAAGAGCGTCACGCGGGTGCGTTCGAAGCCGCTGCCCGCAAGCGCGATCGCGGCCACGACATTGGCGTTCTGGGGGAACCTTAACGCGGCTTCCCTTGCATTTCCTTCGAAAAAGGCCGTCGGCTCAGTCACTTTCGATAGATCGAGCATCTCTTCCGCCGCAGTACCCAACCAAGCCTTCGGCAGCTTTCGCGCCGTGTAGACCACCTCGTCGATCCCGGCTGGCCGGGCCGCTGCCAGCGCATCCAGCCCGCCGACCGCTCCGGCCGGGATGACGAGCCGGTTGCGGGTCCTCAGCGCGGCCCCACGCAGGGCTGTCTCGATGGAGATATCGGCCATCGCCCCGACCGAGGAGATAATCAGATCGCAGCCGCTATCAAGGGCCGCCACGCCATGCTGGCGCAGGGCGGCGTGGCCCGCGCATTCGACCACGATGTCGGGCTCGGCGGCGCGGAAGGCATCCCAGCTGTGCTCGACCGGGGTGCCGCCGGCGCGTTCCCGCGTCGCATCGGCGTGCTCCGCGCGGTCGAGAATGGCGACGACCTGCACGTCCTTCGCATGCTCTCTGAGCAGCCGGTGCAGCGACGGGCCGATGGCGCCGTATCCGATAATTCCGATTTTCGCGATACTCATCTCAATACACCGCTATCGCCGTCGCGCCGGTCCTGGGATCGGCGGCGGCTTCGTGAAGGCCGGTTTCGGACAATCGGATCACCTGCTGCGCGGAACGCAGGCTCAGCGCTTCCAGCTGCCGGTCGGACACGATCTTCGTGTCGACGCCCTCTTCGGCGGCCAGCACATTCTCCGCATCGAGAGACCAGCGCGGATTGCTCATCGCGTCGGCGATCCCGGCATCGCGCGCGAGTTCGGTCACGGTCTGGGCATTCCACGGAATCTGGTTGACGCCGCCCGGCGTCGCGCCAAGGAGGAGCCCGTCGGTACGTGCCAGACACCAGGCGTGCAGACGTGGTCCACGGGACTTTTCCGGCGGCCGGTGCGTTCGCCGCTCCGGCCGGTGCGGACAGGTCGAAGCCCCGTCCCGGACGGTTGTTCAGGATGAGGCCATTGTCGAGGACGACGCCCGAGGCGAATTGCGGGAACGAATTGCTGTGCAGGATGACGACCGCATTGCCGCTGTCGTCCGCGGCCGTAACGACAGACGTGCCGCCGTCCATGGGCTCGCGGCCGCGCACCTTGGCGTCCGCGCGGGCACTGCGGACGATCGCGGCCAGATCGTCCTCGCCGGCCAAAGCGCGGCGCGCGATCTCGATCAGTTGAGGGCCGTGGGTCGGTGCCGGTGTGACCTTGAGCGAAAGACCCGGACCGATATCGCCATGCGCGGCATCCACGATGCGGGCCGGCCGTTGTTTGAAATCTTCGCGGGACAGAAAGCCGCCACGCACCTGCACGGCGGCGGCGAGGCGGTCGCCGATTTCGCTTTCGAAGATCGCTTCGCGTTCTTCTGCAAAGGCCTGAAGCAGCAATCCCAGCCCGGGCAATCGCCGCAGTTCGCCGATCTCCGGAATCCGGCCGCCGGGCGCGTATGGATTGTTCGGACTGTGCTCGGCAAGGAGCGGCGCGCCTTCGACGACGTAGCTCCGCGCCACGCGGGTCCACGGAACGCCGACATTCGTTGCCTGGACGGCGGCGGCCACGAGATCCGCGAGGTTGAGCCGTGCGAAATCATGCAGCGCCGCATATCCGTCGGGCGCTCCCGGCACGCCGACGGACCTTGCTCCGGTCTTCTCGATAACCGCGCCCTCGGCCAACGCGCGTGCGCCGGCGCCGATGCTGACCAGAGCTCTGAAGGGCGCGCCCTCGCGCCGGAAGAGCGCGACGAGATCTCCCGCGAGCCCGCATTTCATCGGCAGGACGGCGTGCTCCATGAAACAGGCCGCGAGCGCCGCGTCGAACGCATTCCCGCCGCGCGCGAAGGCGGCGGCCCCGGCGGCCGCCGCTGCGGCGTGTCCGGCCGACACGACTTTCGGCCCGGTAACGACGATGTTTTCCTTCAGTCTCGCGAGAGCGGTCACGGCGTTACAGCTTCATGCCGGTGAACTTGATCTGCGACATTTCCTCGATGGCGTAGCGGACGCCTTCGCGTCCCGTTCCGCTGAGCTTCATGCCGCCGAACGGATACATGTCGAGCCGGAACCGGCTCGCCTCGTTGATCCAGAGCGCGCCGACGTCGAAATCCTCGGAGAAGCGCATGGCGGTGGAGAGCGCCTTCGTAAATACGGCGCCCTGGAGGCCGAACGGACTGTCGTTCGCGAGCCGCAGAGCTTCCTCGACGCCGTCGAACGCGACGACGATCGCGACCGGGCCGAACACTTCCTCTTTCCAAAGACGGGCTTCCGCCGGGACGTCGAACAGGATGGCCGGGGAGAGCGTGCAGTCCGCCTGCTGCGGCTCGAGCGCATAGCGCGCGCCGCGCTCGACCGCGTCCCGGCTCATCGCCATGACACGATCGGCCGATGCGCGGTGGACCATGGGACCGAGATCGGTCGCCGGGTCGCTCGCGGGCCCGACCTTGAGAGCCGAGGCCGCTGTGGTGAAATGCTGAAGAAAGGCGTCGAAGATCGGGCGCTCGACGAGAACGCGCTGAGCCGAGATGCATTGCTGCCCGCTCGCCTCGAAAGCGGCGCCCGCGATCTTTTTCGCGGCGTCTTCGACATCGGCGTCGGCCATCACCACATTGGCGGCGTTGGAGCCGAGCTCCGAAACGAATTTCTTGACGCCCGTCGCGCGCACCAGAGCTTCGCCGGCGACGGTTCCGCCGGTGAAGCTGACGACGCCGACATCCGGATGCGCCGCGAGCGCGAGCGCGGTTTCGCGGTCGCCGGTTACGACGTTGAAGAGGCCTTCGGGCCACCCGGCTTCAAGAAGAAGCCGCGCCAGTTCGAGAGCCGCGCGTGTGCCCGCGGGTGCCGGCTTCACGACGACGGCATTGCCCGCGGCGACCGCGGGCGCGAGCTTCTGCACCAGAAGATTGACCGGCGCGTTGAACGGCGTGATCGCGCCGACGACGCCGTAAGGCACGCGGCGCGTGAAGCCGAAATGTCCGGCGCCGTTCGCGGCGGCATCGACGGGAACGACTTCGCCTCCGATATGCAACGCGGCGGCGGCGCAGGCGTGCATGAATTCGACGCCGCGCCGGACTTCGATCTTCGCCACGCGGATCGGCTTGCCGACATCCTCGCAGATGAGCTGGGCGATCGTGTCGGCATTGGCCTGCAGCGCCTCGGCCGCGGCAACGAGCCATTGGCTGCGCTGATGCAGCGAGGCCTTGCGCGCGACGAGAGATGCGGGCCGGGCGCCTTCGACCGCCTGCGCGACGCCGTCGGCGCCGGCCTCAACCAGCAGAGCGGAGATGCGGCCGTCCTGCGGCTGAACAAGATCGAGCCCCGTTCCGCCGCCGTCGACGGTGCGGCCATTGACGAAGCTCGCGAGGCGGATGCCGGCCATCACGACTTTGGCCGCCGCTTTGCGGATGCGCTGGATGTGCATGTTCGCGAGGAACGGCACGAGCGGGTGTACGCCCATCGCGACGAGGGCGGGAACGTCGAGCGCGACGAGCGCGGCGCGATGCTCGGGCGAAAGTTCGAGATGCTCGGCGTAGCCCTGCGGGTTTTCGAGGTATTGCGGAGCGCTTGTCCGCGTCGTGCGCGAGGCCGTGAAGCGCGGTCGTGATCTGGACGAGTTCCGGCTTGATCGTCGGATAATGCGCCGAGAAGTCCGAGCTCTTCGGTTCGTACCAGCCGAGCGATGCGTAATTGTGATGCCAGCTCGGCTCCATCGAGACGAGGTCGGGCTTGCGTTCGCCGAGAGCGCCGGCGCCGCAGGCCCAGCAGCGCAGTTCGATATTGCCGGTGTCGTCGAGTTCGGCTTCATCATAGCCGATCAGGGATTTGAGATTGCCGGCTTCGAGCTTTGCCAGAGCGAGCTCGTCCCAGCTCAGCTGCGGATTGCCGTAGCGGTCGGTGCCGGGGAAATGCGACATGCCGCCGCTCGAAATCACGGCCGTGCGCAGGCCCATTGTCGTGACCGCACGTGCGATCGCCTGACCGAAAGCATAGCAGCGCTCCATGCGGGGCTGCGGCGGCAGATAGGCATTGACGTAGATCGGCAGGACAGGCGCGGTGACGCCGAGATGGGTCAGCGGAATGCCGATCGCGTAATCGATCTTCGCGGTCGAGGTGAACGCCGGGTCGAAGCCCTGGCGATAAAGTTCCTGCACCAGCTCGAAGCCGATCTCGCTCGGCACTTCCCAGCGGAATTTGTGGCCGGCGAAATCGCCGGTGGCCTCGCCGCCGACATGGATCGTGAAGGGCGGCGCCGAATTGTGGAAGAACTGCTCGGCGTGATCGTTCGAGAAGATGATCCACAGATCGGGATTGAGAGCGTTCAGCTTCTCGCCGATATCGGCGGCGGCCTTCTTGACGCGCATAACCGTGTCTTTGTCTTCCGTGTCGGGAAGCGTGAAGAACTGGGGTGCGTGCGGGAGCATCGCTCCGCCGATGACCGTCGATTTCATGAAGCGCTCCTGCAGATGGTCAAACCAAATCTGTCAGTAGGCTAACCAGCTTTCCTTGCTGCGCGTTATCGCTAAGATGCCAAATTATGTCGATGAAACGACAGACCGAGGCCCTGCATCCCGACGTTCTTCGCGCCCCGGCAGGCGATCTGTCCGCGCGGGTGATCGCTTACGCCGCGGAGCTGCCGCGCGGGGGCGGGGTCGCTCCGCACCGGCACGATCGCGCTCAATTGCTGGCGACCATTACGGGGTCGATCGCGGTGACGACGGCAACGGGCACTTATGTCGTGCCGCCGGAACGCGCTTTGTTTGTGCCGGCGGGGGTCGTTCACGAGACCCGCCATCTCGCGGCGACGCGGCTGCGCACGCTTTATATAGCTCCCGACGCGGGCCATGGACTTCCGGCGCGAACCAGCGTGGTTCATGTCGGGCCGCTGCTGCGCTGCCTCATCGAGGCGTGCATGGCCTTGCCGCGCGACTATGACGAGGCCGGCCCGGCGGGACGCCTGATGTCGGTCCTGCTCGACGAAATCGCGGCCTCCGACGAACTGCCGCTGCACATTCCGCTGCCGGAAGCAGGGCCGCTACGTGCCATGGCCGAGGTTATTCTCGCCGAGCCCGCCGACCGGCGCCCCATCGACGACTGGGCCAGGGAGCTCGGCGTTTCGACGCGCACCCTGGAGCGGCGTTTCAAGGCCGAGAGCGGCATGACGGTGCGCGCGTTCCGCATCCAGGCCAAACTGTTCCGCGCCCTCGAACTCCTGAGCGAGGGGCAGGCCGTGAATCAGATCTCGGATGTGCTGGGGTTCGAGGCGCCCAGCACCTTCGTCGCGATGTTCCGGAGAGCCTTCGGCGTGACGCCCGGACGCTACTTCCGCAAGGACTGAGCGCGTCCTCCCATTCATTAAACCGTTAATTCCGCTGACTTTTTGTTGCTTACCCACCGGGCGCGGCTTCATATGTCAGTATGCCAACAAAATGGTTGCCCGGCCCCCAGAAAATTAGTATGTATACTGACAATATTGGCCTGTTGGGGTGTGTGTAAATGTCCGATCTGAAACGTGTCTTTGTCGTCGGGGCGGGGCCTGTCGGCGCAGTCATGGCGCTTGCTCTGAGCCAGCGCGATATTCCGGTGACCCTCATCGAAGCCGAGGCCGAACCCGTCGAGGATCAGCGCGCTGCGACCGTGCATCCGCCGACCGTCGAAATGCTGGCGGGGCTCGGCCTCGAGCAGGAAGCGTTCTCGGATGAGGCGTCGGGCGGCCTGCAATCGCCGATCTTCCATTACCGCAACCGCATCGACAACGAACTGATCGCGGTCTTCGACGTCAACGTCATCAAGGGCGAGGTGGCCTATCCCTTCGTCCTGCAATGGGAGCAGTACAAGCTCGTCCGCGCGGCGCTGAAAAAGCTCGAAGCGGATCCGAATTTCGAAATGCGCTTCTCGACCCGTCTTACGGACCTGACGCAGACCGAGGACGACGTCACGCTGACCGTCACCAATGCGGCGGGCGAAACCGAAGTTCTGAAAGGCCGCTACGTCATCGGCACCGACGGCTTCCGCAGCGCGGTGCGCCGTCTGGCCGAGATCGAGTTCGAAGGCTTCACCTGGCCGGAGCGCTTCATCAAGATCGGCACGACCTTCGATTATCTCGAGACCGATCGCGGCTATTGCACCCGTAACTACTTCTCGGATCCCGACGAGTGGCTGAACCTGTTCAAGGTCAAGGGCAATGGCGGCAAGGGCATCTGGCGCGGCATCTTCCCGGTTCCGAAGGACGAGCCGGACGAGGAGCGCGCATGAGCCTCGAAGGCGTGCAGCGCCGGCTGCAGAATCTCTATCCCAAGAGCGGCGATTACGACATCGCCTATCACGCGCTCTACGACGTGCATCAGCGGGTCGCGCAGACCTACAACAAAGGCCGCGTCTTGCTCGCGGGCGACAGCGCGCACGTGAACAATCCGATCGGCGGCATGGGCATGAACGGCGGCATCCACGATGCCGTCAATCTCGCCGAGAAGCTCGCGCGATGTCTGGTTCGGCCGCGCGCAGCCCGATGTCTTCGATCGCTACACGCGCCAGCGCCGCAAGGCCCAGGTCGATTTCGTTCAGGCGCAGTCGATCCAGAACAAGAAGATCCTTGAGGAGAAGGACCCGGTCCTGCGCCGCAAGAGCCTCGATAATCTGCGCCGCATGTCGGAGGACCTCACGCTCCACAAGCAGTTCATCTATCGCAGCTCGCTGATCGACAGCCTGCAAGACGGCGAACGCGGTCGAGTGACGTCAAACCGAACCCGAATGTAACCGCCCGCCGGTACCGACAGACGAGAGACAGCCATGCGCCTTGACGCTTTCACGCATCTCTTCCCGCCGCGCTACTTCGAGCGCATGCAGGAGCTCGATCCCCAACAAGGGACCGATCAAGCGGTGGCTCAATCATGCCGACGCTGTGGAATGTCGAGGAGCGTCTGCGCATGATCGACAGCTTCGGCGATTATCAGCAGGTGCTGTCGAACTCCATGCCGCCGCTCGAAGTCGTGGCCGGCCCGGAGACTGTCGCCGGAGCTCGCGCGCATCGCCAACGACGGCTTCGCCGAACTCTGCGCCGAAATATCCGGACCATTTCCCGACCTTCATCGCCTCGCTGCCGATGAACAATCCCGACGAGGCGGTGAAGGAGATCGACCGCGTCATGACGCAGCTGCGGCGCGCGCGGCGTGCAGATGTTCACGAACGTCGAAGGGCAAGCCGCTCGACCGGCCGGAATTCTTCCCGATCTTCGAGCGCATGGCGCACCACGATCTGCCGATCTGGCTGCATCCCGGCGCGCGGCGCCGATTTCGCCGACTACAAGCGGAAGAGACGAAGTCGAAATACGAGATCTGGTGGACCTTCGGCTGGCCCTACGAGACGAGCGCGGCGATGTCGCACATCGTGTTCTCGAAGATGTTCGAGCAGGCTGCCGAACCTCAAGATCATCACCCATCACATGGGCGCGATGATGCCGTTCTTCGACGGCCGTGTCGGGCCCGGCTGGGACCAGCTCGGAACGCGCACCGCCGATGAGGACTACGAGGGTCTTCTTGCATCGATGAAGAAGCGGCCTCTCGATTATTTCAAGATGTTCTATGCCGACACGGCTCTGTTCGGCTCGGCGTCCGGCGACCAAATGCGGTCTCGATTTCTTCGGTGCCGATCAGGTGCGTCTTCGCCAGCGACTGCCCGTTCGATCCCGAGGGCGGCTACATGTTCATTCGCGAGACCATCAAGGTTCTCGAGGATCTCGGCCTGCCCAAGCAGGATCTGGACAACATCATGGGCGGCAATGCCCGCCGTCTCATGAAGATGGACGCGTAAACGTTCGGCGCGGTGGCGGGAATGCGAGTCGGCATGCTAGCTGACCGCACGCCGCTGCCGCTCACGGCGTTCCGGGAGCGATGGGCGTCGTCGGCCGGCGGCCGTCGCGTACGATTCCGGAGAGCGGGCTGGCGTAATGACGGGACTTGAGGGCGCGGTCTCCCGCCAAGACGAGAGATGGACGTTGGCACTTGTCAGCGCCTCGCACTTCGTCAGCCATTTCTACATGCTGCTTCTGCCGCCGCTGTTCATCGCCCTCCAGGCGGATCTCGGCTGGTCCTATACCGAAATCAGTTTCGGCATCGTGGCCTTCTATCTGACATCGACGGTCCTTCAGACGCCGGCCGGCTATGTCGCGGATGCGCTGATGCCGCGCGTGGTTCTCGTCGCCGGGCTGTGTATCGAGACCTGTGCCATCGCGCTTGCCGGTACGACGTCGTCGCTGTGGCTGTTCGTGGCTTTGTTCGGCGTGGCCGGCATCGGCAACACCGTGTTCCACCCGGTGCATTACGCGATCATGTCTCATCGCATCGGGCCGACGAACATCGGCGGCGCCTATTCCGTGCATACATTTGCCGGCTTCCTCGGCACGGCGGCCGCCCCTGTGACCCTGCTGGCCCTGTCTTCCGCGTTCGGCTGGCGTGGCGCGCTCTTCGCGTCGGCCGCTGCCGGGCTGGCTCTGGCTGCCGTTCTTTCCGCCAATGCCCGCTATCTGCGGGGGTTCGACAGCCCCGCTATGGCCGCAAATTCCGGCGCCGATGCGCGCCGGAAAAGCGCGGTGCTGATGCGGCCCGAAATCATCCTCAACCTGGTGATCTTCGGGTTTCTGGCCGCCAGCAATAGCGGCGTTCAGGGCTATGTCGTCGCCGCGCTCGTGGAGGCATGGGGGACACCGCTTTCCGCGGCCAATGCCGCGGTCTCGGCCTTTCTCGTCGCGAATGCCTTTGGCGTTTTGCTCGGCGGAGTGGTTTCACGCCACGTGCCGTCGCAAACGCTGCTCTTCTGCGCCGGCCTTTGCATGGTCGCCGCGGCCATGGCCCTTCTGGCGTTTCCCGGTCTCGGCGCCACGGGACTGCTGGCGGTCCTTACGCTCGGCGGCCTCGCCAACGGCATCATATTGCCCTCGCGCGATCTGATGGTGCGTGCCGTGACGCCGGACGGCCAGTTCGGGCTGGTCTTCGGCTTTGTCTCGACCGGGTTTTCCATCGGCGCGAGCATCGCGCCTTTGGCCTTGGCCTTGTTCCTCGACCACGGACAGCCGATCGGGGTGTTTGCCCTGATCGCCGCCTTCAATCTCTGCTGCATCGCGCTCGCGGCCTGGATGGCGCTGAAGCGGCGCTGAGAACCGGTAGGGCTTCAGCCCCGCGATCTGCCGCCGAAAAGACCCGCGATCGCATCCCAGATCACGCGGAACATCAGGGAGAAACCGGAAATCGGCTTTGCGGCAACCGGGCGGGGAGGGGCCGCCGGAGCGGCTTGCGCGGATGCACCGGCTTCAGCCACGGAGCGACACCGCGTTCTCCTGAACCAGAGTGCTGCGGAGGCATTCGGCGAACTGTCCCACAAGCTGGGTCGCGACGCTCTGGATGAGGCCGGCCCCGCGTCCGTACTGTGCGACTGCTCCGCTCAGGACGACATCGGTCACGACATTGACCTGGCTGCCGCCGGGCGCGGGCTCGACCTTGAAGGTCACATTGGCCTCGGCGCGGCCGCGTCCCTTGGTGTCGGATCCCTGAGCCTTGAGAAGCGCGCGCTTGGCGGTGGCGTCGATCTCTTCAAACGTGGCGGTTCCGGTGAAGGACAGGGCGACGGGGCCGAGTTTGACCGAAACCTTCCCCTTGTGGGTCCGCTCGTCGATCGTTTCCAGAAGCTCGGCCCCAGGCATGCAGGGAGCAATTCTCGGAACATCCATCAGCACGGCCCAGGTTTCGTCGGGCGGCAGCGGGACGTCGCCGAGAGGCGCCCCTTTTTCATTCCGCCGGCGCGGTCGGTTATTCGTAGCGGAAAGCGCGCGCGAGCTGATCGCGGAACGGCTTCAGAAGATATGCGAACGCGGTGCGGGATCCGGTGTCGATGAAGGCCTCGACCGGCATGCCGGGCACGAGCGTCGCGCCCGCGAGCTTGCTCTGCTCCGTGGCGGGAATGGCGATGCGCGCGGTGTAGAACGTCGCGCCCGATTGTTCGTCGCGGCTGACATCGGCGGACACCCGAGACAGGGCGCCGAAAATGTCCGGCATCGCCGCCGAGTTGAAGGCCGGAAATTTCAGCACGACGGATTGGCCGCGATGGACGCGGTCGATCATCTGCGGCTCGATCCGCGCTTCGACGACAAGTCCGTCTGTCTGCGGCACGACGAGCATGATCTGTTCGCCCGGGCCGATGACGCCGCCTTTTGTGTGGACCGACTTCTGATGGACGATGCCGGCCTGCGGCGCACGGATGTCGATACGGGAAAGCTGGTCCATGGCCGCGGTTCGCCGCTCCATGAGATCCGCAATCTTGCTTTCGGCTTCCGTCAGTTCGGAGGCCACTTCTTTGCGCTGATCCTGTTCGAGCTGGATGATCTGCATCTGCGTTTCGGCAACACGGCCTTTTGCGCGCGCGATTTCGGAAACGAGCTGGCCTTCTTCCCCGAGCAGGCGCGCCGCTTCGCGCTCGAGCGCCGTCACGCGGCTGAGCGGAACGAGTTGGGATTCGTGAAGCTTGCGGACGCCGTCGAGTTCGAACTGGATCAGGCGGATCTGTTCGCGCTTTGAATCAGCCTGCGCGTTGAGGCCGCGGACCTCTTCATGGGTCTGGGAGATGCGTTCGCCAAGCTGCGATTTCTGGCCGTTGATCGCGTCGCGCCGTGCCTTGTAAAGCGTGCGCTCGCCGGCGTCGATCCGCTGCACGGCGGGATCGTCGCGCTTTTGCGCAAGCGCGTCGGGAAACGGGAAGTCCATACGGCCGTCGCGTTCGGCGGAGAGGCGCGCTTCACGGACGAGAAGCTGGTTGAGCTGGTTGTCGATAACGCCGAGATTGGCGCGCGTTGTCGTGTCGTCGAGCCGCACCAGAACATCTCCGGCCTCGACCCTGTCCCCTTCGCTGACGTGGATTTCCGCGACAACCCCGCCCGTCGGATGCTGGATCCGCCGGAGATTGGATTCGACCACGATCTGGCCCGGCGCGATGACGGCCGAGGCGATCGGCGCCGTCGCGCCCCAGGCGCCCGCGCCGGCAACGAAGATCGCGGCGGCGGACACGCTGATCAGGCTGATGCGACTTATATCGCGCAGGGGTGAAGAGGCCTTTGCCATCAGGATGTCTGCCGCATGGCAACGCGCGGACGGGCTCCGCCGGCCGCGGGAGCTGCCGCCACGACGCTCCGCAGCACATCTTCCTTCGAGCCGAATTTCTGCACCTGTCCGTCTACCAGAGCGAGAACGAGATTGACCCCCGCAAGAGCCGTGCGGCGATGCGCGATGACGATCGAAATACCGCCGCGCTCGCGGATGCGTTCGATGGCGCGCGTAAGCGCCGCTTCGCCTTCGGCGTCGAGATTGGAATTGGGTTCGTCGAGGACGACCAGGAACGGATCTTTGTAAAGCGCACGTGCGAGCGCGATGCGCTGGCGCTGGCCGCCGGACAGGAAGCCTCCGGCTTCGCCGATGCGGGTCTCATATCCCGCCGGCAGACGCAGGACCATATCGTGGGCTCCCGCGACTTCGGCCGCGGCCTGGATTCCGGCCGATGTCGCATCGGGATCGAACCGTGAAATATTGTCGGCGACCGTGCCGCTGAACAATTCGATGTCCTGCGGCAGGTAGCCGATATTCTCGCCGCGGATGTCGTCGGGCCATTGATCGTAGGTCGCGCCGTCGAGGCGCACCTCGCCGCGGTTCGGACTCCAGACACCGACGAGCGTTCGCGCGAGGCTCGATTTTCCGGACGCGGACGGGCCGATCACTCCAAGCCCGTCGCCCGCATTCAGCGTGAACGAAATGTTCTGAAGAACAGCGGACGGCGAGCCTGGAGGCGCGACGAAGACATTCTCCACGGACAATGCGCGCCGCGCCGTCGCCGGCACGACTTTCGGCGTTTCACGCGCGGTCGTCGCGAGCACGTTGTTCAGGCGCTTCCAGGCGTCGCGCGCGGCAAGAAACGGCTTCCACTGGCCGATCGCGAGTTCGATCGGCGCCAGCGCCCGGCTGCTCATGATCGAGGCGGCGATCATGACGCCGGATGAGGCCTGATTGTTGATGACGAGCCAGGCGCCGACGCCGAGAGTCGCCGACTGCAGGATGAAGCGAACGACCTTCGAGACGGTTCCGAGCGACAAAGTCACATCCGTCATGCTCTGCTGGGCGCCGATATATTCCGTGCTGCTTTTCCGGAACCGTTCGGCGATACGGGCCTCGATGCCGAGCGCGGCGATGATTTCCGCATTGCGCCGCGCGGATTCGATTTCCGATGCGCGCTGCGCGCCGGCGCGCGTCGCCTCCTTCGACGGCGTGCGGACGCGCAGTTCCGTGATCACGGTCAGCGCGGTGAGAATAAGCGCGCCGATCACGAGCGTGATGCCGAGCGCCGGATGCAGCAGGAAGCAGACGCCGAGATAGAGCGGCACCCAGGGCAGGTCGAACAGTGCCGTGGGGCCAAGGCTCGACAGGAAGCTGCGGATTGTATCGAGATCGCGCGAAGGCTGGACGCCGACCGCATCCTGGCCCCGCGTCGCGAGCCTCAGGATCGCGGCGACCACTGCCCCCGACAGAGCCTCGTCGAGCACGCTGCCGACACGCGCGAGAATGCGCTGCCGTGCCCAATCGAAAAATCCCAGCAGCACATAAAGACCAAGCAGCGCGATGGTGAGCGCCACAAGCGTCGGCACGCTGCGTGAGGGAATGACCCGGTCGTAGACCTGCAGCATGTAGATGGAGCCGGTCAGCATCAGGACATTGACGACGCCGGTCAGCACCCCGGTGGCCCAGAATGCGGAGCGGCATTGCGCAAGCGCCCCACGCAGGAGGGCGCTGTCCGCTGAACCGGCCTGCCGACGTGTCATGGGTGATGCTCAGTGGAAAAGAGCCGAAGGCGCAATCTGAACCCATTGGCTAGAGCCCAAACACTGCAGGTATGTGACACGTCCCCGGCCCGTGTGGCCGCCGGGGCACCACGGCAGACCGCCCGGGAGCCTCAACCGATGCGTCATTCCTGCATACCTACGTAGAATGGAGCGGTTCCTCACCGGCAAACTACGCTGGGTCTGGCTCAACGAACTGGAACCAACTGGAACCATCGGATTCCCGGCTGTTTTGCGGGACGAACAGGAACCGTCATGCCGCGCCCCACGATCATCACCACGGCCGCAGACGAATGACCGTGCCGACTGGAACAGCGGGTGACGGCGGCCCCGTACCCGACTATCTGAGCACGGCGCCGACCGATCCGCCGCATCTCCCCGACGGAACCATGAACTACGAGGGGTTCTTCCGGCGCCAGCTCCATGATCTCCATAGGGAGGGGAACTACCGGGTGTTCTGCGATCTCGACCGCCACGCCGGGAACTTCCCGCACGCGACCCACTTCAACGGCGGGACCCTGTCGTCCGTGACGGTCTGGTGCTCAAACGACTATCTGGGCATGGGGCAGCATCCGTCGGTGCTGGCGGCGACGCACGAAGCCGTCGACCGGTGCGGCGCTGGGGCCGGCGGCACCCGGAACATATCGGGCACCAGCCACTACCATGTGCTGCTCGAGGGGGAATTGGCTGATCTTCACCACAAGGAGGCGGCCCTGCTGTTCACCTCCGGCTACGTATCCAACTGGTCGGCTCTCGGTACGCTTGCGTCCCGCCTGCCGGGCTGCGTCGTCCTCTCCGACGAGGGCAACCATGCGTCGATGATCGAGGGCATCCGGCACAGCCGGGCGGAAAAGCAGATCGTGCGGCATAACGATCCGGAGGATTTGAACCGCAAGCTTGCGGCGCTGGATCCCGGACGGCCGAAGCTGTTCGCGTTCGAATCGGTCTATTCGATGGATGGTGACATCGCCCCCATCGCGGAACTCTGCGATGTCGCCGATGCGCACGGCGCCATGACCTATCTTGATGAGGTCCATGCCGTCGGGCTCTACGGACCGCGCGGCGGCGGGATCGCCGAACGCGAAGGGCTCAGCCATCGCCTGACCGTGATTCAGGGCACGCTCGCCAAGGCTTTCGGTGTGGTCGGCGGTTATATTGCCGGCAGCACGGCGCTGTGCGATTTCGTGCGAAGCTTCTCCTCGGGCTTCATCTTCACCAGCGCGTTGCCGCCGTCGGTCGCCGCCGCCGCACTCGCGAGCATCCGGCACCTGAAGACGAGTGCCAGCGAGCGCCGGCATCACCAGGCGGTGGTCTCTTTGCTTCGCCGGCGATTGGACGAGGCTGGACTGCCTCACATGACCAATCCGAGCCACATTGTCCCGCTGATGGTCGGCGACGCGGTGCTGTGCAAGCAGATCAGCGACGTTCTGCTCAGCGATTACGGAATCTACGTGCAGCCGATCAATTATCCGACCGTGCCGCGCAACACGGAGCGTCTGCGCATCACACCATCACCGCTGCATACCGAGCAGGACATCGACCATCTGGTGCGGGCGCTCTCGGCGATCTGGTCGGAATTCAGCCTCAAACGCACGATGCGCGGTGAGCAGCCGTCCGCCGAACTCCAGCGGGTGATGTAACCACGCCCGATCGTGGCATCCGGCAGATATCGACTTATGTCAGTCGAGACTCGCACACGGAGGAAGCCATGTCTCAACCGGAACGGTTTGAAGCCCTGGTCCTTGGCAGCGGAGAAGGCGGCAAGTACCTGGCGTGGCACATGGCGCGATCGGGGCGACGGACTGCCGTCGTGGAGCGCCGATGGATCGGGGGCTCCTGCCCCAACATCAACTGCCTGCCCAGTAAGAATGAAATTTGGAGCGCGAAGGTCGCGCATCTGACGCACCACGCCGAGCAGTTCGGCACGATGGCCGGTACCGTTACGATCGACATGGCCAAGGTCCGCCAGCGCAAGCGCGAGATGGTTGACGGCCTGATCGCCACGCACTTGCAGAACTACAGGGCGAGCGGCGCCGAGTTGATCATGGGTACTGGGCGTTTTGTGGCCCCGAAAACGCTCGAGGTGCGTCTGAATGACGGCGGGACACGCTTGCTGACCGGCGACCAGGTTTTCCTCAATGTCGGAACGCACGCGACAATTCCACGCGTTCCTGGCCTTGAGGCTTCCGGACCGCTCACGAATATCGAAGCTCTGGAGCTCAACTACTTGCCGCCACACCTAATCGTGCTCGGGGGTGGCTATGTCGGCCTCGAATTGGCTCAAGCTTACCGTCGTTTCGGCAGCAGCGTGACAGTCATCGAGTATGGACCTCAACTCATCGGCCGGGAGGATACGGACGTTGCGGACGAGGTCCGGCGGATCCTCATTGATGAAGGCGGCGACGTTCTTGTGGCGACCCAGACACTCCGTGTGGAGGGCCGATCCGGAGAGGAAGTCAGCCTAGTCGTGCGGACGTCGTCTGGTGAGCAGACTATCCAGGGCAGCGACATTCTGGTCGCGGTGGGGCGCACTCCCAACACCGCCGGAATCGGGCTTGATGTTGCCGGTGTCGAGTTGGACGGCAATGGCTATGTCAGGGTCAATGAACGGCTGGAGACGAGTGCGCCCGAGGTCTGGGCGATCGGGGAATGCGCCGGTAGCCCGCAGTTCACGCACGTCTCCTTTGACGACTTCCGGGTCATTCGAGACAATCTGGCCGGAGCAAAGCGCACTACGCGCGACCGACTGATCCCCTATTGTATGTTCACTGACCCGCCCTTCGCCCGTGTGGGGCTGAGCGAAGGCGAAGCGCAACGCCAAGGCGTCGCTGTGCGTGTCGCGAAGATGCCAACGAGTGCTGTGCTGCGGACGCGAACGATCGACGAGCCACAAGGCTTGATGAAGGCTCTTGTCGGCGCGAGCGACGACCGCATTCTCGGCTTCGCGATGATTGGCGCCGAGGCCGGCGAGGTCGTGGCCACGGTGCAGACGGCCATCTTGGCAGGGCTGCCGTATACGTCCCTGCGCGACGCCATTCTCACGCACCCGACGATGGCCGAAGGACTGGGGCCGCTCTTGTCGAACGTGCCGCCTCCCTCCGTTCAATAGGTCGCGCGCACGCGCGTGGTGGGCAAGGTTGAGGAGAAACCTGTCCTGGCGAAGCGCCTCATGCTGAAGCCATGATCGTACCACCAATGTCTACCTGGGCGGTGCATACGCTGTTGCTGTTGAGGTTCCTCAACGACTTACGGTGAATAGTGGTGCCACGAAGGGGCAGACCACGCCATCTCTGGCGAGCTTCGCGTCTGCGCCGTTAGTCCCATGTGAACGCAACCTCCCAGGGATTATCTTTCAACCCGGGAGGCGGGCGATTAACGCGTGAGACGACGAATGAAAAACTTAAAACTGGGGCCGAAAATGCCGCTGCATCTGGCAGTGTCGCTCGGGCTCACCCTTTCCGGGCCAATGCTCCTCCTGTCCGATGCCCACGCCACAGCCTCGAGAAGGCAGGAGCATCACTCGTTCACGAAGGAGATCCGCAAGACGGTGTCCCTCAACTACCTGCTCTATCTTCCACAAGGATATGGGAAGGAGAAAACCAAGAAATGGCCACTGATCCTCTTCCTTCATGGATCCGGCGAACGAGGTGATGACCTGAACAAGGTCAAAACCAACGGCCCGCCCAAACTGGTGTCCGAAGGCAGGGATATGCCGTTCATCATTGTCTCGCCGCAAGCCCCGGAGCGGACCACATGGGATCCGGACGCTCTCATTGCGCTTCTCGATGAGGTTGAGGATCAGTACGCGGTCGATAAAGACCGGATCTATCTCACCGGCGTCAGCATGGGAGGTGCCGGGACCTGGAAGTTGGCAGCGGCCTATCCTGAGCGATTTGCCGCGATAGCTCCGATTTGTGGGGTTGGAGACCCTGGTACGGCCGGTCGCCTCGCCCATCTCCCAACATGGGTTTTTCATGGAGCCAAGGACGACCTGGTTCCCGTTGAGGCGAGCCAGGAGATGGTGGACGCCCTGAAGGGCGTAGGAAATGAGGCGAAGCTCACGATCTACCCTGATGCCGGGCACGATTCCTGGACGGAAACCTATGACAATCCCGCAGTCTTTGAGTGGTTTCTGAGTCACAAACGCGGAGCGACAAGCGCTCCCGATGCCGGGTGACAGAGACGTTGGACCTGTTCACCGCCCGCTCAGCGGTGACCCCAAAGGCTGGTTGGTTAGTGTTCGGATGTCACGACCGTTCTGCATCCAGAACGGTCGACTTCGGTCTCGACCACAAACTCTGAGCCGTCTGGTGGTTTTTGCTATCTGGCGAGCATCATCCCTTTTGCGCAATCTCCGCTCATCGGCGGGCCAGTCGACCGGGGAGGGGCCGTCCGCAAGTTTGCAGGCCCCTGGCCAACCGCCCGTCCGGGGCCGTGGGCTAATTCCGACGCGCCAAACCCTTTTGCCAACAGCCTTAAGGCTGCCAATCATCCAACCGCGGGCCTGAACGTCTTGAGTCGGAGTGCATTGTCAGCACGAACACGCACGGCAGCGTCATCGCTCCCGCCGCGAAGATCAGCGACAGCAACACGATGTAGGTACAGATCACTGCGGACAGATATTACAAAGTAGCAAAGCTTCGTATGAAGGAATTAAACCTATGGATGGTATCTCACTGCAGCCGGATATTACAAAATAGCAAAGCTTCGTATGAAGGAGTTAAACCTATGGATGGTATCTCGCGGCGTGACATGCTTGCAGCGACCGTTGCTGGTGGCGTTCTGACTGTGGCGACAGCCGCCGGCGCCCAGACCGCTCCGCAGCCTCAGCGCCCCGGATACGGCGGCACCAATCCCGGTCCGAGCAACATCCCCCGGGACCTCCAGAACCCGGATCTGCTCGTTCCACCCCCTACCGACCAAGGCACGCTCCCCAATCTGCGGTTCTCGTTCTCGGACTCTCATAATCGGCTGACGACCGCTGGCTGGACGCGTCAGGTCACGGTGCGAGAGCTTCCTATTTCCACGGATATCGCAGGGGTGGAGATGCGCCTGAATGCCGGCGGCGTTCGCGAGATGCATTGGCACAAGGCTTCCGAATGGGCCTACATGCTCTACGGCAGCGCACGCATTACGGCCATCGACGCAGAGGGCCGTAACTTCGTCGACGATGTCGGCGTAGGCGATTTGTGGTTTTTCCCATCGGGCATTCCGCATTCCATCCAGGGGCTCGGTCCGGACGGCTGCGAATTCCTTCTCGTCTTCGATGACGGGGATTTCGACGAAGAGAATACCTTCCTGCTCACCGACTGGTTCAAGCACATACCGGAGGAGGTCCTGGCCAAGAATTTCGGTGTTCCCGCCTCGTCCTTCGGGGATGTTCCCGATCCAAGCCAGATGTACATTTTCAATGCACCGGTCCCGGGACCGCTCAACTCCGACAAGATCCCCGGTGTGACCGCAGTTCCGCAAACCTTCAGCCACAGGATGCTGGCGCAGGCCCCAATCAGGACGAAGAGCGGAACGGTGCGGATCACCGATACCAGCGTGTTTCCGGTGTCCACGACGATGGCGGCGGCACTCGTCGAGGTCATGCCGGGCGGCATGCGCGAGCTGCACTGGCACCCCAACAACAATGAGTGGCAGTACTACCTTGAGGGCCAGGCGCGTATGGGCGTGTTCGGGGCGTCGGGCCAGGCCCGCACCTTCGATTTCCAGGCCGGCGATGTCGGGTATGTGCCCTTCGCCATGGGCCATTACATCGAAAACACCGGCACCACGCCGATGCGCTTCCTCGAACTCTTCAAGAGCAGCTACTACGCCGACGTCTCGCTGAACCAGTGGTTGGCGCTGACGCCCCCCGAATTGGTGAATGCGCATCTCAAGGTCGATCCGCAGACCCTGGCTAGCTTCCACAAGGAGAAATTCCCGGTCGTGCCAGGTTGAACGGCGTGGAGGCATCAACGAGGCACTCCGAGACCTGACGCAGATTACCCGACCCAGATCGGAGATGCGCCTCGTGGCACACGCTCGCCGCTTCTGCGCGCGCCAAATGTCGGCAAATAGCTGTCGCAGCGCCAAATCACGATGCGCTGCCCGGGTCGGTGGGCACCGTGAAGCGGAAAATGGCCCCCCGGGGCTGGTTGGCGGTCACCCACAACCGGCCGCCATGCGCTTCGATGATCGAACGGCAGATCGACAGACCCATCCCCAAACCGTCGGGCTTCGACGTGTAGAAGGGGGCGAAGATCTGCTCGCGACTCTCCGGGGCCAAGCCTGGCCCCGAATCCTTCACTGCTACCACCACGCCGTTCGGTTCGGCTTGAGCGGTGGAGATGAACAATTCTCGCGGCCCTTCCTCGACCGCGCCCATCGCTTGGACGGCATTGACGATGAGATTGAGGACGACCTGCTGCAATTGTACGCGATCTCCTTCGACGAGCGGCAAACCCTCGCCGAGCGCCAACTGCACCGCCGCGCCATTCTTCGCCGCTTCGCCACGGGTGAGTTCAACCACCTCGCGGGTCGCCTCGTTCATGTCCACACCGTCTTTGCGCGGCGGCGCCTTTTTGACGATCTCGCGGATGCGGCCCACGACGTCGCCGGCGCGCTTGGTGTCGGTGACGATGCGGCCGAGCGCCTGCCGGACCTCTTCCAGATCCGGCGGTCGTGCCCCTAACCAGCGCAGAGCCGCCTCGGCGTTGGTGACCGCTCCGGAGATGGGCTGGTTCACCTCGTGGGCGATCGAGGCCGTGAGCTGCCCCATGGTTGCGACGCGGTTCGCGTGCGCGACACCCATCTGCATCTCGCGGATGCGCCGCTCGCTTTCGCGCGCTTCGGCTTCCGCCCGTTTGCGCTCGGTCAGATCCAGCACGAAGGCGACGCCCTGGTCCCGTTGTTCGTTGAATCCGGCCGCGCCGACCAGCACCGGCACTCGGCTGCCATCCTTGCGGTAGAACTCCTTCTCGAACGGTTGGGAGGTTCCGGTCATCTTCATTTGTTCGATGGCCCGCTCGTCGACATGGCGCCATTCGGCGGGCGTCAGCTCCGTCCAGCCCGCGCGGCCGGAGACGAGATCCTCCTGATCGCACCCGATCATGCGGAGAAACGTGTCGTTAGCCTCGATAGTCCGGCCTTCGAGGTCCCAGATGAAAATCCCGATGATGTTGGCGTCGACCAAACGCCGGATCTTCGCCTCGCGTTGTTCCAGGTCGCGGTACAGACGAGCATTCTCCAGCGCGATCGCTGCCTGCGAGGCGAGCAGCTTCAGCACCGCGCTTCGGGCCGGCGCGAAGACCCGGGGGGTCAGGGTGTTCTCGAGATAGAGCACGCCGATCAGCTTGGCCTGGGTGATCAAGGGCAGGCAGAGAACGGACCGCGCCTGGCGCTGACCGAGGTAGGGATCCGCGGCAAACTCGGACCGGGCGGCATCATCGATAATGACGCCCTCGCGGGCGCGCAGGACATAGTGGAGCACCGACTCCGGCAGCGTGGCCGCGGTCACGGGCTGGTCGCGCAGCCGCACGACGACCGTGTCGCCTTCGGTCGTGGCTTCCGCCTCGATCCGCAGCTCGGCCCCGCGCGGAATAATCAACAGGCCCCGCTCGGCACCTGCCTGCTCGATGGCCGTGTGCATAAGCGTGTCGATCAGCATTTCCAGGACGATCTCACCCGAGATGGCCTGCGACACCTTGATCACTGTCCCGAGGTCGAGGTGTTCGACCGACGTCCCGATGGTGCCTGTTGGACCCGGCGCTCGCTCTTCCTCCCTCCGGTATGGATAGATCTCGTCGAGTTGCCGCACCTTGCCATCGGCGCCCCAAGCGACATATCCGTCGCGCGCCTTCCGCATGTACACACGCGCGAACTCTTCGAAGCCACGCGCCGCGTAAAATCGCGCGGCGAGTTCGTAGGCGAGCGCCTCATTGTGAACAAAGCCGTTCGCGCGTGCCGAACTGATGGCCCGCTCGTAAAGACGCTCGGCATCGAGCGCGCGGCCGCCTTCGATCCGGGCGATCTCCGCCGCGACCAGCGCGGCGCGGTTTTCGAAATTCTCGGGGCAGTTTGCCGCCCAGATCTCGAGCTGTCGGTGGTGCACGGCCAGAGCCTCGACATGCTGCCGTCGCTCGCCGGCCGAGGCGGACTCGCAGGATGCCGCCCGGGAGAGTGCACCGTAAAAGTGATACTCCGCCGTATCGAACAGTGACGGGGATGTCCACAGCAGCCGTTGCGCCTTCTCCGCGGAGGCGAGGGCGGCAGCATGGTCCCCGGCAAAGAAGCGGGCCTGCAGCTTGCGGATCCAGTACCAGCACTCGGCAATTGCCAGATTCGGATTTTCCGAAAAACGGCGCTCGATCCAGAGCTCGTCAAACTGCTCATCGTCGAAGCAACCGAAAAGCGGCGTCGAGCCGCGAAGCGTCCGAACGAGCGCGAGCTGCACCGCGACGAAGTCAACGCCAAGGCCAAACCGCATCTTCTGCGCAAACGCGAGGCCGTACTCGGCCTCGGCTTGCACCTCGTCGAGCGGATCGCCGGCCGCGAGAAGGTTCGTATTGATGTGGTGGCAGCAGAACGCCGCAAAAACGAGGTCCCCGACCTGGTTCGCGGTTTCAAACGCGCGGCGCACCAGATCGCGGCCGGTCCGGACATGCTTCGTCCACGGCAGGACGACATTTCCGAAGTTCATGTAGGTCCGGGCCTGGAAGCGCTTCAGGCCGCGCTGTTCGACCAGGTCATAGCCGAGCCGGCCGAATTCGAAAGCCGGCCCGGTAGTCGCCGAAGTGCGGGCCGGCGAGCAAGCCAAGTGTTGCATAGGCGAAGCTCGATGCGTCGCAGTTGCCGCCCTCGATGCTGAGATTGACCGCCCGACAGATGACCAGGGAGAGCAGGTTCGCATCCGTATACCAGGCAGGCGCCGTGAGCTTGGTCAGCACATCCAGAGTGGCGAGGGATGTCGGGTCGCTGATCAAAGGCAGATCGACGAGCGCCTCGATCGGACGGTCTCCAAGGGTTGACCATACCCGCTGGTATTCCCGGCGCGCGTCCTCTGCCGTCGGATGCGGCGACCACTCGACGCCCAGGTGCCGGAGGTAGTCGAGGCCGACCGCGACCGCGCGGCCGCTCTCGTCGAAGGTCAGGTCCAGATCGATGCGCAAGCAGGCGACGGACGCGCGTTCGACCGTCGTTGCGGCGCGGGCCGATAGCGCCGTTAGGTGCTCCTCGGCCGCCGCCAGAGCGCCGGTCAGGAACTCGCATTCGGCCCGGTTCAGCTCCAGCGCAAAGGTAAGTTCGTGCCGGCGCTCCCACGAGTCTTCCGCCAGCAAGGCCGGGCCAGCGGCGAGATAGGTGAGCGCCGAGGCATAAGCGGTAGACGCCTTCGCGCGCCTGCCCGCGTGGAGGTTGAGCTCGGCCAGTTGTTCGCGCTCGTCCCGTGCGGTGATCAGCGCGGCGCCGCGGTTGAGATGATTGACGATTTCGAAGATGGCCTCCTCGCGCCTGTCGGCAGGGATATGCGCGAGGAGCAGCCGGCCGATGCGGAGGTGCGCCTCGGCGCGCAACCGTTTCGGTATGAGGGAATAGGCAGCCTCCTGGACACGGTCGTGGATGAACTTGTACGAGCCGTCCAAGCGCTCGACCAACCCCAGGCGAACGGCGTCCCAGAGATCGGTACGGACGTCGTCGTCCGATTTCCCGAGAACGATCGAAAGCCGCGTGATGTCGGCGACGTTGCCGAGGCAGGCGAACTGCTGCAGGGCCGCCTGGGTCTCGACCGGCAGGCGGGTCAACTTCCCGACCATAAGATCCGCTACATTGTCGGTATGCGCCTTGGCGTGAATCCGATTGAGCTCCCACTGCCAGCGCGCTGCGTCGTGATCGAAGCGGAGCAGCCCCTCTTCGGCGAGTTCAGAAATGAACTGAATGGTGAAAAACGGATTGCCCCCCGTCTTCTCGTCCACCAGTCGCGCCAGCGGGGCGGCACGGCGCGGTGCGCAGCTAAGCGTATCCGCAATGAGCCGCTTCAGGTCTCCTCGGGCCAGCGACTCAAGTCTGATCTCCCGCACCGATGCTCCCGCATCGCGTATGGCGTCGAGCTTCCGCATCAAAGGATGACCGGAAGTCACTTCATTGTCCCGATAGGCGCCGATCAGGAGCAGGTGCTGCACGTCCGCTTGGGTCAATAGGTCGGCGAGCACGTCGAGCGTCGCCATGTCGATCCATTGCAAATCGTCGAGAAAGAGCGTCAGCGGATGTTCGGGCCGCGCGAAGACGCCGACAAACCGCCGGAACACCAACTGGAGACGGCTTTGCGCCTGCTGCGACGGAAGCTCTGGGACTGGTGGCTGCTCTCCGATGAGGAGCTTCAGTTCGGGCAGAACGTCGAGCATGAGCTGTCCGTTCGGGTCCAGCGCATCGCGTAGCGCGTCGCGCCAGCTCCCCAATTCGCCTTCGCTCTTGCCCAATAGCGGGCGGATCAAGCTCTGAAACGCCTGCACCAACGTCGCATATGGGATGTCACGCTTGTACTGGTCGAACTTGCCGGAGGCGAAAAGGCCCCGAGGCGGGACCAACGCCTTGTGCAGCTCATTGACGACGGCGGACTTGCCGATGCCGGAGTAGCCGGAGACCAGCACCAATTCCGGCCGGCCGCTGGTGACGACGCGGTCGAAGGCGGCGAGCAAGGTCACGATCTCGCGCGCTCGTCCGTACAGTTTCTCAGGGATAAGGAGCCGGTCGGGTGTGTCGTGCTGGCCCAGCGGGAAGGCGTCGATCCGGTGCTGAGCGTCCCACGCAGCAAGGCAGCGGCGGAGGTCTCGCTCCAGCCCAGCCGCGGTCTGGTAGCGCTCCTCGGCGGTCTTGGCGAGCAGCTTCAGGACGAGGTTGGAGACCGCGGCCGGGACGGTCTCCAGTTGCTCGCTTGGCGGTACCGGCCCTCTGGCGATATGGCAGTGGACCCACCCCATGGGATCGGTCGCGGTAAACGGCAGTGAGCCCGTAAGCATCTGGTAGAACGTGACGCCAAGCGCGTAGAGGTCGCTGCGGGCGTCAATCGAGCGGTTCATGCGGCCGGTTTGTTCGGGCGCCATATAGGCGAGCGTGCCCGCGATCGACTCGGGGGGCGCGGGCGCCTGGCGCTCGCGCGGCTGGCGCGAGGCGATGCCGAAACCGGTGAGCTTGACCTCTCCGGTCGTGCGGTTGACCAGGATATTGGCCGGCTTGATGTCTTTGTGGACGAGGCCGCGCCGGTGGACCTGTGTGAGCGCCGCAGCGATCGCGATGGCGAGGCGCAGAAAGCTCCGGACCTCCATGGGCGGGCCGAGCAATCCGTCCAGCGGCTCGCTGTGGGTATCCTCAAGTACCAGCATGGTCCGACCGCGTTCGCGGACGAGTTCGAGCGGCCGGACCGCCCATGGCCCGTCCAGCTCGTTCTTCAATGCGTATTCGCGAGCAAGTCGATCGAGCGTGGCAGGTGTCGGACGCTCTGCGGCGGGCAGCACGGCCAGCACGGCGGCCCCATAACCGTCGGCGTGGCTCTCTCCTCTGCAGAAGACGCGCTCGCCGTCCTCCCACAAGACCTGGAGGTTACTGACTCCTCCCGCGCCGAACCAAGAGGATAGATTCATCTGCGGAATCCGTCGTCAGGCCGGTGACCGCCAAATGGGCTGAGAAAGTACTAAGCGAACATTCGTCTGCCTCAGAGGTGGCCAGCGAAAGTGTAAACCGAAAGTTTACCATTCGCAGGGCGGCATGACCATCTCGCTCGACCGAAATCGTCCGAGCGAAATCCGTCCGTTGATCCGGACCGGACCGTCTTTGCCATGGCGCACGACAAGCGTCGGTCGGCGTTGCGAGTCACCCGTGTCCTCCGCGTCCTCGCCCATCAGTTTTCGGATAGCCGTAGATGGCAGGATCGCCGCGAGTGCTAAACCTGCGTATGGGCATCGACAACGAATGCTGATCGCAAGGTGATTTACGTATAATTGCGAGCGGAGATCGTCTCCTTATCCTCATATCAGAGACAATACTTCTTATCCCGCAAATCTATTGCGGTGTTTGAAGCATTAAGCCGTCGCCATCGAGATGGGTATCCAGAAATCTGAGCGGGCAGGAGCCATCAACCACATGAAGCCGACGCGAGCCCAGAAGCGAGTTCTCAAAGTCCTGCTCCATGAGAGGGGCTGGGTGCACATGAGCTGGCTGGATTCCACGCCGATGCTGCACGAGGACGACTTCCCGGTCGTGCCCAGTCTCATCGAGAACGGGTGGGCGGCTCACAAGGTCAGGTCGATCCAGATTACGGCGGAAGGGGTCGAGGCGCTCCTAACCTGCGAAACGTGAGCGTGCCTGAGATCAGGTAATGGTGACGCCCTCCCATAAGCGCAGGCGTCGCACGCGCGCAGTCGGAGCCGATCGCGCCGCAGGTCAGTCGCTACCCGATGGCGGGGTCGTACAGAGCGGGGTTCACCGAATATCTCGTCCAACCTTGCCGAAATGGATCGAGAGATACATTTGCGAATGGTGTCGGAAAGATTTCGCCGCGCAAACCGGCGGCAACCCTCTGGAGCCATTTCGCGGTCTTCCGGGGCCCGGCCGCTATGACTTTTTAATGCCCCGTCCCTGGCAACTGCCTCGTTCGGCTATGCGGTTCGGCGGATCTTCCCCGGCATAAGCGCGGATCCTCCGCGCCGGGAAGATTTTCATGCTCGACATCCTGATGCTGGGGCTCGGCGTTGTCCTATTCGCCGCCGCGATCCTCTACGCGCAAGCCGCGGAGGGCATCTGACCATGACCCTCGACTACGCTTTGGGCGCGGCCGTGACCGCGTTCCTGTTCGTCTATCTCGTTTACGCCCTCGTGCGGCCGGAACGGTTCTGAGGAGCGCCAGATGACATTCAACGGCTGGATTCAAATTCTCATTTTCTGCGCGCTCGTGCTCGTCATGGTGAAGCCGCTCGGCGGCTTCATGGCGCGGCTGTTTGCGGGCGAACGCACGCTGCTTTCTCCGGTGCTGGCACCCGTGGAGCGCGGCTTCTATCGCCTCGGCGGCGTCAAGCCCGACCAGGAGCAGCACTGGATCACCTATGCTTTGGCCATGCTCGCCTTCAACCTGGCGGGCTTTCTCCTGGTCTACGGGATGCAGCGCCTTCAGGGCGGGTTGCCGCTGAATCCGCAGGGTTTCGCCGGTGTGCCGCCGGAACTCTCGTTCAATACGGCGATCAGCTTCGTCACCAACACCAACTGGCAGAACTACGGCGGCGAAAGCACGATGTCGTATTTCGTGCAGATGGGCGCGCTGACGGTCCAGAACTTCGTGTCTGCCGCCACCGGCATCTCGCTCGCGGTCGTTCTGATCCGCGGCTTCGCGCGTCGGTCGGCACGCACCGTCGGCAATTTCTGGACCGACGTGACGCGCTGCACGCTCTATGTGCTGCTGCCTTTGTCCTTCGTGATCGCGCTCGCGCTCGTCTGGCAGGGCGTGCCGCAGAACCTCGATCCGTACGTCACCGCGACGACGCTTGAAGGCGCGCAGCAGACGATCGCGCAGGGACCTGCAGCCTCGCAGGATGCGATCAAGATGCTCGGCACAAACGGCGGCGGCTTCTTCAACGCCAATTCCGCGCATCCTTACGAGAACCCCACACCGCTCTCGAACCTGATCCAGATGGTCGCGATCTTCGCGCTCGGCGCCGCCCTGACCAACACGTTCGGCCGCATGGTAGGCGATGAACGCCAGGGCTGGGCCATTCTTGCCGCGATGGGCATCATGCTGATTGCAGGCGTCGGTTTCTGCTACTGGGCGGAAGCCTACGGCAACCCGGCGCTGACCGCGCTCGGCCTCGATCCCTCCGCCGGCAATATGGAAGGCAAGGAGGTAAGGTTCGGCATCGCCATGTCCGCGCTGTTCGCGGTCGTCACCACCGCCGCTTCGTGCGGCGCGGTGAACGCGATGCACGATGCCTTCACGCCGCTCGGCGGGCTCATTCCGACGATCAACATGCAACTCGGCGAGGTGATCATCGGCGGCGTCGGCGCGGGGCTCTACGGCATGCTGCTGATGGCGATCATCGCCGTATTCGTCGCGGGCCTGATGGTCGGCCGCACGCCGGAATATCTCGGCAAGAAGCTCGAAGCGCGCGAGGTCAAGATGACGATGCTCGCGGTGCTCTGCCTGCCGCTGATGATGCTGGGCTTCACGGCGATTGCCGTCGCCATCCCGGCCGGTCTGTCGAGCATCCAGGACGGAGGTCCGCACGGCTTCACGGAAGTGCTGTACGCGTTCACGTCCGCTGCCGCGAACAACGGATCGGCCTTCGGCGGCCTGACGGGCAACACGCCATTCTACAATATCGCGCTTGGCATCGCGATGTTCGTCGGCCGGTTCTTCGTCATCGTGCCCATGATCGCCATCGCCGGCTCGCTTGCCGCGAAGGCCACGCTGCCGCCCTCGCTCGGGACGTTCCCGACCAATAGCGGGCTGTTCGTCGGTCTTCTCGTCGGCGTCGTCCTCATCGTCGGCGGATTGACCTTCCTGCCGGCTCTCGCACTCGGACCCGTGGCGGAACATTTCTCCATGCTGTCCGGCACTCTGTTCTGATCGGTGACGTCAATGAGCACCCGTACGCACACCTCAACCTTCAACCGCGCGATCCTCGTGCCGGCGATCCCGGCGAGCTTCAGGAAGCTCGATCCGCGGCACATGATCCGCAACCCCGTGATGTTCGTCGTCGAGGTCGTGGCGCTTCTCACCACGGTTCTGCTCGTCCGCGATCTCGCGGCGGGCGCGGCGGAGAACTTCAGCTTCCAGTTCCAGATCGTCTTCTGGCTCTGGGCCACTTTGCTGTTTGCAAACTTCGCCGAGGCCGTCGCCGAGGGCCGCGGCAAGGCCCAGGCGTCGAGCCTGCGCCGTTCGCGCAGCGAGGTCATGGCCAAGCTGATCGTCGACGACGCCCGCGGCGTCTGGGTTCCGGCTCCGGCGCTGGAACTCGAACCCGGGCAGGTCGTGCTCGTCGAGGCGGGAGACATCATTCCCTCCGACGGCGAAGTGATCTGGGGTGTTGCCTCTGTCAACGAAGCGGCGATCACCGGCGAGTCCGCGCCAGTCATCCGTGAATCCGGCGGCGACCGTTCGGCCGTGACCGGGGGCACGATGGTGATCTCCGACGCGATCAAGGTCCGCATCACCGCGGCCCAGGGCTCGACCTTCCTCGACCGCATGATTTCGCTCGTCGAGGGCGCCGAGCGGCAGAAGACGCCGAACGAGATCGCGCTCAACATCCTGCTTGCGGGCATGACCCTGATCTTCGTGTTCGCGGTCGCCTCGATCCCGAGCTTCGCCTCTTACGCCGGCGGCGCCATTCCGGTCATCATCCTTGTCGCACTGTTCGTGACGCTCATCCCGACGACCATCGGCGCGCTGTTGTCGGCCATCGGCATTGCCGGCATGGATCGTCTCGTGCGCTTCAATGTGCTCGCGATGTCGGGCCGCGCGGTGGAAGCCGCGGGCGACGTCGACACCCTGCTGCTCGACAAGACCGGCACGATCACGCTCGGCAACCGCGTGGCGACGGAATTCGTCGCGGCGCCGGGTGTCAATGAACGCGATCTCGCGGACGCGGCGCAGCTTGCCTCGCTCGCCGACGAGACGCCGGAAGGCCGCTCGATCGTCGTGCTTGCGAAGGAGAAGTACGGGATTCGCGGCCGTGAAATGAGCAGTCTCAAGGCCGACTTCATCCCGTTCACCGCACAAACGCGTATGTCCGGCGTCGATGTCGACGGCCGCCACATCCGCAAGGGCGCCGACGACGCGGTGATTGCCTATGTGCGCGGTCAGGGCACGAAAACGATCCCGCCCGAAGTCACGCAGGCCGTCCAGACGATCGCCAAGTCCGGCGGCACGCCGCTTGTCGTGGCCGAGGGCGGCAAGATTCTCGGCGTCATCCATCTCAAGGACATCGTGAAGGGCGGCATCCGCGAACGCTTCGCCGAAATGCGCGCAATGGGCATCCGCACGGTGATGATCACGGGCGACAATGCGCTGACGGCGGCGGCCATCGCGGCGGAAGCGGGCGTGGACGATTTCCTCGCCCAGGCGACCCCGGAGATGAAGCTCAAGCTGATCCGCGAGGAGCAGGCCAAGGGCAAGCTCGTTGCCATGTGCGGCGACGGCACCAATGACGCGCCCGCGCTCGCGCAGGCCGATGTCGGCGTTGCCATGAACACCGGAACGATGGCGGCCCGCGAGGCCGGCAACATGGTCGATCTCGATTCGGATCCGACCAAGCTGATCGAGATCGTTTCGATCGGCAAACAGCTCCTGATGACGCGCGGCGCGCTGACCACCTTCTCCATCGCCAACGACGTCGCGAAATATTTCGCGATCATCCCGGCGATGTTCCTGGTGCTCTATCCGCCGCTCGGCGCGCTGAACATCATGGAGCTGGCCACGCCCGAAAGCGCAATCCTGTCGGCGATCATCTTCAACGCGCTCATCATCGTCGCGCTGATCCCGCTTGCCTTGCGCGGCGTGCCCTACCGCGCGGTCGGCGCCGCGGCCCTGCTGCGCCGCAATCTCTTCGTCTATGGCCTTGGCGGCATCCTCGTCCCGTTCGTCGGCATCAAGCTGATCGATATGGCCGTCTCCGCCATCGGGCTCGTGTGAGGCACATCATGTTGAAACAGATCCGTCCCGCCCTCGTAATGATCGTCCTGTTTACGATCGTAACCGGAGCTCTCTATCCCCTCGCGGTCACCGGCGTCGCCCAGGCCGTGTTCCCCCACCAGGCCAAAGGCAGCCTGATCGAAAAGAACGGCGCTGTGATCGGCTCCGAACTGATCGGCCAGAGCTTTGCCGGCGAGCAGTACTTTCATTCGCGTCCGTCGGCCGCCGGCGCCAACGGCTATGACGCCGCCGCCTCCAGCGGCGCCAATCTCGGCCCGACCAGCAAGGCGCTCGTCGAGCGCGTGACGGCGGATGTGGCAAAGGTCCGCGCCGATCTGCCGGAGGGGGCGGTTCCGGCCGATCTTGTAACGACATCCGGTTCGGGCCTCGATCCACATATCTCGCCGGACGCGGCCAAGGCCCAGATCGCGCGCGTGGCCCGCGTCAGGGGGCTCGATGTCGCCCATGTTCAGGATCTCGTCGGCGCTCATACCGAGGGCCGCCAGTTCGGAGTTCTCGGCGAGCCGCGCGTCAATGTCCTGGCACTGAATCTCGCGCTCGATGCGGAGGCTCCGCGGTGAACACGTCCCTCGGGATCAGTCTGGCCGACAGTTTCCGGATCGTGGATATGGGGCGGTTGCTGTTCGGCGTGGAAGCGGCGGGCAAGCCGCATCTCTTGTCGCTGCTTGCGGCCCGGAGCGCCCGCCTGACAGGCCTCAAGCCGCACCGGGTGTTCGAGGCGATGTCGACCGGCGTGCACTTCACGTCGGACCGGGTCGCCGGCGGGGTGGCGGTCGTCAGCGCGGCGCTGCCCGAGTTCGGCGGCGTCGTCTGGACCGCGGCGCGGCTCATGACCCCGGCGCCCTACGGGGCGCACGACGGGGTGCCCGTCGATCTTGCCTTCGCGGTGGTCGGCAATCCCCGTTCGGTCACGGCGCGCCGGGCGGCCCAGAGCTTCGCCCGCCTGTCGAGGGATGAGGAGGCCCTGGCCTATTTGCGTTCCGCGACGTCGATCAGCTGGTTCCGCGCCGAATTGACATGGGCCCTTGAACGTCTCGATTACCGGGAACCTGCTAAGATGACCGGATGAACTCAGGCGACGGCGACAAGACCTCATTGCTCTCACGGCCGGCCCCGGATCACCGAGGCCGGCTTAAAGTGCTTCTTGGGGCCGCGCCGGGCGTCGGCAAGACCTATGAAATGCTGCTCGATGCCAGGAAGCGCCGGCAGGACGGCGCGGATGTCGTCATCGGGGTTGTCGAGACGCATGGCCGGGCGGAAACGCAGGCTCTGGTCGAGGGTTTCGAGATCGTTCCGCGGCGCAGGATCGAGCATGCGGGCCATGTGCTCGACGAGATGGACCTCGACGCCATCCTCGCCCGCAGGCCCGATCTCGTGCTCGTCGACGAACTGGCCCATACCAACGCCCCCGGCAGCCGCCATCCCAAGCGCTGGATCGATGTCGAGGAATTGCTCAAGGCCGGGATCGACGTCTTTACGACGCTGAACATCCAGCACGTGGAGAGCCTGAACGATGTCGTCGCGCGCATCACCCGCGTGCGGGTACGGGAGACGGTGCCGGACGCCGTCCTGGACCGCGCCGACGATATCGAGATCGTCGATATTTCCCCGGCCGATCTGATCCAGCGCCTGCAGGAAGGGAAGGTATATGTACCTGCCCAGGCCGAGCGGGCGCTGAATCATTATTTTTCGCCAGGCAATCTGACGGCGCTCCGCGAACTGGCGCTGCGCCGCACCGCGCAGCGTGTGGACGAGCAGCTTCTCAGCCACATGCAGTCGCATGCGATCTCGGGCCCCTGGGCCGCGGGTGAACGCATCCTCGTCTGCGTCAGCGAAGACCCGCGCTGTCCGAGCCTTATCCGCTACACAAAGCGCATCGCCGATCAGCTTCACGCGCCCTGGATCGCACTCTATGTCGAAACGGGGCGCAGCCAGGCGCTGTCGGAAGCCGAGCGGGACCGGGTCGCCGAATGCCTGCGCCTTGCCGAGCAGCTCGGCGGCGAGCCGATCACGATTCCCGGCGACAAAATTGTCGACGAGGTGCTGAGCGTCAGTGCCGCGAGCAATGTCACCCAGATCGTCATCGGCAAGTCCGACCGGCCGCGCTGGTTCGAGGTTGTGCACGGATCGGTCGTCCATGACCTCGTGCGCCGCGCGGGACCGATCAGCGTTCATGTCGTCGCCGGCGAGGAGAGCCCGGCGGCGGTCCAGCAAGCTGCGGGCCGGGAGCGTCCGGAAGCCCAGCAGCAAGCGGGTCTACGGGGCGGTCTCCGCCGCCGTCGTGCTCGCGCTCGGCGCGGGAAAACTGCTCGAACCTCTCGTCGGGATCGAAACCGTCGATCTCATTTTTCTTTTGGCGGTGATCGCAATCGCCATCGCGTACGGGCTGGTGCCGTCGCTTGTCGCCAGCGTGGCGGCATCGCTTGCCTACAATTTCTTTTTCCTGCCGCCGGTCCTGACCTTCACCATCACGTCACCGACGAACATTGCGAGCTTCTTCCTGTTCCTCATCATCGCGCTCGTCGTCTCGAATCTCGCGGCCCGTGTCCGGGCGCAGGTGCTGACCGCGCGCAGCCGCGCCCGCACAACCGAGGCGCTCTATTCTTTCAGCCGCAAGGTCGCGGCCGTGGGATCGCTCGACGATCTGCTGTGGGCGACGGCGTTCCAGATCGCGTCCATGCTGAAGCTCGACGTCATCGTGCTGCTCAGCCGCGGCGGGGTGCTGGAACTGCGCGCCAGCTATCCTCCGGAGGACGAGCTCGACGATGCCGATCTCGGCGCCGCCAAATGGGCGTTCGAGACGAGGACGGCCGCCGGGCGCGGCGCCGACACGCTGCCGGGCGCACGGCGCCTGTTCCTCCCGCTGAATGCCGGCGACACATCGCTTGGCGTGGTCGGCCTCACGCGCACGAAGCCCGGCGCGCTGCTCACCTCCGATGGACGGCGCCTGCTCGATGCGCTGATGGACCAGGCGGCGGTCGCGGTGGAGCGGTTCGGACTGGCGCAGGAGATGAGCGCGGCGCGGCTCGCGGCGGAGACCGAACGGCTGCGCTCGGCACTGCTTGCGTCGCTGTCGCACGATCTCAAGACGCCGCTGGCCTCGATCCTCGGAGCCGTGACGTCGCTTCGCGAATTCAACGATCTCTACGACGCCGAGGCACGGGACGAGCTTGCCGCGACCATCGAGGACGAGGCGGAACGGCTTACGCGGTTTGTCGCCAATCTGCTCGACATGACGAGACTGGATTCCGGTGCCATCGACATCGTGACCCAGCCGGTCGATCTCGGTGAGGTCATCGCAACCGCCTTGCAGCGTTCGTCTCGTCTTCTGGCCCAGCACCGGATCGAACTCCTTGTCGCGCCCGATCTGCCGCTGATCGCGGCCGATGCGGTTCTGCTGGAGCAGGTGCTCGTCAACCTGATCGACAATGCCGCAAAATACACGCCGGCCGGTACGCTGATCCGCATCGAGGCGCAGGCGAGCCCGAACGGAACGGATCTTACGGTCCTGGACGAAGGTCCTGGAATTCCGGAATCGGAGCAGGAGCGTATATTCGAGAAGTTCCACCGGGCCGGAGAGCGCGACCATCGCCGCGCCGGAACCGGGCTTGGCCTCGCCATCGCGCGCGGCTTCATCGAGGCGCTCGGCGGCACGATCTCGGTGTCGAACCGCCTCGACCGTTCGGGCGCGAGATTCACGATCCATCTGCCGTCGCGGCTTCATGTTCCGGCCCGCGCTTCGAACGAGACAACGGGCAACGAGGCTGCCGAATGAGCGATGGCGTGCCGATCCTGATCGTCGACGACGAACCGCCGATCCGCCGGCTGCTGCGCACCAGCCTTGCCGCGCAGGGCTTTCATGTGATCGAGGCGGAGACGGGCGAGGGCGCGCTTACGGCCGCGGCGGCGGAGAAACCCGACATCATGCTGCTCGATCTCGGCCTGCCGGACATGGACGGCGGCGAGGTCATCCGCCGGTTGCGCGCATCCGGTTCCAAGCTTCCGGTGATTGTGGTGTCGAGCCGGGGCGACGAGCGCGGCAAGGTCGAGGCGCTCGATCTCGGTGCCGACGATTACGTGACGAAGCCATTCGGCATGGCGGAACTGATCGCACGCATCAGAACCGCTTTGCGCCACCGGGTTCAGGATCAGGGTGGCGACCCGGTCTTTATTTCCGGCGATCTCAGCGTCGATCTCACCCGCCGGAAGGTTGCCTTGCGCGGCGAGCCCGTGAAGCTCTCGCCGAAGGAGTACGACATTCTTCGCCAACTCGTTCTGCATGCGGGAAAGGTTCTGACCCATCGCATGCTGATGCACGAGGTCTGGGGCGCGGCCGGTGATGTGCAATATCTGCGCATCTACATCCGCCAGTTGCGCCAGAAGCTGGAGCGCGATCCGGAGCGGCCCGAACTCATTCTGACCGAAACCGGCGTCGGATACAGGCTGGCCAGCGCTTAGCGCAGTTCAGCCGATCCGCATAAGCGCGGGTGGCTCGCACCCGTTCTGTCCAAGCGCTTTCCCCTTGGTGCCATTGGTGCGCGTGCCGCCTCAAGCGAAGCAACGAGGCGGATTATGTCTACGTTTGTCTAATATCTGTCGAAGCATTAGACGCCGGCGCGGATGTCATGCCGGCGCTCATCGTCCGCCGGCCCGTTCTGCTATTCCCGCTTCTTCTTCCACTTCTTCTTTTTGTCCTTCGGCTTAAAGCCTTTGTCCTTCGGCTTGAAGTCCTCGCGCGGGGGACGGGCGTCCCCGGCAGGGCCAGCCTGCTTGTGCGGCTTGGGGCGCGGCGTATGGACGGGGGCAGGCGACGGACCGGACGGGTCGGCCATCGGCTGGATCTCGATATCGCCGTCGGACTTGCGGACGGCGTGGGCGAAGCGCGCGGCGGCGGCCGGCGCCACCTCGAACTTCGTTTCGCGCTCGAAAATGCGGATCGCGCCGATGTCCTGGCGGGTGACGTTGCCCCGGCGGCAGATCAGAGGCAGCAGCCATTTCGGATCGGCATTGTCGCGGCGGCCGATCGCCATGTGGAACCAGGCGCTGTTGGCGAAGGCCTCGCGGGGCGGACGCGGTTCGGACGGCGTTTCGCGCGTATCCGCGCCTCGGTCCGGACGCGGCTCGCGGGTATCGCGACGTTCGCCGGGATCGAAGACTTCTTCCGGTGACGGCAGATGAGAACGCCAGACCCGCACCAAAGCCGCAGCGATCTGTTCCGGCGTGCGTTCCGCGAGCAGAGCCGCCGCCATCGCAAGATCGTCGTCGGTGGCGTCTTGCAGGAGCGGATCGCGCAGAAGGCGCTCCTGATCGAGCACGCGGATTTCTTCGGCGGTCGGCGGACCGCCCCAGACCGGCTGCACGCGCGCCGCGGCGAACAGGCTTTCGGCCTTGCGCCGGCGCGACAGCGGCACGAGCAGCACGCTCGTCCCCTTTCGTCCGGCGCGGCCGGTGCGTCCGCTGCGGTGCTGCAGCACTTCGGCGTCGTTCGGCAATTCCGCATGGATGACGAGCCCGAGGCTCGGCAGGTCGATGCCGCGCGCGGCCACATCCGTCGCGACACAGACGCGCGCGCGCCCGTCGCGCAGGGCCTGGAGAGCGTGGTTGCGGTCGTTCTGGCTGAGTTCGCCGGACAGCGCGACGACCGAGAAGCCGCGCTCCGAGAGTGTCGCCTGGAGATGGCGCACGGCGTTGCGGGTGTTGCAGAAGATGAGTGCGCCGGGCGCATCGAAGTAGCGCAGCAGGTTTACGACGGCGTGGTCGATCTCGTTGGGAACGATGCGTACCGCGCGGTATTCGATGTCGGCGTGGCCGCTTTCGCCGCCGCGGACTTCGATACGGGCCGCATCGCGCTGATAGCGCTTGGCCATCGCCGCGATGGTGCGGGGCAGGGTGGCGGAAAACAGCAATGTGCGGCGCTCGGCCGGTGTGGTGTCGAGGATGAATTCGAGGTCTTCGCGGAAACCGAGATCGAGCATTTCGTCGGCTTCGTCGAGCACCACGGCCTTCAGCTTTGCGACATTGAGGCCGCCGCGTTCGATATGGTCGCGCAGGCGGCCCGGTGTTCCCACCACGATGTGGGCGCCGGACTTCAGGCGCTGGCGTTCGGCCTTGGGATCCATGCCGCCGACGCAGGAGACGACGCGGGCGCCCGCATGGCGGTAGAGCCATTCGATCTCGCGGTGGACCTGAAGCGCGAGTTCGCGGGTCGGGGCGACGATCAAGGCCAAAGGTTCAGCTGCGAAATCAAGCCGTTCCACTTCGCCGAGCAGGGTCGTGCCGATCGCCAGGCCGTAGGCCACCGTCTTGCCGGAACCGGTCTGCGCCGAAACCAGGAGATCTCGCCCGGCGGAACCTTCGTCCAGCACCGCGGTCTGGACCGGTGTGGCCTCGGTGTAGTCGCGCTCCGCGAGCGCGCGGGCGAGGGATGGGTGGGTCGACGGAAATGTCATGTGTTTTGCCGGATGAACGCAGAGATGGACGAAACCACCGCTTTTGGCAGCGCAAAGCCGTCGAGCGAGGGTGGATATGTGCCGCCATCCTAGGAAGGTGGCGCCCGAGAAAGGACCGGGCGCCGCGTCCGAAAACGGTTAAATAAACAGTTGGATGCGGCCTGATGGTCGCTACCTATCACCGTTGAGGCGGTTCTTCGAACGATTTTTCCGGAGCATGGGCACTTGGCTCCGGGTCGGGGATCGGCTCACGATCAAGCAGGTGTCCGGATAACGCTTTCGAACGGCCCGTGCCGCTCAAGCGGGATTGAAGTCCATCGCCACGCCGTTGATGCAGTAGCGCAGATGGGTCGGCGGCGGTCCGTCATTGAAGACATGACCGAGATGGCTGCCGCAGGTGGCGCAATGCACCTCGGTGCGGGTGGTCCCGAAACTGCGGTCGACCGACGTCTCGACGGCGCCAATGATCGGCTCGTTGAAGCTCGGCCAGCCGGTGCCGCTTTCGAATTTCACCTTGCCTTCGAACAGCGGCGTGTCACAGCCCGCGCAGGAAAAGGTCCCGGCGCGCTTTTCGAAAAGCAGGGCGCAACTGCCGGGTGCCTCGGTGCCGTGGCCGCGCATCACGTGGTACTGCTCCGGCGTCAGAAGCGCGCGCCATTCCTCATCGGTGCGGGTGACGGGGTATGTCTTTTCCATATGGGGTGACCTCTAGCGGATGCCCCGAGATCGCACTCGACGTTCTACATACGTAGCGAGGAGCATCTCGCTGGGACTCATATAGCCTATTTCAGGCTTCGTGCGATGAGGCGCGCGACCTCACGCATCGTCTCCGGCGGCGCGCCGCCGCGCGCCATGACCCGCATTCCCACCAGGGTCGTGCCGATAAGGGTCGCCGCGGATTGCGCATCGACATCGGGGTCGATCTCACCGTTCATCTTGCCCTCCGCGATGACGCGTTCGAGCGCGGCCGTCAGCATCTGGCGTGCCGCCTGGAATGTCGCACTGATTTCGGCGTCCGAATGTCCGAACTCGGAGATCGCGGCAATACCCAGGCAGTTCACGCCGCCCTCCGCCTCCAACAGCATTGCGAAGTCGGTCAGCGCGCCCTCGACGCCCTTGAGGGGAGAGAACGTGGCGTTCAGCGCGCGCACAAAATTCGTGACCGTCTCGATATTGCGCCGCCGCAGCGCTTCGAGATACAGCGCACGCTTGTCGCCGAAACTCTCCGACAGGGTTTGGCGCGAGATATTCATCGCGCCGAGCAGAGCTTCGATGGTCGTTCCTTCGAACCCGCTCTGCGCGAAGAGTGTAATTGCGGCTTTCAAAGCCGCCTCACGGTCAAAATCTTTGTGCTGAGACAATTCACTCTCGCCGGCAAACACCGCGTTCAGTCAATGCCGGGCGGTCATCGCCACCTTTACCAACTCCGCCACGTTGCGGACCTGAAGTTTGGCCATGAGCTTTGCCCGATAGACATCCACGGTTCGCGGACTAAGTCCAAGTGTGTAGCCAACTTCCTTGCTGGATTTTCCGGCCGAGATCAATTCCAGAACTTCGATTTCCCGCAGGCTGAGGCGGGCATCGGCCTGCCGAAAATGGAAAAGATTTGACGGTCTGAGATCGGGGAAATTCACGAACTCACCCCGCGCAATGAAGCGCTCGAATTCCTCGGCGTGAAGCGGCGGGGAAAGCGCATCGCCCTGTCCCGCGTCGCATCCGAGTTTCAGGAGGGTTGCCAGATCGGCTTCCGATGCGATCCCCTCCGCGACGGATCGAGCGCCGATACTCCGCGCGAGAAAAATAATCGAATTGCAGATTTTGGTTTTGAACTCGGAGCCGGAGCAGTTCGCGACAAAGGCAGTGTTGATGCTTATCTCCGCCGGAGACACGGATTCGAGCATTCCCAACGCGGAGTGTCCGGTGCCGAAATCTCCAATCGACACGATCAGACCGTAAATTTTCATCTGCGCGGCGATTTCATGCACCTTCGCCGGCTCGGTCGCGATTTCGGTTTCGGTCAGTTCCATGACAAGGCCGGGCCATTCGCTGCTGCGCGGTCGCTCGCGACGCATGATCTCTCCGATCCTGAGCCGCGCCAGGGATGACAGCGGCACCCGCAACGCTATCACTGGATTGAACGACGGGCGGGCAAATCGCCGCCACGCTTTCATCGCCGAGACAAGCATGAACTCGGTCAGCCGATCCACATCGTCGGGGTGAGCGGTGGAGCCATCCCGCGACAGAAGGCACTCGCTCGAAACGGCGTGACGGGCATAGGCCTCCGCTCCGTAAGGACGGCCGATTTCAAAATCGAACCGCGGCTGAAAAACCACCTCGACCTTCCCCGCGTCGAGCGCCTCGCGAAGGACATTGCCGCGGGTCGGAGCGGCCGGTGCGAGAGACGGAGCCTGTGCGCCGATTTTGGAAAGGGGAGTGCCTGTTATGGCTTCGTCGAAGATCGCCTCAACCGTCGCGCGCCGGAATGGTTTCGAAAGGCTGTGGCCCATATTGAGACCCCGGCGCACTCCGATCTTTTCCAGCGTCTCGATCAGCGAAGGCGCGCGCCGGCTCATCAGGTGCACCTGACCGAAATATCGGGCCTGTTCCAGATGACGGATGATCTCGACCGCGTCGGCATCGGCGAACTCGATGTCGATAAAGATGAGGTCGGGGCTTTCGAGGAAGATCCGGCTGATCAGGTTTTCGATCGACGTGCATTCGACGCAGCGAAAATTCCTGGCCGCGGCGCTGAACGAGATGATCCGTCGAAGCGGAGCTTCATTATCGAGGACGTAGCACAGAGGCTTTTGCCGAAGGGACGCGGCAGGGCCCGCGTCTGGAACCTTGTCTGCAGCTTCACCTGATACCGCCATCCAGTCCCAACCACCCGATTTACATCAACTTAAAATTAGCGTGTGTGATTCGCGTAACTCATAAAGTTCAAATCCCCACGCGAGTTAGTTTCCCCATTAGACCTTCGGAGTAGGTAAAATCGCGTAGTGCTTATACGCAACCCTGCGCTGAAGCATGGTTAACCTAAACTGGACAAACCTTGCGCAACCGAGGTCGCGACACACGCGGCCCTCGATCGGAGAGCACAGGATGTTCGGTTTCAACAACCTCAAACTGCTGACCAAGCTGGCCGTGCCTACGGCCATTCTCGTTGCCGTCGTCGTGGCGCTCATTGCCTTTGCGGATCACGGACTCACTCAACTGGCCGATCAGACGCAGTCGATCGTTCAGGGAACGGCGTCACGGCGCGCGGCGGCGCAGCAGATGGAGGCGTCGGTAAACGATGCGACCATCCAGGAGAAAAACCTGATCGTGGCCGAGGACCCGAAACTGATGAAGGGGTTCGAGCAGCATTACAAAGCCTCCAAGGCCGAAGCCCTCGAGAATGCCGACATCATGATCAAGCTGGCCTCCGATCCGGAACGCGCCGCGATCAACAAGAAGCTGAAGGAAACCGTCGAAGCCTACTTCGTCACGGCCGATCAAAGCGTCGAACTCAGCATGAGCGGCGATCACGAAGGCGCCAAAATTCTGTCGCTCGGCGATGGCCGCACGGCGCGGGCGAAAGCCGGTCAGGAGCTGGGAGAGCGCGTGGATGCCATGGCGGCCGATCTCGAACAGGCTCGGATAAACGCCGCCGAAACGAGTTCGTCTGTTTCTCAACTCCTGATTATCGCCGCTTCCGTCGGTCTCGTGTTTGCCGTTGGCATACTCGTTCTCATCGCCCTGAAGGGCATCGTGAAACCCATGACCGGCATGACCGCCGCGATGGGACGGCTTGCGGCGGGCGATCTCGATGTCGAAGTCGAGGGTGTCGACCGGAGGGACGAAGTGGGAGAACTCGCCCGCTCGCTGCAGGTGTTCAAGGACAATGCCATCGAGGGCCGTCGCATGGCGGCGCTCCAGGAAGCGGAGAACGAGGCGAAGATGCGCCGCGCTCAGCGGCTGGACGAACTGACGAAGACGTTCGAAGGATCGTCCAGCGAACTCGTGCGCTCCCTTTCGGCCGCTGCCACGGAAATGGAAGCGACGTCGGGCTCGATGTCGGCGACCGCCGAGCAGACCAATCAGCAGGCCGTCATGGTGGCGACCGCGGCGGAGCAGACCTCCGCGAATGTCCAGATGGTCGCCGCCTCGACGGAGGAACTCGCGTCTTCGGTCAGCGAGATCAGCCGGCAGGTCAGCGAAGTCCTCGAAGATCGCCGAAGCCGCCGTCGAAGAGGCGCGACGGGCCGACGTGATCGTTCAGTCACTCGCTCACAGCGCGCAGAAGATCGGCGACGTGGTCGCCCTCATCAACGACATCGCGTCCCAGACCAATCTCCTCGCGCTGAACGCGACGATCGAGGCGGCACGCGCGGGAGAAGCGGGGCGGGGCTTTGCGGTCGTCGCCGCCGAAGTGAAGGAACTGGCCTCGCAAACAAGCCGCGCGACGAATGACATCTCCGCGCAGATATCCGAAATTCAGGGCGCGACGGCACAGGCTGTCGAGGCGCTGCGCGGCATCGGCGGCACCATCAACAATATCAGCCAGATCGCCTACACCGTCGCCGCAGCCGTGGAAGAGCAGGGCGCAGCGACCCATGAGATCGCCCGCAATGTGCAGCAGGCGGCGCAAGGCACACAGCTCGTGACCAGCAATATCGAGCAGGTCAAGGAAGCGGCCAGCGTCACCGGGGCTGCATCGTCGCAGGTCCTCGCCGCGGCGCAGGAACTGGCGCAGCATTCCTCCAACCTCGGCGGTGAAGTGCGTACATTCATCTCGAATGTGCAGGCGGCCTGATGACAGTATTGAAACTGGTTCATCGCGGTGATTCCAATCCGGCCCAGGAACAGGCCGGTGACCGGGTCGAGATCGATCCACAGGACACGATTACGGGTCTGCTCGCAGACCTCAGCCGTGGGGTGGATCCCGATCTGGGCAGGCGCGCGGCGATCTGCATAAGCGAGCTGGTCCAGCAACGGGATCAGGCAAAGACCCTGATGCTGGACTGCTCGGTGCTCTTGAAGGCGGCGTTGACCAACCTGAACGCACTCAAGGCTCGGTTCTGACACGTCTCCCCCTCCCCAAAGTGTCGGAACAGCAGATCGTCGCGCCTCCCCTGCATGTCGTAAAGTACGTACCGAAGATGTTAGGCCGCGGGCGACAGGCGAGCCGATCGCGTCGATGGTGAGAGCTTCGCGGCCGGCCTAGTCTCCGTAGGCTTTCCGCAGACCCGCGATATCGAGCTTGACCATTTTCAGCATGGCCTCCATCGCGCGTCCGGCACGGGTGCGGTCCGGGTCCTTCATCATCTCCTGCAGCAGCGTCGGCACGATCTGCCACGAGACGCCGAACCTGTCCTTGAGCCAGCCGCATTGTTCCGGCGCGCCTCCATCTTTCAAAAGCGCATCCCACAGCCGGTCGATTTCCGCCTGATCCGCGCACTCTATGACGAATGAAATGGCGTGGTTGAAGGGGTCCAGCGGACCCGCGTTCATCGCCGCGAATGGCCGGCCGGCGAGCGTGAATTCCACGATCTGCACGGATCCGGGCGGTCCGCTCGGGCTCTCCGCCGGCATGCTGGTGACGCTGTCGATCCGGGAATCGGGCAGCAGCGATACGTAAAGGGCTGCTGCTTCCTGGGCTTTATCGGCGAACCAGAGAAAGGGGACTACTTTCGGCATGGCTGTTCTCCCTAAAGGTGGCCGGTCTCTCACTTTCGGGACGGCTCCTGCCGCCCGGCGGCGGCGCGCCGTCTAGCCTATCTCGTCGCGGATAATGCGGATCGATTCAGGCGTAAGCAGGCCCGCGCCCCAGCCGCGCTGGGGCAGGATGCGGGCGGCTTTCGGATACGTCAGGACCGCGAGCGCGGTGACACCGACAGGCAGGACGCACATCCAGTCGAGAAAGACCGGCGTCAGCTCTTCGCGGCTTCCGGCATATTGGCCGGTGCCGGTGAGAAAGCGCCAGATTTCCCGTGCGATCTCGCGCCGGGAGTGGGTTTGGAGCGCCTTGCCGAGCAAAGCCTGCAGCGACAGCCGTGTACGGACGCCGGCGCGGCCGGGAGGGGCTTCCGGGGGATTTTCGCCGCGCGAGATGCGAACGAGAAGCCCCGCGAGGTCGAGACCCGCGAAATGGGCGCTCATCGGCTCGACGAGGCGCGGATTGCAGTCGACGAAATAGGGCACGTCTTCCTTCAGGAGATAATCGAGCGACATCGCGCCGTGCCAGGCCAGGGCCTTGGCGACCTTTTCCATCTCCGCGCGGACGCGCGGGCGGTGAACGCTCTCTTTCAGCGCCTCGCCGCCGCCGGCCCCGCGCAGGATCTGGCGGTAGACGTGCATGGCGACGAAGCGGCCGCGGTCGAACAGGCATTGGGCGTGTTCCAGCGGGCCGTCCACAAGGTCCTGAACCAGGATATCTCCCGGCTCGTCGCCCATCATCGCCCGGGCCTCGGTGAGATCGCCCGCTTTCCGCACCATATGGACGCTTCGGCTCGCGGTGCTCATCGGCCGCTTCACGACGAAGGGAAAGCCGCTGTCCGGGATTTCCATCGGCGCTCGAGACCATGCGCGTTCTCGGCTGTGGCACGCCGAGTTCGGTCAGAAGGGCTGAGAAGCGCGCTTTGTCGAGTGCGGTGCCATAGGCCTCGAATGAGGGCAGCGCGACGGCCACGCCCTCCGGAATGAGATGGGCGGCCTTCGCAAACAGCAGGCCCTGCTCGTGGATCGGCAACAGCACGTCGAAGCGGCCGCTGCTCAGAAGTTCGAGCGCGAAGGCCAGATAGGCCTTGGGATGGGTGGAGATCGGCGGGCAGCGATGAACGCGCGTCACAAATCGCGAAAACCGGCAGATGCAGTGCGCATCCGGATCCAGCACCTCGATGCGGTGTCCCGCGAGACCCAACGCCGTGACGGCCTCGCGGGCCGACGTCGAGGCGCCTTCGGAGAGGAGAATGCGCAAGGGTCCAGAGTGCTTGGCCATAAGGGGAAACTTGTCCAGGACAGGGGGAAAGTCACCCCCGGCGTGGGGCCGCGAGGGGTGGACGGGGAGGAACGGCGGCGATATTCCGCCCGCTTATGGATCTGCAACGCGCCAATCCTGTGGACATGAGCGGCGCCGGAGGCAGCGATATCCCGGGCTTCCAAGGCCGGGCCGGGATCAAAGACCGGGCGCGGGGGCCAGGTCCATGTTCCTGTTTGAATTCCCCGCCCCCGCCACATTCATGGGTGAGGGAATGTCTTCATCCATCCGAATCCCGCACAGGCGGCCGTTCTCCTGGCCGGACCTCATGAAGCTCCTTTTGTCTGAATTTTTCGCGCCGCTTCGCCGGCTATGTCTCGTGCTCGGGGCGCTCGCGGTCGTGCTGACGGCATTCGGTGCGTTCGCGCAGGAAGAAGAGAACCGTCATCTCGACAACGTCAAAGCGAGCCTCGATCAGATCGAAAGGGAGCTCGGGGCGGGAGCGTTCGACGACCCGGCGCTTGTCGATATCCAGGCACGGCTCGATGCGGCGCGGGGCGAGGCCGCAAAAGTTACGGAAGCCCTGGGGCCGCGTGCGCAGGCGATCCAGTCGCGGCTCGATCAGCTCGGCGCCCCTCCCGCCGAGGGCCAGCCGCCGGAAAGCCCGGAACTGACGCAGGAGCGCAAGGCGCAGACCGAGGCCAAGACGCCGATCGACGAAGTGCTGAAGCGCGCGAGCGTTCTGAACATCCAGGCCGACCAACTGACGGAGAACGTCTCGCAGAAAAGGCGCGATCTGTTTGCCTCCCGGTTTCTGGCGCGCACACGCTCGCTGCTCTCGCCGGACCTCTGGTTGAATGTCGTGGACGAGGCGCCGCGCCGTCTCACGGCGGTGCTCAATCTGTTCAGCGAGTGGCGGGGCCGTTTCACCGAACGCATGGGGGACCAGCGCGGCGTCGTTCTTTTCGGCGCGCTTGTGCTGGCGCTTTTCATCGTCTGGCCGCTGCGAAAGTGGGTGCAGCGCTTCGGTCAGCTCTATTTCGCCAAAACTGCACCAGCGACCCGGCTTCGCCGTTCGGCGGCTGCGATCTGGGTGGTGCTGATCGTGACCGCGGCGCCGATCGCCGCCGCGGTCCTTGTCTATTTCGGGCTGACCCTGCCGGGCTTCGTGCCGGAACGCGCAATGCCCTTCGTGGGCAAGCTGGTGCAGATCGCGGCGTTTGCGAGTTTCGTCTCCGGCCTGACGCGCGGCATTCTCGCGCCCGGCCGCCCGTCCTGGCGGCTGCCGGACATCTCCGACGAGACGGTGGCGCGGCTCGCGCCCTATCCGATCTGGATCGCCATCATTTTCGCGCTCGCGCATGCGGTGCTTGCGCTTCTCGACGTCACGGGCGTCGGCCTTTCGACGGTGATGGCGATCGACGGCGTCGCCGCGACGGCCATCGCGCTCGATTTTCGCGCTCGCTTTACGTCCGGCGAAAGCCGCCTCCGAAGAGGCCGAGCAGCGCGAGGCGCCCGCGCACCGCGAGGAATACTGGCTGCATTCCGCCGTCCGCCTCGCGGCCTGGATCGCCGTCGCGGTCGTGCTCGTCGCGGTTCTGGTCGGCTACATTTCCTTCGCCTTCTTCCTCGCGACCCAGATGTTGTGGATCGGCGTTCTCGGCGGGACGCTCTATCTGCTCGTTGTCCTGACGGACGATCTGTTCTGCGGCTGGGGTCCGGGAAGCCGCGTCATGCGCTTCGCCAATGGCACGGTCGGGCTGAAGCACGGCAGTTTCGAGCAGCTCTGCGTGCTGATGTCGGGGATTGTCCGGCTGATCCTCATCGTGATGGCGGTGCTGCTCGCGGTCGCGCCGTGGGGCGTGCAATCGGGCGATGTCGCGGGCTGGATCAACCGCGCCTTCAGCGGGATCACGCTCGGAGGCTTCTCGCTGTCGCTGACGGCGGTGTTCGGTGCGCTCGCGCTTCTCGTCGCGGGCATCCTGCTGACGCGCGCCGTCCAGGGCTGGCTCGACAAAAGCTATCTGCCGCGCACGCGTCTCGACGACGGGCTGAAGAATTCGATCCGCACCGCGACGGGTTATGCGGGCGTGCTGCTCGCGGCGGGTCTCGCGGTCTCATCGCTCGGCTTTGGGCTCGACCGGCTCGCCATCGTCGCGGGCGCGTTGTCGGTCGGTATCGGTTTCGGCCTGCAATCGGTCGTGTCGAATTTCGTCTCGGGCCTGATCCTGCTCGCGGAGCGGCCGATCAAGGTCGGAGACTGGATCGGCGTCGGTACGGATGAAGGCAATGTGCGGCGCATCTCGGTGCGCTCGACCGTCATCGAACTGTTCGACCGCTCGACCCTGATCGTGCCGAACTCCGATCTGATCACCAAACCCGTCCGCAACCGCACGCATCAGAACCCGACCGGTGTGGTCCAGCTTCTCCTGGGCACGGGGCATGAAACGGATGTCGCCGAGGTGAAGGCGATCCTGCTGAACGCCGCGGCCGGGGTATCCGCGATTATTGCCAATCCGCCGCCGGAAGTGCTGATTACCGGCACGACCGATATCGGCGTGCAGTGGCAGTTCCGCTGCACCGTGCCGACGCCGCGTCAGGTGGCCGCGACGCGCAGCGAGCTTTACTTTGCGGTTCTGAAAGAATTTCAGGCCAAGAAGATCCGGATTACGGCCTCGCCGGCCGCCTGAACCTTTCCCGATACCCGAGGCTTCGCGTGACCCGTTCTCCCGCTTTTCATCTGTCCGGCCTTCTCAACCTCGCCGTCGTCGGGGGCGCGGTGTTCCTGTCGGCCTGTACGGCGACCACCAAGATCGCCGATCAGCCGAGCTTTTACCGGAACCTCTCGGCGCCCGGCTCGGAGGTCGATTCGCAGGCCGCGGCCTCGATGATTTCGGGCTATCGCCAGAACAACGGACGCGGGCCGGTGACGGTCGACCCCGTCCTGACCCAGATCGCCAAGGCCCATGCCCTTGAGATGGCCGCGAAAACCAAGGTCGGCCACGATGTCGGTTCGGGCAATCTCGACGTTCGCGCCGCCAAAGCGGGCTATGCCTATGCCCGGATCTCGGAAAACGTCGCCGGCGGCTATCAGACGCTCGCCGAAGCGTTTTCCGGCTGGCGCGACAGCCCGGATCACAAAAAGAACATGCTGATGCCCCAGGCGACGCGCATCGGCATCGCCGTCGCCCAGGCTCCCGGATTCAAGTACAAGGTGTTCTGGGCAATGGTGGTGGCCGAGCCGGAAACCCAGCCGGTGCCGGTCATGGCCGGTCCGCCCACAGCACCTCCGATCCAGTGACTCGTCACGGGCGGCGGGAAATTGTATTCCAGAGTCCGCCGATACTCGATGAGATGCAGAAGCTGATGCTCCCGCGGCTGTTTCCTGTTGTTGCTCTTGCCCTCGCGATATGCGCTCCGGGCCTCGCCGCGGCGCGTCCCGCCGTCCTGATCGACGCCGACAGCGGGCGGGTTCTGCACGCCGAAGACGCCACCTTGCCGTGGTATCCGGCGTCGCTGACCAAGCTGATGACGACCTATGTCGTTTTGTCGGCCCTTCGCGAGGGCCGCGTCACGCCCGATACGCCGCTGCTCTACACGGCCCGCGCGCAGGCCGAGCCGCCGAGCAAGATGGGCTTTCCCGTCAACACGATCATCACCGTCGACAATGCGCTGAAGATTTTGATGGTGAAGTCGGCGAACGATCTCGCGGTGACTTTGGCGGAAGGCGTCGGCGGCAGCGTGGATGCCTTTGTCGCCGAAATGAACCGCACCGCGCAGGGGCTCGGCATGACGCAGAGCCATTTCAAAAATCCGAACGGCTGGCACGATCCGGAACAGATGACGTCGGCCCGCGACATGGCCATTCTCGGCACGTGCGATCTATCGCGACTTCCCGCAGTCGGCGGGTCTGTACGACATCGGCGCGGTGCAGCTCGGCAACCGCCTTATCCGGGGCCACAACGCGCTGATCTCGCGCTTTCCCGGCGCCGACGGCATGAAGACGGGCTTCACCTGCCCGTCGGGCTTCAATCTTGTTGCCAGCGCAAAGCGCGGAAAGCGGCATCTGATCGCCGTCGTGCTGGGACATGCGAGCGCGAGCGAGCGCACGGACCGCGCGGCGGAACTCCTTGATGCCGGGTTCGGCAAATGGACGTTCTGGCGGACGGGCCAGGATGTCGCGACTCTTCCGCCCGTGAACATTGCCGCGCCGAATCTTCGGGCCGAAGTCTGCGAGAAAAAGAAGGGTGTCCCGCCCGAGGCCGTGGGTGAAGTTGAGGGAGACGACGGTTTGCCGGCGCTGTCAGCCAGGAACGAGACGCTTTCGGGCCTCATCACTCGGGCTATGCGGCCGAGCCGAAGCAGCTTCTGTTCCCGCCCGCGCCGGTCGTGCCTGTGCCGGTGTTCCTCGGCCCCAATCCGAACGGCCCGCCGGAATTCATCGCGCTCGCCAACAAGCTTTCGCCGTTCGGCGGCATTCCGAACGAGCCCGAACCCGCGCCCGCAAAGGTGCAGAAAAAGGCCGATCCCAAAGCGGTGAAGAAGACGGACAAGAAACCGCAGAAGGCCGCCCAGGCCGAGCCGAAGCCGAAGGCTGCCGCCGCGGCGGCGAAGGCGCCTGCGCCGAAAGCGCCTGCGGCTGCGAAGGCTCCTGCCGCAGCAAAACCGGCGGCCAAGTCGAAGCAGCCGTGAGCGCGGACCATCCCGGTCGGCCGATTCCGCTGACCGTGCTGACCGGCTTTCTCGGCGCCGGCAAGACGACACTCCTCAATCGCCTGCTGAACGATCCCGCTTTGTCGGGCACGCTCGTTCTCGTCAACGAGATCGGAGAGATCGGGCTCGATCATCTCCTGATGGAAGAGGTCACGGGCGATGTGATCGCGCTTGCGGGCGGGTGTCTCTGCTGCACCGTTCGCAGCGATCTCGTCGATACACTCGAAGACCTTCTGCTGAAGCGCGATGCGGGGGAAATTGCGCCGTTCACGCGCGTCGTCCTGGAGACGACGGGCCTGGCCGATCCCATTCCCGTTCTGCACTCGCTGATGGTGCATCCCTATCTGTCGCTGCGTTTTGCGCTCGACGGCGTGGTGACGATTGTCGATGCGGTGAACGGGGTGCAGGACGCTCGACGGGCACGAGGAAGCACGCAGGCAGGTCGCCGTCGCGGACCGGCTGATCCTGACCAAGACGGACATGCCGGAAGCGGACGCCTTGCGTGCGCCGCTTCTGGCCCGCCTGAAAGACCTCGCGCCCGGCGCGGCCGTTCTCGATGCGGCGGGCGGAGAGGCGTTGCCGGAACGCCTGTTCGACATCGCGCCCTTTTCGCCGGGCGCAAAGACCGGCGGCGGTGGCCGAATGGCTCGCGGCGGAAAAGGCGGGACATGCGCCCGCTCACAGGGGCGATATCCGCACTACGACCTTGTGGAGCGAGGCCGCACTGCCGCCCCGGGCGTTCGGCATGTTCGTCGATCTCCTGCGCTCGCAGCACGGCGCGAAGATCCTCAGGCTGAAAGGCCTGGTGCGCACCAGCGAGGATCCGGAGCGGCCGGTCGTGATTCACGGCGTGCAGCACATGTTTCATCCGCCGCGGAGGCTCAAGGCATGGCCGGACGACGACCGGCGCACGCGCATGGTCGTCATAGCCAAGGATCTCGACGCCGATCTCATCGCCCGCCTTTACGACGCTTTTGCCGGCGTGCCGGGGCTGGATGCGCCCGACGGCCAGGCCCTTCTCGACAATCCACTTGCTCCTCCCGGGCTTGTGCGACGCGGATAGCTTGCGTAATCGGTCCCGCGCGGCTTCACTGCACGCAAGGAAACGACAAAGCGGGACCAACTTGTTCGATCGCCTGCGGAAAGACTGGGCGCTGCTCTCGGGCGCCTTGCGCACCCTGCGCAAGATGAAGCCCATTATGCAAAACAAGAGCCGGACCTTCCCCGACGTGATTGCGGCTCTCGCAACCGAACACGGCGACCGCGCGGCCCTGATCTCCGACCGGGAGACGTTCAGCTATCGCGGCCTCGACGAGCGCGCCAACCGCTACGCGCGCTGGGCGCAGGCGAACGATGTCGGCAAAGGCGATGTCGTCGCGCTCTTCATGCTGAACCGGCCGGATTACATGGCGTTCTGGCTCGGCGTGACGCGGGCGGGCGGCGTTGTCGCGCTGCTCAACACCAATCTCAGCGGCCAGGGTCTCGCGCACTGCGTGGACATCGTCGAGCCGAAGCATGTCGTCGTCGGCGCGGATCTCGCCGCGAATTTCGAAACCGCGCGAAAGCTTCTGAAGAGCAGGCCGAAGGTATGGACGAACGGCGAATCGACCGGAGGCGACGCACGGATCGACGAGGCAGTCGAGATGTTCTCGCCGACACCTCTCAACGCGGCGGAAAAGCCCGCGCTCACGATCGAGGACCGTGCGCTCTTCATCTATACGAGCGGCACGACCGGGCTGCCGAAGGCCGCCAACATCAACCATTACCGGCTGATGGCTATCACTCACGGCTTCTGCGGCGTGATGAATGTACAGAAGTCGGACCGCATGCTCGACGTCCTGCCGATGTATCATTCCAATGGCGGCGTCATCGCCACGGGGCGGTTCTCGTCGGCGGCGGATCGGTCGTGATCCGCGACAAGTTTTCGGCGCGCGATTTCTGGGACGATGCCAAGCGCGTCGAAGCGACGCTCGTCTTCTACATCGGCGAACTCTGCCGCTATCTCCTGCACGCTCCGTCAAGCCCGTCGGAGCGTACGCACAAGGTGCGCCTGTTCTGCGGCAACGGCCTCAGGCCCGATGTCTGGCCGGGCTTCAAGGCGCGCTTCGCCATTCCGAAGATCGTCGAATGGTATGCGGCGACCGAGGGCAATGTCGCGGTGTTCAACTGGGACGGTACGCCCGGTGCGGTCGGGCGCATTCCGTGGTGGATGGAAAAGCGTTTCGTCGTGAAGATCGTGCGCTTCGACATCGAGGCCGAAGAGCCGGTGCGCGGCCCGGACGGGCTCTGCATCGAGGCCGAGCCCGACGAGGTGGGCGAAGTGATCGGTCAGATCGTCAACGATCCGTCCAAGCCCGCGAACCGGTTCGAAGGCTATGCCGACCCCGAGGCCACGAAGAAAAAGATACTGCGCGACGTTGCCGTGAAGGGCGATATGTGGTTTCGCACCGGTGACTTGATGCGAAAGGACGAGGACGGATATTTCTATTTCATTGACCGGATCGGGGATACGTTCCGCTGGAAGGGCGAGAATGTATCGACGATCGAAGTGGCGCAGGCATTGACCGATTTCCCGGGCGTCGAGGACGCCATCGCGTACGGCGTCGAGGTGCCGGGCCAGGACGGACGTGCCGGAATGGTGACGCTAGTAACAACGGACGGCTTCGATCTCGACGGCTTCGCCAAACATGTCGCCGGGCATTTGCCGGATTATGCGCGACCGGTGTTCCTGCGCCAGAGCACGGGGATCGACGTGACCGGCACATTCAAGCAGCGGCGTCTCGACCTCCAGAAAGAAGGCTTCGACCCTGCAAAGATGACGGACACCCTGTTCTTCCGCCAGTCTTCCACCGGCACGTTCCAGCCGCTCGATGCCGCGCTTCGCGCACGCATCTGCGCTGGCGAGATCCGGCTATGACGACGCATTACCGCGATCCTCACAAGGTCGATCCGCGCGCCGTCGTATCGTTCTGGCGGTCGGCGGGGCCGGGGCGCTGGTATAGCGAGGACGATCGTTTCGATGCCGAGGTCGGGCGCCGCCTGGGATCGCTGCACTATTGGGCGGCGGCGGGCATGCTCGATCATCTGGCGAAATCGGCCGAGGGCGCGCTCGCGCTCATCATTTTGCTCGACCAGGTGCCGCGCAACATGTTTCGCGGCACGGCACGGGCGTTCGCGACCGACGAACACGCGCGCGACATCGCGCGCTATGCGCTGACGCGCGGTTTCGACGAGCGCACGCCGCGCGCGCTGCGCGGCTTCTTCTATCTGCCCTTTATGCATTCGGAAAAAGAGGGCGATCAGGAGCTTTGTCTCGCGCTTTACAAGCGCATGAGGGACAAAGAGGGCCTGCGCTACGCGGAAGTGCACCGCGACATCATCCTGCGCTTCGGCCGCTTTCCGCACCGTAACGACGCGCTCGGCCGCGCGACGAGCCATGCCGAATTTGAGTTCCTGAAGCAGGGCGGTTTCGTCGGTTAATCCGGAAACGCGGCGCGATAGCGCGGGATGTGGCTCACGTAACCGGCGGCCGTCTTGAGGCAGCCCTCGACCTCCTCGTCGGTCAGTTCGCGCACGCGCTTGGCCGGCGCACCCATGATCATGGAGCGCGGCGGAAAGACCGTGCCCTTGGTCACGAGCGCGTTGGCGCCGACGAGCGAATTCCGGCCGATCACCGCGCCGTTCATGATCGTCGATCCCATGCCGATGACCGACCCGTCCTCGACCGTGCAGCCATGGACAATCGCGCTGTGGCCGATCGAAACGTTCTTGCCCAAAGTGAGCGGGAAACCGGGATCGACATGCATCACGGCATTGTCCTGCACATTCGATCCCGCGCCGATATGGATCCGTTCAAATTCGGCGCGGAGAACCGCACCGAACATGACGATCACATTGTCCTCGATCACGATATCGCCGACGAGCCGTGCACCGGGCGCGATGAAATGAGGGCCTTCGGGGAGAACTGGTGCAAGCGGGCCGAGAGGGTGAGCGGGCATGGAGGCCTCATGTTTGGTCGCCCGGCGATATCAGATTGCCGCGGCGGCGGCATCAGGCGGGACGCGGCGGAGCCAAATTTTCCTCAGCGGCGTTTTCAGTGCATGACGACGAAAACCGCATCTTCGCCCGAACGCATGCACTTCCCGGATGATGGAAAGATCCCCAACAATCCGAGACTTCCCGTCCTGATCTACCGGGACGTAACGGAGGCCGCCGACAGGGCATCGGCCTTCGAATCGCTGTTTGCTCGGAATGGCTGGACCAATTCCTGGCGGAACGGTCTCTTCGATTACCATCATTTCCACTCCAACGCTCATGAGGTGCTCGGGATTGCGAGAGGCTCGGCGACGGCGCGGCTTGGTGGAGAACGTGGAAAAGCGGTGACCCTGAAGGCCGGAGATGTCGTCGTTCTTCCGGCGGGCACCGGCCACAAACGCGAGAACGCGTCCGCAGATCTTCTGATCGTCGGCGCCTATGCGGACGGGCGCGACTACGACATCCGGCGCGGGGCCACGCAGGAAAAGGAAGAGGTCCGGTCGAACATTACGTCCGTCCCGGACCCCGAACGCGATCCGGTGACCGGAGCGCGTGCTACTTTCTAAACTGGATCAGTTGCCGGCGGCCTGGAATGCCTGATCGACGCGGCCGACGGCAACGCCGTACCCGGTAACGAGCGGTGCTTCGGCGCCCTTGGCGATGGTCGTCGTCTGCTTGCTGCGTTCGCTGCGGAAAACGATGCGACCCTGGCTATCGAGCAGAACGAAGTCGTCGCCGACCTTCTGGATCTGGGCCACTTCGACCACGTTCGGCAGCGCCTGGCGGGTGACTGGCACCGGTTTGCCGGTCACGAACATGTCGGCCTTGGCGGCGGTGTTGGAGATCGTCGGGGGAATGGCGACAACGCCATAACCGGCATCGGCGGGACCGGGGGTCAGCGCGAGACCGGCCGCGAGGCCGACAAAGGCACCAATGGTCAATCCGGCAATTACTTCGGATGTTCCGGCCATTCTGGCCCCTCCTGGTCTTCCCGTGGGCGGGCGGTGCCGCTTTCACAAGGTTAGTAACGCCGAACCCCCGAAAGGGTTCAAAGCGCAACCGGAGATGTCAGGCGGCGAGGGACGCGGTCAGGAAGTCGCGGGCGTTCTGCGGAGGAACGTCGGGCGCGACGAAGCTGCGGCCGATGCCGCGCGCGAGGATGAAGGTCAGGCGTCCGGCCTTCACCTTCTTGTCCTGCGTCATGAGATCGAGCAGGCGCTCGGCCGAGCCGACCTCGCCCGGAATATCGTGGATGCGGGTCGGGAGACCCACGGCCTTCAGGTGCGAGGTAACCCGCTCCGCTTCGTGTTCGGAGGTCAGGCCGAGACGTGCGGAAAACTGGAAGGCGAGCGCGAGGCCGATCGCGACCGCTTCGCCATGGACGAGGCGCGCGCCGTCATACGCGACGGCGGCTTCGAATGCGTGGGCAAAGGTGTGGCCGAGATTGAGTAAAGCGCGGTCGCCGTTTTCGAATTCGTCGCGGGAGACGATCGAGGCTTTCGACGCGCAACTGGTGGCGATGGCCTTGGCGCGCGCCGTGCCGCCGGCGAAGACATCGCTCCAGTTCTTTTCAAGCCAGCCGAAGAAGCCGGCGTCGTCGATCAGCCCGTACTTCACGACCTCGGCGTATCCCGCGCGAAATTCGCGGTCCGGCAGTGTGTCGAGGACTCTGCGTATCGGCAACAACGAGGCTCGGCTGATGGAACGAGCCGATCAAATTCTTGCCGGCCTTGGTGTTGATGCCGGTCTTGCCGCCGACCGATGAATCGACCTGGGCAAGGAGCGAGGTCGGCACCTGGATAATGCGCACGCCGCGCCGCAATACCGCCGCCGCGAAGCCGGCGAGATCGCCGACCACGCCGCCGCCCAGCGCGACCACGACATCGCCGCGCTCGATTTTCGCTTCGAGCAGGCGCGCGCAGACCTCTTCGAGGTGATGGAAGCTTTTTGTCGCTTCGCCGGCCGGCACGATGACGGTCGAGCCCTTGATCCCGGCGGCGTCGAGGCTCGTGCGTACGGCATCGAGATGGAATTTCGCGACGTTCTCGTCGGTGACGACAGCGGCTGTGCGGGCGCCGAAGGTCGCCACGTCATGGCCGAGCTGCTCGATCAGGCCGGAGCCGATGCGGATGTCGTAGGCACGGTCGCCGAGCGCAACCGGCACGATAACGGGATTGGCGGCTGTCATGCCGGGTCCTTGGCGGAGAGAAAAGAGTGAAGCTGCTCGAGCGTCTCGGCGATCATGATTTCGTGCGGAACTTCGCGCGATATCACCGTCACGTCGGCCTCGGCATAGATCGGCTCGCGTACCGCCAGAATATCCCGCAGCACCTGTTCGGGATCCCCGCCCTTCAGCAGCGGGCGACCTCCGCGCTTCCTTACGCGGCGGAACAGGACCTCGACCTCGGCCTTCAGCCAGACCGAGATGGCGCGCTCGCGCACCTTCTCGCGTGTCGTCTCGTCCATCCAGGCGCCACCGCCGGTCGCGATCACGGCGGTGCCCTCGTCGAGAAGGCGCGAGACGACGCGGCGCTCGCCGGACCGAAACTCCGGTTCGCCGTGCTTGGAGAAAATATCGGTGATGCTCATGCCCGCCGCCCGCTCGATTTCGGTATCGGCGTCGACAAAGGGCAGATTCAGCGCCCTGGCGAGACGGCGGCCGACCGAGGATTTGCCTGCCCCCATCATGCCGACGAGCACGACCGAGCGCCCGTTGAGGAGCGCACGGGTCTTCGTGCCCTCTTCGATGAGCTTTTCGTCTACATGCACGGTCTGGGCGGCGGCGTTCATCTTGATCTCTGGCCGCGTGGTTTCCACCAAAGCTCAGGTTCCTGCAAGGGCGTTGCGTTCGCGAGCCGGGCGTGATTCCTAGAACTGGCCTGAACCGGCTATAGCCGAGTTCAGTTTTTTCAGTTTTTAATGACCAAGTCGGATAAATCCGACTTGGTATCCACGTGCCCCGGAGGGCCACCCGGACCCATGCCGAGCACATTCCGCCTGCTGCGCAACCTGGCCCTGATCGCGGCCCTGCTTTTTGCCGGCGTCTGGGCGCTCGCGACCTTTGTCGAGCCGACGCCCCGCGAGATGACCGTCACCGTGCCGATCGATACCGAGAAATGAGCGCGGAGCTCCATATCGAGAGCTTTCTCGAAATGCTGTCGGCCGAGCGCGGCGCGGCCAAAAACACGCTCGAAGCCTATCGCCGCGATCTCGACGATTATTCCGGGTTTCTGGCGTGCCGGAAACGCGATCCGGAACAGGCTTCCGCAGACGATATTCGCGCCTGGCTGAGCGATCTGTCCGCGCGCGGCCTCGCTTCATCCTCGGCGGCGCGGCGGCTGTCGGCCGTCAAACAGTTCCACCGTTTCCTCTACACCGAGAACATCCGAGCCGACGATCCAGGCGCGGCGCTGACCGGGCCGAAGCGCGGGCGGCCTTTACCGAAGGTGCTGTCGATCAAGGAAGTCGACGCTCTGCTCAATACCGCGGCCGAAGGGATCGACGACGAGGAGCGGCCCCTGACGGAACGCCTGCGCGTGGCGCGCATGGCGGCGCTTCTTGAAATTCTCTACGCGACCGGGATGCGGGTCTCCGAACTGGTAACCCTGCCGCGCTCCGCGGCCCGGCCCGGCATCCAGGTGTTGTCGATCCGGGGCAAAGGCGGACGCGAACGGCTGGTGCCGCTGACCGATGCGGCGCGGCGCGCGACCGCAACCTTTCTCGAACTTCTCGATGCCCGGAAGGACCGGCCGAGCCCCCATCTCTTTCCCGCCATTTCGGAGAGCGGTCATCTGACCCGGCAGGCCTTCGCCCGCGATCTGAAGACGGTGGCCCTGAGGGCCGGGATCGAACCGCGGCGCGTCAGCCCGCATGTTCTCCGCCACGCCTTCGCCAGTCATCTCCTGCAAAACGGAGCCGATTTGCGCTCAGTCCAGCAGCTTCTCGGCCATGCCGATGTGGCCACGACCCAAATCTACACCCATGTTCTCGACGAGCGGCTGGCCTCGATGGTGCGCGACCTGCATCCACTCGGGGATGCCGAGTAAGCTTGACTTAACCTGAGCGTGACAGCAGTTTCCCGCGCTCGCCCGGCCACACCCGCGATGGCGCGGACAGGGATTCTTCCAAGACGATATGCGCAGCTATCTCGATTTCGAAAAACATGTCGCTGAGCTTGAGGCCAAGGTCGACGAGCTCCAGGCGCTCGGCTCGTCCGGCGAAGGCGTCGATGTCGAGGACGAGATCGGCCGTCTGCGCGGCAAGGCTGACGACGCGCTGGGCGAACTCTACGCCAAGCTGACGCCCTGGCAGAAAACGCAGGTCGCGCGCCATCCGCAGCGCCCGCACTTCTGCGACTACATCGCGACCCTGTTCGACGAGTTCACCGAACTCGCCGGCGACCGCAAATTCGGCGACGACGCGGCCATTGTCGGGGGCTTTGCCCGCTTCCGCGGCGACAGCGTCATGGTGCTGGGCCATGAGCGCGGCTCCGATACCGAAAGCCGCCTGAAGCACAATTTCGGCATGGCCCGGCCGGAAGGCTACCGCAAGGCGGTGCGGCTGATGGAGATGGCCGACCGCTTCGACATTCCCGTTGTGACGCTCGTCGACACCGCCGGCGCGTATCCCGGCATCGATGCCGAGGAGCGCGGCCAGGCCGAAGCCATCGCCCGCTCGACGGAAGCCTGCCTCAATCTCGGCGTGCCGAATGTCTCGATCATCATCGGGGAGGGCGGCTCGGGCGGCGCCATCGCTCTGGCCACGGCGAACAATGTTCAGATGCTGGAGCATTCGATCTATAGCGTGATCTCGCCGGAAGGCGCGGCCTCCATCCTCTGGCGCGATTCCGCCCGGGCCTCGGACGCCGCGACAAACCTCAAGATCACCGCCCAGGATCTCCTGAAACTGGGCATTATCGACGGCATCATCCAGGAACCGGTCGGCGGCGCTCACCGGGACCGGGACGGCATGATGGCCGCGGTGGGACTTGCGATCGGGAAAGCGCTGGACGGGCTCACCGGCATGGACCACACCACCGTGCGCAACCACAGGCGCGAGAAGTTCCTGGCCATCGGCCGCCACATCCCCGCCTAAGTTCTTGGGTCTAAATCCTAAACCGTAGGCTGAGTTTCGGTCCCATTGCGGTAACCCCTTCGTAAGGCTAGCCTCTTTAGTTTGGGGGAGGTGGGCCGTGCGCGGCCGCGCAGAGATTCGAGTGCCCATGACCCGTCGTCCTCTCAGTCTTCTGGTTCTGTTCGGCGCCGCCGCTTTGGTGCTCGCCGGCTGCGAGACCGATTCGGCGAGCACGAAGAGCTTCCAGCCGATCCCCGACAAGACGCTCGCTCTGATGAAACAGAAGGGCATGACGCGCCGGGATCCGATCCTGATGCGCATCTACAAGGAAGAGAGCCAGCTCGAGATCTGGAAGCGGACCGAGAAGGGCCGCTACGCCCATCTCAAGACCTATGAGATCTGCCGCTGGTCGGGCACGCTCGGGCCGAAAAAGGTCGAGGGCGACGGCCAGTCGCCGGAGGGCTTCTACCAGGTGACGCCGGGTCAGATGAACCCGAAGTCGGCCTATTATCTTTCTTTCAATCTCGGCTTTCCGAACACGTTCGACAAAAGCCTCGGCCGCACCGGCGCGCATCTGATGGTCCACGGCGACTGCTTGTCCAAGGGCTGCTACGCAATGACCGACAAGCAGATCGCCGAGGTCTATTCGATCGCGCGCGAAGCGCTGAACGCCGGCCAGCCTTCCTTCCAGGTCCAGGCGCTGCCGTTCCGCATGACGGCCGAAAACATGGCCCGCCGCCGCGACGACAAGAATTTCGAGTTCTGGCAGAACCTCAAAGAGGGCACCGACCATTTCGAGGTCACGCACGTCGAGCCGAAGGTGAATGTCTGCGGCAAGAAATATGTGTTCGACGCCGAGGCCAAGAACGGCGGCACGTTCGACCCGAACGCGGCCTGCCCGGAATACGAAGTCAATCCGGCCATCGCCATGGCGGTCGCGGGCAAGGAAAAGCAGGACAACGAGAAGTTCGCCAAGCTTGTCTCCGGCGGCCTCCAGATCGCCGAAGCCTATGTGCCGCAGAACGGCCGCGAGCGCCGCACGCTCGAGGAACCGATCAAGCGTCCGCAGCCGGTCGTGATGGTCGCCAAGGCCGAGTCCGAGCCGAAGGGCAGCTTCGCGCTCGCAATGGCCAGCAGCACCGGGTCGGCCGTACCGATGCCGGTTCCCTCGCCCTATGCCTCGGCGCAGCCGAAGCCGCAGAAATCCGGCAGCGCGTTTGCCTGGCTGCGGGGGGACGCGGAACCCAATACCGCGGGCACGCCGCCGGCCAGTACGACGCCCCCGCAAAGCGCGGCAATGACGGTCGCGATCGCCGACACACGCCACACGGCCGTGCCCGGCCAGCCCGTGGCCGCGTCGTTCGCGCCCGTCTCCAAGGAAAAGCCCTTCTACAAGAGGTGGCTCAGCTTCGGCGGGGACAAACAGGAGCCTGCGCACGTTGCTCCCGTGCCCCATCCGCAAAGCGCGGCAGCGTCCGTACCTGCGCCGGCCCCGCGTCCCGCATCCATTTCGGCTCCGACGCCTCACCCGCAGACAGCTCAGCCTGTCCAGGCCCAGCCTGCGCCGGAGCAACATGGGTTCGGCGCCGCGCCGATCCTGCCGACCGGCGGCTTCCAGTAACAAAGTCCGAACCGGACATAAAAAAGGGCCGCGCGAGCGGCCCTTTTTTATGTGTTGTATGTGCGGCGGTTCGTCAGAACTTGCCGTGGCAGTGCTTGAACTTCTTGCCGGAGCCGCACGGGCACAGCGCGTTGCGAGGTACCTTTCCCCATGTCGACGGATCGTTACGGTCGACACCCGGAGGCAGCGCTTCGGGTTCGGCGTTCCCAACATCGTCTTCGCCGGTGAACGGGTTGACGTGATGGGCTTCCATCTCGGGAAGCTCTTCCTGCTGCTGCACCAGTTCGACGCGAGCGAGCTGGCCGGTGACGAGTTGACGCAGGCGCCCGAGCATGATCTGGAACAGATCGAAGGCCTCGGTCTTGTATTCGTTCAGCGGGTCGCGCTGTCCATATCCGCGCAGGCCGATGACCTGACGCAGATGATCGAGCGTCGAAATGTGCTCGCGCCACAAGCCGTCGAGGGTCTGCAAAACGACCGCCTTCTCGATATGGCGCATCACTTCGGGTCCGAAGCGCGCAGCCTTCGCGGCCATCATTTCGTCGCTCGCATTCTTGATGCGTTCGCGAATTTCCTCGTCGGCGATGCCTTCTTCCTTGGCCCAGTCTTCGATCGGGAGAAGGAGGCCGGCATGCTCCTCGACATCCTGCGCGAGGCCGGCCGAATCCCATTGTTCGGCATAGGCGTTTTGGGGGATGCGCGCGGACACGATGTCGTCGATGACGCCATGCCGCATATCGGCGACGGTCTCGGCGAGATCGGTTTCTTCGATCAGCTCGCGCCGCTGCTCGAACACGACCTTGCGCTGGTCGTTCATGACGTTGTCGTATTTCAGCACATTCTTGCGGATGTCGAAGTTGCGCGCCTCGACCTTCTTCTGCGACCGCTCCACCGCCTTGTTGATCCAGGGATGGATGATCGCTTCGCCGTCTTTGAGGCCCAGCTTCTGCAGCATGCCGTCCATGCGGTCGGAGCCGAAGATGCGCATCAGATCGTCCTGTATGGACAGGAAGAACTTGGAGCGGCCGGGATCGCCCTGGCGGCCCGAACGGCCGCGCAGCTGGTTGTCGATGCGCCGGCTTTCGTGACGCTCCGTGCCGATGATGTAGAGCCCGCCGGGCCGCTCGATCTTCTTGCCCTTGTCGAGTTCGATGATTTCGTTCGAATGCAGCACGATCTCGCGGAACTTCGCGATCTCGGCCCCAATCTCCTCGGCCTTGTTTGCGCGCTTGTCCTCTTCGAGGTTCGCGGTTTCCTGCGCGACGCGCATATCGAGATTGCCGCCGAGTTTGATGTCGGTGCCGCGGCCCGCCATGTTGGTCGCGATGGTGATCGCGCCCGGCACGCCGGCCTCGGCGACGATGAACGCCTCCTGCTCATGGAAACGGGCGTTCAGCACCGCGAATTGACGGCTCGGCTTGCCGGAGCGCGCGGAGGCGTAGAGCCGCTCGGCGGCGCCGGGCTCGGCGAAGTCGATCTGCTTGAACCCGCTCTGCTTCAGGAGGTCGGCAAGGAGTTCGGATTTTTCGATGCTTGCGGTGCCGACGAGAATCGGCTGCAGACGCTCATGCGCGCGCTCGATCTCGGCGATGACGGCTTTGTATTTCTCGTCGGCCGTCCGGTAGACCTCGTCGTCCTCGTCCTGGCGCGCGACCGCGATGTTGGTCGGAACCTCCACGACGTCGAGGTTGTAAATGTCCATGAACTCGTCGGCTTCGGTCAGCGCGGTGCCGGTCATGCCGGCGAGCTTCTCGTACAGACGGAAATAGTTCTGGAAGGTGATCGAGGCGAGGGTCTGGTTCTCGGGCTGGATCGCGACGCGCTCCTTGGCCTCGAGGGCCTGGTGCAGACCTTCCGAATAGCGGCGGCCGGGCATCATGCGTCCGGTGAACTCGTCGATGATGACGATTTCGCCGTTGTGGACGATGTAGTCCTTGTCGCGCTGGAACAGTTTGTGGGCGCGCAGCGCCTGGCTGACGTGGTGGACGACCGAGACGTTCTCGACATCGTACAGGCTGTCGCCCTTCAGCATGCCGGCTTCCTTCAGCAGGCCTTCGAGGAATTCGTTGCCGTCCTCGGTGAGCGAGACCGCGCGCTGCTTCTCGTCGACCTCATAATGTTCCGGCAACAGTTTCGGCACGAAAGCGTCGAGCGAGACGTAAAGTTCGGAGCGGTCTTCGAGCGGCCCGGAAATGATGAGCGGCGTGCGCGCCTCGTCGACAAGGATGGAGTCGACTTCGTCCACGATCGCGAAGAAATGCGGACGCTGCACCATCTGCGTAACTTCGTACTTCATATTGTCGCGAAGATAATCGAAGCCGAGTTCGTTGTTGGTCGCGTAGGTGACATCGCAATTGTAGGCGTCGCGGCGCTGGTCGTCGTCGAGGCCGTGGACGATGACGCCAGTGGTGAGCCCGAGGAAGGTGTAGATGCGGCCCATCCATTCGGCGTCGCGGCGGGCGAGGTAATCGTTGACGGTGACGACATGGACGCCGCGCCCCATCAGCGCATTGAGATAGACCGGAAGCGTCGCAACGAGCGTTTTGCCTTCGCCGGTCTTCATTTCGGAAATGCCGCCCTCATGCAGCACAATGCCGCCGATGAGCTGGACGTCGAACGGGCGAAGGCCGAGCACGCGGTGGGCGGCCTCGCGGACCGTTGCGAAGGCCGGCACCAGAAGATCGTCGAGCGGCACGCCGTCGGCGATCTGGCGACGGAACTCTTCGGTCCGGGCGCGCAACTGTTCGTCGGTGAGAGCCTTTATCTCGGGCTCCAGTGCGTTGATCTGCGCGACCTTCGGCCGGTGGCCTTTCAGGCGGCGGTCGTTGGATGAGCCAAACAGCTTGTTAAGTGCGCCAAGCATCAAAGCCTCGTGAGTGTCGCTGCCATAAGCGCGAAGGGGATACGCCGGGAAGGCGTCCTTGGCCGCAGGATCAGGGGCCGTTCTCGGCCCCAATTGGGTAAAAAAGTGAGTTGCGGGCGTTATTCCCCGAAATTTTGGCCATTCTTATCGGATGGACGAGGGAGAATTATGAACGCGTCCGAGGGTTGTCAATGCGACCCATTTTGGGCCAGTGTCCGGCGTCCGCGGCCCGAAGCGCCGCCTGACGAGGTATCAATCTCGATGACGTGTGATCTTCCTGCCGTTTTCGGCCGTTTCGCCCGTGCTTTTGCCACGGCTTCCTTCGTCCTGGCCGCTACGGCCGCAATCGCGCAGACGCCGCCTCCGGCAGCGCCGGTCGACCCGGATGCCGTGGTCGCAACGGTCGACGGCGAAAAGCTGACCGAGCGCGATGTCCAGATCGCCATCGACGAACTGGCTCCGGGCGGCGGAGCCGCCGTGGATGACCAGAAGCGCGAGCAGATCATCGGCTTCCTGATCAATGTGAAGCTGGTGGCAAAGGCCGCCGAGAAGGCCAAACTGGGCGAGGGCGCCGAGTTCGAGACCCGGCTCAAATTCCTGCGCGACAAGGCCCTGATGCAGGCCTATCTGGAAAAGCTCGGCAAAGAGGGCGTCTCCGAAGAAGCGGTGAAAAAGGTCTACGACGATACGATCAAGGAAATTAAGCCGGAACAGGAAGTTCACGCCCGGCACATCCTGGTCGAGACCGAGGAAGACGCCAAGAAGGCCGCCGAGCGCATCGCCAAGGGCGAGGATTTTGCCGTCGTCGCCAAGGAAATGTCGAAGGATCCAGGCTCGGGCGCCGAAGGCGGCGATCTCGGCTTCTTCACCAAGGAACAGATGGTGCCGGAGTTCGCCGACGCGGCCTTCAAGATGGAGCCGGGCAAGGTGTCCGAGCCCGTGAAGTCGCAATATGGCTGGCACATCATCAAGGTCGAGGAAAAGCGCGAGCGCGCGGTGCCGAAGCTCGAAGAAGTGCGCGGCCAGATCGAGGACTACGTCCACAAGAAGGCCCAGGAAGACGCCGTCAAGAAACTGCTCGATGAAGCCAAGGTCGAGCGCGTCGGCGGGCCGAAAAAGGCCGAAGAGCCGGCTCCGGCTCCGAAGTAGATCTCCATGGGGGGTAAGGTCTCGCCATTGGCGCCGGAACGCTTTCCGGCGCTCCCCGCTCTGGCGGGGGTCAAGATCGCGACTGCCGAGGCCGGCATTCGCTACAAAGGCCGGACCGATGTTCTCCTGATGCTGTTCCAGCCGGGAACGACGGTCGCGGGCGTTTTCACAAAATCGAAGTGTCCGTCCGCCCCCGTCGACTGGTGTCGCGACGCGCTCAAGGCCGGGGCCGCGCGCGCTCTTGTCGTCAATTCAGGAAACGCCAATGCTTTCACCGGCAAGAAGGGCCGCGTCGCGACCAAGCTGACGGCCGAGCTCGCCGCCAAGGCCGTGGGCTGCCGGGAGGACGAGATTTTTCTCGCCTCGACCGGGGTGATCGGCGAGCCGCTCGACGCCTCGAAGTTCGACGGCGTGCTTGAGAGCCTTGCCCAATCGGCTGCCGGCAATGGCTGGGAGAAGGCCGCCCGCGCCATCATGACCACCGACACGTTCCCGAAAGGGGCCACGGCCAGCCTCGATCTCGACGGCACGATCGTCACGGTGTCGGGCATCGCCAAGGGCGCGGGCATGATCGCGCCGGATATGGCCACCATGCTGTCCTTCGTCGCGACCGACGCGCCGGTTTCCGCGTCGCTGCTGCAGCAGATTCTCAGCGAGACGACCGAAACGACGTTCAACTGCGTCACGGTCGACGGCGACACCTCGACCTCCGACACGCTGTTGGCGTTTGCGACCGGGGCCGCCGGCGGCAAGCCGATCACCGACAACAAGGATCCGCGCGCCTACGCGCTGCAGGCCGCCTTTAACGCGGTTCTGGCCGACCTCACCCAACAGGTCGCCCGGGATGGCGAGGGCGCAACGAAATTCGTGACGGTGCGCGTCGAAGGCGCGGAGAGCGATGCATCGGCGCGCAGGATCGCCCTGTCGATTGCCAACTCGCCGCTGGTAAAAACCGCGATCGCCGGCGAGGACGCCAATTGGGGCCGCGTCGTCATGGCCGTGGGTAAAGCGGGCGAGCCCGCCGACCGCGACAGGCTTTCGATTTTCTTCGGCGGCATCCGCGTCGCGGTCGATGGCGAGCGCGATCCCGGCTACGATGAGGCCGAGATGTCGGCCTATATGAAAAATCAGGACATCGAGGTCCGCGCCGAGCTCGGTCTCGGCAACGGCAAAGCCCGCGTCTGGACCTGCGATCTGACCGCCGAATATATCGCGATCAATGCCGACTACCGGTCCTGAGAGCGCGGCGAAGCCGCTCCTTCTCGTCGCCGCCTGTGCTCTCGTCGATGCCGACGGCCGCGTGCTCCTGGCGCAGCGGCCGGAGGGCAAAAGCATGGCCGGGCTCTGGGAGTTTCCCGGCGGCAAGGTCGAGCCGGGCGAGACGCCGGAAGACACCCTGATCCGGGAACTGGCCGAGGAACTCGGGATCGAGGTCAAGCCCGCCTGCCTCGCGCCGCTGACCTTTGCGAGCCATTCCTATGAGGCCATGCACCTTCTGATGCCGCTCTATATCTGCCGGCGCTGGGACGGCACGGCCCGGCCGCTTGAAGGGCAGATCCTGGCCTGGGTCGAGCCGAAGCGGCTGCGGACCTATCCCATGCCGCCCGCCGACGAACCTCTCATTCCGGCTTTGATCGATCTGTTGTAGAGGAAGGAATGGTCCGGATGCGCGCCGTCACGATTCGATTTATTCGCGATTCCGGCGGCGCCACAGCCATCGAATATACGTTGATCGTCGCCATACTCGGCGCCGGCCTCATTGCGGCTTTGGGCCTGCTTCAGGACGAATTCTGGACCCTTTTCACGGACAAGATCGGAAGTGCGCTGACGGGGGCCGGCGGTCAGGAGTGATCGCCGGGCTTCACGCCGCTCGGAATTTCAATCGCGCCGAGGGCGTCCGCAAGCCGCGCTTTCGCCGAGCCGGGCTTGAGCGGCTTTTGCTGGCTCTCATGCGGCGCCCAGCCGGACATCCAGACGATCTCGACCGTCACGCGCAGTCTGCCGTCGGGATCGGAGAATTTATCCCGATAGGCGGCGTCTAGCCGGGCAAATGTCTCGCGGCGCAGCGGTGTTCGCGCCCGCGCCAGCATTGAATTCGTCGCGCCGAGCGCCCGCAGGTCGCGGAACAGTCCGAACAGATCGCCATAGCGGACCGTGAGCCGGTCGGAATCGACGACCGGCAGTCCGAAACCCGCGCGTTGCAGCAGGGCGCCGAGGTCGCGGACATCGGCGAAGGGAATGACGCGCGGGCTGACGCCGCCGGTCGTTTCCGATTCAGCCTCCGCGAACGCCTGCCGCAGTTCGGTCAGCGTTTCGCCGCCGGCGACGGCGGCGAGAAAAAGCCCGTCCGGCTTCAGCGCCCGGCGGATCTGGACGAGGAGGCCCGGCAAATCTTCCGCCCAATGCAGCGCGAGCGCGGAGACGACGAGATCGAGCGAGGCCTCCTGAAACGGCAGGGCCTCGCCCTCGAAGGCGATATCGACGCCGCTTGCATCTCCGGCGCGAAGGACACGGCCCACGCTTTTCACGGATTTCAGCGCCTCCGCGACGTCGGGGCCGGGACTGAGGAGATCGACCGCCAGCGGAAAATCGCGCAGCACCGGATGCAGCCGGTCGGCCAGCTCCCCGGCAATGCGCGGCATCAGCACATCGTCGGCGAGGCCCGCTTTCGCGGCGCGGGCGAGGCGCGCGCGGCGCAGAGCGAGATCGAAAAGCGGGGGCGGGGACATACCCGGCATATGCGCATGACCCGCGCCAAGGTCAATTTCCTCGGTTATGCTGAGGTCATGACGTCGGAGGCGGAAACCTCGATCCCGCTCGGAACGCGCCTCGGGGCGGGGGTGAGGCATGTTGCGCGCGCCGCGCTCGATCTCATCCTGCCGCCGCTCTGCCTCGGCTGTGCCGTTCCGGTCGGATCGGCCGGAACGCTCTGCCCGAAATGCTGGACGGGCATGGAGTTCATCGCCCCTCCCTATTGTGAACGCCTCGGCACGCCGTTCTCGGCCGATCTCGGTTACGGGCTGATCTCGCCGAAAGCGATTGCCGAGCCGCCGGCTTTCGGGCGGGCGCGGGCGGTGGCGCGCTACGACGCGACGGCGCGCCTTCTCGTCCACCGGCTGAAATATTCCGACCGGCTCGATCTCTCCGCGACAATGGGGGGCCTCATGGCCCGGGCCGGCGTGGAGCTTCTGGCGGAGGCCGATCTTCTGGTCCCGGTGCCGCTGCACAAAAGACGCCTCTGGGGGCGACGGTTCAACCAGGCGGGTGAGCTGGCCAAGGCCGTTTCACGCGAGACGGGTGTGCCCGTGGCCCATGAGGCGCTCGCCCGGGTGAAGGCGACCAAAAGCCAGGTCGGGCTGTCGGCGTCGGAGCGCGCGCGAAACCTTTCGGGCGCGTTCCGGCCGGGAGCCGGTGCGAAAGGGGTGCTGGCCGGACAGCGCGTGGTTCTGATCGACGACGTCATGACCACGGGATCGACGCTGAACAGCGCCGCCCGTGTGTTGCGGCGGGCCGGCGCCGCGGAGGTCGACGCCCTCGTCTTCGCGCTTGTCGCAGAGCGGGTCTGACCTCATATCTTCACTCAGAACCAAGACTTAACCGGAGCCGGCATGGCCGTCGTCACGATCTACACCAAACCCTATTGTCCCTATTGCGACGGCGCGCGGGAGCTTTTGGAGAAAAAGGGCGTGGACTTCAGCGAGATCGACATTTCTGGAAAGCCGGAGCTGCGCGCGGAAATGATTCACCGTTCGGGCGGGCTAATGACCGTGCCGCAGATTTTCGCCGGAGAGCGCCATCTCGGCGGCTGCGACGACATCTATGCGCTCGACGCCCGCGGTGAACTCGATCCGGTCCTCGCCGGATGACCACGGACAGCTTTACCGCCGCCATGGTGCAGATGCGCACGGGGCAGGAGATGACCGCAAACATTGCGGATGCAAGCGCGATGATACGCGAGGCCGCGAGGGCCGGCGCGCATTATGTGCAGACGCCGGAAATGACGTCGCTGCTGGTGCGCGACCGGGACCGGCTGCACGCCGCGATCTACGACGAGGATCACGATCCCGCGCTCGCCGCCTTCCGCGATCTCGCACGCGAACTCCGGATCTGGCTCCATGTCGGTTCGCTGCCGATCCGCTTCAACGACCGTGAGCGTGTGGCCAATCGCGGGTTCCTGATTGCGCCGGAGGGCGCAATCGCGGCGCGCTACGACAAGATCCATATGTTCGACGTTGATCTCGCGAACGGCGAGAGCTGGCGCGAATCGCAGACCTATCAGCCGGGTGAGGTCGCGATCTCGTCCGATCTGCCCTGGGGCAGGCTCGGCATGACGATCTGCTACGATCTTCGCTTCTCGCAGCTTTACCGCGCCCTTGCCGAAGCCGGCGCGGATTTCCTCGCCGTTCCCGCGGCCTTCACCCAACAGACCGGCGAGGCGCACTGGCATGTTCTGCTGCGCGCCCGCGCCATCGAAACCGGAAGCTTCGTGTTTGCCGCCGCCCAGGCCGGCAAGCACGACGACGGCCGCGAAACCTTCGGCCACAGCCTGATCGTCGATCCCTGGGGCAGGGTGCTCGCCGAAGGCGGCACGGAGCCGGGGGTCATTACGGCCAGGATCGAGCCCAAGCTCGTTGCCGAGGCGCGGGCAAGAATTCCCGTTCTCCAGAACGGGCGGCGCTTCGCGGTTGCGGGCGCGGAGGTCACGCATCTACACGAGGTGCCGAAGTGATCCGCTACTCGCTTTCCTGCGCGAACGGCCACGCATTCGACGGATGGTTTCGCTCGTCCGGCGATTACGATGTGCAGGCCGAGCGCGGGCTTCTCGACTGCCCGGTCTGCGGCGTGCACAAAATCGAGAAGGCGCTGATGGCGCCATCGGTCGCGACCTCGGAGGCGCAGGTCGCGGAACCCGCGCTGATCGGCGGCCGGGAGGAGCGGTTGCGCGCAATGTTCCGCATGGTCCGTGAGGAAGTGACGAAGAACGCCGAGAATGTCGGCCCCCGCTTCGCGGAGGTCGCCCGGCAAATGCACGACGGCGAGATCGAGAAGGCATCGGTGTACGGCGTTGCCTCGTCCGAAGAGGTTCGGGCGCTCTCCGAAGACGGCGTCGAATTCCATCCGCTGCCGCCTTTGCCCGACGAAGGCAATTGATGCCGCCGCCCGTTTTCGACAGGAGCGATCTCGCGGAGCTTCGCCGCGCCAACACCGTGCTCAAGCGAATGCCGCGGGTTCGCATGCTGTCGGCGCCGTCCCGCGCAATCGCTCATGCCGTGACCCTGATCGCCGTGCAGGCGGTGCGCCCGTCGATCCGTCGTACCGGGCTGCGCATCGAGACGAGACGTGTCTCCGCCCTGAGCCGGGAGGCGGATGTACGTATTCTGCGGCCCGAGGGCGCGCTGCGAGGCGTACACCTCGACATTCACGGCGGCGGATGGTGCACCGGCACGGCGGAGATAAACGATCGCCCCAACGCCGCGCTGGCAAAGGATTGCGGCGTCGCCGTGATCAGCGTCGATTACCGTCGTGCGCCCAAATTCAAGGTTCCGGAGATCGTCGACGATTGCGAGACGGCGGCGGCCTGGCTGGTTGACAATGCGAAGAACGAATTCGGCGTCGACTCGATCACAATCGGCGGCGACAGCGCGGGCGCGCATCTCGCCGCCTGCACGCTTCTGCGTCGGCCCGATGCGTTCCGGGCGGCCCTGTTGAACTACGGCATCTACGATCTTTCAGGCTCCGAGGCTTTCCGTCGTGTCCGGGCCGATACGCTCATTTTCCACGGGCCGACCATGCTGGCCTGCCTCCACAAGCTGACCGAGGATCGCACCGATGCAGAACGTCGCGATCCGGCGATCTCGCCGCTGTTCGCCGACCTTTCGGATCTGCCGCCGGTTCTGATGGTCGCCGGGAGCGATGATCCGCTCGTCGAGGAAAGCCGCGCGCTCCATGCGCGCTGGGACGAGGCGAGCGGCAATTCCGAACTTCTGATCGTTCCCGAGGCGCCCCACGCCTTCAACCGGCTGCCGATCGCGGTCGCGCGCAAGACCGAGGCGTATGCACATGCCTGGCTGAAAAGTCACCTCTCGGCGGTGAGCCAGTAATTCACGCCGCTGTCCCGGCCGAGCCGCCATGCATCGCGCAGCGGGTCGTACATCATCCCGGTGACGTCCGCGACGTCGAGCCCCGCGTCCCGGCACTGCGCCTTGAGTTCGTCGGGCGTGACGAATTTTTTCCAGTCATGGGTGCCGGTCGGAATCCAGCGCAGCACATATTCCGCGCCGACGATCGCGAGCGCAAAGCTCTTGAGGGTCCGGTTCAGGGTCGAAAAAAGAACAAGGCCGCCGGGCTTCGCCAGTCCCGCAAGCGTTTTTACGAAGGCAGCGGGATCGGTGACGTGCTCGATGACTTCGGATGCGATCACCGCGTCGAAGGTCTTGCCCTCCGCGAGAAGCTCCTCGGCGGTCGCGGCGCGATAATCGATCTCCAGCCCGGCCTCGCCGGCATGGGCTTTCGCCACCGCGATGCTCTCCGATGCGGGCTCGATCGCCGTCACTTTCGCGCCGAGGCGGCTCAGGGGCTCGGACAGGATGCCCCCGCCGCAGCCGACATCGAGCAGGGCCAGGTCTTTCAGGCTCTTGAGAGACCTGGTGTCGCGCCCGAATTTCTCCGCCAGCCGGTCGCGGACATATTCGACGCGGATGGGGGTCAGCTTGTGCAGCGGCGCATAGGGCCCTTTGGGGTTCCACCATTCGTCCGCCAAAGCCGCGAATCGCGCCACTTCGTCCTGATCGACCGAATCCGCCATAGCGCCCTCTGTGCCTCCGTCGCGCCGGGCGATTGCCCTCGGGGGAAGCCGCCGTTATGTATACGCGCCTTTTTCGAGGCGCCACCCTGGGGAGGCGCCGCATCCTTTCCGAACCAGCCGGACCCTCAATGGCCCGCATCGTCATGAAGTTCGGCGGCACATCGGTCGCCACCATCGAGCGCATTCAAAACGTCGCGCGGCATGTCCAGCGCGAGGTCGCGGCCGGCCATGAGGTCGCCGTCGTGGTCTCGGCCATGGCGGGCGTCACCAACCAGCTCGTCGCCTGGTGCAAGGAGGCGATGTCCCAATACGACCAGCGCGAATATGACGCCGTGGTCGCGTCGGGCGAGCAGGTGACGTCGGGCCTTCTGGCCATCGCGCTCCACAATCTCGGTATCGCGGCTCGCTCCTATCAAGGCTGGCAGATCCCGCTCAGGACCAATTCGACCCACGGTTCGGCCCGCATCGCGGGCATTGAGGGCAATGGTCTTCTCGCCGATCTCAAGGCCAAGACGGTCGCCTGCATCGCCGGTTTCCAGGGCGTTTCCCCGGAGGGCCGGATCGCCACGCTCGGCCGCGGCGGCTCCGACACCAGCGCGGTGGCCATCGCCGCCGGCATCCATGCCGACCGCTGCGACATCTACACGGACGTTGACGGCGTCTACACGACCGACCCCCGCATCGTGCCCAAAGCGCGCCGGCTGGAGCGTGTGGCGTTCGAGGAAATGCTGGAAATGGCCTCGCTCGGGGCCAAGGTATTGCAGGTTCGGTCCGTCGAGCTTGCGATGGTGCATAATGTCCGGGTGTTTGTGCGCTCGTCCTTCGATGCGCCCGACGCCCCCCAGACCGGGCCCGGCGGCCTGCCGCCCGGAACTCTCATTTGTGACGAGGAAGAGATCGTGGAACAGCAGGTCGTCACCGGCATCGCCTATTCGAAGGATGAGGCGCAGGTCACTTTGCGCGGCGTCGAGGACAAGCCCGGCGTCGCCGCGGGCGTGTTCGGCCCGCTCGCCGATGCCCACATCAATGTCGACATGATCGTCCAGAACATCTCCGAAGACGGCTCCACGACCGATCTCACCTTCACCGTCCCGGTCGCCGATTACGAGCGGGCCATGGAGACGCTGAAGAACGGCAGGAAAGAGATCGGCTACGCCAAGCTCGACGGCGCGACGGATGTGGTGAAGGTCTCGGTCGTCGGCATCGGCATGCGCTCGCATGCGGGCGTCGCCGCCAGGGCGTTCTCGGCCCTGGCCGACAAGGGCATCAACATCCGCGTCATCGCCACCTCCGAGATCAAGATCTCGGTCCTGATCGACGCCGCCTATACCGAGCTTGCGGTGCGGACCCTGCACTCGATATACGGGCTGGATCAGGCTTGAGCGGCCGCTGGCGGCTCACGGCAAATCGGTTCATCTTCTGGCGTTAGAGAAGCCTGCGGGGCGCAGCGTCCCGGCAACGGAGTTTTCTATGCGAGGTGCTTACGGCGGCCCGCGGGTGCTGCTGCGCCGCCTCCGCGAGGTCATGGCGGAGCCAGTCACCGCTCAGGACAAGCTCGACAGGATCGTGGTGCTGATCGCGGCGAATATGGTCGCCGAGGTGTGCTCGACCTATGTGCTGCGTGTCGACGGCGAACTCGAACTCTATGCCACCGAGGGCCTGAACCCGCAGGCCGTCCATCAGACGACGCTCGGACGCGGCGAGGGCTTGGTCGGTCTTGTCGCCGGCGAGGCCGAACCGCTCAACATTTCCGACGCCCAGGCGCATCCGGCGTTCTCCTACAAGCCGGAGACGGGCGAAGAGATCTATCACTCCTTCCTCGGCGTGCCGATCCTGCGCGCGGGCAATACGCTCGGCGTGCTCGTCGTCCAGAACAAGGCGCACCGCACCTATTCCGAGGAAGAGGTCGAGGCGCTGCAGACGACCGCGATGGTGCTCGCCGAAATGATCGCGTCGGGCGAACTCTCGGCCATCGCGAGGCCGGGCGCGGAACCGGCCGTGCGGCGGCCTTTGCAGGCCACCGGCACCCCGCTCGCCGAAGGCATCGGACTCGGTCTCGCGGTACTGCACGAGCCGCGCACGCTCGCGACCGAAAACCTCATCGCCCAGGACGTGACGAAGGAAGTAACCCGGCTCGATGAAGCGGTCGACAGGTTGCGCGCCTCGCTCGACGAGCTTCTCAGTCAGGACAATGTCGCGCCGCAGGGCGAGCATCGCGACGTGCTCGAAGCCTTCCGTATGTTCGCGCACGACCGCGGCTGGGTGCGGCGTATGCGCGAAGCGGTGCTGCAGGGCCTCACGGCCGAAGCCGCCGTCGAGCGCGTGCAGTCCGACACCCGCGCCCGCATGTTGCGCGCGACAGACCCGTACATACGCGAGCGGCTGCACGATCTCGACGATCTCGCAAACCGCCTTCTGCGCATTCTGACGGGACGCGAGCACGGGCCGATCGAGGAATTGCCGGAAAACGCAATCCTCGTCGCGCGGAGCATGGCGCCGGCGGCGCTGCTCGATTACGACCGTTCGCGCCTGCGCGGTCTCATCATCGAGGAGGCCGGGCCGACCAGCCATGTCGCCATCATCGCGCGCGCGCTCGGCATTCCGGCCGTCGCCCAAATTCCGAACATCGTCAGCATGGTCGAAGCAGGCGACGCCGTCATCGTCGACGGCGGCACGGGCGATGTGCATGTGCGCCCGCCGGAGGACGTGCAGAAAAGTTATGCCGACAAGGTGAAGCTCAGGGCGCGGCGTCAGGCGCAGTTCAAGAAGCTGCGCGACAAGCCGACCGTTACCAAGGACGGCGTGCCGCTCACCTTGATGATGAATGCCGGCCTGCTCGTCGATCTCCCGTTTGTCGAGGAGGCGGGGGCGGAAGGCATCGGCCTTTTCCGCACCGAGCTTCAGTTCATGGTCGCGCCCGCGCTGCCGCGCGCCGGCGAGCAGGAAGCTCTGTATCGCGCCGTGCTCGACGCCGCGCGCGAAAAGCCCGTGATCTTCCGCACGCTCGATATCGGTGGCGACAAGGTGCTGCCCTATCTCCGGACGATCGAGGAGGAAAACCCGGCGCTCGGCTGGCGCGCCATCCGCTTCGGCCTCGATCGGCCGGGTCTTTTGCGTTCGCAGGTCCGGGCACTGGCGCGCGCCGCGAGCGGGCGCACCCTGCACGTGATGTTCCCGATGGTCGCGGCTGTGGCCGAAGTCGACGAGGCGCGCGAGATCGTCGAGCGCGAGCTGACGCATCTGAGGAAATGGGGTCATCAGCTTCCGGAGAGGCTGCTGATCGGGGCCATGGTCGAGGTGCCCTCGCTTCTGTTCGATCTCGACGAGCTTCTGAAGCGGGTTGATTTCATCTGCCTGGGGTCGAACGATCTCATCCAGTTCATGCACGCCGCCGATCGCGGAAATTCCCGCGTCAACGACAGGTTCGATCAGATCGGTCCGCCGATCCTGCGGGCGTTCCAGGCCGTATCCGACGCAGCGAAAGCCGCCGGAAAGCCGGTGAGCGTATGTGGCGAACTCGCCTCGCGGCCGCTGGGGGCACTGGCGCTGATCGGCACGGGTTACGACATTCTTTCCGTCGCCCCTTCGGCGATCGGCCCGCTGAAGGCGCTTCTGCGCCAGATCACAATGACCGAGATTCAGGAAACGGTCAGCGCCCTGATGAACGGCGATCTCGTCGCGCGTCAGAAGCTGCAGGATCTCGCCAGCCTCGCCGACCAGTCCTGACATGCTCCCGACCGAAAAACTCGACACACTGGTTCGCCGTTTTGAAGCGATCGACGCCGAACTCGCTCATGGCAGGCCGGACTCGACAACGCTGGTGAAGCTGACGCGCGAGCGTTCCGAGCTCGAAGAGCTTGTCCAGGCGGTGCGGGACTGGAAGGCGCTGACGGCGGAAGTCGCGGGCCTCAAAGCGCTCTCCGAAGACAGTGTCAACGACGGCGAGATGCGTGACCTCGCGCGGGGCGAATACGACGAACAGAGCGCGCGGCTCGAAGAACTGGAGCAGCGGCTGCGCCTTTTGCTTTTGCCGAAGGACGCGGCGGACGAGCGCGGCATCATTCTCGAAGTGCGTGCGGGAACGGGGGGCGACGAGGCCGCGATCTTTGCCGGCGATCTCTTCCGCATGTACAGCCGCTACGCCGATCTTCAGGGCTGGAAAGTCGAGGTGTTGTCGGCGAGCGAGGGCACGGCGGGCGGTTACCGCGAAGTGATCGCGGGCGTCGAAGGACGCGGCGTCTATGCGCGGCTGAAGTTCGAATCCGGCGTGCATCGCGTGCAGCGCGTGCCAGACACCGAAACGCAGGGGCGCATCCATACCTCGGCCGCGACCGTCGCGGTCCTGCCGGAAGCCGAGGAAGTCGATGTCGACATCCGCGACGCCGATCTTCGCATCGACGTCTATCGCGCGCAGGGCGCCGGCGGCCAGCACGTCAACAAGACGGAATCGGCGGTCCGCATCACGCATATGCCGTCCGGTATCGTGGTCGCCGTGCAGGACGAGCGTTCGCAGCACAAGAACAAGGCCCGCGCCTTCGCAATGCTGCGCGCCAAATTGTTCGACCAGCAGCGCACCGCGCAGGACGCGAGCCGCGCGGCGGACCGTAAGGGCCAGGTCGGTTCCGGCGACCGCTCCGAACGCATCCGCACCTACAATTTCCCGCAGGGCCGGGTCACCGATCACCGGATCGGGCTGACGCTCTATAATCTTCCGGAGATTATGGAAGGCACCGGGCTCGGCGATGTCATCGGTCCGCTCGTTGCCGAACACCAGGCGCGGCTGCTGGCCGCCGAGGCTGATGAATGACGACACGCGGCGAGCTTCTCCGGGGGACGGTCGAGCGGCTCCGCATGGCCAAGCTGGAGACGCCGGAACTGGATGCGCGGGTCCTCGTGAAAGAGGCCTTGAGACTGTCCGATGCCGAGCTCATCGCGGCCCAGGACCGTCCGGCATCGCCCGAAGGCATAACCACGATCGAGAGCATGATCTCCCGGCGGATCGCGGGAGAGCCGGTGGCGCGGATCCTCGGGCATAAGGAATTCTGGGGCCTGCGCTTCGATCTCGGGGTCGATACCCTCGTCCCGCGGCCTGAAACCGAGACCTTGGTGGACGCAGCGCTCGCGGCATTCGGTCGCGGCGGGCCGGCCCATGTTCTGGACCTCGGAACCGGCACAGGGTGCCTTCTTCTGGCGGTGCTCAGCGAGTTCCCCGAGGCCCGGGGTCTCGGGGTCGATCTGGCCCGTCGCGCCGTCGAGATCGCGGAGGCGAACTCGGTCCGGCTCGGCCTTGCCGGCCGGGCGCAATTCAAGGTGTCGAATTGGGATGCCAAGGTGGACGGCGCATTCGATCTCATTCTGAGCAATCCGCCCTATATCCCAGAGAGGGAAATCGCCAAGCTTCCCCTTGAGGTCAGGCTCCATGATCCGGCTCTGGCGCTCAACGGCGGGAAAGACGGCCTGGGAGCTTATCGAAGCCTTGCCGACGTTGCGGTCAGACGCCTGGCTCCGAAAGGCGTTCTGATCGCCGAACTCGGGGCCGGGCAGGAGGTCGCCGTGGCGGCCATAATGGCCGGTTCGGGCCTCATCGTGGACCGCCCGGCGCGACCCGATCTGGCGGGGATACCACGGGCCCTTGTTGTGAGGCGCTGAAATTCCCACTTGGAAAGGGAAGGGCGGCGAGGTAGTTTCCCGGCAATAGAGAACCGCCGATACGCGCCGAGAAGACGGATTTGCCCGGCAGCGATGCAGACCTGGAAATACCACGGTCATGGTTCTGAGACACACGTCGCACATGTTGAGGACAGGGAACTCAGCACGGGATGAGCGGCATCAAGTTCGCTAAGGGGCCAGCGAGCTTCGCATAACGAATTCCGGCGATCTGACGGGTCGCAGCATTCAGGCAGCCCCGAAAGGCTGCCGCGGCGTCCGCGCCGTTCGCCGGGGGCACTGGGGCTAATTTCAAGCAAAGATTCGAGAGCCATGAGGCAAGGTCAGCAGCAGCAGCATCAGCAGCAGAAGCGCATGCGCGGTCGTAACAATAACAACCGCAAAGGCCCGAACCCGCTCAGCCGGAGTTATGAGTCGAACGGACCGGATGTAAAAATCCGCGGCACCGCGGCCCACATCGCCGACAAATACGTCCAGTTGGCGCGCGATGCGACGTCTTCGGGCGATCCGATTTCGGCGGAAAACTATCTGCAGCACGCCGAGCATTATTATCGCATCCTCGCCGCGGCCCAGCCGCAATATCCGCAGGGTCAGACCGGTTTCGTCCGCGCCGATGACGAATCGCGCGACGAAGAGGGCGACGAGGACGGCAACGAAGGCCAGTCCAACGGCTTCGACGGCCAGCAGCCAAACGGCGGCGGGTATCCGCAACAGCAGGCACCGCAGTCTTATGGCCAGGGCGGCGACGGTCAGCAGCGGCGCGATTACCAGCCGCGCGAACACCGCGATCACCAGCCCCGCGAACAGCGGGACCACCAGCCTCGGGAGCAGCGGGAGCCCCGCGAACAGCGGGACCACCAGCCTCGGGAGCAGCGGGAGCCCCGCGAACAGCGGGACCATCAGCCTCGGGAGCAGCGGGACCACCAGCCGCGCGAACAGCGGGATTATCAGGCGCGCGAACAGCGCGAGTCGCGTCCCCAGAACAATCAGAACGCTCCGAACACCAATGAGCAGGCCCCGGGCGGTCTGCCGGCGTTTATCACCGGCGGCGGCAGCACTCAGGAGCCGCAGGGCGGCCAGAGCGAGGGGGAAGGCGGCTTCGGCCGTAACCGCAACCGCCGCCGTTTCGGCCGCTATGGCCGCAATGGCGCTCCGGGCGAACAGGGATCGCCGGAGGGCGGGCCCGCTCCGAGCAGCGAGCCTGAAATCGCGCCGGGCGAATAGACCCTCACGAAATTTCAAGGAAAGCGCGGCATCACGGTGCCGCGCTTTTCGTTTGAACGGAGATCCAATTGCCTTTGAAGGTCAGACGGCTCGCATGGGTGCTGGGCTGCGTTGCCGTCTTGCTTCTTCCGGTCCTTGCGCTGGGCGCGGCCCTGCAAGGGTTCTCGCTGGCCGCATCCTGGACAATCCAGCAGCGCGGGCTTCCCGCCGAAGATCACAACGCCATCAAGCACGCTTATGCGGCGGCGGAGATCTATGCGCTCCTGCGCGTTGTCGCCGGGCCTGATTGCGCGTCATCTGTCGTTACAAAGTTCGGCGAGATCAATGAATGGGCCGAACGTTACGTCAAGCTCACGACCGACTGGGCGCCTGAAGTCTACAAGGACATGCGTAACAATCTGTCGGGCATCGCCGCGGCGGAATGGCTGTACGGCCAGGCGGGATATGCCAGCCCGTTCACGCGCGCTCGCCTGATCGGAAAGCTCGCCGCGGACGGCGATCTTGCCGCAATCTATACCGATCCGCGCATTCCCGATCTGCCGCACGCACCCGACACCGCCGCAGCCGTAGCCCGCATGCATGCGGACGCGGCGGAACTCAGCGTGAGTCTCGCGGCGGCGATCGCGGCGAAAAGTGCGGCGCTAAAGGCCGATCTCGGATTGAACTAGGCGAAGCTCGTCGCCTTCGGAGATCGTGCCGGCGGCGATGACCTCGGCATAGATGCCGCAATCAAGATCGCCCCTCTCGGTGCGGATCGCGCTCATGACGTCGAGATCGCGCACGCCGCGCGCGGGATCGACATGGGTGGCGAGACAACGCTGTATGGTCTTCACGACCTTGAACCGCGCCGTGCCGATCTGAAATTGCTTCCCCGTCCATGTTGCCTCGGCCCAGGGTTCGAGGCCCGCCAGATGCACATTGCCGCGAAAGCGGATCGGATCGATCTCGGCGCCGAGCGCGCGGCCGACATCGTCGGAACTGGCGAGATTGATGAAGGACACGACCTTCTTCGCCACATCCGAAAAGCTGTGCCCGGGTGAAGACAGTACCTGAAGCGGTCCGCGCCGCTCCTCGCCCATGAAGTCGGACAGGAATGCCTCCACGGCCGCTCGGCCTTCCACTGTCACGAGATTTCCGGACACGCGCCCGGCTTCGCTTTCGACCGTCAGCACGCCGGTCGCATCGTCATAGCGGGTCGCGAGCCGAGCCAGCTTCGGGTTTTTCATCCAGCAGAGAAACTTCACCTTCGGCATCCAGGACGGCGCCTCGGGTTCGAAACCCGAGGGGCCATTCTCGACGGCAAAGGCGCGGTCTCCCTTCAATGTCTGGCCGGGTGCCAGATCGGCCGAGCGGAGCCGTTCCGCCGAAAGGCCCTTCACCGGGTAGCGATGCAGGGAATTAACGGAAATCAACGCCATCCGACCGAAACTCCGCAATAATCGCGCACCATGGGAACCGCCCCTTTTTTCCGGGTGTGGGGCGCCCCATCTTGGCTGAAACGGGTCGCCTCTCAAGGGACCAGATCGAAATGCCGGAGCCGGGCTTGGTTAAGCCGGCGCTGGAGAAGGGTCGATATGAACATCGAAAAATACACCGAACGCGTGCGGGGCTTTCTACAGTCCGCCCAGGGTCTCGTGCTGCGCGAGGGCCACCAGCAGTTTCTCCCCGAACATATCCTGAAAGTTCTCCTCGACGATCCCGAGGGGCTCGCCGCCGGTCTGATCGACCGTGCGGGCGGCCGTTCGCGCGAGGCCCTGGCCGAGGTCGAGGCGGCGCTGAAAAAGGTGCCGAAGGTCGAAGGCGGGAATGGCCAGATATTCATGGCCCCCGCGACTGCGCGCGTGCTTCAGGCCGCCGAGGACGCGGCCGAGAAAGCCGGCGACAGCTTTGTGACCGTCGAGCGTCTTCTGCTCGCGCTTGCCGCCGACAAATCCACCGAGGCCGGCAAGGCGCTCGCGAAAGCGGGCGTCACGCCGACAGCCCTCAACACGGCCGTGGAAGAACTCCGCAAGGGCCGCACCGCCAATTCGGACTCCGCCGAGAGCGCCTATGACGCGCTGAAACGTTATGCGCGCGATCTCACCCAGGCTGCGCGCGACGGCAAGCTCGATCCCGTGATCGGCCGCGACGAGGAAATTCGGCGCACGATCCAGGTTCTCGCCCGCCGCACCAAGAACAATCCGGTGCTGATCGGGGAGCCGGGCGTCGGCAAGACCGCGATCGTCGAGGGTCTCGCGCAGCGCATCGTCAACGGCGATGTGCCGGAAAGCCTCAAGGACAAGAAGCTGCTCGCGCTCGATATGGGTTCGCTGATCGCAGGCGCGAAATATCGCGGCGAGTTCGAGGAGCGGCTGAAGGCCGTTCTCTCGGAAGTCACGGCCGCGGCCGGGCAGATCATCCTGTTCATCGACGAAATGCACACGCTTGTCGGAGCGGGCAAGACGGACGGCGCCATGGATGCGTCGAACCTTCTGAAGCCTGCTTTGGCGCGCGGCGAGCTGCATTGCGTTGGCGCGACCACACTCGACGAATACCGCAAGCATGTCGAAAAGGATGCGGCGCTCGCGCGGCGCTTCCAGCCGGTGTTCGTTTCGGAGCCGACGGTCGAGGACACGATCTCGATCCTGCGCGGCCTCAAGGAGAAATACGAACTCCATCACGGTGTACGTATTTCCGACAGCGCGCTTGTCGCCGCGGCGACACTCTCCAATCGCTACATCACCGACCGCTTCCTGCCGGACAAGGCGATCGATCTCGTCGACGAAGCCGCTTCGCGGCTGCGCATGCAGGTCGATTCCAAGCCGGAAGAACTCGACGAACTCGATCGCCGCATCATGCAGCTCAAGATCGAGCGCGAGGCGCTGAAGAAGGAAAGCGACCAGGCGTCGAAGGCGCGTCTCGAAACGCTCGAGGCGGAACTCGCCGACCTCGAAGAGAAATCGACGGCGATTACCGCGACCTGGCAGAGCGAAAAGGACAGGCTCGGCCGCGCGCAGAAGCTCAAGACCGAACTCGACCAGGCGCGCATCGACCTCGAGCAGGCGCAGCGCAAGGGCGAGCTCGCGAAAGCGGGCGAGCTGCGTTACGGCGTGATCCCGAAGCTCGAAGCGGAGATCGCAGCGATCGATCAGGCGGAAAGCCGCGCAATGGTCGAGGAGGTCGTTACTCCCGATCACATTGCAGGCGTCGTTTCACGCTGGACCGGCGTGCCGGTCGACCGCATGCTCGAGGGCGAGCGCCAGAAGCTTCTGAAGATGGAAGATGCGCTGTCGAAGCGCGTCATCGGCCAGCAGGAGGCGGTCAAGGCCGTTTCGACCGCGGTGCGCCGTTCGCGTGCCGGCCTGCAGGATCCGAACCGTCCCATCGGCTCGTTCCTGTTCCTCGGACCGACCGGCGTCGGCAAGACCGAACTGACCAAGGCGCTCGCCGATTATCTGTTCGACGACGAGCACGCGATGGTCCGCCTCGATATGTCGGAATACATGGAGAAGCACTCCGTCGCGCGCCTGATCGGCGCTCCGCCCGGCTATGTCGGCTATGAAGAGGGCGGCTCGCTGACGGAAGCGGTTCGCCGTCGTCCCTACCAGGTCATCCTGTTCGACGAGGTCGAGAAGGCGCATCCGGACGTGTTCAACGTTCTCCTGCAGGTGCTCGACGACGGGCGGCTGACGGACGGGCAGGGCCGCACGGTCGATTTCCGCAACACGCTGATTGTCATGACGTCGAATCTCGGATCCGAATTCCTTGCCGATCCGCGCCAGCCCATGGGCTTCAGCCTGCCGGGCGATCACGGCGACAAGGTCGTGTCCGATCAGGAAGCCTACGGCCTTGTGATGGATGCGGTGCGCAGGCACTTCCGGCCGGAATTCATCAACCGGATCGACGAAATCGTCGTCTTCCACCGCCTGCAGCGCGACCAGATGGGCGCGATCGTCGACATCCAGATGAAGCGGCTGCAGAAACTGCTCGACGACCGCAAGATCGTGCTCGTACTCGATGCCTCGGCACGCAACTGGCTGGCGGAGAAGGGCTACGAGCCTGCCTATGGAGCACGGCCACTGAAGCGCGTGATCCAGAAAAACGTTCAGGACAAGCTCGCGGAAGCGATCCTGTCCGGCGCGATTCAGGACGGAGCGACGGTCAGAATCACCGCTGGGCCGGACGGGATCCACATCGACGAGCAGTCGGCAGTCGCGGCGGCATGAACGAAACGCGCGCTCCAGGTCAGTGAGGACGAGATCAAAAATCTCGTCCACAGCTTCTATGGCCGTGTCCGCGAGGACGACCTGATCGGCCCGGTGTTCAACGAAAACGTTGCGAACTGGGACGAGCATCTCGCGACCCTCTGCGATTTCTGGTCCTCGGTCGTGCTCAGAACGCGCCGCTTCGCCGGACGCCCGATGCGGACGCATCTGATGCTGCCCGCGCTGGAAGGGAAACATTTCGACCGCTGGCTCGATCTGTTCGAGGACACGGCGCGCGACGTGCTGGCGTCCGGCGTCGCGCCGGTCTTCATCCAGCGGGCGCGGCAGATCGCCGACAGCTTCGAATTCGGGATAGCGACACAACGCGGCGAGATCGCTTCTCCGCGCCATGTGAAGCGGGGTTGATTCCCTCTCCCGCGCCAAGTCGGCTTTACCTCACTTGGCCTTACACCCGGTGCTCCGTGCCGTCCGACCTCTTCCCATCGAGAGGTCGTCGGCCGTCAATCACCAAGTTTCACCAGGATCTGGTGGGCGGCGGTCACGCGGGCGTCCACCGGATAGTTCTTGTTCGCCAAAAGTACGATCCCGAGGCTCTTCTCCGGGACGAACGCGACGTAGGCGCCAAAGCCGTTCGTCGAACCCGTCTTGTTGATCCAGACGTCGTCCCGCGGCGAAAGCGGAGGCGTGATCTCTGTCACCGCGTTGGGCTTGTAGCTGACCTGGGCTGAATTCCCGATCAACAGGTCGTCCAGAGCGACCGGATATGTGTACTGCTCCCAGATCAGGTCCTGCGTCATCGCACCGATCCTGTAGTATCCGGTGTGCGTTGCGGTGACGGCTTTCTGAACATCGTCGTCGAGATCGATCCTGCCCATGTTCGCCTCGATGAAGCGCACGAGGTCGCCGGCTGTCGTCCTGACTCCGTACGCCTCCGCGTCCAGGACGCCCGGTGTCATCCGGATCGGCTCGTCCTTCTTGGTGTATCCTTGCGCATAGTTCCCGCTCTCGACCCGGGGCACCTCAAGGTAGGTGCTCTTCAGTCCCAGGGCCGGATAAAGGGTGCCCTGCATGAGCGTGACAAAATCCGCTTTCATGGCCTTCGCGGTGATCACACCGAGGAGGCCGATGCTCGGATTGGCGTAGGTCCTGTACGCTCCCGGCGCATAGGTCGGCGTCCAGTCCTTGAAATACGCGATCATCTGCTCGGTGTTCGTCACGGCATCCGGAAACTGCAACGGCATGCCGCCTGACGTATGCGTTCCGAGGTTCAGTAGGCTCACCTTGTCGAGGTTGGTGCCTTCCAGAGCCGGCAGGAACCTGCTCGCGCTGTCGGTAAGCGAGAGGTCCCCTTTGACCTGCGCGTAGGAAGCGAGCGTCGCCGTGAAGGTCTTGCTGATCGAACCGATCTCGAAGAGCGTGTTCCCCGTGACGGGCTTCCGGGTGCTTTTGGAGGCCACGCCGTAATCAAGCACCTGATGCCCTTCCGCGGTGATGATCCCGACGGCCATCCCCGGGACACCATGCTCCTGCATCAAGGGCTTGATCACCTTGTCCACCACGTCCCTGATGCGGTTCTGGTTGTCGGCGGCGTGGGCGACACTCACCGCCGCGCATGCTGAAACGAGCATCGTGGCCACGTGGTGTAAGGGTCTGAATCTCATCCGTGGGTTCCTATGGACGCCGGCGGTCTATCGTTTTCGTCAATTCCCTCTCCACCCATGCGCGGCCCGGCTCGCCGCCCCAGAGCAGCCAGGCGATGTAGCCCGCCGACGGGCGCTCCTTGTTGTGCCAGTCGCGGCCGCGCTTATCGACTTCGTGGCGGGCGAAATAGGAGCGGATGCGTTTCAATTCGGAGATATCGAGCGGCTCGCGGGCCTTGAGCCGTTCGGCGCGGGCAACGCCGATTTCGGTGCCGCCGCGCCCGTGGCGCGCGCGCAGTTCGAGACCGCGCGCCGCCTCCTTCGCGACAGCGGCGGGCGGCTTTACCGCTTTCAGGATAGGCTTTTCCGGCATCTCAGGCCGCGCTGTCAGCCGCCATTCGGTCGCTGGTCCGTCAGCTGCGCGGAGCCGGTCGGCTTGGCGACCATGCCGTCAATACGCTCGCGCTCGCGCTGGAACTCGGCGAGGGCCGGGCCTTCCAGTTCGCGGCCGCGCGGCACCTTGATGCGCATCGGGTTCACGTAGCGTCCGTTGACGAGAACTTCGTAATGGCAATGCGGGCCGGTCGAGAGGCCGGTCGAGCCGACATAGCCGATGAGCTGCCCCTGCCGGACCCGCACGCCCGGCTTCATGCCGCGCGCGAAACTCGACATATGCCCGTACGCCGTCTCGTAACCGTTGGAATGCTGGATCTTGACCTGATTGCCGTAGCCGCCCTTGCGCTCGGCATATTCGACCGTGCCGTTGCCCGCAGCATAGATCGGCGTGCCGCGCGGCGCGGCCCAGTCGACGCCCGTATGCATCTTGGAATAACCGAGCACCGGATGGCGGCGCATGCCGAACCCGGAGCGCATGACGGCCGTCGCGACGGGCTTGCGCACCAGGAATTTGCGGGCCGAGCGGCCTTCCTCGTCGTAATAATCGACCGCGCCGTCCTCGGGGGACTGGTAGCGGTAATAACGGCGCGTCTCGCCGCCCGCAGAGAGCGCCGAGTACAGAATTTCCGGCGTGCCGTCGATCTGCCCGACATCGTCGCTGACATACAGCACTTCGAAACCGTCCGAGCCGCCGACCTTGCGCTGGAAGTCGGCGTCGTAGCCGAACACCTTCACGAGCTCGTCGACCACGGGTTTCGGCACGCCCTTGACGAGGGCCGTTCCATAAAAGCTCTGGTAGAGGCTGAGATCGTCGCCACTCGCCACTTCGGCTTCGTTCAGGGGCTCGCCTTCCTGGGCGATTTCCGGAGCGTCGGCGACGGCGACATAGCCGCCGGTGTCCGACAAAGCGACGATGTTTTCGGCCGTGCCCGACGTGACGATGACGCGGACCGGCTGCGGCCGCCCGCCCGTCGGCGCCATCAGGACCTTGACCTGCTGACCGGCGAGAAGCCCCATCGTGCCGTAGCCCGATTGCGCGCCGAAGGCGGCGGTGATCTCGCGCGCTTCGTCCGGTGTCGCGCCCTGGCGCATGAGAAGGGCGTCGAGACGGTCGTTGGCGCGGGCTGTAACGACGCGCTCGTCTTCCTTGCCGCCGGCGTCGTTGCGCGCGGTGCTCTTGACGATCACCGTCACGTTCGGCGCCAGGCCGGTTCCAAGCGCGGCCATTTCCGAGCCGGGCGTCAGCATGTCGCCCATCTGCTGGAATTCGTTGCTCTGCATCATTTCCATCGCCGCGGTGTCGCGGACGCTGGCGAGCACGTCCTCAAGCGGGACCTGCGGCCCGTCGTCCTGCCCGAGCTTCAGCTGGGCGAGGTTCTTCACGACATAGGAGATGTCGCCGTCGGCTGCCGGCAGGGCTTCGCCCTTCGCCGTTCCGGCGTCCGGCTCGTCGTTCTCGCCGACCATTGCCAGGGGGTTAAAGGCCGGGATTTCGACACCGATGCCGCTCCCCATGAGGCCGGCGGTGATGCGGGTTACCGGCCGTGTGCGGACGACTTCGCGGTCGCCGATCTTGCTGGTCGTCGACACGCGGAAGATCTGGCGGTTGTCGTCGACGCCGCGGCCGAGGGCGATCTGATCGCTCTTCTTGTTGGAATTGGCGCCCCGCGCCGGACGGCTGCCATAGGGGTCCCAGCGGGCGAAGACGCCCGGGGTCGCCAGATTGTAGACGCCGTCCATGCTTGTGAAGATCGCCGCGCCGAGCAGCATGATGCCGAGAAGGCCGGCCAGAATCGTCGATGCGAACCAGCGCAGATTAACGGAGCGGCTCGATCCCGGTTCCTCGCCGTCCACCCGAAGCGGTGGCTCGTCGCCGATCTCGATCGCGCGCGCGCGATGAAAGCCGTCCCTGTGCGCGCGCGTGAGCAATGCCGTCCCCGTTGTGGAAAACGCGCCGCCTCACGGCGACGGGTAATCCCCGGAGACTAGCGAAAAACAATATGGCCTCAATGGGGCTCCGCTCTCTCTCTGAAGGGCGCAGATGCGCGAGGGGGCGGGAAAACTCCGGCGGGCTTCCCCGAGACTTCTTGAACGA
>CAWAYQ010000032.1:125000-534794 GCA_963786225.1 uncultured Alphaproteobacteria bacterium
GCCTCAATATCCTAGCCGCCGGCGTAATGTTCGCGGCCACCACCTTCTTGACAGTCCTCCCGTCGGTCGCGCAGGCCGAGGACTTCTATACGCCTGAAGCGGCGCAGATCGCCGGCCGGCCCGGCTCGATCATCCGTGCTCAGAAGTTCAACGCCCCGCCCGGCGCGGAGGCCGCCTACCGCGTGCTGTACCGTTCGACCAATGCGAGTGGAACGCCGATCGCGGTATCCGGCGTGATCGTCATTCCGAATGGCGCGGCGCCCGCGGGCGGCCGTCCGATCGTCAGCTGGGCCCATGCGACGAGCGGCGTCGCCAGGGACTGCGCCCGTTCGATGTATCCGAACCTCTACACCAATATGTACGGACTGCAGGACATGCTGGCGCGCGGCTTCGTCGTCGCGGCGACGGATTATCCCGGTCTCGGCGGCCCCGGCATTCATCCCTATCTGATCGGCGTGGACCAGGGCCGCGCCGTGGTCGATATCGCGCGCGCCGCCCGCGCGCTGCCAGAGGCCAAAGCGGGCGCGACATTTGCGACCGCCGGCTATTCGCAGGGCGGCCATGCCAGTCTTTACGCGGGCACGCTTGCGAAAAGCTATGCGCCGGAACTGAAACTCATCGGCATCGCCGCCGCCGCGCCGCCGACAGATCTCGGCGCACTGATCCGTGAATCCGGCAACGATCCTGTCGGCAAAGTGTTCGTGACCTACGCGCTGGCGTCCTGGTCGCAGCTCTACAATATTCCGCTCGACGGCGTCGTCGAGCAGCGCGTACGGCTCGTGGTCAAGAATATCGGCGGCGCCTGCAACGTGCAGTACAGCCAGGGGATGCGCCTCCTCTTCGCCGAGCAGGCTTTCGAGCGCGAAGGCTTCCTCAAAGGCGACGTGACGAATGTCGCTCCCTGGAAGGCCCTGCTCGCAAAGAACTCGCCCGGACCGACGCCCGCAGGCATGCCGGTGTTCCTCGCGCAAGGCACGTCCGACAACATCGTTCGCCCTGCGGTCACGCAGGCCTATGCGGACAGGCTTTGCGCGCGCGGCACGCGGCTGACGCTTGTCCCGCTCAAGGGGGGGCACCAGGAAACGGGCGGGCTTGCGGCAAAGCCCATGGTCGAATGGCTGGCCGATCGCTTCGCCGGCAAGCCCGCGCCGTCCGATTGCGGCGCAGCCATGCAGGTATCGGCCCGCCGGGGCAATGAGCGCGTCAAACAGCAGGCGAAAGTGCCGGCGGCCGTCCGGCCCGCCGCAATCCCGCTCGAGAAGCGGTTCTCTCTTATCGATGCCGATACGGCCAAATCGGGCCGCGGCGGGTAAATCCGGAGCAGAGCCGGCCTCAAGCCGGCTCCCATCCCTTCGGCGCCATCTCCAATCCCTCGAAACGAAAACCCGGCGCGACGGTGCAGCCGACGAGCGTCCAGTCGCCGAGGCTTTCCGCCGATTGCCAGACACCCGCCGGAACGACGATCTGCGGGCGCTCGCCGGTCAGGAGATTGGGGCCGAGCACGCGTATGTCGGTGCCCTGGCCGTAGCGCGACAGCCGCAGCCGGAGCGCATCGCCCGCATAGAAATGCCAGGCCTCGGCGGCATCCACCTTGTGCCAATGCGAACGCTCGCCGCGCTTCAGCAGAAAATAGATCGCGGTCGATGCCGCGCGTCCCGCCGACACTTTGGAATCGCGGAACGTCTCGACGTAATGGCCGCCTTCGGGGTGCGGCTTCATGCCGAGAAGCCGGATGACATCGCCCGCGTTCGTCATGCTCAGTTAGCCGAGAGGCCCGTTCCGCAGCCGGTCGAGCGGGAAGGCGGCGACATCGCGCAGAAGTTCGATGAAGGCCGCGGCGCCATATTCGGCGGCGGCGTTTCCCTTCGCGGCGTTCCCGGCCTTGGCATTGCCGATCGCGCCGTCGGGATTGAGATCCTGCGTCAGCCAACCGAAGCCCGCGGGACGCGCGGCGCGCAGCCATTTGAAATCGCGTTCCATGAGCCGCGTTTCGGCGGGGAAGTCGGTGAGCTTGTCCATACGAACGAGATCGGGACGGAAAGCCAGCATCAGGCTGGTTTCGATCTCGCCGCCGTGAATGCCGTGCGATATCTCGTCCGCCGCGAACAGGCCGTCGGGATAGCCGAAGCGCGAAAAGCTCGACGTCACCGCCAGCATTCCGTGCCGCGCGCGCAAGTCCCGCGCGGCGATGTCGAGCAGCCCGTTATTGCCGCCGTGCGACGACACGAGAACGAGTTTCCGAACGCCCGCGCGCGCCACGCTGTCGCCGATCTCGGTCCAGCCGCGCAGCGCGGTCTCCGGCGAAAAAGTCAGCGTGCCGGGGAAATCGCGATGTTCCGGCGACAGTCCCACGCTCTGGATCGGCAGAATGCTGGCCGGAATATCGGGAGGCAGAGCGGCGAACGCACGTTCCAGATAGCCCTGCATGATGTCGGCGTCCGTCGACAGCGGCAGATGCGGTCCGTGCTGTTCGATCGCGGCGACCGGCAGGACGGCGATCCAGTTCGCGGTGTCCGCGCCCTGGAAATCCGGCCAGGTCATATCGGCCCAGATGCGATTGGGAATGGTCATGCCGCGGCCTCGATCGCGGCCGAGCGCGCCAGCACGATTTCGACGGCGCGTACCGTCATGTCGAGCGGCATGAACGGGCAGTTCGGATGACGCTGCGCGGCGGGCTCGCCTGCGATCACCTGCTCGGGCAGAAGCGGAACGTGAAGGAAGGTCGCGGCGTAGGTCAGGCCGGTCTCGGCCGCCGCGTGCAGAGCGAGATAGAGGACCTGATTGCACAAATGCGTGCCGCAATCCTCCGAGACCTGCGAAGGAATGCCGGCGGCGTTGAGCGCCGCGACCGTTCCATCGAGATCCGGCCAGGTCGCGGCATAGGTTTCCGGGGTGCCGTCGAGCACCTTCGCGCCGCTGATCTGCAGGCCGGAAATATCCGGCACGCGAAAATCCCGGACATTGGTCGCGATGCGTTCCAGGGAAAGACGGCTGCGCCCGGCGGCCTGCCCGGTGAGGAGCAGCCGTGACGGCTTCACGCGGCCACGGCATCAGCCAGGAACTCGCCGGCCTGCGTTGTGTCGACGGGCAGGATGAGCGTTTCCACCTTGCCCGGCGCAAGATCGCCGGGCGAAGCCGCGCGTTTGGTTAACGCGCGCACCAGTGCCTCGGAGGCGTTGCTGCCGCCGTCGAAGGGGCCGAAACCTGTGATCAGGACCGTCATGGTGGCCGCAAGCTAGGCAGTGAAGCCGTGCCGCACAAGCGCGGGCTTCATTCATGCTTGACCCGGCGTCAGCCGTGATATGAGCGTGCCGCCATGCCTCTGGTTCAGCTCGCCTCCATCTCCAAGACCTTCGAAAACGGCACGCAAGCCCTCGACGGCTTCGGCCTGTCCGTGGCGGCGGGCGAGATCGTGACCCTGATCGGCCCGTCGGGATGCGGAAAATCGACCGCGCTCAGGCTTATCGCCGGGCTGGACGCGCCGAGTTCGGGCGAGGTGGCATGGCCGCGGGCGCGGCCCGAGATCGGCTATGTGTTCCAGGACCCGACGCTCATGCCCTGGGCATCGGTGTTCAACAATGTCTGGCTGCCGCTCCGCCTCCGGGGGATGTCCCGCACGGCCGCCGGCGAACGCATCCGTGAGGCCATCGAGCTTGTCGGCCTGACCGAATTCGCCGGGGCAAAGCCCAACGAACTGTCGGGCGGGATGAAGATGCGCGTTTCGATCGCACGCGCGCTCGTCACGCAGCCCAGGCTTCTCCTGATGGACGAGCCCTTCGCCGCGCTGGACGAAATCACCCGCTTCCGGCTGAACGACGAGCTTCTGGCGCTGAAGGAGCGGCTCGGGCTGACGGTCGTTTTCGTCACGCATTCCATTTTCGAGGCGGTCTATCTGTCCTCGCGCGTCCTGGTGATGACACCGCGGCCCGGCCGCGTCGCGGAGGAGTTCGCCATCACCGAGCCGTTGCCGCGCGACGAGCGCTTCCGGACATCGGTCTCCTATGCGGAATATGCGCGTACGATCTCCGCGAGCCTTCGCTCCGCAAGCGCCGAAAGTCGGCTCGACAACAGCGCGCCGCAGGTTCACTCCTAGCCGCCCTTTTTCCGGGAAAACTCCAGAGGATTTCGTGGCCCTGCCGCTCGACCGATTGTCCACCGATGCCGCGTCCGCGCGGCGCATGAGGCTTGCCGCGATCGGCTTCATCGTCGGCGCCATGGCTCTTTTCTGCATGCTGGACACGACGGCGAAATACCTGTCCGCATATGAGAGCCCGCTGCAGGTCGCGTGGCTGCGCTATGTCTTCCACGCGCTGCTCACGGCCCTGATCCTCAATCCCTGGACGGTGCCGGGTGTGTGGCGGACGAAGAAGCCCGGCCTGCAGATGCTGCGGTCGGTGCTGCTGGCGGCCACGACGGTTTTCAACTTCTCCGCCATCGCGCTGATCCAGCTCGATCAGGCGATCACGATCTCTTTCGTCACGCCGCTGATCGTCGCGGCGCTGGCGGGCCCGCTGCTCGGCGAATGGATCGGCATGAAGCGCCTCGTCGTGATCCTGATCGGATTCGGCGGCGTCCTTCTCGTCATGCGGCCGGGCTTCGGCACATTCGAATTTGCCTATCTGCTGGCGCTCGCGAACGCGGTGTGCGCCGCCTTCTACAATATGGCGACCCGCTTCGTGTCGGCTTACAACTCAGCGCGCACCTCGATCGCGATCACCGGCCTGTTCGGCGCGCTCGCGCTTGCGCCGGTCATGCCGTTCGTCTGGCACTGGCCGGAGAGCGGATGGATCTGGGCACTGCATATCGCGACCGGCGTGCTCGGCGCCGTCGGCCATTTCCTGCTGATCCTCGCCCATGCGCGCGCGCCCGCGCCCGTGCTCGCGCCCTTCATCTACATCGAACTGCTGTTCATGATCCTGTCGGGCTGGCTCGTGTTCTCGAACGTGCCCGATGTCTGGACGCTGGCGGGCGCGGCCGTGGTCATCGTCACCGGCGCCTATCTCCTGACGCGCGAGCGCGCACCGGCGGTCGACATCGTCGAGTAAAGTTAAGGATTGGACCGAACGGGAACGGACCCGGCACGAATCGCTGATCCGCCGATGTTCCGCATACGTCTCCACCAGATGATGTGTCGTTACATGCTCGGGCCCATATGAAACCCGCCGTCGCCGCCGGAACCCGTTAACTCAGGAGTCGATTCCAGGCGCCTGCCGAGCGTCGGGTAGAACGCGCGGAACGTTAAGCATTGGACCCGAACGGGAACGGACCCGGCACGAATTGCTGATCCGCCGATGTTCCGCATACGTCTCCACCAGATGATGTGTCGTTACAGGGTCGGCGCATACGAAACCGGCCATTCCCGCCGGAACGCGTTAACGCCGGCACCGATTCCCGGAGGCCGCGAACGCCGGAGAACCGGCGGCGTTAAGTCTTGGGCCCGAACGGGAACGGACGCGGCACGAATCACCGATCTCCTGATGTTCCGCATACGTCTCCACCACATGATGTGTCTTACATGGCCGCACACATAGAGGAACTGCCCCGGCGATATCGGAAACTCTTAATATGGGCGGACCACTCGGGGTTGGCGGCGTCCCGGTCTGGGGCATCCCGGCGGGCCGGAGCCAAGGCTGCGTTCCCCGAGCGGTCAGCCGTTCAGGCCGACGGCGAGATAGACCCCCATAAAGGCCCAGGAGAGAAGCAGGATCTGGAACGCGAAGTTCGGGCGCATCGGCGGCCTCCGGAGTGACGTCGGTGTCCTGATCGCACGGTCGTGTTTCCGGTCTATTCCCTCGGAAATTTCAGAACGGAAACACAAGCGTAGCGCGGGCCTCCCTCCGAAAGTCGAATCGGAAAATGCCTGTCTTGCGCCCAATTCCTTGCCGGGGCACTTCTCTGGACCGTCTCGGCGCCTACATCCGGCGCCGGAGATTTGCTCCGAACCTCACCCAGGAGTGCCAATGCCGACCAAAGCCTATGCCGCCCAATCGCCCACGACGCCCCTCGCGCCGTTTTCCATCGACCGCCGGGCGCCGGGCGCGAAGGACGTCGCCATCGACATTCTGTTCTGCGGCGTCTGCCATTCCGATCTTCACACCGCGCGCGGCGAATGGCCGGGCATTCTCTTTCCCAGCGTTCCGGGCCACGAGATCGTCGGCCGGGTGACGAAAGTCGGCGCGACGGCGTATCGAAGGTCAAGGTCGGCGACATCGTCGGCGTCGGCTGCATGGTCGACAGCTGCCGCTCCTGCTTCTCCTGCGACGACGGGCTGGAGCAATATTGCGAGCATGGCTTCATCGGCACCTATAACGGCAATGCCGTTCGGCGGCAGCGAGAACACGTATGGCGGCTATTCGACCGACATCGTGGTCGACGAGCATTTCGTGCTGAAGGTCAACCACAAGGAAAAGGATCTCGCCGCGGTGGCGCCGCTGCTCTGCGCCGGCATCACCACCTGGTCGCCGCTCAGGCACTGGAAGGTCGGGCCGGGAAGAAGGTCGGCATCGTCGGCCTCGGCGGGCTCGGCCATATGGGCGTGAAGCTTGCCGCTGCGCTCGGCGCCCAGGTCACCGTGCTTTCACCACCTCGCCGGACAAGATCGAGGACGCCAAGAAGCTCGGCGCCGACGAGGTCGTGGTCTCGCAGGGATGCCGACGCGATGGCCGCCGCAGGCCGGCAGCTTCGACTTCATCCTCAACACCGTCGCGGCGCCGCACAACCTCGACCCGTTCATCAACGCGCTGAAGCGCGACGGCACGATGTGCCTGGTCGGCGCGCCGTCCTCGCCGCATCCCTCGCCGAACGTGTTCGGCCTCATCTTCAAGCGCCGCCAGCATCGCCGGCTCGCTGATCGGCGGCATCGCGGAGACGCAGGAAATGCTCGATTTCTGCGCCGAGAACGGCATCACCTCCGATATCGAGATGATCGCGATGCAGGACATCGAGACGGCCTATGGGCGCATGCTCAAAAGCGATGTGAAGTATCGCTTCGTCATCGACATGAAGACGCTGAAAGAAGCCGCCTGATATGAATGCCTGGACGCGGGAGTTCCGTGTCCAGGCATTGTTATGCGTCAGCTGAGGACGCTGTTGCTCTTCTTCACCGCATCCTCGGCGACATAGACCTGTCCGCCCATCTGCAGGAACTTCTCCGACATCTTCGCCATCCCGGCATCGGCCGCGGCCATGTCCATGCCCGGATCGTTCAGCGTCGCCGCGTAGTCGCGCACATCCTGCGTGATCTTCATCGAGCAGAATTTCGGGCCGCACATCGAGCAGAAATGCGCGACCTTGTGGGCGTCCTTCGGCAAGGTCTCGTCGTGGTAGGACCGCGCGGTGTCCGGGTCGAGGCCGATATTGAACTGGTCCTCCCAGCGGAAATCGAAACGCGCCTTGGATAGTGCGTCGTCGCGGAGCTGGGCGGCCGGGTGGCCCTTCGCCAGATCGGCGGCGTGGGCCGCGATCTTGTAGGTGATGACGCCGGTCTTGACGTCGTCCTTGTTCGGCAGGCCGAGATGCTCCTTCGGCGTGACGTAGCAGAGCATGGCGCAGCCGAACCAGCCGATCATCGCGGCGCCGATGCCGGACGTGATGTGATCGTAGCCCGGCGCGATGTCGGTCGTGAGCGGGCCCAATGTGTAGAACGGGGCTTCGCCGCATTCCTTCAGCTGCTTGTCCATGTTGATCTTGATCTTGTGCATCGGCACATGGCCGGGGCCTTCGATCATGACCTGGCAGCCCTTCGCCCATGCGACCTGCGTCAGCTCGCCGAGCGTTTCCAGCTCCGCGAACTGGGCGCGGTCGTTGGCGTCGTAGATCGAGCCGGGGCGCAGGCCGTCGCCGAGCGAGAACGAGACGTCGTATTTACGCATGAGATCGCAGATCTCGTCGAAGCGCTCGTAGAGGAAGCTCTCCTTGTGATGGGCCAGGCACCATTTGGCCATGATCGAGCCGCCGCGCGAGACGATGCCGGTCATGCGGTTGGCGGTCAGCGGCACGTAGGGCAGGCGGACGCCGGCATGGATGGTGAAGTAATCGACGCCCTGTTCGGCCTGTTCGATGAGCGTGTCCTTGTAGACCTCCCAGTCGAGCTTGACCGGGTCGCCGCCGACCTTTTCCAGCGCCTGGTAGATCGGCACCGTGCCGATCGGGACGGGGGAATTCCTGATGATCCAGTCGCGCGTGTTGTGGATGTTGCGCCCCGTGGAGAGGTCCATCACCGTGTCGGCGCCCCAGCGGATCGCCCAGACGAGCTTCTCGACCTCCTCGGCCACCGAGGAGGAGACGGCGGAATTGCCGATATTGGCGTTGATCTTCACGAGGAAGTTCCGGCCGATGATCATCGGCTCGAGTTCGCCGTGATTGATGTTCGACGGGATGATGGCGCGGCCGCGTGCGATCTCGTCGCGGACGAATTCCGGCGTGATATGCGCGGGCAACGACGCGCCGAAGCTCTCGCCGTCGGCGAGCGCGTGCGCGGCGCGGTCCAGCACCTCGCGGCGGCCGAGATTTTCACGTTCGGCGACGTAGATCATCTCTTTGGTGATGATGCCGGCGCGGGCGAATTCGTATTGGGTGACGGGCGCCGTGCCGGTGCCGACCAGCGGGCGGTGCTCGATGGGGAAGGCGCGGGCGAGGTGGGCGTCGCCGACATTGCCGTTGTCTTCCGGCTTGATGATGCGGCCCTGATAATCCGCGACGCCGCCGCGTTCATGCACCCAGTCGATGCGCGTGCGCGGCAGGCCGCGTTCGAGATCGACCTTGTAATCGGGGTCGGTGTACGGACCGGACGTGTCGTAGACCCGCACGGGGCTTTCGTTCGCATCGCTCAGCGCGATCTCGCGCACCGGCACGCGGACGTCCGGCGCGCCGGCGCTTTCGAGATAGAGCTTTTTCGACGCGGGAAGGGGGCCGGTGGTGAGGCCGGCATTGATGAAGTCGTTCGGGGAAAATGGCTTGTTCAAGTGGATCTCCTCAATTCGCTTACGGAGATCCGGCGATTGAGGAGGATGGCGGGGGAGGGAATTGTGCCCGGCCCGCGTGCCCGTCCCTTCGCCGGAATTACCCGGATCAGGTTCAAAGGGTCACCGCGTCGCCTTTCGGCCGTCGGTCTCTCAGCCCCCTACGGGGCTCCCCTCGGTTTACGGCTGGAGTCTTTAGCGGATTTCGGGGGGAGGTCAATCTCGGAGCGAGAACCCGCTCGCGATGTTCAATTTTTCTTGATCGCGCGATCCGGACACGGATTGGGCCATCTGTGAGCGCCATCTTATCGAGAGAAGGACAACCATTCCGGCTGCCCGCAGCAAGACAGGGAGTACCTCCATGTGTGACTACAGCCTGGAGTCTGTCGCATCCCGCCCGGCCAAGGTGGGGGACAGGTTGGTCTCGAGCAACTTCTCCGGTTCAATCACACGCGGCTTCGCCGCAGTCGGCGAGCCACACGTCGCCGTGTGCCTGCTTCCGGGAACGGAACTCGCATTCGACCAGGAGGTCGCATGCGAACGGTCGTTCGGCTTTCTCTCCAGCCGCATTCGCAATCAGACGGTGGCCCGTTTCCGGCATATCGACGAGGACCGGCCGAACGTGCACCATGATGCGCTGGAATTCGCTGACGGCTTGACCGTGCTGCTCACGCATCTGTGCCTAGGCCAGCGCGCGACCGTGCTGCAACTGCCGGCGACTCCGCGTGCCGAGGCCGAAACGCACCCGATGGAGAACGAGCGCGAACGCATCGCCTCATTCTGATCGGGGACGCGCCGGCGCTTTGCGGAACATCGCGCCGGCGCTGTCTTGTTCAGTCGATCCTGGCCCCGGACGCCTTGACGATCGGCGCCCATTTGGCGAGTTCCGCCACGACATGCGCCCCGAGCTCCTCGGGCGTCGACGCCACGACGGCCGCGGAAAATCACCTCCGTTTGCGAACACAAAGCGGGTTGCTTGCGTTTGTCTTTTGCGCACAAGGACAACCATTCCGGCTGCCCGCATGACGTTAGGGGAGGTCTCTCAATGTGCGATTATAGCCTTAAATCTGTCGCGTCCCGCCCGGCCAAAGTCGGTGACAGGCTGGTGTCGAGTGGTTTTGCCGGCTCCATCACTCGCGGCTTCATGGCGGAGGATGAGCGGAACGTGGCCGTGTGCCTGCTTCCGGGCACGGAACTCGCGTTCGACAAGGAGGTCGAATTCGACGGTCGGCTCGACTTCGGTGGGCCGCACAGGCTGGACCAGAAGGTGGCTCGCTTCCGGCATATCAACGAGCACCGGGCGCATATGCACCATGACGCGCTGGAGTTCGCGGACGGACGACTCGTTCTGCTGACGCATCTGTGCGAGCGGCAGTATGCGACCGTCCTGCAACTGCCGGCGGATCCGCGCGCCGAAACACCGGCCGCGGAGAGGACGGAAGAGGAATACGAGCCGATCGTCCGCTGACCGGCCTAAACCGAGACGAGGCCAAGCCGGAAGTTCCGGCTTGGCCTCACCTGCGCTCGTTTCACATCCGTTCAGTCGATCCTGGCGCCCGATGCCTTCACGATCGGCGCCCATTTCGCGAGTTCGGCCACGACATGCGCCCCGAGTTCTTCGGGCGTCGACGCCACGACGGTGGCGGAGAATTCGGCGAGCTTGGCCTTCACCGCCGGATCGTTGACCGCCTTGTTGGCCTCGGCGTTGAGCTTGGCGACGACGTCCTTCGGCGTTCCCGCCGGGGCGAACAGCGCGTTCCAGGTATAGGTCTCATAGCCGGGCAGGGTTTCGGCCATGGTCGGCAGGTCCGGGAAAGCCGGCGCCCGCTTCGACGAGGTGACGGCCAGGGCCTTCAGCTTTCCTGACTTGATGTGCTCGGTCGAGGACGGAAGATTGTCGAAGATGATCTGCACCTGGCCGCCGAGCACGTCGATCGAGCGCGGGACCCGAGCCCTTATAGGGCACGTGGACGATATCGACGCCCGCCATGGTCTTGAACAGCTCGCCCGACAGATGGAGCGGGGTGCCGTTGCCCGACGAGGCATAGGAGTACTTGCCCGGGTTTTTCTTGATGAGGTCGATCAGTTCCTGCGTCGTGTTGGCGGGGACGGACGGGTTGACCGCCATCACGTTCGGCACGGTGACGAGCAGCGAGATCGGCGCGAAGTCCTTCACCGCGTCATAGGGCGCCTTCGTGTAGACGGCCGGGTTCAGCGCATGCGTCGCGACCGTGCCCATCAGGATCGTGTAGCCGTCGGGCGCCGCCTTCGCGACATTGGCCGCCGCCCGAGATTGCCGCCCGCACCGCCCTGGTTCTCGACGATGACCTGCTGGCCCAGCCCCTCGCTCATCTTCTGGGCCACGAGCCGGCCGACGAGATCGGTCGAGCCGCCGGCGGCGAAGGGAATAACGAGCGTGACGGCGCGGTCGGGGAAGGTCTGGGCGGAAGCCGGAGAGAGCAGGGCCGCAAGGGCAGTCAGGCAGGCGACGACGGGTGCCGCGGAAAGGCGCATCGATATTCTCCCAAGAGTGACGGCGATCTGTGCTGATCGCTCCGAGGCTTAGACTGGCACGGGCGCGGACATATTCAAGCGAACCTTCGTCGACATGACGACGGACTTGTGCCGCTCGAGATGTAACATTATAACATCCATCCATGTCGCCGACGCACATCCATCACCCGCCGCAGGCCCCTTCGGGAGGGCACGGCCATCACGCCCCGCCCTGCATGCCGATGCGGCGCCCATGCGGTCCCTGCTGCTTATGTCGGCCGGACAGCGGCTGACCGGCGCCGCGATCCTGCTCGCTCTTCTGTGGGCGGCCGTGCTCTGGGCCTTGGGTTGAGCATGCGCGCCGCCATCCGCCTCGACGACGTGACTCTCGGCTATGACCGGCATCCGGCCGTGCATCACCTCACCGGCGACATCGCCGAGGGAAGCCTCACCGCGCTTGTCGGGCCGAACGGCGGCGGCAAGTCGACACTCCTGAAGGGCGTGACCGGGGCGCTGACGCCGCTCGGCGGGCGGATCGATCTCGGCGGCCTCGGCCGGCGCGACATCGCCTACCTGCCGCAGATCGCCGACATCGATCGCAGCTTTCCGCTGTCGGTGTTCGACCTTGTGGCGATGGGATTGTGGAAGAGGACCGGCCTGTTCGGCGGCACCGGCAAGGCCGACCGCGCGCGCGTGTCCGAAGCCCTGGCGACGGTCGGGCTGCGCGGTTTCGAGACCCGGCCGGTCGGGACCTTGTCCGGCGGGCAGATGCAGCGCGCGCTGTTCGCGCGGCTGCTGCTGCAGGATGCGCGTGTGATCCTGCTCGACGAGCCGTTCTCCGCCATCGACAGCCGCACCGTCGAGGACCTCGTACATATCATCGGGCATTGGCATGCGGAGGGCCGCACGATTGTCGCGGTGCTGCACGATCTCGATCTGGTGCGGCGGCATTTCCCGCACAGCCTGCTGCTGGCGCGCGAAACCGTGGCCTGGGGCCCGACCCCGGCGGTGCTGACCGCCGAGAACCTGTTCAAGGCGCGGCACATGGTCGAGGCGTTCGATCCGCATGCCCATACCTGCGCCCGCGAGGTGGCGTGATGGTCTACGAGACGTTCATCGGGCCGTTCGCGGAATTTGCGTTCATGAAGCGCGCTCTGGTCGGTGCGTTCGCGCTGGCGCTCGGCTCCGCTCCGGTCGGCGTTTTCCTCATGCTGCGGCGGTTGAGTCTGACGGGCGATGCCATGGCGCATGCGATCCTGCCGGGCGCGGGCGTCGGATATCTCGTCGCGGGTTTGTCGCTGCCGGCCATGACGATCGGCGGGCTCGTGGCCGGTGTCACGGTCGCGGTTCTGTCCGGACTCGTGGCGCGGTTCACGGCGTTGAAGGAGGATGCCTCGCTCGCGGCGTTCTACCTGCTGTCGCTGGCGCTTGGCGTGATCCTGGTGTCGCTGCGCGGCTCGAACGTGGATCTGTTGCATATTCTGTTCGGCACGGTGCTCGCGCTGGACAACGCGCACGCTCTATCTGCTTGCGGGCATCACAAGCCTCACGCTCGTCTCGCTCGCCGCGATTTATCGTCCGCTCGTTCTGGAATGTATGGACCCGGGCTTTCTGCGTTCGGTATCGAATGCCGGCGCGCCCGTGCACTTCATTTTCCTGGCGCTCGTCGTGATGAACCTTGTCGGCGGCTTCCAGGCGCTCGGCACACTGCTGGCGGTGGGCCTGATGATGCTGCCCACCGCGGGCGCGCGGATGTGGACGCAGGACATCACGAAACTGCTCGGACTGTCCGTACTCGCCGGCATGGCGTCCGGCTATGCGGGGCTTCTCGCCTCCTATCATTCCGGCGTGCCCGCGGGCCCGGCCATCATTCTCGCCGCGGGCGTGTTCTATCTCGTCTCGCTCGCCTTCGGCACGCAAGGCGGGTTCGTTCGCCGCCTCGTGCCTGTCCGACACCTCGAAGCCTGATGTGCTTTTGAAATTCGAAGGAGCCCGCTCATGATCTCAAGACGCAATGTTATAACATCTCTGGCGCTGGTCGCTCTGGCGCTTCCGATCGGAACGGCCCAGGCGCAGGACAAGATCGCCGCTGTCGCGAGCTTCTCCATTCTCGGCGATCTCGTGAAGAATGTCGGCGGAGACCGCGTGGCGCTGACCACTTTGGTCGGGCCGGGCGGCGACGCCCATGTTTTCGAGCCGAACCCGGCCGACGCCAAAGCGGTGGCGGACGCCAAACTGGTGTTCGTCAACGGCCTCGGCTTCGAGGGCTGGATGAACCGACTCATCGAGGCGGCGGGCTCGAAGGCCGCCCTTGTGACGGCAAGCAACGGCGTGACGCCGATCGCTTCGGCGGAGGACGAGGAAGAGCACGCCAAGGACGAAAAGCCCGCCGCGCACGCGGCGGAAGAGGGGCACCACCATGGGGCCGACGATCCCCACGCCTTCCAGTCCATCCCGAACGCGAAAATCTATGTCGGCAATATTCGCGACGCCCTGATCGCGGCCGATCCGGCGGGCAAGGCCGAATATGAAGCCAATGCGGCGGCCTATCTCGCCAAGCTGGATCAGCTGGACGCCGATGTGCGGGCCGGGGTCGCCGCCATTCCCGCACCGCAGCGGAAAATTATCACCTCACACGATGCTTTCGGCTATTTCGGCAACGCCTACGGCTTCACCTTCCTGGCGCCCCAGGGCATCTCGACCGAGGCGGAGCCCTCGGCCAAGGAGGTCGCCAAGCTCATCCGGCAGATCAAGGCGGATAAGGTGAAGGCGATCTTCGTCGAGAACATCACCGACCAGCGCATGATCCGGCGAATTGCCGCGGAAAGCGGCGCCGTGATCGGGGGCGAGCTCTATTCGGACGCTCTGTCGCCCCCCGACGGGCCGGCGGGGACTTACATCGACATGTTCCGTCACAATATAAAGACCCTCAGCGCCGCTCTTTCGAGCTGAGGCGCCACGCGTTTCCGCCTCATCCGAAGAGAGGCGCCGTTCAGGCGCTCCTCCCCGGATGTGGCCATCATCTGGGGTTGCTCATGTCCGACAAAATTCCCGTTACCGTCCTCACCGGCTATCTCGGCGCGGGCAAGACGACGCTTCTGAACCGCATCCTCACGGAGCAGCACGGCAAGCGCTACGCTGTCATCGTCAACGAATTCGGCGAGATCGGCATCGACAACGAACTCGTCGTCGGCGCGGACGAGGAAGTGTTCGAGATGAACAATGGCTGCATCTGCTGCACGGTGCGCGGAGATCTGATCCGCATCATCGAAGGCCTGATGAAGCGGAAGGGAAAGTTCGACGCGATCATCATCGAGACGACGGGCCTCGCCGATCCGGCGCCCGTTGCCCAGACCTTCTTCGTCGACGAGGAAGTGCAGGAGAATACCCGGCTCGACGCGGTGGTGACGGTGGCCGACGCGAAGTGGCTGACCGAGCGGCTGAAGGATGCGCCCGAAGCCAAGAACCAGATCGCGTTCGCGGATGTCATCCTGCTCAACAAGACCGATCTCGTGACGCCGGCGGAGCTCGAGGACGTCGAGGCGCGGATTCGCGGAATCAATCCGTACGCACGCCTGATCCGCACGGTGAAGAGCCAGGTGCCGTTGAGCGAGGTTCTGGATCGCGGTGCGTTCGACCTCGAGCGCATTCTCGAAATCGAGCCGGCGTTCCTGGAAACGGGCGATGGGCACGATCATCATGGTCATGACCACGGGCACGATCATGCGCACCACGCACATGACCATCACGAGCACGGACCGGATTGCGGCTGCGGGCACGATACGATCATGGCCACGAGCATGGTCATCAGAACGGCGGCCTGAAACATTACCACGACGAGCACATGCAGTCGGTCGCGCTCACCATTCCGGGCGATGTCGATCCCGAGAAGTTCATTCCCTGGGTGCAGGAGATCGCGCAGTCGGACGGCCAGAACTTCCTGCGCTGGAAGGGCATCCTCGCGTTCAGGGACGAGCCGCGCCGCTATGTGTTCCAGGGCGTGCATATGATCCTGGACGGCGACCTGCAGCGTGAATGGAAGCCGGGCGAGAAGCGGGATTCCAAGCTGGTGTTCATCGGCCGCGATCTCGACGCCGCGAAGCTGCGGCAGGGCTTCGAAGCGACAGCGGCCTGATTTCCCTCCCCCTCGTGGGGAGGGCCGAGAGCGCGAAGCGCTCCGGGGTGGGGGGTGCCCGACCGTCGCGGCTTCGGCGAAATCGACAGGCCATCACCCCACCCCGCTCGCACGATGTGCAAGTCGGCCCTCCCCAGTTCAGGGGAGGGAGGGTTTCGTGGCGGCGTCTCGGTCTAAATGGCGCTGATTCGGCCCTCCCCACTCGTGGGGAGGGAGGGTTTCCTGCTGCTCTTCTTCGGTCTAAATGGCCGCCATGAGTTTCCTCGACAGCAGCCTCGCCTCCCACATCCGCCCCGTGCCTGGCGGACTCCCATGTCACCGCCGCCGCCTTTCTCGGCGGCACGGCGGCGTTCGCGCTGGGGGACGGCACCGTCGTCCTCGCTCAAGGCGAGAACCTCTCCCGCATCGACGCCCATCCCGGCAGCTCGATCCTGGCCGCGGCCTCGGACGGAAAGCATATCGTCACCGGCGGCGATGACGGGCGCGTGGTCCGGACCGGCGCGACTGGAGCGACCGAACAAATCGCGAAGGCCGATGGCGGCGCGTGGATCGATGCGGTGGCGATGGGGCCGGACGGCGCGGTCGCCTGGTCGGCGGCGCGCAAGGCGCATGTCCGGGACGGCAAGGGCGCGGTTTTCGCGCTCGATCTGCCGTCGAGCGGGCGGGGGCTGACCTTCGCGCCGAAGGGGTTCCAACTCTACATCGCGCGTTACAACGGCGTGAGCCTGTGGTTCCCGCGCACGCAGTCGGCGCCCAAGGAACTCGCCTGGAAAGGCTCGCACATCGACGTCACGGCCTCGGTGGACGGGCGGTTCGTGGTGTCGACCATGCAGGAGAACGAACTGCATGGCTGGCGGCTCGCCGACAGCGGCAATATGCGCATGTCCGGCTATCCCTCGAAGACGCGCTCGGTCTCGTGGTCGCATGACGGAAAATGGCTGGCGACGAGCGGCGCCGACGCCGCGATCGTCTGGCCGTTCGTGACGAAAGAGGGGCCGATGGGAAAGCCGCCGCTCGAGCTCGGCGTCAGGCCCTCGCGCGTCGAGCGCGTGGCCTTCCATCCGAAATCGCCGGTGCTGGCGATCGGCTATCGCGACGGATACATCATGTTCGCGCGTATGGACGACGAAGGCGGCGAGCTCCAGGCGCGCGCGGCGGGCGAGGGCGGCCCGGTCTCGGCGCTTGCCTGGGACGCGAGCGGGACGATTTTGGCCTTCGGAACGGAAGAAGGCGCGGCGGGTGTATTGACGCTGCCGAAGGTTTAGCAGCTCCGTCCTTCGAGGCAGGCGAGCAGCATGTTGCCGATCGCTTCGGGACTGAACGGCTTCTGCAGGACAGGCCGGCCTTCAAACGGCGCTTCGAGCGCCTGATCGCCATAGCCCGAGACAAATACGAACGGCACGCCGCGTTCCGCCAAAATGTGGGCGACCGGAAACACCCGCGCGCCGCCGAGATTGACGTCCAGAAGCGCGACGTCGATCTCTTCGCTGCCGGCGACTTATGGTTGCTTGGTCAAGATTGGCCGCGGGACCGACCACGATGCAGCCGAAATCGGCGAGTATGTCCTCGACCAGCATGGAGACGAGCATTTCGTCTTCGACAACGAGCACACGACTCCCGGCGAGATTCCGCTGTTCATCCACGCAAAAAATTCCCTGCATCATCTGAGGCTTGCTTTTCTCTCATGTTGAGAGCGCAGGATAGGGGCACACCACTGTCGACCAAAGAACAGGTATCGCAGGGATGGCCGCCGTGGATAGCATCGCAGATCGTCACTGGACAACGAATCCGGATATTGGCACGCTCGGCCTGGCTCCGGGGAGATCTATCATGCGCACCATCCTGGTTCTTGCCGTCGTCGCCTGTGCTCTCTTTGCGCCTCGTGCCGAGGCGGCATCGATGACATTCCGCCCCATAGAAATCGGCGATTGCAGTAAATCCTGCAACAAGGTCCTTCTCGGCGAAGGGCTGATCACGCGCGATTCGTACAAGTCCTTCCAGAACGCGCTCCGCCGCACCGGGCGCGGTACACCGGTCCTGCTGCATTCGCCCGGCGGAAACCTGGCCGGCGGTCTCCTGCTCGGAATTGCGTTCCGGGAAAGCCGCGTCAAGGTCGGTGTGGCGCCGGGCGGCGGCTGCTTCTCGGCCTGCGCCTATGCGATGCTCGGCGGTGTCAACCGGACGGTTTATTCCGGCGGCAAGTTCGGGGTCCACGAATTTACGGAGCTCGGCCGCAAAGCGAACTATGTACCGACGGCGCGCGATAAAGCGGAAGACCGCGAGATTCGGGCCATCCTGCGGAAATATGCGCAGGAGATGGGCGTGAGCCCCGACCTGATCGGTCTGGCCACGAGCACTCGTCACGACGACATGCGGGTGCTGAGTTCAAAGGAGCTCAGCAAGATGCACGTCGTGACAAGCCGCTGACGCTTTATCCCACGAAGAAATTCTTGAACTGCCAGGGATCGCTCTCGTCGATCTCTTCCGGGAACAGGCCGGGGCGGTTTTCCAGCGGCGTCCAGTCGGTGTAATAGCCGTTCACCGGGCCGAGATAGGGAAGCTGGATTTCGAGGCAGCGCTTGAAGTCCATTTCCTCGGCTTCGACGATGCCCTCGTTCGGGTTCTCCAGCGCCCAGACCATGCCGGCGAGGATGGCCGACGTCACCTGAAGGCCGGTTGCGTTCTGATAGGGTGCAAGAGCGCGGGTTTCGTCGAGCGAGAGCTGCGACCCGTACCAGTATGCGCCTTTGCCGTGTCCGTACAGAAGGACGCCGAGCTCGTCGATCCCGTCGACGAGCTCGTCCTCGTCGAGAACATGGAGCTTGTCCTGCACCTTGCCGGCCGCGCCGAACAATTCGTGCCAGGACAGAATGGCGTCGTCCGCCGGGTGATAGGCGTAATGGCAGGTCGGGCGATAGACCGGCTTTCCGTCCTCGAACACGGTGAAATAGTCCGAGATCGAGATCGACTCGTTATGGGTGACGAGGAAGCCGTACTGCGCTCCGTAAGTTGGGCACCAGGTGCGGACCTTGGTCGCGGCGCCGGGCTGCATCAGATAGATTGCGGGCGCGTTCGCCGCCGGATGGGTCTCGGCATTCGCCGGCTTCCATTTCTCGTGTGTGCCCCAGCCGAGTTCGGACGGCTGCAGGCCCTCCGAGATGAAGCCTTCGACCGACCATGTGTTGAGGAAGATGTTCGGCGGTTTCGGATGGACGGTGCGCTGCGTGTCGCGCTCGGCGATGTGCACGCCCTTGACGCCGATCTGGCGGAGGAGCGCGGACCATTCCTCGCGCGTCTCCGGATCGGGGACGTTGAGGTTCATGTCGCGGGCGATGTTGAGCGCGGCCTGCTTGACGAAGAACGACACCATTCCGGGGTTCGCGCCACAGCATGAGACGGCCGTCGTGCCGCCGGGGTTCTTCTTCTTCGCCTCAAGCGTGATGTCGCGCAGGGCGTAATTGGAGCGCTCGCTCGGGCCCTTGCTCTTGTCGAAGTAAAAGCCGAGCCATGGCTCGTTGACCGTGTCGATGTAGAGCACGCCGAGTTCGCGGCAGAGTTCCATGATATCGACCGAGCCGGTGTCGACCGACAGATTGACGCAAAAGCCCTGGCCTTCGCCGTTCGTGAGGAGCGGCGTCAGAAGTTCGCGGTAGTTCTCCTTCGTGACATGCTTCTGGATCAGGTCCAGGCCGTGCCTGTCGAGGATGTGCTTGTTGAGATCGCTCGGATCGATGACGGAAAAGCGCGACTTGTCATAGGTGAAATGGCGCTCGATCATCGGCAGGGTGCCGCGGCCGATCGACCCGAAGCCGATCATCACGATAGGTCCCGAAATGTGCCCGTAGACCGGCCAATCCGCCATTCTTTCTCTCCCCAAGCGCGTTCTGCGCGCCCGGCATGAAGCCGGGCGCGGTCTAAAAAATCAACCCTGATGAGGTCTTAGGCTGCGGCGCGAAGGGCCGCAGCGGCGGCCAGAGCGGGCTCTGGCACGAACAGGCCGGTCGCCTTCACGAGACCCGCCGCACCCGAAAGCGCGCCGGGCTCGAGTTCGCGCGCGAGGAAGCGGGCGCTCTCATAGGGGCCGGGCAGGCGCAGGCGGGCGGTCGGCGCGGCGCTGAAGCCGAAGCGTGCGTAATAGGGCGCGTCGCCGACCAGCATGATCGAGTCATGGCCGAGCTCCGCCGCCCGCTCGATCGCCGAACGCATCAGGAGACCGCCGAGGCCGCAGGACTGCCGGTCCGGCGCAATGGCGAGCGGGCCGAGCAGAAGCGAAGCGCGGCCCGGTCCGGCGCTGACGTTCCAGAGGCGCACCGTGCCGACGATCTCGCCGTCGTCTTCGGCGATGAGCGACAGGCCGTCGGCGGGCAGACGCCCTTCGCGCAGACGCGCGGAGGTCTTGCGGAAACGCCCTTCGCCCATCGCCGCGTCGAGCAGATCCTCGCGAGCGTGAATGTCGGACAGAACTTCATTACGAACAGAGATCATCGGCCGGGCCCATCCATATGCGGAGTTGCGCAGCCCTCGCACCCTTGCGGGCCGTCCGGGAGGTTTCGGAACCCGCCCGGCGAACCGGGCGGGGCGATGTCAGATGACGATGGTTTCGAGCGGCGGAAAGCCGTTGAAGCCTGCCGACGAATAGGTTGTCGTATAGGCGCCCGTGGCCTCGATCAGGACGATGTCGCCGATCTCGAGGCTGAAGGGAAGGAGATAGGGCTCCTTCTCGTACAGCACGTCCGCCGAATCGCAGGTCGGGCCGGCGAGCACGCACGGCACACTCGGTCCGCCGTCGTGACGGGTGCGGATCGGGTAGCGGATCGCCTCGTCCATGGTTTCGGCGAGACCGCCGAACTTGCCGATGTCGAGATAGACCCAGCGCGGATCGTTGTCCGCGTCGGACTTCTTCGAGATCAGCACGACTTCGGCTTCGATTACGCCGGCATTCCCGACCATGCCGCGGCCGGGCTCGATGATCGTCTCCGGAATGCGGTTGCCGAAATGCTTGCGCAGCGCATCGAAGATCGCCGAGCCGTAGTTTTCGACACCGGGGATTTCCTTCAGATACTTCGTCGGGAAACCGCCGCCGAGATTGACCATTGCGAGGTGGATGCCGCGCTCCGCGCAGGCGTGGAAAATGCCCGCCGCCGACGCGAGCGCGCCGTCCCACATCTTCGGGTCGCGCTGCTGCGAGCCGACATGGAACGAGACGCCGTGCGCGATGAGGCCGAGACGGTGGGCGTGCTCGAGCACATCGACCGCCATTTCAGGCACGCAGCCGAATTTGCGCGACAGCGGCCATTCGGCGCCCGAGCCGTCGCACAGGATGCGCGCGAAGACGCGCGCGCCGGGAGCGGCGCGGGCGATCTTCTCGACTTCTTCCACGCAATCGACGGCATAGAGATCGACGCCGAGCGCGCGGGCGGTGGCGATGTCGCGCTCTTTCTTGATCGTGTTGCCGAACGAGATCCGGTCGGCGGCGGCGCCGGCGGCGAGGACCTGCTGGATCTCGACGACCGAGGCCGTGTCGAAGCACGAGCCGAGATCGGCCAGGAGACGCAGAACTTTCGGCTCGGGGTTCGCCTTCACCGCGTAGAACACGCGGGTGTCCGGCAGCGCCTTGGCAAAGGTGCGGTAATTGTCGGCGATGACCTGAAGGTCGACAACGAGGCGCGGGCCTTCGTGCGGACGTGCGGCCAGGAATTCACGGATACGATCGGTCATCGGGTTTCCCCCAAAGTCACGCGTTGGCTCTGCGTTGACGACGCCCGTTTCGAAGCGCGATGGAGACGCTTCGATGGAACTTCATCAACACTGCCGGCTCAGATGAACCGGCGGCTCTTGTTCGCGCCGATAGCTGGAATCGTGCCGTGGCAGCCAAGGCTGCTTCAGGGTTGAGTCCGGCCAACGATTGGAAGGGAGTTCCCGTCCGCACGCCCGGCAAGGATGTAGTCTGCCTCTTCAGTGACCCCGGCCTTTGGAGAGCCGGGAGAGACCAAAAAAGCCCTCTACGTCGTTGCTTTAAGCTGCGTCCGCCGGCAGAGCGCCGACTTAAACCCGGTTTTCAGTCCGGTTACCGGTCTGCCCAGACGGGGCTTCCGTCTAGACCGGCACGCAGCCACAGGCACGTGCGAAATTGGGCAAGCGCGGAAATAGGGTAATCGCCTGTCATACGCAAGGGCTTAGCGCGGCAGGACTTGTGATTTTTTCAGGGCAGTGGAGCGAAGGATTCAAGCGTCAGGAGATGACGGGTTCGACGCGGTTCGCCGAGCGCCAGAACTGGACGACAAAATAGAGCGCGAGCGCCGCGCCCGCAGCTTCCAGAACCCAGGCGCCGACCTCACCGAGACCGAACATGCCCGCGAGCGCCCAGCCGCCGGCGACGCCGGCCACGAGGACTTCCACGCCGACAAGGATCGTCGCGGAGATGACGGTCAGGGTGTTCTTCGGGTTCAGAGCCATCGGTCTTCCTTTGCGGGGCGGAAACTAGCGGGATTGGGACGCAGAGGGAAGGTGCGGTTTCCCTCCCCCGAATGGGGAGGGCCGACTCGGCCGAAGGCCGAGCGGGGTGGGGTGATGGCCTATCGATAGGCAAGAGCACCTCGAAACTCGCGCACCCCACCCCGGAGCGCTTCGCGCTCTCGGCCCTCCCCACAAGGGGGAGGGAGGATCGCCCTCTCCCGCTTTGCTGGAGTGGGGTATAGACCTCGCCACATGATCTCTCCTGCAATTTCAAATCGCGGCGTCGTGGCCGCTCCGCATTCCCTCGCCGTTGAGACCGGGCGCTCGATCCTCGAAGAGGGCGGCAACGCCCTGGAAGCGGCGGTGGCGATGGGCGCCACGATCGCCGTGACCTATCCGCATATGAGCGGACTCGGCGGCGACGGCTTCTTCATGGTGCGGGAGCCGGACGGACGGGTCGGATATATCGAGGCCTGCGGCCCCGCCGGAAGCGGGGCGAGCATTTCCGCCTATCAGAAGGCCGGATACGGCGCCGTGCCGTCGCGCGGGCCATTGGCGGCGGGAACGGTGGCGGGCGTCATCGGCGGCTGGATACTGGCGCTGGAAGCGGCGCGAGGCCGGCTGCCGCTCGACGTGCTGTTGTCGGACGCGATCCGGCATGCCCGTGAAGGCTTCGCGGTGTCGAAGGGGCAGGCGGAGACCAAGGCAAAGGACGAAGCGGAATTGTTCGCGGCGCCCGGTTTTGCCGCGCAGTTCCTGACGGACGGCAAACTGCCGGTGGAAGGCGCGGTGCTGAAGCAGAAGCAACTCGCCGCGACCCTGGAGCATCTGGCCCATCAGGGGCTCGGCGATTTCTATCGTGGCGATGTCGCGCGGGAAATCGCGAGCGATCTGGAGGGCATCAGGGCGCCCGTCACACGCGAAGACCTTGCGCGCTACGAGGCGCGGTTCCGCGAGCCGCTGACACTCGCGCTGAAATCCGGAACGGTGTGGAACTCACCGCCGCCGACGCAGGGCCTGGCGTCGCTCCTCATTCTGGGCATTGCCGAAAGGCTCGACCTCGGACGCGCGGAGAGCGCGGACTTCGTGCATGGCCTCGTCGAGGCGACGAAGCGGGCGTTTCTTCTTCGGGATCTTGTCGTTACCGATCCCCGTCATCTCGATCACGATCCGAAGGACTATCTGACCGCATCGAGGCTCCAGCAGGAGGCGGCGAAGATCGCGCGCGATCGCGCTATGCCCTGGCCGTCGGCGGCGCTCGGCGAAGGCGATACGGTGTGGATGGGCGCAATCGACAAGCACGGACGAGCAGTCAGTTATATCCAGAGTCTGTACTGGGAATGGGGCTCCGGCTGCGTTCTGCCGAAGACCGGCATTCTCTGGCAGAATCGCGCGACAGGCTTTGCACTCGATGAGCGCGCGAAAAATCCGCTGGAGCCGGGGCGGTTGCCGTTCCACACGCTGAACCCGCCTTTGGCGGTGATGAAGGACGGCCGTGTCATTTCCTATGGCTCGCAGGGCGGCGACGGCCAGCCGCAGACGCAGGCCGCGATCTTCGTTCGCTATGCCGGGTTCGGCACAAGCGTGGAGGAGGCGATAGACCTGCCGCGCTGGCGACTTGGAAAAGGTTGGGGCGAGGCGGAGACCACGCTGAAGCTGGAGCCGCGCTTCGACAGCGCGCTGATCGAAAAGCTCGACAGGCGCGGCCACGACGTGCAGGTGCTGGACAAGCCCTACTGCTCCGAGACCGGTGATGCCGGGATGATCGTCCGCCATCCCGACGGGCGGATCGAGGGCATGCACGATCCCCGCGCCGATGGCGGGGCATTGGGCCTGTAATCGGTATCTGCTAAAGACCCCCGAACCCCGCGAAGGCTCCCCGTTCGATGACCGCAATTCTCACCAACGCAAAGCTCGTGACGGAAGACGGTGTGGTCTCCGGCACTTTGGCCTATGGCGCGGATGGGATCGTCGACATGCAGCCGGGCGGGAGCGCGGGCGGCGAGGATGCCGAAGGCGATTTCGTCGCGCCGGGCCTGATCGAGTGCCACACCGACAATCTGGAGCGCCATTTCGTGCCGCGTCCCGGTGTGATCTGGCCCAATCCGGTGGCCGCGGCTCTGGCGCATGACGCGCAGATCGTCGCGGCGGGGATCACGACGGTTTATGATGCGATTTGCGTCGGCGGCTATGACGACGAGAAGGATCACCGGCCGAAGACCATGGGCTCGATGATCGAGGCGGTCGAAGAGGGCGTCGCGAAGAAGCTCTTCCGCGCGTCGCATCGCCTGCATTTCCGCTGCGAAATGACGGATTCGCGGATGATGACGCTGCTGGAGCGGTATGCGGCCACGCCCTCGCTCGCGCTCGCCTCGCTGATGGACCACACTCTCGGCCAGCGGCAATGGCGCAATCTCGACAATTATCGCCGGTTCATCCAGGGAGAAGGGCGTACGGACGCGGAGATCGATGAGATCATCGCGAACCAGATCGAAACGACAAGCCGCAACGCCAGGCACAATTTCGAGAAGGCCGTGTCGTTCTTTCGGGGGCGCGATCTGCCTCTCGCGAGCCACGACGACACCACACTGCAGCATGTGGAGGAGGCGGTCGCGGGCGGCTGCACGATTTCGGAGTTTCCGACGACAATCGAAGCCGCACGTGCGGCGCACGATGCCGGGATGAAGACAGTCGCCGGGGCCCCGAACATTGTTCGCGGCGGATCGCATTCGGGCGGCGTCGCTGTCGCGGATCTCGCAGCCCGGGGGCTGGTCGACGTGCTGTCCTCGGACTATGTGCCGGCGAGCCTGCTGCAGGCCGTACATACTTTGAGCTCATCCATGCCGTTTCACGCGGCGATCGGCTTCGTCACTTGGCGCGCGGCCGACATGCTCGGTCTTGCCGACCGGGGGCGGCTGAAGCCCGGCCAGCGCGCCGATTTCGTGCGCTTCCGGATCGTCGGCGGCACGCCCATGATCCGTGCGGTGACGGTCGCCGGCCAGCGTGTGTTCTGATCCGATGGCCCCGCGCTATGCAATCTACTTCGCGCCGGAACGCGAGACGCGTCTTTGGACGTTCGGTACCGGCGTTCTCGGAAGCGATCCCGAAACCGGCGAGGCCGTCTCGCAAATCTTGCCCGACGGATTTCTTCCGGACGAGTGGCGGGCGTTAACCGCCTCGCCGCGCCGCTACGGTTTTCACGCCACTTTGAAGCCGCCTTTCGCATTGGCGGCCGGGCGGAGCGAGGAAGAATTGTTCGCGGCGACGCGGGCCTTCGCCGCACAAAGAGCGCCGATAACCGGCCTCTCCGCGGCCCCGGTCGCGGGCGGTTCCTATGTGATGCTCGGCCTGACGGAAAAAGATGCGCGCGTGCACGAACTGGCCGATGCCTGCGTCGCCGGGTTCGACGTCTTCCGCGCCCAGCCGTCGGCTGCCGAGAAAGCCCGGCGGCTGTCGGCCGGCCTATCCGAGCGCGAGGCGGCACACCTTGATCGCTGGGGTTATCCCTATGTGTTCGATACTTTCACCTTTCACCTGACGCTCGCGGGCCCTCTCCCCGAAGACCAAAAAGCGCGCGCGCTGGCCGCGCTGAACATGGTCCATGACAAAGGCGTGAAGGATGAGGGGCTTGCCATCCGTTCCGTGGCGGTCTTTGTCGAACCCGCGCCGGGCGAGCCGTTCCGGCTGGCCTTGCGCGCTCCCCTCGCGGGCGATGGCCTTGTTTCAGCCGTACTGAACCGATGATTAGCGCCTCCATGTTCCGTCGTTTTAGGTCTTTTCTCGTTGCAGCATGCCTTGCGCTGGCAGCCGTCCCGGCGGAAGCGCATCCGCATGTGTTCGTGACGGTCAAGGGCACACTGGTCTATGCGGACGGCGCGCTGAAGGCGGTGCGCTATTCCTGGCGGTTCGACGACATGTTCTCGGCGTTCGCCTCGCAGGGTCTGGACACCGACACCGACGGCAAGCTCTCGCGCGCGGAACTCCAATCCCTGGCCGAGGTCAATGTGACCTCCCTGAAGGAGTTCGACTTCTTCACCTTCGCCAAAGCGCAGGGTCAGGACATCACATTCGGCGCGCCCGTCGACTACTGGCTCGATCACGACGGCACGGCGCTGACGCTGAACTTCACCTTGCCGGTGACCGCCGCGGCGAAGGCCGACACGCTGCGCGTGGAAATCTACGACCCGACCTATTTCGTGTCCTTCACGCTGGCCGAACAGCAGCCCGCGACACTCGAGGGCGCGGCCGCGGGATGCCGCGTGGACGCCGAAGGACCCGGGGACGCGGTCGCGTCGAGCCAGAAGCTGGGCGAGGATTTCTTTTCCAATCTCGATCCCGGCGAAGCCTGGGGCAAGCAGTTTGCCAATGTGCTGATCGCGCGCTGCGGCGCGGATGCCGAGGCGTATGCACAGGCCCTTGCGGCAGCGCCCCCGCCGGAAGCGCCTCCGGCACAGATCGACGGTGCCGTGGTGCCGTCACGCGTCGACCAGGCGATCAGCATCGCGGAGGCGGCGCCCCTGCAGCAGATGTCTCAGGCCGCGCCGCAACAAGCCCCGGCTAATCCCGCGCTCGGCGCCTTCGGCGTGGTCCGGCCGGACGGCGTCGCCGGGCAACCGACGAGTGGCATCTTCGGCTGGATCGCCCGGCAGCAGGCGAATTTCTACAAGGCGATGTCGGAGGCCCTGACGGCGTCAAAGGCCGACGGCTCGGCGTTTCTTCTGCTCGTTGGATTGAGCTTCGCCTACGGCGTTTTCCATGCGGCTGGGCCGGGACACGGCAAAGCGGTCATTTCGTCATATCTGCTTGCAACCGGAGAAACGTTGCGGCGCGGGATCGCGATCTCGTTCGCTGCGGCGATGGCACAGGCGGTGACGGCGGTCGTCGTGGTCGGCGTGTTCGCGGTGCTGCTCGGCGCGACGAGCCAGGCCATGGGCGTTGCGTCATGGTGGCTTGAGGCTGCGAGTTACGCGCTGATCGTCGCGCTCGGAATCGCGTTGCTCTACCGCACCAGCCGGACCGCGCTGCGCGGACGCGGGAAGACGCGATGGGACACAGCGCCGGCCCACGACGATCATCGCGGCCACAATCACGGGCCGAAGGCGGAGGATCTCGAGGGAGACTTCGACTGGCGCCGCGCGGGCTCGGCGGTTCTCGCGATAGGGCTCCGGCCATGCACCGGTGCGCTGCTCATTCTTGTTTTCGCGCTGGCGCAAGGCCTGATCTGGACGGGGATCGCCGCGACCTTCGTCATGGCGGTCGGCACCGCAATTACGGTTGCCGTGATCGCGACGATCGCGGTCGTTGCAAAGGGGTTCGCGGTGAGATTGGCCGCCGGGCCGTCGCGGCCGAAAACGCGCAAAGCGCTTCGGATGGTCGAGATCTGCGCCGGCTTCGCGGTGCTCGCCTTTGGGCTGATGTTGCTCGGCGGGCTGTTGTCGACCGGTCTGCCGGCCGCGGCCGCGAGCTGAGACTCAGCCGGTCACGAAGTCGAACAGCAGTTTCATATTCAACGCGATGATGACGAACGCGGTGAGCGCCGCGAGCGCCGTCATCCAGCGCGGCGCGACGAGCGCACCCATTTTCGACCGGCTGGCCGTGAACATCACCAGCGGCACGACCGCGAACGGAAGCTGCAGGCTCAGCACGACCTGGCTCATGATGAGCAGCCAGCCGGTTCCGTTCTCGCCGTAGAAAATGGTGACCACGGCAGCGGGGACGATGGCGATCGAGCGCGTGATGAGACGGCGCAGCCAGGGAGGCAGCCTTATCTTGAGGAAGCCCTCCATCACGGCCTGGCCGGCAAGCGTCGCGGTGACGGTCGAGTTCAGGCCGCAGCACAAAAGCGCAATGGCAAACAAGGTCGGGGCGAGCGTCGAGCCGAGCAGCGGCGCGAGGAGTTCGTGGGCGCGGTTGAGTTCAGCGACGTCCGTGTTGCCTGTCCGGTTGAAGCCCGCCGCCGCGAGGATGAGGATCGAGGCGTTGATCGTCAGCGCGAACATCAGCGCGATGGTCGAGTCCCACGTCGCGAGCCTTATGCCGGTTCGCTTTTCCTCGACCGTCGGGCCGACATTCCGAGTCTGTACGATCGCCGAGTGCAGATAGAGATTGTGCGGCATGACGGTCGCGCCGAGGATGCCGAGCGCGAGATAGAGCATTTTCGGGTTGGTGACGATATCGGTCGTCGGCGCAAAGCCTCTGATGACCGCGCCCCAATCGGGGTCGGCCATTGCGATCTGCACGGCAAAGCACGCGGCGATGACGCCGAGCAAAGTCACGATCATGGCTTCGACCCAGCGGAATCCGATCCGCTGCAGCCAGAGGATCAAAAACACGTCGAGCGCGGTGATGATGACGCCGATCTCGAGCGGAATGCCGAACAGGAGATTGAGGCCGATCGCTGTGCCGATGACCTCGGCGAGATCGGTCGCGACGATCGCCGCTTCCGCGAGGCCCCACAGCACGAAGGAAACGGGCTTCGGAAAACTGTCGCGGCAGGCCTGGGCGAGGTCACGCTTCGAAGCGATGCCGAGCCGCGCGCACAAAGCCTGCAGCAGGATCGCCATCATGTTGGACAGCAGCGCGACGATCAGAAGCGCGTAACCGAACTGGGCGCCGCCGGCGAGCGAGGTCGCCCAATTTCCCGGGTCCATATAGCCGACGGCGACGAGATAGCCTGGTCCGAGGAACGCCGCGAAGCGGCGAAGGCCGGGCTTTTTCGGCACCGCGATCGAGGCATTGACCTCGGCCAGCGAGGGATCGCCCTCCGAGTTGCGCCAGCCGGTCGAGTAATGAAACGGCGATGAAACCTGTTTTTGCATATGAAACTGATAATCATTCGCAACTGGGGAGTAAAGTTTCGATTTCATGGGGACCCCTCCCTCCCCTGAATGGGGAGGGCCGACTCGTGCAAGGCACGAGCGGGGTGGGGTGAGGGCCTGTCGACTTGGCCGCAGCCGCGACGAGGTGGGGCGCCCCCCACGAGGGAGGGAAATCAGGCCGCCATGGCGCGGACTTGGAAAGGACTCTAAAACCTCGGTCCATGGTCAAAACCCCGCGCAAACCGAAAGCGCCGGCCGCATCTTCCCCGCCGGCCCAGCATCCGCCTGTGAAATCGGGCAAGATCGGCGTCCTGCTGGTCAATCTCGGGACACCCGAGGGCACCTCCTATTGGCCGATGCGGACCTATCTGAAGGAGTTCCTGTCGGACCGGCGCGTAATCGAAACGCCGCGCTGGCTGTGGTGGCCGATCCTCAATCTGATCGTTCTCACCAAACGACCCGGTCCGAAGGGCCGCGATTACCAGACGATCTGGAACAAGGAGCGTGACGAGGGGCCGCTCAAGACCATTACCCGCGACCAGGCAACCAAGCTCTCAACGCGGCTCGGCGACCTCGACAACGTCGTCGTCGATTGGGCGATGCGCTACGGCCATCCGTCCATCGCATCGCGGATCGATGCGCTGCATGGGGCGGGCTGCGAGCGTCTCGTCGTCGTGCCGATGTATCCGCAATATGCGGCGGCCACGACCGCGACCGTCGGCGACAAGGTGTTCGACAAGTTGAAGACGATGCGCTGGCAGCCGGCTTTGCGCCTCGCACCGCCCTGGCACGACGATCCGGCCTATATCGCGGCCCTTTCGGCGACGATGAAGGCGCATCTGAAGACGCTGAAATGGAAGCCGGACGTGATCCTCGCCTCGTTCCACGGCATTCCGAAAAGCTATTTCGAGAAGGGCGATCCCTATTTCTGCCATTGCTCGAAGACGGCACGGCTGCTCCGCGATGAACTCGGCATGGACGAGAAAGGCCTGATAATGACCTTCCAGTCGCGGTTCGGACCGGAGGAATGGCTCCAGCCCTATACCGACAAGACGGTCGAGGCTCTGGCCAAAGAGGGCGTGAAGAACCTTGCGGTCGTTACGCCAGGGTTCACCGCCGATTGCCTGGAGACGATCGAGGAGATCGGCGTCGAGAACGCCGAGATATTCCATCACAACGGCGGCCAGAACTTCACCGCCATTCCGTGCCTCAACGACAGCGAGCCCGGTATGGACGTGATCGAGGCCGTTACGCGGCGGGAACTGATGGGCTGGGTCTGAGAGAAGGCGGTGCCGACAGGAACGGCAGTCCGGCAAACTGCTCCGGATATGCGCCCGCTCGCGGTTCCATGAAACGCGCGAGAGCCGCGATTGCTTCGCCGGGATCTTGAGTTGGCAAAGGCGTTCCGATTTCCGTCGTGAACGTGCCGTCGTTCCGGGCGATCGTTATCACCGGCAGAAGCCGGGCTCCGCTGTCCCGGGCCATCTCGACCGGACGGGTCGCAACGTTCATCCGCCCGGCGAGAAACGGCGCCGACACGGTTTGTCTGGCGCGATCCCCCACCGTGATCGAAACTAATCCGTTTGCGGCAAGGCGCCGCGTGAGTTCGGCAAGCGCGTCTCCCGTCCTGCCGGGCTCGATGACCACGCGGTCGGCAAGGAAGCGTCGTTCGACCTGTGTGCGCAGGGGATTGAGAAAGGCCTCGCCGAACCTCGTGTCCGAGAAGCCGTGATCGGTGCGGCTGAGATGGGCGATGCGAAAGCCCGCCTGCCAGAACGCCGATTTGCCTGCGATGGACGCATAGATCGTCGGCACGACCCACAGCAGGGCGCCTTTGCCGTCCGTCAGCGCCTCATCCAGATGTTCGCGTCCCTCAAGCGTTGACGGTATGCGCCTAGGCAGCGGGCCGCGCTGCGCGAAGAGCTGAAGGCGTTCGATGTAGAAGTCCGTACGGAACGCCACGGCCAAAGCCTCGGGAGACCCCGGAAAGATCGGCGCGAGCTTGTGTGCCTCGCTCGCGGTTGCGCTCGGCAAGATGCGCGCGCGCACGGCACTGGCAATGCGCGATGCCCTGCGCGCCCAGGCCGCCGGCAGCAGCCAGGCCGCGGCAAAGAGAACGGGCATCAGCGCGACAAAAGCCGCGTCTTTCGGCGAGAGGCCGACAATGTCGTTGCGGGCGGGGCCGGTCTTTGCGCTGGACATGGTCAGGCACGCCGGAAGTTCGGAAGCCTGTTCCTGACGAAAAAGCGCACTTTGCGGATCGTCTGGATCAGAAACAGTGCGCACGCCGCCCGGAACGTCGGGGCGGAGTTGAATTCGCTCGGCATGCCGATGCGCAGGCCGGCCTTGCCGACGAGGCCGCTCTTGAACTGGTGCAGGCTGAGACCGCCATCCGGCGCGCCGCCGAGGTCGTACCAGCGCACGCGCACGCGCAGCCGGTCGAGCACCGCCCATTGCAGGGCATAGCCGGCGCGTACGGGCAGCGCCTTCTCGCTGCTCGCGCCGTACATGTAATAGGCGACGTCGCCGAATATCGCGTAGACGATTCCGGCGACCGCTTCGCCGTCATGACGGGCAAGCATCGCCTGCGGGCGCATATTCTCGCTGAAATGCGCGCGCAGCTTCGGCACAATTTCGACCGGGTCGTAGAGCGTCACCTGCTTGCGCGCCATCATGCGCCCATAGAGGGCTTCAAACTCGGAATAGCTTGTGTCGTCGAGATCGACGATCTCGACCCCGGCTTTGTCCGCCTTCCTGAGATTGGCGCGCCATGTCTGTGCGAGGCTCGCCATCTGGTCTTCCGCGGAGAGCGCGCAATCGACCATGTAACGGTCGTCGACGATGTCGAGACCGGAGGTGAAGCCCAGACGGCGCAGCTCCTCGGCTTCGAGCGATGTGAAATGAGGGTGGGGACGCGTAACCAGAGTGAGCGCCAGCCCGAGTTCCGCAGCGTAGTCACGGATCGCCGAGACGACCGCACGGTAGCGCTCGAGGGGAGCGGGCTCGCTCCTGCGCCGCCAGACGGGTCCGAACTTCGCGTAGACCAAGCCGCCGAGCAAAGGCAGGCTGAACCGGAGACATGTCGCGCCGCCCAGGATTTGTCCGTTCGCATCGCGAACGACGAGGCAGACGACTTTCTCCTCGCCCCAGCGATGGGCCGTGTACAGCGCGCTCTGATCGGATGTCACGTCGTCGAAGCCGTCGAGCAGGCTATCCCAACGGGCGCCGTCGACCCGTTCGACGCAGACCGGACCGGTCCATGCCTCGTGGGCCGTGTGCTCCTCAATGTCGTGCCGGACGGCAGCGGCGCCGTGAGATTGGGGTGACATGTCTCTCTCTGTGCGGCCCCGCGAGGAGCCGTGATCAACAAACTCTTCGCCGCGGCTGACAGAACGGTAACTTCAGGAGCGGAGCAACGGGTGTCTGCAACTATAGATAACGGCTCGCATCCGGGCCGGGCGCCGCCGATGGCCGTTACACGGCGGGAGCCGATGGACCGGGTGCGGCCTTGGCCGGGGGCCCGGCCATGCGGCGCAGGGTTTTCAATGTCGTCCGGACGAAGCTGCGGGCCCTACGGACCGCCGAAATGAGGTGGAGAGCGAGTTTCGCGCGCGGACCGGCCGCATAGTGAAATTCGCCGGGGAGCGTGACGATCACGCCCGCTTTGCCGACGAACCCGCTTTTGAACTGGCGCAGCCCCGGCTCAGGCGCCCCGCCGAGGTCGTACCAGCGCGTCGTGCCGCGCAGTTTATCCAGCACCGCCCATTGCAGTGCGTATCCCGCGCGGACCGGCAGAGCTTTGTCGTTGGTTGCGCCGAACATGTAATAGGCCATGTCGCCGATCCGGGCGTAGATGACGCCGGCGACCGCTTCACCCTTGTGGCGCGCAATTATGCCGAGCGGACGCATTTGTTCCGGCAATGTCGCGCGGAGTTCCGGGACGACATCGACGGGTCCGTACAATGTGACCTGCTTGCGCTGCGCCATGCGGTCGTAGATGGCGACGAATTCGGAATAGGCGGCGAAATCGAGATCGGCCAGGTCGAGGCCGGCCTTTTCCGACTTCCTCAGATTGGACCGCCATGTCTGGCCGAGGCTCGTCGCCTGTTCGTCCGCCGGCAGCGCCGCGTCCACCAGGAAACGGTCGGCGTCCACGGTCTCCTCGGTCCGGCCGAAGCCGAGGCGCTGCAGTTCCTTGCCCTCCAGCGCCGCGAAGACGGGATGGGGCCGGGGCAATATGTTGAGCGCCAGACCTTCCGCCGCTGCGTGATCGCGCAAGGCCGTCACCACAGCGGCATAGCGCTCCGGCGTCGCCGCGACGCCCAGAGGCCGCCAGACAGGGCCGAACTTGAGGCGTACGAGCCCGCCGAGAAGCGGCAGGCGGATGCGGATGAGAACCGCGCCGCCGACGACAGCCGCGCCGTCATGGACCGCGAGGCATTCCACCTTCCCGTCGCCCCAGCGGTGGGCCGCATAGAGCGCGCTTTGCTCGAAAGAGACGTCGTCGAACCGCGCCAGAAGGGCGTCCCAGTCGCGGCCGGGGATGGTTTTGACCGTCAGCGGTCCGTGGAACGGCGGCGCGACTGCGGCGACCGCGGAATCCGGCTGCCGCTCACCTGCCGGGGAAGCGTCGAGCGTGGAAATGTCCATGAAACGCCCTCCTTCCGAAAGGTGGCGGTGTCCGGTGCGGGTGCTGCCGGAGATCCTGTCTCCACGACCTACAGGCAATCCCTTTATCAAAGCTCAACTCCCGGGGGGAAACGGCGAGACGCGGGTGCCAGGGGCCTCATGCAACGCAAGATTAAGCTTCTTCGGGGCAGAATGGGGCGTGCGGTCCTGGCATGGCGATCGGCATTTTTCCGGAGTTTCTGGTTTTGCGTCCCTGGTCCCGGCTGCTTCCGACCTCGATGGTCCTGTCGCTGGTCCGCGTCGCCGGCGCAGGCATCGGATTCTTTACGCAAATTCTCCTCGCGCATCTGATCGAGCCGAATGAGCTCGGCGTGTTCTATTTCATCACCAGCACGGGGATGGTGGCGACACTCGTTCTCGGACACGGCTATCCGGGCCTTCTGACCCGCTTCGTCTCGCGCTACGGCGAGCGCGGCAAGCTCGGCTATCTGTCGGCCTTCCTGCGCATGGCGCAGACCGAAACCGCCAAATGGGCCGTGATCGGGGCGCTCTGCCTGGTGCTTGCCGGCTGGTTCGCACCCAATGTCGATCCGGGCACGCGCACGGCCTTCATGCTGGGCTCGCTGACCGTCATCCCGATGGCCATGCATCGCATTCAGAGCTCGATCGCCGCGACCTTCCGTCTGTTCATCTCGGCGTATTTTCCCGGCCTCATCATGGTGCCGGTGCTGTTTTCGTTGATCCTGGGTCTGTTCTATCTGACGGGCACGCATCCTTCCGTCGCTCTTCTGACGGGCATTCAGCTCGGCACATGGACGGCCGTCGCGATCGCGACCCTGTACATCGTCCGCCACCTTTATCGCGGCCCCGCAAAACCGGTCTACGACGCGCGCCTGTCGCGGCGCTGGCGGAGCGAAGCCTGGCCGCTCGTCATCGTCGCGAGCTTCACTGGCCTTCTGACGGACCTCGCCGTCATCTTCGTCGCGCCGTTCATGGACATGGCCGATGTCGCGGCGTTCGGTTTGTGCCTGAAGGTCGCGTTCCTTGTCGGCTTCACCGTTCAGGTGGCGCACCAGGTTCTGCTGCCGGATATGGGCGACGCCATCGCGCGGCGTCAGGGCGCGACGCTCACCCGCAAGATTCTCGGCGCGAGCCTCGCGCCGCTCGGGCTGACCGTGGGCGGCGTGCTCTTCAGCGTATTCTTCGGCGATCGTCTGCTCGCGGTGTTCGGAGATCAGTTCCGCGCGGCGCAAACCACGTTGACGATCCTGATGGTGACGCAGTTCGTCCGTGCGGTGGCGGGGCCGGGCCCTCTGCTCCTGACGCTGAAAGGCGCACAGACCGCCAACGCGATCATCTGCGTCGCATCGGCCGTCGTTCTGTTTGCGGGCAATGCGCTGTTCGCGACGATGTGGGGCGCGGAAGGCGCGGCATTCTCGCTTCTGCTCACCACAATCTTCTGGCTCGGCGCAACCGCCATCATGCTGCACCGCATCGACGGCGCGCGTGCCGATCTGCCGAGCCTCGTTTTCAGGCATGCGTCCGCGACGCCCGCGGAATAGAAGCGACAGAATCATAAGATCCGGATCGCCGATGCTCGTCGCGCGTTCGAGAGCATAGCGGCTGAGCGAATGCGGGCCGCCCGCTTTCGGACCGTCTGGTCGGTCCCGTCACGCGCATTGCGTTATGTCATGATAGTCGGCGTCTATCGTTGGAGCGCCAAACCCACCTTGATCTGGAGATGCCGGGCTTCGAAAGATGCACCTCTTCGGAGGTTTCCCATGCGTTCTTTTCTGTCCCGTTTAGCCGCGCCGTTCGCCGCGCTCATGCTTTTCGCCGCGCCTGCCGCGGCCCAGAGCAATGTAACGGTGTTCGCCGCCGCGAGCCTGAAAAACGCGCTCGACGACGTCGCCAAGACCTGGAACGCCGAGACCGGCAAGACAGCGGCGATTTCCTATGCCGGCAGCCCCGCTCTGGCGAAGCAGATCCAGGAGGGCGCCCCGGCCGACATCTTCATCTCCGCGGATCTGGACTGGATGGACGTGGTTGAAAAGGCCGGTCTGGTCACGCCCGGCACCCGCGGCAACCTGCTCGGCAACAGCATCGTGCTCGTCGCCCCGAAGGATTCGGCCGTGTCCCTGAAGCTCGCGCCGGGAGTCGACATCGCCGCAGCACTCGGAGCGGACGGCAAACTGGCCATGGCCGATGTCGCGGCCGTTCCGGCCGGCAAATACGGCAAGGCGGCGCTCGAAAAGCTCGGCGCCTGGAAGGGCGTCGAAGCCAGAGTCGCGCAGGCGGAGAATGTGCGCGCCGCCCTCGCTCTCGTTTCGCGCGGCGAGGCGCCGCTCGGCGTCGTCTACAAGACCGACGTCGCGGCCGACCCGACGCTCAAGATCGTCGACACGTTCCCGGCCGACAGCCATCCGGAAATCGTCTATCCGGCAGCACAGCTGAAGGATGGGAAGGGCCCGGACGGGAAGGCGTTCCTCGACTATCTGCGCAGCCCGAAAGCCGTCGCGGCTTTCGAGAAGCAGGGCTTCACGATACTCAAGTAAGGATGGATTGGTTTCGACTTGAACCGAACGAGGCCGCGGCTCTTCAGCTCAGTTTGAAGGTCGCGGCTACGGCCGTTCTCTGCAGCCTGCCGATCGGCGTGGCGGTTGCCTTTCTGCTGGCGCGGGGCCGGTTCTGGGGCCTCTCGCTGCTGAATGCCCTCGTCTATCTGCCGCTCGTTCTACCGCCCGTCGTGACAGGTTATCTGCTGCTGCTGACATTCGGCAAAAGAGGCACCGTGGGGGCCTTCCTCTACGATGTCTTCGGAATAAGCTTCTCGTTCCGCTGGACCGGCGCGGCATTGGCCGCGGGCGTCATGGCGTTTCCGCTGATGGTGCGCGCGATCCGCCTGTCCATCGAGGCGGTGGACCGCAAGTTGGAAGATGCCGCCGGCACTTTGGGCGCCAGTCCCTGGATGGTGTTTCTCACGGTTACGCTGCCGCTCAGCGTCCCCGGCATTCTCGCGGGCGCGGTTCTGGCCTTTGCGAAGGCCATCGGCGAATTCGGGGCGACCATCACCTTCGTCTCGAACATTCCGGGGGAGACGCAGACCCTGCCGAGTGCGATCTACACCTTCACGCAGGTTCCGGGAGGAGACGCCGGCGCAATGCGCCTCGTCGTCATCGCCATCGCGGTATCGGTCGTCGCGGTTCTGATCTCCGAATATTTCGCGCGGCGGATCGACCGGAGGCTCAACCTGGAATGATCGAGGTCGACCTTTATCACCGTCAGGGCGCTTTCACGCTCGATGCGAGGTTCCGCAGCACCGCCAACGTCACCGCTTTGTCCGGCCCGTCGGGCGCGGGCAAGAGTACAATTCTGAATGCCATCGCCGGGCTGATCCGCCCCGACAGGGGGCGCGTCGCGGTGTCGGGGCGCGTACTTACCGACACGGCGCTCGGCGTTTTCGTCCCGCGCCACAAGCGGCGCATCGGTTATGTGTTCCAGGATTCGCGGCTGTTTCCCCATCTCAACGTCGCGCGCAATCTCCGCTATGGCCGCTGGCTCGCGGGCGGCAGTGCACCCCTTGAACCGGTGATCGAACTCCTCGGCCTCGGCGCCCTTCTCAAACGGCATCCGCGCACATTGTCCGGCGGCGAAACACAGCGTGTCGCGATCGGGCGCGCGCTGCTCGCCGATCCCGCTTTGCTTCTTCTCGACGAGCCGCTTTCATCGATCGACGAGGAGCGCCGCGCGGAAATCCTGCCCTTCCTCAAGGCGCTGCACACCGAGGCCGGGGTGCCGATCCTTTATGTCAGCCATTCGCAGGACGAGATCGCGCGGCTCGCCGGCGAAGTGATCCGGGTCGAGGCAGGCAAAACCGCGGCAAAATAGATGCGCCCCGGTCTCCCGGGGCGCACATCGTACAGGCAGCAGGGAAAAGTCCTCAGGCGGCCTTGTTCTCGATCGCCTTGGCGGTCGCGGCCGAGCCGGAACCGATGGCGATGGTGCGCGGCTTCTTGGCCTCCGGGACCTCGCGCACGAGGTCGATATGCAGAAGGCCGTGCTCGAGGCTCGCGCCCTTCACCTGCACATAGTCGGCAAGCTGGAAGCGGCGCTCGAAGGCGCGCGCGGCGATGCCCTGATGAAGTATCTCGCCCCGGGTCTCGGACGGCTGCTTCTCGCCCTTCACGGTGAGCGCGTTCTCCTTGACCTCGATATTGAGGTCGGAGTCGGCGAAACCGGCCACGGCGATGGAAATGCGGTAGTCGTTCTCGCCCGTGCGCTCGATATTATAGGGCGGATAGCCCGGAGCCTGGCCGGCCTCGGGGCCGAACTGGTCGAGTAGGGAAAACAGCCGATCGAAGCCGACGGTCGAGCGGTAGAGCAGGGTTGGGTCAAAAGCACGCATGGTCACATCCTCCTTGAAGCGATGCGGATGAGGTCCGCCGTCATGGCCGGACCGACAAATTGTCATGCACAGCCCTTCGGGCCTGTGCAATCAGGATGTGGTAAGCCTGATTCTGCCCTTCAAGACCCCAGTTCCATGACCGTTCCCTTCGTTTCCATTCCTGAAAATCCCGCCCCTGAAAACGGGGAGCTGTTCGATCTCCTGACCCGGGATCGGGTGACCTTGCGCGTTGCGCGCTTCAAGGCCCCCTCCGACCGCCCTTTCAAGGGAACGATCTGCCTGTTTCAGGGGCGGGCCGAGTTCATCGAGAAATATTTCGAGGTAATCGAGGAGCTCAACGAACGCGGTTTCACGGTCGCGGCCCTGGACTGGCGGGGGCAGGGCGGCTCGCAGCGACGGCTCAAGAACGCCCGGCGCGGCCATGTCGCCCAGTTCAACGACTTCCAGGACGACATGCATGTGTTCATGGAAGATTTTGTGCGGCCGGAATGCCATCCGCCGTTCTTCGCGTTGGCCCATTCCATGGGTGGGCCGATCGTGCTGGAGGCGGCCCGCCGCCGTTCGACCTGGTGGGACCGGATCGTTCTGACCGCGCCCATGATCGGCCTGCCGGGCCTTGCCGCCGATCCTCTGACGCGGCGGCTTGCGGCGGTGCTCGTGGGTTTGGGATTTAGCCGGATGTTCGTGCCGGGCGGCGGCGCGCGCGACTACACCGAGAACGGCGAACGCGATATCCGGAAAAATGTCCTGACCAGCGATTCCCGTCGCTACGCCCGTCTCGTTGCGTTGTGCAAGGCGGCGCCGCAGCTCGCGCTCGGCTCGCCCACCGTGGGCTGGCTGCGCGCGGCGCACCGCGCGATGGATCTCCTGGGAGACCCGGAGAGGGTATCGCAGATCCGCACGCCGACTTTGTTCATCGCCGCGGCCGAGGACAGGGTCGTCGCAAACCGGCCGATGGAGCTTCTTGCCGCGCAGATGCGGACTGCCGATGTCGTGATACTGCCGACCGCGCGGCATGAAATTCTGATGGAGCGCGACGCCGTGCGCGATGCGTTCTGGGCGGCGTTCGACGCGTTCATTCCGGGGACGCCGACCTTTACGGATTAGGCGTACCGACTAGACTCTGCCGAGAAGTTCGAGCGCGGCGGCGTGAACGCGGCGGTCTCCTGCGGCGATCACGCTGCCGCCGTTCGTCGCCGGTCCGCCGTTCCAATCGGTAACGACACCGCCCGCGCCCTCGATAATGGGAATGAGCGCCACGATGTCGTAGGGCTTGAGATCGGTCTCGACGACAAGATCGATCTGTCCTGCCGCGAGCATGCAATAGGCATAGCAATCGCCGCCGTAACGTGTGTGGCGGGTCGCCGCTTCCAGCGCTTCGAAGGCTTTCAGCTCCTTGCCGGCGAACAGGCGCGGTGAGGTCGAGGACATGATGGCGTCGGACAAAGTCGCGCAGGACCGGACGCGCAGCTTGCGTTCGCCGAGCGGGCCCTTCGAATGCGCCGCGCCGCCGTCGCCCCAGAATCTTTCCTTCGTGAAAGGCTGGCTCATCACGCCGTAAACGGCGGTGCCGCCTTTCAGGAGGCCGATCAAAGTGCCCCAGGTCGGCAGACCGGTGATGAAGCCGCGCGTGCCGTCGATCGGATCGAGCACCCAGACATATTCCGCGTCCGCGGCCTCGCTGCCGAACTCCTCGCCGATGATGCCGTGCGAGGGAAACGTCGACTTGATGACCTGCCGCATGGCGGATTCGCCGGCGCGGTCCGCCGCGGTGACGGGATCGAAGCCGCCTTTCGTGCCTTTGTTCTCCACGCCGATCGTGGTGCGGAAAAACGGCAGGACGGCTTCGCCCGCGACATTGGCGAGACGGTCCACAAACGCTTTGAAATCGACGGCTGTCATTGGGCGGCAATCATTCCGCGGCCGCGCGGCGGATAGGAAGTTCGCTCTGTGCGTACAGGATGAGCTGTTCGGTAAAAGCGCCGAGCTTGCCGCAGATGACCGCGAAGCCCGCGGTGCGCTCATGCGTTTTCTCGTCCATGTAGAGCGCGCGGTTGATCTCGATCTGCAGCGCGTGCATGCCCGTCGCGGGCATGCCGTAATGCTCGGTGATGTAGCCGCCCGCGTAGGGACGGTTGCGGGCGACGGTGAAGCCGAGGCCGCGCAAGGTCACTTCCGCGAGATCGGTCAGGCCCGGGCTGCACGAGGTGCCGTAACGGTCACCCAACACGATGTCGGCGCGCTGGCGTTCCTCGCGGGCGAGGCCCGTGGACGGCATGGAATGGCAATCGACGAGGACGGCGGCGCCGAACATATCGCGGATGCCGCCGAGAAGCCCGCTGAGCGCCGCGTGATAGGGCTTGTACAGCGTCTCGATGCGGCGGATCGCTTCCTCGACGGGGAGGCGGCGGTCGTAAATCTCCTGCGCGTCACCGACCACGCGCGCGATGGTCCCGAGCCCGCCCGCGACGCGCAGCGAACGCGTATTGGCGTAAGGCGGGCAGGCGGCCGTCGAACATGCGGGGGTCGAGTTCATACGGCTCACGGTTCACATCCAGGAAAGCGCGCGGAAAATGCGCCCGCATGAGCGGCGCGCCGTAATCGAGCGCCGGCAGGAACAGTTCGTCGACGAAGGCGTCCTCGGAGCGACGCAGGCTCAGCGCGTCGAGCCGGACGGAGGCTAGGAACGCGGCCGGATAGCGAGCGCCGGAATGCGGCGAATTGAACACGACGGGAGCGGTGATCCGGACCGGATCGACGATCTCGAATTCGGCTTCGGGCGCTGTGTCGCTCGGGGACAGCATGGGGGTCGGCACTCGATCTCGGACGCGTCGGACAGACGGGGTTTAGCAGAACGCCGGACCCGTTACGATGGTGCCGCGACCGCTGGCCGCTGTCCATCTGCTCCGTCGTGAACCCGCTGTTTACGGTCGGCGCGGCTTATGGGACAAAAGAGGGGCTCGCGGGCGGGATTTCCATGAACGATATGACCGATAGCAACAAGATTATTCTAGCCGAAGACGACAACGACATGAGGCGCTTCCTGGTGAAGGCGCTGCAGAATGCCGGTTATGAGGTCGTGTCCTTCGACAACGGCATGTCGGCCTATCACCGTCTCCGCGAGGAGCCGTTCGAACTGCTGTTGACCGACATCGTGATGCCGGAAATGGATGGGATCGAGCTGGCCCGCCGGGCGGCCGAGCTCGACCCCGACATTAAGATCATGTTCATCACGGGCTTCGCGGCCGTCGCGCTGAACCCGGATTCGAACACTCCCAGGGACGCCAAAGTGCTGTCCAAGCCCTTCCATCTCCGCGACCTCGTCAATGAGGTCCAGAAGATGCTGGCCGCCTGACGCCATTCTGCCTTGCGGATAGGGTTTCGAGCCGGTATATCGCCCGTCTCCGCTTCTGGAAAATGGGCGATTAGCTCAGCGGGAGAGCACTCCCTTGACATGGGAGGGGTCACAGGTTCAATCCCTGTATCGCCCACCATTTTCCGTCCGCCGGATGCACGTGTCGTGCGCATCTGACACCTTGACCGGCGGGCTTCCGTTTTCTAACTCGACGCTGATTTTCAGCTTTGCCCGAGCCATGGGCCCGAGAACGGGTCCGCTCGCAAACCGAAGGGGACTGAGCGATGAACGTTGCCGCAACCAAGGGAAAATCGCCCGCGGTCGAGTTTCTGAAGGGGTTCACGGACCTCATCAATTCCGACAAGTACAAGGAAGCGTCCGAGTCCTATAAGGCGTTCGAAAAGGATTACTCGACGGCCGATTTCATGATTCTCGAGGCGGTGCCCTTCAAGCTGCAGAACCGGATGATCGCCAAGGTCGGCTCGCCGACGGCGTTCTCGATCTACTCGCTGCGTCATCCGACCTGGACCACGGAAGTAACCGACGCTTTCGAGGATCCGGCAAAGTTCGAAACGTTCGTGAACAAGCTCGAAGCCGACGTTCGCGCCCTCGTCGCGAAGAAGTAAAATTATCGCCATGGCCGGGTCCGCCCGGCCATGCGCGCAATACTCAGATTGCCAAAGTTTAACCATGGCATTCTGGGTGTTCAGCTAAGGTTCAGCCCGCAAAGCCGATATCTTCGAGCGTGTTGCGAAAGGCTGACCGAATGAGCGTGACCCGCATCCGCACCGTGGAGACGAAGCCCGAAACCGGCCTCGGCGCGCTCGACATCGAGCCTGGCACTGAGAAGCCGAAGCGCGGCTGGCGCATGGTCGCATTTGCTGGGGCGGCGCTCGCGGCCGCGGCTGTCGCTTACTGGCAATTCGGCCTTCCCGCGGAATCCGACACCACCATCGTCACGGCGCCGGTCACGCGCGGCGATGTCGTCGACACCGTGTCGGCGCTCGGCAATCTGCAGCCGCGCGACTATGTCGATCTCGGCGCGCAGGTATCGGGTCAGCTCAAGACGATCCATGTCGAGGTCGGGCAGGAGGTCAAAGCCGGCGAGCTTCTCGCCGAGATCGATCCCGTCGTGCTGAACGCCAAGGTTCTGGCCGGACGCGCCCAGCTCGCGGGCCTGAAGGCGCAACTCGTCGACAAGGAGGCGCAGCGCGATCTCGCCAACCAGACGCTTGAGCGCCAGAGCCAGCTCGTCGCCACCAAGGCGGTGTCGGAAACGACGTTCGAAACGGCGGAAGCGACCGCCCGTTCGGCCGGTGCGCAGGTCGACATGCTGAAAGCGCAGATCGAGCAGACCCAGTCGACGCTGAGCGGCGACGAGGCGACGCTCGGATACACCAAGATTTTCTCACCGATGAACGGCACCGCCGTCTCGATCAACGCGCGCCAGGGCCAGACGCTGAACACCAATCAGTCGGCTCCTATCATCATGCGGATCGCCGACCTCTCGACCATGACCGTCTGGACGCAGGTGTCGGAAGCCGATGTCCCGAAGCTGAAGATCGGCATGAAGGCCCAGTTCACGACGCTCGGTTCCGGCAACCGGCGCTGGGAAGGCACGCTCGCCCAGGTGTTGCCGACCCCGGAAGTCGTCAACAATGTCGTGCTCTATACGGCGCTGTTCGACGTCGCCAATCCCCGACAGGAACTCATGACGCAGATGAGCGCGCAGGTGTTCTTCGTGGTCGCCGAGGCGCATGACGTTCTGACCGTTCCGGCGTCCGCGCTGCAGCAGGCCCTCCCGGGGCGCGGCGATACAACCGTCAAGGTGAAGACCGCGTTCGGCACCGAAGCACGCAAGGTGGACGTCGGCGTACAGACGAGGGTTCTGGCCGAAATCAAGTCCGGCCTTCAGGAAGGCGATGTCGTGGTGACCGGCACGCGTGCGGCGGGCGGTGGAGACGCGCCTCGCAGCGGCGGGGGCGGGCAGCGCGGAACGCGCCTGCGCCTGCCATGAATGTCGCGGGCTTCCGGCCGGAAAATCTCAGCGTTACGGAGCCGCTCATCGAACTTGCCGCCATCGGCAAGACCTATGGCGGCGAGGTGCCGGTCGAAGTGCTGAAGGGCGTTTCCCTGACGATCCACCCCGGCGAGTTCCTTGCCATTATGGGAGCGTCCGGCTCCGGCAAATCCACTTTGATGAACATTCTCGGCTGTCTCGACAAGCCGACGACGGGCGCTTACCGCTTCGCGGGGCAGGACGTGTCCGGGTTCGATCGCGACGAGCTGGCGCGCCTTCGGCGCGATGAATTCGGCTTTGTGTTTCAAAGCTACAATCTCATTCCCAACGCGACCGCGATCGAGAATGTCGAAGTGCCGGCGATCTATGCCGGCATCGAGGCGGACGCGCGCCGGGACCGTGCGGCGAGATTGCTGTCGGCGCTGGGCCTGTCGGAACGCATGGAACATCGGCCGAACCAGCTGTCCGGCGGTCAGCAGCAGCGCGTGTCGATCGCGCGCGCGCTGATGAATGGCGGGCGCATCATCCTTGCCGACGAGCCGACCGGCGCGCTCGATACGAAAAGCGGCGCGGAAGTGATGGCGCTGCTGGCCGATCTCGCGGCGCGCGGGCACACCGTCATCCTCATCACCCACGACAAGGACGTGGCGCGCCATGCGCGTCGGATCATCGAAATCCGCGACGGGCAGATCGTCGCTGATTCCGGCCCCGACCTCGCATTGCGCGCGACGGAGCCGCTGGCTGCGCCTCAGGCCGCCACGCAGCATGTGCTGGCGGAGGCCGGCGAAGCCGCCAAGATGGCATTGCGGGCGTTGCGCACGAACATGTTCCGCACCGTGCTGACGCTGCTCGGCATCATGATCGGTGTCGCCTCGGTCGTCGCCATGCTCGCGGTCGGCGAGGGCGCCAACGCCGAGGTGATGAAGCGGATCGGCTCGATGGGGTCGAACCTTCTCCTGGTGCGACCCGGCGCGGCCAATGAGAGATACTCAGCAGGTTCGGGTGTACGGACCTTGATGCCGGAGGACGCGGATGCGCTCGCGGCGTTGCCGAACGTGCGCGCCGCCATGCCGGAACGGCAGGGCAATGTGACGCTCCGCATTGCCAATCGCGATTACGCGACGCAGGCGACCGCGACCTCGGTCGATCTGCCGGAGACGCGAAGCTGGCCGGTCGAGCGCGGTGTATTCTTCTCGCGCGAGGACCAGGACAGCTATGCGACGGTCGCGCTGATCGGCAAAACGGTCGAGCGCAATCTGTTCGCTGGCTCCGAAGCCGTCGGCAGCTACATCCTCATCAACAATGTGCCGTTCCAGGTGATCGGGGTGATGTCGCCGAAGGGCGCGACGTCGATGGGGTCGGATCAGGACGATGTGGTTCTGGTGCCGATCACGACCGGCGGGATGCGGCTGTTCGGAGAGAAGTTCGTGCGTACGATCACCGTCGCCGTGGAAGACCTCGCCGAGATGGGTGCGACGGAAACCGCGGTAAGGGAGCTTCTGACCGAACGCCACCGCAAGGAGGACTTCCAGATCCGCAACATGGCGTCTGTCGTCGAGACCATGTCCGCAACGCAGACGACGTTGTCGATCCTCCTTGCGTCGATCGCCTCGATCTCGCTGGTCGTCGGCGGGATCGGCATCATGAACATCATGCTGATGAGCGTGACGGAGCGGACGCGCGAGATCGGCATTCGCATGGCGACGGGGGCCGCTACCCGCAACGTGCTTCAGCAGTTCCTGACGGAGGCAGTGGTCGTCGCGGCATTCGGCGGCACGCTCGGGGTGGCGCTCGGTTTCGCTGCCGGATTTGCGATTTCCTGGGCCGGACTGCCGCTGAAGTTCACCGCCCTTCCGGCGGTTTTGGCCTTCGGCTGTGCGGTGCTGACGGGTGTGGTGTTCGGCTTCGCCCCGGCGCTGAAAGCCTCGCGGCTCGATCCGGTCGCGGCGCTCGCGTCCGACTAGACGGCGAAGGCGTCGGACAGAATCTTCTGCATCTGGCGGATGGAACAGGGTTTCGACAGGATGGCCTGCGGGCTGAGACTCTCGGCGCGAGCGCGGGTCGTGGCGTCGGTCAGCGCGGTCAGGAAAATGACCTTGGCCGGGCGTTCCCGGGTGATCGCGCGGGCCGTGTCGATGCCGTCGACCTTGCCCTGGATGGTAACATCCATCAGCAGAAGATCGGGAGACTCGCTCAAGGCGATGCGGCGTGCGTCCTCGCCGTTGGAAGCGGGGCCCAGCACCTTGTATCCGAGCGACTCGAGGGAGCACGCCAGGTCCAGCGCAATCAGGGCTTCATCCTCGACGACAAGAACGCTCCGCATCTGCTTTCTCCATGACCGGGCGCGGCTTCCGGACGCATCCGTCAAAGAGGCAACGGAGCGATCTGGGATGTTGTTCCGGGCATTTTCGATTTTCGGTAAATCCGCGCGATCTTGGTTTCCCCTTTACTAACAGGGGAGTGTCCGAAGGTCAGGCCGCGTTCGACGCCGCCGGCTGGGTGAGCAAGGCGTGGAGCGCCGCGGGATCGCGCGTGGCGCGGAGTTTCGCCGCCGTCTGCGGGTCGCGCAGGACGCGCGCGACGCGCGCCAGCGCCTTCAGATGGTCGGCCCCGGCGGCCTCCGGCGCGAGCAGGAGGAAAACGAGATCGACCGGCTCCGAATCGAGGGCGTCGAAGTCGATGGGGCGCTCGAGGCGCGCGAACAGGCCGAACAGTCGGTCGATTTTCGGCAGCTTGCCGTGGGGGATCGCGATGCCGTTGCCGACACCCGTCGAGCCCAGGCGCTCGCGCTGCAGCAGGGTCTCGAAAATCTCGCGCTCGGGCAGGCCCGCGAGCTCCGCGGCCTTTTCGGCGAGCTCCTGGATAGCCTGCTTCTTGGAATTGACTTTGAGCGTCGGAAGAACTGCACCGGGCGCCAAAAGATCACTCAACATGAGGACGACTCTTTGCTGTATCCGGCTCGCCGGAGGCCCAATCGAAATGGGGCGACGCCTCTAGAGGTCACGTCCTTCAGGATGTCCCCCCGCGGCCGGCTGTGACCCCCAGCCGCAGCCCAAAGACCTACGGACAGGGGCCGCGGAAGTCAATGTCGCGAATTGACCGGCTGGGGATGGCTCACAGAGGCGTCACCTTCTCGCGGCGGCGCTGGACCGAGGAAGCGATACCCATGGCCTCGCGGTACTTGGCGACGGTGCGGCGTGCGATGTCGACCCCCGAATCGCGCAGCGCCTGAACGATGGCGTCATCCGACAGAACGTCCGCGGTGAGCTCGGCCTCGATCATCTCCTTGATGCGATGGCGGACGGCCTCCGCCGAATGGGCCTCGGCGCGTCCCGTCGAGGCGATGGCAGCGGTAAAGAAATATTTCATCTCGAACGTGCCGCGCGGGGTCGCGATATACTTATTCGCGGTGACGCGGCTGACAGTGGATTCATGCATGGAAATGGCATCCGCCACGGCGCGAAGATTCATCGGGCGCAGGAAATGTACGCCATGCGTAAGGAACGCGTCCTGCTGGCGCACGATCTCGGAGGAGACCTTCAGAATGGTGCGGGCACGCTGTTCAAGGCTTCGGGTCAGCCAGTTCGCGGTTTGCAGGCATTCGGCGAGAAAGGCTTTTTCGCCAGGGTTTTTCGTCGTGCGCGAGACCTTCGCGTAATAGGTCTGGTTGACGAGAACGCGCGGCAAGGTTTCGGCATTGAGTTCGATCAGCCAGGTGCCGTCGGGTGCGGCGCGGACCAGCACATCGGGAATGACGGATTGTACGGGCGCGCCGCCGAATGCGAGCCCGGGCTTCGGCGTGAGCTGGCGAATTTCTCCGATCATTTCGGCGAGATCCTCGCCGTCAACACCGCAGAGCTTGCGAAGCTGCGGGAGATCGCGCCGGGCCAGGAGATCGAGATTCTTCACCAGCACGGCCATCGCGGGGTCGAAGCGGTTGCGTTCGCGAAGCTGGATCGTCAGGCACTCTTCGAGTGAGCGGGCGCCGACGCCGGGCGGATCCATGCTGTGGATCATGGCCAGAACCAATTCGGCCTGAGCGAGCGGCACGCCAAGCCGTTCGGCGATGTCGGACAAGGGCTCCGTCAGGTAACCGGTGTCATCCACGCTGTCGATGATGGCGCGACCGATGAGGCGCTGTGTGGGATCGGAGGTCGCGAAGGAGAGCTGCACGTCGAGATGGTCGATCAGGCTGAGATCGGACGCCGCGAAGGCCTCGAGGGACAATTCGCCGTCGCCTTCGCCGCTGGAGCCGACGCCCGACCAGGCCGAGGCCGTGTAGCTCTCGCCACCGCCCATCGCCATCGGCGCCTCGTCCGGAAAGACGTTGCCGAGATCGGTGTCCAGCCGGTCTTCGATGTCGGCTCGGCTTTCGGGGAGGTTCGTCTCCATCCACTCCCCCTCGGGCGCGCCCGAGGCTTCGATGAGATTGTCCCCGCCGTCGGAATCGTCGGCCTCGGCCGGGCCGGCATCGCCCTCGGCCCGCTCGAGCAGCGGATTTTGCTCGATTTCCGTCGCGATATAGGTCTGAAGATCGACGCTCGACAGCTGCAGGAGCTTGATCGCCTGCATCAGTTGCGGCGTCATCACCAGCGACTGGCTTTGGCGCAGAAGGAGCTTGGGTGACAAGGACATCGGGTGAGTTCAGCGCGCTCTTCAGAACTGGGACGATTCTTGCATGATAGCCATCCGGGGTCTTTTTACAGCCGAAATTCCTCACCGAGGTAAAGACGCCGCACATCGGGACTTGCGACGATCTCGTCGGGGGTGCCGTGCATCAGCACCCGGCCGGAATGAATGATGTAGGCCCGGTCGATCAGGCTCAGGGTTTCGCGGACATTGTGGTCGGTGATGAGGACACCGATACCGCGCTGGGTCAGGTAGCGGACAAGCAGGCGGATATCGTTGACCGCGATGGGATCGACGCCCGCGAACGGCTCGTCGAGCAGCATGAAATCCGGACGGCTTGCCAGGGCCCGGGCAATCTCGACCCGTCGCCGCTCGCCGCCCGACAGCGCGATCGAGGGCGATTTCCGCAGGCGCTTGAGACCGAATTCCTCGATCAGCTTGTCGAGTTCGGCGATGCGTTTCTTGCGGTCCGGCTCGACCACTTCGAGCACGGCGCGGATATTGTCTTCGACATTGAGGCCGCGAAAAATTGAAGCTTCCTGAGGCAGATAGCCGATGCCAAGCCGGGCCCGCTGATACATCGGCAAATGGGTCACGTCCTGGCCGTTCAGTTCGATCCGCCCGCCATCGGCGGGGACGAGGCCGGTGACCATGTAGAAGACGGTGGTCTTGCCGGCGCCGTTCGGGCCCAGAATGCCGACCGATTCGCCGCGTCCGACCGCGACGCTGACGCCCTGCACGACGCGGCGTCCGCCATAGCTTTTGACGAGGCTGTGGGCGACGAGCCAGCCTTCGCCGGCGATCGGGCCGCGCCCCTGGGCACCGCGCGGCAGTTTCGGCTTACGGTTCCAGAACATGACGTTCACGGCGCCGCCCGCCCGTTCATTGCGTCGACTTCGAGGGGCCGAATACGCCCTGGACACGGCCGGTGTTCGAACTTTCGACACGCGATTTCTGTGTGGTGAGGTCGACGACGAGCTTGTCGCCCTTCAGGATGTTGTTGCCCTGGGTGACCATGACATTGCCCGTGAGGGTGACGGTGTTCGACGGCATGTCGAAAATGCCCCGGGTTCCGGAAGCCTTCTGAGTGCCGGACGTGACGGTCACCGCGCCTTCGGCGTCAAGACGGCGGATATTGCGTCCCGTAACGACATCGCCCTGGGGCGTCGGCGCGGCCGGCTGAGCCGCGCCGTTCTTTTCGTAGTAGATCGTCAGCTTTGCCGTGCGGAGTGTGGACGTGCCTTGCACGACGACGACATTGCCGGAGAAGATTGCGGTCTGTTCGGTTTCCTGGACTTCGAGTTTATCGGCCTCGATGTTGACGGGCAGGTTGCCGCGCCCGCTGAAGCCCTCGAAAGCCGACGTAACCGCCTCCTGTGCGGCGGCGGCGCCGCCAACGACGAGAGCCGCGAGGAGGGGAAGAAGGGTGGTGAGCCTCACTGGGGACCTTGGGGGTAAGTGGGGGTGACTGGGTCTGTCGGGTTCGGTTTCAGCACCATCGCTACCCGGCCGGTGAAAACGGCGCGCTGGCCGTTCTCGAACAGGGACATTGTGTCGGCGGCGAGATCGGCGCGCACGAATTTGATATCGACCCGCTGCTGGGAGGTGATCTCGCCCTTGGCGAAATCGACCCGCGCCTGAGTGAAATTCGCGCGGTCGCCGAGATCGGTCGTCACCTGGATCGACTTGAAGAGATCGAGCACTTGCGCCGTGTTGTTCATATGGCCGGACGCCGCCAGGAGCTCCGCCCAGCCGTTCTCGCGCATGCCCATCTTCGCCTTCAAGTCGAACAGGTCGATCTCGTTGGGCTTCGCCATGTTCTGCTCGGCGCGCTCGGCGGTGACCTCATAGGCCTTGGGCGTACCGCTCGAATTGGATCCGTACCCGGTGAGCCTTGGCCGCTGCATCACGATGCGCGATCCCGAGATGCCGACTTCGTCGGCATCGACCTTGGCGGCAAGAAGGACGCGAGGATCGAACACGATGGTCGCTGTGATGGCACCGACCACGAGCACGGCTATGAGCGGCAGGACAACGCGCATCACACGCACGGCCCGCGAATGTCGGTAGGCCGCCCGCACCACCGGACGGCGAGTGCTTTGGGCGTCCGCCGAAAAATTGCCAGACGCGGTACCGGTCATTGCCACGCTATACAGCCTCCGTTCCGGTCTCGCGGCGAGAGCCGGCCGTCAAGAATGCGCGAAGATATCCTGATCCGCGAAGCCCGTCAGGTCGAGCGCGGCACGGATCGGCAAAAACGCGTAGCAGGCATCGGCCAGCGCGCCGCGACCTTCGCGGATGAGCAGGGTTTCGAGCTGCGTTTTCAGCGCGTGCAGATAAAGCACGTCGGATGCGGCGTAGCTCAGCTGATTGTCGGTCAGCGTGTCGGCTCCCCAATCGGAACTCTGCTGCTGCTTCGATATCTCGATGCCGAGAAGATCGCGCGTGAGATCCTTCAGTCCGTGGCGGTCGGTGTAGGTGCGTACCAGCTTGGACGCGATCTTGGTGCACCACACCGGCTCCGGCATGACGCCGAACGTCTTGAACAGGACGGCGAGATCGAACCGCGCGAAATGAAACAGTTTCAGGACCGAGCGATCCTTGAACAGAGCTTCGAGATTGGGCGCGCGCGTCTGACCGGGCAGGATCTGGACCAGTTCCGCCGAACCGTCGCCCGAGGAGATCTGGACGAGGCACAGCCGGTCGCGGTGCGGATTGAGACCGAGCGTCTCGGTGTCGATGGCGACGGCGCCCGAAAAGGTGAGGCCGTCGGGAAGGTCGCCGCGGTGAAGCCGGAAGGTCATAGCAAGGTGCCTGTCGGGAAGCGTGAATTGGCTCCGGGGGTACCATTGAGGGGGGTGATGCGGCAAGGGAGCGGGTCCGGCGCTTTGGGCGCCGGACCCCTTTCAGAACGAGAAGCGGATCGCCATCAGATCCAGAACCAGCTGCGGCGGCAGCCGCGAACCCAATTCCCCCAACGGTTGCGATAGCGCCGGCACACGCGGCGCCAACGGCGCACCCGGCGACGCCCATAATAGCGCCGTCGGCCATAGTAACGGCCACGCCGCCGGCCGTAATAACGTCGGCCGCCGCCACGCCGCCGGCCGTCGCCTCGACCCCCGCGACCGTCACGCTGGGCGACCTGGACGCCTTCCTCCGTGGCCTCTGCCTCTTCGGCCTGGAGTTCCGGCAGAATGCCGCCTGAAGCGGGGGTCGGATCGTCAAGCGGGCCGGTCGTCAGAGCCTGTGCCTCGCGCGGCAGGGTTGCCGCCAGGGTTGCGGCACCGGCGACGCCAAGGAGGCCAGTGAGGAAAATACGTCTTTCCATGGTCTAGATCCCTCGAAAGTAAGCGATAAACGTGAACCCGCGACGGGCTTTGCGGGTTCCTCGGATAGGCCGAAAGAGGCATTCCGGGCGTTTGTCGATCCTGAGGGGACTCCTATATAAGGTCTCGCTCGCGCCCCTGTCCGGGCAAGCTCCCGCCCTTTCGATCGGTCTTCCCGTGCAGCCCATCCTGACCGTATCCGGCCTCCGCAAGACCTACGCGACCGGATTCGAGGCCCTCAAAAATATCGATCTCGAGATCAGGCGCGGGGAAATCTTTGCCCTGCTCGGTCCCAACGGCGCGGGCAAGACAACCCTCATCAACATCATTTGCGGCGTCGTGAACCCGAGTTCGGGAACCGTGGTCGCCGACGGTCACGATGTCATTCGTGACTACCGCGCCGCGCGGAAGAAAATCGGGCTTGTGCCCCAGGAACTGACCACAGACGCATTCGAGACCGTCTGGGGGACAACGAGCTTCAGCCGCGGCCTGTTCGGCAAACCGGGCAACCCCGCGCATATCGAGAAGGTGCTGCGCGAACTGTCGCTCTGGGACAAGAAGGACTCGAAAATCATGACGCTCTCGGGCGGCATGAAGCGGCGGGTGATGATCGCGAAGGCCTTGTCGCATGAGCCGGAGATCCTTTTTCTCGACGAACCGTCCGCCGGCGTCGATGTCGAGCTCCGGCGCGACATGTGGAATGTGGTGCGCGCCCTGCGCGACGGCGGCGTCACGGTGATCCTCACGACGCATTACATTCATGAGGCCGAGGAGATGGCCGACCGTATCGGCGTCATCAATCACGGGGAGATCGTGCTCGTCGAAGAAAAGGCCGCGCTGATGAAGAAGCTCGGCAAGAAGCAATTGATTTTGACCTTGCACGATCCGATCAAAAGCGTTCCGAAGTCGCTTGGCAAATTCGATCTCGAACTCGGTCAGGACGGCAACGAACTGATTTACACCTTCGACGCCAGCAAGGAGACGACGGGCATCGCCGATCTCCTCAAGGCTCTCGATCAGGCCAGCGTGGAATTCACCGATCTGCAGACCAAGCAAAGTTCGCTTGAGGAAATTTTCGTCGATCTCGTGAGGCGCCCGAAATGAACCTTTACGCCATCCGCGCGATCTACATTTTTGAAATGGCGCGCGCGTTCCGCACGCTCTGGCAGAGCATCGTCTCGCCCGTCATCTCGACCTCGCTTTACTTCGTCGTGTTCGGCGCCGCGATCGGGGGCCATATGGCCGAGATCGGCGGCATCTCGTACGGCGCGTTCATCGTGCCCGGCCTCATCATGATGGCTTTGCTGACGATGAGCGTTTCGAATGCGAGTTTCGGCATCTACTTTCCGAAATTCGTCGGAACGATTTACGAAATCCTCTCCGCGCCGGTGTCCGCGTTGGAAATCGTGACCGGATATGTCGGGGCGGCGGCGACGAAATCGCTCATTGTCGGCCTCATCACGCTTGCGACGGCGCGCGTGTTTGTGCCGTTCGAGATCGTCCATCCCTTGATGATGATCCTGTTTCTCGTATTGACGGCGGTAACGTTCAGCCTGTTCGGCTTCATCATCGGTGTTTGGGCCGACGGGTTCGAGAAGCTGCAATTCGTGCCGTTGCTCGTCATCACGCCGCTGACATTTCTCGGTGGAACCTTCTATTCGATCGACATGCTGCCGCCGCTCTGGCGCGCGATCAGCCTGTTCAATCCGCTCGTCTATCTGATCAGCGGCTTCCGCTGGAGCTTCCACGGCACGTCCGATATCAGCGTGGGCGTCAGCCTGGGCATGACGGCGGCGTTTCTCGCCATCTGTATCGGTCTGGTCACCTGGATATTCCGGACGGGCTACAAGCTCAAGAACTAGACCTCGCCCGCGGTGAGGTCGACGTCGAGGCCGCGTTTCTTCAGCAGCGCTTCAGGCGAAGCCCTGTGGCCGCGGAAGGCGAGATACGCCTCGTCGGGGTCCTGACGTCCGCCGGCCGAATAGATGAACTGTTTGAGCTTCTTCGCCGTCGCCGGATCGAAGATGTCGCCCGCTTCCTCGAACGCCCGGAAAGCGTCGGCGTCGAGCACCTCCGACCAGAGATACGAATAGTAACCGGCCGAATAGCCGCCGGAAAAGATGTGCCCGAAATGCGGCGTACGGTGGCGCATGGAAATCGCGGACGGCATGCCGATGCGTGTCAGCACATCCCGCTCGAAGCGGATCGGATCGAGGTCTTTCGCATCCGGTAAAAGATGGAATTCCAGATCGACGAGGGCCGACGCCGTGTATTCGACCGTCGCAAAGCCCTGATTGAAGCGGCGCGCGGCGAGGAGCTTTTCGAGCAGGGCTTCCGGCATCGGCTCGCCGGTCTCGCTATGCACGGCGAAGCGGCGCAGGACGTCGCGCTGTTCCAGCCAATGTTCATAAAGCTGCGACGGCAGTTCGACAAAATCGCGCGCCACGCTGGTTCCGGAAATCAGCGGATAGGTGACGTCGGACAGAAGGCCGTGCAGGCCGTGGCCGAATTCGTGGAACAGGGTGCGGGCGTCGTCCATCGTCAGAAGGGCGGGCTTGCCCTCCGGCGGCTTTGAAAAATTCATGACATTGACGATGATCGGGCGGATGTCGCCGCGCAGCTTTTCCTGATCGCGATAACTCGACATCCAGGCGCCGGAATGCTTCGAGGCGCGCGCAAAATAATCGCCGAGGAAGAGGCCGACGTGGCGGCCTTCCGCATCCGTCACCTCCCAGGCGCGGACATCCGGATGATAGAGCGGAATGTCGGTGCGTTCCTTGAACCTGACGCCGAACAGGCGGGTCGCGGTATCGAAGGCGGCGAGGATCAGTTTGTCGAGCTGCAGATAGGGCTTGATATCGGCATCGTCGATGTCGAAGCGTTCGGCCCGCACCTTTTCGGAATAGAAACGCCAGTCCCAGGGCGCGATTTCGATATTGTCGCCGCGCGCTGCCGCGAGCTTCTGCAGATCGGCCTCTTCGGAAGCGGCGCGAGCCTTTGCCGGCGTCCAGACGGAATCGAGCAGAGACCGCACGGCCTCCGGAGTCTTCGCCATGACGTCGTCGAGCTTGAAATGGGCAAAGCTCGGATAACCCAGCAGCTTCGCGCGCTCGGCACGGAGCTGGATCATTTCTGCGACGAGGGGGCGGTTGTCGGATGAGCCATCGTGTTCGCCGCGCGAGGTCCACGCGGCATAGGCCTTTTCGCGCAGGTCCCGGCGTGTCGAGGATTGCAGGAACGGTTCGATGCTGGAACGGGCAAGCGTGATGACGTGCTTGTCCGCAAGGCCGCGATCCTCGGCCGCTTTCCTTGCCGCCGCGATCTGCCCTTCCGACAGTCCGTCGAGATCGGCCTGCGTGTCGAGAACGAGCTTCCATTCGCGCTCGTCGGCCAGAACGTTTTGACCGAACTGGGTGGACAGAGTGGCAAGCCGTTCGGTGATTTCGGCGAGGCGCTTCTTGGTCGCGTCCGGCTTGCCGCCGCCGGAACGCACGAAATTGGTATGATAACGCTCAAGAACGCGCTTCTGCTCGGGGGCGAGCGCAAGCGCATCGCGCTGTGCGTACACGGCCGCGATGCGGCGAAACAGGTCGTCGTTGAGGTAGATCTCGCTGTCGTGGCGAGCGAGGACCGGCGCCATGTCGCGCTCGACCTCTTCCAGGGCGTCGTTCGTATGCGAGCCGGCCAGATTGTAGAAGACCGAGGCGACGCGGCTGAGAAGCGCGCCGCTCTTTTCCAGCGCGTCGACCGTGTTTTCGAATGTCGGTTCGTCTCCGGCCGCGGCAATGGCCGTAATCTCGCGGCGATGATCCTCAAGCGCCCGGTCAAAAGCCGGCCGGAAGTGCTCGGGCGTAACGAGGGTGAAGGGCGGCGCGCCGAATGGGGCGGTCCAAGTGTCGAGCAAGGGGTTTTGGGCGGGCATGAGAACTCCGGGAGACGTACACCTCATATAGATGCGTTTTGCGGTTTGATCATGTCGCACGACAGGTCTAGCCTTTTCGAAACTAGAAGGTTTTGGGGCTGATCATGGCGAAGGGCACGCGCAACGCTTTAGGCGGCCGTACGGCGACATCCGCGGCCCCACGAGCCGGCGCCAGATCGACAGGGGCCGCGCCTGCCTTGGTCGCGCTCATCGTCGGCCTGTTCTTCATCTGGGGCGGGGCAACCAGCCTCAACGACATCCTGATCCCCAAGCTGAAGGCCCTGTTCTCGCTGAGCTATACCGAGGCCATGCTGACGCAGTTCGCGTTCTTCATGGCCTATCTCTTCGTTTCGATCCCGGCGGGAACCCTGATCGCGCGAATCGGCTATCTGAGAGGCCTCGTGGCCGGCCTTGTTCTTATGGCGGCCGGAGCGTTGCTGTTCTGGCCCGCGGCGCAATCCGGAGCGTACTGGCCGCTGCTGGTCGCGCTCTTCGTGCTCGCGGGCGGCATCACCATTCTTCAGGTCGCCGCCAATCCCCTGATCGCGGGTCTCGGTTCTCCGGAAAGCGCGTCGAGCCGCCTGACCTTCGCGCAGGCCTTCAATTCGCTGGGCACGACGATCTGGCCCTATATCGGCGCACAGCTTCTGCTCGGCACGGTCGCAAGCGTTGATCCGGCAACCATTCCGCCGGATCAGCTTCCCGCATTCCGCGCCGCCGAAGGTGCGGTCATCGGCAATATCTACCTCATCATCGCGATCGTCCTGCTCGTGATCGCCGCGATCTTCTGGTCGCAGCGTAACGCGGTTCCGAGCGAACGCCCCGATGAGTACGGCTTCTGGGACAGCGTCAGCCTTCTGAAGCGGCCACGAGTCCTGTTCGGCGTGATCGGCATCTTCACCTATGTCGGCGCGGAAGTGTCGATCGGCAGCGTCATGGTGAACTATCTCGAGCAGCCGACCGTGCTTGGGGTCGACGCGCGGACCGCGGGCGAACTGATCGCGTTCTACTGGGGCGGCGCGATGGTCGGCCGCTTCATCGGCTCCTATTTTCTGCGCGTTGTGGCGCCGGGCCTCCTGCTCGCGATCTTCGCGGCCGGCTCGATCCTGCTCGTCCTGACCTCGATGGTGGCGACCGGCGCGGTGTCAGGCTACGCGCTCCTCGCGGTCGGCCTCTGCAACTCGATCATGTTCCCGACGATCTTCTCGCTCGGGCTCGACGGGCTGGGCAGCAAGACGCCCGAAGGATCGGGCCTGCTTTGTATGGCGATTGTCGGCGGCGCGGTCCTGCCGGTCATCACGGGCACCGTCGCCGATGCCTCGACCGTCGGAACGGCGCTCATCGTGCCGGTGATCTGCTACGTGATCATCGCCAGCTTCGGGCTCTACGCGAAGACGCACACGGTGCGGTGATCAACGGAGACAGGCGTACCGTCACCGACGCTCATGCGTATCGGTTGCTCAGCGATTGTGCGCCGCAACGATGTGGCGTCGCATCAGGATGCGGATCCTTGTACGCCTAGACTTGATCGGGCGGCGCAGACCGGCCAGATCCGGGAGGGAACATGAAGATCGGTTTTATCGGGCTGGGCGTCATGGGTGCGCCCATGGCTCAAAATCTCATCGGCGCGGGTTTCGACGTGCTCGTCCATTCGCGCCGCCGCGAATCCGGAGAGGCCGCCGTCGCGAAAGGCGGCGTCTGGGTCGAGACGCCGAAGGCGCTCGCGCTCCAGTCCGATGTGGTCTTTACGTCCTTGCCTGATCCCGCGGCCGTCGAAGCCGTTCTGGACGGCGAGCACGGCCTCACGGCGGGCCTTCGCCAAGGCAGTTCCTTCGTCGATCTGTCGACCAATTCCCCCGCTCTGGTGCGGCGTCTGTACGAGACTTTGTCGGAGCGGGGCGTGGACATGCTCGACGCCCCGGTTAGCGGCGGACCGAAAGGCGCGGCCTCGGGGAAACTCGCGATCTGGGCGAGTGGAAGCCCGCGGGCATTCGAGGCGAGCCGGTCCGCGCTGGAGGCGATGGGCGACCAGGTTCGTTTCCTCGGCAAGATCGGCAATGCGACGATCGCCAAGCTCGTCCATAATTGCGCGAACTACACGATCAACTGCGTCCTCGCGGAGGTCTTCACGCTGGGCGTGAAGGCCGGAATAGAACCGCTCGAGCTTTTTGCCGCCGTCCGGCACGGCTCGCTCGGGCGCCAGAGCACTATCGATCGTCTCGCCGATCATTTCCTTCCGGCAGAGTTCGAAACGCCGTCTTTCGCCTTGAAGCTCGCCCACAAGGATGTCGCTCTCGCGACCGGGCTGGCCCGTGAGCACGACGTTCCGATGCGTCTCGCCAACCTCGCTCTCGCGGACATGACGGAAGCGCTCAATCGAGGCTGGGCCGAGAAGGATTCACGTGCGCCGATGAAGCTTCAGACGGAGCGGGCCGGTGTCGAAATCAAGGTTCCGCGCGCGGACCTCCGCAGTCTCTTGGCCGAAGAGAAACTGAACCGGGACTAACCCCCGCATCGGAGTGGGCCGCGACGGGGATGCGTCGGTCGCACGGACTCGCGCAACGCTCTCGGGGGCGAGGCTTCCGGGAAATTCCGCGACCTAGGTACGGTTCTTCACGGTTCAGCGCAAAAGAGACGCGACGTTGTCCGTCCCGGTCAGATTTCGGAGGTGCTTCAGAAGCTGCGGTGCGTCAGGAACAACTCCGGTGGAGAGCGAGAGGAACTTCGCGTCCAGCTCGTCCGGGCTCATCGGATTGCTCGGCGCGCCGCGAAAATCGGTGCGTTCCGCGGTCAGCTCTTTTCCGTTTGTGAGAACGATCCTCAGACGTGTCGCCCAGGCAGGACCGGGCGGCAGGCTGCCCTCGTTCAATGTCAGGCGGACCTTCTGCGCCAGCGCCTTGATCTTCACGTCCTCGTGCGGGTTGTCGAGGAAGGAGGCCGGGTTCTTAGGATCGCGGTAGACGGATGTCGCGATGCAGAACGGCAGGCTGTACTGCGCCGTCGCGATGTCGGTCGGGTTGGTGATGTTGTGGTGGCTGAGCACTTTCTCGCTCGTCGCGATGTGGATCTCCGCCACCTCTTCGGCCGAAAAGCGATGCTCCCTGCGGAGGTCTTCCAGGGCCTGGACCGGCGTGTGAGCCGTGACATGGATAGGGTAGCACTTCACCGCGATCTTTGTGGTCTCCCAGTTCGTTCCCAGGCCCTTCAGCAGTTTTTCAAGATGAGGTTCACGCGTAAACGCCTCGAAGAAGCCGAACTTTCCTTCCAGGACGACATCGGGCCCGGTGAATCCGCCGGCCGCCAGCCGCGCGGCAAGTACGCCGCCTTCCGATGCGCGACCCGTGTGCAGCCGCTTCACCATCCCGCCATTGCCGGCTTTTGAGAATGCGAGCAGACCAGAGCACAGTGATGCCGCGATGCCGAACGCGTTTGTCATCTGCTGTGGCGTGAGGCCGAGAAGCCGGCCAGCTGCGATCGCGGATCCGAAGGTGCCGGTGAGACCGGGCGAGTGGAACCCCAGTTTCTCCGCTGTATTGTTGGCTGCATCGCCGATGCGCGCCATCACCTCGCATGCCGCGACAAAGGCCGACACGACATCGCGTCCGTTGGCGCCGATTTCCTCGCCGATCGCCAGAAGCCCCGGAACGATCGTCGAGCCTGCATGAACGCCCGCGCTAGGCTGCCGCAGATTGTCCATCTCGAACCCATGCGCGAGCGCGCCGTTGGCCAGAGCGGCGAGGGGAGCGCTGACGCGATGCTTTGTGCCGATGATCGTACTGACGCCGCCGCCGCCGTACAAATTGGCGTAGTCGATGACGATGCGGCTCCACGGCAAAGTGGAGCCGAAAATGCACACGCCGACCGTATCGAGGATCGCGTCCGTGGCCTTATCGACGACGGCTCCGGGGATGTCCTCGAACGCGAGCTTCGTACCGAACGCGGCCAAATCCTGAGTGGGGGAAGACATTTCTTTCTCCGTGTTGGGATGGCCGCGGCGGACTATGGGATCGGCAAGTGCACGAAATCCGTCAGCGCTGGCCGAACAGCATCTGCAGCCGCACTTCGCCGGCTTTGCGGATATGAAGGCGCGCCGCTTGCTCGGCGCCGTCGGCATCGCGCGCGTCGATCGCGTCCAGGATTGCGATATGCTCGGCATGGACCGCCGCGACACGCCCGGGGTTCTCGAACGTCGTTCCCCGGACAAGCATCATGGAATCGTACAGCAAAGCCAGCGCGCGGCTGAGGTAAGTGTTGTGCGCGGCTTCGGCGATCTGAACGTGGAAACGCTTGTTGAGCCTGGCGTGCTTCACCGCATCATCTTCGTCAATCGTCAAGGCGTGGTCAGCCAGTTCCCGCAGCGAGTGCATCTCCGGCAGCGACGCATGCTGAGCCGCGAAGCGCGCGGACGCCCCTTCGAGAAATTCGCGAAGCGCGTATATCTCCAGGACCTGCTGTTTGCTGAGTTCCGTGACGGCGACACCGCGTGCCGAACTGACCTCCAGCAGGCCTTCCGACACCAGCCTGTTCATGGCTTCGCGGACGGGTGTCCGGCTGACGCCCTGGGCCTCGGCAATTTCGATTTCGCGCATGCGCTGACCGGGCTGCAGCGTGCCCTCGCGGATCATCTCCTTGAGAGCCGTGTATACGATCTGTGAGCGCGGGAGACCCTTGTCGTCCATGGCAGACCTAGCAGAATGATGGGGCCGGAGAGGAAGTGTCCATGCGCGAGTTCTCCAACACGTATGCCGCCTTATGACTGAAGCAAAGCTCTGAGAGCAAGACCGGCTTTTTCGACTGTTTCCAGGCTGAGCACGGTATCGACGAGCTGCTGCGCGCGCTTCGGACCGAGGGGTCGGAAGCAAGGCCGCCCGGCAAAGGGCGCCCCCGATCGGTGCCTTCGGGTACCGATATGTCGAGCCTGCCCATCAGTCTTCTCCGAAAGTTGCCGCAGCTCGCCAACTTTAGCTCTGTATTCCTTCGTATACAACAGCGTGTCGTCGCCCGGCTGAAGCCGGCGTCGGCTCGAGCTGAATATCGCGGGGCTCCTGACAAGAAGATCGGCCCCGAATCTTGGTTCGGGGCCGTTTCATTCAGGCGGCGGACAAGGTTTCGGGGAAGCGAACGCCGCTCTCCTTCGCCACCGTCCGTACTGCATCGACGAGCTGAGCCGTGAGAGGTATTCCGTTCTTCCGGCGCTCGCTTTCCTTGCGCGCTTCCGGTTCTCCCGGATAGAGCACTTCGTTGAAGCCTGCTGCAGGCTTCAGCGCCTTGAGGCGTGCGATGTCCTCCTCCATGCGCGCATTGAATTCGGCAAGCGGCATCAGGCCTTCGATCTGGAACGCCATAAAGAAATGACCGACATCCGCCGGCGCCGAGAAATCGCGCGTCATGTCGCGGATGGCGCCGCCGAACCCGGAGCCTGAAAGCACGCCGCCCAGAATATCGACCAGCATGGCAATCGCCGAACCCTTGACGCCGGAAAAGGGCAGCATGACTCCGGCGAGGGCCTGCTCGGCATCGGTCGTCGCCCGGCCTTCCGAATCCAGAGCCCAGCCTTCCGGGATAGCCTGGCCGTGACGCGCTGCAAGGCGGATATGGCCGCGCGCCGCAACGCTCGTCGCCATGTCCATGACCCACGGCGCGTGCCGTCCCGCGGGCGCGGCGGCGGCGATCGGATTGGTGCCGAACAATGGTTCCTGGCTGCCGAACGGCGCGAGCGATTTGGAGGCGGGCGAGACGCAAAGGCCGATGCAACCGCGTTCCGCGGCCTGGAGCGCCCAAAAGGCGGCCGTCCCGAAATGATTGCTGCGCCGCGCCGTCGTTACACCCACGCCTATTTTCGCGGCGCGTTCCAGCGCCTCGTTCATGGCGACCTGTGCCACGACCGAGCCCAGACCGTTTCCGCCGTCCACCGCTGCCGCGAACGGCATCCGAGAGGTGACGGTAATCTGCGGTTTCGGCTCGACCAGGCCACGGCGAAAGCGGTCGATATAAGAAGGGATGCGCGCAACACCATGCGTGTCGACTCCGCGCAGATTGGCCGCAAGGAGAGATTTCGCAACGATCGCGGCATCTGCCTGCGGTACGTTCCAATGTTCGAAGATGCGCGCGGTCATATCTTCGAGTTCAAGGGCGGAATAAAGCTGTCGCGCGTCGGACATTTCTGGATCTCAAACTGTAAGAGGTTATGGGCTCACGCCCGGGAAGAGCGGCCCGCCGCGTGCGGCGGGCCGCGAGGTTCAACGAGCCATCTTCACGCCGGCACCACTGAGGATGCCGCGAAGATTGTCGGAGTATTCGGTGAGGAAGGCTGCGAGTTCCTTCGATCCCAGGAAATGATCTTCGAGCTGCGTATCGTTGAAGTACTTGACGTAGCCTGGAGCCTTCGACGCACGCCGGAAAAGGTCCTCATAATAAGCGACCGCCTCCGGAGGCATATTCGGCGGTCCGACGATGCCGCGCGCCTGCGGAACGTTCGGCACGTCGAACCCGGCTTCCTTCAACGTAGGCACATCCGGGAAGCCCTTGATGCGCGCCTCCGCAACCTGTGCCACCGCCCGGAGGCGACCGGCGCGGACAAGCTCGCCCGCTTCGCTGGGCTCGATCATCATGATATCGACGTGCCCGCCGAGAAGCGCCGCCACGCGTTCACCGCCGGAGGGGAATGAGATGTAAGACCAGTCGGCTTTCGTGTTGGCCATGAGCACATGGCGAATCACGGCGTCGCGGGCTGTCACGGACCCGCCGGACTGCTTCAGCTTGCCGGGCGACGCCTTGGCCGCGTCGGTAAAGTCCTTCAGGGTCTTGTAAGGCGAGTCCGCGCGGACAACGAAGAGGCCGGGCTCGAGAAGCAGATTGGCGATCGGGGTCAAATCCTTGATGGTGGTCTTCGCTTCGGCCTGAACCAGGGAATCGGTGACCCACACACTCGAAAAGACGGCGATCGTGTTTGTATCGCCGGCCTTTTCCTGCAGATAGTTCACAGCCGAGGTGCTGCCGCCGCCAGTCTTGTTGACGACGACATAGTTGTTCTGGAGAATCTTGTCCTTCTCCAGTGCCGCAATGATGGCGCGACTGAAGGCGTCCGTGCCGCCGCCGGGCCCGGTGTGAACGACGACCGATACCTGGCCGGTAGGCTTCCAGGTGGGAGCCTGTGCGTACGCCGTTCCGATCGTCGCGAGCATCAATGCTGCTGCGGTACTCAAGTGACGTGCAAGCTTCATTTTTGTGTTCCTCCCATGAGAAAACATCCGCCCATTTTTGGGCTTATTCCGCTATCGCGGTCTTTTGCCGGAACGCCCTGAGGCGGCCCAGAAGCGGTGAAATCAGAATGATGAGGGCGACGCCAAGCAGTACGGCGGCGATCGGCCGGTCGACGAGAATGGTGGGATCGCCCTGGGACATGCTCAGCGACTGGCGGAGCGCACGCTCCATGCTGTCGCCAAGAACGAAGCCGAGGATGAGCGGCGCGGTGGGGAAATCAAGCTTGACCATGACGTAGCCGATGAGCCCGAAAGCGGCGAGCAGACCGATGTCGAACATATTGCCCGACACGCTGTAGGCGCCGACGACGGAGACGCCGAGAATGATCGGGAAAAGAAGGCCGAGCGGAATGCGGAGGATCTGCGAGAAGACGGGAACCAAAGGCAGGTTCATGATCAGAAGCACGACGTTGCCGATGTACATGCTTGCGACGAGGCCCCAGAACAAATCGGGCGATTGGACGATCAGGAGTGGGCCCGGGCGGTAGCCCCAGAGGATCAAGGCCGACAGGAGGATGGCCGTGCTTCCGCCCGCGGGAATGCCGAAGGTGAGGAGCGGCAGCATTGCGCCGCTCGAATCCGCGTTGTTGGCGCCTTCCGGCGCAGCGAGGCCTTCCGGAGCGCCCTTGCCGAACATTTCGGGCCGCTTCGAGACGGCCTTCTCGATACCGTAGGAAACGAAGGCCGACACCGAAGCCGCCGCTCCCGGAAGCATGCCGATAAAGAAACCGACGATCGAGCCGTTGAGGAACGCGAAGCGGCAGGCCTTCAATTCCTCCATGCTCGGAAGATAATTCCTGAAGCCGCGCGGCACAGGCAGGAGCTCCGCCTTTTCGCGCGCGTCGACGCTCATCATCACCTCGGCGATGGCGTATACGCCAACCGCGATGACCATGAATTCGACGCCGCCGACCAAGTCGGAGAGCCCGAAGGTGAAACGCGACTGAGACGTGAACAAATCGGTGCCGATGCTCGTGAGCCAGAGGCCGACCAGAAGTGCCAGAAGCGCCTTCAGCATCGAATTGCCGGCAAGCAGAACGACAAGTGCGAGGCCGACGACCATGAGCGCGAAGAATTCAGGCGAGCTGAATCTCAGGGCGAATTCCGACAGAGGCGGAGCCAGCAAGGTCAGAATAACGATCCCGATCGTGCCCGCCACGAACGAAGCAATGGCGGCGATGCCGAGTGCCGCTCCGGCGCGGCCCTTGCGGGCCATCTGATATCCGTCGATGCAACTTACGACGGACGACGCCTCGCCGGGCATGTTCAGCAGGATCGACGTGGTCGATCCGCCGTATTTCGCCCCGTAGTAAATACCGGCCAGCATGATGATGCCGCCTGTCGGGTCCATGTTGAACGTGAGCGGAAGCAGCATCGCGATCGTCGCGGCCGGTCCCAATCCGGGCAGGATTCCGATCACCGTGCCGAGGAAGCATCCGACAACGCACCAGAGAAGATTCTGGGGTTGCAGTGCGACGCCGAAGCCGTGGGCCAGTCCGAAAATCGCATCCATGTCAGAAGCCCGTCCATTGGCCGACGGGAAGCTGAACATGAAGCAGCGTCGGGAAGATGATGACGAACCCGATCGGCGTAAGTATTGCGGCGACGATCGTGAACAGCCATGAGCGTTTGAAGACGAACTGCAGGAAGAACACGATCAACCCGGCCAACGCGATCGGGAAGCCGACATATTTCATGACCGGCAGCGTCAGTGCGAACACGACCCACACGCCCAAGGCCAAGGCGATTCCGCCCCAGTGCGTGGGGTCGCCGGAGACGGCCCGCTTCCGCAAGCCCTGAACGACGAGCGCGAGGGATCCGACGATGAGGCCGATCCCGTAGCACATGGGAAAGAAACCGGGTCCCGGGCCGTCAACGCCGAGGAAGCTCCACTCGTGCGCGGCGAGCACGACATAGGTGCCCAGCGCAGCCAAAGCGGCGCCGGAAATAATGTCCCCCATCGAAATGGCTGATCGTTGCATGGGAGACCCCGGGCTCAAGAGGCGAGACGCAACACGTCGCGGGCATCCGCGAGCGCGTCGAGCGTCCAAATCGTGCGGGCAATCTCGGCAGCGCGATCCTTGCCCACGACTTGCTCGGCATTGAGGAGGAACTTCGCCTCCATTGCCGCGTCGGACATCGGATTGTCGCGCGTGCCGGAGGCGTGGTCGATATGCGCCTCGTGGCGGGTGTTGGAGGTCGTGATGACAACCGCGTGCGCCTCGTCCTTGCGGAAGCTTTCATCGGTGCCGACCTTGACCTTGTTGCGCATGGCAACGACGTCGGAGGCGATGGCGCGTTCGTTGCTGTACTGCACAACGCCCGCATTGCCGTCGAGGAAGGCGACGGCCGCCGAATGATAGACGCTGAATTTCGATTGCAGTCCGGTCTGCGGATCCTCGACGCCCGTGATGCGCACCGTCTGCGGATTGACCGTCACTTCGATCGACGCGACATCGGCCGGCTTCACGCCGCGCCGGCTCAGTTCGACCACGGCGTCGATCATGGGATGCAGCACGATCCCGCTCGCATAGGGCTTGTAGCCGTTGCGCAGAATATGCCAGTCGCGGCCGAGTTCGTGCAGCATGGCCTCGGGGGCCGAAACCGTGCTGTAAATGCGGGAGAAACCGCGCCGTCCTTCGATGATCTCGTCGGAGGCGTCGGCGCCGTCCCGCGCAAGGAACGCCGCCAGAACGCCACTCGATGCCGCACGGCCCGCATGGAACGATTTCGACATCGTGCCGCGGTTCTGCTGCATGCCCGCGGCCTGCGTGGCGGCAATGCCAAGCGCATAGGTCATCTTCTGGGCATCGAGACCGAGAAGTCGTCCGACGGCTATGCCGGCGGCAATGGAACCCAATGTTCCGGTCAGATGCCAGCCGCCGTCGTGATGTGCCGGCGATGCCTTTCCGGTGCGAACGCCGGCCTCGAATGCCAGGGCATAGGCCGTGATCACGTCGCGACCGCTGAAGGTTCCGGTTTCCGCGGCCGAGAACAAGGCCGCGAGAACCGGGGAACTCGTGTGAAGGACGACGCCTTCCATATGCGTGTCGTCGTAATCCAGCACATGGCCCATCTGTCCGTTGACGAGGGCAGCTTCCATCAATCCGAGCTTGCGCCCGTGAGCGATGACGGGAACGCGCTCGAGGCTGCCCATCGCGGTCACGCCTGCAAGTGTACGGGCGATTGTAGCATGAGTGCTGCCTGCAATCGCACAGCCAATCCAGTCGAGAATGCCGCGACGGCATTCATGGACGACGTCGGCCGGGAGGTCGGAGAAATTCAGTCCTGCCGCGAATGCACCGAATTCACGGCTTACGCCGAGCTTCAGAGGGGCCACGCCGTATTCGACTTTTTTGCTGCTGGTCGACATCGCTGCCTTCGTCTCCCAATGAGAGTTCCTGCCTCGCACGTTTCCAGACCGCGACATCTAGGGTCGCTTGGGGAGAAACTGTATACACGCGTATTCAGCCCTGCAAGCGGTGATTGAGCACGCTCGTATCAGTGGGGGAGAACGCCGCTTTTGCGCTTCGAAAGGCGGAAATTCAGGCCAAGCCGAATTCAGAGAAATCCGAGACCCCGGATCACGAGAACGCAGCCACCGGCGAGAATGCCGAGTTCCAGAACCCAGCTCTGCAGGTTCACGCTCATTCTGTCGGTCAACCATCGCGCGAGGAATGCGCCGGGTATGCCGCATATCCCCACGACCAGGGCGCAGGTCCACCATTCCCAGGGCAGGAAGCCGAGGGACTGGAACGTCGCGACCTTCACAAGACCGACCAGAAGGGCAACCGCGCTGTCGGTGGCGATGACGGATCCGCCGGTGAGCCCCATTCCAAGAAGGATGGGAATGAGGATCACGCCGACGCCGGGCGTCCCGCCAACCAAAAATCCGTACACGGCGCCGAAGGTAAAAGTCTGTACGCTGGAGGTGCCGATGGCGCTGCCCCGCAACAGCCGACGGACCGGAACAAGGAGAATGAGGATGGCTCCGATGACCAGCATCGCGCTGTTGCCACTCAGGAGCGTGTAAGATCCGGCGCCGAGCAGGCAGAAAGGCGCGGCGGTCAGAACGAGCTGGAAAACCCGCCGCCAGTAGATGCGGTCGCGGAAAGCGGCCAGCCGGCTCGCATTGTTGAACACTCCTGCGACCGCAAGGATCGGCACGACCCCCTGGGGACCGATCAGCGGGATCAGAAACAGCGGCATCATGAGCCCGGCGCCATAGCCGGACGTTCCCGCAATCGTCGAAACCATAAAGGCCGCGACGCCGATAAAGGCGTAGTCACTGGCTGACATCCGGAAGTCCTAGACGTGCTGGCGCTGTTCCTTGGCGTAGCGCACCAGGACACCGAAGCGGTAAAGGCCGTGTACGAACTTGGAATAAGGCATCGTTACGAAAAGGGCGAACACAACGCCGAGATGCACGGCGAGCAGAATGCCCATCGCCGGCGTCGCACGGAAAACGAGCAGGAGAAGACCGGTAAGACTCGTCAGGAACAGCATGAGGATGAACGCGGCGTCGGCGCCGAAGCGCACCTCGTCCTGCATGATCCGATCGCGCGCGCGCTTTGCCTGAAGCAGTCCGATCGGGCCGATCAGAAGGCCGATTCCGCCCAACGTGCCGAGAACGACGGGCAGGTCGTACCAGAAGTAGGGCGCCTCGCGACCCACCACGTAGTGATAGAATGTTGCCGCCGTGGTTGCGGCGAAGCACAGCAGAAAGCCATAGAATGTCATGTGATGATAATGTTTGCGGCGATCGGTCGGACGTTCGTCCTCGTTCATGCAGCCGACGCCGCCGCCGTCGAGATAACGCAGGCTTCCGGCATCCTTGATCGCCTGCCACAGCGAACGCGGCTCGGCCAGGGTCTCGACCGGCTCGCCGATATCGCGCCAGAACATGCGAAAGCCCATGCCCATCGCAAAGAGCGAATAGAGAAAGGCCGCGCCAAACAGCAGCGCCATCGCATTGTGCGGCATCAGCCGATAGAAAGCGCCGGGGCTGGCGTCTGCGGCAAACAGCGCGGCGGGCTCGTTCGCGGCAATGAAGCCGATGATGAAGAGAGCCACGCTGCCCGCGGCGATCAGGCTGATTTTCAGGGCATTTCGCTCGAACAGCCCGGCGAAGGCGGGGGGCCACGCATAGGTCTGGTAGGTTCCCGCACGCACGCGCGCCAGGGTACGCGGGACGTTGACGTTGTATTCGTGCGGCGGCGAGAACTGGCAATCATAATAGCACGCGCCGCATGAATGACAGAGGTTCGCCAGGTAATTGAGGTCGCCCGTCGTGAAGTCGCGGCGCATTTCCATCGCCGGAAAGACGGCGCACAGACCCTCGCAATAGCGGCACGAATTGCAGACCGTCATCAGACGGCCGGCTTCCGTCAGCGCATCCGTTTCCGTCTGTACGAGTTCAGTTGCGAGCATGGGCGGCTGCCTTCTGTCCTGCAAGGCGCCCGAAGACGCTTCCGATGGTCATTCCGATGCCGGCGGCATAGCCGCGGCCAAGAACATTGCCTGCCATGATCTCGCCGGCCGCGAACATATTGGCCGAGCTTTCGCCACCCTTCATCAGGATGCGGGCATCGCGGTTCACGCGTGTTGCGAGATAGGTGAATGTGATGCCGGGCCGCACGGGATAGGCATAGAAGGGGCCGGTCTCGATCCGCCGCGCCCAATGCGTCTTGTTCGGGCTCAGCCCTTCGGTACGGCAATCGTCGAGTTCGGCGGGATCGAATGTGCCGGGTTTTACGGCGGCGTTGAAATTCGTGATCGTCGCTTCGAGCGCGTCGGCGTTCAGCTCGAGCTTGCCCGCGAGCTCGCGGATGCTGCCCGCCGCGATCGGCGGATAGAGGGAGGGCATGAACAACCGTAGCGAAGGTTCGTCGAAAATGATGTAGGCGATCTGGTCGGGCTGCTGCGCGACGAGGCGGCCCCAGATCGCGTAGCGCTTGGGCCAGAAATCCTCGCCCTCATCATAGAAGCGCTCGGCGTTCTTGTTGACGACGACGCCGAACACCACGCAGTCCAGCCGGGTGATGATGCCGCCGTCGAATTTCGGCGCTCGCGCATCGATGGCGACCGCGTGGCACTGCTTCGGGTCTCCGATTTCCTCGACACCCTTGTCCAAGAGGAGGCGCAGTATCGTGCCCTTGTTGTAGGGCGTCCCGCGAACGTGGAAGTTGTCGGCCGGCGGCCCCCAGTACTTGCGCAGCCATTCCAGGCTGGCTTCGAACCCGCCCGCGGCCGCAACCAGGGTTCCGGCCCTGATGACGAGGTCCTGGCCGCCGATACGGGCCGTGGCGCTCAGAAAGACGCCGTCCTGGATATCGAGGTCGATCACTTCCGCATCGTAGATGACGTCGACGCCAAGGCCCTGCGCCGTGAGGTACAGCGCGTTCAGCATTGCGCGACCGCCGCCGAGGAAAAAGCTGTTGGTCCGGCCGAGGCTGAGCGTACCTCCCAGCGAGGGCTGGAACCGCACTCCCTGACCTTCGATCCAGTCGAGCATCGAACTCGACTGCTCGATCATGAACCGCGCGAGCTCTTCGTCGGTATGCCCTTCGGTGACCCTCTTCAGATCGTCCCAGAATTCGTCTTCGGTGTAGGGGCCAGTCAGTGTCGCCGTGGCGGAATCATGCGCACAACGCATATTGCGGGTGTGACGCGTGTTGCCCCCCCTGTAGAACTCCGGCGCTGCCTCAACGACCAACACCGAGGCACCCGCACGGCGGGCGCTGATGGCTGCACACAATGCGGCGTTGCCGCCCCCGATGATGAGTACGTCGTATCGCTGGGTAAGATCGATCAAGGGTACCACCCGGTTTGATATTTACCGTTCTAGTATACTGGCGTATACAATTGCAAACAGGTTTTGAGCAGGTTGGATCATGATTGAATTTACGGATGCCGCGCGAGCGGAACTCATGCCCACAGGCGTTCTTCGGATCGCCATCGCGGTCGGTGCGGCGCAGTCGGCGCTTTGGGCCACTCTCGACAAGGAGACGGGACAGCCCATCGGTGTGACGGTCGATCTGGGCAATGCTCTCGGAAAGAGGCTTCAGGTACCGTTCGAACTCATCTCTCATTCCAGCTCCGGGCATATTGTCGAACTGGTGGACAAGGACGTATGGGACGTCACCTTCGTTCCGGTCGATGCCGAGCGCAAAGCGAAGATGGACTTCGGCCCGGATTACTATCTCGGGGACAGCACCTATCTCGTCCACGCGGACTCGCCGATCCACAAAGTGGCGGACATCGACCGGGAAGCGTTCACTATCGCCGGCGTCGAAGGCACCGCGACTTTGCGCAGCGCCCGCCGCACCACATCCAAAGCGAAGGTCCTCGGGCTCAGCAAGGTCACGGAGGCGCTGGAGCTTTTCGAGAAGCGGGAAGCCGACGGAATCGCCCTGGGACGGGAATCGCTGCAGAGCCTGACGCTGCCGAACACCCGCATCCTGCCCGATCATTTCCACGCAACGGGAACCGCGGTCGCGGTCCGCAAGGGCCGCCCCCTGGCGCTGGCCGTCGTCTCTTCGTTCATCGAAGACGCCAAGGCCGACGGCACGCTGCGCGCGGCTTTCGATCGTAATGGCATGGCGCAGTCGGCCGTGGCTCCGGCCGGATCCTACAGCTAGAAGATTCGTGCGCGAGCGGATGTCCCTCCGCTCGCGCACCCGGATCGAGCGGGGTCGGCCTGCTCCCAAAGTGGAAGTCGAACGGTTTGCGCCTCATCCCGCGGAAAATGAACGCGGGCCATGAATAGCCTCGCGCTTTAAACGGCCGCGGAACGCCAGGTGAAACGACAATGTCGGCCAAAGGGAGGGACCAGGATGCGTCTACGCAAGAAAGCGATCGAGGGAAAAGCCAGCACTGAGTTTCGACGCCTTCTGAACAGCAAGGAGCCGATCATCGGCGTCGGCGGCGGCACGCCGCATCACGCCCAGCTGGCTGAAGCAACGGGCTTCAAACTGTTCGGATTGTCCGGGTCCCAATCGTCAGCGCACATCATGGGCCTGCCGGATGCCGGCCTCATGACGATGACCGAAGTGGTGGAGAACGCACGCCGCGTCTGCCAGGCGGTGTCGATCCCGGTTCTCGCCGATGCCGATACCGGCTTCGGCAATGTCGTCAATGTCAGCCGCACGGTCGACGAAATGATCCGCGCCGGTGTGGCCGGCATGTTCATCGAAGATCAAGTCTCTCCCAAACGCTGCGGATTCACGGCCGGCGTCGAAGTCATTTCCATCCAGGATGCTTCGGCCAAATACCGCGCCGCTCTCGCGATGCGCGACGAACTCGATCCGGATGTCGTGATCATGGCACGCACGGATTCCCGTGCCGCGGTCGGCGGCAGCCTGGACGAGGTTCTTCGGCGCTGCGACGCCTATCTCAGGGTCGGCGTCGATGCGCTGATGATCACCGCGCTGCAATCGCGCGAGGAAATCCGCGCCGTGCGCGAGGCGTTCCCGGAAGCGCGTGTCGAGCTCAATGTCAGCGGCATCAATCCGCCTCTGACCGACCAGGAATACAAGGATCTCGACATCGCCATAACGATGATGTCGATCTCGAAAGTCGCGCAGGTCATGATGTACGACTTCCTGGTCGCGTTCCGCGAGCGCGGATATGAAGTGCCCAACGAGTTCAGCGTCCGCATCAAGGATCATCCGATCGGCGTGTTCGGCTTCCTCGAACTGACCGGTTTCCCGAAAGTCCTGGAGATCGAGAAGACGTTCCTCGATCCCGCGGCCCTCGGCAAATACGATCAGTCTCTCAGTCTTTACGACCCCCGCGCGCGGGAGCGCCTTTCCGATTCCGGGCCCGCCTGATCCGGGCCGACTGACAATACCCGGTGCAACGGCGTAAAGACGACTGGTCCGGCGGAGTTTTTTCCGCCGGACTCTACGGCTCAACGCTGCAAGTGACGCTCGAAGCGGAAACGGTCCGCCTTGTAATAAGTGCGTGAGTATTCCAGCGGCTCGCGCGATTCCAGGAACACAAGCCGCGCCACCAGGATCAGCGGATGGTTCTCCGGCACGCCCAGCATGCCGCCGCGGAACTCGTCCGCGACAATGAATTCGATGACCTCGTCCGCATTGGCCGCGGCAAGATGAAAGTTCTGCTCGAGGATCAGCGGCAAGGGTGGCGCCAGATCGATGTCGAGCAGGTTCGGCGTGAGGCGGCACGGAATGAAACTGGTGCGGAACGCGACGGTGTCGCCCTCTACTTTCAGGACCTTCCGCACTTTGTGAACCATCTCGCCTTCGCTGAGGCCGAGGGGCACGCCGAACCAGTCGGCGGCCGGAACGGTTTCCGCGCTGTAGACCGAGATATTGGCGGGGTCGGACGCATCGAACCCGCTGAGTAGAAAATGCGTCTGCGCGGCCAACGGCAGAACGAGGCGCGGCGACAGTACATAGGTGCCACGTCCCTGCTGGCGGTGCAGCAGACCTTCATCGACCAGCGAGGTTATCGCCTGTCGCACCGTGATGCGGGACAGTCCGTAGAATGCGCACAACTGGCTTTCGGACGGGATTTTGTCGCCCGGACGAAGATCGAACGTCACCATGTCGTGCAGCGCATGCTTCAGCTGCAGCCACAACGGCGTGCTCGCTCCCGGACGGAGCGGCGGAAACGAAATTTCGGACTCCGTCTGCGTGTCCAACCTGCTGCACCTCTCGCTGCGGAATTTCCGGACTATCCAGTCTGTCCTTGGTTGACAAGGTTCAAACCCGTTCATAGGGTCCGAGAAAACGTTATAAGACGTCTTATAGGAGGAATGCCCTAATGAAATGGCTGGAATCACCTAATTTGCGTCGTGCCGGTGCGGCGGCGATCGGGCTCGCCGCTCTCCTCGCGGTAACGGGCGCCAATGCTCAGGCGCCGGTCGGCCCCGTGGAAATCACCGTTGGCTCAAGCGCCGGCGGTACGCCTGATGTTCTGATGCGCAGCGCTGCGAAGATTCTGAACGAGCAGAAGATCGTCGAAAATCCGCTGGTCATCGCCAACCGTACCGGCGGTTCCTGGACGGTCGCGAGCAATTGGGTCCTTGGCAAACCCGGCGACAAGAACACCCTGATGGCCATCGCACAGCCGATGATCACGACGCCGATCGTGCAGGGCACGCCGAATGCGTTCGAGAAGCTCAACCCGATCAGCGTCTTCGTCCAGGGCGAACTCATGATCGTCGTGCAGCCGGATTCGCCCTTCAAATCGCTTGGCGACCTCATCGCCGCGGCGAAACAGAAGGAACGCGGCATAAGGTTTGCCGGCGCGCAGACGGGCGGCACAGACCAGATGGCCACCGGTCTTCTCGAGAAGGCCGCGGGCGTAAAGCTGAATTACATTCCGTACGACGGCGGCGGCGCAGCAACGGCGGCCTTCCTCGGAAAGAATGTCGAAGCCATCTTCCTCAGTCTTGAAGAGGGCAATGGACTGATCGAAAGCGGCAAAGCGCGGCCGCTCGCCATTGTCAGCGAGAAACGCCGCCCCGAGCCGGCCTTCAAGGATATTCCGACCGCGCGTGAGCAGGGCGTGGATCTTGTATGGGCGCAGTTCTGGGGCATTGCGTGCCCGCCGAACTCCGATCCCGCGCTCGTTCTGTGGTGGGAGGACAAAATCCGCAAGCTCGTTGCCAGCCCGGCCTGGACGAGCTTCCTGGCCAAGAGCTTCTTCACGAGCGAAGTGAAGGACAGCAAGGCCTCGATGGCATACCTGAAAGAACAGCACGGTATTTACGTCTCCGTGCTGCGTGATCTCGGAATGTCAAAGCAGTAAGAGTGGAGGGCCGGCTGTGATCAGACTCATACAAACCGCACCTGCGGTTTTGATGGCGGCGCTGTCGGCCCTCGTCATTTTTTCAACCCGGGATCTGCCGTACTGGAGCGATTATTCACCAGGTCCCGCGTTCGCACCCTGGTGGATTGCCGCGTGCGGTCTGGTCCTGTCCGCTCTGCTCGTGCTCCAGGTGCTGCGGGCTGGGCCGCAGCCTTTGCCGGACGAAGCCGTTACAACGCGCAGCGGCTTCATCCGCGCGGCGTCGACCTTCGCCGTTCTCGTGGCATTCGTTGTCCTGATTCCCGTTATCGGACTGGTCCTCGCATCCATGGCTGCAGCCGCCGTCATCATGCTCGTCATTCTGCGGCGTGCCGTCGTGACGAGCGTCTTCACCATGCTGATAACGGGCGCGGTGATCTACGGGATTTTCCTTTGGTGGCTGCAAGTACCGTTACCCAAGGGGCCTCTGGGCTTCTGAACCAGATACTTCGGACAGGACATCATGGAATCTCTCAGCCTTCTCGTTGACGGCTTCGCGACTGCGCTTACACCCACAAACCTCCTGTTCGTGCTGATCGGCGTCGTGCTGGGCCAGATCGTCGGCGCTTTGCCCGGCATCGGGCCGGCCGCCGGTATGGCGCTGCTTTTGCCGCTGACCTTCGGTGTGGAGCCGGTCAGCGCGATCGTCATGCTCGCGGGGATCATGTATGGCGGCATGTATGGCGGCACGCTGACATCCGTTCTGATCAATGTTCCCGGCGAAGCGGCGAGCGTCATGACGGCGGTCGACGGGCATCAGCTGGCCCGGCAGGGCAGGGCAGGGGCGGCGCTCAGCATTTCCGCGATAGGTTCGTTTCTGGCCGGCATCGGGGCCGTTACCGCCTTGGTGTTCATCACGCCGGCTCTCAGCGACCTGGCCTTGCGCTTCAACGCTCCGGAATATTTCCTGCTCGCGGCGCTCGGTATCACCGCAACGGCGAGCATCGGCGGCAATTCGCAGATACGCGCGCTTCTTTCAGCCGTTCTCGGCCTCATCGTGGCGCTGGTCGGCACCGACCCGATGGTCGGTACGGAACGGCTGACATTCGGCAGCACGAACCTGGTCGAAGGATTCGATTTCATTCCCATCGCCATCGGCATTTTCGGGATCGCGGAAGTGCTCGTCTCGCTCGAGAACTCGCACGATCTCGCGCCGATCCGCACCAGGCTTCGTGATCTTCTGATCAGCCGCAAGGACTGGCTCGAATGCCGGATGTCGATCGTGCGCGGCGGGTTTGTCGGCATGATGATCGGGCTTCTGCCCGGAGCAGGACCGACGGTCGCCTCGCTGCTTGCCTATGTCGTCGAGAAGCGCGCCAGTCCTCATCCGGAGAAATTCGGAAAGGGAGCGCTCGACGGCGTCGCCGCGGCTGAATCGGCGAATAATTCCGCGGTTCATGGCGCTCTCGTGCCAATGCTCGCGCTCGGAATTCCCGGTTCGGCATCGACGGCGGTGCTGCTCGCGGCCCTCATCCTGCAGGGCATTCAGCCCGGACCGATGCTGATGACCCAGCATGCCGATCTGGTCTGGGGACTGATCGCCAGCATGTTCATCGGCAATCTGATCCTTCTGATCCTCAATCTGCCGCTCGTTCCCGTCTTCGCCTCGATCCTGCGTATTCCATACGATTATCTGGCCCCTGCGATCCTCGTCGTGTCGCTGACCGGCGCATATGCGATGACGCTGAATGTCTTTACCGTCGGCATCGCGATAGTGTTCGGCCTGATCGGCTACGTCATGATAAAGCTCGACATGCCGCGCTCACCGCTCGTTCTCGCGGTCGTGCTCGCGCCGCTTATGGAAAGTTCGCTGCGGCAATCCCTGATGCTGTCACTCGGAAGCCCGATGATCTTCGTCGAACGTCCGATCGCGGCGGTGCTGCTTGTCTTGGTCATCGGGTCGATCGTGCTGCCGATCTGGATTGCCTTCAGGCGACGAAAGAAATCCTCGGCGCCGTCCGCGGAGGGAGCGGCGTTGTGATCCCCTCCATCGACCCGGCGGAAGGCGAAGGCCGCGGCCGCGTCGAAACCGCCGCACCGTACAATATCGATCCCAGAAGTCAAGAAAGCCCGTTGATGTCCGCCCCTCACAGCACGCACGCAGACGATGTTGTCGTCGGCGTAGGCGCCATGACAAAGTTCGGAACGGATGCACTGATCCGTGTCGGGATTCCGGAAGCCGATACACGCCAGATCATCGCGCTGATGATCGACGCGGATCTGACCGGCGCTGAAGCGCACGGTATGTACAGGCTGCCGCAATATGTGAAACGCATCGCCGCCGGCGGCATGAACCGCACCCCCAGGATCGAAGTCAACCGGACCGCCGCGGCCACGGCGCTGGTCGATGGCGACAACGGAATGGGCCATCTCGTAATGTCGCGGGCGACCGAGACCGCGATCAACCTGGCCCGCGAAAGCGGTATCGGCTGGGTCGGTGTCCGGCGCTCCAATCATGCGGGCCCGGCCGCGCTTTATGCGGAAATGGCCGTGGCCCACGGAATGGTCGGGATCTATTCCGCGGTCGCGAGCGCCAACCACATGGCGATCTGGGGCGGATCGGAATCCCTGATCGGCACCAATCCGCTGGCGATTGCCATTCCCGCCGGCAAGGAAGCTGCGCTTGTTCTAGACATGGCGACCACGGTCGTTTCCTACGGCACCGTCAAGGCGTCGGTGCTCAAGGGCAAGGGCATCGCGCCCGGCTGGATGATCGACAAGAAAACCGGCGAGGCGCTGCTCGATGCGGATCGCCTTTCCGACGGTCTGCTTTTGCCGATCGGCGGCTACAAGGGAAGCGGCCTCGCGCTGGCGCTCGGCATTCTCGCCGGGACGCTCAACGGTGCTTCGCTCGGACGGGATGTCGTCGATTTCAACTACGACGACACGACCGAGACCAATACCGGACATTTTTTCCTCGCGATCGACGTCGCCCGGTTCATCGATCCGGCACTGTTCGGTGCCGAGGTCGACCGGCATATCCGCGATTTGAAGACATCGACCCCGCTGCCGGGTTCGACCATCCGGATGCCAGGCGAGCGACGCGGTGCCATGCGCGCACAAGGGCGCGCGAACGGCTTGCGCTACGCACCGGCAGTCGCGGCAAGGCTCGACCAGATGGCTGCGGAGATCGGCAGTTCCGCCCTGATCCGCTCGAACTCCATACGATAGGAAGCGTCCCCGTGAGCCCTCCCTTTGCCGGACTGGCGCTACATACCTGGTCGATCGACACGACGCCGCTCAAAGAGGCCCTGCATGCCGCGCGAGCGGGCGGTTGCGCGGCCGTCGAACTGCGTCGCGTGGATTTCAAAAGGTGCTTCGATGCCGGGATGTCCAATGCGGACGTCCTCGACATGATCCGCGCGAGCGGGATGCCCGTCTGTACGCTCGGCGTGGAGTATGGCTGGATATTCGCGACGGGCGACGAAAGCCGGCGGCTGTTCGAGGTGTTCCGCGAGACCTGTGCCAATGCGGTCGCGCTCGACTGCGGGCTTCTCATGAGCGCGCCCGGCCCGTTCGAAGGCACAATCCCGGAAGCCATCGTCAACCTCCGAAACGCCGCCGAGATCGCCGCCGAGTTCGGCCTCAGACTGGCCTTCGAATTCAATTCGCAGCATCCGGTGATCAATCATGTCGATGTGATGCGCGAGATCCTGCACGGCGCCGGTGCGCCGAATGCCGGCATGCTGCTCGATGCTTATCATCTGCATCGCAGCGGGCGCCCCGGACGCGGGTTCGAGGATGTGGCGGGCGAGGAAATTTTCGCCTTCCAGTACAGCGATGTCAGCGCAAATCCCGTAACGGGCGTGAAGCGTCCGACCGATCGTCTCGTCCCGGGGCAGGGCGTCGTCGAGTGGACGCCGCTTCTTACGCTGCTCGCCGAGAAAGGCTTTGCCGGCTACCTCAGCTATGAGGCGCCCAATCCCATCCAATGGGCCATGCCGCCTGTCCAGGCGGTGCGCGAGGCCGTCAACGCCACTCATCAACTGATCGCGGCGGCCTTTCCGGGGGCGCCTTCGAATTTCTACACATCGAGATCCCAATGAAACCTTTTGTCATCGACGCACACGCTCATGTCTTTACGCAGGAAATGATCCGTCTCATCCAGACCGAAGCGCCGAGCCTTGAGGTTTCGCTGACGCCGCTCAACGATGACGGCGGCATTCTGAAGATCGCGGGTATCGTGCAGAATCCGTTCCCCCGGTCTGCCTGGGATCTGGAGCGGCGTTTCCGCGAACTGGATGCCTGGGGCGTGGATCTGCAGGTCGTCTGCAACGTCCCCCACACATTCCTCTACGAGTCCGATGCCGAGCTGACGAACAACATTTCGATCATGCAGAACGATGCGATCAGCGCGTTCGTTGCCGCAAATCCCGACCGCTTCCTCGGTCTCGCCACCGTTGCCATGCAATCTCCCGCAAAGGCCGCCGCGGAGCTCAGGCGCGCGATGACCGAGCGTGGCCTTCGCGGGCTGCATGTCGGTTCGAATGTCGACGGGCGCAATCTCGACGATCCGGCACTGGATGAAGTCTGGGCTGTTGCCAATGAACTCAAGGCGTTTGTGCTGGTCCATCCGCACAGGATCGCGGCCGGCGAACGGCTTGAATCCTATTTCTTCAAAAACCTGATCGGAAACCCGCTCGAGACCACGATTGCCGGAGCATCGCTCGTGTTCGGCGGCGTCGTCGAGCGGTTTCCCGACATCGCGTTCTGCCTCGTCCACGGCGGCGGTTTCGTGCCCTATCAGTTGGGCCGCTTCCGTCACGGCTGGGATGTACGCAAGGAGCCGCGCATGCGGCTTCGCGGGACGCCGGAAGAATCGCTGTCGCGGCTCTACTACGACACCATCACGCACGATGACGCCGCGCTCGACTTCCTGGTGCGGACGGCAGGCGCGGATCGCGTCCTTTACGGCAGCGACTATCCGTTCGACATGGCCGATGATGAAGGTCCCGCGCGCGTCCGCCGTCTTGATGGGACGGCGGATATCGCGAAGCTCCTCAGCGGCAATGCCCAGCGTCTGCTGAGGTACACTGCTCCCGCAAAGTAGGCTGTGTGCCTCACTCCGCGGCGGCCGGAGCCGCCGCGTGAGCGCTGGTTCCGTGCTGGACCAGCGGGCGGTTGCCGCTGAGGCGCCGCATGAGCACGTAGAACACCGGCGTCAACGCGAGACCGAACAAAGTGACGCCGATCATGCCGGAGAACACCGCAACGCCCATCGCGTAGCGCATTTCCGCGCCGGCGCCCGTCGACAGGACGAGCGGCAGAACGCCCATGATGAATGCAAGCGACGTCATGAGAATCGGCCGCAGGCGGAGCCGGCTCGCTTCGATGGCGGCCTGCACCGGCGTCCGTCCGTCGAATTCAAGTTCACGCGCGAATTCAACGATCAGGATGGCGTTCTTCGCCGACAGTCCGACGAGCACGATCAGGCCGATCTGGGTAAAGACATTGTTGTCGCCGCTGCTCAGCCATACGCCGAACAGGGCTGCAAGCAGGCCGAGGGGCACGATCAGGATGATCGCGATCGGGAGCGCGAGACTCTCATAAAGCGCGGCAAGAACGAGGAAGACGAGCAGGATCGCCAGCGGAAAAACGACGAAAGAAGAATTGCCTGCGAGGATCTGCTGGTACGTCAGTTCGGTCCATTCGAAATTGAACCCCTTTGGCAGAGTTTCCGCGGCGATCCGCGCGACCGCGTCCTGCGCCTGGCCGGTGGAATAACCAGGCGCCGCTCCGCCATTGATATCCGCCGACAGGAAACCGTTGTAACGCATTGCGCGCTCGGGGCCCGCGCTCGACTTCACGTTCAGTACGGCCGCGAGCGGGATCATCTCGCCGTTCGCGGAGCGCACCTTCAGGCGTCCGATATCTTCTGCCCGCGCTCTGAACTGCGCGTCAGCTTGAACGCGAACGGAATAAGTCCGGCCGAAGCTGTTGAAGTCGTTGACGTAGAGCGAGCCGAGATAAATCTGCATCGTCTCGAACACGTCCGTGACCGCCACGCCGAGCTGCCGCGCTTTTGTGCGATCGATGTCGGCATAGAGCTGCGGCACATTGATCTGGAAGCTTGAGAACAGGCCTGCAAGTTCCGGCGCCTTCGTCGCTTTCGCGAGGAATGCCTTGGTTGCTTCGTCCAGCGCGCTGTAACCGAGGCCGGCACGATCCTGGATCTCGAACTTGAAGCCGCCGATGGTTCCGAGCCCCTGTACGGGTGGCGGCGGGAACATGGCGATGAACGCGTCCTCGATGCCGGCAAATTTCTGGTTGAGCTGCATCGCGATCGCGGCGCCACTCAGATCCGCCGTTTTGCGTTCCTCGAACGCCTTCAGGCCCACAAAGACGATGCCGGCATTCGAACTGTTGGTGAAGCCGTTGATCGATAGGCCCGGAAACGCGATCGCGTTGTCGACGCCGGGCTGATCGAGCGTGATCGCGCTCATACGGCGGATCACGTCTTCCGTCCGGTCGAGCGTTGCCCCATCGGGAAGCTGCGCGAAGCCGACAAGATATTGCTTGTCCTGCCCCGGCACGAAGCCGCCGGGCACGGTGCGGAACAGAACCACGGTGACGCCGACGAGAACGAGATAGACACCCATCATCAGGCTCTTGCGGCCAAGCAGGCGTGATACGCCGCCGCTATAGGCGTTCGACCCGCGTGCGAAGACGCGGTTGAAGCCGCGGAACAGCCAGCCGAACAGTCTGTCCATGATGCGCGTCAGGCGATCCTTCGGCGCGCCGTGTCCCTTCAGCAGAAGTGCGGCGAGGGCCGGCGACAGAGTGAGCGAGTTGACCGCCGAGATCACGGTCGAGATCGCGATGGTCAGTGCGAACTGCCGGTAGAACTGACCGGTGAGGCCGCTGATGAAGGCGAGCGGGACGAACACCGCGACCAGGACGAGGGCGATCGCGATGATCGGTCCGGACACTTCGCGCATGGCTCGGTAGGTCGCGTCGCGCGCGGAAAGTCCCTGCTCGATGTTCCGCTCGACATTCTCGACAACGACGATCGCGTCGTCGACCACGATGCCGATCGCAAGCACGAGCCCGAACAGCGAGAGCGCGTTCACCGAGAAGCCGAAAAGGTGCATCACGGCGAAGGTGCCGACGATGGATACAGGAACGGCCAGCAGCGGGATGATCGAGGCGCGCCATGTCTGCAGGAAAAGGATGACGACGATGACGACGAGCGCGATCGCCTCCAGCAGCGTATGCACCACGGCCTCGATGGAGGCGCGGACGAATTGGGTCGTGTCGTAGACGATGTCGTATTCGACATCGTCCGGCATGTTGAGTTTGACCTCTTCCATCACCGCGCGCACGTCGTTTGCGATCTGGATGGCGTTCGAGCCCGGCGCCTGGAAGACGGGAATGGCGACGGCCGGCTTGTTGTTCAGGAGCGATCTCAGGGCGTAATCCGAGGCCCCAAGCTCGATCCGGGCGACGTCGCGCAGTCGGACGATCTCGCCATTGGCGCCGGTCTTCACCACGATATCGCCGAACTCCTCCTCATTGGCGAGGCGGCCCTGGGCGTTGACAGAAAGCTGAAGATCGAGACCGTCGATCCCCGGAGAGGCGCCGACGACGCCGGCCGCGGCCTGAACGTTCTGGGCGCGGATTTCGTTGACGATGTCGCTTGCGGAGAGGCCGTGCTCGGCGACCTTCTGGGGATCGAGCCAGACACGCATGGAATAATCGCCGGAGCCGAACAGCTGGACATCGCCGACGCCGTTCACGCGCGCCAGGCGGTCCTTGACGTTCAGCACCGCGTAATTGCGCAGATACGTCATGTCGTAGCGGCCGTTCGGCGACAGCAGATGCACGACCATGGTCAGGTCGGGTGAACTCTTGACGGTGGTGATGCCGAGGCGGCGAACCTCTTCGGGAAGGCGCGGTTCGGCGCGTGAGACACGGTTCTGGACGAGCTGCTGCGCCTGATCGGGATCGAAGCCGAGGCGAAAGGTGACGGTGAGCGTCATCAGGCCGTCGGTGGTGCCCTGGCTGCTCATATAGAGCATGCCTTCGACGCCGTTGATCGCTTCCTCGATCGGCGTTGACACCGTCTCTGCGATGACCTTCGGATTTGCACCGGGATATTGCGCACGCACGACGACGGTCGGCGGCACCACTTCGGGATATTCCGAAATGGGCATCGCGAACATCGAGATGAGGCCGGCCACGAAGATGAGGACGGACAGAACGCCCGCGAAAATCGGGCGATCGATGAAGAATTTGGAGAGATTCACGGCAATGTCCGATCAGGCTTGGCCAGAGATCAACGTTCGACCACGTTTGTGTCTTTCGCGCTCATGGCCGTGCGGCCGTCCATTGCGACTTGCTGGGGATCGAGCAGCGCACCGGGGCGCACCCGCTGCAGGCCGTTGACGACGATCCGCTCACCCGGCTTCAACCCGTCTGTAATGACACGCAGGCCGTCGGATTCGCGCCCGATCCGGATTTCGCGGTAAGCGGCCTTGTTGTCTCCATCGACGACCATGACGAATTTCTTGTCCTGATCGGTGCCGATGGCCCGTTCGCTGACGGCGATGGCCGGTTCCGACTTCGCCTGGCCGAGACGGACGCGGGCAAACTGCCCGGCCATCAGCCTGCCGTCCGGATTGCTGAAGACGGCGCGCATGCGCACGGTGCCGCTGCCCGGCTCGACGTGGTTGTCGACGAATTGCAGGCTTCCGGGCGTTTTCGCGTTCTCGCGCATCACGGTGCTGATCTCGACCGGGATGCGGTCGACCTCGGGGAGGCCGTTGGCGGCGACTGGGACCGAGGCCAGAGCCCGCGCGACAACCTGCTCGTCCGCGCTGAACGAGACATAGATGGGATCGACCGACACCAGAGTGGTCAGCACCGGTGCGCCGGGGCCCGCCGCCACCAGATTGCCGGCGGTGATTTCAAGTTTTCCGACGCGGCCGGAGACCGGAGCCCGTACCTCGGTGTAATCGAGATTGAGCTGCGCGGCGCGCAATGCGGCCTTCGCGGCCTGCAGATTGGCCTGCGCCTCGTTGAACGCATTGGTACGCTGATCGAGCTCACTGACCGAGACCGTGCGCGTCTCGACGAGTTGCCGTCCGCGGTCGAGCTGAATTTTGGAGAGAGTGACCCGCGCCTCGGCTGCGGTGACGGCCGCCTGCTGCCGTTCGACTTCGGCGGCGTAGGGGGCGGGATCGATCGTCACCAACAGGTCGCCCCGCTTTACGAGCGCCCCTTCGCGAAAATGCGCGGCGAGAACCGCTCCGGCGACGCGGGACCGGATATCGACGCGTTCCACCGCCTCAAGCCGGCCGGAAAATTCATCCCATGAGGAGGTTTCGCGCTGCTCGACGAGGGCCACGGAAACCGGCATTGCGGTCGGCGCGGGAGCAGGATCGCTTGTTGCGGCGGCGTCTTGGCCGGAGAATGCGAAGAAGCCGCCGGTCCCCGCCGCGGCAAGGGCGATAGCGGCGATGGAGTAGAACCTGCGGCGACCCTCAAAAAAGCTTTTCACGAAACAACCCCGTCATTCTGTAGCGAGCGATACAGATGTGGGCTGGATGGAAAGCTTCAAGGTACTTATGTAACGATCAGCATAATAAAGTTGGAGGACATTGGCCATGGGGCGTCCGCGGGAGTTCGACCTCAGCGGAGTCATCGATCGTGCGATGGAGGTCTTCTGGGCGAAGGGCTATGACGGCACGTCCATAGCCGAGCTCACCAAGGCGATGGGCATCAACTCGCCGAGCCTCTACGCCGCTTTCGGCAGTAAGGAAGGCTTGTTCCGGGCCGTGCTCGATCAATATGGCCGGCAACGCATACATTTCCTCGATGAGGCCGTGCACGCCCCAACTGCCCGCGAGGCCGCGGAACGCCTGCTCTCGGCTGCCGCGAAGATCTATGCCGAGGAAAACGATCATCGGGGCTGCCTGCTTGTCCAGGGCGGCCTGACCTGCGGCTGCACAAGCGTCACGGAAGAACTGGCCAAGCGCCGCGAAACGACTGAAGTCGCTTTGCGCGAGCGTTTTGTTCATGCGGTGGAGGAGGGCGATCTCGGCGGCGATGAAAATCCGGCCGCTCTCGCCCGCTATATCGTCTCGGTCCTGACCGGCATGGGCGTCAAGGCGGCGGACGGCGCCACGAAAGCCGACCTCGACGAGATCGCCGCCCTGGCGATGAAAGCCTTCCCCGGCTGATTGAAACCCAGCGCAGTTTCGGGCCGTTCGCTGCGGGCGGGACGCTGTCGTCTGGGGAGCATGCCGCTTCGGCCCATAAATACATCATCATCACGTAATTCTGTAAATTTCACGTGCATGACGTTTGGTGCATTGACATTGTCTATAAAACGAGTGGAGATTTGATGACTTAAACAGCAATCCAATTATGTTTTATGAGGGTCTGATGGTCTCGCTCCTTCCCGATGTCTCCCGCCTTCTTGCTCTTACATGGCGGGCGGCAGGCTCCGTCGCAGTACTGGTGATCGGCCTTTCCGCCGCTCACGCGGAAGGGCAGGCTTTGCCCCGCGACGTGCCGAAGGGCACGAAGCTCGTCGTGGCCGACCAGAACGAGCGGCTGCAGACTCTGGTGATCGCGTCGGGCGAGCAGGCCAAGCTCGCGGCTGAGGTTACCTACGCAAACTTCCTCGGTGGCCCGGCCATTCTCGAGGCCTTCCGCGCCGGCGCTCTCGATGTCGCCACCGTCGGCAGCACGCCGCCGATCCAGGCACAGGCCGCCGGCGAGGAAGTCCTGATCGTCGCCGCTCAGCGCACCTCCGAGCCGGACTACAAGCTCGTGGTCCGTCCGGGTCTCACGATCAACACGTTCGAAGAGCTGCGCGGCAAGAAAATCGCTTATGCCGAGGGAACAGGCCGCCAGCCTTTCGTCCTCAATGCGCTGAAGCTGGGCGGCCTGACGCCCAAGGACGTCACCCTCGTCAAGCTTCGCGCGTCGGACTTCCCGGATGCGATCCGCAGCGGGCAGGTCGATGTGGCCTCGCTCAATGAGCCCCACTTCTCGCGCTACCTGACGACGTTCGAAGGCGCGAGCGCGCTTCCGGATTCGGAGCATGACCGGCTGCCGCGCAACATCCAGTACCTCTATGCGAGCGGCGCCGCGCTGAGGGACCCGGCGAAGACCGCGGCGATCCGCGATTTCGTCATCCACTGGATCGCCGCAACCCGCTGGTCGGAGAAGGATCCGGCGGCCTGGATCGATGCCTATTACGTCAAGAAGCAGAATCTGAAGGCCGAGGACGGCAAGGCAATCACCGACGCCGAGGGCGTCACGTCGTTCCCGCTGCTGAAGGACCTGATCGAGCCGCAGCAGGCGACGATCGACATCATTCACGCGGCCGGCGACATCCCCAAAAGGCTCGACGCCAAAGCGGAGTTCGATCTGCGCTTCGACGAAGTCCTCGCCAACGCCCCGACCAACTGACGTACCTACGACCGAGATTCTTGTCATGACATACGACACGATATCCCACGACCTCGCGCTGTCCGGTTCGGTACAGAGCGTTGCGGAAAGCGGGGCTCCCGCCCGCCGGACCCGCCGGTTCACGCCAAGGCAATTGCCGCGCGGCGGTATCTTTCTCGGCCCCCTCGCACTGCTCGTCATCTGGCAACTGGCCTCGATGACCGGTGTGTTGCCGGAGAAGTTCCTCGCGGCTCCGTCGACGGCGGCGGCGACGGGCTTCGACATGGTGGTGAACGGAACACTCGCCGATCACTTCCTGGCCTCGGCCCAGCGCGCCTATATCGGCCTCGGCATCGGCGTCGTGGGCGGGCTGATCCTCGCGCTGATCTCCGGCCTCAGCCGCGTCGGCGAGGCGTCCCTCGACGGCCTCGTCCAGATCAAGCGCGCGATACCTTCACTCGCGCTCATTCCTCTCGCGATCCTGTGGCTCGGCATCGGCGAAGAGATGAAGATCGCAATCATCTCGTTGAGCGTTCTCGTACCGGTTTACATCAACACGCATGCGGGCCTGCGCAGCATCGATCTTCGCTATGTCGAACTCGCCCGCACGGTGCGCCTCAGCTACCCGGAATTCCTGCGCCGCGTCGCCTTGCCGGGCGCGCTGCCCGGCTTCTTCACCGGCCTGCGCCTCGCCGTCACGACGTGCTGGACATCGCTGGTCGTGCTGGAACAGATCAATACAAGCGAAGGCATCGGCTATCTGATGAGCCGGGCCCGCGATTATGGCCAGACCGATGTCATCGTCGTCGGCCTCGTTATCTACGCCACGCTCGGTCTTGCTTCGGACCTCATTGTCCGGGCGTTCGAGCGGCGCGCGCTGTCCTACCGCAAGGTTCTGGGCGCATGAACGCCGTGACTCGCCCCCAGGATTTCGGCCCCGAGGATTTCGGCACGGAGACGCGCGGCGGCTCCGTTCACATCCGCAACCTTATCCGCGCCTTCGACGGCCGCGCGGCGCTCAACGGCATCACGCTCGACATCGCGCCGGGCGAGTTCGTGGCGCTGATCGGCAAGAGCGGCTCGGGCAAGAGCACGCTTCTGCGCGCGCTCGCCGAACTCGACGACGACGTCATGGGCGCCGGAACGATCGAGGCGCCGGCCAACCGCTCTGTGCTGTTCCAGGATTCGCGGCTCCTGCCGTGGAATACCGTCCTCGACAACATCACGCTCGGCCTGCATGCGCCGGATGCCGACAGCCGGGCGCGTTCGGTCCTGGCCGATGTCGGCCTCGCCGGCCGCGAGAATGCCTGGCCGAACGCGCTGTCCGGCGGCGAACAGCAGCGCGTGGCTTTGGCGCGCTCGCTGGTCCGGCAGCCCTCGCTGCTTCTCGCCGACGAGCCGTTCGGCGCGCTCGATGCGCTGACCCGCATCAGGATGCACGAATTGCTGTTCCGGCTGGTCGAGATCCACCGGCCGACGGTCCTGCTCATCACCCACGATGTCGACGAGGCACTCATTCTCGCCGACCGCGTGCTCGTCATCGACGACGGCAAGATCACCGGCGACCGGAAGATCGACCTACCGCATCCCCGCAACAAATCCGCGCACGCCTTCGAGGCGCTGCGTACCGACTTGCTGAGCGCGCTCGGCGTCGTCGTCAACGTCTGAGTGGAGAAACCCTCATGTCCCGCAAACTTCACCTCAACCTGTTCGTCCATGGCCGCGGCCACCACGAAACCGCCTGGCGTCACGAGGGCTCGACCCGCCGCGCCCTGACCGACATCAAATATTATCAGGAGCTCGCACAGAGTGCCGAGAAAGGCTTGTTCGACTCGGTGTTTCTCGCCGACGCGCTCGCCATCGCCGACGGTATCAGTCACGTCGCCCGCAGCGGTCTCGAGCCGCTGACGACCCTGGCCGCGATTGCCGGCGTCACCGACAAGATCGGCCTTATCGGCACCGCTTCGACGACCTATACCGAGCCATATAATCTCGCCCGCCAGTTCGCCTCGCTCGACCATATCAGCGACGGCCGCGCCGGCTGGAACATCGTCACGTCCTGGGTTCAGGGCGCCGGGCCGAATTTCGGCTACGACCAGCAGATCGAGCATGCCGAGCGCTACGAGCGCGCGGACGAATTCGTCGACGTGGTCTCGAAGCTCTGGGACAGCTGGGCGGACGACGCGATCGTCGACGATCGCGAATCGGGCGTTTACGCCGATCTCGACCGCATCCGCGCGATCAACCACAAGGGTAAATACCACAAGGTCGCCGGACCTCTGAACGTGTCGCGCTCTCCGCAAGGCCGTCCGGTCTATGTCCAGGCCGGTTCGTCGGATTCGGGCCGCCGTTTCGCGGCCCGCTACGCCGAGGCGGTGTTCACCGCGCATCTCGAAAAAAGAACGGCTATCGAATTCTATTCCGACATCAAGACGCAAGCCGCGACGTTCGGCCGGCGGCCCCACCAGATCCTCATCCTGCCCGGCATCAGCGCCGTCATCGGCTCGACCGAGGCCGAGGCGAAACGGTTGCAGACGGAACTCGACGAAGCGTCCGATCCGCGTGTCGGCCTCGCCCGTCTGTCGAACCGCTTCGGAGGCCACGACTTCTCGCACCTGAAGCTCGATCAGGTTCTGTCGGTCGCCGACTTCCCGGATCCGCGCACTGTCCAGGCCGCGCAGAGCCGCGCCGGCGTCATTACGTCGCTTGTCGAGCGCGAACGGCCGACGCTTCGCCAGTTGCTGCACAGTCTCGCCGGCGCGCGCGGTCACTTCACGACCCATGGCACGCCGGAGCAGATCGCCGACATCATCCAGGACTGGTTCACCTCCGGCGCCGCGGACGGCTTCAACGTCATGCCGCCGGTTCTGCCCTATCTGCTCGACACCTTCGTCGAAGAGGTTGTTCCGATCCTCCAGAAGCGCGGCCTGTTCCGCACCGAATACGAGGGCTCGACGCTCCGCGAGCACTACGGGCTTGAGCGGCCGGAAAGCCAGTACTTCGGCCCCAGTGAGCCCGTTTCGCTCACGGCCTGATCATCCTCGACGTAACGGAAACGGGACCACACAATGTCGCCGCGTCTCGTCCTCGACATCGGTTCTGCCAAGACCCGCGAAGAAGGAGGAGGCACGTGCGCTTTGTGTTTTGTACCTACCCTGTCGCAATCTAATGCCGCAGCAGGCTGCCGTAACGGGCATTCCCGTGGAATGATTGTGCGTGAAGAGAGAACGCTCAAGGTCGTGGTGTACGCCGGACGGCGTCGCCCATGATTCGATCGTGCCATCGGCGAGAGTCCTAAACCTGCGTATGGGCATCTACAACGAATGCCGATCGCACGGCGACTCATGTATGATTGCGAGCAGAGATCGTCTCCTTATTCTCATGCCACAAACAATACTTCTTATCCCCGCAAATCTATTGCGGTGTTTGAGGTCTTAAGCTGTGCCGATCGAGATCGGGTATCCAGGAATCTGAGTGGGTTACTGAACAGGAGCTATCAGCCACATGAAACCGACGCAGGCCCAGAAACGACTTCTCAGAGTCCTCCTCGATGAGGGGGGACGTTGGGTGCACATGAGCTGGCTGGATTCCACGCCGATGCTGCACGAAGACGACTTCCCGGTCGTCCCGAGCCTCATCGAGAACGGGTGGGCGGCTCACAAGGTCAGGTCGATCCAGATCACGCCGGAAGGCGTCGCGGCCCTCGAAGCCTGCGTGTCCGGGAAAGGTTAGGCCTCCCTGCCCAACGACTCTGGGGAATGTCCCCGAGTGCGGGCCGTCGTGTGCTAGGCTGGCACATGAAGGACGCAACGTCCCATGGTCAAGATTTTGGCCTCAGCAGTCGTGGCCTTCACGCTCGGTAGCGCCGCCCATGTGGTCCCTGCCGCAGCGGTGGAGGACGCCCGTCGCGACGTTCTCGCCGTGCTGCCGATCAAGCTGCTCGACACCTCCCAGGAGCCGACCGACCAGAGCGCGGAACACGCGCGCCGCCTCGCGACCATGGCGGAGGCGCTGGCCCGCGACCTCAAGCAGGCGGGCGTTTATGAGGACACGGTCGTGATCGAGCGCCGAGCGATCAGCGATGAATGCCCGCAGGAGACATCGGCCTGCCTGTTCGCGGCCGCGAAGGCGCGTGGCGCGACGTTCGCCTTCGTCGGCGTCGTGCAGAAGAGCAGCATGCTCATCTTGCAGATGGTGGCGCGGATCGTGGCCGTCGAGACCGGGAGCGTAGTCGTATCGCGCGCGCTCAGCTTCCGCGGAGACAACGACGAGGCGTGGGCGCGCGCGGAAGCCTTCCTTGTGCGTCAGCTCGTCGAGCGTAAGGGCGACTGACGGCTACCCGCCGACGCCGACATCCGAGCGTCATCGGCGGGCTGGGTGTGTAGCGGGCGTCTTCACTTCTCAAGCCGATCCAGCGGCTTGTTCAGTTCCTCGCCACGTTTCGCATGACCGGAATATCGGCCTCTTTGATTCAATTCCTGTCGCGATAGACCGGATCAGACTTATATTCAGTCTTTGGGGCTTTCTGAGCCGGCGCCGGCTGCACGTCCGAGGAGCGCCCGTGGCGAACAGCAGGCTGCTGTCCAGTCCGTGGTGCGGGATTGTTGGGCTGGCCATACGCGTCCGGGGGAAGCCGCTCTTGTTTTGGTTCTCCAGCAGCCAAGGCGGCATTGCTGGCGCCCAACACAACAACGCTGGCAAGTAGAACCATCCGATGGACTGACATTTCACTCTCCTTTGTTACACCCTCCGTGCATTCGCCGCATCAGCCAACTCCGAAGGTGTTTATGCAAATTCGAGTTCCTCTGAACGTCGAATTGTTCCAAGAGACGGAACAATTCAGGCGGGCCGTGGGGTTGCGGGTCGCTGCCCCAATTCGGCAATAAGTCGGTACTTGAAACAGATGACCGATGACGCCCGCAGAGCCGCTCGCAATGCTGTGATAGAGAGAAGCTAGAGCAGCGCCGCGCTTCTCCGTCGGCCCTCGATCCATCAGCTCTTGCGCTCATCATTTCAAAGTCTTGAGATACGCAATGACGTTCTCGCGATCTTCGGCGTGAGGAACGGTGAGGAACATCTTCGCGCCGTGCACATCGCCTGTCGGGCTCTGGAGCCACTTGTCGAGCGAATTCTCATCCCACGTGATGTTTGCCGCCTTGAGGGCGGCCGAGTAGTTGTAACCCGGTTCGGATCCGCTCTTGCGGCCAACAACGCCGGCGAGCGAGGGGCCGACCTTGTTCACGCCTGGCGCCGTCGCGTGACAGGCACCGCAGTGCGTGGTGAAAAACTGCTGGCCGGTTGCGCTATCTCCGGCCGCAAGGCCAGCCGACGAGCCGAGCCAGAGTGTCGCGATCGCACTCAGCGAATTTATAAGAATCGTTCGAATCCTGGAGGGGCGAAGTGTTCTGTTTCGCATGGTCTCACCTCTTGGGAACTTGGCCTCCGAAAGTAGCGGCAGGGCCTCTGCCGTCATCCTCACGTCCTGCGGTTCGGCCTAATTGGCGCCCTTGATGCGGGTCAGGTAGCCGAGGATTGCGTCGACGTCCGCGGGGTCGATCGGCGCCTTGTATGCCGTGCGCATCTTGTTGACCTCGAACTCCCATTGCACCTTCGACATCGCCGGCTGATTGAGCACCATGTCGGCGGAATGGCAGGCGAGGCAGTTATTGTTGGCAACATCCGCGCCGGGTCCGTCGGGAAACAGGCTGTCGCCGGCGGGCAGGTCGACGCTGACCGACTTCAGCACCGGCTTGTCCTCGGCCCCGGCGGCGAGCGGCGCCATTGCGATGCCCGCGGCAGAAGCGACCGGCAACAGGACGCGCAGCATGCTCTGCTCCTCAGGCGGCGGCGACCGCCGTCTGCTCGATGACGTTGCGCATGAACCCGCTCGGATTCCAGTTGGGCGTCGCGGGTTGCGTCTCGCCGCTGCTGCTGGTGCAGCGGACCATCAACATCTGTGCTCCCGCGGCCGACGGCGTAAAAGAGATCTGCCACTGCCGGAAGCTGTATTTGCCTTCGTCCTTGCCGAGTTCCGCCGGTTGCCAGCTCGTGCCGCCGTCGGCGGAAAAATCGACCCGCGACACGCCGGAATCGCCGCCGAACGCGATGCCGCGTGCGAGCGTGACGGCGCCAACCTTCAGCGTGTCGCCCTCTTTGATGTTGGTGATGAAGGATCGCGGCACCATCCGGCTGATCGGCACGAACTTCACGCCGGTTTCTCCCGGTTGGATGTTCGCATGAGGCGTGTCCGGGATCGTGTAGGCGGTCTTCGTCCAGTAATTAGCATCCGGCTGGTCCAGCACCTCGATATCGTTGAGCATCTTGACCCAATAGGTGGAGTACCAGCCGGGCACGACGAGGCGGAGCGGGAAGCCGTTGAGCAGCGGCAGCGGCGCGCCGTTCATCGCATAAGCGAGCATGACCTCGCCGTCCCGGGCATGATCGATGTCGAGCGACTTCATGAAGTCGGGCGCTTCGTCGACGATGGGCTCGTCCATACCTTTGAAGCGAACCTGCACGGCGCCGGCCTTCACCCCCGCACGATCGAGCGCGTCCTTCAGACGGACCCCGGTCCAACGCGCGTTCCCCATCGCGCCGTGCGACCACTCCCCACCTGAGACGCGCGGCTGGAAGTAGCCGCGGGAATTGCCGGAGCACTGATTAATCGCAGCAAGCTCCACCTGCGGCAGAGCGAGGATCTCGTTGAGCGACAGCGACAGCGTCCTGTCGACGTGACCGCGCACCGCCAGCCGGAAGGCGTCGGCATCGATCTCGGTGGGGATGACCGCCCAGTGCCATCGCACGAAAAAACGGTCGTTCGGCGTGAACACCGATTGATCGAACACTTCGAACGGCGTTTCGAGCAGCGGCGGCCGCGTGCGTTGCAGGATGAGAGCCCCCTTCTGCGGGAACGCCGTGGTGACCGCCCGCTCCTGAGGTCCGCCCGGCAGGGGAAGTTTTATGGTCGTCTCGGCAAGCGCAGGTGCCGACCCCAGCGCCAGGGTTGCAGCCCCAGCCCCTCTCAGGAACTGCCGCCGCGAGGAGAGCGGGCGCGAGAGCAACGCGTTTTCCATGGCCGTATCCCCGAGTGAACGCGGACACCGATCAAAATCTAACTTGAGCAAACCGCACCGGCGTCAATGACCTCGCCGAGAATCTCCTCGGCCTTTCGCGCACAGCGAGCCAATGCGGACGTGTGTACAAATGCGCCAGGAGCTATTATTCGGCGCACCCCCGAGGCGGAGTAGGCGGCAAAGCTCATTTTTCCTGCACCTGCACCGGAGCGCCGAGCCTGTCGGGAGTGCCCGGCACGATCACCAGATACCGACGCGCGCCTTCGGCGTTGCTCCGCACCACCTGCCGGATGGGGCCGACCGAGTTGACGATCGCGCTGCCTGCCGGATTGGTCTTAAACGAGGCAAGCGGTTCGACCGCGCCACTCCCGCCCGGCTTCGACGCCAAGGCAAGCACATAGGTCTGCCCAGGTTCGAGGCCTGTCACCGAAGCCTGCACCACCTGCACGATGCCCTGATCGAATAACGTTACGCTGGTCGGCGCGTTCGCTGCCTTTTCCCCTTTCGCCGCAATAAGCGACAGGTGGGTTGCCTGGCCCGCTACGCCGAGCGGCTGAAGGTTTTGTAGGCCGTCGCCTTCCGGTACCGCGTTCGGCACGTAAGCGATGGCCTGGGGCGCATGGCCGCTCGGGGTGGTGGCGATGACGGTATTGGTCATCGTGTCGATCGCCGCCAGCTCGTCGGCGTTCTCAAGCCCGACATAGACCCGGCTGCCGTCGCCCGAGGGCCAGACGGCGTGGGGCAATTTCCCGACGGGAATGGTCGCGACCTGCGAGAAGTCGTCGGTGCGGAACACCTTGACCTCGTTCAGACCGCCAACCGTCACATAGGCGAACGCGCCGTTGGCGTTCTGCGCGAAATTGACGTGGTTGGTGATGGGTCCGGTGTCGAGCGTCTTGAGGACCGCGAACGGAGGCTTGGCGTCGAAGATCATGGTCTTACCGACGTCCTTCAGTGTGAACCACACTTGCTTCCCGTCCGGCGTAGCGGCGATGTTGGGACAGAACGGGCTTTCCTGCTTCACCCGCCCGACGATCTGATGATCGGCGACGGAGATCACCACCGTTTCCGGATTGAAGGACGAGCACACGTAGCCGTACTGGCCGTCGGGCGAGAAGATCTGCATGCCCGGACCGCCCGGAACCTTGATGCGCGTGTGCTCATCAAAAGTCTGGCCGTCCAGCACCGCGACATAGTCTTCGCCGCGGACGGTCACCCAGACCTCCTTGCCGTCCGGCGTGAAGAAAGCTTCGTGCGGAGCACGGCCGACATAGGTCGTGTGCTTGACCCCGTTGGTGGCGGTGTCGATGAAGCTCACCGAATTGCTGCCGATCGACACGACCGCGAGCACCTTTTGGTCGGGCGAGAATCCCATGCCGTGCACAAGCACCTGGCCTCGGTAGAGCGGGCTGAAATTGCCGGGTTGGGTATCGCCCAGCCGAATGACGCCGAGGAGCTTGTTGTCGACAGGGTCGGTCACCGAGACGGTGTTGGAGAACTGCTCCGCGGCATACACGCGATCCTTATGGCTGATGGGCACGTCCGGCGTGCCTGCGGCGCCGGGAGCCTGGCCAGCCGACGCCGGAAGAGGAGAAAAAGCCGAGCCGACAAGCCAAGCGAGCGCAAGGAGGGAACGTGTCATGGCTGGATCTCCTTTCTTTTCGCGTCGTGAGACCTCAGCCCGCCGTTCGCCATGGGCTGCTGCGGCTGGGGCTCTGGCGCAATTTGTGTTGGCGAGGGTGGAGACGGCGGCAGCGTCTCGCCCACGGCGAAGCGCATGGCCGCGATTTCCTGCTGTTGCGTGACGATGATCTCCTGAGCCAGCCGCCGGAGCGGCTCGTTCTGGCTGTGGCGCAGCAGCGCCCGGGCCATGTCGATGGCGCCTTGGTGGTGGGGCACCATCATCGCCACAAAATCACGATCGACGTCACCGGTCGGCGTGATCGCCATATTGGCCATCATTGTCGCCATCGCGACCTCGTTTTCGTCCAGAAACGACTTTTCGGCATCCGGGACGGGCGGCGGCAGCTTACCGACCGCCGATCCACCGCGAGGATCATGGGCGAAGGCGAAACTGGACGGGCCGCACGTCATGACGGCGGTGAGGACAACGGCACAAGCCCAGATGAAATGCCGGGATCGTCCAACCATCGGCTACTCCGGAGGCATTGGCGGTCGTCAGCGGGCGAGTGGCCGACGTGATGACCGAGCCTGAGTTCGAGATCGCTTCCTTCCGTTCATGTGTTCACGGCGACCCTGGCCCGGCCAGCGGTGGGGCGTTACGAGGGGGGTCGATAACGTGCGGATACGCCGTTCCGCTAGCGACCTTGCCGGCAACAGCGCCAAGTATGCCGGCTCAAGCATACTTTCTCGCGCACGATCGTCGCTTTCGGAGTTATACCATGTTTGGCCGATTGGCCAAAAAGTGTTGCTTGCAGGCCCGGCGCCACGCGTCATTACATTGCCAGCGGGATCAATCCGACGTTGCCGCCCGAAGGAACGTATTCGGTATCGACGAAATGACGGACCGTCTTGATCGCATGATCGAAGGGCCAGGCTGCCGCCGAACGCCGCGCGCTGGATCGATAATGCTGAGCTTCCCACCGCGAGGGGGAAGGGCGCGCCGCACCTCCGTGGTCGGCGTCAGTACAACTGCTAACTTTGGGCGTTTCCTAACTAGAGGCCGCTCAGTCCGCCGTGGCGGCCTCGTTTTCCCGCAGCCGGCGCTTCCGACCTGAGCGGCGCGCGGGGGCTAGCGGCGCCACCATTTGTCCCTCTTCTTCGGAATCCATGCGCGTTCGTAAGAACGGTCTATTTGACGGGGGTGGTCAAAGCCGTTTCGTCGGTATCGGCAACGAAGATTGCGAGGAGCCTTGCGGGTTCGGTCTTGCTCGCATTGCGACTGATAGGGTGGCTTGCGGCCGGCGGTTCATACCAACTCTCCCCGGGGCGGAAGACCTGTGTCGGGCCGTCGTTCACCTTCGACTCGATTTCACCTGAGACGACGTAGGCGAAGATGAAAGCCGAATCCGGATGTGTGTGTGAGGGCGAGGCCCCACCCGGCGGATAGTCGACTATCAATGCGGTCAACGTCTTACACGGAATGTTGGGTATCGCCCGCTGGAAGTGGGTCGTAACGACGTCGCCCGGGTCATGCGCCGCGGCGGGCATTGCGGTTGCAATTGCGAGGGCGGCGCAAGTCGCGCCAATTATAGATCTTATGCTCATGATGCAGTTCTCCTTTGCCCCAGAAATGACGTCCTCTTGGTTCTAAAAAAGCACCAAGAATGAGCAAAAGTCGCGTACTACGCCGGCATGGACCCGCCACTCAAATTGGAGCTCGACCGATCGGCCAAGACGCCGCTGGCCGAGCAGATACGAAAGGGCATCAGCACCGCGATCGAAACCGGCGTGCTGGTTCCGGGCGCACGTCTGCCCTCGTGGCTGGACCTGGCAGCCCAGCTTGGTGTCGCCCGCGGCACGGTACGCGCGGCTTACGAAAAGCTGTCTGCTGCCCAGCTCATCGTCGCATCGCGCGCGGCCGGAACTCGTGTCGCGGATCGGCCACCCAACATTGCTCGGGTGGAGCAGCCGCCCGATCCCGGCTCCTTCATGGAGAGGTATCTGGAGATGACGGCAGGTCCGTCGATCTTCCAGATGGGCGTGCCCGCGCAGGAAACCTTTCCCGCGACGCTTCTCGCGCGGATCCGCTCGCAGGCAGTACGCGCGGAATTGAGCGCGCCGGCGATCTATCCCGACCCTCGCGGCGAGCTGGAACTGCGACGGGAGATTGCCGCCTATCTTGCCGTCGCGCGCGGAATCGAATGTTCCCCAAACCAAGTCATCATTACTGGCGGATACAGCAGCGGGCTCGGACTGGCACTCCATGTGCTCGGTCTCGAGGGGCGAAAGGTTTGGATCGAAGATCCAGGCTTTCCCTTCGCCCGGCGTGGCCTGGAACTCGCGCGATTGTCGCTTGTTCCGATCCCCGTTGATGCCGATGGCATCGATGTCGATTATGGTATCCGCCATGCTCCGGATGCAGCGCTGGTTGTCGTTACTCCGGGTCAGCAGGCGCCGCTCGGATCCACTTTGTCGCTGGCACGGCGGCTGCGCCTACTCGACTGGGCGGTGCGAAGTGAAACATGGGTGGTCGAAGACGACTACCTGAGTGAATTGCAGCTGAATGGCCGCGCCGCCCCGGCGCTCGCCTCGCTCGACCGCGCAGGTCGCGTCATTCACATTGGCTCCTTCAGCAAGACCATAAGTCCAGCTCTGCGGCTGGGCTTCCTCGTTGCACCACCCGCGCTGACATCCCGTTTTGCGGAGTTTGCGGCGTGTCTCGCGCCTGCCCCTGGGCCGTCCGTACAACTCGCAACCGCCGAGTTCATGCGCGAAGGCCACTACATGCGGCATCTGAGACGTACTAAGCGCGTCTACTCAGCTCAACGCGACGCGTTGCTGAAATGCCTGCGAATGGAGGCCGGCGGGATTTCGGTCGCCGGATTGACGGTGCTGCTGCGCTTGCCGGATGGCGTGCCCGACCTTTCCATAGCCAGGGAAACACTGGCGCTCGGAATGGCGCCGGTACCGCTCTCGGTCTGGTATGCGTCGCCAGATTCTGCGCAATCCGGCTTACTGCTGGGCCTCGCGACAGCCCCTGAAAGGCAACTCGCGAAATCCTGCGACCGCCTGATTGGGATCATAAAACGTTTCACGTAGCGGTTCCATCGCTTACCGCCACATATCACGCGTCCGCGCGGCAACATCGATACGCACGGCTTTAGCCGCCGAGCCCATCGCCTGTTCGGCGCCGACGCTCGGCCACGTCGTGGGTTCGAACAGATGCAGGATGTCGCGCGGCACGAACCTCGTCCGCGAAGCGTAGACGTGCCGGTCACCATGCGCGTTCTGCTGATGTGTGAAGAAGCGCTGCGGCACGAGGAGGTGCAAATTGTCTTTGGCGCGCGTCATCGCCACATAGAGAAGACGCCGCTCTTCCTCGAGTTCGGCCGTCGTGCCGGCGCCGAGATCGGACGGGATGCAGCCGTCGACCACGTTCAGCACGAAGACCGACTTCCATTCCTGACCCTTGGCGGAATGTATGGTCGACAGAATTAGGTAATCTTCATCGAGAAGAGGAACGCCGGCCTGATCGCTGGTCGCATCCGGCGGGTCGAGCGTGAGCTCCGTCAGGAAGCGCTCCCGCGACGGATAGCCTCCGGCGATTTGTTCGAGCTGGATGAGATCGGCGCGGCGCATGGCGGCGTCTTCGTGGATGCGATCGAGATGGGGTTCGTACCAGAGCCGTGCCGCTTCCAGTTCCGCGGGCCAGCCCGTAGCGCCCGACCGCAGACGCGTCATCATCTCGACGAATGACCGCCAATCTTCTCCGGCGCGGGGCGGGCAGACTGCGAAGCAGAGCGCATCTATGGGATCAGCCGCCTCGCGCATCTGCTCCAATATCCGATGCGCAGTGGCGGGGCCGACGCCAGGAATGAGTTGCATGACCCGAAACCCGGCGACCCTGTCTTTCGGATTTTCGACGAAGCGGAGGAGGGCGAGCACATCCTTGATGTGGGCCGCGTCGAGAAATTTGAGCCCGCCAAACTTCACGAAGGGAATGTTGCGGCGGGTCAGCTCGACCTCAAGGGGCCCGCTGTGATGCGAGGCGCGGAACAGAACGGCCTGTTGTTTCAGCGCGGTTCCGACCTCCCGGTTTTCCAAGATCTGACCGACAATATAGCGGGCCTGATCGGTCTCATCGCGAACGTTCACGAGCTGCGGCCGTTCGGCAGACTGACGCTCAGTCCAGAGGTTCTTCGTGAATCGCTCGGCGGCGAGATCGATCACGGCGTTGGCGGCGGAGAGGATCGGCTGCGTCGAACGGTAGTTACGATCCAGAGTGATGATTTCGGCCGGAGGATTGAACTGCAACGGGAAATCGAGAATGTTGCGGACCGTTGCGGCGCGAAATGAATAGATCGATTGTGCATCGTCGCCGACGACCGTCAGCCCGTGCCCGTTCGGCTTCAGCGCGAGAAGGACCGATGCCTGGAGCCGGTTGGTGTCCTGATATTCGTCGATGAGAACGTGATCGAAGCGGCCGCCGAGGTCGCGCGCCAGTTCCGGATCGCCGACCATCTGCGCCCAGTAAAGCAGCAAATCGTCGTAATCGAGCACGTTCTGGCGCTGCTTCGCTTCGACATACTCGGCGAACAGTTCGCGGAGTTCGGCGACCCATGCGGCACACCACGGAAACGCGGAACGCAGAACGTCCTCGATCGGAACCTCGGAGTTCACGCAGCGGGAATAGATCGCAACGCAGGTGCCCTTTGTGGGGAAACGAGTTTGCGTCTTCGAGAATCCGCGTTCATGGCGGACAAAATTCATGAGGTCCGCTGAATCCTCGCGGTCGTGAATGGTGAAGGCTCGATCGACGCCGATCTGGTCAGCATATTCCCGCAGCAGCCGCGCGCCGATGCCGTGAAAGGTCCCAGCCCACGTCAGAGCGCCGGACATGAGGCTTGCCGTCTCACCGAGTACCTGTGCCGAGATGCGTTCGACGCGGCGGCTCAGCTCGGCGGCGGCGCGGCGCGAGAAAGTCAGCAGCATGATCCGGCGCGGATCGGCGCCTTCGACGATCAGGTGCGCGACGCGGTGGGCAAGGGTGTTGGTCTTGCCGGACCCAGCGCCCGCGATGATGAGCAGCGGCTTGAAAATGCCGTCGGCGCCCTGTCCGGTACCGTGCTCGACAGCTCGCCGCTGTTCGACATTCAGTTTGGCGAGATAAGCGGCGGTCAAGTTCGAATCATCCCAGCGACAAGAGGAACGAACCATGTTTCTTGTTTTGTTCGCAATAGCTCAGGGGACCGAGACTTTTCGGCGGTGGAGTGAATTTGCGCATACCGCTTCATCGCGGACGCGAAGTCAGTACCTAACGTGGCTTTGAAGGCGCATCAGTAGACGGCAACTTCAAACCTCGTCGGCGTGACACCGGGGGTGCAGCAGCATCACCCGAGCGCGGCCAAGGCGTGGGGCTTTGTCACGGTCACGGGCGGTGTTCCGCGTGCACGGTTGCCAGTACGGCCGCGGCCATCGACCCGGCCGGATATTTTTTCGTGGTCTACGGGGACCAGTGCGACTCAACCTACCGTTGCGGAGAAGTGCAATCCAGGGTTATGGTTGGCCCATCTCCGTCGCAGCCGTTATCCCCCTCTACAATGGCGCCAAATTCATTGGGCCGGCCCTTCACAGCGTCATCAGCCAGACGGAACCGCCCGATGAAGTCATTGTCGTGGACGATGGCTCGACCGACAACGGTGCAGAGATGGTCAGAACCATTTCTGCCCGTTTTCAGGAAGCCCCGATAAAGCTGCTGCGACAACCGAATGCAGGGCAGTCCAAGGCCCGAAATTTCGGCATAAAGTCGAGCAAAAGCACGTACATCGCCCTGCTTGACCAGGATGATATGTGGTTACGCGACCATCTCGCCATTCTGAAGCGCGGGCTTATGGAGGGGGAACGTCAGAAAAAGATTGGCGTGGTCTACGGAGACCTTGACGGGATGGACTTCCAGGGTCTGCGACCCGCCACGACCAGACGTCGATCGCGCGCCAGGCTGCCCCGCGAGCGGGCTAAACCTTGGCCAACATCACCGGGAGATCTCGTTCTCGATGTAGGTGAGAGTTCGATTGTAGTGATCGACCAAAAGGACTGCGGCGCGATCGGGCTCGCCGTCCACCACCACATCCATGAGCTCCCGATGCTCTTCCAGCGCGCTTCGCTTGGCTGAGATCGCCGAAATCAGGATGTACCGCTGTGCTTGATCCATCAGTAGTTCGCAAAAACGCAACAGCCAGCTCGAACCGCAATTGGCGAGTAGGGCGAGATGGAAAGCCCGGTGACGCGTCTCCCACTCCGTCCGTTTCGCGACGTCCCACGCCTCGCCGGTCGGCGCGCTCCGAGATAGGCGGTGGAAGGCGAGAACGATGTTCTCTTCCCACTCCGGGGTGCGATTGCGCATGCTCTCGCACATTGCCGTCACTTCCAGCCAGCACCGCGTTTTGACGAGTTCGCGCCAACGCTCGATGCTGATCTCCGGCACGAAGAAACCGCGCTGATCGTGGCGGTCGACCAGCCGCTCGGACGACAACCGATTCAGCGCCTCGCGCACCGGGTTGGTGCCGGCGCCGTAGAGATCGGCGACGAACTCGATCGGCAGCTTCTGCCCCGGGGCCAGCACATTCTTGAGGATGTCCTGCCGCAGCTTCTCATAGACGATCGTCGCGGCAGTCGCCTTTTCCGGACGAGGGCGAGCCCGGCCGACAGCCGGTTCACTGCGTTTCCTATCCAGGATCTTGATGTCCTCACTCATTTCGCCGCCCTTCCTGGGGTTGAGAAGAACTGCCGTTCGCGTCAGGCAAAATGCCCTCTCCCGCCCGAGCCGTTGCGTTGCCAATACACGAAGCGGCGCTGCATCCAAACGACGCTCCAGAACGTCACCAGGCCGAGCAGGCTGAGATAAACGATAAGCGCGAAGACGCGCGGCGTGTCCAGTTGCGACGCGGCGACTCGGATCAGCTCGCCAAAGCCGCGGCCGCCGCCGAGGAACTCGCCGGTAATCGCACCGGCGACGACGCCAATCGCCGCGATCTTAAGGCCGGTGAAGAACTGCGGCAGTCCGCTCGGGATCTTCAGCCTGATGAGTGTCTGCATTCGGGTTGCCCCGACACTGCGGAACAACATGCGAGCATTTTCATCGGCTGCGTGCAATCCTGCGGCGACCCCGACCACGATCGGGAAAGTCGCGATGAACGCCGCGAGCGCCACCTTGGAGGCAATGCCGAAGCCCAGCCAAGCGACGAACAACGGTGCGAAAGCAACCTTCGGCATTGTGTCGATCGCGACGATGAAGGGCATCACCGCGCGTTCGCCGAAGCGGGTCTCACCGACGATGATGCCGAGCGAGGCACCCAGAAGGACCGCGATGACGAAGCCGAGCGCGACCTCCTGAACCGTGACCCAGAGCGCCTTTAGCATGAAGTTGCCGCTCAGCAGCGATTTGCCGACAAAGATGAGTTCCTGCCCGACACGGAGCGGCGACGGCAGGATGATGGGCGAGACGAACCCCGCAGCGCAGATTGCCTGCCAGACAGCAAGGAAGGCGGCAAGGAGGCCCACCATGGCGATCCACGTCGGCGTTCGGTCGATCCAGTGGCCGTTCTCGGTCCACACCGTGCTGGCCGGAATGGCTTCGCCGCCCAAAAGGGGAGTGCTCATAGTAGCTTGTCCCTGCCGAGAAGATTGCGGATTTGACGGACGTGGGCCCCGAACGCCGGCTCGGTCATCATGTCGAGCGTGCGCGGACGCGGCAGATCAATCGTGATCGCCTCCACAATGCGCCCTGGCCGAGGCGACATCACGTAGACGACGTCGGACAGGATGACGGCCTCGGAAATGGAATGTGTGACGAGGAACGCCGTCGCGTTGGTTTGCAAACAGATCCGCTGCAGCTCCATGTTCATGAAGTCGCGTATGAGCTCATCGAGCGCACTGAACGGCTCGTCGAGAAGGATCACCTTCGGCTCGTTGATCAGCATCCGGCAGATGGCCGCACGCTGCGCCATGCCGCCGGAAAGCTCGTTCGGGTAGACGGACTCGAAGCCGTTCAGCCCCACCAATTCAAGCAGGGCCAACGCCTTACCATGGGCGGCCGTCGCGGCTTTCTTGCCGTCCTGAATTTCGGTCGGCAGCACGACGTTCTCGATGGTCGTGCGCCAGGGAAGCAGCGTGGGCTGCTGGAACATCATGCCGATATCCCGGCGAGGCCCCATCACTGGCCTGCCGTCCAGAACGACGCTGCCTTCCGACGGTGACAGCAGCCCCGCCATGATTTTCAGCAAGGTGGACTTGCCGCAGCCGCTGGAGCCGATCACCGAGGAAAAGCTGCCCTCCGGCAGGACCAAATCGACGTTTTCCAGCGCCACGACGTCGCGCTGCGGATAGGTCTTCCGAACACGGTTCAGCTCGTACACCGGCCGGGCGCGGCGCCCGGCCGGGAAAAGGTTCGCGCCGGATAGGGTCACTGGCCCTTGCTCTTGTTCCAAACCTCAACGAACTCGTTGGTGTAAGCCTTGTCGAGGTTGGCGAGCGGCTGCTTGAGGACGCCGGTCGCGAGCAGCGATTCATGCCACTGCGCCCACTGTTCCGGGTGATTGTAGCCCCAACCCTTGCCCTTGATCGCCGGCGTCACGCGTTCGCGCGCGCTCTCGAGAAGCGCCGCGGCGAAGGCGCGATCCTCGCCCTCCTGCGGATTTGCGACCGCCGTGTGCTTCAACACCGCGTCGGTGTTCGCCGGGTTCATGGCAAAGTGCGTCGCGCGCACGATGGCACGCCCGAAACCTTCAATGACATCGCGGTTCTCGGCGAGGAAGGCGGTTGTCGTGACGTAGCCGTTGCCGAACAGATTGAGGTTCTTTTCGGGGGTGATTTCGCGAAGCTTCGCGCCGCGCATCTTCAGGATTGCTGCATCGGCGAAAGCGCCGACATAGCCGTCGATGTCCTTGCGCAAGAACGCCGCGGTCGCCATGCCGCCGTCACCGACGATCAGGAACTCGTAGTCCTTGCCCTCGACCATATTCAGCTCTTTGAAGATCGGACGGACGAAGGCGACTTCGGCACCATCTGCGGTGCCGACGCCGATCACCTTGCCCTTGAGATCCGCCGGCTTCCGAAATTCGGACGCCTCCTCGACGAACAGACCCATCTGGCTCTTTGCAAAATGATTGTAGATGAACACGGCCTCCAGCTTGTTGGAGCGGGCGGCGAGAAGCGGCCCCGGGCCCGGATGGCCGATCTGCGCCTGCCCGGCAGCGAGCGCCTGGAGAATGAGACCGGATCCGTCGACGACCTCGATCCGGACGTTGATTCCCTCTTCCTTGAAGTAGCCCTCTCCGATGCCGGCATGGATTGGGAAATGCTGGATGGCGCCCGGATGGGGGAAGACAACAGTGATCGTCTTGGCGCTTTGTGCTTGTATTTTAGGCGCCGCCAATCCGAGGGCCAAGGCCGCTCCGGTTCCCAAAAGTACGTTGCGTCGATTGATGGCCATGTTGCAGCCCCCTGGTTCGTGCGAATGCGCAGAGAAGTCTGCTGCCACGCGATGTACGAAGCAAGGGTTTCCGCAGAAAAATGTATAATCGACGAAAAAAGTTAGGACTGTACGGTTTGTGAGTGCGCGTGTAGCCAGGGCGCAGAGCCATACCACGCGAGGTCAGACTTCAATGAACGCACTCAATTCGGTCGTCCCGATGACCCTTCCCGTCCTCGGCGAGGAGGCGACCTTCGCGGTCCGCCGTGTCTATTGCGTAGGCCGGAACTACATCGCCCATATCCGCGAGATGAAGGAAGGCGACGAGCGGGATCCACCGTTCTTCTTTCAAAAGCCGGCCGACGCGGTCGTGCAGCCGGATTCCGTGATCAACTACCCTCCCGAAACGGAGGACTTCCAGTTCGAGGTCGAGCTCGTCGCCGCTATCGGCCGCGAGGCGCGCAATGTATCGGCGGACGACGCGCTCGATCATGTGTTCGGATACGCGGTCGGACTCGACATGACCCGCCGTGATCGTCAGCGCGAAGTGTTCCGCAAGGGCCTGCCTTGGGAGATCGGCAAATCCTTCGACCAGTCCTCCCCCTGCGGCGTGATCGTCCCCGTTTCGGTCTGCGGCCATAAGCTGGCGGGCGAGATCAAGATCGACGTGAACGGCGAGCGGCGGCAGAGCGGCGATCTGAGCCAGATGATTTGGAACGTCCCAGAGATCATCGCCAACCTCTCCCGCTCATACGTGCTGAAGCCGGGAGATCTGATCTACACAGGTACCCCGGCGGGCGTGGGCGCCGTAGTCCCGGGAGACCGTCTCGTCTCCACGGTCGAGGGGCTGCAACCGCTGACAATCACGATTGGTGGCTGCATGCACAGAGACGGGTGAGGGGCGGTTCGGGCCCTCCAGGGATCACCAGCCTTAACCCGCCTCGACCGGCTTGGGTGCGACACACATGATGTTCTGAACCTGATTCACGAGGTTGAGCAGAAGGGCGCCCACGTCACCATGCTTGACCCTCATGTCTCGACTCGAGGCGAGATGGGACACGTCGTACTTACGGTTCTCGTGGTCGCTCAGATGGAGCGCCGCTTCATCAAAGAGCGCCAGCGAGAGGAATCAGCCGGGCAAAGGCGACCGGCGCATATCGTGGCGGCAGGGCGCGGCTGGAGCACGACCTTATAAAGGCCATGCATGCGAAGAGTGTCACACAGTGGCGTCACACGGAACGGATGCGGACAACAGGTACTACGACGAACCTAGAATAGATGCGGTTGCTTCGCGCCACCGAAGCTCAAAAGTATTTATGGACTTGTCATGATCGGCGACGTGCCGAGCGCACCCGAGGACGTCGTGCGGGACATCGTTCTAGGCCCGCGCGGTACGCTGGTCCCGGCCGCCGTCCCCGATCCGCCGCTGATGCAGCCCGAAGTCGTCGCGCTGACTGAACCGGTGCCCATGTTGGATTGCGTGCCAAAGCCACTGCAAGCGGTGCCTTGCGACCGTGCTGCAGACTGGTTGATTGCGCCCGACAGGCCCGACGTCGCGTTCGGCGCGCCGGGTGGCACCGCGTTCGTCGCGCCGACTGGCACCGCTGTGCCGATGCCGGATTCCGGCGACTGGGGGATCTGGCTGCCGCCACCCGGCAGCGTGGTCGCGCTGGGATCAACCGTGTCGTTCGGGTTCGCAGCGGTAGAGGGCGCCATCGTCGTCGTCGAACGGCCGGACCTAATTTGATCCGTGCCCAGCGTCGAGGCGAAGCCGGGAAGCGGCCCGGAAGTGATACCGTTTAAACCGGACAAGCCGCCGATCCCGGTCATGCCGATTGGCGAGTTGCTGCCGACCGGCGGGGCGATGGGCGGAATACCGCCCATCGACGGACTGCTGATCGCGTTGTGGCCGATCGAGCCGGTCGAGATGCTGCTGTGCATTGCACCACTGTGGATCGAACCTCCATGTGCCTGCGCAGAGGCTAGCGTTCCAGCGGTCAGCAAGATCGCGACCGTGACTGGTGTGTAAATAATCCTGTTCATAATGCGAAACCTCGCGGAACTCTTTGGTTACCAAGCAAACGTCCGCCCGGAACCGCCGTTCCGGCCCATCGCCTAAAGGATAAGAGGGTGGCACGGCTGTCCCAATGACCTTTCAGCCCGATACCCCGCTCGTCACGTCCGTTGTTGGCTTGGCACCATAAAACGAGCGCCTGCAGTCTCAGGCGGTCTTGTGCCCTGAATCGGCGCTTAAAGCAGGTGGTGTGCGTCTCCCCTAGGGAGCGCCTTAGGAGGGTGCCGGAAGGGTGTGTTCTACCTTTCCCAGCGGTGCCCGATCCCCACCGATGTTCTCCGTGCTTCCTCGGTTTAGTGCTTCTCTGTCTACCTAGCGGTGCCCCTCTGTCTCCCTAGTGGTACGTACGGAATGGTCTTGATATCCAAACGCGCAGCTGCATAGTCGTAAAAATATCTCGGCAATTTCTTCGATATCTGCGGCCAGTGGAAGCTGTGCTGTGGCAGCGCTGAGTTTGTGGCGAGCTTTTGCGAGGAGGCGAGCGCAAGGGACTCTCGCAGGTCTATTGCAAAGCCCACTCCGCCAGCGCCCGCGAGAACTCCATGAGACGCATCCCGCGCGACACTGCATCAACGGTGGTAATTCCGCGACGGGCCAGGAGCCGGTCCACGACAGGACCTAGCTGTTCCTCAAGACGCGCCCCGTCTAGCCGCTCGGCCTTGCCCGCTTCGGCATCAGCCGCGAAAGCCTCAGTCTCTAAGGCCTCCTGGTCTCGCTCATAGGAAGTTGTCGTGCTGCCGTCCGCTTCGTTCTGGATGGAGATGCTGGGGGCTGCCTCAAGGTCCGCCGCCCACGACCGATAAAGCTCGCCGGACAGTGCCACGCATTGCCGATGGGTGAGGGGGACGGGCTTGTTGGCCCGAAGGTTCGCGTAGATACCCTCCAGGTAGGCAATGGCCTCAGCCTGCGGCCTCTTGGCCTCCCCGGGCTCGGATGTCTTCAGGGAGAACCGTATGGACAGCATCCGGTCGGTGATGGTGATCGGTACCACCGCATCACCACGTGGCACTTCCAGCCGCATGCCAATGAGTTGGGCCCTTAGGTCCGCCGGAATGCGTTGCTCAAAGCGTAGCTGGGACGAGTTTTTTCGCCGTGTCGGTGCCACAGTTTCAGTCCCATGTCGCACGCCTTTGTCACACAGTCGGGCGAGCGCAAGCGATTGATAAAGCTTATCTATCTGGGACGGAAAGGGATTCTGAAAAAGTGGTGCCCAGGAAAGGACTCGAACCTTCACGGCCGTGAAGCCGCCAGCACCTGAAGCTGGTGCGTCTACCAATTCCGCCACCTGGGCACGGGCGCCGTCATAGAGGGCGCGGCATCTGCGGTCAACGGCACCGGTCGTGTTTCGGACGGCGCGCAGGGACCGTCCTGACGCTGGCGCTGTGGTTTGCCTCCCGGCAGGGCGTTCTGCACTCTGGACGGGCTGGGGGGCATGGCTTAATCAGGCCGCTCCCGCCTGTTAAGAAGAGGTCGAAAATGCCGCGCGCCATGGTTTCGGACCGGATCGTCACCGTGTTCGGAGGCTCCGGCTTTATCGGGCGCCATGTAGTTCGCGCTTTGGCCGAGCGTGGCTGGCGCGTCCGCAATGCATGTCGCCGGCCCGATCTGGCGCAGCACCTGCAACCGCTCGGCTCGGTCGGACAGATCGTCTCGGTCCAGGCGAATGTGCGCCATGCGCCGTCCGTCCGCGCCGCGGTCGAGGGCGCCGACGCCGTCGTCAATCTTGTGGCTATCCTCCATGAGAGCGGCCGGCAGACCTTTGGCGAGGTGCATGTGGGCGGCGCGCGCCGGGTGGCGGAAGCCGCCAAGGCGGCCGGAATTGACTCGCTGGTGCACATATCGGCGCTCGGCGCGGATCTGAATTCGGCATCGGTCTATGCCCGCACCAAGGCCGAAGGTGAAGCGGCGGTGATGAAGGCGTTCGCGAACGCCGTCATCATGCGGCCTTCCATCGTGTTCGGGCCGGAGGATCAATTCTTCAACCGCTTTGCCGCGCTGGCTCGCTTTTCGCCCGTTCTGCCGCTGATCGGTGGCGGGCACACGAAATTTCAGCCGGTGTTTGCGGGCGACGTCGCAAATGCCGTGGCTGCCGCGCTCGACGCCAGGGCGGTGCCCGGCGCGACCTACGAGCTGGGCGGGCCGGAGGTGAAGAGCTTCCGCGAAATTCTCAAATACATACTCGCGGTGACGGGCCGCAAACGCCTGCTCGTGCCGCTTCCGTTCCCGATTGCGTCACTGCAGGCGATGTTCCTTCAGCTTCTGCCGTCGCCGATGCTGACGGTCGATCAGGTTGAACTCCTGAAGACCGACAACGTGGTGTCGACGGCGGCGATGAAGGAAGGCCGCGCGCTGGAAAATCTCGACGTGCGGCCCACCGCGATCGAGACGGTGGTTCCGGGCTATCTCTATCGCTTCCGCAAGGCCGGGCAGTTCACGGACATCCGCGCGCTTTAGGTCCCGGACAAGCGGTGCGTCCAGAAGACGCGGCCTCCCTCTCCCCGAGCGAGGTGCGGGTGTCTACCCGACTTGGCCCTTCAACGAGCTCGAACTCGGCGAACACCCGAGTTCAGGTGGGAGAGGCGGTCCGGGAACAGTCAGCCGACGAGCATCAATCCGACAAGACCTGCCGAACCGACGATGATCCGCCACCAGGCGAACAGTGCGAAGCCGTGGCGCGTGACGTAATCCAGCACGGTTTTGACCACGATCACCGCCGTGATGAAGGCTGCGACGAAGCCGATCGCGGTGATGGCGAGATCGTCGGCCGAGAGCATGTCGCGGTTCTTGTAGAGATCGAGCGTGAAGGCGCCGGCCATGGTCGGCATGGCGAGGAAGAACGAGAACTCCGCCGCCGCTCGCTTGCTGGCGCCGAGAAGAAGCGCGCCGGCGATGGTCGAACCGGAGCGTGAGACGCCGGGGATCATCGCAAGGCACTGGAAGATGCCGATGAAGAGGTAGGTCGGCAGCGGAAATTTCGTCGCGTCGGTGTGGCGGACTTCAAGCTTGAGCCGGTCGATCCAGAGCAGCGCGATGCCGCCGAGGATCAGCGCGAGGCAGACGACGAGGGGTGTTTCGAACAGCACACTCTTGATGAAGTCGTGAGACAGGGCACCCACGATCGCGGCCGGCAGAAAGGCGATCAGCACGCCGAGCACGAAGCGCTGCGCCGACGGGTCGGACGGCAGCGCGGTTGCGATGCTCCACAGACGGTGGGCGTAGACGGTGAGGATCGCGAGGATGGCGCCGAGCTGGATCAGCACCTCGAAGGTCTTGCCGGTCAATTCGAAGCCGAGGAAATGCCCGAGCAGAAGGATATGGCCCGTTGAGGAGACCGGAATGAACTCGGTCGCGCCCTCGACGACGCCCAGCAGAAGGGCCTCGAGAACCCGTATCGTATCCATGTGGTATGCCCCCAGAACGCCCGAATCTGTTGCCGGAACCGGGGCGGGGTTCTATACCCTGACAAAGCCGCGCGCCATTCGCTTCGCGCCCCGCTCCCCCTCCCGCGGACAGTTAATACAGCCCAGTTCATGGCGATTTTATATCATCACCCCTTCTGCCCGTTTTCGCGTTTCGTCCGGCTTGTCATGGCCGAGATGGGCATGGATGCGGATCTGATCGAGGAAAAGGTGTGGGAGCGGCGCGAGGGCTTTCTCGCACTGAACCCGGCCGGGACGACGCCGGTTCTGACTGAGGAGCAGATTGCCGCAGTGCCGGGCGCGACCGTGATTGCGGAATGGCTTGATGAGACACGCGGCCTTGCCCTCGGCGACCGTCGTCTGCTGCCTGAAAACCCCGAAACGCGTGTCGAGGTACGGCGGCTGACAGCGTGGTTTTCCGAGAAGTTTGCCGAGGAAGTGTCGGTGCCTCTGGTGCAGGAGAAGATCTACAAACGCTTCACACCGGCGACAGCGGGCGGCGGCGCACCCGATCCGGCAGCGATCCGGGCCGCGAAAAACAACATCCGCTATCACCTCAAATATATCGGCTTCCTGATCCGGCAGCGGAACTGGCTTGCCGGCGACACGCTGACCTATCCCGACCTGATGGCCGCGGCGCATCTGTCGGTCGCCGACTATCTCGGCGACGTGCCCTGGGCCGAGGATGCCAGCGCGCGCGACTGGTATGCGCGCATCAAATCGCGGCCGAGCTTCCGGACCCTGATCTCCGACCGGGTGGCGGGCATGGCGCCGTCCGCCGTCTATGCCGATCTCGACTTCTGAACCGCCCGCACTGCTGCTCGTGCTCGGCATGGGCTATTCGGCGTCGCGCTTCGTCGAGCTTCATCGTGGAACATTCGCGCGCGTCGCGGCGACGGCGCGGCGTATGGACAAGGTCGCGGCGCTGAAAGCGGACGGCGTCGAGGCTCATCTGTTCGACGGCGCGGCGTCACCCGGGCTTTTGCAGGCGGCGCGCGACGCGAGCCATGTTCTGGTCTCCATTCCTCCTGGCGAGAGCGGCGATCCGGCATTGAATGCGCTCGGCCCGGTTTTGGCCGGCAACCGCGCTTTGAGCTGGATCGGATATCTGTCGACGACGGCAGTCTATGGCGACCATCAGGGCGGCTGGGTCGATGAAGACACGCCGGTTTCGCCGCAAAGCGCGCGGGCGAAGCGGCGGGCGGCGGCCGAAGAGGCGTGGCGCGCGCTCGCGCATGACAGGCGCGCCGTCCAGATCTTCCGGCTGTCGGGGATATACGGGCCGGGCCGCAATGCCCTCGTCGATTTGAAGCACGGTAACGCCCGGCGGCTGACCAAGCCCGGCCAGGTGTTCAATCGCATTCATGTCGACGACATCGCGCGAGTACTGGCGGCGGCGATCAGGCGGCCTGGCGCGGGGCCGGTTTTCAACCTTGCGGATCAGGAGCCGGCGCCCATTCACGAAGTAGTGACTTATGCGGCAAGCCTGCTGGGCATCGAGCCTCCGCCGCTCGTGCGGGTTGAAGAGGCCGACCTCTCGGACATGGCAAAAAGCTTCTGGTCAGAAAATAAACGCATATCTATCAATGGCTTGCACGCTGGTCTCGGCGTCGATCTGGCGTTTCCGACCTATCGGGAAGGGCTCGCCTCCCTGTTCGCGGCCGGCGAGGGGCGTTGAAAAACATCCGAAACTTACGGAACCGGTATGCGGGGTCGACGTTATCGCTGCAGGACCAGGACACGGCGACTTCTCAGCCCCCCAGCCCCTCGCCGGGTCAGGTCTTCTAAGCCGGACAGCTCACCAGCTGTCCGGCTTTTTCTTTGCCGCTATGCGCGATGTGGAACCCGGCAGAGCCGAGGCCGTTGAATCGGACCTTGCGTACTGGAGGAACCCCGTCATGGCCCCGCGCGCGTCCTGGAAGGGCTACCTGAAGCTCTCGCTCGTCTCGTGTTCGGTCGCGCTGTTTCCAGCCTCGAGCGCCTCGGAGCGGATTTCCTTCAACACCCTCAACCGCGAAACCGGAAATCGGCTACGTCAGCAGATGATCGATGCGGAGACCGAGGAGGTCGTGGACCGGGAAGATCGGGTGCGCGGCTATGAATTCGCCAAGGGCAATTACGTCGTGGTCGAGGACGAGGACCTCGAAAAGGTGCAGCTCGAATCCAGCCATACGATCGACATCCAGCAATTCGTCCCCGAGGACCAGTTCGATCAGGTCTATCTCGACGGTTCTCATTATCTTGCTCCCGATGACAAGGTCGGGGCGGAAGCATTCGCCGTCATCCGGGAGGCGATGAAGAAGAAGAAGGTGGTCGGGATCGGCCGCCTCGTCATGAACCGGCGCGAGCGGATCGTTGCGCTCTCGCCGCGCGACAAAGGCATCCTCGTGACGACGGTGAACTACAAATATGAGGTGCGCGACGACAAGGCGTATTTCGACGAAATTCCCGATGTCGATATTCCCGAGGAGATGATGGAGCTCGCCGAGCACATCATCGACAAGAAGAAGGGCAAGTTCGATCCCGACAAGTTCGAGGACCGCTACGAGAACGCCCTCATCGAGATGCTCAGGGACAAGCAGGCCGGTCGCGAAATCAAGGCGCCGAAAGAGGCCAAGCCCTCCAACGTCATCAATCTCATGGATGCGCTGCGCCGCTCGATTGAAAGCGATAAGGCCGGCAAGTCCGAGAAGTCTGAGAAGTCCGAAAAATCCGAGAAGTCCGAAGAGTCATCGCCATCGCGCAGGCCGGCCGCGAAAAGCAAAACGCGCGGCACAAAGAAAAGTGTTGCGCAAAAGCCAGCGAGAAAGCGCGCGAGAGGATAAGCGCAAAAAAGGTTTCGCACTTTTAACCAATTCTGCCGCACACTTTGATTGCGGGCGTGATTCGTATTCATCCCATGCTCGCGGTGGGTGGGGATGTACGATCTCGACCGCGCATCGGTCTTCGTTCTTGGCCGGGTCTACGGACTCTCACGGCGGGAACTCGGCGCCGCCATTTCTCGGGCGGGCGCGAAGCTTCACAATCGTTTGAAAAAACGGGTCACCCTCGTTGCTGTCGGCAGCGGAGCGGCTCACGCGCTGCTGTCGGGCTCGCGAATGATCAACCTCCTGGAGCGCATGCCGGACCATGCCGCCCTCATCAGCGAAGTGGCGTTCCAGAGAAGCCTCGGTCTCGCGCCGCCACCGGTCAACGAAGCGCGCTGGATGACAGCCGCCGACGTCGCGCGGCTGTCGGGCCTTGATGAAGAATTTTTGTTCTGGCTGGCATTGTTCGACGTGATCGAACCGGTCGACGACCTGTTCGGATACCGCGACCTCGTCTCCGCGAAAGAATCCGCGCGCCTGATGGTTGAGGGTTGCGATTTCGCAGCCCTCGTCACTGCCGCGGTGGCGCTTCGGCACAATGGGGTGCGCCTGAGCGAAGTACGGCTGACGGTCGGACCTGACGGCGCGGTGTGCCGCGAAATAGAAGGCGTGCTGGCGCGGCTCGACGGGCAATTCGCTCTGCCGTTCGATGCGGCGCCGGAAAAGATCGACGACATCATCGAATGCGCCGAAGAAGCGGAACTGCTCGGCGATCTCGATGTGGCGGAGCGTCTGTACGATCTTGCCATGAAGATGGACCGTGACGATCCGATTACGCCGTTCAACCTCGGCAATGTGCTCGACGCGCAGGGACGCGGCGCCGAGGCGCGCATCCTCTGGCAGAAGGCCCTGATCCGCGCGCCCTGTTTCCCCGAGGCCTGGTTCAACCTCGCGGTGGCCGAGGAGGAGGCGGGGCGGACCGACGAGGCGGTGACGCATTACTGCCGGGCCCTGCACATCGCGGGCGATTACAGCGACGCCGCCTATAATCTCGCTTTGCTTCTGCATGGGATCGGACGCTTTGCCGACGCCCTGCCGGTCTGGGAGCATTTCATCTCCATTGAGCCGGGTACGCCTGCCGCGCAGGCCGCGCGGAAGAAGGCGATCGAGTGCCGGTTCCGGATGCGCGGGCTGACGGTCGCGGGGTAGGTTGCCCCCGACCTCTCCCGCGTGCGGGAGAGGTCGAGTTGCGCGGAGCGCAACCGGGAGAGGGGAATTCCGATCTCCACCTCACATCTTGCCCTCTCTCCGCTCGCCTCAACTCGGGTTAACCCGAGTTGGGTCGACAAGTCGGCTCTCTCCCGCTCTGCGGGAGAGAGAGAGCATGCCCCGGCTGGAACGACTGTCCGCACGCCGCCGAATTGAATCGGCGTGCCAAAACTGCTCGACACCTACCGCAAGAAGCGCGACTTCTCGAAGACCCCGGAGCCAAGCCCCGAAGAGGGCACGGCGGAGGGCAATGCGTTTGTCGTCCAGAAGCACGACGCGACGCGGCTGCACTACGATTTCCGGCTCGAACTCGACGGCGTGATGAAAAGCTGGGCGGTGACCCGGGGCCCGAGCCTCGTGCCCGGCGACAAGCGCCTCGCGGTCCAGACTGAGGACCATCCGATTGCCTACAACGCGTTCGAGGGCATCATCCCCAAAGACCAGTATGGCGGGGGGACGGTGATGATCTGGGACCGCGGCACCTGGGAGCCCGAGGGCGATCCGCGCAAAGGCCTGAAAAAGGGCCATCTCGATTTCACCCTGAAGGGCGAGAAGTTGTCGGGTCGGTGGCATCTGGTGCGGATGCGCAAGAAAGGGCGGGAGAAGACCGATCCCTGGCTGCTCATAAAATCCGATGACGAGGCGGCCCGCGGCGCGGGCGATCCGGATGTCCTGGAAGAAAAGGACCGCTCGGTTGTGACGGGGCGGACGATCCCCGAAATAGCGGGGGCCAAGGACCGGGTGTGGAACTCCAACCGTGGCGACAGCGTGCATTCGGCGGAGGAAACCAAACCGAAGGGCGCCGCGGCGAAGTTGCCGAAAAAATCGGCGTCCGCGGTCGTGAAGAGCGGGAAAAAGGCCAGATTGCCGGACTTCGTGCCGCCGCAACTCGCGACTCTGGTGGCCAATGCGCGAAACGGGCCGAACTGGGTCCATGAAGTAAAGTTCGACGGCTACCGTCTCCAGGCGCGGCTCAGGAACGGCGAGGTGAGGTTGCTGACCCGGAACGGGCTCGACTGGACGAGCCGGTTTCCGAACATCTGCAAGGCCGTGGCCGACCTGCCGGCCGAAACCGCGCTGATCGACGGCGAGGCCGTGGTCGAGGACGAGACGGGCGTTTCGAGTTTTTCGGCCCTGCAGCAGGATCTCGGCGGCCGCGGCGGCAAGCTCGTCGCCGGAAAGGCGATGTATTACGCGTTCGACCTTCTGCATCTCGACGGCCGCGATCTGACACCGTTGCCTTTGCGCGAGCGCAAAGCGGCTTTGGCCGCATTGCTCGAACAGGCGCCGCATGAGCGGCTGCGGTTTTCCGAACATATCGACGGCGACGGCGAAGCAATGCTCCGGCACGCCTGCCGCCTCGGTCTCGAAGGCATCATCTGCAAGAGTGCGGACGCACCGTACCGGTCGGGCCGCAGCGATGCCTGGGTCAAGGTGAAATGCACCGCGCGGTCGGAATTCGTGATTGCCGGTTATGTGCCGTCGACCGTGTCGCAAGGCATGATCGGCTCCCTTGTCGTTGGCTATTACGACAAGGGAAAGCTTGTCCATGCCGGCCGCGTCGGCACCGGCTACACGCAGAAGATCGCCCGGGACCTCAAAAAGGCAATCGCAGCGCGAAAGTCCGACAGGCAACCCTTTGGCGGCACGCTTTCCGCGGAAGCACGGCGCGGCGTGGTCTGGGCACGACCCGAACTCGTCGCCGAGGTCGAATTTCGCGGCTGGACCCATGACGGGTCGTTGCGGCACGCTAGCTTCAAGGGGCTGAGAGAAGACAAGGAAGCCAAAGACGTGGTGCGCGAAGTGCCGAAGGGTGCGCCGGAGCCACCCAAGCCGAAACCGTCCGCCGCGACCAAAAAAAAGGGCGTTACGGTCGCCGGCGTCTCGCTAAGCCATCCCGAACGGGTGCTGTGGGAAGAGCAGGGCATCACCAAGCAGGGGCTTGCCGAATTCTACGCCGAGATTGCCGACTGGATTCTGCCGCATCTCGTCGATCGTCCGTTGTCTCTCGTGCGCTGCCCGTCGGGCTCGCAAAAGCACTGCTTCTTCCAGAAGCACGCCTGGGCCGGGCTCGGCGAGGGCATCAGCGAGATCGAGGTGCCGGGCGACACCGAGAAGATGCTGGCGATCAAGGACATCAAGGGCCTGGTCTCGCTCGTCCAGGCAGGCGTTCTCGAAATCCATCCATGGGGATCGAAGCTGCCGAAGCTGACCATGCCCGACCTGTTGATCTTCGATCTCGACCCGGGCGACGACGTTGCATGGACGCAGGTGGTCGAAGGGGCGCGGGAAGTCCGCGAGCGGTTGAAGGGCATCGGCCTCGAAAGCTTCGTCAAGACAACCGGCGGCAAGGGCCTGCATGCGGTCGTACCCCTGGTGCCCGACACGGGTTGGGAAGAGGCCAAGAACTTCGCCCGCGTCTTCGCCGAGCAGATGGCCGCAGACAGCCCGGATCTCTACGTCTCGACCATGTCGAAGAAAATCCGGAAGGGCCGGGTTTTTGTCGATTATCTCCGGAACGGACAGGGCGCGACCGCCGTTGCTGCGTACTCGACCCGGGCGAGGACCGGCGCTCCCGTGGCGACGCCGCTGACCTGGGACGAACTCGGCCCCGACGTGAAGGGCGATCATTTCAATGTCTCGAATGTGGTCCGGCGCTTGCAACATCTCGACCGCGATCCCTGGACCGACTTCTTCAAGACACGCCAGTCGCTTAAGAAAGTGCTCGGCAGGCTGCGCAAGGGCTGAGATCTCTAGACAAGGAACGGGCAAAACCCCGCATGAAATCCAGCGGACCGACGGACTGGGCGCGCGTTCTTGGAGAGACCGCCCGCACGCTGACCTCTTCCCTCACACGAGCCATGAGCATGCACCGCTTCAGTGACGGCGCGCCCGCGCCTCTGGGTGCTGTCTGGGACGGAAAGGGCGTCAATTTCGCTCTGTTCTCGCAGCATGCGACGGCGGTGGAACTGTGCCTGTTCGAACAGGCGGGGGAACGGGAGAGCCTCCGCATCGCGATGCGGGGACGGACCGACAATGTCTGGCACATCTATGTCGAGGGGCTGACGCCGGGGCAGCTCTACGGCTATCGGGTGCATGGGCCTTACGACCCGAACCGCGGACACCGGTTCAATCCGCACAAACTGCTGATCGATCCCTATGCGCGGCTGCTGTCAGGCAAATTGCGCTGGCACGATTCCATGTACGGATACCGGCTCGGCTCGCAGCGCGGCGACCTGACCATGGACCGAAGGGATTCGGCACGCTTTGTGCCGAAAAGCGTGGTCGAGGAGCCCGCGCATTTCTGGGGCGACGACAGGAGACCCAATATTCCGTGGCGCGACACGGTGATCTATGAGGCTCACGTCAAAGGCCTGACGGAGCTGTATCCCGACATTCCGCAAGCAGCACGTGGTACGTACGCGGCGCTCGGGCACCCCAGGGTGATCGAGCATTTGAAGAAGATCGGCATAACCGCGATCGAGCTCCTCCCGATCCACGCCTTCGTCGACGACCGCTTTCTGGTCGAGAAGAACCTGAAGAATTATTGGGGATATTCGACGCTCGCCTATTTCGCCCCGGAGCCGCGCTATCTCGGCGAAGCGGGCGTCAACGGCTTCAAGGGCGCGATCCGAGCGCTGCACGATGCCGGCATCGAAGTCATCATGGACGTCGTCTACAACCACACCGCCGAAGGCAGCCATCTCGGGCCCACGCTCTCGCTCCGGGGCATTGATAACGCGGTCTACTACAAGGCGCCGAACGACAATCCGCGCTATTCATGGGATTCGACGGGTACCGGCAACACACTCGACGTCTCGCATCCCCGCGTTCTGCAGATGGTCCTGGATTCGCTCCGGCACTGGGTCGAGACCTATCACGTGGACGGCTTCCGCTTCGACCTCGCGACGACGCTCGCACGCGATTCCTACCAGTTCGAGCAGCGTTCCGCGTTTCTTCAGACGGTCGGGCAGGACCCTGTCCTGTCGCGGGTCAAGCTGATCGCCGAACCCTGGGATCTCGGCGAAGGCGGTTACCGGCTCGGTCATTTTCCGACCGGATGGAGCGAATGGAACGATCAGTTCCGTGACACGGTGCGCGGCTTCTGGCGCGGTGACGAGGGGCAGCTTCCGTCGCTCGGCCGCGTACTGGCAGGCTCGCGCGAAACATTCGAGCCGTCGGGCCGTCATCCCTGGGCGTCGATCAACTTCGTGACCTCGCATGACGGATACACGCTGAACGATCTCGTTTCCTACAACGATCGTCATAACGAGGCGAACGGCGAGGACAACAAGGATGGCCATAGCCACAATATCAGCTGGAACCACGGCGCGGAGGGTCCGACCGACGACGCGGACATCAATGCCCTGCGCGCGCGCCAGAAGCGGAATTTCTTCGCGACACTGATGTTCTCGCAGGGCGTTCCGATGATCCTGATGGGCGACGAGATGTCCCGCTCCCAGGACGGCAACAACAACGCGTACGCACAGGACAATGCCACCAACTGGCTCGACTGGCGCAAGGGTCCGGAAGCCGATCCGACGCTCCAGACGTTCGTCGAAAATCTGAGCGGCCTGCGCGCCCGCTACGACGCCTTCCGGCGCCGCACCTTCCTGACCGGCGCGCATGTCGGCGCCAACGGTCTGCGCGATGTCTATTGGCTCGTGCCCGAGGGCCGCGAGATGACCGATGCGGACTGGCAGGACGGGCTGCGGAGGACGATCGGCATGCAGTTCGGCAATGACGCGCCGGACGGCCACCGTTTCCTGATGCTGATGAATTCCTGGCACGAGTCTGTAAAGTTCCAGCTGCCGGAACATTTTCCCGGTGGGCAATGGGGGCTGCTGTTCGACACCGGTGTGGGCGAGGGGCTGGTGAGCACCTATCCGGCCACGCTTTCTGCGGGTGAAACTTATGAGATTCCGGCGCGCACGCTTGTGCTGTTCCGGCACGAGGGATGAGGCTGAGGGTTTATGAGCGAGCATGACAGCCTGATCCTTCGCCTCGTCGATATCGCGGGCGTGGCGCCGGGCTTCCGCGACCAGCATGGCGCATGGATCGACACGCCGCTTCAGGCGCGGTGCGCCGTGCTCGACGGGTTCGGCCTGTCGACGCGGACATTGGAGGAGACGCGCGACAGCCTGCAAGAGATCGAGACGTTGCGGCTCGGCCTCGTCCCGGCCCTGATCCCGGCCGTGGCGGACACGCCGACCTTGGCGCCCTGCCGGACGGGGCGAGACAGCGCCGCGTGGCGGCTGACCAATGAAGCGGGAATTGTGCGCGAGGGCCATTCGCCGGTCGGGGACGGTCATGTCCTGCTGCCGCCGCTTGGCGCGGGCTATTACGGTCTTGTCCTCGACACCGGCGATGCACGCGCCGAGGCAACGATCATTTCCGCGCCGCCACGCTGCTGGGCGCCGAGCGCGCTTGCGGACGGCGGACGTTTCTGGGGCGCGGTCGCCCAGGTGTACGGACTGAACACACCCCGCAATCTGGGGATCGGCGAGTATACCGATATTGCGGACGCCGCCTCCGGCACGGGCGCGCTCGGCGGGGACTTTCTCGGTCTCAGTCCGCTGCATGCGCTGTTTGCGGCTGACCGGGCCAAATACTCGCCCTATTCGCCGTCCTCGCGTCTCTTTCTCGAAAGCCTGCATCTCGATGTGACGGCGGTGCCGGGCTTTGCAGAAAGCAGGGCCGCCGCCCTCATGGAGAACATCGAGTTCAAGGCCAAACTGGCGGGCCTGCGCGCCGCGCCTCTGGTCGATCACGTTGCTGTATGGGCGCTGAAACGGCCGCTGCTCGACGCCCTGTTCGAGGACTTTGCGGCGCGCGGCGCGGACGCGGCATTCACAGCCTTCCGTACCAAGGGCGGTGAGCCGCTTGAACTGCACGCGGCCTTCGAAGCCCTATCCGAACATTTTTGCACCGAGGGCCGGATGTGGACGGGCGAATGGCCGGAGGCGTTCCGCTCGCCGAGATCCGATGTCGTGACCTGGTTCCGGGAAGAGAAGGCGGACCTCGTGACCTTCCATGCCTGGCTGCAATGGCAGGCGGATATACAGCTCGCCGCAGCGGCGACGCGCGCAGCGAAGGCCGGAATGCGTGTCGGGCTCTACCGCGATCTTGCGGTCGGCGGCGATCGCGGCGGATCGGAAGTCTGGGCCGCGCCGGAGCTGTTCTCAGCGACCTTGTCCGTCGGCGCGCCGCCCGATCCGCTCGGGCCGCAAGGCCAGAACTGGGGCCTGCCTCCGATGGACCCTTTCGCGCTCGAGCGCCATGGTCTCAAAGCCTTCCGCGCGCTCGTGACCGCGAATATGCGTCATGCCGGCGCGATCCGCATCGACCATGCGTTCCAGCTCTCACGCCTGTTCCTCATTCCGCAGGGTGGCCACGCTTCCGAGGGGGCCTATGTTGCGTTTCCGTTCCAGGCCATGCTCGCGGCGCTCCGTCTCGAAAGCCACCGCGCGAAATGCCTCGTCATCGCAGAGGATCTCGGCACCGCCCCGGAGGGCTTTTCCGACGCGATCATGCATGCGGGGCTGTTGTCCTACCGGGTGATGTACTTCGAGCGCGGCGAACATGGGCGTTTCAAGCGGCCCGGCGAATATCCGCGGGATGCGATGTCGGTTTTCACGACCCACGATTTGCCGACCCTGCGCGGCTGGTGGCGCGGGCTCGACGTCGACCTGCGCCAGACGCTCGGCGTGTTCGATGCGGCCCGGGCCGACGATGAGCGCGCGGCGCGTCGTCATGATGTCAATAAATTCTGCGACGCGCTTAAGGAGGAGGGACTGGTGGAGAACGCGGAGCCGCCGCCGGAACCGCCGCTGGATGCGGCCGTGCGCTTCATAGCGCGGGCTCCCTCGGCGCTGACGGCTCTGCAGTTCGAGGACGCCGCAAATGAGCTGAACCAGGCCAATATGCCGGGTCTGGACCAGGGGCACCCCAATTGGCGACGGCGACTTTCCAAGACCGTCCAAGAGCTTACCGCGCCCGATGGACAAGTGGCGCACTGGTCGGGCCTGATGTCGCAAGAGGGACGAGGACGAGGCAAAGAGGCATGAATTCGCAATACGTTGCCGCTATGGTCGATTGCGAAACCTGTTTGCCTTCTTTCGGCGTTGCGTAAGAGGAAGGTCCTGCATGAACGTACCCGGTCCCCTGAACTTCAAGCCGCTCGACAGCTCCCCGGAGCCCGACGGAGCCGGCCGCGTCATCATCGAAAATGTCTGGCCCGAGATCGACGGCGGCCGTACCCCAGTGAAGCGGGTCGTGGGCGAGGAGGTCGAGGTCTGGGCCGACATCTTCTGCGACGGGCATGACATCCTCTCGGCCGAAATCCTCTACCGCGCGGAAGACGAGACGGAGTGGAAACGCACGCCTCTCGCCTTCGTCGAACAGGATCGCTGGAAGGGTACCTTCCCGCTTGAGAAGAATGCCCGTTATCTCTTCACCATCGAGGCTTGGCGCGACGTGTTCGGCTCGTGGCTTAACGAGGTTCAGAAGAAGAAGGCGGCCGGCCAGAACGTCACCAGCGAGATAACCGAAGGCGTTGCGCTGCTGGAAAAGGCCGCCGCGCGTGCGCCGACCGTCAAGAACATATTGGCGGATGTGCGCAAGGAAGAGGCCGGCTCCGACTCCCAGCTCGACATCCTACTCGATCCGTTCGCCGCCAAGACCATCCAGGACGCGGCCGAGCGTGGCAATCTCTCGCGCTATGACCGCGAGCTTGTGGTCATCGCGGACCGCATCGCGGCGCGATATTCGGCCTGGTATGAGCTTTTTCCGCGCTCCATGTCCGACGATCCGGCGCGGCACGGCACGTTCGACGACGTCATCGCCAAGCTTCCGTATGTACGAGGTATGGGATTCGACGTTCTTTATTTCCCGCCGATCCACCCGATCGGAAAGAAAAACCGCAAGGGCCGCAACAACGCGCTAAAGGCGGAGCGCGGCGATCCCGGCTCGGTCTACGCCATCGGTTCGGAGGAGGGCGGACACGATGCGGTGCATCCCGAACTCGGCACGATCGAGGATTTCCGCCGGCTTGTCGCGGCGGCGAAGGAAGAAGGGCTGGAGATCGCACTCGACTTTGCCATCCAGTGTTCGCCCGACCATCCCTGGATCAGGGAGCATCCGGAATGGTTCGACTGGCGGCCGGACGGCACACTCAAATATGCCGAGAACCCGCCGAAGAAATACGAGGATATCGTCAACGTCGATTTCTACAACGAGGGCGCCTTCCCCGGATTGTGGCTGGCGCTGCGCGATGTCGTGATGTTCTGGGCGAAGGAAGGCGTGCGGATTTTCCGCGTCGACAATCCCCACACCAAGCCGCTGCCGTTCTGGAAGTGGATGATCCGCGACGTGACTCGCGTCTATCCCGACGCGATCTTCCTGGCGGAAGCATTCACACGGCCGAAAATGATGCGCGCTTTGGCCAAGATCGGCTTCCAGCAGAGCTATACCTATTTCACCTGGCGCAACACGAAGGCCGAGCTGGCCGCCTATGTGACCGAACTCGGCGGGGACATGGGCGAATACTATCGCCCGAACTTTTTCGTCAATACGCCAGACATCAACCCGATCCCGCTGCAGACCGCGGGGCGGGCCGGCTTCATTGCGCGTGCGACGCTCGCCGCGACTTTGTCGGGTTCCTGGGGCGTCTATTCCGGTTTTGAGTTGTGCGAGGCGACGCCTCTGCCGGGCAAAGAGGAATATCTCAACTCCGAAAAGTACGAGATCAAGGCCTGGGACTGGAACCGGCCGGGCAATATCCGCGCGCACATCACCGCCCTGAACGCAATCCGGCGCGACAATCCGGCCCTGCACGATTTCCGCAATGTGCTGTTCCTCAATGCCTGGAACGACAATGTGCTGGCTTATGCGCGGCTGACGCCGGAGCGCGACAATTGCGTGGTCGTGCTCGTCAATCTCGATCCGCACAACAGGCAGGATGTCAGCTTCGAAATTCCGCTTTGGGAATTCGGTCTGCCCGATCATGCCACGATCGAGGCCCAGGACTTGCTTGGCAAAGAGAACTTCACCCTGCGCGGAAAAGTGCAGACCGTCGCGCTTGATCCTGCAACCCGCCCCGTCTTCATCTGGCGGCTCATCCCGCCCGTTTCACAGAGCAAACCATGATCGACCGCAGCGACCCGCAATGGTATCGGGACGCGATTTTCTACCAGATCCACGTCAAGTCGTTCTTCGATTCCAACAATGACGGGATCGGCGATTTCGAGGGCGTGACCCAGAAACTCGATTACATCAAGGATCTGGGCGTCACGGCACTCTGGGTGATGCCGTTCTACCCATCGCCGCTGCGCGATGACGGCTACGACATTGCCGAATACAAGGACATCAACCCGCAATACGGAACGATGCGCGACTTCCGCCGCTTCGTGCGCGAGGCGCATGCGCGCGATCTGCGTGTCGTCACGGAACTCGTCATCAACCACACCTCCGATCAGCACGCCTGGTTTCAGCGCGCGCGGCGGGCAAAGAAGGGCTCGCCCTACCGCGATTTCTATGTGTGGTCGGACTCCGCGAAGGAATATTCCGACACCCGCATCATCTTTCTCGACACCGAGAAATCGAACTGGACTTGGGACGACGAGGCGAAGGCCTATTTCTGGCACCGCTTCTATTCGCACCAGCCCGACCTGAATTTCGACAATCCGCGCGTCCTCGCCTCGATCCTGCAGGTGATGCGTTACTGGCTCGATATGGGCGTCGACGGGCTTCGGCTCGACGCGATCCCCTATCTCATCGAGCGTGACGGCACGAATTGCGAGAACCTTCCCGAGACGCACCAGGTCATCAAGCGTATCCGCCAGGCGGTCGACCGCTCTTATTCCGACCGCATGCTGCTTGCGGAGGCCAACCAATGGCCCGAGGACACCGCGCCCTATTTCGGCGACGGCGACGAATGCCATATGGCGTTCCATTTCCCGCTGATGCCGCGCATGTATATGGGCATCGCCCAGGAAGACCGGCATCCGATCACCGACATCATGCGGCAGACGCCCGAAATCCCCGAGGGGAACCAGTGGGCGATCTTCCTGCGTAACCACGACGAGCTGACGCTCGAAATGGTGACGGAGAGCGAGCGCGACTATCTCTGGACCTTTTATGCCGGCGACCGCCGCGCGCGCATCAATCTCGGCATACGCCGCCGGCTCTCGCCATTGCTGGAGAATGACCGCCGCAAGGTCGAGCTTCTGAACTCACTGCTGTTCTCCATGCCCGGTACGCCGTTCCTCTATTACGGCGACGAAATCGGCATGGGTGACAACATCTATCTCGGCGACCGCGATGGCGTGCGTACGCCCATGCAATGGTCTCCGGATCGCAATGGCGGCTTTTCGAGAGCCGACCCGGCGCGGCTCTTCCTGCCCTCGGTCCAGGACCCGATCTACGGCTATGAGGCGGTCAACGTCGAAGCGCAGCTCAGAAGCCCGTCGAGCCAGTTGAACTGGCTCAGGCGGCTGATCGCGGTCAGGCGGAATTTCAAGGCGTTCGGGCGCGGCTCGCTTCGGTTCCTCTATCCGTCGAACCGCAAGCTTCTGGCGTATCTGCGCGAATTCGACGGCGAGACGATCCTGTGCGTCGCAAATCTGTCGCGCGCGCCGCAGGCGGTGGAGCTCGATCTCGCGGAGATGAACGGCCGCGTGCCCGTGGAGCTCACGGGCGGCACGGCATTCCCGGCCGTGGGTGAACTTCCTTATCTCCTGACATTACCGGCCTATGGGTTCTACTGGTTCTCAATGGGCGAACCGGTTCAGGAGGTCTCTCCCGTGCCGCGCGCCGCGCCGGAACTGTTCACGCTTGTCATCCAGGGCTCGCCGGATAGTCTGTTTCGGGCACGCGAGCAGATCGCGTTTGAAAAAACCGCGGCTCCGAACTTCCTGCCGCTGCAGCGCTGGTTTGCCGGAAAGAGCCAGACGATCACGAAGGTCGAGGTGCTCGACCACACCGTGATGCGCGACCGTACGGGCGCCGACGCGTTCACCTGGCCGCGCATCGCCGTCAACCTGAGGAACGGCGAGCGCCAGATCTATTCGCTGCCGCTTGCGATCGAGGAGCGCGAGAACGAGGCTTTGGTACCGTGTTCAATGGCGCGGGTGCGGCGCGGGCCGCGCGTCGGGCTTCTCTACGACGCGGCGGCATCGCCCGAATTCGCGCTCGCGGTTCTGTCGGCGCTCGCGCGTGGGGCGAACTTCTCGACCCGTGACGGCGGGCGGGTGAACTTCGAAACCACCGCGCAGTTCGCGGACGCACTGACGGACCTCGGCGATCCGGCTGAGGGCGACAATCTTCCGCGCCGGTATCGCGGCGAGCAGTCGAACACGTCCATCATCTTCGGCGGCAAGATCATTCTGAAGTTCTACCGCCGCCTCCAGCCGGGCGTACACCCGGAGGTCGAGATCGGACGGTTCCTCACCGAAGTCGCCCAGTACAAGAACGCGCCCGCGCTTCTCGGGGCCGTCGAGCATATCGCGCAGGACGGCGTGCCGACCGCTCTCGCGGTGCTGCAGGCCTATGTGCCGCATCAGGGCGATGCCTGGACGCAGACCATGGAAGCGCTGAAGCGCGAACTCGAAACCTATGTGCTCGTGCCGGAAGGAGGGGCCAGCGCGCGGGAGGTGTTCGAGCCCTATATCCGTTATGCCGATCTTCTCGGCGTACGGACGGCGGAACTGCATCGCGCCTTCGCGACCCCGACCGAAGACACCGCATTCAAAGTCGAGCCTTTGACGAAGGATGACGTGGCGCGCGCCGTGGACGACGCGCGGCTTCAGGCGGAAAGGGCTTTCGCGGGGCTCATGCATGTGCCCGCCTCGGCGATGACGCCGGATATCCATCGTCTGCTCGACCGGCGCGAGGACGCGTTCAAGGCGATACAGGATCTGGTGTTCACACCCGAAGGAGCGGTGAAGACGCGCATCCACGGGGATTTCCACCTCGGCCAGGTTCTGGTCGCGGACCGCGATATTTATATCGTCGACTTCGAAGGCGAGCCTTCGCGCGCTTCCGACGATCGCCGCGGGAAATTCTCGCCGCTGCGCGATGTCGCGGGCATGCTGCGTTCGTTCGCCTATGCCGCCGAGACGGCGGTCCGCGATGTCGCCGGCCGCCTGGCGCAGGTCGCGCCGCGCGTGCAGACCGCGGGCGACGAGTTCCGCCAACTGATCTCCGGGGCGTTCCTTGACGGCTACGAACGGGCAGGGCGCGGCAGCCAGATCTGGGTCGAGGACCCCGCCACGCGGCGGAACCTTCTGAAGCTCCATCTGTTGGCCAAGGCGTTCTACGAAATCGCCTATGAGGCGGACCACCGGCCTGACTGGATCGAGACGCCGGTGCGGGGCGTGCTCGCGGCCCTCGATGAGGATAATCAGTGATGCATGGAGTGATCCCGGACCAGGATCTGTCGGGCCTGACTCTCGTGGGCAGCGATGCGCCCTATCGCGCGCTCGGCGCGCACGAGGCCGAGCGCGAGGGCGTCGCTGGCTTCGTGTTCGCGGTCTGGGCGCCTAATGCGCGGCGCGTCAGCGTCGTCGGCGATTTCAACCAATGGGATGGCCGCGCGCATGTAATGCGCAGCCGCGGCGACAGCGGTGTGTGGGAGCTCTTCATTCCGGGACTGCGAAAGGGCGAATGCTACAAATTCGAGCTCGAAGCACCCGACGGTCATCTCCTGCCGCTAAAGGCGGATCCCCTTGCGTTCAAGACCCAGAACCGGCCCGAAACGGCGTCGGTACTTTACGGCGAGCCGAACTTCACGTGGAACGACCATGACTGGTTGGCTTCGCGTGCCCAGGGCGATCCACGCAAGAAACCCGTCTCGATCTACGAAGTGCATCTCGGCTCCTGGGCGCGAGTCGCGGAAGAGAACAACCGGCCTCTGACCTATCGTGAACTCGCCGAACGGCTCATCCCTTATGTCAAGGATATGGGCTTCACGCATATCGAGCTCCTGCCGGTGATGGAGCATCCGTTCGACGGATCGTGGGGCTATCAGCCGGTCTCTCTGTTCGCGCCGACACGCCGGTTCGGCACGCCCGAGGACTTCAAATTTTTCGTCGAGGCGGCGCACCAGGCCGGCATCGGGCTCCTGCTGGACTGGGTTCCCGGACATTTCCCGGTCGACGGACATGCTCTCGGGCTCTTCGACGGCACTCATCTTTACGAGCATGCGGACCCCCGCCAGGGATTCCACCAGGAATGGGGTACCTACATTTACAATTTCGGACGCGCCGAGGTCGCGACGTTCCTTGTCGCGAATGCGCGGTTCTGGCTCGAGAAATACCATCTCGACGGGCTGCGCGTGGATGCGGTGGCGTCCATGCTCTATCTCGATTATTCCCGCAAGGCCGGCGAGTGGATTCCGAACCGCTACGGCGGCAACGAGAACATCGAGGCGATCGATTTTCTGCGCCGCATGAACGAAACGGCCTATGGGACGGCGCCGGGCGCCATTACGGTCGCGGAAGAATCGACCGCGTGGCCGGGCGTCTCGCACCCGACCTATACCGGCGGTCTCGGCTTCGGCTTCAAATGGAATATGGGCTGGATGCACGACACGCTGCGCTACATGCAGCAGGATCCGATCCATCGCCGCTATCACCACAACGACCTGACCTTCGGACTGCTCTACGCCTTCACCGAAAACTTCATCCTGCCGATCAGCCACGACGAGGTGGTGCACGGAAAGGGCTCGCTGCTCGGCCGCATGCCGGGCGACGAATGGCAGCGCTTTGCAAATCTGCGCGCCTATCTCGGCTTCATGTGGGGCCATCCCGGCAAGAAGCTGCTGTTCATGGGCTGCGAATTCGGCCAGGTCGGCGAATGGAACCACAACACCAGCCTCGACTGGCATGTGCTGCAATATCCTGTTCACGCCGGGGCGCAGGCGCTGGTGCGCGATCTCAACCGCGTCTACCGCGAAATTCCGGCTCTCCACGAACGCGATTGCGAAGGGGCCGGCTTCGAATGGATCGTTTCGGACGATTCCGACAACAGCATCATCGCCTGGGTCCGGAAGGGCGAGAAGGAAGGCAATATCGCAATCGTCGTCTCGAACTTCACACCCGTGCCGCGCTCCGGTCACCGGCTGGGCGTGCCATATCCGGGGTTCTACCGGGAGGCGCTCAATACGGATTCGGCCATCTATAACGGCACGAATTCCGGCAATCAGGGCGGCGTCTTCGCCGACGAGATCGGCAGCCATGCCCGGCCCTATTCCCTGAGCCTGACCTTGCCACCGCTCTCGACCGTCATCTTCGAACGCCGAGGCGGAAGCTAACCACGTACGAATTTCGTATATTTGTTCGGTCACCCGTGCATTGCATGTGAAGCCGGAGTGGATTATCTCCGCTGCTTACACCGCCGTCCTGTGGATTACCGCGTGCACCCTCATCTGAAACGCCTGGAAGCCGAGTCCATCGCCATCATGCGCGAGGTGGCGGCCGAGTTCTCGAATCCGGTCATGCTGTATTCGGTGGGCAAGGATTCGTCCGTCATGGTGCATCTGGCCATGAAGGCGTTTTATCCGAGCAAGCCGCCGTTCCCGTTCATGCATGTCGACACGACCTGGAAGTTTCGGGAGATGATCTCGTTCCGGGATCAGATGGCGAGGGATCTCGGCTTCGAACTTCGGGTCCATATCAACGAGGACGGCGTGCGACGCGGCATCAGCCCGATCGCGTCCGGCTCGGCGGTCCACACCAATGTGATGAAGACCGAGGGCCTGAAACAGGCGCTCGATAAATGGAAATTCGACGCGGCCTTCGGCGGCGCGCGCCGGGACGAAGAGAAGAGCCGCGCCAAAGAGCGTATTTTCTCGTTCAGGAATGCAAACCACGCCTGGGATCCGCGCGGCCAACGTCCGGAACTGTGGAACCTGTTCAACACGCGCGTGAAGCAGGGCGAGTCGATACGCGTCTTCCCGATCTCGAACTGGACCGAGCTCGACATCTGGCAGTACATACAGTCAGAAAAGATACCGATCGTGCCGCTCTACTTCGCCAAGGAGCGGCCTGTCGTGTGGCGTTCGGGAACGTGGATCCTGGTCGACGACGAAAGACTGCCGCTGGAGCCGGGCGAGACACCGCAAATGAAGAAAGTTCGGTTCCGTACGCTCGGCGACTATCCACTCACCGGCGCCATCGAGAGCGACGCGACGACGCTTGAAGCCATCGTCGAGGAGATGATGCTGGCGCGCACATCCGAGCGGCAGGGCCGCCTGATCGACACCGACGAAAGCGGCTCGATGGAAAAGAAGAAGCGCGAGGGCTATTTCTGATGGACGCCGCACTTGCGACCAGCCTCGACCTCAATCCGGCGTTTGCGTCCGGTGACGGCAATCTTCTGCGCTTCATCACCTGCGGCTCGGTCGACGACGGCAAGTCGACGCTGATCGGGCGGCTGCTCTATGAATCGAAGACGATCTTCGAGGATCAGCTTACGACGCTTGAGAAGGATTCGAAGAAGCACGGCACGACCGGCGAGGAAATCGATTTCGCTCTGCTTGTCGACGGCCTTGAAGCCGAGCGCGAGCAGGGAATCACAATCGATGTCGCCTACCGCTTCTTCGCGACGCCGAAGCGCTCGTTCATCGTGGCGGACACGCCTGGACACGAGCAGTACACGCGCAATATGGCGACGGGCGCCTCGACCGCCGATCTTGCGATCATTCTGATCGATGCCAGGAAAGGCGTTCTGGTTCAGACCAAGCGCCACGCCTTCATCTGCTCTTTGCTCGGCGTGAAGAATGTCGTGCTCGCGATCAACAAGATCGATCTCATGGGCTACGACGAGAAGGTGTTCCAGCGCGTGGTCGCGGACTTCTCGGCCTTCGCCACCAATCTCGGATTCAAATCCATCCTGCCGATCCCGCTCTCTGCGCGTTTCGGCGACAACGTTACGTCGCGTTCCGCGAACACGCCGTGGTATCGCGGCAAAAGTCTGATTGAGCATCTGGAAAGTGTTGAGGTCGGCGTCGATCTCGCATCCGCGCCGTTCCGCTTCCCGGTGCAATGGGTCAACCGCCCGAACCTCGATTTCCGCGGCTTTTCCGGCACTCTGGCCTCCGGCCGCGTTCGCGCCGGTCAGGACATCATCGTCGCCGGATCGGGACGGACCACAAAGGTAACGCGTATCGTCACCGCCGACGGCGATCTCGCGGCGGCCGAAGCGGGCGATGCGGTGACGCTTGTGCTGGCCGAAGAGGTCGATGTCGCGCGCGGCGACGTGTTGAGCGATGCGAAGGACCGGCCGGAAGTCACCGACGGGCTTTCCGCGCACGTGATCTGGATGAGCGAGACGAAGCTCGCTCCCGGCCGCTCCTATCTCATGCGCGTCGGCACACGCTGGGCGCCGGCCACCGTGACGGCGATTTCGCACAAGATCGACGTCAATACGCTTGAGCACCGGGATGCCAGGGAACTGACGCTGAACGAAATCGCGCTCTGCGAAATCCAGACTGCGACACCGATTGCGTTCGACCCGTACGACGAAAACCGCGGTACCGGAGCGTTCATCCTCGTCGATCGCACGACGAACGAGACCGCGGGCGCCGGCATGATCGTACGCTCGCTCCGGCGGGCGACCAATGTGCATCGCGAGGATCTCGCCGTCGACAAAGCGGCGCGCGCGGGCATCAAGTATCAGAAGCCCATCGTGCTCTGGTTCACAGGCCTGTCCGGTTCGGGCAAATCGTCGATTGCGCGGCTCGTCGAACGCAAACTGCACGCGGCGGGGCACCATACCTACATGCTGGATGGCGATAACCTCCGTCACGGGCTGAATTCCGATCTCGGATTCACGGAAGCGGACCGCACCGAAAACATCCGCCGCGTCGGAGAGGTGGCGAAGCTGTTCGTCGATGCCGGCCTGATCGTTCTCTGCTCCTTCATCTCGCCTCTGAGGGCCGAGCGTGCCTTCGCACGCTCCATCGTCGGGAAAGACGAGTTCGTCGAAATTTTCGTCGACACTCCGCTGGAGGAATGCGAGCGGCGCGACGTGAAGGGCCTCTACGCTCGCGCGCGCGCCGGGGAGATCCCGAACTTCACCGGCATTTCGGCGCCTTACGAGCCGCCGCTTGAACCGGACCTGCGATTGAAGACACTGGAAGCCGACGCCGAGGCGCTGGCCGATCTGGTGCTCGACCATCTGCGCGAAAAAGCGGTGGCCGGGGAAAATTGGGCGAGCCCCTAACCAGCGAATGAAACCCGAAGCATGGCGGCGTTGTTTCCTCTGAGAGGAGACATGCGCCATGATCAGGAAAAGGCCTGACACACGCCCCGAACTGAGCCCGAGCGAAGTTCAGGACAGGGTATGGAGCAATCCCGGCGGTGAGGAACTCGCGCTTCGCGAAGCAAAAACCGGCACGGATGCTGACGTGGACAATCAGAGCGATCTCGTTGCGCGGGAAACTCCGGGCGACACGGTCCGCCGCATCTCCGACCCCGCATTGGACAAACCCGTAATCGGACCGGACTCGAAAGTCGGTAGCGAGAACGCCGGCAAGAATAAAGGACTCGGCATCGAGGGCCGATTCTCCGAAACCGGCGGCGCGAAGAAGGACGCATTCTCGAAGTCGTAATCCAACAACCGGGTTCGGGAATGTCTCGAGCGGCGGCCCCCAGGGTCGCCGCTTTTTCGTCCTGCGACGCTGCTGGAACTGCCGCCCGAAAAAGCAGGCTAACAGCAAGGGCTGACTGGAGATGCCTGGCGCGCGGCCGTGATACAATGGATGATGGCGCGCGGAGGGGCACTCGCCGGAAGGGGGTGCCAGAAAAGAAAGAGGCCGTCCGCAGAGCGAACGGCCCAAGTCTAGGGAGGAAACGCCCAAAGAGGGCAGTAGCAACAGAAACTGTCGCCACGAAAAGAGTATAGGTAAAATCCACTGTCGGATTCAACGCTGAGCTATGCAGGTGAGGCATGCGTATACCGCATACCAGTGTCTGGAAAGCGCAGCTCCTACACACCCACATTCGATGCAACGAACGGGCCATGGAGAGGTTTCTGTCGTATGATTAACATTGGGATCGGCGGTTGGGTTTTCGAGCCTTGGCGGGGCGTTTTCTACCCGAGCGGTTTGCCGCAGGCCCGCGAATTGGGCTTCGCAGGGGAAAAACTGACCGCAATCGAGGTCAACGGCACTTATTACGGCACCCAGAAACCCGCGACCTTCCGCAAATGGGCGGGAGACGTGCCGGACGGCTTCGTATTCGCGCTGAAGGCGCCGCGCTTCGCGACAAACAGGCGGGTGCTGGCGGAAGCGGGGCCGAGCATCGAGAAATTCGTCGAGAGCGGGATTTCGGAGCTGGGAAAAAAGCTCGGGCCTATCCTCTGGCAGTTCATGCCGACCAAAAAGTTCGATCCGGACGATTTCTCGGCCTTCCTCGACCTTCTGCCGAAAGAGGCAGACGGGCAAAGGCTTCGCCATGCCGTCGAGGTGCGCCACGAAAGCTTCGTCACACCCGCCTTCGTCGACATGGTGCGCGGACGGGGTGTCGCCGTCGTCTATGCGCATTCCGACGCCTATCCGGAGATCGCCGACACCACGGCCGATTTCGTCTATGCCCGCCTTCAGCGCACCCGCGAAGACGAGACAACGGGGTATTCCCCATCCGAACTCGACACCTGGGCCGGGCGCGTACGCATCTGGGCGAAGGGCGGGACACCGGCGGATCTGCCGCTCCTTGGGGCAAAGCCGAAGGAGCAGGCGCGTGACTGCTTCGTGTTCTTCATCAGCGGCGCGAAAGTCCACAATCCGGCCGCCGCGATGGCGCTGATCGAGCGGCTGGGCGCTTGAGATCCTCGGGGTGCGGGGACAGAACAGGCCGATGATTCCCGTCACGCCGCACATCGCGATCGACCCGGCCGAGATCCAGGAGACGTTCGTGCGCTCGGCCGGGCCGGGCGGGCAGAACGTCAACAAGGTCGCGACCGCCGTTCAGCTCCGCTTCGACGTGCGCGGCTCGCCGTCTTTACCCGACGGGGTAAAGACGCGGCTTATGCGTCTTGCCGGCAGCCGGCTGACGAAGGAAGGCGAAATCGTACTTGTCGCGCGCAGCCACCGGACCCAGGAGCGCAATCGTCAGGACGCGCTGGACCGCCTGGTCGATCTCATCCGCCGTGCCGCGCAACCGCCGGTTCCGCGCCGTGCGACCCGCACGCCTCCTTCGCAAAAACGCAAACGCCGGGATGACAAGGCGCGCCGATCCCGCGTAAAGGGCCTCCGCGGAGGCCCGACAACGGAAGAATGAGCAGCTTTTACACTCTTTGAGCGCATTTCTTCCGCCCTCACGTTAAATTTGACTTCATCCCGAAGACACTCGGAGTTATGCTTAGTCTGGAAGCGCAGGTTGGGACGAGTGAATGCTTGAACATATGCTGTCGCCGGAGCGCGCATGCGCGGCAGGTTTTGAACATCGAATGGCGGCGGCGAAGCGCGTAGCCGAACTAAAGGGGGCCAGTACCCCGGTCGACGGGGGACGGTCACATGGGTAGGGGTAAAGACTTCAGGCCAAAAGGGGGCGGGCGACGGGGGTTTGACGACGATTTCCCGCCACCGAACGATTATCCGCCTCCGCGTTCGCCCTATGGCGGCGGTGGTGGCGGCGGCGGGGCTCCGAGCGGCGGTTTCAACCGCGGCCCTCAACCCGATCCGACCGGCGAGCCGGTCAACGCCACAGTGAAGTGGTTCAACGGCGAAAAGGGTTACGGCTTCGCGGAGATTTCCGACGGGTCGGGCGACGCTTTCCTCCACATCGCAGCCTTGCAGGCCCTCGGCCGGGAAGCCGTGCCTCCGGGCGCGACGATGGTTGTCTATGTCGGACAAGGCCAGAAGGGCCGTCAGATCACCAAGGTCGTGTCGGTCGATGACTCGACGGCCGCGGCGGAAGCACCGCGTGCGCCCCGTCCGGGCGGCGGGGATCGTTTCGGTGGTGGCGGCGGCTTCGGCGGCGGTGGTGGCTTCGGCGGCGGCGCGGGTGCTCCCCGGCGCGGTCCTCCGGACCTCGGACCTGCCACGGAGATGAGCGGCACGGTGAAGTGGTTCTCCGTGGACAAGGGCATGGGCTTCGTCGAGACGGGCGACGGCGGCAAGGACGTTTTCGTCCATATCTCCGCCGTGCAGCGCTCCCAGATGACCAATCTGTTCGAAGGCCAAAAGGTCACCATGCAGGTGGTCGAGACCCCGAAGGGCCGTCAGGCGACATCGGTCAAGAGCGCCGAATAACTCGTCTTCACATGAAATAAAAAAGGCCGGGCTGATGCCCGGCCTTTTTGTTTGCCTTGGTGGAAGATCAGGCGGCGCGCATCGTGCGGAGCAGGCGGTCGACCTGGCCGCGCAGTTCGGAAGACTGCGTTGCGAGATCCTGGGCGAAGCTCAAGACCTCGCCGGCGGCGTCGTCGGTGATGTCGGAGGCTTCCTTCACGCCAAGGACGTTCCTGGACACTTCGCCCGTGCCGGTCGCGGCCTCGGCGACGTTGCGGGCGATCTCCTGCGAGACGGTGCCCTGTTCCTCGGTCGCGCCGGCAATGACGGTCGCGACTTCGTTCAGTTCGCGGACCTGGGCGCCGATTTCCTGGATTGAGGAAACGGTGCGGGTCGTGGCCTGCTGGATCGAGGCGATATGAATTTCGATGTCCTGCGTGGCCTTGGCGGTCTGGCTGGCGAGAGCCTTTACCTCGGACGCAACGACCGCAAATCCCCGGCCTGCTTCGCCCGCGCGTGCGGCCTCGATGGTCGCGTTAAGGGCAAGCAGATTGGTCTGCTCGGCGATGTCGCGGATAATGCCGACAATGGCTTCCACCCGCTGGGCGCTCTGCGACAGTTCCTGAACGTCGCTGTCGGAGTTGTCGACCTTGTCGGCGGTAAGTGAGATCAGCTTGGCCGCGTGGCCGATCTGCATGCCGATCTCGCGGAACGACGCGGACAGTTCTTCCGATGCGCTCGCGACCGACTGCACGTTGGCGTAGGTCTGCTCGGCGGCGGAGGCTGCGGCGATCGACTTCTCCGTTGTACCGACAGCGTTCGACATCAGGGCTTCCGACGCCTCGACCAGTTTTTCCGATGCTTTCGAAACGCTGGCGATGACGGTGCCGACTGCGGTCTCGAATTCGGTGGCGAGCGCCATGATGCCGTCGCGCCGGTTTTGAGCACCGGCCGTCTCGGCTTCGCTGCGTTCGGCGTCCAGGCGGATGCTGTCGCTACGCCAGCCGCGGAAGATGGCGACGGCGGTCCAGCATGCGCCGAACTCATCTCCGCCAGGCTTTTCCGGGAGGGCGAAGTCGAGATCGCTCTTGGCGGTGCGGTTGAGCGCGTGGCTAACGGCGGCGAGGGGCCGGGCCACGGTCTTGATGCCGAGCATGGCCGCGAGCGCTGTCGCGGCGATGATCGCACCGCATGAAATCCCGAAAGTCGTCGTGGAAAGCGCTGCGAAGTCCTCGGCGGGCAGGGCTTGGGCCCCGCGCAGGGTCATCGCCCCGAAAAAGACCGCGCCAACAGATGCCAATGCCGGGATGGAGACCATCCCGATAATTCTGCCCTTGATACCCATCGGGTGCCCCATCCCTCTTGTTTATACTAAGGGATAATAGGGGAGATCGGTTAACGCCTCGTTTGCTGTATTGACCAATTCACTCAAGGCTCCCACCGTCATCCCACGTGCCGGGAGCGGCGCGGCGGTATGCGGGGGGCACTCCGATCCGTTTGTCTTGAGCGCAGCGGCGTGTTGAACGCCATCGTCCTGCCAGAGGTGCTGGTGCGCGCTTCCTACGGGATGCACTGAGGAAATTCCGGCCTAAACCGAAGCGTGGTAATGCCGGGGCGGTGGACGAGTGTCGGATTGGTGGCCGGCCTGCGCGACAGACTTGAAGGCTTATCGGGCCCGCCCCGGGAACGACGGGAGAGTGCTGTGCGTTTGCACTCTGTCACGCGTGAAACCCGGTTACGCCCATGGCAGGCGGCAAGCGCAGATCCGTTTCGGAATTCGGCCCTGGCGACGAGCCGGGAGCCCCGGGACCTATCCCGACACCCGATCACACGACCGGTATCCCGGCGGCCCCGGCAACCCATCCGCCCGAGGCTCCGCTGGTGCCGTCCGATACGGCAATCGCGCTATTCTGGAACTCGTACGGCCCGGCCCTGACACTGATAGCGGCCGGGCTTGTGATCGTGATTTTGCTTCTCGTCACAGCCTTCGAGGCCTGAGGACTTGCCACTGGGAACCGGCTGGGGTTCATCCGGGCGGTGCAGACGTTTGACACCAAGCTTCCCATCGACGAGGCGCTGCCCGCCCTGACAGCAGCGCTCTCGGCCCGGCCGAACGCGGTTCTGGTCGCTCCACCCGGCGCCGGCAAGACGACGCGCGTGCCGCTTGTCCTTCTCGACGAACTCTGGCGCGGAGACGGGCGGATCATCCTGCTTGAGCCTCGGCGCCTGGCGGCGCGGGCCGCGGCGGAGCGCATGGCGTCGACGTTGGGGGAGACAGTCGGCGAAATCGTCGGCCTGCGCGTCCGGCTTGGCTCCAAGATCGGACCGAGGACCCGGATCGAGGTCGTGACCGAGGGCGTGTTTGCACGAATGGTGCTCGACGATCCGGAACTGAAGGGCGTCGCGGCGGTCCTGTTCGACGAATTCCACGAGCGGTCGCTCGACGGCGATCTCGGCCTTGCGCTTGCGCTCGATGCGCAATCGGGCCTGCGTCCCGATCTCAGAATTCTGGTCATGTCGGCCACGCTTGACGGCGCCCGCGTGGCCAGGCTTCTCGACGATGCGCCGGTGGTCGAAAGCCTCGGGCGCAGCTTCCCCGTCGAGACGCGCTATTTTGGGCGCGATCCGCGTGCGCGGATCGAAGATCAGGTGACGGATGTGGTGCGGCGGGCGTTCGGCGAGGAGACGGGCAGCATGCTTGTCTTTCTTCCCGGTCAGGCTGAAATCCGCCGGACCGGCGAGCGCTTGCGCGAGCGGCTTGGCGGCGCCGACGTTGTCGAGCTTCATGGCGGTCTCGATGCGCGCGAGCAGGACCATGCCATCCGTTCCGCGCCGCCGGGCACGCGCAAGATCGTGCTCGCGACCTCCATCGCCGAGACGAGCATCACGATCGAAGGTGTACGGGTTGTCGTGGATTGCGGGCTGTCGCGCGTTCCGGCGTTCGAGCCGGCGACCGGACTGACGAGGCTTGAGACGGTGAAAGTCTCGCGCGCCCAGGCCGATCAGCGGCGCGGCCGTGCGGGACGTACGGAACCGGGAGTCTGCTATCGGCTGTGGGAGGAGGCTGCGACCGCAAGCCTTCCGGCATTCCAGGCCCCGGAGATCCTCGCCGCCGATCTTGCGGGGCTTGTGCTCGATCTCGCGGCATGGGGTGTGAGCGAACCCGCGAGCCTGAATTGGCTGGATGCGCCGCCCGCGCCAGCCGTGATGGAGGCGAAAAAGCAGCTTGCGGAACTAGGCGCGCTCGATGGCGACGGGCGCATTACGTCGCGCGGCCACAATATGCGCCGCCTGCCGCTGCCGCCGCGTCTCGCGGCCATGCTGATCGATGCCGCGGGCGAGGGCGCGTCCGTACAGGCCGCGGAGATTGCGGTGGTCCTCGTCGAACGCGGGCTCGGCGGCGACGGCGCGGACCTCTCCCATCGCATCGACCAGTTCCGCCGCGACCGCTCGCGCCGCGCGGAGGATGCGCGGCGGCTGGCACAGGGTTGGGCGACCGAGGCGGCGAAGCTCAATCCGGCGCGGGGAAAGAGCGAACCCGGCGTGGGTGCGCTGCTCGCGCTCGCTTATCCCGACCGGATCGGACAGGCGCGGGGCAAGACCGGTGAGTTCCGTCTCGCCAATGGGCGTGGAGCAAAGGTCGAAGCCGCGGATGCGCTGGCGCGCGAGCCTTATCTTGCGGTCGCGGACCTAGCGGGTGCGGCCGGCTCGGCGCGAATCAGGCTTGCCGCGGCGATTTCGCGGGAGGAGATCGAGCATCTGTTCGCGGATCGGATCGAGGCGAAGCGGGAGGTAGCGTTCGACGTTGCCACGGCGTCCGTACGCGCTCGGTCAGTGAAGCGGCTTGGTGCGCTTGTTCTGTCGGATGCGCCGCTGCCGACGCCGCGTAACGAGGATTCGGCGCGGGCCTTGGCGGAGGGTGTCGCGGCGCTGGGCGTGGAGCGTCTGCCCTGGACGAAAGCGCAGACGCAGTTGCGAGAACGCGCCGGATTTCTGCGCAGGGCGGAAGGCGATACCTGGCCCGATCTGTCGGATGATGGCCTTGCGCGGAACGCGGGGGAATGGCTCGCGCCCTATCTTGCGGGAAAGGCCACGCTCTCCGAGATCGGGGCCGACGATCTCGATGCGGCGCTGAAAGCATTTTTGCCTTACGATCTGACACGACGTCTGGACAACGAGGCACCGACGCATTTCCTGGCGCCGACAGGATCGCGGCTTGCCGTCGATTATTCCGGCGCCGAGCCGTCGATCTCGGTGCGGGTGCAGGAGCTGTTTGGACTTGACGTGCATCCATCGCTTGCCGGCGGCCGCGTGCCCTTGGTGCTGGAACTGCTGTCGCCCGCGCATCGGCCGGTGCAGGTGACGCGCGATCTTCCGGGCTTCTGGCGCGGCTCGTGGAGCGCGGTGCGCGCTGACATGCGCGGGCGCTATCCGAGGCATCCATGGCCCGAAGATCCTCGTGTGGCCGAGGCGACGCGGCGGGTGAAGGCGCGGGGGACCTAGCAAAGCCACGCCTCGCCCCCGCATCGGGGCGGATCATGCCTCCTTTATTGCCAGTCCGGCCCGCCGTCGCCATAGCGGTCCCGCCAGATCTGTTCGCCGATCATGCAGTTCACCGGCGGCCTTGCTTGGGCGCGGATGAAGTCGGCGGGCGGCTCCAGCGCCGAAATTTCCAGAACGAGCTTGGTGCGGATCGCATCCGCGAAACGGGCTTTGTCCGAGACCGAAATGACGAAGGCGCCAGGACCTCCGATCACGCAATCCCGGTAGTAATCTTCGAGATTGGCGACGTCGACGGTCCAGGAGTTCGGCGCTTTTAAAGCAAGCGGCAAGCCGTTGATGCCGATACCCTTCGCGACGACCTGGTCGCGTATGTAAGTCACGGCATTGCCCTGATTGTTCGGGCCGTCGCCGGATATGTCGATGACGCGGCGCATGCCCTCATAGGCGTTCGTTGCAAACAGGCGCGACGAAAAATCGAGCGCGCCGGAGATCGAGGTCCGATAGGCGCGATTGGGCGCGGCTTCGAGCAGTTTGTCGGCGAAAACCTGAGCGCTGTCCGGCCCGTCGATCACGTGCCAGTCGATGAGGACCGCCTGTTGGGTGGCGCCGGCCCATTCGACATAGGCAACGGCGATGCGGCCGTAAACGCCCTCCTTGATGGCGTCGAGTACGGCCTTGGACAGGATGGCGTTCACGTAGCCGTCGCGTTGAAGCTGCAGCTCGTCGACGTCCATGGAATAGGAAATGTCGACGGCGAGGACGAGTTCGAGATCGACCTTGGCCGCATCCGGCCCTGTCTGAGCCGCCGCGGTGCTGAGTCCGAACAGGAATGCGATCAATGCCAGGATCCGCATGGTACCCTCTGGTGCAGTCCCTGCACCCATCGTGCCACCTGTTGGCCGCTTGTCAAAGCCCGCCTGGGACAGGCCCTTAACGCCTTCTTGGGGATCAAGGGCGATCCTCCCCAAGATCAAGGGGGCTCGATGTTCAGGCTGGTTTTCGCCTTCGTTGCTTTCGCAGTGATTCTGGCTCTCACCGTGCCGGACCTGACCAAACGCGTCGTTGAAAAGCTGCAGGCCCGGCAGGAAGAGCAGAAACCCGCGCCCGGAAGCAGAGCGCGGGTGATGCTGTCAGCCGATGGGCGCGGCCATTTCGAGACGGATCTCGTTGTCAACGGACGGCCGCTCAAGGCGATGGTCGACACCGGCGCGAGCGTTGTCGCGCTGACTTATGAGGACGGCCGCGCACTCGGCCTGGTGCGGCCCGGCGACCGTTATGACATGAAGTTGCAGACCGCGAACGGTACGGCCGGGGCGAAGCGTGTGTTCCTGAGCAATGTGCGCCTCGGCGGTATTTCGCTCTCGAATGTCGAGGGCATCATCGCCCAGGAAGGCGCGCTCGGCGTCAATCTTCTCGGCATGACGTTTCTGAAAGAGTTGCGGACGTTCGAAATGCAAAGCGGCCGCCTGATCCTGGAACAATAAGCCGCCCGTCCCGTCCTCCCGACACAAAAGGCCGCCGTTCCGGCGATCCTGGAACAAAAGGCCGCCGTCCCGGCCATCCTGAAACAAAAGGCCGCCGTCCCGGCGGGCGTGAAATGTGCTATTCGCTCGGACGGTAAGAGCTTCCGAGGAGAGCCCATGTTTCCGAAACCGCAGCCGAGCCTGACGCCCAACACCTATGCCTATGAGAGCGGGCCGATGGTGAAGGCGACCGGCTTCCGCGAATACGACGCGCGCTGGTTGTTCGAGAAGGAAATAAACTTGATGGGCGTCCAGGCGCTCGGCATGGGCATCGGCACATTGATGCACCGGATGGGCATAAAGCCCGCGATCGTTACCGGCCACGATTTCCGCGGCTATTCGGCCTCGATCAAGATGGCGCTGGTGACCGGCCTCATGGCGGCGGGCATCAAGGTCCACGATATCGGCCTCGCAATGTCGCCTATGGCTTACTTCGCGCAGTTCGAGCTGGACGTTCCGGCGGTCGCGATGGTCACCGCCTCGCACAACGACAATGGCTGGACCGGTGTGAAGATGGGCGTGAACCGCCCGCTGACGTTCGGTCCCGATGAGATGACGCAGCTGAAAGAGGTCGTGCTCAACGCCGATTTCGAACTGAGGGCCGGCGGCGGTTATGTTTTCGTCGACAACTTCCCCGAACGCTACATCAGGGACCTGACGAACCGTCCGAAGCTGAAGCGCAAGCTGAAGGTCGTCTGCGCCTGCGGAAACGGCACCGCCGGTGCGTTTACGCCCCAGGTCCTGCGCGCACTCGGCTGCGAGGTCGTCGAACTCGACACCGAACTCGATCACTCGTTCCCGAAATACAATCCGAATCCCGAGGATATGGAGATGCTCCATGCCATGCGCGACGCCGTCCTGGCGTCCGGGGCCGACGTTGCGCTGGGGTTCGACGGCGACGGCGACCGCTGCGGCGTGGTCGACAACGAGGGCGAGGAGATTTTTGCCGACAAGGTCGGCGTCATGCTGGCGCGCGACCTATCAAAGGTACACACGAATCCGACTTTCGTGGTCGACGTGAAGTCGACCGGCCTGTTCGTGACCGACCCCGTCCTGATCGCGAACGGCGTAAAGGCCGACTACTGGAAGACCGGCCACTCCTACATGAAGCGCCGGGTCAACGAGACCGGCGCGCTCGCTGGTTTCGAGAAATCCGGACATTACTTCTTCAACAAACCGATCGGGCGCGGCTACGACGACGGCCTGGTTTCGGCGATCGCCGTGCTCGACATGCTCGACCGCAGTCCGGACAAATCCATGTCGGATCTAAAAAATGCGCTGCCCAAAACCTGGGGCTCGCCGACCATGGCGCCGCATTGTGCAGACGAGGTGAAGTACGGGATCGTCGAGAAGGTCGTTAAGCACTTCGAGGACGCGCAAAAGAGGGGTGAGAAAGTCGCCGGGCAGCCGATCCGCGATCTCGTGACGGTGAACGGTGTGCGCGTGACGGTCGAGGACGGCACATGGGGGTTGGTCCGGGCATCGTCGAACAAGCCGGAACTCGTCGTCGTTGTCGAAAGCCCGATATCGGAGGCACGCATGCGCGAAATGTTCGCCGCCGTGGACGGCGTTCTCAGAACTCATCCCGAGGTCGGGGTATACAACCAAACGTTGTAAGAGTTTCGGTTTGCCCCAATGGGATGTCGCGCGATGAGAGTCGTACGCAACAAAAATGTGCAATTGGGGTGAAAGGCCCCATCTCCGCCTCACTTTTTAACGCCTGCTTAAGTTCATCCGGCTAACCGTTCATGAACACGGACCCTGTTCGGCTCCATGTGTTGTCCGGAAATGGGTGCATGTGTTGGCGCCCTAAACGCATCACAGCGTGGAACGCGATTTGATCGTCTGGTTGAGGCGTCGCTATACGCAGCTTCCCATGGGTCTAGCGGCACGGTTCACGCTGTTTGTCGCCGCTCTTCTGCTTGGGCTGACGGCGGCCTTCGTCTACGTCAACAACCGCGAAGCCGAACTTGCGGCCAATGCCGCGTTCGATTCGAACGCCTCCCACATCCTCGCGCTTGTCGACGGGCTCGCGACTGATCTTCCCCCCCAGCGCCGCATCGACGATCTGCAGGACGTGCTCGACAGAGTCGCCTCGGCAAACGAGAGCACGCGCTACGCCTATGCCGTTGAGCTGAACCCGGACGGCACGCTCAAAAATGCCGATCCGGAAAGCGTTCTGAAGGATCCCATAGCGTCCATCGCACTGCTCGAAGCGGTGAGCGGGGGCACGCCGTCCTATCGCCGGGGCGATGGCGTGCTGCACATCGCGGTCCCGATCAGATCAGGATCCAGGACGATCGGCGTCGCACGCGTCGGGGTTTCGACGAGCATGATGGAGGATGCGGTTTCGGCCGCCGTCAGCCGCAATCTCATCGTTGCCCTCTGCTTCATCGCTGTCGCCCTGCCGCTGACGGCGCTGTTCATCAACTACCTCACGGCGCCGGTGCGACGTCTGACGCTCGCGACGCGCCGCCTTGCTGCCGGCGACTTCTCGACGACGGTGCCCGAAAACCGCAACGATGAGCTCGGCGAACTGTCGCGCTCCTTTGTCGGCATGACGAAAAGCATCGTCGACAGTTTCGAGGCGGTGCAGAAACTGACATTGACCGACCGCATATCCGGCCTCGCCAACCGCGAGCAGATGCGCCGCTACGTCCAGAGCATGCTTGAGCGCGGGCAAACCGTTGCTCTTCTCTACCTCGACGTCGACCGTCTGAAGCGGGTCAATGAGGCGCTCGGCATGGACGTCGGAGACGATGCGATCCTCGCCATCGCCGAGCGGCTGAAAGCGGTGTCGGTCGAATATCGCGAGCAACTTGCCCGCGAGACAAACAGCGAGCGCGACGTGCTGCTGGCGCGGCTCGGCGGCGATGAATTCGGCTTTGTCATCAGCGGTGCGGTTACGGAGGAGAGTGCCGGCCAGCTTGCGGCGCGCCTCCTCGGCGCATTCGCGCGGCCGTTCGATGTCGCCAATCATTCGGTCTCGGTCACCGGTTCGATCGGCGTGGCGCTCGCGCCCGAAGACGGCATGGATTTCTCCGCACTTCTGCGGAGCGCCGCCAACGGCCTTACCGAAGCCAAGACGTCGGGTCGAGATACGTACAAATTCGCGCGCCGCGATGTGAATTCCTATGCCTACCGCCGGCTCGTCATCGAGCAGGAACTGAGACTCGCGCTGCAGCGGAGCGAGCTTGAAGTGTTCTACCAGCCGCAGGTCGCGCTGACCGACGGTGCGATCATCGGCGCGGAAGCTCTGGTGCGCTGGCGCCATCCGGAACGCGGACTTGTCGGGCCGGTCGATTTCATCGAGATTGCCGAGGAAGTCGGACTGCTCGACCAGATCGGCACCTATGTCCTAGGCGAGGCCTGCCGGCAGAGCGCCGAATGGCAAGCCAAGGGCATGAACCCGAAGATCGCGGTCAACGTTTCGGCCTCGCAGTGCCAGCGTCCGGATTTTGCCGAGGGCGTGCTCAAGACCATCGCCGCCGCGGGAATTCCGCCGAGCACGCTCGAGATCGAGATCACTGAGACCGTGGCCATGCTCGATCCGCGTACGACCGCGCGCGAGCTTGCGCCGTTGCGCGCCGCGGGCGTGCGCCTCGCGATCGACGATTTCGGCACCGGCTATTCCAATCTCGCTTCGCTGACGCGCATGCCGTTCGATATCCTGAAGATCGACCGCAGCTTCGTTTCCGAATGCGTGCGCGACGGTTCGGCGCGCGTGGTCGTCGCGACCATTCTCACAATGACGCAGAATCTCGGCTTCGAAACCGTGGCCGAGGGCGTTGAGTCGGCAGCCCAGCGCGAGTTCCTCCTGGCGCAGGGCTGCACCTTCGCCCAGGGCTATCTGTTCGGAAAGCCGATGCCGGCGGCGGAATTCGAAACGCTCTACTTCGCCAAGCGCCGCTCCGGCGCGCGCGATCTCATCGGCCAGGTGCGGCGCAAGGCCGGCAGCCGCGCCGAGGCCTGAGCCTCGCTCCTATGGAAAGCCGCTGGCTTCGACCGGCGCACCCCAGCGCGGCGCCATGACCGTGGTCGACTCGTAGGGTCATGCTGCTGAGACCGAGACGCGGCAACAGGAAACCCGCGAATTCCAGATTGTAGGTATAGCTCACTTGTGTCCGCACCACGGATGTATCCGGCGGCGTAAACGTCGTGTCGCGGTTCGTGGCGTTGGCCGGCGGGTAGGACCAGTCGATCTTGTAGGTTTCATCCGGCTGCTGACGGATGCTCTCAATGTCGATGGTGAGAAGGGTCGGATCGTCGGAATACGGATACATGACCGATTTCGACGCCCGGACGATGTTTGCGAGCTCGGCCGGCGTGATCTTCTGCCGCTGAGTAACGAAGTCGGAGATCGTGCGCGACAGGATGGCGAGCTTCGTCTTCACGTCGACCGCGCGCGCAATGTCGTAGCTGGCGAGGAGCATGAGGAGCATGATCGGCAGGATGAGCGCGAACTCGACGGCCGAGACGGCGCGCGTGTCCGAACCGAACCGGCGAACGCAGGAAGACGAGGGATGCATATTCTTCATCAGTAGGGCTCGCTGCGGAAGGCGGAGACGGCCACGAGCCTTTTCTTGTCGTCCAATACGGAAATGCCGAACGGCCACTCATAGTCGACGCGGACCATGACGATCTGCGAGGCGGTGCCCGGATTGTAACACTCGGCGTCCTCGGCCTTCGCTGGATCGAAGCAGTCCGGATTGCCTTTTTTCGGATCGGCGTCCGAAAAATTTCCGAACGACTGCACCTGGACGAACATTTTTTCACAATCGAACATGAACATGTTCGGGGAGGCGCAGAGCTCGTTTTTGAAATCGGCCCTGGTCTTGTTGGCGAACTGGCCGGTCATGATCTTGCGCGAGACGTCAGCCACCATGCTCTGCAGGACCTGGCCGGCGAACATGACAATCGACGTCTGCACGATCGCAAAGAGCAGGCCGAAAAAGGGAAGCGCCACGAACGCGAACTCGACCGCCGTCGCCCCGCTCTCGTCCGCGCGCAAGCGGGCGAGAAGCCGCGGCATGCGGATCCGGATCGTCGTTGAGCGCTGGCATGCCATTTAAGTCTGCCCCTTCGGCGCGGGCCGATTGCAGGCACAATGCTCAGCAAAAACTTGCAACCGCGTTAGCGCGGCTTACGAGGCGGGAGCGGTCTCGGTTAACGTTCGATTAACGTTGCGTGGCGAGACCGTTGCGATTGCCGATCTGGCCGCTGTAGGCGCCGAAATAGTCCGGATTGTCGCCGAGCGTCACCGTCTGTTCGCAGCGCGGCGAACAGGAATAGGTCTCGCGGGCGGTGCCGCGCAGGACGGTGAGCGTGCGCGATGTCGGCGCGCTTACATGGATCATCATCTCGCTCAGGGTCTGTCCGTCACGGTCGAGAGCCATGAGATTTGTGGTGCCGTAGCTCTTGCCGGTAACGACGATCAGGCCGTTGCGCTGAATGGTGGCGTCGGCAATGGCGGGGTTGCCGAGAACGAGCGTCGTGGTTTCCGCCGGCACGCGCGTCAGGGCGGCAAAGTCGAGCGCGACGGCGATATCGCCGGTCGGAGTGGATCCCGGCGCCGTCGAAGGCGTGGAGATCGCATCCTGGGCGCAGGCCGGCAATGCGAGGCCTGTCGCAATGAGGGCAGCAACGCCGACAAGAGTGCTGCGAAGTATCTTCATACCGCTGTGACCGCCTGGAACCGTACGATGTTCTTGGCTCTCAGTGATGCGCGAGGAAGGTGAAGGAACTTCTAACAGGCTCGGCGGCGTGTTGGGCTGCCGTCGAGTAAATACCGGTGAGAACACGCTATTTCAGCTGTGGAAGAGACATTCTTATGTAATTCGGAATGAATTACTTAAGTATATACGTGACGGTCGGGGTTGCGCCGGGAATTTCGGCTTACATTAACTCTGTGGCAAGGGCGGTGCTGTTAGCTTCTCTGCAGGTTTCGAGGGGGGAACTCGAATACCCTTACGCAATTCCCACTGCACTAGGAGCAAACTATGACTCTCTTCAAACGCTTCCTGAAGGACGAGTCCGGCGCCACCGCGATCGAGTACGCGCTCATCGCGGCCATCATCGGCATCGGCCTGATTGCGGCCCTCGGCCCGCTCAACGACGAGATCTCGGCGGCCTATTCGACAGGATCGACACCGGCTGCACTGACGCCGGCGCGCTGCCGACGGCTGACTGATAGGTTAGATTTGATGACGGAAAGCCGCCCTTCGGGGCGGCTTTCGCATTTTTTAACGACAGTTTGATTGAAGTGTACTTATGTGGAGCTTCGGCTATCTTCTTCTCACTGCGTTCGCGGCGCTGCTTGTGCTCGCGGCGGTGTCCGATCTTCTGACGATGAAGATACCCAATCTCATTCCCCTTCTGATCCTTGCCGTGTTTCCGATCGCGGCCCTTGCGGCGGGCTTCGACATGGCGTTGGTCGGCTGGCATCTTCTCGCGGGGATCGGCGTGCTTGCGATCTGTTTTGGAATGTTCGCTCTCGGCTGGATCGGCGGCGGCGACGCGAAGCTCGCGGCCACGAGCGCGCTCTGGATCGGTCCGTTCATGCCCTTGCTCGACTGGGCGGTCACCGCGGCCGTCTTGGGCGGAGTATTGACGCTCGTTCTGTTGACGGCGCGAGCTGCGCCATTGCCGGTCGTTCTCGCAAACCAGGGCTGGATTGCTCGTCTGCACGACAGGAACGGCGGCGTGCCGTATGGCGTTGCACTCGCCGCGGCCGGGCTTCTCGTTTATCCCACGACGGATATCTTTGCGCGTCTAGCAGTTTGAGCCCGTTCGAGAAAATCCATAACCGGCTATTAACCATACATTGACCTTTGTTGCCTCAAATGCCTGTGGGAATTCCTCGAAAATCGGGAGTTCCGGCACGAAGGTAACGGCGTATGAAATTTGCCCGCATCGCAGTCCTCGCCATCGCGGTCATCGCCGGTGGCATGGCCGCGCTCATGGTCGGCGGCGACGAGCCGCCGCCGGCGCCGCAGATTGTCGAGGCGGCCGCGACATCCGAAGTGCTTGTCGCCACCGCCGATATTCCGATGGGCCAGGTCATCGCTCCCAACGCGCTCGAATGGCGCGCGTGGCCGGAGACCGGTTCTGCGGGCTTTATCACCAAGACTAGCCAGCCCGGGGCCATGGAAGAGGTCACGGGTTCGATCGCGCGTCAGCCGATCGTCTCCGGCGAGCCGATCCGGATGCAGAAGATCGTAAAGGCGGACGGCTCCGGATTTATGGCGGCCATCCTGCCGGCCGGCATGCGCGCGGTCGCGACCGAAATCTCCGCCGAGACCGGCGCCGGCGGATTCATTCTGCCGAATGACCGGGTCGACGTGATCCTGACGCGCAAAGAGGAAAACAGGTCCAACAACGACAACGGCGGCAATACCGAGCAGTTCTCGACGTCGACGATCCTGACGAATGTGCGCGTCCTCGCGATCGATCAGGCGGTCGCCGAGAAAGACGGCGAGAAAGTCGCCGTCGGCCGCGTCGCGACGCTCGAACTGCTCCCGCGGCAGGCCGAGATTCTCGCGCTTGCGCGCCAGCTCGGCACGCTGTCGCTCACGCTGCGCGCGCTTGTGGATGCCAATCCAAATCTTGCGGGAGCGGGACCGGAAGCGGTGGACGCGAAGACCACGAATGGAATGACCGTGATCCGTTTCGGCGTCACGACGAACTCGATTGAGCGCTAAGGCGCACGGGGATAGGGCATGAAACTGGCTGCCGTGCAGTCTTTGGCGAAAGGCATCGCCCTTGCGGTTTTGCTGCTGGCACCTGCCGTGCAGACGCCGGCGCATGCGGCCGACAGCACTGCCTATTTCGGTGCGAGCGGAGGCCGGGTTGTGCAGCTCGGCATCGGCAAATCCTATGTTGTCGACCTGCCGGCGGATGCGTCGGAGGTTCTCGTCGCCGATCCGAAGATCGCCAACGCCGTCGTCCGTTCGGCGCGCAAAGCCTATGTGATAGGTGTCGCTCTCGGCGAGACCGACATCATCTTCTTCGACAGTGCAGGCCAGCAGATCGAAAGCCTTGCGGTTTCGGTCGCGCGCGATCTTTCGCCGATCCGCAACAATATCCAGACATCGATGCCGGGCTCGTCCGTCCGGGCGAATGCGGTCGGCGAGTCGGTCATGCTGACCGGCTCCGTCCGCTCGGCCGGCGAAGCGCAAACCGCAGTCGACATCGCGGCAAATCTTGTCGGAAGCCCCGACAAGGTCGTCAATGCTCTCGCGATCGAAGGCCGCGAGCAGGTCATGCTGAAGGTCTCGGTCGTCGAGATGCAGCGCACCGTCATCAAGCAGATCGGTGCGAAGTGGGATATCGGGGGCCGCGAGTGGAAACGGCATTCTCGGCTTTGGCTCGAATCCCGGCGTTCCTGGTCAACGATACGGCGCCCGGAGCGGTGCTGAATCCCGTAACAGGGGCCAATATCATCGGCGGAAATGCCCTGGGGCTCGCGTTCGATAACGGCAAGAACTTCGCCTATCTCAACATAGAGGCGCTTGAATCGAGCGGGCTTGCGCGTGTTCTTGCCGAGCCGAACCTCACAGCGGTGTCCGGCGAAAAGGCCGAATTCCTTGCGGGAGGCGAATTCCCGATCCCGGTTGCCGCAGATGACAACCAGGTAACGCTCGAATTCAAGAAGTTCGGCGTCGGATTGCTCTTTACGCCGGTGGTGCTGTCGAGCGGGCGCATCAGTCTGCAGGTCGGCACCGAGGTGAGCGAACTCAGCAATGACGGCGCAATCGAGCAGGGAGGCTTCCGCGTGCCGGCTCTCGCGGTGCGCCGGGCCAGCACGACCGTGGAACTGCCGTCGGGCGGATCGTTTGCGATCGCCGGGCTGCTTCGCGACGACACCCGCCAAACGTTCGAGGGTATTCCCGGCCTGATCAATCTGCCGGTTCTCGGCAGTCTGTTCCGCAGCCGCGACTACAAGCGCGGCCAGTCCGAACTTGTTGTCATCGTCACGCCCTATCTCGCCAAACCCGTCGGCCGCGACAAGCTTGCGAAACCCGACGACGGTTTCTCGACTCCCGATGATGGCGAGAGCATTCTGCTCGGCCGTCTCAACAAGATCTACGCGCCCGGCCTGAAACTAGCGCCGGGCGGCTACCGCGGGCCTATCGGCTACATAGTGGAGTGATTATGCGCGCCGCCCTCTCTTCTCTCGCTAAAGCGCCGCTCGCATTGGCCGTCGTTCTCTCCGTCGCGGGTTGCGCGTCCCGTAATGACGACATCACGGCGTCGATCCCGGACGATTATCGCCTGCAGCATCCCATCAACGTGACGCGAGGGCTCGCGACGATCGACCTCCTTCCCGGCGGTGGCCCGGGCGGCCTCACCGACCGGCAGGTCGGCGACATTCAAGCCTTCGGCGCCGACTGGCGAAAGCGCGGCCGCGGCCGCTTGTCTATTCTCGTGCCGACCGGCGCGGGGGCGGTAACCGACGGTCAATCGACTCGGGCCGCGAAAGAAATCCGGCGGATATTACACCGCGATGGGAATTCCCGGCCAATCGCTCTCGACGGAGCGCTACCCCGCCGACGGACCCGGACATCTCGCGCCGGTGCGTCTGGAGTTTCCGATTCTTGAGGCCAGGCTACCGCATGAATGCGGCCAATGGCCGGACGATGCGGGCTACAGCCAGCCCGGCACGAACAACGAAAACCGTTCCATGTGGAACTATGGCTGCTCGACGCAGCAGAACCTCGCCGCACAAGTGGAAGACCCCGAAGACTTCATTCGTCCCCGGTCGGAAGATCCGGCCAACGCCGTGCGCCGCGCCACGGTTCTTCAGAAATACCGGAAGGGCGAGCCGACATGGACCTTATATCCCAAGGAAACAGTGGACACCCAGTGATGCAGGCCAGCGAACCGATCAGAAATTCTGCGGCGACGGAGCCAAGCGAGAACGATTTCGGTCAGATCGCGTCGCTGCCGCGCGTGTCGATTCAGGCGTTCTGCGAAACCCCGGAAATCGCCCAGTCCGTGCAGGATGCGGCTGCCGACCGGCGCATGGAAAAGGCATATGTGCGCGTGCAGATGGGCGGTGCTCCCGCCGCCGTCGAAGCCTATCGCAATTCGCCGACGCCCAATGTCATCGTCATCGAGACCGATGGCGGCCGCGACGTCCTGATGAATTGCCTCGATAAACTCTCCGAGGTCTGCGATTTCGGCACGAAGGTCGTCGTCGTCGGGCGGGTCAACGACGTGCTGCTTTACCGTGACCTGATGCGGCGCGGCATCTCCGAATATCTCATCGCGCCGATTCACCCGCTGGATCTCGTGCGCACATTATCCGAACTGTTCCGCGCCCCGGATGCCGAACCCATCGGGCGCTCGGTCGCCTTTGTCGGCGCAAAGGGCGGTGTCGGGTCGTCGACGGTCGCGCATAACGTCGCGTGGTCGATCGCGCGCGCGTTCGATCAGCCGACCGCCGTGACCGATCTCGACCTCGCCTTCGGCACAGCAGGTCTCGATTTCAACCAGGATCCGCCGCAGGGCATCGCGGACGCGGTGTTCGCGCCAGACCGGCTCGATGCCAATCTCGTCGACCGTCTGCTGACCAAGTGCACCAATAATCTGAGTCTCCTCGCAGCGCCGGCGACTTTGGATCGCACCTATGATTTTCAGGCCGATTCGTTCGACGGCCTCTATGATATCTTGCGCAGCAACATTCCCTGCACCGTGCTCGACGTTCCGCATTGCTGGACGTCCTGGTCCAAGCGCGCGCTGATCGCGGCCGACGAAATCGTCATCGTTGCGAACCCCGATCTCGCGAACCTGCGCAACGCCAAGAACATCATCGATCTGACACGTGCCCAGCGGCCGCACGATGCGCCGCCGCGGCTCGTCCTCAATCAGGTCGGCATGCCCAAGCGTCCGGAAATCAAGACCGCCGAATTCGCCAAGGCGCTCGATATCGAGCCGCTCGCGATCATACCTTTCGAGCCGCACCTGTTCGGTACGGCTTCCAACAACGGGCAGATGATCGCCGAGATTTCGGCGTCGCATAAGATCAACGAACAGTTCCTTGAAATTGCCCGCCAGGTGACAGGCCGCGCCGAAGCCAGGGTGAAGAAGCGTTCGATGCTGGATCCGTTCGTCTCGCGCCTTCGCAAGAGGGCCTGACGATGAGCGGGGGGTTCGGCAGACGCGGCACATCGGAGGCGTTCACCGCGCCATCGCCGAGGCCTGGCGCGTCCATGCCGACGCCGCAGCCGCTCGCGCCCATAGGCGGCAATGAAATTGCCGCAGGCGGTGCTTCCGTGCCGATTATCCCGCCGCTGCCGCCGATGCGTGCGGCGCCGCCGCCGCCTCAGGACGCGCGGCGCTCCGAGAGCTACTACGACACCAAGAGCGCGATCTTCTCGGCGCTGATCGAGGCGATCGATCTTGCTCAGCTCGCCCGTCTCGATGCCGATAGCGCGCGCGAAGAAATCCGCGACATCGTCAACGAGATCATCTCGCTGAAAAGCCTCGTCATGTCGATCTCCGAGCAGGAAGAACTGCTCGACGACATCTGTAACGACGTCCTTGGCTATGGTCCGCTGGAACCGCTTCTGGCGCGCGACGACATTGCCGACATCATGGTCAACGGACACGACAAGACCTATATCGAAGTTGCGGGAAAGATCCACCTGACGAATGTCCGTTTCCGGGACAACGCGCAGCTTCTCAATATCTGCCAGCGCATTGTCAGCCAGGTCGGCCGCCGCGTCGACGAAAGTTCGCCGATCTGCGATGCGCGTCTACCGGACGGTTCGCGCGTCAACGTCATCGTCGGGCCGCTTGCGCTCGACGGACCGACGCTCACCATTCGTAAGTTCAAACGCGACAAGCTGACACTCGAGCAGATGGTAAAATACGGCACCATCACGCCCGAAGGCGCCGAGATTTTGCGTATTGTCGGACGCTCGCGATGCAACACCGTCATCTCGGGCGGTACGGGTTCGGGCAAGACGACTTTGCTGAACTGCCTGACGCACGCGATCGATGAAGACGAGCGGATCATCACCTGCGAAGACGCGGCCGAGCTGCAGCTTCAGCAGCCGCATGTCGTGCGTCTGGAGACGCGTCCGCCCAATCTCGAAGGCGAAGGACAGATCACGATGCGCGATCTCGTCCGCAACTGTCTGCGTATGCGCCCCGAGCGCATCATCGTCGGCGAAGTCCGTGGACCGGAGGCATTCGACCTCTTGCAGGCGATGAACACCGGCCACGACGGTTCGATGGGTACGCTGCACGCCAACTCGCCGCGCGAAGCACTGTCGCGTATGGAAAGCATGATTTCGATGGGCGGCTTCAACCTGCCGGCTCGCACGATCCGCGAAATGATCGCGACGTCGATCGATGTTATCGTTCAGACACAGCGCCTGCGCGACGGCTCGCGCCGCATAACCCACATCACCGAGGTCGTCGGCATGGAGTCCGAGGTCGTCACGACCCAGGATATCTTCGTCTACGAAATGCTCGGCGAGGACCAGCACGGCCGCATCATTGGCCGTCACCGTTCGACCGGCATCGCGCGCCCCCGCTTCTGGGAGCGTGCGCGTTACTACGGCGAGGAACACAAGCTCGCCGCCGCCCTGGATGCCGCGGAAGTCGCGGAAGACCTGCGGACATAACAGTCATGGACACGAAGCAGATCGTCATCTTCGCATTGGCCGCCATCGCCGCGGGCGGAGGCTTCTACGTGCTCGCTTTTCCCTGGCTGAACGACGACCGCGCCGAGAAGCGGCAGAAATCGATCTATGACGGCCGCGCTATCCGCAATCCGGTCAATCCGCGCGAGACGGCGCTTCGCCGCGGCCAGGTTGCGGAGAGCCTGAAGGACCTCGAACGGCGCCAGAAGAACCTGCGCAATCCGCCGCTGACCGTTCGTCTCGAACAGGCGGGTCTGGCCTGGACGCCAAAGCGGTTCTACGTCGCCAGCGTGGCTTTCGGCATCGTGCTCAGTCTCGTTCTTCTGGTCATGACGTCGTGGTACATCGCCGCCATCGGTCTTTTTGTCGGGATTTTCGGCTTGCCGCGCTGGTTTCTCAAGCAGATGACGAAGCGGCGTCAGGCGCGTTTCATCAAGGAATTTCCAAACGCCATCGACATCATCGTGCGTGGCGTCAAATCCGGCCTTCCGCTCGGGGACTGTTTCCGTATTGTCGCCTCCGAAGCTCAGGAGCCGGTGAAGACGCGAGTTCCGTTCGATCCTCGAAATGCAGACGGTGGGCCTGCCCCTGGGCGAGGCCGTGGAACGTCTTTACACGCGCCTCGGCCTTTCCGGAGGCGAACTTCTTCTCGATCGTGATCGCCATCCAGTCGAAATCCGGTGGCAATCTGTCGGAGGCGCTCGGTAATCTGGCGAATGTTCTGCGCGAGCGGCAGAAGATGAAAGGCAAAATTCAGGCGATGAGCATGGAGGCGAAAGCCTCGGCGTGGATCATCGGCTCGCTGCCGATCGTCGTCGGCTCGCTCGTCTATTTTGCGAACCCCGATTACATCGCGGCGCTGTGGCAGAAGAATATCGGTCTCGTCCTTCTCGGAGCCTCCGCGCTTTGGATGACGTGCGGCGTGCTGACCATGCGCAAAATGATCAATTTCGACTTCTGACGGAGGGCGGATATGATCCAGGATATTGCTTCAAAGCTCGGTGACCGCGATTTCCTGGTGATGATGTTCGCCGGTATTGCCGCGGCACTGACGGTCCTGACGCTCGCAATGCCGCTTCTGTCGGGCGATCAGCTCGGGCGCCGCATGAAGGCCGTCGCGCTGGAGCGCGACCAGATGCGCGCCCGCGAGCGCGAGCGCATGGCGCGCGCGAGCTCCGCAAGCCTTCGGCGTGAGCCGAAGGCCTATATGAAGCGCGTGGTCGAGCAGTTCGATCTGGCCCGGCATTTGTCGGCCGACGACGCCAAGGAAAAGCTCGTCATGGCGGGCTATCGCGGCTCCAGCCCGATGGTGGTGTTCCTGTTCTTCCGCCTCGTCACGCCGATCGCGCTCAGCATACTCATGCTGATCTACATGTTTGTTCTCGGCGGGTACGAGCAGCCGCTTTTCATCAAGCTCGGCGGCGTTCTTTTCGCGGCCTATATCGGCATCAAGGTTCCGCAGCTCTATCTGAAGAACCGCATCCAGAAGCGCCAGCTCTCGATTCGCCGCGCGTTTCCGGACGCGCTCGATCTTCTGCTGATCTGCATCGAATCCGGAATGTCGGTCGAAGCGGCCTTCCGCAAGGTGAGCCAGGAGATCGGCGAGCAGTCGATCCCGCTCGCGGAGGAATTCGTGCTGACATCGGCCGAAATGTCCTATCTGCAGGATCGTCGGCTGGCTTACGAAAATCTCGGCAACCGTACCGGCCTCGACGGCGTGAAGGCGGTGACGGGCGCGCTGATCCAGTCGGAACGCTACGGCACGCCGGTGGCGCAGGCGCTGCGCGTGATGGCGCAGGAAAACCGCGACATGCGCATGAACGAAGCGGAGAAGAAGGCCGCAGCGCTGCCGCCGAAACTGACCGTGCCGATGATCGTGTTCTTCCTGCCGGTGCTGTTCGTCGTCATTCTCGGCCCTGCGATCATGCAGGTCCTGGAGATGAAGAAGTAGACGTACCGGGTTTCAGCCGCGCAGATCGAGCGAGAAGGGCGCAGGCTCCTGCGCAGGTTTGGCCGGCTTGGCCGACGCGGGGGGCTTCGCTGCGGCGGGCGGCGCGGATACCGTCGTCGCCTTCAGGCTCTGCTTCCAGTAGCGCACATTCGCCGCTGCTTCGTCGGGCGGCAGGTCCCTGCGGACCAGTTGCTCGGCTTCGTCATATTTGCCCTGAAGCGCGAGGACGAGAGCGAGATTCTGGCGAATTTTCGGCGTCGCGGCTGGGTTCGCCACGGCGCGCCGCAGAACCGCCTCGGCCTCCGCGGGCTTTTGCGAGAGCGCGAGCGAAAGACCGAGATTCGACAGAATCGCCGGCTCCTCCGGCGCAAGCCTCAGCGCCAGTTGATACCGCTGCTGGGCGTCCATGGTGCGGCCCAGCTTGTCGAGCACCGCGCCTTCCGTATTGACGATCCGCCAGTCCGGCCTGGCTCCCGCCTGGGCCTTGACGAGGGCGGCAAGCGCCTCCTCATCGCGCCCGGCATCGGCCAGGGCCCTGCCGTAAGCGAGCAGCAATCCCCTGGATTTCGGATTCTTGGCCAGCGCCCCGCGCAGCAGGGTCACGGCCTCCTCGGCCTTGCCGGCGGCGCGCAGCGATGCGGCTTTCTGTTCGATGCCGGTGGACGACCTTCCTATGGAGCCCGTGGAGGAGGGGTCGTTCTTGGTGGCGCACCCAAGAAGCAGTGCCGAGCAGGCCGTGGCGGTAAGAAGGATGCGGGACAGACGGCTGTTCAAAAGGGGCATGGGAGGCCGGTTTACGGGTTGCGCCGCGGGTGCCGCGAGACCAAAGCTTTACAGTCGTTAACCCTAATGCTTCGTAAACGAGCCCCCTTCGGAGCGTCCCAGCCGCGCCGCAAAGTTGTGAGCTAGGTTGGTATCTTCAGCGTGCGGAGTCCTTCGTGCATTCGCTTCTTCTTCCTTCCGGAACCGCTTCGACCCTGCCGATCTGGCCCCTGGCGAAGGGGCGGGATTCAAGTCATCTGCCGGATGCGGCGCGCGCCTGGATCGCGGCCTCCGGTTTCGAGGCTTCGCCCGGCCGCGTTCTCACCGTGCCGGGGCCGGACGGCGCACTTCTCGGCGCGGTGTTCGGCGTCGACACCGAGGACGCCGTGCAGCGCGACCCGTTCCTTGCGGCCAATCTCGCCCGGGATCTTCCGGCCGGGGCCTATCATGTCGCCGGAGCGCTTTTCGATGCGCGGCTTTCGGTGATCGGTTTTCTGCTCGGCTCCTATCGCTTCGACCGCTACCGCAAACCGGAGATCCGCACCGTCCAGCTCGCATTGCCGGAGGGTGTCGATCCCGCCGAGGTGATTCGGATTGCGGAAGGCGTGCGGCTCGCGCGCGATCTCGTCAATACACCTGCGAACGATATGGGGCCGGACGAGCTTGAAGGCGCCGCGCGCGAACTGGCGGGACGGCACGGCGCCCGTTTCGGCACGGTTTCGGGCGAGGCGCTGGCGCGCGGATTTCCGCTGATCGAGGCCGTGGGCTCGTCCAGTCCGCGCGCGCCAAGGCTGATCGACTTTTCGTGGGGCGAAGAACACCATCCGCGCGTGACGATCGTCGGCAAGGGCGTCTGCTTCGACACCGGCGGGTTGGACATCAAGCCAGACGCGGCCATGCTCATCATGAAAAAGGATATGGGCGGGGCGGCCAATGCGCTGGGGCTCGCGCATATGATCATGGACGCGGGCCTGTCGGTGCGTTTGCGCGTCCTGATCCCGGCGGTCGAGAACGCGGTATCGGGCACGAGCTTCCGGCCGGGCGATATCTACCGCAGCCGCAAGGGCATCACGGTCGAGATTGGCAACACCGACGCCGAGGGACGGCTGGTGCTGGCCGACGCCCTGGCGCTCGCCGACGAAGATGCTCCGGAGCTTCTGATCGATTTCGCGACGCTCACCGGAGCCGCGCGTGTCGCGCTCGGGCCGGAGCTGGCGCCGGTCTTCACCGACGACGATGCGCTGGCGAACGATCTCATGCGGATCGGCTTAGCGGAGAACGATCCCGTCTGGCGGCTGCCGCTGTGGAGGAACTACGACCGGATGCTGGATTCCAGAACCGCCGACATGAACAACGTCTCGGGCGGCGGGCATGCGGGAGCGATCACGGCGGCTTTGTTCCTGAAACGCTTCGTTGAGAAGGCGAAAGCCTATGCGCATCTCGACATCTTCGCCTGGACGCCCTCAGCCCGTCCTGGACGGCCCGAAGGCGGCGAGGCCCACGCGATCCGCTCGATCTATGCCCTTCTGAAGGAACGCTATGGCGGATGATCCGCGCCTGACACCGCCGGAGGGGGCAGGGCAGGCGGTCCGCATCGCGGCCGGCGCGGCGCCCGTGCGGGCAGAACCGCGTCCCGACGCGCCGCTGCTGACCGAGGCCATTTTCGGCGAGCCGGCGACGGCGTTCGCCATGCGCGACGGCTGGGTCCATGTTCAACTGCGGACCAACTCCTATGTCGGCTGGCTGCCAGAATGGGCCCTCGACACGCCGCAGACCGTATCGCATCGCGTCTCGGCGCTCAGAAGCTTTGTGTTTCCCGGGCCGAACATCAAGCTGCCGCCGCACGAAATGCTGTCCATGGGCAGCCGAGTTTCGGTGATCGGCGAAGACGGCATATTCGCGATCATCGCCCCCCGCGGCTACGCCATCGCGCGCCACCTGAAACCGGTCGAGGCGAACGAACCGGATTTCGTGTCGGTGGCCGAGCAGTTTCTTGGTACGCCCTATCTCTGGGGCGGCAAGACGAGCCTGGGGCTCGATTGTTCGGGCCTCGTGCAGGTGTCGCTCGACGCGGCGGGCATAAAGGCACCGCGCGACACCGACATGCAGGAAAAGGCGGTCGGTACGGAGGCGCCGTTCGGCGGCGCGGAGACCTTGAAGCGCGGCGATCTCGTCTTCTGGAAAGGCCATGTCGCCATCGCGCGCGGGGACGGCACGCTCATTCACGCCAATGCGCATCATATGGCGGTGGCAGCGGAGCCCGCGGCGGATGCGATTGCGCGGATTTTGGTTGCGGGATCAACGGTGACGAGCGTGCGGAGACTCCCTCTCGCATAGAGAGCGGCGGGCTCGTCTAATCCCTCCCCTGAAAGGGGAGGGTGGCCGGCCGCAGGCCGGTCGGGTGGGGTTTGCCCCACCCCGGTCGCGCGTTGCGCGACTCGTCCCTCCCCGCTCGCGGAGGAGGGATAGTCACTACTGCCGCGCGCCGCTCGCGACGTCGAGATTGAGCGCGGCGGCGATCAGCGCCTTCGTATAATCCGTCTTCGGATTCTCGAAGATCTGTTTCGCCGAACCCTGTTCCACGACCTTTCCGTCCTTCAGCACGATAACCTCGCTCGCGAGCGCGCGGACCACTTTCAGGTCGTGCGAGATGAAAAGATAAGAGAGGTCGTGCTTCGTCTGCAGATCGCGCAGGAGATCGACGATCTGGGCCTGTACCGACATGTCGAGCGCCGAGGTCGGCTCGTCCAGGACGACGAATTTCGGATTGAGCGCCATGGCGCGTGCAATGGCGATGCGCTGGCGCTGGCCGCCGGAAAATTCGTGCGGATAGCGGTCCATGGCGGTGGGATCCAAGCCGACTTCCGTCAGGGCATTGGCAACGATCCTGCGCCGCTCATCCGGTGACGTTTCGCCGTGCACCCTCAACCCTTCGGCGACGATGTCCGCGACCGACATACGCGGCGACAGCGAGCCGTAGGGGTCCTGAAAGACGACCTGCATGTCCTTGCGCAGGGGCCGCATTTCGGCGCGTGTCTTCGCGTCGATACGGTTGCCGAGATAGAGGACCGGCCCTTCCGACGCGATGAGGCGGAGAATGGCGAGGCCGAGCGTGGTCTTGCCGGATCCGGATTCGCCGACGACGCCAAGCGTCTCGCCTTCGCGTACGGTGACGCTGACGCCGTCGACAGCCTTGATGTGGCCGACCGTCCTGCGGAAAAAGCCGCGCTTGATCGGAAACCAGACGCGAACATTGTCGGCATGGACGATGACGGGCGCCTGCCTGTTCGCGGGGGGCGGATCACCTTTCGGTTCGGCGGCGAGAAGATGCCTGGTGTAGGGGTGTCTGGGCTTGGTGAAGACCTGCTTGACGGAGCCGGTCTCGACGATCTGTCCCTTTGTCATCACGCAAACGCGGTCCGCGATCTTCCGCACGATGCCGAGATCGTGCGTGATGAACAGAATGGCCATTCCGAGCTTGGATTGCAGGTCTTCGAGCAGCTTCAGGATCTGCGCCTGCACCGTGACGTCGAGCGCGGTGGTGGGCTCGTCGGCGATGAGAAGATCGGGTTCGTTCGCCAGCGCCATTGCGATCATCACGCGCTGGCGTTGGCCGCCCGAGAGCTGGTGCGGATAGGCGTCGAGCCGCTCTTGCGCATTGCGGATGCCGACCTGATCGAGAAGTTCCAGCACGCGAGCGCGGATTTTCGGTTTCGACCAGCCGCGGTGCACGTCGAGAATTTCGCCGACCTGGCGCTCGATCGTATGCAGGGGATTGAGCGAGGTCATGGGTTCCTGGAACACCATGGAGATATCCGCGCCCCGCACGCGGCGAAGATCGCGCTCGTCGCGATCGAGAAGATTCTCTCCCTTGAAAAGAACCTCGCCCGACGGATGCCGCGCGGCGGGGTAGGGCAGGAGCTTCAGGATCGAGAGAGCGGTGACGGATTTGCCCGAGCCGGATTCGCCGACAAGCGCGAGCGTCTCGCCCTTCGCGATGTCGAAGGAGACGCGATCGACCGCGATGGTTTCGCGGCCATCCTGCACGAAGGCCACGGAGAGATCTCGGACGGAGAGAAGCGGCGCGGTCTTCTGCATCATGCGGGTACAGCCGTCATGTGGTGATGATCGGGGCCATGGCTGTGATCTTCGCCGTGCGCATCGTCATGTGCATGGCCATGCTGAGTCTCGCCGCATCCGGCCTCACCGTCCGAGCATTCGCCATATTCGATCTCCACGGTCGCATGGTTGAGATCGAAACGCGCCGCGAGAACGGCCTTGATATCGCGGATCGCGGCCGGCGCGTCGGCGCCGTCCTCGACACAGGCGTGAAGCGTGACCGCGCGCATCTTCTCGGTGATCGACCAGACATGGACGTGATGGACGTCCTTCACGGCCGCGACCTTCTCGACCAGAGCCGGCCCGATGGCCGAGGAATCGAGCGCGACGGGGGCGGCTTCCAGCAAGATGTGTCCGGCATCGCGTACGAGGCGCCAGGCGCCGCCGAGAATGATGACCGAGACGAAGACGGACAGGATCGGATCGATCGGCGTCCAGCCGGTGTAGATGATGACGAGCGCGGCAACGATGGCGCCGACCGAGCCGAGCAGGTCGCCGAGCACATGCAGCAGTGCGCCGCGGATATTGACGTTGTCCTTCTCTGCGCCGTGCAGGACGAAGAATGCGATCACGTTGACCGCGAGGCCGCCGAAGGCGATCCAGAGCATCAGACCGCCCAGAACGGGCGAGGGCTGCATCAGGCGCTGAACCGCTTCCCACATGATCCAGCCCGCGACGGGAAACAAAACCAGCCCGTTGGCGAACGCGACGAGCACCTGGAATCGGTCATAGCCGTAGGTCCAGCGCGCATTCGCGGGGCGGCGGGCGACGCGAAATGCCATCCACGCCAGCCCGAGCGAGGCGAAGTCGATGGCCATGTGGCCGGCGTCCGCGATCAGCGTCAGGGAGCCGGAGAGAAAGCCACCCGCCAGCTCGGCGATCATGAAGACGCCGGTCAGGCCGGCGGCGATGCCGATCCGCGTCTCGTTGGCGCCGTGTGCATGATCGTGATGATCGTGAGCCATTACGCGAATGTCTTTCGTGGGTCGAAGGCGTCGCGCACCGCTTCGCCGGTAAAGACGAGAAGCGACAGCGTGGCGGCGATCGAGAAGAAGCCTGCAATGCCGAGCCAGGGCGCCTGCAGATTGGCCTTGCCCTGCGCGAGCAGTTCGCCGAGCGAAGCGGAGCCGGGCGGCAGGCCGAAGCCGAGGAAATCGAGTGAGGTGAGCGTCGTGATCGAGCCATTCAGGATGAACGGCATGAAGGTCAATGTCGCGACCGTCGCATTCGGCAACAGATGCCGCCACATGATGGTGAGGTTCGAGACGCCGAGCGCCTGCGCCGCCCGGACATATTCGAAGTTGCGTGCGCGCAGGAATTCGGCGCGCACGACACCGACAAGCGCCACCCAGGAAAAGAGAAGCAGAATTCCCAGAAGAACCCAGAAGCTCGGCGTGATGACCGCGGCAAGGATGATGAGCAGATAAAGCGTCGGGATAGAGGTCCAGATTTCGATGAAGCGCTGGAACAGAAGATCGGTCCAGCCACCGAAATAGCCCTGCACGGCGCCGGCCGCGACGCCGATGACGGAGGAGAGGATCGTCAGGACGAGGCCGAACAGGACGGAAACCCGGAACCCGTAGATCAGGCGCGCGACGACATCGCGGCCCTGGTCGTCGGTGCCGAGCCAGTTCCATTCGATGCCGGAACAGTCCGGACCGGCATTCGCGGCCTGGCATTGCTCGGTGGTCAGCATCCAGGTCGGCGGCGCGGGCGCTGGAACCGGCAGGTTGAGATTGATCGTGTCGTATGAATAGCGGATCGGCGGCCACAGCATCCAGCCGCCCTTGTCCGCGATCAGCTTCTGCAAATAGGGATCACGGTAATCGGCCTCGGTCTCGAAATCGCCACCGAACGCTGTTTCCGGATAGGTCGTGATGGCGGGGACGTAAATACCGCCGTCATAGGAGACGAGGAACGGTTTGTCGTTGGCAATAAACTCCGCGAACAGCGACACCACGAACAGAGCGAGGAAAAGGATCAGCGACCAGAAGCCTCGGCGATTGGCGCGGAAACTGCGCCAGCGGCGCTGATTGATCGGCGAAGCGTTGAACCAGGCGCGGCGCGGCGGCGCATCTTCTATGGGTGCGCGCGAGGCCGAGCGCGGCGGAGCGAGCGGCTGGCCGGTCGGCGTCGGGACCGTCGTCTCCGCGTCCATGGCGGTGGATTTCGTCGGCCGCCTCGCCATCAGACGCTCCGGCTTTCAAAGTCGATGCGCGGATCGACCCAGGTATAGGTGAGGTCCGACAGCAGCCCCACGAGGAGGCCCATCAGGCCGAAAATGTAGGCGGTGGCGAAGACGACCGGATAATCGCGGTTGACCACGCTTTCGAAGCCGAGAAGGCCGAGGCCGTCCAGCGAGAAGATGGTTTCGATCAGAAGCGAGCCGGTGAAAAAGGCTGAGAGGAAGGTGCCGGGAAAACCCGCGATCAGGATGAGCATGGCGTTGCGGAAGACATGGCCGTAGAGCACCTGGCCCTCCGTCAGCCCCTTCATGCGCGCCGTCTGCACATACTGCTTTCGGATCTCGTCGAGGAATGAGTTCTTGGTCAAAAGCGTCGTCGTGGCGAACGCGCCGACCGTCAGCGCAATGAGAGGCAAAGTGAGGTGCCAGAAATAGTCGGTGATCTTCTCCCACCACGGCAGGGCGTTCCAATTGTCGGAGGTCAGGCCGCGCAATGGAAACCAGTCGAGGAACGAGCCGCCGGCAAACAGAACGATGAGCAGGATCGCGAACAGAAAGCCGGGAATGGCATAGCCGATGACGATGACACCCGATGTCCAGACGTCGAACTGCGAGCCGTCCTTGGTCGCCTTGCGGATGCCGAGCGGGATCGAGATGGCGTAGCTCAGAAGCGTCATCCAGAGGCCGAGCGAAATCGAGACCGGCATCTTTTCGACGATGAGCTGCAGAACCGAGACATCGCGGAAATAGGACTGGCCGAAATCGAAACGCAGGTAATCCCACATCATCTTGAAAAAGCGCTCATGGGCGGGCTTGTCGAAGCCGAACTGCTTTTCGAGGCTCCTGATGAATTCCGGATCGAGGCCCTGCGCGCCGCGGTAGCGGCTCGACACGGGATCGGCGGACAAGGCGCCGGGCTGCGGGCCGGAGCCGAAATCGCCTGCCCCGCCGCCGATCCGGGACGTGGCGGAGGTGTCGGAGCCCTGAAGCTGCGCGATGACGCGCTCGACCGGACCGCCGGGCGCGAACTGCACCACGATGAACGAGATCAGCATGATGCCGAACAAAGTCGGGATCATCAGCAGAAGGCGGCGGGCGATATAGGCGAACATCGATGCTTCCTTGGAGCCTTACCTAGAGCCTTATTCCGATCCGTGCTGCCTTTTCCGCATCGAACCACCATGCCGTGTCGAACGGAAGGCCGTAGCGCGGTGTGGTTTCGGGGCGGCCGAAGACATCCCAGGTCGCGAGCCAGTGCGTGCCCTTGTACCAGTGCGGCACCCAATAGCGGCCGGCGCGCATGACCCGGTCGAGCGCGCGGGCGGCAATATTGAGATCGTCCCGCGAATTGGCAGCGATGATGCGGGAGATCAGTTCGTCGATGACGGGATCGGCTACACCCGAGAGATTGTTGGAGCCGGGCGTGTTCGCGGCCTGCGAGCCGAAGAACTGGCGAAGGCTGTCGCCGGGCGTCGAGGAAAGGGCGTAACGGCGCGGAATGAAATCGAAATCGAAGGCATTCTCGCGGGCATTGAACTGGGCGGCATCGACCATGCGGAACGAGCCCTCGATGCCGAGAAAGCGCAAATTCTGCACGTAGGACAGCGCATGGGCCATGAAGGTCGGGTCGTCGTCGAGAAGCTCGACCGTGAACGGCGTGCCGTCGCGATCGACGAGCGTGCCGTTTTCGACATTCCAGCCCGCTTCCTTCAGCAGGGTCGCCGCGCGCTTCAGAAGTTTGCGGTCCTTGCCCGAACCGTCGCTGACCCGCGGGACGAATGGCTCGCCGAACACTTCGGGGGGGAGCTTGTCACGATGCGGTTCGAGCAGCGCAAGTTCCTGCGGTGTGGGAAGACCATATGCCTTCATGTCCGACCCCTCGAACACGGAGGAGGTGCGCTTGTAGGACCCGAACATCAATTTCGCGTTGGTCCATTCGAAATCGAAGGCGAGGATCAGGGCCTCGCGGACGCGGGGATCGGAGAATTTCCTGCGGCGGGTGTTGATCCACCATCCTTGCGCGGCGGATGCGCGGTCGTCCGGCAGTTCGAAGCGAATGATGCGCTTGTCCGCGACGGCGGGCACGTTGTTGTAGGAGCGCGCCCAGAAGCGTGACGTGAACTCCTCGCGGTACCAATAGGCGCCGGCCTTGAATCCTTCGAATGAGGTCTGGCGGTCGCGGAAGAATTCGATGCGGATGACATCGAAATTGTTCTGGCCGACGGACACCGGAAGGTCATTTCCCCACCAATCCTTTACGCGCTCGAATTCAATGAAGCGGCCGGGCGCAAGATTGCCGACTTTGTACGCGGAGGAGGCGAGCGGCGGCTCCATCGTGCTTTCGTTGAACGGCCGGGTCGCGTACCAGGCTTTCGAGATGATCGGCAGAGCCGGCGACGAGCAAAGGCACGTCCCGCGCCTGCTTGCCGGAAAAGCGCACCACGGCCTCATGCGGCCCGATCGCTTCGGCGCCCGCGACCTCCTTCATGCTTTGTGAAAGCGAAGGATGGCCGTCCTTTTTCAGCGTGTCGACGGAGTACGCGATATCCTCGGCCGTGATGGGCGTGCCGTCTTGAAACTTTGCTTCCTTGCGCAGGAAGTAGCGGTATGTACGGCCTTCGTCCTCGACGGCAACTGATGACGCTATAAGGCCGTAGACGGCGTCCGGCTCATCGAGCGCGCGGGTCATCAGGGTCGCGAACACCATTTCGAGGCCGACCGGCGCGTCGCCCTTCAGGATGAGTGTGTTAAGCGTGTTGAAGGTGTTGGGGTTCTGATTGAAGGCCCATTGTCCGGGCGTGTAGGACATGCGCCCGCCTTTGGGCGCCTGCGGGTTCACGTAATCGAAATGGCGAAAGCCGGCCGGGTATTTCAGGTCGCCGAAGATCGACAGGCCGTGGCGCGGTTCGGATGGCAGGGCCGGTTGACCGAGAGCCGAGCGCGCAAGAAGAGACGCGGCCATGCTGCCGCCGAGAACCAGAACGCTGCGCCGGTCGATGTGCGTCACGCGTCTCTCATGGCGCCGACGTGACGGGAGCGGGTGCCGGAGGCGGCGCGGCTGCGTCCGACCACCAGACATTGGGAAAGCCGAGATCGTATTTCGGCAGCTTCTCCGGATGGGCAAACCGTTTCCAATAGGCAAACCGCGTGGAATCGATCGTCCATTGCGGCACGACGTAATTGTTCCAGAGCAGGACGCGGTCCAGCGCGTGCGTGGCGGCGACGAGGTCGTCGCGGTCGGTTGCAAGGATGAGGCGGTCGATCAGTTTGTCTATCGCGGGGTTCTTGATGCCGATGAGATTGCGCGAGCCTTCCTGGTCGGCCGCGGCCGTCCCCCAGAAATCCCGCTGCTCGTTACCGGGCGAAAGCGATTGGGGCCAGCCGCCGACGGTAATGTCGAAGTCGAAGCCGTTCATCCGGTTTTCGTACTGGGCGCTGTCGACGGTGCGGATGTTCACCTTGATGCCGAGACGTTCGAGATTGGGCGCGTAGGAGAGTACGACGCGCTCGAAGCTCGGCGAGGAGAGCAGAAATTCGACCTCCATCGGCTCGCCCGCGGCATTCGACAGGGCACGCTTGCCGCCCTTGTCCTTTACCGTCCAGCCTGCCTCGCCAAGGAGCTTCACGGCCTCGCGCAGATTGGCGCGCACGGCGTCCGCGCTGCCGCCCACAGGGTTTGTGTACGGCGTGGTGAAGACTTCCGGCGGAACCTCGTTTCGCACTGTTTCCAGAATTTCGAGTTCGCGGCCCTGCGGGACGCCGCTGGAGGCAAGCTCGGTGTTCTGGAAATAGCTGCCGATGCGGCTGTACTGACCGTAAAACAGCGCGCGGTTCATCTCCTCGAAATTCATCGCGAGATTGAAGGCGCGCCGCACCCGCGGATCCTGGAATTTCGGCCGGCGCGTATTGAAGGCGAAAGCCTGCATGATGCCCCTGTCGCGGATCGGATGCGTGTCGAGCACGACACGGCCGTCGCGGCGGGCCGGGAAGTCATAGGCGGTAGCCCAGTTCTTCGCGATGTTCTCTTCGCGGTAATCGTACTGATCGGCCTTGAAGGCTTCGAGCGCGACATCTGCGTCACGGAAATAGAGGTAGCTTATCTCGTCGAAATTGTCGGTGCCCACGTTCAAGGGCAGTTTCGCGCCCCAATAGTCCGCCACGCGCTCGATACGCGATGGAGCGGCCGGGCTGAAAGCCGGGCTTGATGCGGTAGGGGCCCGAGCCGAGCGGCGGCTCGAGAGTCGTCTTGGTGATATCGCGTTTCACCCCGTTTGCGTCCGTGCCCTCCCAATAGTGCTTGGGCAGGACGAGAAGCTGGCCGAGAATCTGCGGAAGCTCGCGGTTGCCTTTGACGTCGAAGGTGAAGGTCACCTCGCGTTCACCGGTCGCCTCCGCCTTCACGACGTTTTTGTAATAACTGCGATAACGGGGGTGATTGTCGCGCTCGACCTGCAGCGACCAGATTACATCGTCCACGGTGATCGGCTTGCCGTCCTGCCAGCGCGCTTCCGGCCGCAGGCGGAAGGTGACGGAGGAGAAATCCGGCGGATGCCGCACGGCTTCGGCGATGAGACCATATTCGCTCGACGGTTCGTCGAGCGAAGGCGTCATCAGTGATTCGTAGATCGAGCCGAGGCCGACGGCCGGGGAACCACGCGGAATGATTATGTTGAAGCTGTCATAGCCGCCGATAGTGAACTGCCGCACCGTACCGCCTTTCGGCGCGGCGGGGTTCACGTAGTCGAAGTGGGGAAAGTCGGCAGGGTATTTCACGTCGCCGAACAGCGACAGCCCGTTCTTCCACGGACCGGGAACGGCCGGGTCCTGCGCCAGAGCGGGCACTGCAAACAGGTAAAGCGAGACGAGAGCGGCCGCGAGGCGGTCGGCGATCATGCTGTGCGCATCCTCCGGGATCGACTGAACAAACCCAGCCTAACGGAGATTATGTCGCAAAACCGGCGGCCTGCCAGACAGGCCGCCGTTAAATGACGGATATCAGTGCGGCGCGGTCGCGGGAGGGGCCGGCGGATTGGGGGCGCCAGCCGGAGCCGCGGGAGCTGCCGGTGCGCCCGGAGCAGTTGCCTCGCCGGGAGCGGGCGGAGCCGGAAGCGGCAGGGGCTTGTCCGAATTCTGGTTCAGCCAGGCAATCAGATTGGCGCGCTGATCGGGCTTCTTGATACCGAGGAACGACATCGCGGTGCCCTGGACCGCGGCCTTCGGGTTTTCCAGGAAGTGGTCGAGCGCCTCGAAGGTCCAGTCGTCGCCGTGCTTGGCCTTCATGGCCGCGGAATAGCCGAAGCCTTCCAAATGGGCGTGCTTGTTGCCGACCACGCCGTAAAGATTCGGGCCGACCTTGTTGGGGCCGCCCTTTTCAAAGGTGTGGCAGGAGGCGCACTGCTTGGTCAGGGCCTCGCCCTTGGCCGGGTCGGCGGTCGCGAGACGAACCGCGATCGGCTCGACCTTGGCGACTTCGGGAGCGGCGCCATGGCCGGCGCCGGCATCTGCCGCCGGCGAGGGCAGTTCATAGCCCGGCTTTTCCGGCGCATGCGCGCTGAACAGCATGTCGGAGCCGATGAACAGCGCGAGCGTGAAGGTCGCGGTGCCGAGTACGGCGCCGAGGATCTTATTGACCTCAAACGAGTCCATTCCGGTCTCCGGAAGCGGGCGTCAAAACACGAAAAACGGACGTATCGGCAGGTGCCTAACAGACGGTCCGCGAGCCGGGCGGAACCTAGCCGCTTTCGCGCGCGCATGACAACTCGTATAGAGGCGGCGCACTGCTACTTTTTGCCGCCGAATAGAACGATTACAGCCTGCTTTCTGGTTTCCGGGTCCTCCATGTCCTCTTTAGTCCTTATCCCGGCGCGCCTGGGTTCGACGCGCCTGCCCGGAAAGCCGCTTGCGGACGTCGCGGGCGAGCCGATGATCGTCCATGTCTGGCGCCGGGCGGTCGAATTGGGCGTCGGGCCGGTCGCCGTGGCAACCGATTCGCCGGAGATCGTGGTGGCCGTTGAAAAGGCCGGGGGCCGGGCCGTTTTGACTCGCGACGACCACGTGTCGGGATCGGACCGCATTTTCGAGGCTTTGAGCGTGCTCGACCCCGACCACGAGGTCGAGCGCATCGTCAACGTGCAGGGCGATCTGCCGACGATCGATCCGGATGCCATCCGCTCGGCCGTGGCGCTTCTCGACGATCCGGACGTCGACCTCGGCACGCTCGGGGCGATCATCCGCCGTAGCGCCGAGAAGACCGATCCGAATGTCGTCAAGCTGATAGGCACCGAAGTCGGCACCGGCGGGGGGCGTCTCCGCGCGCTCTATTTCACCCGGGCGACCGCGCCCTGGGGTGAGGGCGAACTCATTCATCATATCGGGCTTTACGTCTGGCGCCGCAACGCGCTCGCACGCTTTGTCCGGCTGCCGCCCTCGGTGCTTGAGCTTCGCGAGCGGCTGGAGCAGTTAAGGGCCCTTGAGGCCGGAATGCGCATAGATGCCGCGCTCGTCGACGACGTGCCGCTCGGCGTCGATACGGAACATGACCTCGAGCGCGCCCGCGAGCTTCTGGCGGCGCGCCGACTTTGACCGGAGTTATCTGACGTGGCCGCGAAAAAACAGATCGTCTACCAGGGCGAACCCGGTGCGAACTCGCACATCGCCTGTGTCGAGGCGTTCCCGGACTGGACGCCTCTGGCCGCGCCCACCTTCGAGGATGCGTTCGCCGCCGTCATCGACGGCACGGCGGGGCTTGCGATGATCCCGGTCGAGAACTCGGTCGCGGGCCGCGTGGCCGACATCCATCATCTGATGCCGACCTCGGGTCTCAATATCGTCGGCGAATTCTTTCTGCCGCTTCAGCATCAGCTGATGGGGGTGAAGGGGGCGACGCTTGCGACCGTGAAATCCGCCTACAGCCATCCCCAGGCGCTCGGTCAATGCCGCGTGACGTTGAGGAAGCTCGGGCTCGAACCGAAGATCGCCGCCGATACGGCGGGCGCCGCGCGCCGTCTGTCGGAGACGACCGACATCACCCGCGCCGCCATCGCATCGCGCCTTGCGGCCGAAATCTACGGTCTCGACATCATCGCCGAGAACATCGCCGACGAAGACCACAACACGACGCGATTCATCATTCTGTCGAAGGAGCCGGACTGGGTGCCGGCGAAGAACGGGCCTGTCGTTACGACCTTCGTGTTCAAGGTGCGCAACGTCCCGGCGGCTCTTTATAAGGCGCTCGGCGGGTTCGCGACCAATTCGGTCAACATGACCAAGCTCGAAAGCTACCAGCTTGAAGGCGAGTTCGTGGCGACGCAGTTCTATGCCGATGTCGAAGGCCATCCGGACGATGCCAATGTGCGGCTCGCGCTGGAGGAGCTCGCCTTCTTCTCGGCCGAGGTGAAAATCCTCGGCGTCTATCCCGGGCATCCATACCGCTACGCGGAGCGCAAGAAGCAGCGCTAATCCATGCCAAGCCGGGTGCGGATCGCGCCGATCAGCCCGTTCTTCCAGTTGTCGTCATAGGGCTTGGCCGGTCCCGAACCCCAGACCGGATTGGGCCAGGCCGCATCGCCCTCGACGCGCGCGACGACATGCACATGGAGCTGCGGCACCACGTTCCCGAGGGCCGCGACATTGAGTTTGTCGCAGGGCGCGACCTCCCGAAGCACGTTCGAAACGAGCGCGATCTCTTCCATCAAAGTGCCCCGCTCGCTGGCGCCGAGATCGGCTATTTCCCGCACATCCGTCTGGCGCGGCACCAGGATGAGCCACGGGAATCGGGCATCGTTCATCAGAAGAACGGCCGAGAGCGGCAGATTGCAGACCCGGGCCGTGTCCGCGGCGAGCTGGTGGTGGAGCTTGAATGTCATGAGCAGACCATGCCCGATCGTGCGCCGTACCGGAACCCGTCGCTGCCCGGTCCGTTGATTCGCGGACGGGAGGCCAGCATGGCTCGAACTTTCTTTCTTGGCGCGGCTTTCGCTCTGGCAATCCTCGGTGGGCGCGTCGGCGCAGGAATGGCTGACGCGTATGGTTGACGCTTGCATCGGGCGCGGCAAACCCCGATATAGGGCTCGGGAGGTTGGCGGTGGACGGACCACTCGCCAACCGGGTCAGATCCGGAAGGAAGCAGCCCTAACGAGCCCGGCTCGGGTCGTCGTCCGACCTCCCACTTCGCGCCCTTGCGCGGCCCATCCAAGCACTGTCAAATCGAGCCAATGGCCGAACTCGACATCACGCCAGCCTCCAAGGGCGGCGCCTATCGCGTGCTCGCGCGCAAATACCGTCCCTGGTCCTTCGACGATCTGATCGGTCAGGAGGCGATGGTGCGCACCCTGACCAATGCGTTCTCGACAGGCCGCGTCGCGCAGGCCTGGATGCTCACGGGCGTCCGCGGTGTCGGCAAGACGACGACGGCCCGCATTCTGGCCCGCGCGCTGAACTATGAGCGCCAGGACGGCAGCGGCGCGCCGACGGTCGATCTGAAAGAGGTCGGCGTTCATTGCGAAGCCATCATGGAATCGCGCCATGTCGATGTGCTGGAAATGGACGCGGCCTCGCGCACCGGCATCGACGATGTGCGCGAAATCCTCGACGGCGTGCGCTATTCGCCGGCGAGCGCGCGCTACAAGGTCTACATCATCGACGAAGTGCACATGCTCTCGGACAAGGCGTTCAACGCCTTTCTGAAGACGCTGGAAGAGCCGCCGCCGCATGTGAAGTTCATTTTCGCGACGACGGAAGTGCGCAAGGTTCCGGTAACGGTTCTGTCGCGCTGCCAGCGTTTTTCGCTGCGGCGCGTCGACAGTGCCGTGCTGACGGATCATCTCAAGAAGATCATCGGCAAGGAAGGCCTTGCCGCCGACGAGGAAGCCCTGGCCCTGATCGCACGCGCGGCGGAAGGTTCCGTGCGCGATGCTTTGTCCATACTGGACCAGGCGATCGCGCATGGCGGTTCGAAGGTCGAAGGCGAGGCCGTCCGGCAGATGCTCGGCCTCAGCGACCGCGGACGGGTGGTCGATCTGTTCGAGGCGGCGATGAGGGGCGATGCCGCGTCCTCGCTGCAGATTTTCCGTGAGCTTTACGACGGCGGCGCCGATGCGGCGGTCGTGCTCGCCGATCTCGGCGAGTTCGTGCACTACGTCACGCGTGTGAAGCTGTCGCCGGCGGCGCTCGACGATCCCTCAGCGACCGAAACGGAACGGCTGCGCGGCAAGACCTTTGCCGACGCCTTGTCGCAAAGGGTTCTGGCGCGCGCCTGGCAGATCATCGCCAAGGGCATTTCCGAAGTCCAGGCGGCGCCCAAGCCCGCCCAGGCCGCCGACATGGTGCTGGTGCGGCTTGCTTATGCCGCGGACCTGCCGACGCCGGACGAGGCGTTGCGTACGCTGAAGGATCAGACGTCCGGACAATCTTCGTCTCCGCCCCCGCGTGGCGGTGGCGGTGGAGCGCCATCTTCGCAAGGGTTGGCATCGCAGGGCTCCGCCGCGTTCGCTGTCGCAACGCGCAATGCGGAACCCGTTCCGTCCGCCGCGCCGAAGGCTTCAGCCGATGCGGCCCCCGTGCTTCGCATCGAGACCTTGCAGGAAGCCGTCGCGCTCTGCGTCGAGAAACGCGACATCCTGTTGAAGACCGCGCTCGAGCGCGATGTGCGGCCGGTGCTGTTCGAGGACGGACGCATGGAATTCCGCCCGGCGCCGGGCGCATCGCCCGCTCTGGCCGCCGAAATCGGGCGCAAATTTTCGGCATGGACGAACAGGCGCTGGATCGTCGCTATCTCCTCCAGCGAGGGGCAGGACACCCTGCGCCAGATCGCCGATGAGGAGCGCGAGCAGGCATTGCGCGGCGTCGCCGCGCATCCGCATGTACAGGCGGTGTTGCAGCGTTTCCCCGGCGCGGAGATCGTCGGCGTGCGTTCGACGGCGCCCGCGGCGGACATTCCGGCGGATGAACCGCCGCTTGAGGATGAGGAGTAAAACCCATGGACCTGATGGGCATGATGAAAAAGGCTCAGCAAATGCAGGCCAAAATGGCCGAGATGCAGGCCGAGCTTGAAAGCACGCTCGTCGACGGCACGGCCGGCAGCGGCGCCGTCAGCGTCCGGATGACGGCGAAGGGCGATCTCGTGAATGTCGAGATCACCGAGGAACTGCTGGTGCCGGAGGACAAGGAGATCCTGCAGGATCTCATCCTGACGGCGCATGCCGATGCGCGGAAGAAGGCGGCGGAGATCGCCGCCGATATGATGCAGAGCGCGACCGCCGGGCTTCCGCTTCCGCCGGGGCTGAAGCTCCCGTTCTGAAAATGAAAAGGGCGCGTCCATTTCACAGCCTCATCCCGAGGAGCCTCACGAAGTCGAATCTATCCGACTTCGTCACTTTGCTGCTCAAGTCGGCAACAGCCGACTTGAGCAGCAGGCGTCTCGAAGGATGGGCCGCTTCCGCTGAGCCAGCCGCCCATGGTTCGAGACGCGGCTGCGCCGCTCCTCACGATGAGGCCGAGTAGTCGATGCCCCGCGCCGTTGCCGGACCCGAGATCGAACGCCTGATCCAGCTGCTTGCCCGCCTTCCGGGGCTGGGGCCGCGCTCGGCCCGGCGCGCGGCTTTGCACCTGATCCGAAAAAAGGACGTGCTGCTGGGGCCGCTCGCGGACGCGTTCGCGCGGGCCCAGGAAAGCGTGAAGGTGTGTTCGACCTGCGGCAGTGTCGATACCAGCGACCCATGCGCGATCTGTAGTGACAATTCGCGCGATCCCTCCGTCCTCGTCGTTGTCGAGGATGTCGCCGATCTCTGGGCGCTGGAACGCGCGAGCGCGGTGAATGCGCGTTACCACGTGCTGGGCGGCACGCTCTCGGCGCTCGACGGACGCGGCCCGGAAGATCTCAATCTCGGCAAGCTGATCGAGCGCGCTTCCGATCCGCTCGTCAACGAAGTCATTCTCGCGCTGAACGCCACGGTCGATGGCCAGACCACGGCGCATTACATCACCGATGTTCTGATCAACGCAGGCGTAAGGGTGACGCGCCTCGCGCACGGCGTTCCCGTCGGTGGTGAGCTCGATTATCTCGACGAAGGCACACTCTCCGCCGCCATTCGACAACGCACCCCCTTCTGAGGGTGACGTAATCGGGAAAGTGGAACGGTGGCTTCAGTCGCACGTTTATTCCGAGGACCGTCGTGAACCTCTCGACGGCCATTCGCACAACGATGCGTTGACGGGAGAGACCAGATGAAAATGATTCTGTTGAACACCGCGGCAGCCGCCGCCCTTGTACTCGGCATGTCGGCCGCGTCTGCACAGACCTCGGGCTCCGGCTCTGCCGGCGGTGCGGTCGAAGTGCCTCCGCCGGCCGCAGGCGGGGCGTCGGGCGGTGTGTCCGGCTCCGGCTCGACTTCGCCGAAGGCCGTTCCCAATCGTGCGGACGCGGGTGCTTCCGGCGCAGCGAGCACTCCCGCGGGCGACGCCGCTGGCGGCGCTAGCGCACAGGGCGGAACGAAGGCCGACCCCAAGGACCCGAAGGCCGCCCAGAGCGGAACGAAGGCCGATACCAAGGCCGGCACGAGCGCCGAAGGCGCGACCGGTACCAAAGCCGGCACGAGTGCCGAAGGTCCAGCCGGTACCAAGGCCGGCGGCACTGCCGAAGGCGCCAAGCAGGGCGATATGAAGAGCGGCCGCGCGGCGGCTCCCACCACCCTGACCTCCGAGCAGAAAACCGTGATACGCGACAAGGTGGTTTCGCGCGCCGACCGCGTGAACGTGAACTTCAACGTCGGCATCGGAGCGGTCATCCCGGGCGAGATTCGTGTGCGCTTCCGCCCGCTCCCGCCGGAACTCGTCACGATCTACCCGGACTACGGCGGGTATTCCTACATCGTGCTGGCCGACGGACGCATCCTTATCGTCGAGCCGTCAAGTTACGAGGTCGTCACGATCATCTCCGTTTGACGGACAAAGCCTGACGCGGAAAGGGCGGCCTTCGGGCCGCCCTTTTCATTTGGCGCGGGCGCGGCCAAGTTGGCCGCAACGAATCGCGGGGGCAGGATGACGGACGCACCGGTTGAAGAACGCGCGGGCGGCGTCGCCGATTTTTTTCAGCGGCGCGTCCTCGTCATGCTGGCGCTCGGATTTTCCGCCGGTCTGCCGAACCTTCTGATCTTCGATACGCTTTCGGCGTGGCTGCGCGACGGCGGCGTCTCGCTCGCGGTGATCGGGTTTTTCAGCCTCGCGACGCTTGCCTATTCGGCGAAGTTCCTCTGGGCGCCGCTCGTCGACCGGACGCGCATTCCAGGACTGACGGGCTGGCTCGGCCATCGCCGGTCCTGGATGCTCGTCGCGCAGATCGCGATCATGTTCGGCCTCTGGCTGATTTCGGGACAGGATCCCGCAACCAATCTCGGCGCGATGGCGGCGTTCGCGGTGTTCGTCGGCTTTTCCGGCGCGACGCAGGACATCGTCATCGACGCCTGGCGCATCGAGGTCGCCGAGGATCGCCAGCAGGGCGTGATGGCCGCGGCCTATCAATGGGGCTACCGCATCGCGATGATCGTCGCCGGCGCGGTGCCGCTTGTATTGGCGCAGGCCTATAGCTGGAATTTCTCCTACGCCGCGATGGCGGCTCTCATGGGCATCGGCATGCTCGCTGTGTTGTTCGCGCCGCGTGAAGAAAGCCACAAGGTGCGGCCGATCCATGCGGAGGGCGTGCCGAGCCGGCCGCTGTTCGAGGTTCTGGAATGGGTGGCGCGCGGAGCCGTGTTCGTCATCGGCGCGCTTGTCGCCGGCGCGGGACTTTCCGGCGATCCCGCACCCCTCACTCTCATCGCGGGCCCCGATGTGTTCGGCCTGGCTGCGATCTGGAAGGGAACGGGCGCGAGCGCGTTTCTCCAGGTCGGCGCCGTCGTCGCGGGTCTTGCCGTCATCGCGCTCGCCTGCGCGCAGCTTCCGGGCAGGCAAACGCGGCCGGGCATCTATCTTGCCGCGAGCTTCGGCGCCCCTCTCAAGGATTTCTTCCAACGCTATGCCGGTACAGCAGGATTGATCCTTGCCCTGATCTGTCTGTACCGCGTGTCCGACTTCGTGCTGAACGTGATGAACCCGTTCTATCTCGATCTCGGCTTTTCGAAAATCGAGATCGCGGAGGTACGCAAGGTGTTCGGCGTCGTCGCCGCGATGTTCGGCGTCTTCCTCGGCGGCTACGCCATCGCCAAACTCGGCCTGATGCGCGCGCTGGTCATCGGCGCCTTTGCGGGATCGATCTCGAACCTTGTCTTCATCCTGCTCGCCGCAATCGGCCATTCCATGCCGGCGCTCTATTTCGCGATCGGCCTCGACAATCTGTGCTCTGGTTTTGCCGGCACCTGCCTCATCGCCTATATGTCGAGCCTGACCTCTGCAGGCTTCACTGCGACGCAATATGCGCTGTTCTCGTCGCTCTATGCGCTTCCGGGAAAACTGATCGCCTCCCAGTCGGGCCGCATCATCGAGGGCGCGGCGCAGTCGGCGAACGACGGCGGGGCATTTGCGGTGCTGACGCCTTTGTTCGCGCGGACGACGCCCGAATCCTATGTTACGGGCGCGGGCAGCACGGGCGTCACGCCGGCAGCTCTCGGCGCGGGTTACGTGACGTTCTTCATCTATTCGGCGCTGATCGGCGTCGCGGCAATCGTATTGACTTTGATCGTGGCGCGGAAAACGCCTATTCCGCCGCCTCGTCCGCAATAAGCGGCAGCCGCAGCGGCAGCAGGTCCGTCTGACCGTCGAGCACCTTCACGGGCTCCGGCGGGCCGTCGAAGTCCATCTGGTCGATGCGTGTGCCGCGGCGTGCAATATTGCTCGTCGACGTCTCGATGTTTTCGAGATCCTCGTCGGTCTGCCGGATATGGGTTTTCAGCTTGCCGACGCGCTCGCCGAGACGACGCACATCCTCGAGCAGATGGCGGACTTCCTTCTGGATGAGATGCGCCTGTTCGCGCATGGCGGCATCGCGCATCAGGCCCTGAACGACCTGGATGGACAGAAGCAGCAGCGAAGGCGAGACGATCAGCACGCGCGCCGTCTGGGCGCGCTGCATCACGTCGCCGAAGCGCTCATGCAGTTCGGCGTGCAGCGCTTCCGACGGCACGAAGAGCAGCGCGACTTCCTGCGTCTCCTCGGGGATCAGATATTGTTTGACCGCCTGTATGTGCGTGATCATGTCGGCCCGCATGCGCTGCGACGCGCGGTGCTCGGCTTCCGGGCTGTCGGCGCGGCGCAGTTCCTCGAAGGCTTCAAGCGGGAACTTGGCATCGATGACGAGGCCGCGCGGATCGCCCGGAAGATGGATCAGGCAGTCCGGCCGCGCGCGCGTCGAAAGCGTCGCCTGGAACGAATAGGCCTTTGACGGCAGGGCATCCTTTACGATGGCTTCCATCTGGCCCTGTCCGAAGGCGCCGCGCGCCTGCTTGTTGGACAGGATGCTCGTCAGGCTGGTGACCTGTTCCGACAGCGAGCCGATGTTCTGCTGTGCGGCGTCGATCACGGCGAGACGGGCTTCGAGCGCCTTGAGCTGCTCGTTGGTGGCCGCGGTGCCGGTCGTGAGATTTTCTCCGACATTCCTGGTGACCGCATCGAGGCGCTCCGAGACGGTCCTCGCCAGTTCCGATTGCTTGTTCGACAGGACGTCGCCGACGCCCTGGAGGCGGCCGAACAGCTCCATCTGCGAGCGCAGCAAAGCGTTGACCTGCTCTTCGGCACGGGACTGGCGTTCGATCTGGGCCTCGGCATCGAGCGACCGTGCCCGGTTTTGCCGGATCACGAGCCATAGAATGAGCAGGATCAGCGCGCCGAAGACGGCCGCGCCGATCTCCACGGGCGTGACCGGGTAGCCGTCCAGCATGAATATAATCGTGTCCATCCCGCTCCTATAACCCGATTCGGTATACGGAACAGAATGAGAACGCGTTGACGGCTTTCCCTGCGGAGCTTATCTCCCGCCCATCATGACAATCCGCCCCATCCTTGTGATTCCCGACGACAAGCTCCGCCAGAAGACGGAGCCGGTCGGAAAGATCGATTCCGAACTTCAGACCCTTATCGAGGACATGTTCGAGACCATGTACGCCGCACCGGGCATCGGCCTTGCGGCGCCACAGGTCGGCGTGATGAAGCGCGTTTGCGTGGTCGATGTGTCCAAGCGCGACGACGAGCAGGTGCCGATGGCGCTCATCAACCCGGAGGTCGTCTGGCGGTCCGAAGACCTGTCGCTTTACGAGGAAGGCTGCCTCTCGATCCCGGACTATTACGAGGAGGTCGAGCGGCCCGCGAAAGTCCGCGTGAAATATACCGACCGCGAGGGCAAGCCGCAGGAGATCGAAGCCGAAGGTGTGCTCGCGACCTGCATCCAGCACGAGATCGACCATCTCGACGGCGTTCTGTTCATCGACCACATCTCGAAGCTGAAGCGGGACATGGTCTGGAAGCGTTACGTCAAGACGGCCAAACGCGATGGCCCCCAGACCTACACGCCGAAGCCGAAACTGCCCCCGCTCGACGATGGCGACGCGGTCGAGAATCTGGGCGAGCTGTGAGTCTCCGTCTCGTCTTCATGGGCACGCCCGATTTCGCCGTCCCGACCCTGGCGGCGTTGAAGGAGGCGGGACATGAGATCGTGGCCGTCTACACCCGCGCGCCGAAGCCCGCCGGGCGCGGCATGGCCGAGACGCGAACGCCGGTTCACACCGCGGCCGATCTGTTCGGCCTTCCGGTGCTGACGCCTGCGAGCCTGAAGACGCCCGAGGCGGCGGAGATGTTCGCCGCGCATCGGGCGCATGTGGCGGTGGTGGTCGCATACGGCCTTTTGTTGCCGAAGCCCATTCTGGATGCGCCCGCCGAGGGCTGTTTCAATCTGCACGCCTCGCTCCTGCCGCGCTGGCGCGGCGCCGCGCCCATCAACCGCGCCATCATGGCGGGCGATGCGGAGACCGGCGTCGCGGTGATGAAAATGGAAGAGGGGCTGGATACCGGTCCCGTTGCGCATGTCGAACGGACCAGGATCGGGGCGAACGAGACGGCGGGCGAACTGCACGACCGGCTGTCGCGGCTTGGTGCGCCTCTGATGGTGAAGGCCTTGCGCGATCTGGAATCCGGCGATCGTCACGTCACGCCGCAGCCGGTCGAGGGCGTGGTCTATGCCTCGAAGCTGACCAATGCGGAAACGCGCGTCGACTGGACCCGGCCGGCGGGCGATGTTCACAATCACATTCGCGGTCTGTCGCCGTTCCCCGGCGCGTGGAGCGAAGCCGATCTCGGCAAAGGTGCCGAGCGGGTGCGATTTTTGCGGAGTGAACGCGCGGAAGGGAACGGCGCGCCGGGCATGCTTCTTGATAGTCATGGGACATGCGCGTGCGGCGAGGGCGCCGTGCGCCTCGTCACCGTGCAGCGCGCGGGAAAGGGGCCGATGCCGTTTGCCGATTTTGCGCGCGGTGCGCGGCTTGAAAAAGGAGCGCGGTTCACATGAGCGGACTGTCGGTGCGGCCGGAACAGAAGACCGATGTGGATGCGATCCGCCGCGTGCACGAAACCGCGTTCTCTTCGCCGCTCGAGGCGGAACTCGTGGACAATCTGCAGGCGGAGGGCGATGCGGTCCTGTCGCTGGTCGCGTGCTCCGAGGGTGCGGTCAGCGGCCATGTTCTGTTTTCGCGATTGCGCGTGCTCGAAGCGCGGGGGCTGCGCGCGACCGCGCTCGGCCCGCTCGGTGTCATGCCGGAGCAACACGGGCGCGGCATCGGAACCGCGCTCGTGCGCGATGGTCTCGCCCGTTTGAGAGCCGATGGCGAGGACCTGGTGATCGTGCTCGGCGATCCGAAGTATTATGGACGGTTCGGATTCACCGTGAAGGCGGCGCGCGTATTCCAGACGCCCTATGACGGTCCGAACCTGCAGGCGCTTGCCCTGAGTGATGCCGGACACCTCGCCCAGGGCGTGCTGCGCTATGCGCCAGCCTTCTCCATGCTGGCCTGATGCCCCGTTACAAGCTGACTATCGAATATGACGGCACGCCGTTCTGCGGCTGGCAGCGGCAGGACAACGGCCTTGCGGTGCAGCAGGTGCTGGAAGAGGCGGTTCTTGCGTTTTCCGGCGAAGAGACGCGCGTCAGCGCCGCTGGTCGGACCGATGCCGGCGTCCATGCGCGCGGACAGGTCGCCCATGTCGATCTCGTCCGGGACTGGCCGACCGATACGGTGCGCGATGCGATCAACGCGCATGCGCGGCCGCATCCGATCGCAATTCTCGAGGCGGAGCGGGTGACGGAAGATTTCGACGCGCGGTTCTCGGCGATCAATCGTCATTACGAATATGTCATCATCGACCGACGTCCACCGCTTGTCCTGGAGCGTTTCCGGGCCTGGCAGGTTCCGCGCACACTCGACTACGAGGCGATGCACGCCGCAGCACGGCATCTGGTCGGCCGGCATGATTTCACGACGTTCCGCGCCGCCGAATGCCAGGCGAACTCGCCGGAGAAGACCCTCGACAGGCTGGATGTTTCGCGCGCGGGAGAAGCGGTGGTGATCCGCGCATCGGCCCGCTCGTTCCTGCACCATCAGGTGCGTTCGATGGTGGGATCGCTGAAACTCGTCGGCGAAGGCAGATGGAGCGCGGGCGATCTGAAATCCGCGCTCAAGGCGAAAGACCGCACGCGCTGCGGCGCAATGGCGCCGCCTGATGGGCTCTACCTGATCCGGGTCGATTACTAGGCCTTGCCCTTGTTCAGCGCGGCGGCAGCGGCTTCGGCCGCTTCTTCGCGCCGCTGCGCTTCGGCATTCAGCGCGGCTTCGAGAGCCGCTTCCAGTTCGCCTTCGGCGCTGATTTCCGAAAGTTTCGAAGCCGGTTCGGCGGACGGCAGGTTAGTCCGCGATGGCGCGCTTTGGCCGAAATAGCGTTCGATGATGCGGCCATAGATGCGCGCGACCGTTTCGAGGTCTTCCACCGGCACGCGCTCGTCGACCTGGTGCATCGTGGCGTTGACGAGGCCGAACTCGACCACCGGGCAGAAATTCTTGATGTAGCGCGCATCCGATGTGCCGCCGGCGGTCGACAGGTTCGGCCGCGAGGCGGTCTCGGCTTCGATCGAGGCCGCGATTATGTCGACGAACGGGCCCGGCTCGACGACGAAACTCGACGATGCGTGGGGCATGAAAACGAGTTCGTAGCGGGCGTCTGCCGCGGCGCGTTCCAGGCGCTCTGCGATCAGCGCCTTCATGCCCTCGAGTGTATGGGCATCGTTGAAACGCACATTGAAACGGGCGGTCGCCTTCGCCGGGATGATGTTCGTGGTGTCGTTCCCGACATCGACGCTCGTGATTTCGAGGTTCGACCGCTCGAAATGCGGCGTGCCGTAATCCAGCGGCTGGTTCAGCGCCGCGAGCAGGGTCATCAGGCGGCGGATCGGATTGTCCGCAAGCTTCGGATACGCGACGTGGCCCTGCTTGCCGTGAACCACCACGGTGCCCGACAGCGAACCGCGGCGGCCGATCTTGATCTCGTCGCCGACTTTCGCGCGGCTCGACGGTTCGGCAAGCAGGCAATGATCGAAGCGTTCGCCGCGCTCTTTGGCCCAGGCAAGCAGTTTCGGCGTGCCGTTGACGGACGGGCCTTCCTCGTCGCCGGTGATGAGAAAGGCGATGGAGCCGACCGGAGTGCCGGCATCGAGATGGCGCAGGACCGCGGCCACCATGGCGGCGACGCCACCTTTCATGTCGACCGCGCCGCGTCCGTACAGGACACCGTCCTTGATCTCGGCGCCGAAGGGATCGCTCGTCCACGCCTCTTCCTCTCCCGGAGGAACGACGTCGGTATGTCCGGCGAAAAGCAGCACGGGTTCTTCCGTGCCGATGCGGGCATAGAGATTGGTCACGTCGGCCGTGTCCGGCTCGGTGAAGGTCTGGAGATGGGTATCGAAACCCGCGATCTTCAGCACTTTCTCGAGCAAGGTCAGCGCACCGCCCTCCGCGGGCGTCACACTCCGGCAGCGGATAAGGGCTTGGGCCAGTTCGACGGGGTTGTGCGCGTCTATCACGTGGAGAACAGGTTCCGTACGGTATCGGAAAAGCGGCGGCAGGGTGGTCCGGTCGCCGCGCCCCGTCAAGCCGTCCTGAGCGGATCGGGTCCGCATGGTTTCGGACCGTCCGTGCCTAGCTTTTATTGCGGTCGTGCAGCCGTTTCACGAATAGCGAGCGTCCGATGAAAAGAACACAACCAGGACGAGGCCGCCGGCCACGGTCCACAGCGACTGTTCGTCCGGCTTCCGGTCGCGGCGCTGATTGTCCCGCCGACAAAGAAGGCCGACAGGAACGCCAGATAGCCGACGATCGTGCCGAGCCAGAATTTGGCGCGGTTAATGCGACCCTTGAAGCCCAAGAAAAGCCCAAGCCAGTTCACATGTCTTCCTTCGCGTTGGAGATGCGAAAGGTAGTGTCGCGAACCGGGAAAAGGGTTCAGTCCCGCAGAAGATCGTTGATCGAGGTCTTCGAGCGGGTCTGCTCGTCGACCCGCTTGACGATGACCGCGCAATAGAGCGAGGGGCCGGGCGAGCCGTCGGGCAGGGGTTTGCCGGGCAAGGAGCCGGGAACGACGACCGAATAGGGCGGCACTTCGCCGATGAAGATTTCACCGGTCGCGCGGTCGATGATCTTGGTGGTGGCGCTGATGAAGACGCCCATGGACAGCACGCTGCCCTTGCGGACGATCACGCCCTCGACGACTTCCGAGCGCGCGCCGATGAAGCAATTGTCCTCGATGACGACCGGACCCGCCTGAAGCGGCTCAAGCACGCCGCCGATGCCGACGCCGCCGGACAGGTGCACATGCGCCCCGATCTGCGCGCAGGAACCGACGGTGGCCCAGGTGTCGACCATCGTGCCTTCGCCGACATGAGCGCCGAGATTGACGAAGCTCGGCATCAGAATGACGTTCGGCGCGATATAGGCCGAGTAGCGGACGATCGAGCCGGGCACGGCACGGAAGCCGGCCTCGCGGAATTCCGTGTCGGACCAGTCGTTGAATTTCGACGGCACCTTGTCCCACCACCGGGCGCCGTTCGGTCCGCCGGAGATCACCGACATGTCGTTGATGCGGAACGACAGCAATACGGCCTTCTTCAGCCATTGATGGACGACCCATTTGCCGTCCTGCGATTCGGCGACGCGCGCTTTGCCGCTGTCCAGGAGATCGAGAGCCAGATCCACCGCCCGGCGATCCGCTCCGTGCGTTGCGGGCGTCAGTTCAGTGCGGCGCTCCCAGGCGGATTCGATATCGGCTTCGAGCGCGGCAACGTCGGTCATCATCAGTCTCCGGAAAGCGTTTTGTGAGGGCCGTGTGTAGCGGCGTTCTCTTTAACGGAAAAGACCGCCCGGAGGCGGTCTTTTGTCGATGCGTTACTGCGGCTTCGGCTTTCGTTGGAAGAGAGCCTTGAAGTTGTCCCAGAGTTCGATCTTCACGCCTTGCCGCTTCATGATCGCCGCCTGCTGCAGGATCGACAGCGTGTTGTTCCACGACCAGTAGATGACGAGGCCGGCCGGGAAGGAAGACAGGAGGAAGGTGAAGAACACCGGCATCCAGGTGAACAGCATGGCCTGCGTCGGGTCCGGCGGAAGCGGGTTGAGGCGCATCTGCACGAACATCGTGAAGCCCATGATGATCGGCCAGACGCCGAGCATCAGGAAGTGGCCGATCATCGGCACGGAGCCGGGATCCCACGGGATCAGGCCGAACAGATTGAACAGCGAGGTCGGATCCGGCGCCGACAGATCGTGGATCCAGCCGAAGAACGGCGCGTGGCGCATTTCGATCGTCACGAACAGCACTTTGTACAGCGCAAAGAAGACCGGAATCTGGATCAGGATCGGCAGGCAGCCGGCGGCCGGATTGACCTTCTCCTTCTTGTACAGATCCATCATGGCCTTCTGCTGGGCCATCTTGTCGTCCTTGAAGCGCTCACGCATCGCCATGAGCTCGGGCTGGATCTTCTTCATCTTCGACATCGACGCGTAACTCTTGTTCGCGAGCGGGAAGAAGATGAGCTTGATCAGCACGGTCACGATCAGGATCGCGACGCCGAAATTGCCGATGAGGTGGTAGAAAAAGTCGATCGCCCAGAACATCGGCTTGGTGATGAAATAGAACCAGCCCCAGTCGATCATCAGCTCGAAGCGCGGAATCTGGTGCTGCTTCTCGTACTGATCGATGATGCGGACTTCCTTGGCGCCGGCAAAAAGGTCGTTCTTTACCTCGGTCGAAGCGCCGGGCGCGATCTCGCGGGCGCCGAGCAGGTAGTCGGTCTGATAGGCCGGCACCGTGCCCTGCGTCGCCGAGAAGCGGGCGGTAAAGGCTTCGTCGCGCGGCGGCACGATGGCCGTCGCCCAGTATTTGTCGGTGATTCCGAGCCAGCCTTCGTCAGCCTGGAAGCTGATGAGCTTGTCCTCGTCGATCTTCTTGTATTTGACCTCCTGCAGGCCCTCGCTGCCCAGATAGCCGATCAGGCCCTCATGCAGGATGTAATAGTTCTGGAGGAGCGGCTGGCCGTGGCGCGAGACCAGCGCATAGGGATGCAGCTTCACCGTGTTCGTGCCGGTATTCTCGACCTTGTCGGTGACGGTGAAGAGATAATTGTCATCGACCGCCAAAGTGCGGCGGAAGGTGAGACCCTGGCCGTTGTCCCAGCGCAGGGTGACCGGCGTCGCGGGCGTCAACGTCCCGGGCGTTTCCTGCGTCCATACAGTGTCGGGCCCGGGAAGTGCTGCCGTCGTGCCGGTGTCCGCGACCCAGCCATATTCGGCGTAGAACGGCATGGGCCCGCCCTCGGGCGAGAGCAGAACGATGTTCGGGCTCGAGGGATCGACCGTCTCGCGATAATCCTTCAGCGCGACGTCGTCGACGCGGCCGCCCTTCAGGTTGATCGAGCCCTTGATGCGCGGCGTGTCCACGGGAATGCGCGGGCTCGCGGCGATGGCGGCAGCGCGCGTCGCGCCGGGATTGGCGACGACGGCGGGCGTCGGTGGCAGGCCGGGGGCACCCGAAGCCGGAGGAGCGCCCGGAGTGGTCTGGGCCGGGCTCTCGACGCCGCGCTCGATGCGCTGCTGCTGGGCGATCTGCTCCGCCTTCTGCCGCTGCGGCATGGCGTACATATACTCCCAGAGGCCAAGCACGCCGATGGACAGCAGGATGGCGAAGAGGAGGTTACGGTTTTCCGACATTGTCGGGCCTTTCGATCCGGCTCAACTGGCGAGGCCGGGCTTGGCCGCATGGACCCGCCGGAAGGCGGATTCGAGATCGGCAAGGAGGTGGTGGAATGTTGCGTCGAGAACCTGATGGCGCGCGACGATCACATAGTCATGTCCGCGCTGGGCGGACAGCGGCGCGACTTGTCGCACCGCCTGTCGCAGGCGCCGGCGCATCCGGTTGCGCTCGACCGCGCCGCCGGCCTTGCGGCTGACGGTCAGTCCGAGCCGCGGAGCGGCATCGGCGGAATCGGGGCGGCGATTAGCCTGCAAGGTGAAGAGGGCAGTCGAGGCGCGCTTGCCCTTGGCGGCAGCAAGAAAGTCGCTCCGCCTCAGGAGGCGGCCGATGGCGGGTTCCTGCGCGGCGCGGGCCGGGGCCACAAAGCTTAGGCCGAAAGTTTCTTGCGACCGTGCTTGCGGCGCGAGGCGATGACCTTGCGGCCGCCGACGGTTGCCATGCGGGCACGGAAGCCGTGGCGGCGTTTGCGCACCAGCTTGCTGGGCTGATAGGTCCGTTTCACGGGTAAATCCTCCGTCGCGGCTATGCCGCGGGGTCGTTTAAGGGGCTAAAAAAGCCGGTTTTCGAGACGATAACGGCGCCCGCGCGGACACGGACGCCTGTTGGGGCCGCATATAGAGAGAACGGGCGTCCAAAGTCAACGACGGAACGGTTTGACTGCTGTCCTGGGACACCCCATCTTCGGCGGACTGGCGCGACGGAACGAGGCCAGACTTATGCAACAGGGCGATATCGCGCGCCCGGCTTTGCGCCGGGGGCTCTCGGCGAAGCTCCTCCGGCTGACGAGCATGTTCGTCATGACGGCGGTGGTGCTCGTCTATGTCCCTGCTCTGGCTACCTTTTATGAGCGCTGGCTGAACGATCGGCTGGGCCGGGCCCACTCGGTCGCGCTCGTCCTGGATGCCGCTCCCCAGGGCATGGTGCCGGAGAATCTCTCCAGGCGGCTTCTGGAGAGCGTCGGCGCCCGGCTGATCGTGCTGAAAACGGGAGAAACCCGCCGTCTTCTCGCCTCGGCCGACGCTCCGCCGGAGGTTTCGCGGGAAGTCGACCTGCGCCAGCCGCAAGGCCTCAGTTCGGTCCGCAATGCGCTCGGCGTGCTGTTTTCCGACGGCACCGGGGTGACCCGCCTCGTGGGCGACGCCCCTATGGGCGGGGAATTCGTCGAAGTGCTGATCGACGAAAAGCCGCTTCGGGCCTCGATGCTGCGTTTTTCGCGCAACATGCTCGGCATGTCGCTGATCGTCTCGACGATCGCGGGCCTCCTTATCTATCTTCTGCTCGACCGGCTGATCGTGCGTCCCGTGCGCCGGCTGACCGGCCGTGTGGTGGCGTTCGGCCGCGATCCGGAGGATGCCGACGCGATCATTGTGCCGTCCGGCAGAGGCGACGAGATCGGCCTCGCCGAGAACGAACTCGCCGCCATGCAGCACGAATTGCACAGCCAGTTGCAGAGCAAAGGCCGGCTCGCCGCGCTCGGGCTCGCGGTCTCGAAGATCAACCACGATCTCAGAAATCTCCTCGCTTCGGCGCAGCTCGCCTCCGAACGGCTGGCCGATTCGCCGGACCCGGCCGTGAAGCGCCTTTCGGGCAAGCTCGTCTCGACGCTGGAGAGGGCGGTGGCGTACTGCACGACGACGCTCGCCTATGGCGCGGCGCAGGAGCCCGCGCCGCAGAGGCGGAGCGTCGAAGTCGCGTCCCTCGTCCGCGACATGCGCGAGGCGCTTGGCCTCGACGAGATGTCGAAAATCGGCTGGACCGAAGCGATCGAACGCGGCCTCACCGTGGACGCCGATCCCGATCAGCTCTTTCGCATCCTGCTCAATCTGGGCCGCAATGCCCGGCAGGCGCTGGAAGGCCGCGGGGGCGATCTCGATCCCGCGCGCGACCAGATCCGGATTGTCGGCCGCCGGGAGGGCTCGATCGTCATTCTGGAAATTTCGGACACTGGGCCGGGCGTCGCGGACAAAGCGCGCGAAAACCTGTTCGCCGCCTTCCAGGGCTCGACCAAATCGGACGGCGCGGGCCTCGGCCTCGCCATCGCCTCGGAGCTCGTGCGGGCGCATGGCGGGGACATCCGCCTCGTCGAGGGCACGATCGGCGCGACCTTCCGGATCACCATCCCGGACCGTGTGATCGATCTCCGCGCAAGGGCGGCCGCAAGATCGCGTGCCTGATGTGCTTGCAAACGCAGTTGCGAGACATTATCCACACCGCTCGGCCGGACGCTTCGTCGTCGGCCATGCGCGCCCGTAGCTCAGCTGGATAGAGCACCAGACTACGAATCTGGGGGTCAGGAGTTCGAATCTCTTCGGGCGCGCCATTTCGGTTCAAAGGCACGAACGCCTAGCACCGCCGCCTCTATGCCAGAGGCGGCGGTAGCGTTCGGAGCAGTTCGCTCCGTAGTCCGCGGATGCGGACCTCTTTCCGGCTCACCACTTCGACCCGCTGTGCGACCGAGCGAACCTGGTCGCGGGCGAACGTGCCATCGCCGTTCCGCAACTTCTTGCGTAGGGCGGTCGCAAAGGCACGCAGGGTCTCCGGCGTGATCGCCGGGCCGATCTTCACGATATGCGCCAGTGCCCGCTCGGCATCGCCCTTGGCTTGGTCCCGCGTCGCGGTCAGCTCGGCGATCCGATCCTTGAGCGACGGGTCGCTCACGTCGATGACGCCGTTTTCGATCGCGTCATAGAGGCGCTTGAGCTTCGCTTCCGTGCGCGAAGGGGAGTCGACGCCGTAAATTTCAAGCAGGCTCTCGCTCGGTCGGCCGTTTGCCGCCGACAACTTGGGATTCTACTGCGGCGGTCCGATGGGCGCTTCGCAGACGAAGCGGACGCAACTCGCTGTTTCAATTGGGCTGAAAACGCCCAAACGGACTCTCAGAGATTCTGATCCCTTCTAGAAGCCAGGGCGAGTTTCTTAACGAGTCCGTCAGGGATTGGCTGGCTCGGCGAGAAGGTGACGCCAGTCTTGGTAGACTTGAGCCCGGCCGCGGCAATGTCGTCGGCATGCGACTTGATGGCGGAAGGAGATAGATAGAGGCCGCATTGCTTACTGAACGCTGCATAACCCGCGATGATGGATTGTCCGATCCTGAACCCTGGCATTTTATAGGCGATGACTTCTTCGGCGTCAGGCAGCGCGCGCGCAAGTTGAGCGCGCAATCGAACCAGCAGAGGGCGAAGGTCTTTAGGAGCCTCAGCTATGTAGGCGTCGTGATCAGCAAACATGGTCGGAGCAGGCCTATGCTGGCGTGACATTCAAGGCAAGCGCTCCACGATCTCAGCTTTAGCCAGTTGGATGACTGAATCAAGCTGATCAGGAGAAAGGTCCGCAATGGGCCATCCTGGGGCGACACGTATTCGTTATGTTTATCCGCCGCGGGGCGCCAATTCATCATTCCCCGCCGATACACTGACGCCCTCCCTCCCAAGCCAATTCGGGTTTGCCCGACTTGGCCATTAGAATGACTGAACTCGGAGCACCCGAGTTCAGATGGCAAGGGCCGAGAGCGCGAAGCGCTCCGGGGTGGGGGTGCGGCGCCCCGCAGCGCTGTTTCCTATCGACCGGCCATCACCCCACCCCGCTCGTGCTGCGCACGAGTTGGCCCTCCCCATTCAGGGGAGGGAGGGGTGCCCGAACTTGCCGCAAAGATCCGCAAGCGATTGGGTACGACTCGGTCAGGGCCGCCGCGACGATCGGTATCGGCTTAGTCTACGCCACAGCCCACAGGCGTGCTCTAATCGCCCGGTTGGACCACCCTGACGGGTCTTGGAGGCAAGATGGGCGGCAAATTTGAGTACCTGACTGACAAGTCCTCGGGGATGCCGGTCTACATTCACAAAGACAGGGTCGTAGCCATTAAGGCGTTGTCCCAGGGCACCGAGATTTGGACGGCGGGCGGGCTATCGTTCATCGTCAGCGAGCCGACCGAAAGGGTCATCTCGGTGCTGGACCCGGATCCGGACACCCTTAACGACAAGTGATGAACGGAAGGAATGGCGCAGGGTTCGACCCTAAACCCGCTGATTAAGAGACGCATAGCACGTCAGTATGATCAATGGCGCACCTCAGTATGATCAGTGGCTCGGCTGCAAAATGCTAGCGTTTCGCCTTAAGCAAAATCAATCGGTTACAAGCGGATTGTAAAAAGCCGAGAGTCCACAAATGATTTACCGCCGTCCACACTTTACCCTCATCGTTCCCATCGTTCTCATCGGCTTGGTCTGCATCGTGCTGCTGGGGCTGATCGACTTCCCCGGAGGGAATGAACCATCCTCCACTCGATTCGATCGAGTGCTGTCGTCGCTATAGTCGTACTGACAATTCCCCACCTTTGCGGCTGGAAATCCCGGGGCCACATTTTTCGACTTCGCACGCTCCCGGTTGGACAAGAGATTGACGACGATCGGGCCGCGATTAGATGGCAGAAGTGACCACGCGGAGATCGCTGTCATGGCAGTGTTGAACGATAAGGTCGCGCTGATAACCGGCGGCTCAAGAGGCATCGGCGCGGCGATCGCCAAGCGTTTCGGCCGCGAGGGTGCCGCCGTCGCCATTACCCATTCCGCATCCCTGGAAGCAGCCAAAGACGTCGTGCGCGCCATCGAGGCCGATGGCGGCAGGGCATTGGCGATCCGCGCGGACAGCGGCAAGGTCGATCATGTGAAAACGGCCGTGGCGGAGACCGTCAAGGCGTTCGGGCGGCTCGATATCCTCGTCAACAATGCCGCCATCGCCCGCTTCGGGACGATCGACGAGTACTTACTCGACGATTTCGAAGACTTGATCGCCGTGAACATCCGCGGTCTCTTCGTCGCGACGCAGGAGGCGGTACGCCACATGGGCCAGGGCGGCCGCATCATCAACATCGGCAGCATCAGCAGCGACTTCATGCCGGTCGTCGGTGCGAGTGTTTACGCCATGACGAAGGGGGCCGTCGCCAGCCTGACGCGCGGCCTCGCCCGGGATCTTGGTCCGCGCGGCATCACGGTCAACAACGTACAGCCCGGCCGCGTCGACACCGAACTGTTTCGCGACGTCCGGATCCGTACGAGCGCGTCCGACGGATCGGTGGACAGCATGCGTGAGATGATCGCCGTGAAGCGTTACGGGGCGGACGACGAAGTCGCGGGTCTCGTCGCCTATCTCGCCAGCCCGGAAGCGGCCTTTGTAACGGGCGCCAGCCTGAAGATTGACGGGGGCACCTCGGCCTGAGACCGGCCAATCGCTCGCCAAGGCGGTCGAGAACCTGTGCGTCAAGGCTGCGCGGATGACGATGGAATAGAGCCGTCATTCGATCGCCGTCATCGCCAAAGCTCTGTACTGACAGACGCCGATAGGCCCACCGTCGGCGCACAGTCGATCAGCGTTTCGGCAAGATCGCGATTGCCGCGTTCGTCAATACCCCGAATAGGCGAGATGGATTGAGAGAGCCGGGCGCGCGCTCGGATCGCCCGGCTCACCCCTCGCTATTTGCCCGGTGGCTTGTATTTGCCTGCTGCCTTGCCGGCGAGCGTAAACACCTGCTTGGCCTCGGCGCTCGTGAACGCCTCAGTCGTCTCGATGTCAGTGACGCTGCCGGCTGCGGCGGCGGCCAGAATGACCGCTGAAGCCTCCTTGGCGCTGGGTGCATCCACGATGACCAGGAAATCGTGATGGCCGAGGGTGACATAGAAGTTCAAGAGCTTGGCACCGGCGGCCTCGACCAGCTTGCTAACGGCTTGCTGGCGGTCCTCGGGGTTGGCTACGAGGTTCTTGATAAACTCCGCCGAATAGCGGCCACGTGTGATGTAGATCGGCATGATCTCCTCCTGTGTTGACCGGAGTTCTCAAGCGCGGGCTCGACGGTGGCCCTCGGTAAGCTGCCAGTCAATAGCCTGCGCAAACGACGGCGGAACCGGCGAGCGTGGAATGCATTTGCGGATGGCTTGGGGGCGTTACGTAACGGTTACGACCGCTTCCGTTTCGTGGTGGTCTGTCGTGTTCAACAGGCCAAACTGGTCGAGCCCTGGAGTTGCATGTCAGGGGCGGCCGCGCTCGAGCGCAACACGGAGCGCCTGCGAACTACTGACGTCTGCGGCACGCAACGCCTCGGCACGGAGCGATTCAAGTTCGGGCCTGCTGGAGAACGGCAGCACGCAGCGCCAAAGCTCGGCACTGACAGGACGGCGCGCGGCCCACCGTTCACGGGCGTAGTCGATCAGCGTTTCGGCAAGATCGCGATTGCCGCGTTCGTCGATACCTTGAATAGGCGCAAGCTTGGAATCGACGAACAGCGCCTTGAGAACCATCTGGTTCCAGGCATGCTCGTCGAGCATCTCGCAAGGGTAGGGACTGCGATGGGCGACCGCCTCGAACACCGGCTTCATGCCGGACCGCAGGCCCTCGCGGGCGCGTGTCAGCAGGCGTTCAGGGGCCGGATAGAGCGGCAGGCCGCGGTAATAGGCGACCAACTCGTTGATTTCCGCCGTCCGGCAGATGTCGTCGAACAACCGCGCAAAATCTTCGTCCGAGCCGCGCCAGGCTGCGAGCACGAATCCGATCCGGCCAAGCTGGTCGACGCTGAGCCCGCTCGCGTCGAAACCCGCGCGAGCCGTCTCGAGTGCCCTGCGCTCCGGCGCATCGGGAGGAAGATCGGCCTTGCCGAGCTTGCGCGGGGCGAGGCCCGTGGCCTTCAGAAGCGTCCTTACATCGCCGCTCCCGGCAATGTCGCGCAGAGTGGACCGGTACCACCCGGCGGCGTCCGGGGTAGACGCTCGCGAAACCCACTCAACGATGATGTCCGCAATCGCGGCGGGCCGCGCCTTTTTATTCGCCTCCGCGCTCATGTTCCGGGAACCACACGATGCAGGAGGCGGGTCAGGCCATAACCCACGGCACACACAAGCGCGACGCCGGGAGCGTGAGGCGCGACCGCGAGCGCATCGACGAAGGAAATGGCGGCGATGAGCCCGCCCACCGCTGCCGGAACGGCGCCGGGCCTCCGCGCGCGCAGCATGAGAACGGCAATCAGATCGGTGGTCGCAAGCGCAAGCCAGGCGAGCGCCGCGGCCGGGTCCGAGACGAGGCCGCCACCAGCCAGAGCGAGCGGAACGGCAAGGACCGCAAGCGGCCAGAGCGACCCTATTCGGTCCAGATTTTCCTGTTTGGCCGCATAGGTCAGTCCGATCACGTGTGCCGACACGGCTACGGCACCGAGCAGGACGAGACCATTCACCGATCCGAGCGCTACGGCTGTACCGACATAGACAAGTGCGCGGCACAAACCCATGACCACGGGCGCCAGCGGATTGCCCTTGTGGAAGACGTCGTACAACAAGATCGCCGCGGCCAAAGCCGCTGCAGCGCCAAAAGCGGCCGTGCCGAAGAGGGCGAGCAAAGCGACGCCGCATGCGAGAAGGGCGAAGCCGATGGCGAAAACGGCCGGCGCGGAAATTCGGCCTGACGGGATCGGGCGTTCGGGCCGCTCGCGCGTGTCGATCCGGCGATCGAACGCGTCATTCAGGTACATGCCGCCGCAATAAAACGAGGTCATGGCCAGCAGCACGACAGCCGCATCACCTGTAAAGGGATCGGCGCCTGAAAGGACTGCCGCGGCGAGGACATTGGTCCAGACGGTCGGGAGGTTTGAGACGCGGCCGAGGATGAGAAGCACGGAGGGCTGGAAAGGCCGATCAAGACTGGCATCAGCCATGGCCGAACTCCATAAGCACGAAGCTCAACTCGCGCGCGATGTCGGCCGATTTCGAGCTTGTCTTCAGCCGAGCCGGCAGCACATCCCAGGTATAGGTTTCGACCTCAAGGTGCGGGGTGAGCTCTTCCCGGCGCAAGGCGGCAAGGACCGCGCGCAGATCCTGCTGGGTAGAGCTTATCTCGCCGAGATCCTCGAGAAACACCGGCACATGACAATGCACCCGCCATTCGCCGGTCGCGCGTCCGTCGCCGAAGGCCGAAAAAGCATCGGGAAGATCGAGATAGCGTTCGAGGCCGTTTTCGCGCGCCACGACCTGATGCAGGTAAGTCCCGGTGTCGAACTGGCGCAGGCGCTCGATGATCCCGCGATTGATATCGTGCACTCGCATCGCCGCCGATAGCTGAATTTTCGGAATCGAAATGCCGGCGCCACGGATCGCGCGCAGGCTCTCGATGGGATCTTCGAATTCGACCGCGCTGTGGCAGACATCGTAGCAGATGCCGAGATGGCGTCTTAGCGCGTCTTCCGCTTCGATCTGCGTCAGCCCCGACATTTCGGCGAAGCGGCCGATCGCGTGCGGGCACAAAAGGCCGTTCTTGAAAAACGCGATCGCTTCTTCGGCCGTCTCCAGGAAGCAGCTGGGTTCGGGCTCGAGCGCGAGGGCGATCGTCCGTCCGGTCTTGCGCTCGACATGCACGAGATCAAGCGCGGCGCGCAACAGCCCCTCCACGACATCGGCGCGTGCCTTGGTGCTCGAGATGCGCGGCCTGAAGCCGCCGGGGACCGTCGAGATGCTGCCGTAGCCACCTTCCGGCAGAAGCTCCGCCAATATGTACGCCGTTCGTGCCGTGAAACTCTCGCGCTCCGCCGTTCGCCAGTCGGGCTCGTAGACCTGGTCCTTGACGCGCGTGCCGTGAAACGGGCCGTAAGGGAAGGCGTTGACGGTGAACACATAGGCGCCGAGCCCCGCGAGTTGCTCCTTGAACCGAGCAATCGTGTCCGGATGGGCAAGCGCGTTCGCGGCTATGCCGGAGAGCCGTAGTCCGATGCCAAACGGCCGGTCCGGCGAGACGCGTTGCTTGATCTCGGGGATATGCGCATCGAGGCTTTGGGATATCTCGCTCCAGCTCTCGCCGGCGTGGATATTGGTGCAATAGGTCAGCTGCGGCGCGCCGGGGAGATATGCGAGGTGCATGAGCTATCCCGCCTGCCGTTTGGCCAGCCAATCGATCGAGCGGCGAATAAGGGTCGGATCCATTGTATGGACTTCTTCCCCCCGGCCGATCGCCCGCAGGAGGGTGATTGTCAGTTCTCCGCCGAGATGTTCGCGGAAGTCTCGGAGGCCGCGAAGGACGGCCAGGCCATTCTCTTCATCGGGCGCCCGCAGAGCGTCATTCCAGGTGGGAAGGCCGAGCCGTTCGAGAAGCGCGACGGCGCGCTCGCCGTCCGTCTCCGGCAACATCCCCGCGAGAACGGAGTAGCGCGTGTCGAGCGCGACGCCGACGGACACCGCCTCGCCGTGGCTCAGGGCGTGACCCGTGAGGATTTCGAGGCGATGCGCCGCCCAGTGACCGAAATCGAGGGGACGTGCCGTGCCGGTCTCGAAGGGATCTCCGGCCAGGCCGATCTGGCGCATGTGCAGACGCGCCGCATGCTCGATCAACCGCGCGAGAGCGGTGACGTCCAAATCCGCGAGCGCTGTGCTTTCATCCTCGAGCCACTGGAAGAAGGACGCATCGCGGATCAGCGCCACCTTGACGGCTTCCGCCATGCCGGCGCGCTTCTCGCGGGCCGGCAGCGGGTCGACGAAGGCGGTGTCGTTGATTACGGCGACAGGCGGCACGAACGTACCGAGCAGGTTCTTTTGCCCGAATGCGTTGATCGCGTTCTTTACGCCGACCCCGCTGTCGGCTTGCGACAGGACCGTGGTCGGAAGGCGGATATGGCGAACTCCGCGATGAAAGATCGCCGCTGCATATCCGACCGCATCCAGAACCGCGCCGCCGCCGATCGCGATGGCGTAGGAATGCCGGTCGACGGCGCGATCGCGCAGCGCTTCAAGCAGAGCCGTCTGCTGCGCCGGATCGTTCTTCACTCCTTCTCCGCCCGCGACGGGGATTACGCCGCCAGTGAGCGCGATCGTACCGGCATGTGCGGCCGCGTAGTCGGAGATCGCGTTTTGAAGATGTGGAAGCGCCGCGAGCACGCCGTCGTCGACGAAGATGGTCAGCCGGCTCGGTTTGCCGGATTCGCGTCGGCGCAGGATTTCAGCAAGCCAGGGATTGTCCGTTGCGAAGGCGTCGTGCGTAAACACAACGGGAAAATCATACGCGATGGAAAACCGCTGCGCGTGCATATGGCCCCACGCGGAGGCCCTTGGGCGCTCAAGCACGGTGTCGGCGTCCTCCCATCCGTCCCTTCGTCGAGGGACGTCTTGCAGGCATGTTCCGCCCGCTCCAAGGCCCGGTCAAGTGCCAAATCGGCGGGTCGATCATAGGCCTAGCCAGGGCGGGCGTAAGGTGCTTGTCTTCGGGAAAGAGCCAGGAAGGCCATGCACCCGACGCTCGTTCTGCTCGTCGTTGGACTGACGCCCTCGCTTGTCGGCACAAACACGCCGCATATCGCGCGGCTTGCGCGCGACGGGGCAATGTATCCGCTGAAGCCCGTTCTTCCCGCCGTCACCTGCAGCGTGCAGGCGAGCTTTCTGACGGGCCGGCGCCCCGCGGAGCACGGAGCGGTCGGCAATGGCTGGCTGTTCCGAGACCTCAACGAGATATGGTTCTGGCGGCAGTCCAACCGCCTGGTCGACGGCGAGATGATCTGGGAGGCCGGAAAACGGCAGAACTCCGATTTCACCTGCGCCAATTTGTGCTGGTGGTACAATATGGGCGCGACACATGATTTCGCGGTCACGCCGCGGCCGATCTACAAGGCCGACGGGCGCAAACTGCCGGACTGCTACACCGTACCCTCGGATCTGCGTGACGAACTGACCGAACGGCTCGGCCCATTTCCTCTGTTTCAGTTCTGGGGCCCCGCGACCTCGATCGCATCGAGCCGCTGGATCGCGGACGCCACGAAACATCTTCTCGAGAGCCGCCGGCCGACGCTGACGCTCTCCTATCTTCCTCACCTCGATTACGATCTCCAGCGGTTTGGACCCTCGGAAAGCCATCCGCGTGTCGCCGCGTCGTTGCGCGAGATCGATGAGGTTGTGGGTGACCTGGCCGAAACGGCGAAGGCCCGTGACATGCGGATCGTGATCCTGTCCGAATACGGGATCGTACCGGTGTCGCGGCCGGTGCATGTGAACCGGACCCTCCGGGAGAAGGGTTGGCTCACGGTGCGTGAGGAGGACGGGGGCGAACTCCTGGACCACCTGGCCTCGGAGGCTTTCGCTGTTGCTGACCACCAGATCGCGCATGTGTATGTGCGCAACCCTGCGCGCGTCGGAGCGGTTCGCGCGTTGCTTGAGGCTTTGCCCGGCGTCGGCCGCGTGTTCGAACGAAACGAAATTCCAGAACTCGACCATCCGCGTTCGGGCGAACTTGTTGTGTTCGCCGAGCCCGACGCCTGGTTCACCTATTACTACTGGTTCGACGACGCGCGGGCGCCGGATTTTGCGCGCACGGTCGAGATCCATCGCAAACCTGGCTACGATCCGGTCGAACTGTTCCTCGATCCGGCGATACGCATGCCGAAATTAGCCGTGGGATCACGGCTGATTAAACGAAAGCTCGGCTTCCGTTCGTTGATGGACGTAATCCCGCTCGATGCCTCGCTCGTGCGCGGATCTCACGGTCTGATGCCGAGGAATGCAGCGGAAGGGCCGCTCGTCATCCTTTCTCATCCGGGGAATGTTAAAGCCGAAGCCATTGAATCGACTGATGTTCGGGCGCTGCTTCTCGGCCAGATATTCGGTCAGCCACACTGACCTAGATTGTGCGGACAAACGTAATCGCCGCTACTTGCAACTTTTTGGTTAAGGCGTACCGTCACCCTTCCGTCGGCCGCTGACACGACAGCGCCGCGGGTAAAACCGTCAGGACAAAAAAGTCCCGATGATTGGGAGGAAACGGCTATGCGCTATAGATGGATCGCTGCGCTGAGCGCAGCGGCAGTGTTTATTGCTGTGCCTGCTCTCGCACAGCAAGTTCCCGCCACACCAAGCGAAGTTGCGCGGCCCGGCGGCAAGGTTCCAGGCGCCGCAAAGGTCGCACTTGTTCAGGTGGCGAACGGCTTCAACGATCCGGTCGGGGTGTCCGTGGCCAATGACGGCTCGGGTCGCATCTTCGTCGTGGAACGCGTCGGGCGCGTCAGGGTCGTCGACAAGGACGGCAAGGTGCTTCCTGAACCGTTCCTTGATCTGACCAATATCAACCCGCTCGGCAGCGACGTACAGACAGGTTTCGTCGAGCAGGGCCTTTGGTCGATCGCCTTCGACCCCAAGTTCAAGGACAACGGCCACGTCTACGTCCACTATGCATCGTTGCCGTTCAACGGCGCGTCCATGGTAGTGCGCTTTACGGTCGACCAGGCCAGCCCCAATGCGATCAGCCCGGAGCAGACCGTCAAGTCGTCCAAGGTGCTGATGAACATTCCCCAGCCCTATTACAACCATTACGGCGGCCGCATCGCTTTTGGACCTGACGGCTATCTGTACGTCGGCAAGGGCGACGGCGGCTGGGAAGGAGACCCCTTGAACGCCGGTCAGGATCTCACCACCCACCTCGGAAAGATGCTGCGGATCGACGTCAATACGGAAGATGCGCCGTACAAGGTTCCCGCCGACAATCCGTTCGCCAAGGCCGACACGCCCCAGCTGATGTCGCTCTTCGGCGTCACCGAGCAAGGTTTCGACAAGATCAAGATCGGCTCGAAGCCCGAGATCTGGGCCTATGGCCTGCGCAATCCGTACCAGTTCCATTTCGGCAAAACCGGCGATCTGTTCATCGCCGATGTCGGACAGAACCATTGGGAGGAGATCAATTGGCAGCCGGCGAATTCCAAGGGCGGCGAAAACTACGGCTGGAAGCACAACCAGGCCTCCAAATGCCACCCGATGAGCGGTCCGGACGACAAGTGCCCGATCGTCGGCACTCTGCCGGTCGCCGAGTATCCCCATCAGGAGCCTTATCCGGGAGCCGCGAAGCTCGACAAGGATTGGGGCTGCTCGGCCCAGGGGCTCGGTGTCGCCGACTACGCCGGCATGAAGAATGCCTATCTGGTCGGAGATTGGTGTTCGGGGCGCTTGTTCGGATTGGGTTGGGATGACACCGCCAAGAAGTGGCAGCTCAGCGAGCTGATGCAAACGCAGCTTCAGTTTACCGCCGGGACGAACGACGAGGACGGCACGGTCCTCGCGACGAACTGCTATTGCTTCTACACCGACGACAAGGGACCGACTGCCAATCCGGTCGGTGCGCTGTGGCGCGTTGTGCCGGACGCCTCGGCACCCAAGGTCGGCGAGGTCATTCGCGGCCAGTGACGCGACACGGGCGGAGCCGGTCGTCCGGCTCCGCTTTTTTTTCGAAAAGGCGCTTGCATGTCGAAGCTGATTCTCGTTCCCGCGCTCGCGGTGGTTTTTCTGTTCAGCGTAGGAGACGTGTCGGCGATCGAGTTCAAGAATGCGCTGACAAACGCACATCTCGACGTGCAGCCCAAGGCCGGAGAAGTCGAAACCGACGCGGTCAAGTCCTTCAAGTCGACGGGCCAAAATCCCGACAATGGAGACCCGACGGCAATTGAAGCCGGCAAAAAGCTCTACACCAGCAATTGCGCGGCGTGCCATTTGCCGGACGGAACCGGCCGCATCGGCCCCAATCTCGTTGACGATACCGTCGTGCGCGAAAGGGTCGGCACCGATGTCGGCATGTTCGAGATCATCTACGGCGGCGGCTCGGGCGCGATGCAGTCGTTCCATCGCCGCGGCATGGTGCAGGACGACATGCTGAAAATCATGGCGTATGTGCGGAGTCTCAAGAAATGACAGACCCGGATCTGAAGCATCCGCCCTTCAAGGCCGATGACGGAGACGCTCCTCCCGGAGCGCAGCCCTGTCCGTGCTGCGGCGGCACACTGACGACCGACACTCTCGAACAATTGCTGCGCCGTGCGCGGCAGTCCGAGACCACGGCCGGGCCCCGCAAGGCGCCCGCTGGCGCTGCGATGATGATCGATCCGCACGCGCATATGATTTCGCGGACGACGAACGATTACGAAGCCATGGCCGCGGCCGGCGTCGTCGCCGTCATCGAACCCTCGTTCTGGCTTGGCCAGCCGCGCACAAATGTTGGCAGCTATATCGACTATTTGTCGTTCATCTCTGGGTTCGAACGCTTCCGTGCCGGCCAGTTCGGAATCCGTCATTACTGCATGATCGGACTCAATCCGAAGGAAGCGAACAACGAGGAACTCGCCGAGGCGGTGATGGAGGTCCTGCCGCGCTTCGCCGCCCGCGAGGGCGTCGTCGCGATCGGCGAGCTCGGTTACGACGAACAGACGCCGCTGGAAGACCGGTATCTGCGTGCCCAGATTGAACTCGCGAAGGAATACGATCTGCCGATCATGATCCACACTCCACATCGCGACAAGAAGCGGGGCACGCTGCGGACCATGGACGTGCTGCGCGAACATGGTGTGGACCCGACACACTGCGTGATCGACCACAACAACGAGGAGACCGTCGAGGACGTGCTCGGTCGCGGCTACTGGGTGGCGTTCTCGATCTATCCCAGCACCAAGATGGGCAAGGACCGCATGGCGGAGATCGTGCGTCGCTACGGTCCCGAGCGACTGATCGCGAACTCGGCGTGCGACTGGGGTGTTTCCGATCCCCTGGCCATTCCGAAAACCGCCCAGGTCATGGCCGAGCGCGGCCTGCCTGCCGAGGCGATCCGGCTCGTGACCTATGCCAACGCGCTTGCAGCCTATGGGTTGAACGGCGAGATGCGGGAGGACCATTGGCTTGACCCCGCGCCGATCGACCAGCGTACCCTCTACGAGGGCAACACCGTGCTGCGCGGCGGGCAAACGCCCCGGGTCGATCAGGACTGAACGCGAGCCGGAGCGACCCTTGCCTCACCGATCTTGACGGGGTAGGAAAGGCCCGTGGTATGCCACAGAGATTTTCTGGTATTTGTGGCCTTCGTCGAGGCTAGTCAGGCTCAACCATTCGCCGTCCGGCGCGTTGAACCATGACAAGGCCCGGTAACACTATATGACGATAGAGCAGCAAGACAGACTGTCGGCAAGATTTGCTTTTGACGTCAGTACCTTAAGCAACCACGCGGCAACTTGTTGCGGAGAAGCCACTCCGTTCACCGCGTCATTAGGATTGAACTCCGAAAATCACCGCATACCTTGCCTAATCGACTAAGGTAATATCTCGTCCCGCGCGGCGAAACGTCTTCTGGGCACGGCCCTTACTTGTGAAAGAACGACCTATGCCTGAGACCCCGCTTCTCGACACGATCCGTACGCCGGACGACCTGCGCAAACTGCCCGAGGACAAACTCGTGCAACTGGCGGCGGAGCTGCGCATGGAGACGATCGACGCGGTTTCGGTTACGGGCGGGCATCTGGGCGCGGGCCTCGGCGTCGTCGAGCTGACGGTCGCGTTGCACTACGTGTTCAACACGCCCGCTGACCGGATCGTGTGGGACGTCGGCCATCAGACCTATCCGCACAAGATTCTTTGCGGCCGCCGCGACCGCATCCGTACACTGCGCCAGCCCGATGGCCTGTCGGGTTTCACCAAGCGCTCGGAGAGCGAATACGACCCGTTCGGCGCCGCGCATTCCTCGACCTCGATCTCGGCCGGCCTCGGCATGGCGGTCGCGCGCGATCTTTCGGGCGGCGACAACAATGTCATCGCGGTGATCGGCGACGGCTCGATGTCCGCCGGCATGGCCTATGAGGCTCTGAACAATGCGGGCGCGCTGCGCTCGAAGCTGATCGTCATTCTCAACGACAACGAAATGTCGATCGCGCCGCCGGTCGGCGCGATGTCGGCGTATCTGTCGCGACTGATGTCCGGCAAGACCTACCGCACGATCCGCGACGCGGCGAAGCAGCTCTCGAAGAACCTGCCGCAATTCGTGATCGACCGCGCGGCGCAGGCCGAGGAATACGCCCGCGGCTTCCTCGCCGGCGGCGGCACTTTGTTCGAAGAGCTCGGCCTTTATTATGTCGGCCCGATCGACGGCCACGACCTCAACCATCTTCTGCCGGTGCTGCAGAACGTGCGCGACAACGCGGACGGTCCGGTGCTGATCCATGTCATTACGCAGAAGGGCAAGGGCTACGCGCCCGCCGAAGCGTCCGACGACAAATATCACGGCGTCGTGCAGTTCGATGTCGTAACCGGCGCGCAGAAGAAGGCCGCGGCGAACTTCCCGAGCTACACGAAAGTGTTCGGCGAAAGCCTCGTCAAGGAAGGCGCCAAGGACGACAAGATCGTCGCCATCACGGCCGCGATGCCGGACGGCACCGGCGTCGGTATTTTCGAAAAGAGCTTCCCGGACCGCACCTTCGACGTCGGCATCGCGGAGCAGCATGCGGTGACGTTCGCGGCGGGCCTTGCGACGGAAGGCTACAAGCCGTTCTGCGCCATCTACTCGACCTTCCTGCAGCGCGGCTACGACCAGCTCGTGCATGACGTGGCGCTGCAGAAGCTGCCCGTTCGTTTCGCCATCGACCGCGCCGGCTATGTCGGCGCCGACGGCGCGACGCATGCCGGCGCGTTCGACGTGGCGTACCTGGCCTGCTTGCCGGAAATGGTCGTCATGGCCGCGGCCGACGAGGCCGAGCTTGTCCATATGGTCGCGACGGCGGCCGCTTATAACGACGGCCCGATCGCGTTCCGCTATCCGCGCGGCGAGGGTGTCGGCGTTGAGATGCCGCAGGACGGCATTCCGCTCGAAATCGGCAAGGGCCGCATCATGCGCCAGGGCAACCAGATCGCGCTGCTGTCGTTCGGCACGCGTCTTCAGGAAGCGCTCAGGGCTGCCGAAGACCTTGAAGCCAAGGGCCTGTCGACCACCGTCGCCGATGCGCGCTTCGCAAAGCCGCTCGACGAGGAGATGATTCTCAAGCTCGCCCGCGAGCACGAGGTTCTGATCACGCTTGAAGAGGGCTCGGTCGGCGGCTTCGGCAGCATGGTCATGCATCTTCTGTCCGACAAGGGCGCGCTCGACGACGGCCTCAAGGTCCGCTCCATCGTGTTGCCCGACGAATACACCGATCACGACAAGCCGGATCGCATGTACGCGAAAGCCGGGCTCGATTCGAACGGCATCGTCGACAAGGTGTTCGAGGTTCTGCGGAAGAACCCGCTGGCCGCGAAGGGACGGGCCTGACGCCCGCACGACTTCCATGAGCGCGTGCACGATTGAGCGCAGGGAAGGTTTCGCGTGATTACCTGGTTGTTTGCCGCGGCATCCGCGGCGATCTGGATCTATCTCATTGCCGCGCGCGGTGCGTTCTGGCGTGCCGCCGAGCGCGACACGCGCTTCGCACCGGACGCGACGCCCACGCCCGCGCACTGGCCGCGCGTCGTCGCGGTGGTTCCTGCGCGCAACGAGGCGGATGTCATCGCCGAGGCCGTAAGCTCGCTTCTGTCGCAGGACTATTCCGGCGAATTCTCAGTTGTCCTTGTCGATGACCAGTCGAATGACGGGACCGGCGAAGCCGCGCAGGCCGCTGCGGCAAAAATCGACGCGTCGGACCGGTTGAACGTCATCCGCGGCACGGAGCCGCCGTCGGGCTGGACCGGAAAGCTGAACGCCATGGCGACCGGCATGCGCGCGGTCGAGGCGACGGGAGCGCCGGACTACATCCTGTTTACCGATGCCGACATCGCCTATCGCGATCCGAAGGCGCTGGAGCGTCTGGTGCGCGGGGCCGTCGCGCGCGGCACCGTATTGACCTCGCTGATGGTCAAGCTCCGCTGCGACAGCCTCTCGGAAAAGTTTCTGATTCCGGCTTTCGTGTTCTTCTTCCAGAAGCTCTATCCGTTTGCGTGGGTGAACGATCCGGCGAACAAGGTCGCCGCGGCGGCCGGTGGCTGCATGCTGGTGAAACACGACGCGCTGGTGAGGGCAGGCGGCGTCGCGGCCATTCGCGGTGCATTGATCGACGATTGCGCCCTCGGCGCGCTGCTCAAGAAACAGGGGCCGATTTTCCTCGGTCTCACCGAGGCGGTCGAGAGCATTCGCCCCTACGACGATTTCAACCATATCCGCCGTATGGTTTCGCGCTCGGCTTATGCCGAGCTCGATTATTCCCCGCTGAAATTGCTCGGCTCCGTCGCGGGATTGGCCGTGACCTATCTTGTGCCGCCTTATTTCGCGATTTTCGTCGAAGGCTGGCCGGGCTTTATCGGCGCCGCCCTCTGGGCGCTGATGGCTTTATCGTTCCAGCCGATCCTGCGTCTTTACAAGCGCTCCGCCATGTGGGGCGTCGCGCTGCCCGTGATCGCGCTGTTTTATCTCGGCTTCACCGTGGATTCCGCGATCCAGCATTGGCTCGGCCGGGGCGGGGCCTGGAAGGGCCGTTATCAGGCCGCTGCGGGGACAGAGGCATGACGAGCGCGACCGAAACGCTTTCCGGCAAGGGGCACACGGACGAGAATTTTCCCGTCGCCTCGAAGCTGATCCGTGCCGAAAACCGGCCGCCGATCCTCGCCTTCTACAAGTTCGTCCGCGCCGGCGACGATGTCGCGGACAATTCCGCGCTGCCGCCGGAGCAGAAGCTTGCGCTGCTCGACGGTCTCGCCGCCGCTCTGACCGGCGATGGGCCGCCGGATGTCCAGGCCGCGCCCCTCAAGACCGAGCTTGCGAAGCGCAAGCTTACGCCGCGCCATGCACTCGATCTGCTCGACGCGTTCCGGCTCGACGCGAGGAAAAGCCGCTATGCGGATTTCTCGGAGCTGATGGCCTATTGCGCGCTGTCGGCCATGCCGGTCGGCCGTTTCGTGCTCGACGTCCACGGAGAGAATCCGAAGACGACCTGGCCGCCCTCCGACGCCATCTGCGCCGCGCTGCAGATCATCAATCATCTGCAGGATTGCGGGAAGGATTACCGCGAGATCGATCGGGTCTACCTGCCCGAAGACATTATGAAGAAACACGGCGCGAGATATGAAGACCTCGGCGCGGAGCGTGCGACGCCCGAACTGCGCGCCGTGATCCGCGAACTCGCGGAACGCTGCGAGCAATTGCTGGACGAGGGCAAGACGCTGATACAGGCAATTTCCGATACGCGCCTGGCGCTCGAAATCTCGGCCATTCACCGGCTCGCGGCGATCCTGGCGGCCGGCCTCAAGACGCGGGATCCGCTGTCCGAAAAAGTGCATTTCTCGAAAGCCGGTTTTGCCCTGACCGCATTCGGCTCGGCGGTTGCGACCCTCATCAGCCGCAGTTTCCGCTGGGCCCGGGCCGGCACGATCCAAGGCACCGCCCGATGAGCGCCGCCGTCGAAAACACCACCGCAAGCGAGGCCAAGGCGTCCGGATCCTCGTTTTACACCGCGATGCGCATTCTTCCCGCCGCCAAGCGTGACGCGATGTATGCCGTCTACCGCTTCTGCCGGGAGGTCGACGACATTGCCGACGAGGGCGGCACGGACGAGGAGAAACGGGCCGGGCTCGAACAATGGCGCCGGGACGTGGATGCCCTGTTTTCCGGCGGCGAGGCGGGGCAGGCGGCGTTCCTCGTCAGGCCGGTCAAGGAGTACGGCCTGAAACGGCAGGATTTTCAGGCTGTGATCGATGGCATGGAAATGGATGTCGGGGCGGGCGTGGTCGCACCGGACCGGAAAACTCTTGATCTCTATGTAGATAGGGTGGCCTGCGCCGTCGGACGACTGTCCACTCCGGTGTTCGGCCTCGATTCAGCCACCGGAGAAGCTTTAAGCCATCATCTCGGCCGGGCTCTTCAGCTGACCAATATCTTGCGTGACCTCGATGAGGACGCGGCCATCGGTCGCCTTTACTTGCCGAGGGAGGAATTGGAAAAATCAGGAATGAAAGCCGATCTTCACGATCCGGCTGCAGTTCTGGACGATCCTGCGCTCGATGCGGTGTGCCGCATTGTAGCGGCCAGCGCGGAGACCCATTTCCAGGACGCGGACAGGATCATGGCCGCGGCGCCGCGGGTTGCGGTGCGTGCGCCGCGCCTGATGGGTGTGGCCTATCATAGTGTTCTGAAGCGTCTCGTGGCCCAGGGCTGGGCGGCGCCCCGCACGCGGGTCAGCGTCAACAAGCTCGGGCTTGTGGGCGCCTATTTGAGATACGGAGTGATCTGACATGTCAGGCACGGTTCATATTGTCGGAGCTGGTCTCGGCGGGTTGTCCGCCGCGGTCGATCTCGTCGATGCCGGCTACAGCAAGATCGTGTTCCACGAAGCGGCAAAGGCGGCGGGCGGCCGCTGCCGCTCGTTCATGGACACGGTGCTGAACATTGTCGTCGACAACGGCTCGCATCTTCTTCTGTCCGGCAATCATGCCGCTGTCCGCTATCTGAAGAAGATCGACGGCCTGAAAGAGATGACCCAGTGCGAGGCGGAGATTCCGTTCGCCGATCTCGAGAGCGGCGAGCGCTGGATGCTGCGTCCGAACGCGAGCCGCGTGCCGTGGTGGATTCTCGACGCCAAGCGCCGCGTGCCGGGGTCAAAGCCCAGTGATTATCTCGAACCGCTTGGCCTGCTCCGTGCCGTGCGCACATCGCGCCCGGTCGGCGAGGTCATGGACTGCACGACCAATCTTTACGAGCGGCTGTGGCGTCCCGTCATGCTGGCGGCGCTGAACGTCGAGCCGGCCGAGGCCGACGCCAAGATGGCGATCACCCTTTTCAAGGAGACCTTCGGCGCGGGCGGAGCGGCCTGCAGGCCGATCATCGCGCATAAGGGCATGTCGTCGGCCTATATCGACCCGGCGATCAAATATCTGACCCGTCACGGCGCGACCTTCACATATGGACGCACGCTTCGCGGCGTGACCTATGACGGCCAGCGTGCGACCTCGCTCGATTTCGGCGACGAGAAGATCGCCGTCGATGCCGACGATATCGTCATTCTCGCCGCGCCTCCGGTTGTCGCCCGTTCCTATGTGCCGGGCCTCATCACGCCGGAGAAGTTCAAGGCGATCGTGAACGTGCATTTCAAGATCGCACCGCCCGCCGGCCATCCGATGTATCTCGGCATCGTGAACTCCATTTCGGAATGGCTGTTTGCGTATGAGGATCATATGTCGGTGACCATCTCGGCGGCCGATGAATGGATGCATCACGACCGCGAAGATCTGGCACGCAAGGTCTGGGCGGAAATCTCCGCGATCTCCGGCCTGCCGGAAGAGCTGCCGGAATGGCAGGTCAACCGCGAGCGCCGCGCGACATTCGCCGCCATTCCGAGCGAAGCCGAGAAGCGCCCCGGTCCGAAGACCCAGTTCGACAATCTGTTCCTCGCCGGCGACTGGACGGCGACGGGCCTGCCCGCCTGCATGGAGGGTGCCGTGCGCTCCGGCAATGCTGCGGCGCGCGCGATCCTCGAAACGCTGCGCGCGAGCGCCGCAGCTTGAGGTGCATGGCTTGAACGACGCGGCGCCTCTCCGGAACATCAGTGGCGTTCCGCTCGACGAACTCGAAAAGCGCATAGCATCCGCCACCGAAGGCGTTCTGTCGTATCGCAAGCCCGACGGCCACTTCTGTTTCGAGCTCGAAGCCGACGCGACGATCCCGTCCGAATATGTGCTGATGCGCCATTTCCGCGCCGAGCCGGTCGACGCCGAGCTTGAGCGAAAGATCGGCGTCTATCTGCGCCGTATCCAGGGCGCGCACCACGGCTGGCCGCTGTTTCACGGCGGCGCCTTCGACATCTCCGCGAGCGTCAAGGCCTATTTCGCGCTGAAGATGATCGGCGACGACGTGAACGCACCGCACATGGAGAAGGCGCGCAACGCCATTCTCGCTCACGGCGGTGCGGCGAGAAGCAATGTGTTCACCCGCATCCTGCTGGCGCTGTATGGGCAGGTGCCGTGGGCGGCGGTTCCGACCATGCCGATCGAGATCATGCTCCTGCCGAAATGGTTTCCGTTCCATCTCGACAAGGTGTCGTATTGGGCGCGCACTGTCATGGTGCCGCTGTTCGTGCTGATGCATCTGAAGCCGCTGGCGAAGAACCCGCGGGGCATCGGCATTCCGGAACTCTTCACGGTGCCGGCTTTTGAAGTAAAGAAGTGGTCCTTCGGCGGCGCCCACCAGAAATGGTACTGGAAGACATTTTTCATCGGCCTCGACAAAGTGCTGAAGCGTGTCGTGCCGTATTTTCCCAAAGGCCCCCAGCAGCGCGCGCTCGACAAGGCGGCTGCCTTCGTTACCGAGCGGCTGAACGGCGAGGACGGGCTCGGGGCCATCTTCCCGGCCATGGTCAATTCGGTCGAGATGTATGATGCGCTGGGCGTGCCGCCGAGCGATCCGCGCGTCGATCATCGCGCGCAAGTCGATCGAGAAGCTTCTGATCGTCAAGGAGCACGAAGCCTACTGCCAGCCTTGCCTGTCGCCGATCTGGGATACCTCGCTCGCGGCTCACGCGCTGCTCGAAGCGGGAAGCCCGGATGCGGAGAAGGCGGCTTTGACCGCGCTCAACTGGCTGAAGCCGCACCAGATCCTGGATGTGAAGGGCGACTGGGCCGAGGCGCGTCCGGATGTGCGGCCCGGCGGCTGGGCTTTTCAGTATGCCAATCCGCATTATCCCGATGTCGACGACACCGCCGTCGTCGTCATGGGCATGGATCGCATCAAGGGCCGTGTGACGTCGCAGGATGCGGACTACGATTCCGGAATCGAGCGTGCGCGCGAATGGATCAACGGCCTGCAGTCGAAGGACGGCGGTTGGGGCGCGTTCGACGCCGACAACAAATACTTCTACCTCAACCACATTCCGTTCGCCGATCACGGCGCGCTGCTCGATCCGCCCACGGCGGATGTTTCGGCGCGCTGCGTCTCCATGCTCGCCCAGCTCGGCGAGACGGTCGAGACCAGCGAGGTTCTGAAGCGCGGCGTCGATTACCTGATCGCGGATCAGGAAAAGGACGGATCCTGGTTCGGCCGCTGGGGCGTCAACTACATCTACGGCACCTGGTCGTCGATGTGCGCGCTTAACGCGGCGGGCGTGGATCCGAAGTCGGAACCGATGCGCAAGGGCGTCGACTGGTTGCTGTCCATACAGAACGAAGACGGCGGCTGGGGTGAGGACTGCGACAGCTACAAACTCGATTATCGCGGTTATGAGCCGGCGCCTTCGATCGCCTCGCAGACGGCATGGGCAATCATCGCTCTGCAGGCCGCGGGCGAGAACGATCATCCGGCGGTCGCGCGGGGCATTCAATGGCTGGCGAAGACACAGCGTGACGAAGACGGCCTGTGGCCGGAAGAGTTTTACACAGGGGGGGGCTTCCCGCGTGTGTTCTATCTACGCTATCACGGCTATGCGAAGTTTTTCCCGCTCTGGGCAATGGCGCGCTACCGCAATCTGAAACAGAGCAACAGCCCTGCCACCCAGTTCGGCATCTAACGCATGACGGTTCTCATCATTACCGGCGTCGCGCGCGAGGCCAAGATCGCATCGGGTCCCGGGGTTGAGACGATCTGCAGCGGCGGCTCGCCGGCGCGCTTACGTTCGCTGCTCGCGCGCTACGATCCTGCGGGCATCACCACCGTGATGAGCTTCGGCATCGCCGGCGGGCTGAACCCGGCGCTGATTTCCGGGCATGTGATCGTCGCCGACGCGGTGCTCTCTGAAGCCGGCCGTTGGACCGCCGACGCCGCCATCAACAACGCCCTCATCCGTGCGCTTCCCGCAACCGCAAGAATGAAGGTTCTGAGAGGCACGATCCTCGGCGTCGATCTCGCTTTGCTCGATCCCGCCGCCAAGAGCGAAGCGCGTGCGAAAACCAGCGCGGCTGTTGTCGATATGGAATCGCACATCGCGGCCGAATACGCCGCCGAGCGCGGACTGCCCTTCGTGGCGGTGCGCGTCGTGTGCGATTCCGCAGGCAATTCGCTCCCGCCTTTGGTCAACCAGGCGCTTAATCCCGATGGCAGCGTGTCGCTGAACGGCGTGTTCTCGAGTCTCAGGCGCGATCTCAGCCAGATCGGCGATTTGATGCGGTTGGCGCGCGACTCACAGATCGCCTTCCGCGCCTTGACCAACGCCGGCGCGATCCTGCAGGCGGCTTTCGCCAAAGCCTGATTGTCTGCATCCCCCGCACCATCAAAGCGCCTTTTCGCGGTGCGATCAGGCGGGAGGGCGATTTGGGGCTTGGTGGGGTGCGGGAGTTTCCGGACTTCGGGAAGATCGGTCTTTCTTCCGGACGATCCGTTGCGGAGCCGCCCGAGGGGCCTGCGCGCCGGATGCTGGACTGGCCGGTTCTCGCCTCGCTCGCGCTCCATATCGTGCTCCTCGCAGCGTTCTCCCTGCCGCTCGTCGACCACCGCATTCCCGCTCCGGTTAAAAGTGTTGCGGTCGAAATTCTGACCTCGGCCCAGTTTGACACTTTGGTTCGGCCCAAAACCGCCATCTCTGCGCCAGGACGATTCCGGTTCACGTCCGGCGGCTCCTCCGTCCGGCGAAACCGTCGCCGGACACCCCTTCGCCGCCGTCTTCAACAACAATTCGGCCGACCGAGATGTTGTCGCAGAGGGATCTCGCCCTTTCGCAAAGCCGGCAGGCTGTCGAGGCAATGAAGGCGATGTCGGACGGGGATCGGATCGACCAATTGTGTGGGATCGAGGCGTCCGCGCAGATCCACGCCTGGCGCAACGAGTACCAACCGGAAAGGCTGGTGTCGTTCGCGATGTCCGATACGCGTATGGACGGCGATATGTTGATTGCCGACGGGGCGGCGTTCCGCAGCCGCAAAAATTGGTATCGCCTGAAGTTTCGCTGCGGGTTGACGCCCGACCACACCAGGATCGCCGCGTTCGAATTTCAGGTCGGTACGCCGGTGCCGCGCGAGGAGTGGGAAGAGCGTAACCTCGCCGCCGTGCATTAGGAAGCGCGGACGAAAAAGCCCGGCGCGATGGCCGGGCTTTTCGGTTCCGTTAGTCTGAAGACCTCAGGCGGCGGAAGAAACGCCCCGCGACGGGTTCGCGCCTTTGGGCTCCGGCGTGCGGAGCAGGTCCTGATGGTCCTCGGTGTCCACGGTGGTGGACTTGTTGTTGGCGCGGATCGTGTCGAGCTGCGTCGCGACATTGCGCGAGAACACGTATTCGGCCGGGCGCTGGTGGGCGAGCGAGATTTCCGGAGCCATCGGGCCGGTCGTCTTGACGCCGAACATCGACACCATGGCAGCCTTCCACGGACGGCGGATCGTGTCGCGCACCGCCGAGGCCTCGAAGCCGGAATGGACCATGCAGTCGGCGCACTTCTCGTAATTGCCGACGCCGTAATTGTCCCAGTTCGTGTCTTCCATCAGCTCCTTGAAGGTCTTGGCATAGCCTTCGCCGAGGAGGTAGCAGGGCTTCTGCCAGCCGAACACGGTGCGGGTCGGATTGCCCCACGGCGTGCACGAATAGCTCTGATTGCCAGCCAGGAAGTCGAGGAACATCGTCGACTGGTTGAACGCCCACTTCTTGCCCTTGGCCTGGCTGAACACCTTGCGGAAGATGTTCTTCGTGGTCTGGCGGTTCAGGAAGTGCTTCTGGTCCGGCGCACGCTCATAGGCGTAGCCGGGCGAAACCGTGATGCCGTCGACGCCGAGCGCGGTCACTTCGTCGAAGAAGGTCGCGATGCGGTCCGGATCGGCGTTCGTGAAGAAGGTGCAGTTGATGGTGACGCGGAAGCCGCGACGCTTGGCTTCCTTCAGCGCGGAAACGGCCTTGTCGTAGATGCCATTACGGCACACCGACTTGTCGTGCATTTCCTTGTCGCCATCGAGATGGATCGACCAGGTGAAGTACGGGTTCGGCTCGTACTCATCCATCTTCTTTTCGAGCAGGATCGCGTTGGTGCAGACGATGGCGTATTTCTTCTTCGCCATGATGCCGCGCACGATCTCGGGCAGCTCCTTGTGGATCAGCGGCTCGCCGCCGGCGATCACGACCACCGGAGCGCCACACTCGTCGACCGCGCCCAGCGCGTCCTCGACCGAAATCCGCTGGTTCAGGATCTCATCGGGATAGTCGATCTTGCCGCAGCCGGCGCATGCCAGATTGCAGCGAAACAGGGGTTCCATCATGAGAACGAGCGGATAGCGCTTTACGCCGGACAGCTCTTTCTTGACGATGTAGCTGCCGACCTGAATGATTTGTCTCAGCGGGATGCCCACAAGCGGCTCCTTTAAACGATGAGCGCCGTAGCGCTGTTCTGAAATCACCCGGCCGACCGCATGCCGAACCCGATGCTGCTCGACTTGGGGGAAGCCGAGCCGGAACTCAAGCGCCGCATCGCGCCCTCATCCCTAAATATAGCCGAGGGCTAGATGGTCAGCCCCCAGAGTGACCTGCCTTCCGAGCACTCTCGTATAGTGAATCTATCATGCCAGACCTGTGCCAGAGAGCGGAGGCCGCCTACCGCGACCACTTGCCGCCCTGTCGGCGAATATTTGTCGCCCGGTACTTTCGAACGGTTCAAAATAAAAAAATCTTGCTTACGCAACAGGATTTCAGCCGTTGTTATAGGGCCAAATATGGCATGAGAGAGATAAGGCAAGCCACGGGGAGGGCCGAAAGCATCCGATATAGTTAGCGAGTGTGATAAAACTGCCAAAGCTACATAAGGGCTTGCGGATACGGGGCCGGCCTTGGACCTAGACTTATTGCTGAACAGCCGCGGATTTGGCCTTCCTGCTGCCGAACATCTGAAGCTGGATATCGATCCGGTTCTCGACGCCCTGGGCGATGGGCATCGCGGCGTCCGCGAAGGTCGGGATCATCTTGCTGAGAGCATTGTTACTGAGGGCCACGGGCTCCTTGGGCATCCCCAAGAAGTTCTCGTCGCGCTGGCCGTTCATATTGATGTCCTGGTGGGCACCAAACGCATAGGTCCCCGCCGGGATGTTCTCGAACACGAATTCGAGCGTTTCGGCGGTCGGGTCCTGCCTGCCGCCGACAGGGCAATTGTCGCCGCCGAGGCCGGTATCGCAAATGCCGACGCTGACCGCGCCCTTGCCGACTTCAACGCCGTGAACAGTAACGATGACGGTGGCGGTTGGGGTCTGGGCCATGGCCGATCCCGATGCCAGAACGAGAGCGCCAAGCGCGAATGCATAGGTTTTCATCGGACATGTCCCCGCAAAGACAAGCAAGGGCTGGGACTTAACGCGGGCTTCGTGTCGAAAGGTTGGCATTTGCGCCGGCCGCGCCGGTTTTATTCGGTGCGTGGTGCTCGATCAGCCAGGCGAGTTCTTCGCGCAGGGCGCCTTCGATCGGGCGGGGCTGATAGCCGAGTTCGCGTTTGGCCTTCGAGCTGTCGAACGGCGCGGAGCGAAGCGCGAGCAGGACGCCTTCACGGGTTGCCGCCGGCCCTTGCTTCGTGATCTTCGCGATCCATTCCGATATCACGCCGGCGCACAGCGCGACGCCGCCGGGAATGGTGCGCTTCGGCATTTTGCGGCCGGAAACGCGGCCGAGAAGCTCGAGCAGGTCGCGCAGCGTTACATTCTCGCCGCCCAGAATGTAACGCTCGCCGGCGCGGCCATTGTCCCCGCCGAGAATGATGCCGGCAGCGACGTCGCGGACGTCGACGAGATTGAGCGTGCAGTCGAGGAAGAACGGCGTGCCGCCCTTCAGGAACAGCGCCATCATCTGTGCCGGGGGCGTCATGTTCGCGTCGCCCGCGCCGACGGGAACGGTCGGGTTGACGACAACGAGATCGGCTCCCGCGCGGGCGGCCTGGAGAGCGGCCTGCTCGCCAAGATATTTCGAGCGTGTGTACGGACCGGGAAGCTCGCGGAGGGCGGGGCCGTGATCCTCGCTGATATGAGCTCCGTTGCGGCGCTTCGGCAGCAGGATGGATTCGGTCGAGCAATGGACGATGCGCTTGGTGCCGGCCCGGACGGCGGCACCAATCACTGTTTCCGCGCCGCGCCGATTGATGTCGTCGAAGCCGGTCCGGCTCTTGTTCCAGAGATGTGCGATGCCGGCGATATGATAGAGGCGGTCCACGCCCTCGAGCGCGGAGGAGACCGCCCCCGGATCGAGGATCGAGGCGCGGCGGTATTCGACGCCGGCCGGGAAGGGCGCCGGATCGCAGATATCGATGACACGAACCTCATCGCCGCGTGCGACCAGTTGGTCCACGAGATGGCGACCCACGAATCCGCAGCCGCCCGTCACCAGAACTTTTGCCATCTCTCTACCCAGCCCGAACTCATTTCTTGCGCCGTTTCACCGGCACTTTTGTGGATGCTGCCGTCCTCCGACGGACGATCGCCACGGGAGAGATGCCGCTCTCCATGATCCCGCGCGGACGGTGGAGAGCGATCATCGCGGCCGGTAGAACGACCAGGCAGACGATCACGACGAGCAGGATCGACAGGCCGAGCAGCAAGCCCATGCTGTATAGCCCGCGATGATTGGAAATTGCGAGGGTGGCGAATGCCGCAACTGTGTTCAGCTGTGCCACGAGGACGGCGAGCGAGGTCGAGGTGTCGAGGACATCGACCCGGTCCGCCAGTTTCTTGCCTTCGTTCTCATGGGTCAGCTCGCGGGCGCGCACCACGATGTGCACGCTGCCGGCGACGCCGAGGCCGATCAGAAGCGGAATGACGATTACGTTGGCGAAATTGAACGGCAGGCTGAGCAGTGACGAGCCGGCGACCGTCCAGACCGCCGCGACCGCGAGCGGGGCCAGGATCAAGAGCATGTCCGTCAGGCGGCGGCGCAGGATGAGGACGATGAGCGCGATCGCCAGCGCCGTATAGAGAATGGCTTCGGCGAACGACCACAGGATCGCCGTCCCGGCCTCGGTGACGCCGATCGGAACGCCCGATGCCATGGGCTCGACGGCCTGGATTTTCGCGGCGAAATCTTCGAGACCTTCCGGCGAGCTGATGTCATCCGCCGGCTGGACCTGAAGCCGCAGACGGCCGTCGGGAGTGATCCAGTCCTTGCTGATTTCGGGTGGCAGGTCGGCGAGGGTCAGCTCCCGCGCGTCGAGCCGCGACCGCAGGCCGTCGGCGATGTCGGGCATCGAGCCGACCAGAGCCTCTTCCAGCTTGCGCAGTTCAGGTGTGCTGACGCCGCGCTTGTCCGCGAAAGCGTTGAGGCCATCGCGGAATCTCTCGGCGGCCGCCTTCAGATCAGAGCCCGCGGGGGCGCGGGCGACGGCGGTGTCGGCTGCGTTGCTGAGGGTGGTGAAGGCTTCGCGAAGCTGGGCGTCGTTCGGCGCGGCCTCCGGGTTGGTGTTCATGAATGCCGGGCCGAGCGTCGTGCGCGTCTGTGCGAGACGTTCGAGCTTCGGTCCCTGATCCTTGGGCAGGAACTGCTCGGCGGTCGCGACCCTTTCGACGCCCGGAACGGCTGCCAGCTTTTCGGCGCGCGCGTGGGCATCCTCGAGATTGGCCGCCACCACATTGATGGAATACGGCGTGGTCTGCGGATCCTTGGCGAGGTCGCGATACGCGATAACCGGCGCAGCGTTCGGATTTTGGAGGTTGAGCGGATTGACGTCGATGCGGGCATCGGCGGCGGCGTAAAGCGCACCGATCGTGACCAGACCGGACACGACGAGGATCGCCACGTGATGGCGTTTGATGAACTTGCCGATGCCGATGTCTAATTGGCCCCAGCTTGGCACGTGCGGCGGCATGACGGCCATCAGCGCCGGCTGCACCGTGAAGGTCACGAGGAAGGCGACGACCATGCCCAGCGCGGAAATGATGCCGAACTCGGCGAGGCCGGTATAGGCGGTCGGCACGAAGGACAGGAACGCAACGATCGCGCAGAGCGTCGACAGGCCGATCGAGGGCGCCTCCTCGATCATGGCCGCGGCCATGGCTTTCTCGAAAGGGTTGCCCTTCTTGCGCTCCTCGAGGAAGCGCAGGCCGAGATGGGTGCCGAAATCGACGCCGAGGCCGACGAACAACACCATGAACGCGACGGAGATGAGGTTCAGCCGGCCGACGAACAAAGTCGCCAGACCCGTCGTCCAGACGCCGCCGATGACGAGCACGATCAGCAAAGTGAGGATCAGGCGGCCGGAGCGGATACCGAGAATGAGACTGAGCGCGACCAGGATAAAGGACAGGCCGGAGGCGGCGACGGCACCGGAAAAGGCGTCGTTCAGCTCCTGCTGGCGGAGCGTAGGGTCGCCCGTGACCTGGATTTTCAGGCCCTCGGCCTCCTCGCTCTGAACGCCCTTGATCTCCTCGTCGAGGGCCTTCAAGGCGGGACCGGCGCGGTCGAGGGATGCATTGTCTAGAACTGGCCGGGCGAGAACGAAACGGCGGGTGCCGGGGCGGGAGCCGGGGCGCTCGAAATTCAGGACGGAAACCCAGTCGACGCGACGGTCGTCGTCGCCGGCCTGGGCCGCGGCGGTCTCGCCGATTTCATTGAAGAGACGAATGGTCTGAGCCTCGTTGCCTGGGTTGGAGGCACGACCGGAGGCGAGGCTCGCAACGCCGCGAAGGCTAGGATCGCTTGCAAAAAGGGTCAGAAGGGATTTGTCGCCTTCAAGCTGGCCCAGGAAGCCGTCGAGCTTGTCCTGATCCAGGAACAGCAGGCCATTGTTCGTGAAAAACTCTGATTCTCCAGGGACTTCGACGTGGGTGAACAGTTCGGGCTTGTCCCGGAGGCGGACCGCGAGATTGTCCGCGGCGCTGTCGGCGTCGGCGCCCGTGGGGCCATCCACGATGATCAGCGCCGCTTCCTGCTTGGGGAAGTCCTTGCGGTAGGCCGCCTCGACCTGCCTGAAGGGCAGCGTGTGGGAGAGGATGTCGTCGGTCGAGGTGTTTACGGCGAGGGAGGTCGAGTACCAGCCGGCGATGAGGGTCAGAAGGGCCGAAAGCGCCAGAATGAGCCAGGGCCGCCGGACGCAAAGCGCTGCCGTGGACACAAGAATGCGCTCGCCCAGTTTCCGCATTTGCGCTACTCCGCCCTCGGGTGGCTTTCAGAATTTGTGTTAGGAAGCTGCCAGTCTTGCCATGTGCTTGGCTGTTCGGCCAAGTTCCCGCGAACTTTGCACCCACGCGTGCGCCCCTCTGAGGCCCAAATGTGTCTAGCATTTGGCTGTGACGATCCGAAAGGCAGCAGACGTTGAAACGAGCGGACTTTGCGACGCAACTGGGAGATGTGGCCAAGACGGTCGATGGGGTCCTGATGGACCTGTTCGGTACCAACGTCCTGCCCGGCGAAATCCTTCGGCCTGAACGGGTGGTCGAGAGCATGCGCTATGCGGCCCTGGCCGGCGGCAAGCGCCTTCGTCCCTTTCTGGTGGTCGAGACGGCGCGTCTGTTCGGCAAGGAGGGCGAGGGCGTGCTGCGCGCGGCCGCCGCCATCGAATGCGTGCATTGCTACAGTCTTGTCCACGACGACCTGCCGGCTATGGACAACGACGATCTCAGGCGCGGCCAGCCGACAACGCACAAGAAATACGATGAGGCGACCGCAATTCTCGCGGGCGACGCGCTTCTGACCTACGCCTTCGACATTCTCGCCGACGAGCCGACCTCGCCGGACCCGGTCGTCCGCATCGCACTGGTAAAATCGCTCACCCGTGCGTCCGGTCTCGGCGGCATGGTCGGCGGTCAGCTCCTCGATCTCGAAGCCGAGGGCCGGTTCCATGCCGACGGCAAACCGCTGGCGCTCGACGACAAGGCGATCCTGCGCCTCCAGGCCATGAAGACCGGCGCGCTGCTGTTCGCTGGCGTCGAAATGGGCGCCATTCTCGGCGGCGCCAGCAAGGCCGAGCATGACAGCCTCGGAAAGTACGGCCGCGCGCTCGGCGTCGCATTCCAGATCGCGGACGATCTCCTCGATGAGGAGGCGGACGCCGCGACGGTCGGCAAGGCAACCGGCAAGGACGCCGCGATGGGCAAGGGCACGCTTGTCCGGCTCTGGGGCAAGGACGCCGCCCGCAAGCGCCTGGGCGATCTCGTGACCGAAGCGGAAGCCGCGCTTGCCGGTTTCGGCGACAAGGCCGAGACGCTGCGCGAAGCGGCACGGTTCGTCGCGAATAGGGATAGGTAGTTTGCTCCTCACTCTCCCAAAGGAGAGGGCCAACTCAAGCCGGTAGGCTCGAGCGGGGTGAGGGGCGCGAGCTCCTGATCCGCATTACACCTTCAGCCCGGTCGCGCTGTCGCGCAACTCGCCAAGTCACCCGATTGGAGAGGTGTACTTACTTCGAAATCGGGACGTTCCAGATCTGCTCGGCATATTCCCTGATCGTCCGGTCGGAGGAGAACCATGCCATGTTCGCGATGTTGAGGATCGCGGCGCGCGTCCATTTCTGCGGCGTGTTCCACAGATTGTCCACGCGGCGTTGCGCGGCCCAATAGGAATCAAAATCGTCGGTCAGCATGTAGCGGTCCTGTCCGCGCAGGCCGTCGACGAGCGGCTTGAAGCGGTTCGGATCGTCGGGCGAGAACACGCCGCCGCCGATCGCATCCAGAACCTCGGCGAGCATCGGCGATGCCGCGATATTGTCCACGGGCTTTGGACTGCCCGCAACCTTGCGTGCCTCGACCTCGGCCGTCGTCAGGCCGAAGATGAAGATGTTGTCGTCGCCGACATTCTCCTTGATCTCGATATTCGCGCCGTCGAGCGTGCCGATGGTCAGCGCGCCGTTGAGCGCGAGTTTCATATTGCCGGTGCCGGACGCCTCCATGCCGGCGGTCGATATCTGTTCGGAGAGATCGGCGGCGGGAATGATGCGTTCGGCGAGCGACACATTGTAGTTCGGAAGGAACACGACCTTCAGCAGGCCGTGCACGCTCGGATCGCCATTGACGGTTTTGGCGATGTCGTTCGCCAGCTTGATGACGAGTTTGGCGGTGACGTAACTCGCAGCCGCTTTTCCCGAGAAAATCTTGACGCGCGGCGCCCAGTCCTTCGACGGATTGCAGCGGATCGCATCGTAGAGCGCGACGGTTTCGAGCAGGTTCAGAAGCTGGCGCTTGTATTCGTGCTGACGCTTGATCTGCACGTCGAAAAGCGCCGACGAATCGACGCGAATCCCGACCCGGTCGCTGATGATCTTGCCGAGTACCGCTTTGTTGGCGCGCTTTATGTTGGATATGCGCTCCTGCACGGCCGGATCGTCCGCAAAATCGGCGAGGCGGTGAATGAGTTCCGGTTTGTCGAGAACTTCGTCGCCACAGATGTCACGAAGCAGTTCGGTCAACTTCGGATTGGCTTGATGCAGCCAGCGCCGGAATGTGATGCCGTTGGTCTTGTTCTGGATCCGGCCCGGATAAACGCGGTTCAGATCGCGGAACGTCGTTTCCTTCATCAAATCCGTATGCAGTGCCGAGACGCCGTTGATCGCGTGCGAGCCTATAAAGGCGAGCTGCCCCATGCGCAGCCGCCGCCCCTCGCGTTCGTCGATGATCGAGACCGAGGACAGAAGCTCCGGATCGCCGGGAAATGCCTTCTTGGCCGTGTCGAGATGCAGGCTGTTGATGAAATAGATGATCTGCAGATGTCGCGGCAGCAGGCGCTCGAACAGCGGAAGCGGCCAGGTTTCGAGCGCTTCCGGCAAAAGCGTGTGATTGGTGTAGGAGAAGGTCGAGGATGTGAGGCGCCAGGCCGCGTCCCAGGGCAGGCCGTGCTCGTCGAGCAGGAGGCGCATCATCTCCGCGATGGCGATGGCGGGATGAGTGTCGTTGAGCTGGATCGCCGCGCGATCGGGCAGGGAATAAAGATCGCCGTAAATACGGATATGGCGCTTAAGCAGATCCTGCAGCGAGGCCGAGACGAAGAAATATTCCTGTCTGAGGCGAAGCTCCTGTCCGGACGCTGTCTCATCGCTCGGATAAAGAACCTTCGAGATGGCCTTGGCACGCGCCTGATCGGACAACGCGCCGACATGATCGCCCTTGTTGAAGAGTTCAAGGCGGATCGGGTCCGCCGCGCGCGCCGACCACAGCCGCAATGGGTTCACATTGCCGCCGCGCCAGCCGACGATCGGCGTGTCGTAGGCGACGGCGTGCACGATTTCGTTCGGATGCCAGATGAAACGGTCGACGCCGCCCTCTTTGGCGACGGTTTCGACCGAGCCGCCGAACTTGATGTCGAAGATGACATCGGGCCGGATGAACTCCCACGGCGTGCCGTTGGCCAGCCAGTCCTCGGGGAATTCCTGCTGCCAGCCGTCCTTGATGACCTGGCGGAACAGGCCGTGATCGTAGCGGATGCCGTAGCCGTAGGCCGGGATGCCGAGCGTCGCCATGCTTTCCATGAAGCAGGCGGCGAGGCGGCCAAGGCCGCCATTGCCGAGCGCGGCGTCCGGTTCCGCTTCCCGCACCTTTTCCATGTCGACGCCGAGATCGGCGAGCGCGGCGCGAAAAATGTCCAGCAGCTCGAAATTCGACAGAACGTCGGTGAGCTGGCGGCCGATCAAAAATTCCAGCGAGAGATAATAGACGCGCTTCTTGCCGTCGGCCTTGCTCAATCTTTTGCCGGCGAGGAAACGGTGGGTAACGCGGTCCCGCGCGGCAAGCGCGGTCGCGACGAACCAGTCGCGGTCCGTGGCATAGGCCGGGTCCTTGCCGACCGAGAGCGTCATCTTGGCCAGAATGTCGGACTTGGCGTCGGTGATCGCCTGCTCGCGGTCCAAGATCGCCGCCTCGGCGGCCGTGTCTCCGTCGCTGTCGGCTTTGGTCTGAAGCATCGCTTCCCCGTATCCACATGCGTGCTGGAGGCGCCGCACGCGCCTTCCTTAGGCTCTATCTTTCCCGTTTCGTCGGCAGGAAACAAGCAACCGCTGTGCCGCATCAAGGGCATCAAAGGCGCAGCGAGCGCAGCCTTATGGCACTTGCGATAACGCTGACCAATGGCAGCACCATGGCTGCCGCCACCAGCGGAACAGTGAATATAGGGGCGATCGCGGCGACGGGAACCCGCAGCATCTGGGCTTCCTCCTTGGGATAAGGTCAAAGATGCCGCCCAGATGCGGTCCCATGAGGATGACGAAGGATATGGGCGCGGTGCAGCCTTCGGGTACCCGACATGGATTTCGTCCGAATGAAGATCCCGCATCATCAGGGCGCGATCGACATGGCATTTCATTATCTCAAATTTGCGGAGGCCGACCGTTCGAGCACGGAAACACACGTAGCTTTCACGCGAACATGCGGATTCATCACGCGGCGAAATAGGTCTCGAGCCTTGGTATGTACGGTGAAGTTGCGCCCGCCAGCGGCACGTAGCGCACCTCGATCTCGTCGATCGTGTTCTGCACGATCTGGATGCTCTCGAAAGCGAGAGAACGGCGAATTTCGTCGAGGCCGGGAGTGAGAAGCCGCCGACCGCCGTCTGGAAAAAGGGCAGATTGCCGGAGCGCCCGATCCGCCAGCGCCGCCTCGGCCAGAGCGAGGGCATTCGAAGGGTAGGCTATTGCGGCGAAGCCATTCGAGCTGCTGTTCCTAGAATACGCCCCGCCAGCATGAGAAGTCCGCGGTTCGGTCGCGGACGCGATGTGCAGAGACAGATGATCCGCGTTGGTCGTGGTTTGAGAAAGCGCGCACGCAATCAACCTGACTTATTCGTACCCGCCGCCGCCGCCGCCGCCCGGAATGAACGGATCCTGGGCTTGTTCCTGGATAAACTGCTCGAGATTAGGCGGCGGGCCGGGCGGGTTCCCGGGCGGATTGTTCGGGCCGCCTTCGAAGGTCTCGGACGTTTGCGGACCTTCGCCCGTGAACGTGCCGCCGCCGCTCTGGCCGGGCCCGCTCGTCAGCGTGCTGAGGGCTTCCTTGATTTCCTGCTTCGTCGCCAGTTCCGGCGCCGAAGGACATTCGTCTGCTCCAGCGACGGTGACGGCGTAGCCCGGGCGCCGCAGCACGACCTTGCCGCAGGACGTTTCGATCTCGGCCGAACCGTAATGAAGGATGAACCGCGTCCCGTCCTCACCATGGGAGATCGTCATCGTGCCGCCGCGCACGCCGGCGGTGGCGACGGGCGTCTTGATCTGCACCGTGCTGCTGTGGCTGATCTCGCCGCCGACAAAGCGCATGACGCCCTTGCCGAGCGTAATCGCCGCCTGGCCGGTATTGGCGTCGGGGTTGAAGACGTAATTGTCGATCGTGACCGAACTGCCCGGGCCGATATTCAAGGTCGACTTGTCGATAAAGAGAATCTGCGCCGAGCCCTGGGTCGAGGTGCGGACGGTTTCGTTTCGCACGATATCGCTGCCGAGACGGAGGACGCGACCCCCGCCGCCTTGGCCGGCTTCGGTCGTCGGGTTGACGGCCGCGGCTGTACCGACCGTTTGCGCCTGGGCGTTGAAGCTGAACAGCGCGGTCGATGCCAGAAGGGCGGAGAGACGGGCGGCCGTGCGGCGGTTGAAGATCGGCATCGGCGTTCCCTCAGAAGCGGAAATGTGGACCGAATGATATCGACAGGTTGTCGGTATCATACGCCGGAAGGTTCGAATCGGTCACCGTATAGAGCATTTGCGCTCCGATGCCGGCCGTGTCGGTTATGCGCGTAATCGAAGCCGAACCCGATGCGGTATTGCCAGTCCTCGCGACCATCAAAGATCGGATCGTCGTTTACGTCGAGATCGTCGAAGCGTATAGGGATCGGCACTCGTCGTATTGCGTGTAACGCACGCCGACCAACGGGCGTCAGCAGCAGATGATGTCCCTTAAGATAAAGGTCGAAGGGCAGGCGCATCTCGGCGATGCACCCGATTGTAACTCAGATAGTCCTCGGTAAAGGGACCGCAGGGAAAGTAATCGTTCCCGGATTGGGCACGTCGACGTCAAGGAATTCTCTCGCCGGATCGTCGATCTCACGACGCTCATAGCCGAGATGCAGGTTGAAGCGGGATGCCGCCCGCGGATCGCTCGCGATGCGCAGGCCGGCGCTATAGACCCATCCCGTCTCGCCGCTGAATTCGTCGGTGGTCGGAAGAGTGTTCTGTGTGTTCTCGTCGTATTCGCGCCAGACGGCCTGGGCATAGGCGCCAAACGTGAAGGTGCCGACCGGGAGCGTGCCCTGCACGCCACCGCCGCCTTCCCAGTACAGCGACTCGTCGTCGAGAAGCGCGCCGCTGCTGGTGAGGTACGGCTTGATCGAGGCGAGAGCGGTCGGGTGCCCTGTCGGAACGCCGAACCGGACCCCAAGAATGGCCTCGGCCTGGTTGAAGTTAAACTCTTCGAGCTCGAACTGGCGCGTATTGTAGGTCGTTATGCCGGCCTCGAACGCATCGCCGCGCTGATTGCCGAAATCGTAGGAATAGAACACGCCGCCCTGGGCATAGGCGTTCCAGTCGCTTTCCGGCGAGCCTTCGGTGTCAAAATAGGCGGCATCGGACGGGTCATCGGGAGACGGGTCGTAAGCGATGTATTCGCCGTCCGCCGCATAATTCGCGTTGCTCTGCCAGCGCAGGCCGGTGCGCACGAAGCCGCGCCATTGCGAAGGCTCGGTCCGCCCCGTGGCCTGGGCCATCAGATAGGTCGCGCGATCCTTGATGGCCTGCGGCGTGGCCGGGTGCTCGAGCACGGATTCGAAATAGCCGCGGGCCATGTCGTTCGAGCCGAGGCGGGAATAGAGCAGGCCGAGGTAAAGGCGGGTTTGCGGCTCGTTCGGTTCGTAGAAAAGAACGCGTTCAAGCGCGCCGATGGCGGCTTCGATGTCGCCGGCCTTGGTGCTCAGATCGGCGTAACGCAGAGTGGCGCACACATTGCCGGGATTGCGGACGAGGAGCGCGAACAGCTCCGTTCGATCCGCGGGAAGCCCGGCGCACTGCGCCGCGTCCTGGGCCGCGGCGCTTTGGCACGCGGCAACGCCGAGCCCGAGCGAAAGCAAGGCTCCCAACACACTGCCACGGCTCGTCATCAGCCCCCCAATTATTAACGTACCCTTTCCGCAACAGGGAACCTTTATCTAGTGTATTTGGGCAACACCTCAGCCAGAACATGTATCGGGTCATATAGTTGGGGCTATACAGCGGGCTGTTGCCGGATTTACCCGGTGGCGGGGCGAACGCTGGTAAGTTTGATCCCGGACCTGCCGTCCACCCGTCCACGGAAACCGCACGCATGAGCAGCCGCTGGTCCTACGTGTTGGCGGTTACCGTCCCGCTCTTGGCGATCCTGTCGCTCGGCCTGTTTCAGTCCGAGCGGTTCGACACCGTGCGAAACCTGGTCTTCGACACATATCAGCGGCTCGAGCCAAGGGTCTGGAATCCGGATTCGCCCGTCCGCATCGTCGATATCGACGATGAAAGCCTGAGCCGGCTCGGCCAATGGCCCTGGCCGCGCACGCGGATCGCCGATCTCGTATCGAGGCTTGGACAGCTCGGCGCGGCATCGATCGCGTTCGACATGGTGCTCTCCGAACCCGACCGTAACAGCGCCGGAAACCTTGTGGCGGCGCTGCCCGACACGCCGGCCCGCCAGCGCCTGGCGGACGAACTCACCTCGATGCCGGATAATGACGAGGTTCTGGCGGCGGCTTTGTCCCATGCCCCGGTTGTTCTCGGCACGATCCTCACCCACGGCTCGCCGGTCGCCTATCCGACCCGCCACGGCCTCGCGAGCGCGGGGGACGATCCCGTGCCGTTCCTTCCGAGCTTCAGCGGCGCGGTGACGCCGCTTCCGAAGCTCGCGGAAAAGGCCGTCGGCTTCGGAGCGCTGAACTGGCTGCCGGACCGCGACCAGACGGTGCGTCGCGTGCCGCTGATCCTCTCGCTCGACGGCAAGATCGTTCCGGCTCTGGCCATGGAATCGCTCCGCGTTGCCCAAGGCGCGTCGACCTTCGTGGTGCGCGCCTCGAATGCCAGCGGCCAGCAGGCCTTTGGCGCCAAGACCGGCATCAACACCGTGAAGGCGGGCGGGGTCGAGATCGCGACCGACCCGCGCGGCGAGGTCCGCGTCCGCTTCTCGCCGACCGAACAGGGCCGCTTCGTGCCGGCCTGGAAGGTGCTCGACGGCTCGGTCGCGCCCTCGGAAATCGCCGGGCGCATTCTTCTTGTCGGTACGAGCGCCGCGGGGCTTCTGGACCAGAGGTCGACGCCGGTCGATGCGACAGTGCCGGGCGTCGAGGTTCACGCCCAGCTTCTCGAGCATGTGCTGGAAGGCCGCTCGCTCACGCGTCCCGATTGGGCTCTCGGCGCCGAACTCCTGATCGCGCTTTTCGCGGGCCTTGGCATCGCGCTTCTTTTGCCGCGAATTGAGGCCGCCGGAACCGCGGTGCTCGGCGGCGCGGCGATCGGCGCACTCGTCTTCGTCAGTTGGCACGCGTTCAGCGCGCGCGATCTTCTGCTCGATCCGCTGTTTCCATCGGCGACGGTCGCCGCGGTCTACCTGTCCGGCGTGGTCGCGCTTTACCGGGCGGAGCAGGCGCAGAAGAAATGGGTGCGCGAGGCGTTCGGCCGGTTCGTCTCGCCGGATGTCGTCGCGCAGCTGACGAAGGATCCCTCGAAGCTCGTCCTCGGCGGCGAGACGCGGGATATCACGGTCATGTTCTGCGACATTCGCGGCTTCACCACCATCTCCGAGGGCCTCAGCGCGGCGGAACTGACGAGCTTCATGAACGCTTATCTCGACCCGCTGAGCGAGATCGTGATGGGCCACCGCGCGACGCTCGACAAATATATCGGCGACGCGATCATGGCCTTCTGGAACGCGCCCCTCGACGATCCCGACCATGCGCGGCAGGCGGCAAAGGCGTCGCTGCAGATGGTGAGCGAGCTTGAACGCCTGAACGCCGGCTGGAGGCAGGAGGCCGAAGCTGCGGGCCGTACATATCGGGAAGTGAAGTTCGGCATCGGGCTTGCGACCGGGGCGTGCTCGGTCGGCAATTTCGGCTCGACGCGGCGCTTCGATTATTCCGCCTTCGGCGACGATGTGAACCTGTCGTCCCGCCTCGAAGGGGCGAGCAAGACCTACGGCGTGACGATCCTGGCCTCGGAACCGACGCGGGACGCAGCGCCCGATTTTGCCTGGCTCGAAGTCGACGCGGTGAAGGTGAAGGGCAAGACGAAGGCCGTGCGTATATTCACGCTCGCGGGCGATGCGGCGCACGCCGGAACCGGCGAATTCGGGGCGCTCGCGAAGACGCATGCCACGATGTTCGAGACCTTCCGCGCGCGTCGCTTCGAGGAGGCGATCGCGCATGCGGAAGCCGCGCGTAATGTCGCCGCTATGTCGTTGAGGCCGCTCTACGATTACATGGTCGTCCAGTGCCGGGACCTTATCGCCAATCCCCCGCCGCAGGACTGGGATGGCGTGACGGAGTTTGCCCATAAATGACGACCCGCTTAAAACGTGCCCGGCGTACGGCCGATTCTGGCCAACGGAACGCGTGAACCCCATGACCGACACAGCCACCCCCGCCGGAGATGAGCGCGGCCTCGATGTGCGCTTCTGGGGCGTGCGCGGATCGGTTGGCGTTTCCGGTGCGGACATGGACGTCTTCGGCGGACATACGAGCTGCATCGAAATCACGGCCGGGACGAGCCGCGTCATCCTGGATGCCGGCACCGGCATCGTGCCGCTGGGCGCGCAGATAAATGCGAAGGCCGGAGATCATTTCGATATTCTGCTGACGCACCTGCATCATGACCACGTTATCGGCCTTCTGCTGTTTGCCCCCTGTTTCGTGCCGGGCGTCACGCTCGACATCTATTGCGGCAGTCTCGGAGGCGACACCGCGGAAGTGGCGCTGAAGCGGCTGTTCTCGCCGCCTCTGTTTCCGGTCACGTTCGGCATGCTGCCTTCTTCCGTCCGCTTTATCGGGTTTTCGGCCGGAGAGACCATTTCGGTCGGCGGCATGTCGGTGCCGACCTGCCCGCTGAACCACCCGGATGGGGCGACGGGCTACCGGTTCGATCGCGACGGACGCTCGGTCGTCGTGCTGACAGATATGGAGCACGGGGCCGCCGCCGCCGATCCCGATCCGGCGCTTGTCGCGTTCTCCCGCGGCGCCGATCTGATCGTCTACGACGCGACCTATGACGAGGACGACTATCCGCGTTATCGCGGCTGGGGCCATTCGACCTGGGAGGCGGGTTCAGCCCTTGCCAAGGCGGCGAAGGCGACGTCGCTTGCCTGTTTCCATCATGCACCGGACTATGACGATGCCCGGCTCGGGCGGATGGAAAAGAAACTGAAGACCGATTTCCCGAACGGCTTTTTCGCCCGCGAGGGCGGACGGCTTATTTTCGGACCCCATCCCCAGACCGGGCGCATTGCAGACAGAGCGGAAGCAACCCGCTAAGGTCCGCGCCGCTTTACAACCGGGTTCGAAATGCTGGTCCCTGCCATCGTCCTGATTGTCTGTGCTCTTCTCGCTATGGTCAGCTTGGTCGAGCCGATCGCCGCACGTTTCAACGTGCCGATCAGCGTGGCGTCCGCGTTGCTCGGCATCGGCATCGGCGTCGGTGCTCTGCTGCTCAGGACCAATTTCGACTTCGAGCCCGCCGGCGTGATGAGCTTGCTGGTCGATCCGCCAGTCGGCTCCTCGATCTTCATTTTCGTGCTGATGCCGATCCTGGTGTTCCAGTCGGCCGTCGGCATCGATGTGCGCCAGATCGCGGAAGACGCCACGCCCATCGTCGTCCTGTCGGTCTTCGCGGTGGTGGTCGCGACCTTCTTCATCGGCGGCGTCGTGCACTGGGCCTCCGGCTTCCCGCTGATAGCCTGCCTTCTGCTGGGCGCGGTCGTCGCGACCACGGACCCCGTGGCCGTTATCGGAATTCTGCGCGATGTCGGCGCGCCGGCCCGGCTCGGCCGCCTTCTCGAAGGCGAAAGCCTGTTCAACGACGCCGCCGCGATCACCCTGTTCGTCCTGTTTCTCGGCTATGTTCTCGCGCCCCAGCCCGTCGATGTGCTCGGCGGGGTGCTGCAGTTTGCGCTGCTCGGCGGCGGCGGCGCGATCTTCGGCTATCTTGTCGGCCGCGTCTCGTGCGTACTCCTGGCGTTTGTCGGCGACCGTCCGATGGCGCAAGTCACTTTGTGCCTCGCAGCGCCATATCTGGCCTTCATCCTCGCGGAAACCGTTCTGCACGTCTCGGGCGTGGTCTCCGTCGTCGGCGTTGGCGTTACGCTCAATCTGTTCGGTCCGGGCTATGCATCCCCGGTCGGCTGGAACCAATTCCGCGCGATCCTGGATCAGCTCGACTACTGGGCCGGGTCGCTCATTTTCGTACTCGCCTCGATTCTCGTACCGCGCCTTCTGACCGGCGCGACATGGGGCGATCTCGTCCTCGTCCTCGTTCTCGTGGTCGCCGCCCTGGTCGCGCGCGCCATCGTCCTGTTCGGCACGCTGCCGGTCCTGCAACGGTTCAGGCTCTCGGCCAAGGTCGACAGCCGCTACTCGCTCGTCATCGTATGGGGCGGGTTGCGCGGCGCGCTGACGCTTGCGCTTGCGCTGTCGATTACCGAGAACACCCAAGTCCCTTTCGAGGTGCAGCGTTTCATCGCAGTCCTCGCGACCGGTTTCGTTCTGTTCACCATTCTTGTTCAGGGCACGACGCTTCACCGTGTCATGCGCCTTGTCGGCCTCGACAAATTGTCGCCGCTCGACACCGCGCTGCGCCAGCAGGTTCTCGGCGTCGCCCAGACCAATGTCCGCGAGACCCTGTCGCGCACGGCGACGCTGTACGGACTTCCGGAACTCGAAAAACAGGAGTTCGCATCGTCCTCGGAGCCGGTCGAACTGGCGGATGTCGCGGACTTCGACCGCGGGCATCGCATGACGCTCGGCCTCGTCACCCTTGCGCGGCACGAGCGCGAACTCATTCTTGAAAATTTCCGCGAGCGGACGATTTCATTTTCCATCGTCTCCGACATGCTGGCCAACAGCGCCCGCCAGATCGACCGCTCCCGCACCGGCGGCGAACGCGGTTATGCGGAGGCGGCGAAGGAAAGCCTTGAACTGCCGTCGCGTCTGAGGCTCGCACACGGCTTGCACCGCCGTCTCGGCGTCGACACCTACTTTGCCCGGCTCCTGTCCGATCGTTTCGAGATCCTGCTGGCGAGCCGCATCGTGCTGATGCGGCTTGAACCGTTTATCCGGCAAACGATCAGGCCCGTACTCGGCGAGGACGTCGCCGTGCGCGCCGGCGAACTCCTGGCCGAGCGGCGCGAAGGACTGCAGCGCGCGGTGGATTCGCTGACATTGCAGTTTCCCGAATATGCCCTCGAGTTGAAGCGCAGCTTCGTCCTACGCACGGCGCTGCGCCGCGAGGAACTCGAATATGATGGTCTCTACGAGCAGAGCATTATCGGCCCGGAACTCCACCGCGATCTGCGCATGCACATTGCGAGCCGCCGCGGCAGGGCCGACAAGCGGCCGCAACTCGATCTCGGTCTCGACATCCGCGATCTCGTCAGGAATTTTCCTCTCTTCGCGACCCTCAGCGAAGAGCAGGTGGACGACATGGTGCGCCTGATGCATCCGGTCTTCACGCTGCCCGGCGAGGTATTGATCCACAAAGGCGAAGAAGGCGACGCGGCCTATTTCATCTCCTCCGGCGCGGTCGAGGTCCATGCGGGCGAGCGCCAGATCAGGCTCGGCACGGGCGATGTGTTCGGTGAGCTTGCGCTGCTGACCAGCGAACCGCGCACGGCCGATGTCATCTCCATCGCCTATTGCTCTCTGCTCCGGCTCGACGCGGGCGACTTCAACACGTTCATCGCCGCAAATCCGAACGTCGCCGCGCACATCGAGGACATCGCAGCCAAGCGCATACGCGAAAATGCAGGCGCGCGCAGGGCGAAGAAACGATCGTGAAATAGTCAGGAAATGTTAGCCGCGTACACGGCGGGTCATGTTCGACAGCAATTACAGAAAAAAACTCGGCGAAGACCTGGCCATCTGGCGCGACAAGGGGTGGGTCACCTCCGACGGCGCGACGGCCATCCTCGCCTCGCTCGACGTGCGGGCCGCGCCCGGCTTCGGTTTCGCCGCGGTGATCGCGGTTCTCGGCGCTCTTTTGATCGGTTTCGGGATTTTCGCCTTTATCGGCGCAAACTGGGACTACATGCCGAGGATCTTCCGCTTCGGCCTTCTCCTGCTCTGTCTCGGCCTTGCCTATGGTGCGGGGGCCTTTCTCCAGAAGCGCGATCTGCCGCGCTTTGCCGATGCCGCCGTTCTTCTCGGCGGATTCATTTTTGCCGCGGCCATCGCGCTTGTCGGTCAAACCTATCATCTGGCCGGTGAGTTTGCCGACGCGGTCCTGCTCTGGCTTGCGGGCGCCATGATCGCCGCGTTCGCGACCCGATCCGTCTCCGGCACCGTGATTGCGCTTGCGGGGGCAGTCTACTGGACCTGGATCACGACCGTCGACAACCACACCGCTCCTCATTGGGGCGGACTTATCGCGATTGTTGTGCTCGGCATCTGGGCCGCCAGGCTCGACAGCCGTCTGGCGCGCAGCGCCGCCATTCTCGCGCTCGGTTTCTGGATCGTCGCGACGACGATGCGGCTTGCCGTCGTCCACGACTGGCCGGCGTCGGGCTATTTCGGAATGCTCGCCTGCCTCGGCCTTGCCTTCTGGACCGTCGGCCTCGTTCTCACCACGACCACCTCGCGTCCGCACCTTGTAAAGCTCGGCCACGATCTTCTGACACCCGCTCTCGGCGGCTTTCTGCTCGCGGCCGGCGTGCTTCAGGTTCTGCTGTTCGACTCCGGCAGCGGGGACAACTTCCTCTGGGCGGCGATCGCGGTGGTCGCCCTCATCGCGGCGGTTTTACTGGCAAGTCTGGCCCAGCAGCGCGGCGAGCTGCGCTTCCTCGATGTCGCGGCGGTCGCAGCTTTCGGGGCGGTGGCCCTGGCCCTCGGCTTCTGGACGACGCCCGATGAATTCTTCGGCCGTCTCGTCGCGGGATCGGTCGTCATTCTCGGTGCACTCTGGTGGATTTCGCTCGGCCATGCCGGCCATCCGGTCGGCAAGAAGCTCGGCTTCTTGGTCTTCGGCGCGGAGGTTCTCTATCTCTACTGGGTCACGCTCGGCACCTTGATCGACACGGCACTCGCCTTTCTCGTCGGTGGCGTGCTCTTCATCGGCCTCGCGGTCCTGCTTTTCCGCCTCGACAAGCGGCTTGCCGCGCGCGCCAAGGAGGCCGCGATATGATCCGCCGCATCCCTCTCTGGGGCTTCGCCCTGGCCTTTATCGTCCAGGCCGCACTGCTCGGCTACATGCTGGTCGACCGCGCAATGCTTCTCGCCAACGGAACCGAGATCCGGCTGCCGGTCGTGCCGGTCGATCCGCGCGATTTCCTGCGCGGCGATTACGTCATCCTGGCCTATCCGATGTCCCGGCTGTATGCCGCCCAGCTCGGCGGCGAGGACGACTTCGACTACCACATGCCGATTTTCGTCGAGCTCGCGCAGGACGGAGATGTCTGGAAGCCTGTCGCTCTGCACAAGACGCAGCCGGAGAGCGGGACGTCCATACGCGGCACGGTCACCAGCGCTATGCAGCCGACCGGATGCACCGATGTCTCGTGCTCGGAGTACAGCGTCGACTACAATCTCGAGAAATTCTTCGTTCCGGAAGGCAAGGGACGCGATCTCGAAAAACTTCGCAACGACCAGCACCTTGAGGTCGATGTCGCGGTTGCGGAAAACGGGCGCGCGGCGTTGAAGCGCCTGCGCGTGGACGGCGAGATCGAATACGAAGAGAAGATGTTCTGATGTCTGCGGCACGCTGCGAGCAAGCAGCGTGCCGCAGACATGCGTCGATCAGCTTTCGAGCGTTGCGTCGAGTGTAATGTCGGCGTTGAGAAGTTTCGAGACCGGACAGCCCGCCTTTGCATTTCCGGCGAGTTCCTGGAACTTCGCGTCATCGATGCCGGGTATCTTGGCCTTCAGGGTCAGGTGGACGGCCGTGATGGCAAATCCGTCGGACACCTTTTCGAGCGTGACTTCGGCCGTGGTTTCCATGCGCTCGGCTGTCAGCTTGGCCTCGCCGAGGATCAGCGACAGCGCCATCGTGAAACATCCGGCATGCGCCGCCCCGATCAGTTCTTCCGGATTGGTGCCGGGTTTGCCTTCGAAGCGGCTCGCAAAGCCGTAAGGATAATCCGTGAGCGCGCCGCTCTTGGTTGAAATCGCGCCTTTGCCGTCCTTGAGGCCGCCTGACCAGACGGCTGACCCTTGAGTTTTCATCTGCGTGCTCCCGATGTTTTCACATTGATGGCAGGTCTCGATGACATCTAGTGCGCCGGCGTGGCGATCCCAGTCGCGGAGGGCCCAGTTGCGGAGGACCCAGCCGCGGCGGCCTAATCGCGGAGGCCGACACCCTCGAACGGATGGCGGCCGAGCGGGTCCATTTTGTAGTTCAGAACATCCTTGCGGATCCCGGTGAACACCACCGAATGGGCGATCGGCACCCACGGCGCCTCGCGATGCACGATTTCCTGCGCCTGCCGATACAGATTTTCGCGCTCGGCGCGGTCCGACGTCTGCTTGGCCTTTGTGATGAGCGCGTCGTAGTCGCGGTCGCACCATTTGGCGACATTGTTGCCGCCGATGCGCGCGGCGGTGCAGCCGAGAAGGACGTTCAGGAAGTTGTCCGGGTCACCATTGTCACCGGTCCAGCCGAACAGGGCCATGGGGGCATCGCCGTTCTGGAGCTTGGCGCGGTACTCCTCCCACGGATAGGTGACAAGCTTCAGCTTGATGCCGATCTTCGCAAGATCCGTCTGGATCAGTTCCGCAATGCGCTTGCCGTCGGGATTGTAGGCACGGCTTACCGGCATGTACCAGATTTCGGTTTCGAAGCCCTGCGGGAGCCCGGCTTCCGCCATAAGCTTGCGCGCGGCATCGACATCGTAGGGATAGGGTTTGATGTCGTCGTTGTAGGACCACATCGTCGGCGGGATTGGATTCTTTGCGATCACACCTGCGCCGCGATAGACGGCTTCCATGATCGATTCCTTGTCGACCGCCATGTTGATGGCCCGGCGCACGCGCAGATCGTCGAGTGGAGGCTTCGTCACGTTGAGTGAAAGATAGCCGATGTTCAGCCCTTCCTGGCTGAGGAGGGTGAGATTCGGATCGGCCTTGATCTTGTCGACATCGTGCGGGTCGGGAAACGCCATCACATGGCACTCGCCGGCCTTCAGTTTTGTCAGGCGCACGGCCGGGTTCGGCGTGATCGAGAAGACGAGCGTTTCGATCGGCTGCTTGCCGGCCCAATAGTCGGCGAAAGCGCGGTAACGGATCGCGATATCCTTCTGGAACGAGATAAACTGGAACGGCCCGGTGCCTACCGGCTCGACATCGAACTTTTCGGGCGTGCCGGCCTTGAGCAATTGGCCGGCATACTCGGCCGAGAGGACGGCGTTAAAGTCCATCGCGAGATTGGCGAGGAAGGGCGCTTCGGCACGCGTCAATACGATCTTTACCGTCAGATCGTCGACCTTCTCGATGCTCTTCAGGATCGCGGGCATGCCGATGTCCTGGAAGTAGTCGTACTTCGAGCCGGACACGGCGTGGTAGGGATGATCGGCCTTCCACTGGCGTTCAAGCGAGAACAGGACATCGTCAGCGTTCATGTCGCGCGTCGGGGTGAAAGCGCCCGTGGAATGAAACTTCACGCCGGGCCGAAGCTTGAAGACGTATTCGGTGCCGTCCGGCGAAATCGTCCAGCTGTCGGCAAGCGCGGGCTTGATCGTCGTCGTGCCGGGCTCAAACTCGACGAGGTTGTTGAAGATGGGTCGGCCGGCATTCATGCCGGTCGTCGTCGTTACGATCTGCGGATTGATCGCCTCCGGGTTTCCCTCGGAGCAGAACACCAGGGTCTTTGCGCCGGCAGGCATGGACAGCGCGGCGAGAAGCGCGGCGGTCCACAAAGAGGTTTTGAACATGGAGGCCCTCAGGCGGTTGCGAAATGCTTTTGGGGAACGGTGTCGGCGACGCTCTGCGGGAGGTCGATGATGAAGCGCGTGCCCTTGCCGGCATCGCTTTCGAGATCGATTTTGCCCTGCAGGCTGCCGGTCACGAGATTGTAGACGATGTGAAGTCCGAGCCCGGTCGAGCCGTGCGCGCGGCCGGTGGTGAAGAACGGCTCGAACACGCGCTCATGGTTCTCCGGGGCGATGCCGCGCCCGTCATCGGCGAAGATGAAGCGCAGCCAGCCGCTCCTCGGTTCTTCCACGCGCAGCACCATGCGGCCGGCCTGGTCCTCGTCGTAAGCGTGGGACACCGCGTTCATCACGAGATTAGTGAGAACCTGGGCGAGCGCACCGGGATAGGTGTCCATCACAAGAGCTTCGCGGCATTCGATGGAAACATCGTGCCCGGTCTTGCGAAGCACCGGACCGAGCGAGGTCAGCAATTCGTGGAGCCACGAATCCAGGACGAAGGCGCGACGCTCGCCGCTCGTCTGATCGACCGCGACCTGCTTGAAGCTGTAGACGAGTTCGGCGGCGCGGTTGAGGTTCGTCTGCAACAGCTGCGAGCCTTCACTGATGCGTCCGACAAAGCGCTCGAATTCCGACCGCAGCAGTTTGCCCGACGCCGCGGCCTCGCCGAACTCCTTGGCTTCCGCGCTCATGAAGCTCGCGGTCGTCAGCGCGATGCCGACGGGCGTGTTGATCTCGTGTGCGACGCCGGCGACGAGCTGGCCGAGCGAAGCCAGTTTCTCATACTGGATCAGGTCGTCCTGCGTTTGCCGTAGATCGGCGAGGGCGGTGTCGGCACGCTCCTTGGCGCGTCGCAGCGCATGTTCGCGGCGCCCGATCTCGGTCACGAAGAAATTCGCCGCACGGGCCATCTCGCCCAATTCATCGCGGCGATCGCCCTCGGCCACGGGACCGCCGAACGGATCGTTGGCAAGCTCGATCATGCGGTTTTTCAGGCTGCCGAGTGGATCCGTGATGGAGCGCGCCACATAGTAGGCCAGAACGGCGCCGAGAAGCAGGCCGAGCGCCGCGCCGATGAGAAGGATCTTGCGCACGAAGTCGCCGATGCCGTCGGCCCGGCTGGTGAACATGTCGTTCAGCGCGCGCGCACGATCCAGCATGGCGGTCGCGCTGCGGTCCATGTCGGCGATCATGTCGTTCTGCGTGCGTAGCGCCTGTCCCGTGCCCGTCAGCGCGTTGCGCCACTGGTCGATGGCGTCGATCATCTCCGACTGGATGAGCGGGGAGATCGGAAGCGTGGCGACGGTTCCCGACAGGCTGTTGCTCTTGCGCAGGATCTCGCCGGTCGCGATCGGGTCGCGCTCGGTCAGCGCCATTGTGGTGGCCTGCGCAAGCTTGAGCGTCTCGATGGCGATGTTCTGCGTCGCCTGATCGGTTTCGTTGGCCTGCACCGAATAGGTCAGAAGCCCCGCGACTTCGTCATGTAGTTTGCCGCGCTCGCTGGAATGCACTTTCAGCAACCGGTCGGCCCAGTCGGCGAGCTTCCTGCCGGGGGCTGTGGGGCTTGGGCCGTTCTGCCGGACCGCCGTCTCATAGGCCGCGACCAGTGCCGGAAGTTCTTCGGCGCTGGCCGTGCGTTCGGCATCCGTCAAAAGCGCGGAGAGTTCCGTTCCGGTCTGGGTAAGGCGGGTCAGCAGAATGTCCGTCTCGGCGCTGTCCTGGCTGCTGCGGGCAAAGTTCAGTTCCACTGCGCCAATCGCGGCTTTCAGCTCTTGAGCCTTGTCCACGATCTCGCGGGCGAACCGGACCTTGCGGTCGCGCTCGGTCAGCGAGGCCATGATGTCGGTGTTGGAGGCGTGCTGGCGCGCGCGGGCTTGGTCGGTCAGCGCAATCAGGCTTGCCGCGCGTTCGGCCATGTTCCTGGCCGCTATGTCGTTGCGCTCGGTTGCCTGTACATACTCAGCCATGCGGCGCATGAAGAGGCTGAGCGCCTCGCGTCCCTCGTTGATTGCCGATTGCTGGGCGCGGTCTCCGGCGAACGCAATCAGGGCGTTCATGTCGTTCCACGCCTGATTGGCGAAGCTCGCGAACTGATAATGATGGTTCGCGCGTTCGTTCGGCCGCGCCTTGACGTAGTCGTCGCGGGCGGCAACGGCGAGGCTGAGATTGCGGTAGAAGGCGCCGGCGAGAAGCGCGCCCTGGCGGGCGCGGTCGGCCTGGCCGAGCAGCATCCACGCCGCGAGCGCAATGATCGCGGCGATCGCGATGGGGATCGCACCCACCAGAAAGACTTTCGGCCCGATACGCATCCCACCCAAGCTCCTGCCCGGAGCTTCACCCGGAGCGGCGAGGGGTGCAACAGAGGGATCGCCCTCCGCAGGAGCGCGTGCGGCATCGCCGGTGGCGTCCTCGGCCGCGAGATCGTCCAAGAAACTTTTTTCGATCAACGTCTCTTCCCCCCGGAACAGCGTCTACAGAACGCCAAAAGGCCCGGGCGGCTGCCCGGGCGGAGGAAGCGGCTCGATCGAGCCTGTTCGATGGAAGGCGGCGGAGGCCTGCCCCGGCTGGGGGGGTGGGGGGGATGCCGGGGCAGGCTCGCCTTCATGCTCTGGATGAACGCCGGTATTGAGGGCAAAGCCGGCCGTACTTCCGAGCACATTCGCGGACACGTGATCCATGGCACTCACACTCGCCGGGGCGGCGAGAGCTGAGACGAGCACCACAAAAGTTACATATCCGTACATTCAAACCTCACTGCGATGGGCGGCGCCTGTGCTGCCCACCTGAAACACAAACTCTTACCGGGCAGCCATCCGCTGCTCGGCGGCCACCCGGATCAGGGCGGAAGCCGCATCGCCGGTGCGCTTTTCGATGGTGATCGTGCGCGACACCTTGCGGGGAGCGCCGTCCAGGCAATCGGCGGAGATATAGGGCCAGGCCTGGCTGGAGCAGGTGTTCAGCTTGACCTCGAGATCGCCCTTGCGGGCGCCGATTTCGTGGCGGGCATTGGTCCGGGCGGCCTGTCCGACAACGTCGAACGCCTGGGCCACGGCCATATCGGGGTGACGGGTTTCGATCTTCGCGGTCGCCGTCTGGCCGGCGAAGCTGGACACAACCACCCATACGGCGGCAAGAGCCGCAGCCTGCATGAGCGAATTTCTGGCCAGCGTGTTCATGTCCCCGTCTCCCTGGCACCAGTTGTCCGGTGCCGTTTCGATGAGAGCGGTTTTAGAGGCTGCCCATTTCCGGCATTTTGCGCCGTTCGCGAAATGCGGTTTCAAGATTTCTTGAAATGTTTCTTCGGTGGCCTCGGGAAGAAACAAAAGCCCTTCAGATCTCTTTTTCGTCGGGCGAGAACACATAGCCCGCGCCACGCACGGTGCGGATGACCCGGGGATTGCTCGGATCAGGTTCTATCTTCTTGCGAATCCTGGTGATTCTGACGTCGATCGCACGGTCGAACGCATCCGCGTCGCGGGCGTTTGCGAGGTCGAGAAGCCGCTCGCGCGACAAGACCCGCTTCGGATGATCGGCAAAGGCCTTGAGCAGCGTGAATTCCGAGTTTGTGAGCGGGTGCTCCTCGCCCTTTTCATCACGCAGGGTGCGGCTCGCGAAATCGAGCCATTTGGTGCCCATCCTGACGGTTTCGCTGCGGTTGCCGGCAGCCGCCGAGGCACCGCCACCCGCGCTGCGCCGCAGGACCGAGCGTATGCGCGCCAGAAGCTCGCGGAGCTCGGCGGGCTTGGCAAGGTAATCGTCGGCGCCGAGTTCGAGGCCGACCACGCGGTCGATCGGGCTCGCCGTCGCCGTCAGCATGATGACCGGAAGGCGGGGCTTTTCCTGCTTGAGAAAGCGGATCAGCGACAGGCCGTCCTCGTCCGGCATGTTGAGGTCGAGGACGACGAGATCGGGCGTCTCCTTTTTTACCCAAGCGCGAAGTGCCGGTCCGCCGTCGCACAGCGTCACGGCAAAACCGTGGAGCTTGAGATAATCGCCGATCATCTCGCGGGCCGCGGCCTCGTCGTCGACGACCACGATCTTATGGGTCTGGTTCTGGCTCATGTGCCCGGTTGCGCGGGCAAGGAAAGGGTGAAGCGTGCCCCGCTCAGACGCCCTTTATCGACCAGGATGGCGCCGCCATGCAAATCGACAATGCGTTTGACGATGGAAAGGCCGAGCCCGGTCGAGCTTTCGCCCGCGGTGGGCTTTGCGGAAAGCCGCTGAAAGCGGCCGAACAGGCGGGCTTCGTCCTCGGGCGACAGGCCGGGACCCGAATCCGACACGCTGATCGCGGTCCCGCCCGGATCACCCGAGACCTCGACCAGAATATCGCCTTTGAGGGGGCTGTATTTCACGGCGTTCGAGAGAAGATTGTCGAGCGCCTCGCGCAGCCGGTCCGGATCGCCCCAGCCGCTGAGCGCCGGAGGCGCATCGAGTGTGATCGTCTGCTCCTTGCGCTCGGCGAGCGTACGGTTGGTGTCCACGACGTCGGAAACAAGCCTCGGCAGATCGAAGCTTTCAGAGCGAAGCGCGATGTCGTCCGCATCTTTCATCGCGTCGCCGATCAGGGTGTCGACCATTTCGATCAGCCGAAAGACCGCATTCTGGATGTGCCCAACCTGAGTTTGAGCCTGCTCGACCGGTAGGGGCGACATGGCCAGGAACTCGGTGAGCATTTCGGCGCGGCCCAGGACGACCGCGAGCGGGTTTTTCAGGTCGTGCGCGACGGTGCCGAGAACTTCGCTTTTGAAGGTCGCGGCAGTTCGGAGCTGCGACCACTGCGTCTGGAGCTTGTCGTTCGCGGCCGAGAGTTCGCGTGTACGGCTTTCAACGCGGTGTTCCAGATGCGCGTTGGCTTCTTGAAGCTGGTCGTAGAGCGACACATTGTCGAAGGCGATGGCGAGGCGGCCGCAGAACACTTCGACCAGCGCCCGGTCGGTGTCGGACAGGTGCTTGGCCGTGTCGAGCAGGACCACGATTTCGCGCCGGCTTGCGGTGCGTAAATACAGAAGCGTTCGCCCGTCGAGGAAGGAATGCTTCCGGTCGGTAAAGGCCTGTTCGATCAACTGGCCGAGATCGCGCCCGAGGGAGGGACGCCGTTCCACGGCGGCGAAATCGCGGTACGTGCCGGAGCCGGCAAGAACGCGGAAATCGGTATTGTCGCTCTCCTCCCGCAACACCAGCATTCCGGCGCAGTCGGCGTCGATCAGCGACGAAAGCTGGGTCAGTACGCCTTCGGAGAATTTCTGCAGCGAACCCGCTTCGAAAATGTCGGACGCCGCCTCGACGATGATCTCGAGGCCGCGCCGCGTCTCGGTCAGGCGCTTCAGCTGCTCGTAGCTCCGGAGCGCGGCCGTGATCGCCGTGAACAATTTGTCGGCGGTAAGTTCGGTTTTCGCCTTGTAGTCGTTGATGTCGTAATCGACGATGACGCGCCGCTCGGGCGCCTGGCCCGGCTGGCCGGTGCGCAGGATTATGCGTGAGACGTCGTTTTTCAGATCCTTGCGGATGTACTCGACCAGTTCGAGCCCGGCTGAATCGTGCTCCATCACCACATCGAGCAGCACGACCGCAATGTCCGGATGCGCCTTGAGGAGTTCGCGGCCTTCTTTGGCCGAATGCGCGGGCAGGAGTTCGAGTTTACGCCCGTTAAGCTGATAGTCCTGCAGGGCAAAGCGCGTTCCGCTGTGTACGGCCCGGTCGTCGTCGATGACCGCGACTTTCCAGCGCGGCGCCGGTTGTACCGGTTGTCGGTCGGGCCCGTCGTCGATGAGTACGATGAATTCGCTGTTTGCCATACCCTGCCTTCTCAGGGGTATTTTCCCCTATTTTCCCTATCGCAACAATCGAGTTGTGCTTGGGGCTCGCATTTTAGTCGAACCGAGGGCGACAAAGGTTCAGGCGAGCAATTTTATATCGGCGATGACCGGCAGGTGATCCGACATCCTTCCGCCCCGCGGATCGGTGCGGCTTTCGATCAGCGCGCCCGCCGGGCGGCAGAATACGCGGTCGAGGCGCAGGGCCGGAAAGCGTGCCGGCCAGGTCTTGTGCGGCGTGAGGCCGGGAAACTCCACGGCGAAGGCCTGCTGCACCGAGCCGCGTATCCAGTCGTTGAAATCGCCGAGGATGATGGCCGTCCGCGCGCCGTACTTGGCAATGGCGGCCAAAGCCTCGGCCTGGGCCCGCCGCTCCCGGAGGCTGAGCCCGAAATGGGCGGCCAGCACATGGACCGGTCCGGAAGGGGTTTCGATCTCTGCTTCGATGGCGCGGCGCGGCTCCCGGCCGGGCACGGAAATGTCGTGGATCGCGGTTTTCCCGAGTGCCCAGCGGCTGATGAGCATCTGGCCGTATTCGCCGTCCGTGGCGAGAAGGGTCTTGGCCTCGACGGCATGAAAGCCGAGCTGTTGGGTGATGAACTTGAAAGCCGGTACGTCGCTCACCCCATTGCGGCGCGAATTGACCTCCTGCAGCGCCACCACATCCGGCTCCCAGTGCCGGATCAGGCCGACGATCCGCGCGAGATCGAATTTTCCGTCACGGCCGACCCCGCCGTGAATGTTCCAGGTCAAGGCCCGTAACCTCACGCGCGCGCGCCCCTGACGTTCGACACCAGAATCTGCAATCCGAACGACAGGCCGATCCAGCCCAGGACGAGCGCGACGAACAGGGCGATGTCGCTCCAGTTTGGATTCTGCAGAACGTAGAAGATCTGGTTGCCGAGCGACGACAGAACGATCAACCCCGGCAGAAGACCGAGCACGGTGCCGAGCAGAAAATCGACGAAGCGAATTCCACTCGCCCCCGCCACGAGATTGACGACCGTGAAGGGGGCGATTGGAACGAGCCTTACCATCGCGACCGCGAGGACGCCCTTCTTGGCGATGCGGCGCGTGACGCGGTTGAGCCGCGGCCCGATGATGTTACGCAGTGTCTGCTTGCCGAGCGTCGCGCCGATACAATAGGTCGTCAGCGAACTCGCGATCGCGCCGACCCCTGCATAGAGAAAACCCAGCCAGGGCCCGAAGGTCCCGGCCGTCACCGCGATCAGGATGGTCAGCGGAAACAACACAAACCCCGCACCGACGTATACCGCGATCACGATCAGGGGCGCCCATACGCTGTCCGACATCGCCAGGGCCGCGGCGCGCAGCACACCCGGCTGGGTCCATTCCGACAACGGCGTGTAGCGCCACATCAGGACGAGGCCGAGCACGAGAAGGCCGCCGAACGCGACCTGAAGGCCATGCGACAGGAAGCGATAAGGCACGCGCTTGCCGACGATGTGGCGCAGGAATTCCTCGATACCGACGGTTCGCTCGGGGTCGGCCACGGCGCCGATCGTGGCGGCAATTTCCTGCCCGTCCGGCTCGCCGTCCGCGACCGGGCCGAGGCGGTGGCCCCGCGCTTCCAGTGTGTCGGCGGTCTTCAGCAGGGAGCCGGTCTCGGACAGGCTTTGCGCCACCGCGTCGGGCCCCACGCCGCAATGCTCCCCGATCAGGGTGTTGCGGATGCGAGTAATGACGGCGCGCACCTTGCCGTCTTCGGCGTGGATGGCGATGTCGCATTCGGTGTCCGTGCCCATCGAGCGGTTGTTGAGGTTGGCGGAGCCCACGCGCAAGATCGCATCGTCCACGATCATGATCTTGGAATGAACCATCGTGTCGGTCTTCTGGTCGTCCTTCACGACCTCGGGAAACAGCATCCGCATCCGGTCCGCGACACCGCCGGTCTCGAAGGCCTTGCGAAAATTGATACGGCCGGTGCGCATGGTGCGCGCCTCGATCCAGCTTTCGTGGGTGTGCGGCGCCACGATCAGGACTTCGAGATCGGGCTTTTCCTTCATCCGGGTCACGATGCGTTCGGCCACGTTGAGCCGCGTCAGGAATTGGTTTTCGATGTAGATGTGCCGTTCGGCGAGATCGATGGAATCGAGAAACAATTGCTCGACTTCGCGCTGTTCGGGGAGCGTGTCGTAGCTCGGCTGCGTCAGTGCGATCCCGACATCCACATTCTCGAAGTCGGGTGTCACGCCCCCCGGCCAGCAATCGTCGCAGGGCTCGACTTCCTTGACGCGTTCGAGCGTCGCGCGCTGCCAGCGCAGCCGTGCGAGTTCGCCGAGCCGCCGCGCCGCGGCGCCGTCGACGAGCATCTGTACATCGTGGAACGGACGATAGGGCTTGCCGGAAAGATCGCGCCGCGCCGGATTGTCGATGTCGTGACCGCAGGTGTCCCAGCGCCTGTCGGTGATATCGAGCCCTCCCGAGAATGCCACGCAATCGTCGATGACGACGATCTTCTGGTGATGCGCGGAACCCAGCGGCAAAGCGTCGTCGAGGCAAAGCTGCACGCAGGAAGGCGATTTCCAGCCCAGGGTGAGCGCCGGGAACATCTCCCGTTCGGTCGAATACAAGACCGAGAAATCCCACAGCAGAAGATTGATCTGGAGGCCAGGCCGCTCTTTCGTCAGTGCACATAGGAATTCGCAGAACGGCTCCGGATAGCCGTCCTTGGCGCAATCTTCGGGCCCGACCAGCGGGACTTTGCTGTTGATGTCCCAACCGATGATGAAGACGGTCCGGCGCGCCTTCTTCAGCGCCTCACGCAGGGCACCGAAATAGGGCGCCGCATCGATCAGGACCGCCGCGCGCTCCGCGCGTTCGGTGTGCCAGACATTTCGGCCGGGTTGAAAAAGGTTCATCGAGCTTCCGCTGTACAGGAACGATCCCTTGTTAACGCGGCAAGGGACGGAAGGTGCCGTGCGGCCTGTCGCCCGCCTTGGCTTTGGCTTCCCGCTATGCGAGAAGCCTAGCGGGGTGGGAGGGATTTGCAGAATGGACAAGGAAGAACGGCGCCAACTGACCAAAGAGATTGGTCTGGAAGCGGCGTACCGCTTCTTCAAGTTCGCGGCCGGTAGCGAGTACCTGCATTACGGCCTTTTCGAACCCGACATTCCGGCCGATTTCCAGCATCTCAAGCAGGCTCAGGACCGTTATCTGGACCGGCTGATCGAGCTCATTCCGTCCAAGGTCAAGACAATCCTCGATGTCGGCGCGGGTTCCGGCAAGACCGCGGAAGTCCTGACCGAGCACGGCTTCAAGGTCGATTGCGTCTCTCCCGGCAAGATGCTGGGCGATCTCGTCGAAGCCCGTCTGAAAAAGGGCTCGACGCACTATCGCGGCCGTTTCGAGGAAGTCGCGATTCCGAAGAGCTATGATCTCGTCCTGTTCAGCGAGAGTTTCCAGTACATCCGGATGAACATGGCCATCACCAAGGCGATGTCGCTACTGGAGCCCGGCGGCCATATTCTGATCTGCGATTTTTTCAGGAGGCCTGCCGCCGGTCCAAGCCCGGTCGGCGGCGGACACTCGTTCGACGAGTGGCAAACCTATCTCAAGGCTGCCCCGCTCGAACTCGTCGCGGAGCGGGACATTACGAAGGAAACTGCGCCGGTTCTCGACATCCTGAACCAGTTCAACCAGGAGGTTTTCAAACCGTTGGCTGAGTCCGCGGGCATCGCGGCCTCCGCGCGCTGGCCGCTCATGACCCGATTGGGGCGATTCGTGTTCCGGCGCGATCTCGACAAACTCTGGCGGAAGCGGTTTTCGGGCCGCGGGACGGGCAAAGAGTTCGAGCGTGCCAAGGTCTACATGATCTATCTGTTGAGGCGCCAACAGGGCTGATCCCTGTGGCCGTGCTTTGAACGCGAATTTCTGTCATGTCACTGTCATGTTGTCATGGCCTCGTCGGGTTAACCGGAGGCAGGCATGTCGCTCACCGTGCGCGGAAAGACATCGGCATTGGCGTCACTCGGCAGCACGATCCTGGAACGGCTGCGCGCGAATCGCGCGGCGCTTGGAGCCTCGGCGCTGCTGTTTGCCGGGGCGGCCGGCGCGGGGCTCGTGCCGCCTTGGGGAGCTTTCCTCGGTCTGGGGCTTGTCGGCGTTGCAGCAGGCGCGATCCCGCCCGCCCGGGAACGCGCACCCGCCAAGGAGCGGGAGCCCGGATTCGGAGAGGATCCGCCCGCCGGTGCGCTCCTCGAAGCCTTGCTTGAACCCGCGATTCTCCTGACCGCCCGGGGGACCGTTTTCGAATTTAATCATGCTGCGGCCCAATCTCTCGGCAATCTGAGGAAGGGCGATCCGGTCTCGTTTTCCATTCGGGTGCCGGAGGTTCTCGAAGCCGTGCGGGAGGTCGGCGCCGGGGCGCCGGGACGCGTCGTGGAATATGTGGAGCGTGTGCCGGTCGATCGCTGGACCGAGGCGCGGATCGGCCCGGTCTGGCTCGATCAGGCCGACCGTGAGGACGGAGTTCCGCAGTTCGTCGTGCTCGCTCTGCACGATCTCACCCATCTTCGGCGCGCCGAGCGCATGCGCGTCGATTTTGTGGCCAATGCAAGCCACGAGCTGCGCACACCGCTCGCGGCGTTGCTTGGATTCATTGAGACATTGCAAGGGCCTGCAAAGGCCGACGCGGAAGCGCGCGGCAGGTTCCTCGAAATCATGAAAGGGCAGGCGGCGCGGATGTCGCGCCTCGTCGACGACCTTCTCTCGCTCTCGCGGATCGAGCAGCGCCAGCATCTTCGCCCGCTCGACCGCGTCGATCTCGTCGAGGTCGTCAAAAGCGTGCTCGACAGCCTCGCTCCGCTCGCCGCCGATCGTGGTGTGGAAATCGTGACGACATTCCCCCGGCAGCCGGCATCGGCCCGGGGCGACCGCGACGAGCTGATCCGCGTGGTCGAAAACCTCGTCGAGAACGGCATCAAATACGGCCAGTCCGGCAAACGCGTGGATGTCTCGGTCACCGTCGACGGCGGGGAAGGGCGGGTTATTGTGCGCGATCACGGGCCGGGGATTCCGCCGGAACACCTGCCGCGCCTGACGGAACGCTTCTACCGTGTCGATGTCGGCGACAGCCGCGAAAAGGGCGGAACGGGCTTAGGTCTGGCGATTGTTAAGCATATCATGGCCCGCCACCGGGGGCGCCTTGTGATCGAAAGCCCGGAAGGCGAAGGCGCGACGTTTACCGCCGTCATCGACCTCGACGAAGGAAAACCGGCGGCCTGATCGCCCCGCTTTCTTTCCTGTCATCGAAGCGTCATTGATCGCTGATTAACAGGTTCCGATCTCAGATTGGCCACACCATGACCGAACACACCGCCAAGCAATTCGATGAAGACCTGAAGAGCCTGAGCGAGATGATCGCGGAGATGGGCGGCCTGGCCGAAAAGCTCGTCGCCGACTCGATCGTTGCTCTTCTGAAGCGCGATCTGAATGGCGCCCAGCGCATCATCGCGACGGACCGCGCCATCGACCGGCTTCAGCACCAGATCGAGGAAAAAGCGGTTCTGACGATTGCCAAGCGCCAGCCCATGGCGGTCGACCTGCGTGAAATCGTGGCGGCGCTCCGTGTTTCCAACGATCTTGAACGCATCGGTGACCTTGCGAAAAACATCGCCAAGCGCGTCATCGCACTGGAGGGCCAGCTTCAGCCGCCGAAGATCGCGGGCGGCGTCGACCATATGGGCGAACTCGTTCTCGCCCAGCTCAAGAAGGTGCTCGACGCTTATGCCCGCCGCGACCCGGCCCGGGCGCTTGAAGTCTGGCAGCGCGACGGCGAGATCGACGCGCTCTACACATCGCTGTTCCGCGAACTCCTGACCTACATGATGGAAGATCCGCGCAATATCGGCTTCTCCACGCATCTGCTGTTCTGCGCGAAAAACGTCGAGCGCATCGGCGATCACGCGACAAACATTGCCGAGACGATCCATTACCTCGTGACCGGCGAGCTGCTGACCGACGAGCGTCCGAAGCAGGATCTCACCTCGACGACCATGGTCGCCTACGGCCTGGGAGCCGACTGACATGGCCGCGCGCGTCATGATCGTGGAAGACGAGGAGCCCCTGACGCTTCTCCTGCGCTACAATCTTGAGGCCGAAGGCTATGAGGTCGAAAGCGTCGCGCGCGGCGACGAAGCCGAAACCCGGCTTCGTGAACGCGTGCCGGATCTCGTGCTTCTCGACTGGATGCTGCCGGGAATTTCCGGCATCGAACTTTGCCGCCGTTTGCGTGCGCGCACCGAAACCGAACGTCTTCCGATCATCATGCTGACGGCTCGCGGCGAAGAGGGCGAGCGGGTGCGCGGTCTCGCCACCGGCGCCGACGATTATGTGGTCAAGCCGTTCTCGGTGCCGGAACTTGTCGCGCGTGTCCGCAGCCTCCTGCGCCGCGCCAAGCCCGAGCACATCTCCTCGCAGCTGAGAGCCGGCGATATCGAACTCGACCGCGAGACAAAGCGCGTCCGGCGTACGGGCCGCGAAATGGATCTCGGACCGACGGAATTCCGACTGCTTGAATTTCTGATGCAGACGCCCGGTCGTGTCTTTACGCGCGAGCAATTGCTCGACGGCGTCTGGGGTCATGACGTCTATATCGACGAGCGTACCGTCGACGTGCATGTCGGCCGGTTGCGCAAGGTCATCAACCGCGGCAGGAAGCCCGACCCGATCCGCACAGTGCGCGGCTCCGGCTATTCCTTCGACGAGAACTTCGCCCGGCTGCAGTAACGCTCTGCCTCACCTCTCCCGAGCCAAGTCGGGTTTACCCGACTTGGCAATTTAAGAGCTGAACTCGGGAACACCCGAGTTCAGGCTCGAGAGGTCGAGTCACGCACCGCGTGACCGGGAGGAGGGGTGTCGTCGGAAACAAAACAATCATCAGCATCGTGCTTGCCCTCACCCCAGTCGTCTGACGACGACTCAACCCTCTCCCCAGGCAAGTCGGGTGTTCCCGACTTGCCCACGTGAGATCTGAACTCGGGAACACCCGAGTTCAGTGCAGGAGAGGGGGAAGGAGAGGGGTACAACGAGAAAAGGCCGCATCTTTCGATGCGGCCTTTGCCTCAAACACAGCTGACCTGATTGCTCAGGCCGCCGCGGTCCGCCGCCTGCGGTCCGATGCCGGCTGATACGCCAGTTGAGCATGATAGGTGCAGTAAGAAGAACCCGAATTCGCGCGTGTTCCACAGAAACGGAAGTCCGAGCTCCCGGGATCGCCCAGCGGCCAGCGGCACATGCATTCGCGCAAATCCATGATCGTCACGCGCTCGCTCGACACCGGCTCCAGCATCGGACGCACACTGCGCTCGATGATCGGCTCGATTTCCATGTCCGGCACATGCGACGGCTGAAGGGCCGTGTTGCCCTGGACGCGGAACATGCTGGTGGGATGCGAGGGCGCGCGGGGCTTGCGCGGCCGGGGCGCTGCGCTCGACACTGTCTTGGCGCGGCCGGACAGGCCGAGCCGGTGTACCTTGCCGATGACAGCGTTGCGCGTGATGCCGCCGAGTTCGCCCGCGATCTGGCTCGCGGAAAGGCCCGCCGCCCAGAGCTTCTTCAGCAGTTCCACACGCTCGTCGGTCCAGTTCATCATGGCTCCTGTTCTGTGAGGCGGAATCCGTCAGGGTTGACCCTCCCGCATCGAAGCGCGAGGACCGGAGAACCTACCGTCCGTAGTGGTCTTCAGAATGCCGCCGCACGAGATGTCGTGCTTAACGAGAGGTAAACTACCTTAGCCGGTGACTCGCCCGCAAGAGTCCGGAACGTGAACGCAATGTTTTCCCCACTGTCCGGGATAAAGTCCCGTCGGGCTCCTCGCGAGCACTGCATTCTCAACGGTCTAGGGCTTTTTTCGCGGTGATTGACTATGCCGTTTGGGCCCGTAAAATCGCGCAAATCAGAGGTGCTGCTTCTCCGAGCGGCACCTTTGCGCTTTTTGGGCCACAGTACGGGCCCGGAGGATACCCATGAGTTCCGCCCTGCTGCCCGTGTTTGCGCGTACCGACCTCTCTTTCGAGCGGGGCGAAGGCGTCTGGCTGATTACGGACAAGGGCGACCGCTATCTCGATTTCGGCGCGGGCATTGCGGTCAACGCGCTCGGCCACGCCCACCCGCATCTCGTCGCCGAGCTTCAGGCGCAGGCGTCGCTGCTGTGGCACACCTCAAATCTTTACAAGATTCCCAGCGGCGAGCGGCTGGCGCAGCGTCTCGTCGATAACAGTTTCGCGGATGTGGTGTTCTTCACCAATTCCGGTGCCGAGGCGAACGAGGCTGCGCTGAAAATGGCGCGCAAGTTCCAGGCCGCGGCCGGCCATCCGGAGAAGTGGCGCACCATTACATTCGCCGGCGCCTTCCACGGCCGTACGCTTGCGACCATCGCCGCAGGCGGCAATCCGAAACATCTGGACGGCTTCGGCCCCACTGTCGACGGCTTCGATCAGATCGAGGTCGGCGACGAAGCGGCGCTGAAGTCCGCGATCGGCGCCGAAACGGCTGCAATCATCATCGAGCCGGTGCAGGGCGAGGGTGGTATCCGGCCCGTCCCAGCGAGCTTCCTGCGCCTTGTGCGCCAGCTCTGCGATGAGCACGATCTTCTTCTTATCTACGACGAAGTGCAGACCGGCATCGGTCGCACGGGCCATCTGTTCGGCTATGAATTGTCCGGCGTCGAGCCGGACATCATGGCGCTGGCGAAGGGCCTTGGCGGGGGCTTTCCCGTCGGCGCCTGCCTTGCGACGCACCGCGCCGCATCCGGCATGACGGCGGGTTCCCACGGCACGACCTTCGGCGGCAATCCCTTGGCCATGGCGGTCGGCAATGCCGTTCTCGATGTCGTGCTTGCGCCTGGTTTCCTCGACGAGGTCAAGCGCAAGGGGCTTCTACTCAAGCAGAAGCTCGCCGCGATCGTCGATCGCCATCCGGCCGCCGTCACGGAAATCCGCGGCGAAGGTCTTATGCTGGGGATGAAATGCCTCGTGCCGAACGGCGAAGTGGTCGCCGCGCTGACCGATGCGCACATCCTGGCGGTGCCGGCCGGAGACAATGTGGTCCGGCTTTTGCCGCCCCTGATCGTGAGCGAAGCCGAGATCGAGGAGGGCGTCGAGAAAATCGACGCCGCACTCGGCACGCTTGAAAAGAGGCGCGCCCAGGGCCTCAGCGCGGCACAATAAAAAGGTATCATTCGTGACCCAGAGCCTGCGCCATTTCCTCGATCTGTCGGAACTTCCCGGCACGACGCTCCGCGCCATTCTCGATGCCGGCAAGGACATCAAGTCGCGCCGCCGCACGCCCGCGGCGGTGAAGGACCGCGTGCTCGACGGCAAGCTCGTTGTGCTGATTTTCGAGCAGCCAAGCTTGCGCACCCGCATGTCGTTCGAAGCCGGCATCCGCGATCTCGGCGGAAGCCCGGTCATGGTCACCGGCAAGGAAATCGAGCTCGGCGAACGCGAGGCCATCAAGGACACCGCGCGTGTGATGTCGCGCTTCGCCGACGCCATCATGGTCCGCATGCTCGACCATCAGAAGCTCGCGGAATTTGCGCACTGGGCCGACGTGCCGGTTATCAACGGCCTGACCAAAAGCTCCCATCCCTGCCAGGTCATGGCGGATGTCATGACGTTCGAGGAGCGGCAGGGACCGATCAAGGGCCGCACGATTGCCTGGACCGGCGATGCGAACAATGTTCTCGCGTCCTGGGTTCATGCCGCTGCGCGGCTCGATTTCAATCTTCGCATCGCGACGCCGCCCGAGCTTGCCCCAAAGGCTGAACTCGTGGCCTGGGCGAAGACCGAGGGCGCGGCCGTCGAGGTCACCGAGGATCCGTTTGCCGCCGTCGACGGCGCGGATGCGGTCGTGACCGATGCCTGGGTGTCGATGGGGGACGGCGAGAAGGAACGTCGCCACAACCTGCTCAAGCCCTACCAGGTCAACGCCAAGCTGTTGAAAGCGGCCCATCGCGACGCCATCTTCCTGCATTGCCTGCCTGCGCACCGGGGAGAAGAGGTCACCGATGAGGTGATCGACAGTCCGCAATCGGCTGTCCTCGACGAGGCCGAGAACCGGCTTCATGCGCAGAAGGGTGTCCTTGCCTGGTGCTTCGACGCAATCCGGGCCTGACCCCTTTCGAGGGGCTTCGTGAGATTTTAGATGCTCCTGAATAGCACCGACGACCGTATTTTGCCGTTTCAAGTCGAGGGCCTCGACGTGCGCGGGCGCGTCGTGCGCCTCGGCCCGTCGATCGACACCGTGCTCGCACGCCACGATTACCCGGCGCCCGTCTCCAAAGCGCTCGGCGAGGCCGTGGCGCTGACGGTTCTGCTGGGCTCCTCGCTCAAGCTCGACGGCCGTTTTCAACTGCAGACGCGCTCCGACGGGCCGATCGACATGCTCGTCGTCGATTTCGAGGCGCCGGACCGCGTTCGTGCTTACGCGCGCTACAACGCGGAGAAACTCAAGGCCGCGAACGGCGCGCCGACGGGCGAACTTCTCGGCCGTGGCCATCTTGCGATGACGGTCGATTCCGGTCCGGACGCCGCGCGCTATCAGGGCGTCGTGCCGCTCGAAGGCCTGGGCCTGGAAGATGCAGCCCATGAATATTTCAAGCAGTCGGAACAGATCCCCACGCGCGTGCGTCTCGCCGTCGCCGAAGCCTTCGGTTCGGGCGAGCACGCCTGGCGCGCCGGCGGCATTCTCGTCCAGTTCCTGCCGGAAGCGGGCGAGGGTGTGCGCGATCTGCATCCCGGCGATGCGCCCGAGGGCGTGGCTCCTCCGGTCGACGACGAAGATGCGTGGACCGAAGCCAAATCGCTGGTCGAGACGGTCGAGGATCACGAACTGATCGATCCGATGATCGCGAGCGAGGAGCTGTTGTACAGACTGTTCCACGAACGCGGCGTGCGCGTATTCCAGCAGCAGGAAGTTCGCCATGCCTGCCGCTGCTCCGACGAGCGCATTCTCGGCATGCTGAAAAGCTTCTCCGACGAGGAGAAGCGCGACATGATCGACGATGACGGACAGATCAACGTGACCTGCGAATTCTGCTCGACGAAATACGTCGTCGCGCCGAGCAAGATCGGCATCGAGCCGAATTGAGCTTTCTTTCCCTCCCCCTTAGTGGGGAGGGCCGACGAGCACGAAGCGCTCCGGGGTGGGGGTGCGTCCCGAAACGGATGAGCGCCAACATCGTGCTTGCCCTCACCCCGGTCGCGTGACCGCGACTCGACCCTCTCCCGCTTCGCAGGAGAGGGATTACCCCACCCGCTCGCACGTCGTGCGAGTCGGCCCTTCCCCATTCAGGGGAGGGAGGGGCCGCCCTCGCCCGCAGCTACTAAATGTCCGGCGCGTCCCGAGGCGCCGGTTGGGTTATCAGCCGCGCTCCGCGTCCGAAGGTCAGGTAGGACCACAGCCAGTCCAGCGACACCGACATCCGATTCCTGAAATCGATCAGGAAGAAGATGTGCACGAGCCCCCAGAACAGCCACGCGATCGTGCCCCAAAGCCTGACCCGGCCGAGATCGACCACGGCTTCGCTTCGTCCGATGGTCGCCAGATTGCCCTGATCCCTGTAACGGAAGCGCACCGTGGTCGATTTCGGCTTGCCGGTTATGCGGGCGGAAATCAGCCCCGCCACGAATGATCCCTGCTGTTTTGCCGCCGGGGCCACACCCGGAACCGGAGCGCCGTTGTCCATGAAGACGGCGGCTGTGTCCCCGACGACGAACACGTTCGGCAGGCCGGGCACGGAGAGATCCGGCTCGACTATAACGCGTCCGGCCCCGTCCTGCCGGGCGCCGAGCCATTCGGCAGCGGACGAGGCCCGGACACCGGCCGCCCAGATGATGGTGCGGCAGGGAATGTGTTCTGCGCCGAGTTCAATCCGGTCCGCGCGGCACTCCGTCACCATGCTTCCGGTGCGCACGGTGACGCCGAGCCGTTCCAGCCCTTGCAGAGCTTTCTCCGAGAGCTTTTCCGGCATGCTGGGCAGTATTCTCGGCCCGGCCTCGACTAGGATGACGCGCGAACGAGACGTATCGATATTTCTGAATTCGTGCTTCAGCGTGCGGAAAGCCAGTTCCGCGATCGAGCCCGCCATTTCGACGCCGGTGGGACCGCCGCCCACAATACAGAATGTCAGGAGGGCCTCGCGGTCTTCGTCCGTACGCGCGATCTCGGCGCGCTCGAAGGCGCCGAGGATGCGGCGTCGGATATTGGTGGCGTCCTCCAGGGATTTCAGCCCCGGCGCGATCTTGCGCCAGTCGTCGCGGCCGAAATAGGCATGCGAGGCGCCGGAGGCGATGATCAGATAATCATAAGGGATCGAACCCGCCTCGCGTGTCATGACATGCGAAGCCGCGGTGTCGATGCGGGTTACCTCGTCGAGGATAACGCGCGTGTTCTTCTGGTTGCGTAGGATGTAGCGGATCGGCTGTGCGACCTGCGCCGGCGACAATGCGGCCGTTGCGACCTGATAGAGCAACGGCTGGAACAGATGATGGTTGCGCCGGTCGATCAAGGTGATCTCGGCGTCGGCTTTGCGGAGCTTCTGCGCCGCCGTCAATCCGCCGAAGCCGCCGCCGATGATAACGATGCGCGGGAGAGCGGGGCTGGCAACAGGATCCATGGTCGACTTCCGCACGAGCCCCCGGTCGATGTTGGCATTCCCGGTTAGGGCAGGCAAGGAAAGCTTCGACACGAAGTGAGGCGCTCTCCCTCCCCCAAGCCAAGTCGGGTTTACCCGACTTGGCCATTAGAGGCTGAACTCGGGAACACCCGAGTTCAGATGGGGAGGGAACGCTAGCCCCGCAACTCTTCGATCAGCCGCTTCAAAAACGCCTCGCCCGCGGCAAGCTGGCTGAGCTCGATGAATTCATCCGGCGCGTGCGCCTGGTCGATGCTGCCAGGCCCGCACACCACGGTCGCCAGTCCCGCACGCTGGAACGAGCCGGCTTCCGTCGCATACGCCACCGTCGCGGTGCTGTTCGAGCCCGCGAGGCGCATCGCGATCTTCTCCGCTTCCGAACCGGGATCGGGCGCGAGCGCGGGTGCGACGAGCCAACGCTTGATGTCGATGGTCAATTCAGGGGCCGTCTCGCGCATTTTCGCAAGCACAGGCCCTTCCGCCAATGTAACGACGCGTTCGATCGCGGCGTCGACATCGCAACCCGGCACGCCGCGCAGGCTGAACTCGATCATGCATGTCTCGGCGACGATGTTGTGCGCGGTGCCGCCCTGAATCCGGCCGATGTTCAGGGTCGAGTAGGGTGGGGTGAAACGTCCGGTCGGGTCGCCGGCGTCCTGGAACTCCTGCTTGATCTTCACAAGTTCCGCCATGATCTCCTCGGCGGCGAAGATCGCGCTTGCGCCGAGATGGGGCAGGCTGGAATGGGCGGCGCGGCCGTTGATCGTCATGCGCACGCCGGCAATGGACAGATGCGCGTCGACCACTTCCATCCGGGTCGGCTCGCCGACGATCACGGCGTCGGGCCTCTGCCATGCGATTCCCAGTTCGCGCAGCGCATGCGCCACACCGTCCATGCTGGTTTCTTCGTCATAGGTCAGCACGATCTGCACCGGCCGCTTCAGCGGCATGGCAAGGAACGCCGGGACCGCGGCGAGCACCAGGGCGATGAAGCCCTTCATGTCGCAGGAGCCGCGCGCATAGAGCTTCCCGTCGCGCTCATCGAGCGTGAAGGGATCGCTGGCCCAGGTCTGCCCCGTTACCGGCACGACATCGGTGTGCGCCGAAAGCGCTATGGCGGGCATGTCGTCCGGGCCGATCCGGGCAAACAGCAAAGCCTTGTCGCCGGCCTCGTCGGGCGCGATCACAGGCTCGACGCCGAGCGCAACAAGATAGTCGCGCACCCATTCGATCAGAGCGAGATTGGAATTCCTGCTCGTCGTGTCGAAGGCGACGAGCTTTTCCAGAATGGCTATGACTTCCGGCGCGGGTCTCATATCTCTTTATGGACGCCAGAAGCGCGGAAGGAAAAGGATAAGCAGCGTAAAAATTTCGAGACGTCCGAGCAGCATGGCCAGCGACAGCAGCCAAAGCGCCGGTTCGCTCAGGGAAGAGTAGTTTCCGACAGGTCCGATCAGCGGTCCGAGACCCGGTCCGGCATTGGCCAGATTGGCCGCGACCGCCGAAAGCGCCGTGCGGAAATCGAGGCCCGTGGCGCCGATGCCGAGCGTCAGCAGCGCGAACGCCAGGAAATAGACGAGGAAGAAGGTCGTGACCGAGCGCACCACATCGTCCGGCAGCGTGCGCCCCTCGAAGATCAGCGGGAACACGCCGTTCGGGTAAAGCATGCGCCGCATCTGCTGCGCCACCGCCTTGCCGGCGATGAGAAAACGCAGAACCTTGATGCCGCCCGCCGGAGAGCCCGTGCACCCGCCGACGAACATCAGAAGCAGGAACAGGATGTCGGTGAACGGGCCCCAGGTCGCGTAATCCTGCGTCGCCAGTCCCGTGGTCGAGATCAGGCTCACGACATGGAAGGCCGATAGCCGAAGCGCCGTCCCTCCCGAAGCGATGCCGCGCAGTTCCAGATAGATCCACAGCAGCACAGTCGCGGCCGCGACGATCGCGAAGAACAGCCGGACCTCGGAACTGCGCCACAGGCGGCCCGGCCGGCCGCGGATTGCATGTATGTACATAACAAACGGCAGGGAGGCTGCGATCATGAACACGATGGCGATCCAGTCCACTGCCGGGCTCTGGAAATAGGCGAACGAGGCATCGTAGGCGGCGAAGCCTCCGGCTGCGACGGTCGACATGCCATGCAGCAGTGCATCGAACGGCGTCATGCCGGCCAGCATGAACGCGACGGCGCAGGCCACGTTGAGCGCGAGATAGACGCCGAAGATCGAGCCGGCAATCTGGGCCGCGCCCGGAAAGATTTTCTCCGAACGGTCCGAGCTTTCGGCGCGGAACAGCTGCATGCCGCCGATCCGCAGCATGGGCAGAACGGCGATCGCGATCACGATCACACCGATGCCGCCGTAAAAATGCAAAAGCGCGCGCCAGAGCAGAAGGCCCGGCGGCAGGTTGTCGAGCCCGGTCAGGACGGTGCCGCCGGTGGTCGTGATGCCGGACGTTGCCTCGAAGAAGGCCTCGGTAAAGTCGAGATCGAGCTCCGACCACATGAAGGGAAGCGAGGCAAATCCGGCGAGCGCGATCCAGGACAGTCCGGTCAGGAGAAAGGTCTGGCGGATCGTCAGGCTCACTCGTTCGCCGCTGCGCCCGGAGGCCCAGAGCCCGCCTCCGATAAAGATCGAAACGCCGCTCGAGGCCGCGAACACCTTCCAGTCCGGGGACCCTACGATGACGTCGGCCGCCGCCGGCACGATCATCAGCACGCCGAGCAGCGCGACGAAGGCGCCGACAATCATTCTGATGGGACGGAAATCAGGCACGGTTTATCCGGGCGGGCGGGAGGCGGACCTTAGCCGAGCCGGGAAGAAGGTGAAACGCCGCTTTCAGTGAACGACGCGTCGTTCATCCGCGCTGTCGAGCGAGAACGCCGGCACCGTGACGTGGAAGCTTTCGCCTTCGTCCGTGACCATGACGTAGTACCCGTCCATGAAGCCAGACGGCGTCGTGAGCGGAACACCGCTCGTATAGGAGAAGCTGTCGCCGGGCGTCAGCACCGGCTGTTCGCCGACGACGCCCGGTCCCTCGACTTCCTGCACACGGCCGGCGCCGTCAGTGATGCGCCAGTAGCGCGACATCAGCTGGACGGTCTCAGCGCCCAGGTTTTCGATCACGATCGAATAGGCCCACACGAAATGGGACTTCTCGGGCGCCAATTCCTTCATCAGGAATTTCGGCGTCACCTTGATCTGAACGTCGCGGGTCGTGGCCTGGTACATGGCTGAATTATATAATCCGTGTTGCGGGGCTGCCATCTGCGTCAGATTGCAGCCAACGCGATGGTCAGATCCTCCGTCAGATCGCCGGCATCTTCCAGCCCGACCGAGAGCCGCAGCATGGCATCGGTGATGCCGAGTTCGGCGCGGGCCTCGGGCGTAAGACGTTGATGCGTCGTGGTCGCCGGATGGGTGATCAGGCTCTTCGCGTCACCGAGATTGTTGGTGATCTTCACGATCCCCAACGCCCCGCCGAAGCGGAAAGCTTCAGCCTTTGCGCCCTTGATGTCGAATGCGACCATGGTCGAACCCGACGTCATCTGGCGCTTCGCAAGCTTCACATCGGGATGATCGTCCCGGAACGGATAAAGCACGCGCTCGATCTTGGGATGGGTGCCGAGAACGTCGGCGATCTTTGCCGCGCTTTCGGCCTGGCGCTCGACCCGGAGCGCAAGCGTCTCCAGGCCCTTCAGCATGACCCAGGCGTTGAAGGGCGACAGCGAAGGGCCGGTCTGGCGCAGGAACGTCTGCAGCGGGCCGGTGATGAACTCATTGGAACCGAGCACCACGCCGCCGAGCGTGCGGCCCTGGCCGTCGATGTGCTTGGTCGCCGAATAGCAGACGATATCGGCGCCCAGCGCGAGCGGCTTCTGGAAGATCGGTGTCGCGAACACGTTGTCGACGATGAGCTTGGCGCCGGCCTTGTGCGCGATCTCGGCGATCGCCGTGATGTCGTAGATGTCGAGCGTCGGATTGGTCGGCGTTTCGAGGAAGAAGGCCTTGGTGTTCGGCTTCACCGCCGCGCGCCAGGCATCGAGATCGCCGCCGTTGACCAGCGTGAACTGGATGCCGAAGCGGGGCGCCAGATCTTCCACGATGTAGCGGCACGAGCCGAAAAGTGCTTTCGCGGCCACGATATGATCGCCCACGTTCACCCAGCTCAGAAGCGATGCCGTTACGGCCGCCATGCCGGTCGCGGTGCCGCGTGCGGCCTCCGCGCCCTCCAGCGCCGCCATGCGTGTCTCGAACATGGTGACGGTCGGGTTCGAGAAACGGGAATACTGGAAGCCCGGGTCGGTGTTGTTGAAGCGGGCCTCGGCCTGCTCCATGGACTCGTAGACATAACCCTGTGTCAGGAACAACGCCTCGGAGGTCTCGCCGAACTGGCTTCGGAGGGCGCCATCATGCACCGCGATGGTCGCGGGCTTCAATTTGCGGTCGGGCAAAGGAGGTTTCGGTGCCATGCGGTCCTCGTGTCATACGGGCCGCAACGCAAACAGAGGCTAAGCCCTTCGCGCGACGGCCTTTTAGCGACTTGTTTTACGTGGCTGCAAGCCGGCCGGCTCAAATCACCACGGGATAAAGCTGGCTCTACTCCTCGCCCCGCGTGGCGTCAATCGGGCGCATTTGCTAACGAGCAGGGTATGTTGGACCGTGCACCCATGACGAAAGCCTCAGGCCAGGCTCCTGGCCAAACTCCAGGCATCGCCCCCGCGCAGGCGATCCGCCAGCTCATCGAGAGCGGCGCGATCAGTCTCGGTGCGCCCGTGCTCGACCGCCAGATCCAGCCGGCCTCGCTCGATCTCCGCCTCGGAAAGAAGGCCTACCGGGTCCGCGCAAGCTTCCTGCCGGGCCCCGGCCAGACCGTGCGCGAGCGGCTGAACGATGTGCTGCTGCACGAATTCAGTCTTGAGAACGGCGCGGTGCTGGAAACCGGCTGCGTCTATCTCGTCCCGCTGCTCGAAGGGCTGGCGCTTCCCGAAGGGCTGCTCGCGGCCACCAATCCGAAAAGCTCGACCGGGCGCCTCGACGTCTTCACCCGGGTCATCGCCGACGGGGTGCGTGGTTTCGATACGGTGCCGGCAGGTTACGCCGGGCCGCTCTGGGCCGAGGTCAGCCCGCGCACTTTCCCGGTTCTCGTGCGTACAGGCTCGCGCCTGTCGCAAATTCGCTTCCGGCGCGGCGAGATCGGGCTTTCCGCCGACGAGATGCGCGCCCTGCAGAAGAAGGAGCGGCTGGTCGACACCGATCAGCCGGATTTGCGCGAGGGCATTTCCGTCACCGTGGATCTCAAGGGCACAGGCCGCACGCATCGCGTCGGCTACCGCGCCAAGCGCCACGCCGCCGTGATCGACGTCGACAAGGTGAACGGCTACGAGGTCGACGATTTCTGGGAGCCGGTATCGTCGCGCAACGGCAATCTGATCCTCGACCCCGGCGAATTCTACATCCTCGCTTCGCGTGAAGCGGTGCATGTACCGCCGGATTACGCGGCGGAGATGGTGCCGTTCGATCCGCTGGTCGGCGAGTTCCGCGTTCACTATGCGGGCTTCTTCGATCCGGGCTTCGGCCATGTCGGTTCGGGCGGGAAGGGCTCGCGCGCGGTGCTTGAAGTGCGCAGTCACGAAGTGCCCTTCATTCTCGAACACGGCCAGACGGTTGGACGACTTGTCTATGAACGTCTTTCAGCTCGGCCCGACACGTTGTACGGGCAGGACCTCGGTTCGAACTATCAGGCGCAAGGTCTTAAACTGTCGAAGCATTTCCGCGTGACCTGAAGTTCCACGCGAGGATCAGGACGTGATCTATTTTTCGTTCGCCGTTCTCAGTGTAATGGCTGCGATCAGTCTGGTCGCAGCGCGTCATATCCCGGGGTCACATTTGCCGATGCAATGGGGGTTTGACGGTCGGTCCGTCCGGTATGCTCCGCGCCTCGTCGTGTTCTCGTTTCCTGTCGTGGTCGGAGCGGCGGCGGTGGCGTTCGTCGCCTGGCGCCGGGCACTGGAAGGCCCCGTCTGGGTCGTCGCGATTACCGTTCTCGTGGTGCTGCTCGGGCAAGTAGTGCATCTGTTCATGCTGTTTCGCTGGCGCCGCCGTATCGGGATTTGACCCGGGCCGCAGGCCTGCCAGAATATGGTTCGCCTTGGGGGAGGCATCCTCAGGAGAACCCACCATGTCAGTCGCCAAGGTCATCGAAATCACATCCACCTCGACCAAGAGCTTCGAGGACGCCGTCCAGTCGGGCATCGCCCGGGCCTCCAAGACCCTCGACAATGTCGAGGGCGCGTGGATCAAGGAGCAGAAGGTTTCCATCAAGGACGGCAAAATCAACGGCTACCGCGTGAATATGATGGTGACGTTCATCATCTCCGACTGATAGAAACCAGACACCTCCGGCAACGGAGGCTGAGCGGGCGTAGTTCAGAGGTAGAACGTCAGCTTCCCAAGCTGAATGTCGTGGGTTCGATTCCCATCGCCCGCTCCAGTCACAAAACACGAGCGCTCTCAATGGGCGATGGAGAGCGCTCCCCCAGTTGCTCCCCCAACATGATCCCCCAGAAACCGCGTGTTGGCCGAGGGTCGGCGTCCGAAAACGGGGCTTCCTCCGGTTTGCGTTCCCTCTGGGAAGCCGCGATTCCGAACGTTCGCGGCGGCTCCGTGCGACACGGAATGCGACATGGAACGTCGCCGGTTAGGACTCGACGAAGGATTGAACTCGCGGCTCGGCATCGGGTGTCCGCTTTGGGCCAACGTGTCCTCTTGCGCCAGGAGCGGACGCCAAATCAGTTCAACTGCACGGATTTTGCGCCTCGAGAGATCGCCCAGGAACGTTTCGGTAGACGCCAGAGTTGGAGGAATACCGTGGAGAGAGCAGCTTCGTTAGCTCGACGAGGGGGCACGTCATCCGTCGCGATCAGACCCTGCAACGGATACTGTGAAAGCCGAAATGCAAGCCAGGGCTCTATGGATTACCAGCGCCGGCACTGTGGCATTGCGGCCCGAGAATGTCGCGGCTCACGGGGACAGTTTCGCTGTCGTGCGTACATTGTTCTCGGGGATCAGCCGGGGCACGGAGGCGTTGGTATTCGCGGGAGGCGTACCGGAAAGCGAGCGTGATCGCATGCGTGCCCCCTATCAGTGTGGGAACTTCGGGTTTCCCATAAAGTACGGATACTCAAATGTCGGACTGGTCGAGCAGGGCCCACCAGACCTGCTCGGCAAATGCGTCTTCTGTCTCTATCCCCATCAGGATCTTTACGCGGTTCCCGCAAGTGCTCTTGCCGTGCTTCCGCAGGGCGTGCCGGCGTGGCGCGCCGTGCTCGGTCCCAATATGGAAACGGCGCTCAATGTCATCTGGGATTCCGGCCTCGCCGCGGGAGATCGTGTCGCGGTCATCGGCTGCGGTGTCGTCGGCGCGCTCGCGGCTTATCTTGCGGCGCGGGTTCCGGGTACCGATGTCGTCATCGTGGATGTACAGCCCGGTCGCCAACGCATCGCCGAGACTTTCGGCTGCAGATTCGCGCTTCCGGACGCCTCACCGCAGGACTGTGACGTGGTCATCCATACCAGCGCCAGTTCCGCGGGTCTCGAAACTTCGATCGCGTGCGCCGGTGCGGAAGCCACGATCGTCGAGGCAAGCTGGTATGGCAGCGAGGCGGCGGTTGTAGGTCTCGGCGGCACCTTTCATAGCCAAAGACTCAAGCTGATTTCATCACAGGTCGGGCGGCTGAACGCCGCCCGGCTGCCGCGCTGGACGCTGCGCCGGCGTCTCGAGGCCGCCCTGTCATTGCTCGCGGACGACCGGCTGGACGTGCTTGTCTCGGGAGAGACGCCGTTCGCCGAGGCCGAACGCACATACGCATCGCTTCTGGCCGATCCCGCAACCCTGTGCCATCGCTTCCGCTATTCCTGACCGAGGTCGCCATGTTCAGCGTCGAAGTCCGCGATCACATCATGATCGCCCATTCGCTTCCATCTCCCGTCTTCGGCCCCGCGCAGGGCATGCATGGCGCGACCTATGTTGTGGACGCCGCATTTTTCACGGAAGATCTCGACGAGGACAGTCTGGTCGTCGACATCGGATTGGCGACGAGGGCGCTCTCCAGGGCGCTCGCCCCGTATCGCTATAAGAACCTCGACGAGGTGTCCGCCTTTTCCGGGCGGATCACGACGACCGAATTCATGGCGAAGATCATTGCCGACGCATTGATCGCGGAGATTTCCGCCGGAGAGCTCGGTCCCGCCGGACGTCTGAAACGCCTGCGCGTCATGCTGCACGAAAGCCATGCCGCGCGCGCCTGGTACGAGACGGATCTTTGAAGCGGGTGTTATTTCTCGTTCCGGGCGCGCTCGATCGCGCGACGGGGGGATTCGGATATCTGCGGCGGACGATCGGCGAGCTGAGGGCAATCGGATGGGCCGTCGATGTATCGGAACTCACCGGACCTTATCCGTGCCCGCACGCGCGCGATCTGGAGCACGCGTCGGACGCGCTCGCGGCCTGTCCCGACGGCGCGCTCGTTGTGGTCGATGGGCTGGCGTTCGGGGCGCTCCCCGACCTTGCCCGCGCGCACGCCGACCGGCTGACCCTTGTCGCGGTTGTCCATCATCCATTGGCACATGAAACCGGTCTCGACCTGGAGACCGCGGAGATGCTGCACGCGAGTGAGCGCGCCGCGCTGCAATACTGCCGCGCGGTCGTTACGACAGGCACGCGGACGGCTGCGCTTCTTTCCGAGGAATTCGGCGTCGCACCGGGCATACTGTCGGTCGTCATGCCCGGCACCGAGCGGTTCGGCCGTGCGCCGCGCCGTGGCAATGCGCCGGTTCTGCTGTGCCTTGGGGCGGTCATCCCGCGCAAAGGGCATGACGTGCTGATCCGGGCGCTCGGGCGGATCCTGGATTTACCGTGGGAGTGCCGGATCGTCGGTGAGGTGCGGGGCGACTGGGCGCAGGAGATCATGCAACGCGCCGCGCGCCTGCAGGCGCGTGTCACCTTTGCAGGAAAGGTCGAGTCCCCGGCGGCCGAGCTGCTCAACGCGGATCTGTTCGTTCTGCCGTCGCGTTACGAGGGATATGGGATGGCCTATGCCGAAGCACTGGCTTGCGGACTTCCGATCATCGGTTGTCCGGTGGGAGTGCTACCGGACATTTTGCCGCCTGACGCGGGTATCATGGTGCCTGTGGACGATGTGGAGGCCCTGGCACACGCGGCACGAACGATGATCGGCGATAGCGGGTTGCGCGCAACAATGTCGGACGCGGCTTTCGACGCAGGCCGCCGGCTTCCGGATTGGTCGGAGTCCGGTCGGCTCTTCTCGTCTGCTCTGGAACGGGCCGGCGCGGCATGAGCAGGTTTGCCCTCGATTGGCTCGATCTGCGTAAGGACGCCGATGACCGGGCGAGGAACAGGAGCCTTGCACATGCTGCCGCGTCCGGTGCGGAACTGCACGGACCGCCGCTTATTGTCGATCTCGGCACCGGCGCGGGCGCCAATGTCGCGGTTCTGAAGTCGTATCTGACAAGCCATGCCGACTGGCGGCTTGTCGACGACGATGCCGCGCTTCTGTCCGTCGCCGCCGAAAGGTGCGGCGCTTCCGGCATCGAGTGCTGTATCTTCGATCTGGCGAGGGACGGCGCCTTGCCCGTAAACGGAGCGCGTCTCGTGACGGCGTCCGCATTGCTCGATCTCGTGTCCGAAGCCTGGATTGAAAGGCTCGTTCAGGATGTCACCACGTCAGGCGCCGATTTCTACGCCGCCCTGACAGCCGACGGATCGGTCGAATGGTCTCCGGTTCATCCGACGGACGAGGACGTGTTGCGCGCGTTCAACATACACCATCGGGGCGACAAGGGGTTTGGCCGGGCTCTGGGCGGCGGTGCAACCTCGTATGCACGCCGGTGCTTCGAAGCTGCCGGTTATCATGTGCGTGTCGAGACCAGCCCATGGCAGCTCGGCCGGAGAGACGAGCGCCTTATCCGGGCCCTTGTCGATGGAATGGCCTCGGCGGTGTCGGAGACCGGCATTGTCGATCCGGGGATGCTGACGAAGTGGAGGGATTTCCGGCTCGGTCGCGCGGATATGGGCACCTGCCGGATCGGGCATCACGACCTGTTTGCGATGCGGATATCCTGATCGCGCAAGGCGCAGTCAACGACCATTTCACCACCGAGATCGAAAAAGGTCGCATCTGGCCGGAGGCAATCGCACAGATTCGGCACTTCGGGCAGCGACAGGCCTGAGGGCCCGTCGCCAATGATCAAGGGTGACACCGTGACCAGAAGTCTGTTCAGAGCTCCGGCCGACAGGAACGGGCCCAAAGTTCGTGCGCCACCCTCGACCATGATGCGATCCAAGCCGTATGCCGCGAGGTTGGTGATGAAGACCTGCGGATCAATGCGCCCATCCTGCACGTCCAGACGAATGACATCCACTCCCGCCGGACGCTTCACATCCGCACGCTGGAACACGATCCGCTGGACGCCGTCCGCAGCGAAGACGCGCGCCGTGTTGGGAGCGCGTCCATTGGGATCAATCAGGACACGCACAGGGTCGGCGCCGTCGCATTCGCGCACTGTGAGGCGCGGATCGTCGTGAAGCACGGTTCCTACGCCGACAATCACGGCATCCGACAATGCGCGCAGGCGATGAAGGTGCTGGATGCCGGCGGCGCCCGAAACGCCCTTGGCGTCTCCGGATCGGGTGGCGATGCGCCCGTCGAGGGACTGGCCTACCTGCCCGAAGACGAAGCTCTCTCCACGCACCGGCGAAAGCATGGGTGCATAGAGAGGCAGAAGATGGGGCGCCAGGCCTTGAAGCGGCGCAGCGAAATCTCCGCAGGGTTTCACGGGCATCGTGTGAGCATCCGCGAGACGCGCCATGATCAAACTCTTATTTGGGCCCGGCAGCCGAGAAGGCGACAAAATCCTGTATCGGCCAGACTGGAGCATTCTGATCGGGTCGCATGCCAATCTGTCCAACCGGAACCATGCGGGGATGTTCCGAGCCGGCGATCATGGGGATGGGAGGATGATCGCCGACGAGGATCATCACGAGGCGATCGTCCCCGAACCGCTCGGGAGGAACCCTGTCCTCGTGGCGTTCATTGCGACCCGTCAGATAAGATGCCCCGTGCGCACGGTTTTGGCGTGCAGGTAATGCATGTTCTGCCGAGTTCGTCTTCCCAGCACCGGAATCCGCTCCACGACCTCGATGCCGGCGGCACTGAGGGCGGCAACCTTCGCCGGATTGTTCGACATCAGCCGGACCTTTGCGACGCCGAGGGCGCGCAGCATGCCGACCGCGATGCCGTAATGTCGCTCATCGTCGTCGAAGCCGAGCGCCGCGTCGGCATCGAAGGTGTCGAGACCTTTCTCCTGATATTCGTAAGCCCTCATCTTGGAGGCAATCCCGGTGCCTCGTCCTTCCTGATCGAGATAGAGAAGAACCCCCGAAGCGGCGGAGATGAGATGATCGAGGCTGCTGCGCAATTGATCTCCGCAGTCGCATTTCAACGATCCGAACAGATCGCCGGTAATGCAGGATGAGTGAATGCGGACGGTCGCAGGCCCGCTTTGGGGAATTTCACCGAACACCAGCGCGATCTGGTCGCGCTGTGCGACGCCGCCGCGGAAAACGACGAACTCGGCCGTCCCCCGTTCGAGCGGCACTTTCGTCCGTGAGACAATTTCGACATGCGGTGTCGGATCGTTCCACGCCTTGGAGATCTCCTCGGCTGTTACCTCCACCGCATCGCCATGCGGCCGCGTGCCGGCAATCTCGACGCCCACGATTGCCGGTAGCAGCGACGACATGCGCGCCAGATCGGAGGCAGCGGCGAACGCCGCATTGCCGGGCTTCCAGCCTGCGGGAGCGTCCGCGCCGGGCAGGAACGCGAACCGGCAGGCGGTCTCGTGCGACAGCCCCTGCAACGGAAGTGTGCAGCCCGACGGCGCGGCAAGGTTCAACGCGCCGGCGCGCTGCGGTGTCATATACAGATAGAGCGGTCCGCCCGCCCAGTCCGACAACGCGTGAAAGGTTTGGGCGGAGGCGCTATCGATGGAAAGGGCAGCGACGCAGGATTCCGGCGACGAAACGATGACCGGTCGCCCCGCGCGCAATTCGGCCACGGCCCGCTCAAGCCGGATTACGCTACTGTTTTCGAACACGAGGACGCGTGCTCCATTTTTACGGACACACTGCAGAGCGCTCGGAGCGTAACACTCAGTTTGCGCGCAGCGCCACCAGTTGCGTTAACCCGCAATGGCCCGGCTCAAGCCATGCGTCTTCAGGGCTTGCGGTATGGTTGTCGATTCAACGTGTGCCGGACCCTTAACGATCCACACTCGACTCTCACTCAATCAAGGTTACTGAAGACGACCACGATGGGACCGCCGTTCATGGATCAGGTCAAAAGGCGGACGAGGCGAGCCAAGAGGACCAAAGGGAAGCCCGCGGACGCCTATGGCGACTTTTACTCTTTCCGACGCGGCTTTTGCGCCGCCGTTGGCCCGCGATCCCGGGGCGGCGCCTCGCACAGCGGCCGCCCCCGGGTTCGAATCCCATCGCCCGCTCCATTACCTATAAGGCACTGAGGAGGTGCTATGGCGCCTTTGGCGCGCCTCACGCCGCAGCCGGCAATCTCAACCTTCCTCGATACGACGTTCGCTTTCGGGCGTGAGGGTGACCTCCGCGAAATCGAGTTCTTCCTGCAGGATCAGGAATGCGTCGCCGCCGACGCGCCCATCTGTGCGCAAGGCCTGGAGACGTTCACGTTGCGCACGTAGGGCGGTCAGGCCAAGCCGTCGCTGTTCTTCAAGCGCTTTGGTGTCGCCTTGGCTTGCCGCCGCGAGAGACGTTTCGAACTCGTAGCGCCAGAAGTCCGCAGGTTGTCCCTTGTCATCGTGGATCCTCTTGAGCGCCGTGGTGGCGATATCCGCACGCGCGTTTGCAAGCTCCTGATCGAGGCCATCTTCGCCGTCGAGCTTCAGAAGGCGAACAAGCGGGGCGAGGGTCAGGCCCTGGATAACGAGCGTCGCAAGAACGACTGCAAATGCTGTCAGTACGATCATGTCGCGTTGGGGAAAGTCGTTCGGCAGCGCGAAGGCGGTCGCGAGCGTCACCAGGCCCCGCATGCCGCACCAGCCCACAAGTATGCTCTGTCTTAAAGTCGCCGGCTCGAGGTCGCCTCTCAAGAAACTGAACCGGAGAGCCAGCCTGTTGTAGATGAGCAGCCACAGCATCCGGACCACGATCACGCACAGCACCACGGACGCTGCAAACCAGCTCGCCTCAACGAGCCGTTCGGGCGACATGCCGCCGATGATCGAACGGGCTTGAAAGCCCATCAGAAGGAAGGCGAACACGTTCAGCGCAAACACCACCGCATCCCAGACAGCAAAGCTGTGAATACGCATGCGCGGTGGTGTGGTGAGATTGGAGGTGCGCGCGATCGTCACGGCGAAGGCGACCACGCAGAGCACGGCCGAGAGCTCCAGGCGCTCCGCTATGATCCACAGACCAAAACAGGTGACGAATTCGAGGAGGTTGGCACCCCGCGTCCCGGTGACGATCGGTGTGACATAGGCGAACAGTTTCGCCAGCAGGAAACCCAGCAGAAGACCGCCCGGTGCCGCAAGGCTCAATTTGATGGCCAGTTCGGTGGTGAAGTGGCCCTGACTTTGGAGAGCGAGCGCTGCAGAAAAGAGGAGGAGAGCGGTGGCGTCGTTCAGGAGACTCTCTCCCTTCAGGACAATCACCGAACGGCGAGGCATGCCGACATTGGCGAGAACCGCGGTCGAAGCCGCCGCATCGGGAGGCGCCACGATCGCTCCAAGTGTCAGTGCCGCATAGAATGGAAGGCCCGCCACGGCCATGCCTACCCAGGTAACGGCGCCGGCGGTCAGAAGAACTGCAACGACGGCAAGCGCGAACAATGGGCGCCAGTAGCGCCGCGCGGCGACGATCGGGAAATCGAATGCAGCATCGACGATCGCCGGCGCGATGAAAAGCGCCAGCGCCATATGCGGATCTATTCCAACTGAGGGTGCGCCAGGGACAAGCGCCAGAGCGACACCGGCGGCGGCGAGCATGGTTGGATAGGGTATCGAGAGGCGGCGCGATATCTGCAGGAGGACGATGGCGATCGCGAGAAGGGCAAGTAAGCTTTCGAACAAAGCCATCAGATCATCCTCCCTTTCCCGACGAGAAAACGCTCGGTCACGTCCGCAGCCGCAACTCCGCTCTCCCAGGCGCCGTGAACGGTCGAAAAATCATTTTTGGAGCAGGCCTCTCCCGCAAAGCAGAGCCGTTCGTTCACAGGCTGCGAAAGTACGGACCTTGCATCAGCCTGTCCCGGGAGCGCGTGACTGTACGAGCCGCCGATGCTGGCTTCCTGCGCCCATTGGGTGACGGCGAGAGGGGTCAGGCCGCGGGCGAAATCCGCGCCGAGCAGATCCTGCAATTGCTCCCTGGCAAAGGAGATCGCCGCGTCCTTGCCACGCTTTTCCAGTTCGCGCGCCCATGCGCCGGCAAGAAAGCACTCGACGATCGGCCGGCCGAACGGACGCAAATAATAGCTGCCCGTCGCGGCCATATCGAAACGTCCAAGCAGATGTGACTCCGGCGGCACCGCGTCAGGAGTTGCAATTGAAAAGAATATCTTGTTCGCGAGACCGAGCGGCAATTGCGACGCAGCGTGCAGATGGTCGTCAACCGTCGGCGCAAAGCGGATGTCGCCTCTCGTCAGAACTGCGGTGGAAGCCGTTACGATTGCGGCGGATGCGCGTATCGTGCCGCGATCCGTATCCAGAACGACTCCATCGGCGAAGGAAACCGCGTTGACCCGGGTGGACAGCGCTAGCGGCAAGGTAGAGCCCAAATCCGCTATGAACTGCCCGTAGCCGCTCGGAAGCCGCCAGTTCGTCGCTGTGGCTGCGTCCTCGTATGCGGTGAAGTCTGCAGCGGAGAGCTGATCGAGCTCAACGCCGTTGAGGAAACTGCTGAGTGCATCAGCAAAGGGACGCCAGCGATCACCGGGCGGCATTGCCGCACCTGCGCGGTCGTCCGGAGGCGGGCAGGCGCGCAGTCGATCCTTGAAATGCGTGAACGCATCCCACGCTTCGTGCTGACTTTGCGGAGATACGCCGATGTTGCGAAGTTGCCGGGTCCAGGCGCCTTCGCTGCGATCCACGGCTTGCCCATTTTTTTCCGCCAGTGCCGCAAGCGGATTGCGATCGGCCGAATGCATCCAGCCGCAACCGAGATCAAGCGGTATCCCGTGGATGACTTCGGTGTGCGCCCGTCCGCCGAGCCGAGGCAAAGCCTCGATAAGCAGAACCGACCGATTTCTCTCGGTCAGGCGGCGTGCGGCCGCAATTCCGGCCGCGCCGCTGCCAACGATGGCTACATCCAAGTGTTCGCCCAAGGTCCGCCGCTCCGCCGCGTAATAACCCGCTCTTCGCGATGAAGTTTGCGCCGAAATAGGGCTGCGCTGCTAAAACGGCACTCCGTTTGTGACCCTCTCCCAGTCTAGACTTCTGATTTCGTCGTGTGCTTGGTTTCCAGTTAAGGAGAAGCTCATGGCCGAATATAAAATGTTTCTCGAGTGCGGATCGGGATTTCGTCCGTTTTCTTGGGGCAGTAGCTGCTTACATAGGAACGACGAAGGTTACCATTCAGACACTCAGGGCAGCTGGGTAGATATGAGCCTGTCCCAGGAGATCAATCGTCAGCAGATCACCGACGCTTCACCGACGCTCCATTTCTCGATCCATTTCTCGATAAGAGAGCGGCGGATGTGAAAGGTTTGTACCCGCGCAACGCACGTAGGCGTGATTTGCGTAACAGGGGCGAGTCGAGCGTCGGCCGTCAGTTTCGAAATGTCAGTCCGGCCTGCTCATAGAGAGCGCGGTGTTCAGGCCGCGACAGATAGGCAAGCACCGCCCGCGCGGCCCCGGCATTGCGGCTCTCTCTCAATACCGCGCCTGAGAACAGCGTTTCACTGCCGATCTCGTGGGGCAGGGGCCCGACAATATCGACGCCCAGCACGACTGCGAGTTCGCTGAGCTGCTGCAGCGCCCATTCGGTGCGGCCGTCGGCGACAAGTTCTCCTGTGAAGCCGGATGGAATGACGTGCGACTTGGCAGCGACGGCGTCGGTCAGGCCGAGGCGTTGCAGCACCGAACGGAAATGGATGCCGCTGGCGCCGGCTTGCGAAAGCGCGATGGAGCGGCATGCCGACAGCGCTTCGAGAAATTTGTCGAGGGTGGAGATGTCCGGCTTCGGCGCTCCGACGCGAACTCCAATGCCGACCGCAGTGGAGGCGAGGTCGATCTTCGAGCCTGACACGGCGTTTCCAGCCGTCAGAAGTTCGTCCACGCCGTCCGATGTAAGGATAACCGCGTCACAGGTCTCTCCGGCTGCAAGGCGGCCGGCGATGACGGTCGTCGGCGCGAAGTCGGCTTCGATCTCGCGGCCGGTCAGGCGCTCGCATTCGGGGAGGAGCCGCTTGACGACGGCGATGACCGCCAGCGTTGAGAACAGCCGGAGTGGAGCCTGGGATGTCATGACGATCAGCCTCGGTCAGTCGAGGTGCTCGACGTGTGGCGGAGCGGCGAAATGCGAACCGACCAGTTCCCGCCAGCGGGTAAAGTCCGCCGAGTTCCGGAACGTGACCGTGTGATCTTCGATCGTCTCCCATTCGACGAGGAGATAATAGCAGTTCGGCGTCTCCAGGGATTTCCGGACGTTCATGCTGCGGCAGCCCTTGGCGCGCAGGAAGAGCGGCTTCGCTTCTTTTGCCCCGGCAAGGAAGGCTGCGTCTTCGCCGGGCTTGATCGTCAGCTTTGCGAGTTCGAGAATCATATGTGCTCCTGTTTCAGGCGGCGCGCTACGCGTGGAAGCGCGCGAGGCTGCCGGCCTTCATTAGCTTGCCGGGCAGATCGTGACCAACAACAGTTTCGGCGAAGCGGGCCGTTTCGATCAGCTTGTCGAGATCGACCCCCGTCTCAATGCCCATTTCCTCGCACAGGAAGACAAGATCTTCCGTGCATATATTGCCGGCGGCGCCGCTGAGTCCGGCGAATGGACAGCCGCCCAGCGCACCGATTGCCGCATCGAATTCCGCGACACCGAGCTCAAGCGCGGCGGCCGCATTGGCGATCGCCGTGCCGCGCGTGTCGTGAAGATGCAAGCGTATCGACAGTCCGGGAAAGCGCTCGCGGATCGAGCCGACCAGCCGCTTGGTCTGCAGCGGATTGCCCCACCCCATCGTGTCGGAGAACGACAGATGGCGGATTGTCTCGCCATGATCGGCGACGACTTGAATGGATCTCTCGACCAGCGCGACGACTTTCGGAACGTCGATGTAGCCCTCGTAATTGCAGCCGAATGCGGCCGGGATGCGCAGCTCCTCGGTCCGGATGTTTGCTTTTCTGTATTCGGCGATCCATGCGGGGATCGCCGCAAGTGTCTCGTCGATGGTCTTGTTGGTATTGCGCTTGGAGAATGTGTCGCTCGCGGTCACGAGGATCTTTCCGATCACGGTGACGTTCGGCGTCCCGAGCGCGCGTTGCAGGCCTTTGGCGTTGAGCCAGAGTGCGTGATATTCGACGCCCGGCTTCGGCGGCAGCCGGCGGAACAACTCCTCGGCATCGGCCATCTGCGGAACTTTCTCCTGGTGTACGAAGGAGCCGGCCTCGATCTCGCGTAGGCCGGAATCGACCAGGCGCGCAATCAGCTCCAGCTTCTGGTCCGTGCCCAGAATACGCGGCTCGATCTGAAGGCCGTCTCGCGGCGAGACCTCCATGATGCGAACCGATTTCGGCAGATCTGACATGTCGGCTCCTAAACGTTAGCGGATTTGGGGCGCGCTGCCGGAGCCGAAGCCCGCGTTCGCACCAGGCGGATGAGGGAATACAGGCAGATCGCCGCGGCCAGGCCGAGCAGGCATGCCGAGGTCTGTGTCGAGACAAGGCCCGACAGGTCGCCTTGGCTGACCGCAAGCGAACGCCGCAGATGCGTCTCGGCCATCGGACCAAGAATCATGCCGATGATCACGGGAACGATGGGAAAGCTGTAGCTTCGCATGACATAGGCCAGGAGCCCGATTGCGAACATGAGAATGAGGTCGACCGTGGAATTGGAGACGCCCCAGATCGCAGCCAGCGCGAAGCAGATGATGCCGGCATAAAGATAAGGCCGAGGGATCAACAGGATTTTGACCCACAGCCGGACCAGCGGGAGATTCAATATCAGCAGAATGCAGTTACCGATCAGCAGCGAGGCGATCAACGTCCAGACAAGCGGACCGTGGTTCGTGAACAGCGAAGGGCCGGGCTGGATCCCGTAATTCTGAAAAGCCGAAAGCAGAATGGCGCCGACTGCGGAGGTGGGGATTCCGAGTGTGAGCAGCGGGACGAGTGTTCCGGCGATGGCGGCGTTGTTGGCTGCCTCCGGACCTGCCACGCCTTCGATTGCTCCGTTGCCGAATTCCTCGGCACGTGGCGAGAGCTTCTTCTCAAGCGCATAGGACAGGAAGGTCGGAACCTCGGAGCCGCCCGCGGGCACGGTGCCCAGCGGAAAGCCGATCACCGTGCCCCGCAGCCACGGTTTCCAGGAACGGCGCCAATCCTCCCGCGTCATTCTGATCGAGCCGACCCGCGAATTTACGGAGGTGGAACCTTGGACGTGGCGGCTGACGACGAACAATGTCTCACCGAGTGCGAACATCGAAACCAGGATGATGGTCATGTCGAGGCCGTCGAGCAGCTCGACCACACCGAAGGTCAGCCGCGGAACGCCGGATTGCTGGTCGATGCCGACGACCGAAAGCGAGAGCCCGAAGAAAAGGGATGCGAGGCCGCGCAGGGGCGATGTGGTGAGTGCTACCGCGATCGCCACGAACGACAACACGATCAGCGCGAAATAATCGGGCGAGGTAAAGTAAAATGCCAGTTCGGAAACGGTGGGCGCGAAGAACGCCAGCGCGAGCGTGCCTATCGTGCCGGCGATAAACGAACCGATTGCCGCCGTCGCGAGGGCCGGCCCGGCCCGCCCGTTGCGGGCCATCTGGTTGCCCTCGAGCGCGGTCATAATCGAGCCGGCTTCGCCCGGGGTATTCAGAAGGATCGATGTCGTCGATCCGCCATACATCGCGCCGTAATAGATGCCGCAGAACATGATGAACGCCGCACTCGGATCGAGCGTCGTCGTGACAGGTAGAAGCAGCGCGACCGTCAACGCCGGCCCGATGCCGGGCAGGACGCCGATGGCGGTTCCGAGGAAGCAGCCCACGAAGGCCCAGCCGAGGCTCTGCAGCTGAAAGGCGCTGGCGAGACCGTCGTAGAGATTGGCGAGGACGCTCATCGTCGTCTCTTTCAACCGAGAAAGGGGAAGGCCGGGCCGAGATTTACGCCGAAGCCGGTCAGCAGGAACCAGATTGCCGCCGAAGTCATGACCGAGACGACCACGTCGAGGATCGGCCGGCCGGCGCCGAATGCCTTGGTAATGATGAAGAAGACCGCCGCGACGGTGACCGGAAATCCGGCCGCCTCCATGGTCAGGATCGGAACGGCGAGCGCAAAGATTGTCAGGACCAGAGCCCGGACCGAAACAGGACCGTCGGCGGCGTCCTCGGTACTCTCGGCGGCGAACTCCGCGCCGCTGAGTGCGGCAATCGTCGTAAGTACGCCGAGAATGATCAGGACGGCGCCGATGAGGACAACGAAGGTCCCCGCGCTGACGCCGGAATAGCGTCCGCCCTCCTGCAGGCCGATCCCTTCATAGAACCAGATCGTCCCGAAAGCGGTCATACCCAGGCCGACCCAGAAGGGTCCGCGCAGGCGCGCGAGGATTTGCCTCGTCATTGGTCTGTCTCCGGCCTATTTGCCGATGCCGATATCGGCGATGGCCTTCGCCCAGCTCTTCTTCTCGGCGTCGACAAAGGCCTCGAAATCCTTGCCCGCGAGGAAGGCATCATCGAAACCGCGCTTCTTCAGCGTCTCCTTCCATTCCGGAGACTTGCTCATCTGCACGAGACGGTCGTTCCACATCGCCTTGCCTTTTTCGGACATCCCCGCCGCGCCCATCAGGCCCCGCCAGTTGGACATCACAACATCGACGCCCTGTTCGCGCAGCGTGGGGATGTCGATTCCTGGGATTCGCTCCTCGCCCGTGACGGCGAGAATCTTGATGCGGCCGGAATCCGCGAGCGGCTTGAGCTCCGACAGACCGGAGATGGCCGCGACCACCTGGCCGCTGCCGAGCGCCGTCGCGACTTCGGCGCCGCCGGCGAACGGAAGATAGTTGAGCTCCTTGGCCGAGGTGCCGGTTGTGGCGGCGATCATCGCGAAGGTCGCGTGGTCAATGCCGCCGACGCCGCCGCCGCCAAGAGGCGTGCCGCCGGGCTTGGTCTTGATGGCGTTGACGAGGTCGGCCACCGACTTGAACGGCGAATTCGCCTGCACCGCGACGGCGTTGAACTCGCGGGTAAGACGCGCGAGCGGCACGGCATCGTCCAGCGTGACGGGCGACTTGTTTGCGATGATCGCGCTGATCATGATCGAGCCCATGACCATGATGGCGTTGTCGTCGCTCTTGTTCGCCTTGACGAACTCGGCGAGTGCGATCGTGCCGCCGGCGCCGCCCTTATTGATGAAGAGTGCGCCGTCGTTGAAGATTTTCGCGTCCTCGAGCACCTGCATGGTCATGCGCGCGGTGGAATCCCAGCCGCCGCCCGGCGTAGCCGGAATCATGACGGTCGCGCGCTCGGCGAACGCCGTCGTCGGGGCCAGCGCTGCAGCCAGCGCAAGTACGCGGATAAAAGCTCTCTTGGACATTCCTGTTACTCCCCATTGCGGCCGATCGGCCTTCTTGATTCAAGATTCGATGTTTTCCTTCGGTGTGCGCTTGACAGTTTTGGCGCTGCCTGTGTGATCGTCCGCCTTACCCTTCTGCGCCGGCCGCCATCCCAGCGCGGCGCTCACTTCGGCACCCAATGCCAGCGCGCTGGCCCGGTAGCGATCGAGCGTTTCGCCCTGGAACCGGGTGACCAATCCCGAAAGAACGATGGCGCCGATCACAGTTCCGTCGAATGTGCGTACGGGAACGGCGATGCCGGCGACATCGGGGTCGCGTTCGCCAAAAGTCGCGCAATAGCCGTCCTGCCGGATTTTCTCGGATGCGGCGTCTTTGGCGCCTGAGAAGGCACGCAGGACATGGCCGCAGGCGCCCCGATCCATCGGGTAACGCTGCCCCACTTCGGTGTGGTGGCGAAGCTGGCGAGGCGAGTTGTGCCGGTATGTGCAAACGCGCTCATTGCCGTCCTGGACGTAATAGGAGGCGGTTTCCTGGTTGGCCTCGGCGAAGCGTTTGAGGGCCGGTTCGATGATCGTCCCGACATCCTGCTGCGCGCGGTAGCGGTCTCCGAACCGTGCGAGCGCCGCCCCGAGTTCCCAGGACCCATCGTCGAGTCGCCGCAGAAAGCCGTGTTGCACGAAGGTCCGGGTCAGACGCAAAATAGCCTGCTTGCTGAGGCCCGTCCGATCCGCCAGCTCAATCAGGGTAACGCGCCGCCGGTCGGTCTCGAATTGGCCGAGCAGGTCGAGGGCTCGGCTCAGGACTTCGCTCAATTCTTCAGCCATCGACTTTGTCCTTGACGGAGGACGCCCCGGCAGCGGCCAGCAGCGCGTCGATCTCGACTTCGGACACACCGACTTGTCCGAGAATTTCGCGCGTGTCGGCGCCGAGCATCGGAGGCGACTTCGAGGGCCGCGGATCGCCGCTGGCAAAGCGGAATCCTCCCCGCAGAACGCGAACCGGGCGCTCAGTTCCCGGCATTGCGGGCAGGGTGACGACGAGTTCGCGCTCGACCACCTGGGGGTGGGTGAGGACCTCCGGGATGCTGAGAACACGGCCGGCGGGAACGCCGGCTTGGTTTAGCCTGGCTTCCCAAGTTGCGGCGTCGGCCGTGGTGAGGCTCACTTCGATGGCCTCGCGAAGCTCCACCCTGTTTTGTTTGCGCCTTTCGCGGTCCGAGAAACGCGGATCGTCAATGAGCTCCTTGCGCCCGATCAGACGGCAGAGGGCTTCGTACTGGGACGACTCGTTCGCGGCGATGTTGATGATGCCGTCCCCGGTCGCGAACGATCCCGACGGTGATGCCGTCATATTGTCGTTACCCATCGGCCGCGGCGACTGGTCGGCCGACAGGTAGTTCGAAACCGCCCATCCGAGCGCCACGATCGTCGCCTCCAGCATGGATACGTCGATCATTTCACCCTCGCCGGTGCGCGCCTTGCGAACCAGTGCGGCCGATATGGCCATTGCGGCGGTCAGGCCGCCGATCGTATCGGCGACAGGAAAGCCGGCGCGCAGCGGTGCGGTGTCCGGGCTGCCGGTGACGCTCATCACGCCGGAAAGACCCTGGACGATCTGATCGTAAGCGGGGTTATCGCGCAGCGGGCCGCTGTTTCCGAAGCCGGAGATCGCGCAATAGATGATACCGGGATTGGCGGCTTTGAGTTCCGTCCATCCAAGCCCCAGCCGGTCCATGACGCCCGGCCGGAAATTCTCGATCACCACATCGGCCGTCGCGACCATTTTGAGAAACGCCGCGCGTGCCGCCGGCTGCTTGAGGTTCAGGCAGACGGATTTTTTGTTCGCGTTCTGGGCGAGAAAAGATGCTCCAAGCTTGCGCGCGTTCAGCGCGGGATCGGCCCCAAGTTTCCGGGCGAGGTCGCCGGTATGGGGCATCTCGACCTTGATGACCTCGGCGCCCATCAGCGCGAGCTGGTACCCGCAAAAGGGGCCGGACAGAACGTTGCTGAGATCAACGATCCGTATTCCGTTGAGAGGAAGCACTGATTATTCCCGCCCGCCGTTCCGAAATTCGGAACATATGATTGTTAATCGGAATATTCCGGATTATCGACGCAGATGTCAATGTTGGGATGACTGTTCGGCAGGTTGAGGACGAAGACTCCGCGCCAAGGCGCGCCCGACTCCAGCCGATGTATGTACAGTTGTAGGCGATGCCTGTTCGACGGACCGCGACACGGACGCGACACGGGCCGCAAAAGGCCAAAGAAACGAGGGTGAAGCAAGGGACTTCTGACTCCGCTTGTCGGGATTGAAAAATCCCCGCGCGTCGCCGGTTTGATTGCGCAGCAACACGATCCGGCGATCACGATAGAGTGATTATTGCCCTTTGCAGCTCGGCCCTAAAGTATCACTTAACCCGCCAAGGGGAGTAGCCTTTGCCGGCCGGTCGTCACCACGGGATGTTTTCATCCCCGGCCGGACGGGCAGCGTCACCAGCGTTGCGGCAAGACCTTGCTAGGAGCTGAAAGTTGAGACGTCCGCCGGCTGTAAGGCGGCGCGTTACGGCTGTGTATCCTTGGAGGTCGCCGTGCCTAAGGCATTGGTGTCCGTATACGGCTGGCAGGATAAAATCCTGCCGCGTCGAGTAAGACACCATACTGAGCGCAGATCACGATCCTTCTCATTCGGGATCGCTCAGGCGGCCGCACGGTTCCCGGTGCCGCAGCCATCCCAACATCAAAAATCAATTCAATTCCTAGGGAGACATCTCCGCGTTTCGTCGTGTCCGGCGATGAGACATCCACACGCACCAAGTGGCATCCAGGATGTCCGGCGGGTCGAGCACCGAAACCTCACGACATGTGGGAAATCCCGATGCTGAAAGGACTCACCATGCAGCTCCGGCGAGATAACGGCGACGCACACTCGGCCCAGCGGGTCGCAGCTACGAACAGCCTCCCAGCGGCGCCTCACCGCGAGTCGCCTGAAGACGTGGTCACAGCCCTCGGCTCCAATTCTGAGCGCGGATTGAGTGAAGTCGAGGCGCAACGGAATCTGGATTTGTACGGACCGAACGAACTGAAGAGCGCGCCGGAGACGCCGTGGTGGCGGCGGCTGTTCGAGCAGTTCGAGAACGCCCTGGTGATCATTCTTCTGGTCGCCACAGCCATTTCGATGATCGAGTGGCTCTTGCAAGACCCGCGCGAAAGCGCCTTGCCCTACGAGGCGATCGTCATCCTCGCGATCGTCGTGCTGAATGCCCTGCTCGGTTACTTTCAGGAAGCACGAGCAGAAAAATCGGTCCGGGCGTTGATGGCCCTCGCCGCCCCCGAAGCCACGGTGGTTCGCGACGGTCACCGTGGGCGAATCCCGAGTTCGAGGGATCGTCCCGGGCGACATCGTTCTGATCGAGGCCGGGGACAAGATTCCCGCCGATGCCCGCGTGATCGAAAGCGCAAATCTCCAGGCAGACGAGGCCCCGTTGACCGGCGAGAGCGTGCCGGTTGCGAAGGAGACGCAGCCCATCGACGCGGACGTGGTTCTCGGCGACCGCCGCAACATGTTGTTCTCGAGTACCGTCGCAACTTATGGCCGCGGCCGGGCGGTGGTAGTTGCCACCGGCATGGCGACCGAGGTCGGCCGTATCGCCGGACTGCTTGAAGGTACGAAGAAAGAGCCGACGCCGCTTCAGCAGGAGATCGACCGCACGGGCAAGCGGCTGAGCGCCATCATGCTAGGCATCTGCGCCGTCGTCTTCGCGACGGGCGTACTGACTAGTCCCGTTTTCAATCTCAACTCCCTGCTCAGCCTCTTTCTGTTCGCCGTGGCCCTCGCGGTCGCCGCGATTCCCGAGGCACTGCCGGCGATCGTGACCGTCGGGCTGAGCCTCGGCGTGCGGCGAATGGCGGCGGCCAACGCCATCGTGCGCAAACTTCCGGCGGTAGAGACGCTCGGGGCGGCAACCGTGATCTGCTCAGACAAGACCGGAACGCTGACGCGGAACGAGATGACCGTGCGCGCCATCTACACGACGGGCGCGCTCATCGAGGTTGAAGGTAGCGGATATATCCCCGAGGGAGACTTCACCGTCGATGGAACAGCCGTACATCAGGCGCCGGACATTCGTGACGCCGTAGAGAAAACGCTTCGCGCGGCAGCGCTCGCCAACGACGCCGAGCTTTCAAACAGCGACGGACGCTGGAGCGTGCAAGGCGATCCGACCGAAGGCGCGCTGGTTGTCGCCGCGCGCAAGTTCGGTCTGTCTCCGGACGATCTGGCACGCTTTCCCCGCGTCGCGGAAATCCCCTTCACGTCCGAACGCAAGTGCCACACGACCGTTCATCTCGATCGTGAACAGCCAAGTGAGCTGCTCCTGTTCGCCAAGGGTGCGCCCGAAGTCCTGCTGGCGAAAAGCCGATATGTGTGGACGCGCGGTGAGGAGGTCGCGCTCGACGAAAACAGCCGCGCCGACCTCATGCGACGCAACGATTCGCTCGCCGGCCAGGCGCTCCGCACGCTGGCCATCGCGACGCGCACCGTGCCGGCAGCGTTCGTTGGTCTCGATCCCCAAACCGTCGACGGGAAGCGTCCATCGACCATAGAACTGCCGGACAGCATCGAAGACGATCTTGTGCTGCTCGGCCTCGTCGGAATGATCGATCCTCCGCGAGCCGAGGCGAAGGCGGCCGTCGACTACCGCGAAAGGGGCGTACATCCGCTCCGTGATGATCACCGGCGACCATCCCGCTACTGCCGAGGCGATCGCCCGCGAACTGGAAATCTTCGAGCCGGGGGCGCGTGTCGTGACCGGATCCGACATGCGTCGCATGGGAGATGACGAGCTCGACGCGGTGGTCGAGCAAGTCCGAGTGTTCGCTCGCGTCGATCCCGAACACAAGCTGCGCATCGTCGGCGCCCTTCAGCGCAAGGGTCATATCGTTGCCATGACCGGCGACGGCATCAACGACGCTCCTGCACTCAAGGCATCCAATATCGGCATCGCGATGGGAATCACGGGCACGGACGTCTCCAAGGAGGCGGCCGACATGGTGCTAACCGACGATAATTTTGCGAGCATCGTCAAAGCGATCGAGGAAGGTCGCGGGGTCTACGACAATATCCGCAAATACCTGGTGTATCTCCTGTCTTCGAATGCCGGTGAACTGCTCACCATGTTCGCGGGCGTGATGTTCGCGGGCCTGCTCGGCCTTGCTTCCGCGGAGCCGGGGCTGTTCCTGCCGCTTGTTCGCCGGCCAGTTGCTCTGGATCAACCTCATCACCGATGGGCCGCCTGCGCTCGCGCTCGGCGTTGATCCCAAGGAACCTGACGTCATGCAAAGGCAGCCGCGGCAGCACGGCACCGGCGTGCTTACGGCCGAGGACTGGTGGCGCCTTGCGGGAATAGGCGCCGTGATGATGGTCGGCACTATCGCCGTGCTGGACGCCTACTATCCCGGCGGGATGTTCACATTGTTCACGGCTCGCTCGGACCCGAACATTGCCGATGAAACCCATGCGCGAACGATGGCCTTCACGACGCTGATGATGTTCCAGCTTTTCAATGTCTACAATTGCCGTTCGACCCGACGCAGCGCTTTCAGCGGATTCTTCGACAACAGATGGCTGTTCGCGGCCCTGATCTTCTCGCTGGTTACCCAGGTGCTCGTGATCTACCTGCCGGTCCTTCAGACCGCGTTCCACACCTCGCCTCTGTCGGGGCTCGATTGGCTGGTCGCGATAGGGGTCGCCTCAATCCTACTCGTGGTTATGGAGTTGGTGAAACTGGCTCTGCGAGCAAATGCTCCAGCGCAGGTCCGGAGGTCGTAGGTACATAGGAGCACTGCAGAAATATCGGCGCGTAGATCGCCGAAACCATGGGAGGAGATGATGACTGTCATAGCAATGACGCGGGAAATGGGTTCCGGAAGCAGGGAGATTGCACAGCGCGTTGCTGAGAAACTGGGGCTGAAGCTGGTGCTCCATGAATTGGTGGAGCATGAGATCGCCGAGCACCTGCATGTGCCGGATAGCCTCGTCGAACACCGCATCGAGGGCGGTGCCACATTGCGCGAGAATCTCCAGCTCGGCAGCAAGCGCCTGGCGCGTTACACGATCGAGGAAGTTCTCGAACTTGCGAGCCACGGCGACGTTCTGATCCGCGGCTGGGGAGCGTGCATCGCCGTGAAGGACGTGCCGTACGTGGCGCGCGTCCGGATCTGCACACCAATGGAGGCACGTGAGCTCTCTATCATGAAACGGCATAGCCTTACCGACCGAGCCGCCGCGAGGCGGAGAATCGAACGGAACGATGCTGCCCACAAGCGCGCCATGCATGCAGCATTCGGCGTGGACGAGGATCCGCTGCTCTATGACCTGGTGCTGAACACCGACCGTACGTCGGTCGAGACCTGCGTCGGGCTCGTCTGCGATCTCGCCGCAAGCCCGGAGTTCCAGGAAACCGAGGCATCACGCGCCGTTCTCAACGACAAGCTTCTGGAGGCGCACATACGTATCAAGCTTCGCGAACGCTTTACCGTCGGGATGGGCGTCAGCGGTGCCGATGTCACTTCCAGCGGAGGCCGGGTTGTACTAACCGGGACGGCCGTTGCCAACGTGCTGCTGGAAGACGCCAGCAAGCTGGCACGCGAGGTGCCGGGCGTCAGAGAGGTCGTGAACCGTATGACTGTCGTGCACGCACCGCACGCGTTCGGATAACCGCCCGCGAGCAGGTGTTGCCGAATGCTGGTGCGAGGAGCGGCGAGTTGAGGCACCGGGCGGCCAGAAAGGCCGGTGGGCTTTCCCCGGGGAGTGGCGGGGTGCGTGCTCGAGGTAGCCGTCTTCGACGATGAGGACTGCTTCCATGCTCGCGAAGTGGCGAAGCGCCATCCCTGGCTAGCAGGGCATGATCTCCCTAATAAGGGGTCCGATATCGTCGAGCGCTTCAAGCTTCGCCACAAGCTCCACGATCCGCTCCGCCCGGTCTTGCGGAAGGCCGCCCGCGGCGGCACACGCCCGGAATTTTTCGACGACGTCTGCCCGTGTCAGCGGCCGTTCCGGACTGCCTTTGCCGAAATCGGCTCTGCCCTTGATCGTGCGGCCGTCCAAAAGGCGGATCTCGAGAAAGGCGGTCACATTGCTGTATTCGGGCTCCGGCCGATAGGTCTGGTGTTCGATGCGGCCAAGCATCTCCTGTACGGGTGCTGAGCGTACGACCTCGTCTTCGAACTCGGGCAAACCCGCCCGGCGCTTCAGCAGAAGAATGGCAAGGCCATAGGACATGCTGAATTTCGCTTCGAGCGCTGACCTGGGGTGAGGATGAATAAGGATGTTCTTCAGCTTCGGCTGCGTCGTTACGATCAGCCGCTCAACCTGATCGGCGCGGATATCGTGTTCGGCAATAAGATCCTCGAGCAGCGACATGGCGGCATGGCTGACCGCTCCCGAAGGATAGGCCTTCATGAGACTGCCCGGATCGAGCAGAGCCCACGGTTTGCCGAGGCGCTTCTCGATAACATGCGGGTCGAAGCCGTCCGCGAAGGCTCCGAAGAAGCCACGTTCCGCATCCAGGATCGTGGATGAGGCGGAGGCACCGAGCGCGGCCAAGTCTGCCGCGACGATACCCGATTCCGCGGCATGGCCGGCATGGAATGGCTTGATCATCGTGCCGAAGTTCTCGCGCAGGCCGCTGGCCTGGCTCGCTGCAATACCGAGCGCAACGGCCGCACGGTCCGCCGTCAGCCCGTACGCGTTCGCGGCCGCGGCGGTGGCTCCAAACGTGCCGATCGTGCCGGTCGAATGGAACCCCGCCTCGTAATGACGCGGATATATCGCATCATTCATTTTGCAGGCAATTTCGGTCCCGACATGGAAGGCGGCGATCAGATCCCGACCGGATAGGTTCCGCTCTTCCGCAAGCGAAAGCACAGTCGGCAGAATGATGGTCGTGGTGTGAATTCCACCCGTCTTCGCGGAGCCGCCGGTCGGCTGATTGGTGTCGTCGAAATCCTCGGCATGCATGGAAATGCCATTGGCGAACGCGGCGAAGCGTGATGGAACCTTGAATGAGGCGCCGATGACGCCGGTGCCCTGGCCGGAACTCGCATAGCGGGCAACATATTGCTGCATCAGGCGAGCAGTATCGGTCGTGGCGCCGGCGAGTGCCACGCCGAGGCCGTCGAGTATGTGGGTCTTGCCGGTTTCGACGAGCGCTTCCGGCAGGTTCTTGTATGAAGTGCCGGCGATGAAGCTTGCCGCGGCGGCGGTCGCGCGGCTCGGCGAACGCGCTTGCGTCGTTTCGGAACTCATTCAAGTCATCTCCGCTTGCCGCAAACGTGCGGCCGTGATTGTCCGATATGCATACGGGCCGATCAGGATCGCCAACGCGATCAGAAGAATCGAAAGCGAGATCGGCCGGGTCAGGAAAGCAGTGAGATCGCCTCCGGAGATCGTCATCGCCTGCCGGAATTGCTGTTCGAGGCGAGGTCCGAGAACGAGGCCGAGAATGGCGGGCGCCAGCGGAAAGCCTTCGCGCCGCATGAGGAAACTCACAATGCCGAAGAGCACCATGATGCCGAGATCGAAGACACTGAAGCTCAGCGACCACGCGCCGATCGATCCGAAGGCGATGATCGAGGGGTAGAGAAGAGCCGGAGGGATCAGCAGCACCTTCACCCAGATGCGAATGAGGGGAAGGTTCAGGACGAGGAGGGCGATATTGCCAAGATAGAGGCTGGCGATCAGACCCCAAACGAGGTCCGGATTGCTGCGAAACAGCAGCGGACCAGGTTGAAGTCCGTACTGGATGAACGCGGCCAGCAGGATCGCCGCCGTCGAACTCGTCGGAATGCCGAGAGTGAGGAGCGGCATCAGCGCGGCGCCTGATGCCGCGTTGTTCGCGGCTTCAGGCCCGGCAACGCCTTCGATGGCGCCTTTGCCCCATTCGTCCTTGTTCTTCGAGAGCTTCTTTTCGATTGAATAGGACAGGAAGGTCGGGATATCGGCGCCGCCCGCGGGCAGGCTGCCGATGGAGAAACCCAGAAACGATCCACGGATCCAGGGGCGCCATGAGCGCTTCCACTCCTGCCGAGTCATCATCACCGGACCGGTGAGCGGGACGCGGTGTTCGGCGCTTGCTTTGAAGAGTGCGATTGCCCACAGAACTTCGCCTATACCGAAAAGGCCGACGGCCACGTTGACGATATCGATGCCGTCGAGCAGCGGTAGCAAGCCGAACGTGAAGCGCGCCTGTCCGGTCTGCAGATCGAGACCGATCGTACCGACCGCAAAGCCGAGGAATAAGGCCGCGATGCCTTTCAGGAGGGATTGACCGAGAAGTCCGGTCACCGTCGTCAGAGCAAGGACCATCAGCGCGAAATATTCGGCTGGCCCGAACCGCAGTGCCACGTTGACGACGATCGGAGAAAAGATGACGAGGCCCAGGGCGGCCAGGTTGCCGGCTACGAACGAACCGATCGCCGCCGTCGCCAGCGCCGCGCCCGCGCGTCCGCGGCGGGCCATCTGAAAGCCTTCCAGAGCCGTAACGACGGATGTCGACTCGCCCGGCGTGTTGACGAGAATCGACGTCGTCGAACCGCCGTACATGGCCCCGTAATAGACGCCGGCAAACATGATGAGCGCGGCGGTCGGATCGATCGCTGAGGTCAAGGGCAGTAGCAGTGCGATCGTTACCGCCGGACCGAGGCCGGGCAGGACACCGATCGCCGTGCCGAGAGTTACGCCGAGCGCAAGATAAAGCAGCTTGTGCGGATCAAGCGCGACAGAGAGGCCGTGCATGAGAAAGTTGAGGCTGTCCACGCCGGCTCCGTTCAGATCAAGCTTGAGAAGTAGCCGGGGGGAAGCGGCACACCGATGCCGTAGGTGAAGATTGCGTAGGCGATGACGGAGAATCCGATCGCGTAGAGCGTATCGCGGAGTATCGACCGGCTACCGAAAACCCGGGCCAGGGCCAGTATCATAATCGTCGTCGACGCGATGAAGCCGAGCACCACGAACAATCCGACATAGCCGATCAAGATTCCCATCGCGGCGAGGGTTGACGGCCAGTCGATGCGATCGGGCGCACTTTCGGCATCGGCCGAGATCCGCCCGCGAGCAGCCTTCAGAATGGCAAGGATGAAGATCAACAAGCCGGTTGCGGTAAGTCCGCAACCCACAAAAAGCGGAAATCCCCATGGCGGTACAACCGCGTGGCTTGCGCCTTGTGCGATTTTGGATCCCTCGACCAGATAGAACGCTCCGACCGCTGCAATGAGCAGGCCGGAAACGCCATCATGGCTGAAGGCGCGCAGCCATTTGCCGCGCGACGCGCTGGTTCTGTCGTGGTTCATCGTGTTCTTTCAGGGATGTCGCCGGGCGTTTGCACCGCCCGGCGCGCTTCTCAGGCCGGCTTCACTTGACGAGACCCAGATCCTTGAACAGCACGCCTATGCGGCTGTTCTCGTTCGCGACATACGAGGAGAATGCTTCGCCGGTCAGGAATGCATCGGCCCAGTTGCGTTTTGCCAGGATGTCCTTCCAGGCGGGACTGTCGCGGAGAACGGTCAACATCTTGACCCAGGCTTCGCGGGATTCCGCAGACATGTTCGGGGGGCCGGCGAATCCGCGCCAATTGGCGAACTCAAGATCCAGGCCGCCTTCCTTTAGCGTCGGAAAGTCCGTACCCGGAATGCGCTCGGCCGCGGTGATGGCCAGAACGCGCAGTAGACCGGCTTTGGCATCGGCAGTGACTTCGCCGAGGCCGAGAACTGCCGCGTCGACCTGGTTGCCCATGATCATCGCGCGGCCTTCACCACCGGAAAATGCGGTGTATCGAATATTGCCCGCCGGAACGCCCAGCTTGGAGGCAATCAGGCCGATCGTTGTATGGTCAGGACCGCCGCCGGGGCCTCCGGCCCATACGATGGACGATGGGTTCGTCTTGAACGCATCGAGAAGTTCCTTCAGCGAGTTGAACTTCGAGCCTGGACCAACGACCACGGCCGAATATTCGGCGGTCATTCGGGCAAGAGGCGTAACCTGCGAAAGGTTCACGGGAGACTTGTTCATATTGGTGGCGCCGACCATCGTCAGCCCCATCATCATGACCGTGTGGCCATCGCCGCTGTGCTGGCCGATGAGCTGGGCCAAGCCCACCGCTCCACCGCCACCCGGGACGTTGATGACATCGACCGGTTTGGCCGCAATCTTCTGATTGCGCAGGACTTCCTGGACGGCGCGGCCCGTGCCGTCCCAGCCGCCGCCGGGAGTTGCGGGGATGATGATGCTCAGATTCTTGGCTGGAAAGCCGCCGACCTGGACCGCCTGCGCCTGGGCGGCCTGCGTGACGAATGTTGCGGCGATGAGGGAGGCAGCAGCCAATTTTCCAGCGTGCCAACCGATGCAGACCGAACCAAACAGCTTCATTTATCACCTCCAGCCGACTTTATATTTTTTTGAGCGTACAAGTGTAGCCAACTGTATACAGAGGAGTCAACGGCAAGGCGGGGCGACAGATCAGACGAACTTGGACTAAATCTGAAGATGCAACAGCAAGGGATCGAGGACGTGGTCGAGTTAGGATTGGAAAGGTGGCGGACATCGTCGCGCGCAGAACACGTTTATGAAACGCTGCTGGGGTCTATTCAGAACGGGGAATATGAAGGCGGCAGACGTGTCCGCGAGGAAGAGGTCGCGAGCACGCTGGGCGTCAGCAGGACACCGGTCCGCGAGGCGTTGTCACGTCTGCAGTCGCGGGGGTTGCTTGAGTTTGCGCCGAGCGGCGGCCTCATCGTGACCAAGCTGACACGTCCGCGAACCGTCGAGCTGTACGCCGTGCGCGAAATCCTCGAGGGCTCCGCGGCGCGTTTCGCCGCGCAGCACGCCTCAGAGGCCGAAATATTAGCGCTGGGCCAGATTTCCGACGTCTTCGTTGAAACCACGGATCCCGTGAAGCTCGCGAGGTTGAACCGACAATTTCATCTTGCGATCCACGAGGCTGCACACAATCGCTATTTGACGCGGACGCTGAACGAATTCGACGACACGCTTGCGCTTCTCCCCGGGACGACCTTCGAGGTTCCCGAACGGCACGAACTTGCCGTTGCGGAACACGCTCAAATCGTTGATGCGATCAGGAATCGAGATCCCGATGAGGCGGAACGCGCGGCGCGTTTTCACATAAGGCAGGCCCAGGACGCACGTCTGGCGATGTTGTTCTCATACACCTGAACTCGGGGAGGGTGCCGTTCCAATCGGGCCGGCGCTCGATCTCTCCGGCGGCGAACCTCTTACCGCGGCGCCACGGCTGCCGCTCGCCCGTCGTCTCTATTCGGCAAGTTCTGCGATTTTCTTCCAGCGCGATTTGCGACCAACGCCTTGGCTCTCGGTCCAAAACGACTCGCCCTTATGGCGAATATGTCGATCGAGAAGATCTATTGCCTGTACGTGTTCTTCCCGCTGCACGAAATCAAGCAACTGAAGATGCTCTTGGAACGACTTTTCCATGTGCTCGGGCTGCGTTCCAAATCTGTTTCGCACGGCAGCCATTTTCGACATGAATGACTGGCGCGCCAAAGCGAGGAACGAATTGCCCGCGAGGTCGAAAATCACCTGGTGGAATTCGCCGTCATTGCGGGAATAAAGCCGCGGATCCGGCTTCGACATCGCTTTGGTCATCGAGGCCGTCAGGCGGGACCAGGATTTGATCAGAGCTTGAGGATTGCGCTCTATGGAAAGACGGAGAGCAGCCGTTTCCAGAATTGAGCGCGCTTCGCTCAGTTGGGCAAACTGATCGCGGTCCATTGTAAAGACAAAGGTGCCATATTGCGGCTCCGTCCGCACCAGCCCTTCGAGGCTTAGGCATGCGAATGCCTCTCGAACCGGCGTCCGGCTGACATCGTAGCGGGTGGCGATCATGGACTCCGAGAGAGCTTGTCCCAGCTCAAACTCGCCTTCCACAATTTCCCGGCGCAACCGCGAGGTTACGACTTCCGCCAACGATTTCGGCTGGTCCAGTTTCAGCATGATTTCCATTTCCCTGAACTGCCAGGTCCTTTACGGGGCCCAGGAGACACACGTCTCACGCAACGAACCCTCCGGCCTCTGCGGGGTCCCATGGAGCCGGCGGAACCGACAGAGTCGGAATGCTGGTATACAGCCATTCGGGAACGAAGCAAAACAGCACTATCACAGAGGCAGATACGTGTCGTTGACATACCAGCATACTGATGTTTCAATGACACATAGCATAAAGAAAAACCGCGCAATTAGCCGCGGTCGCCGGGAGGGCGCCTGTGCAGCTTTTTATGGTGGGGGCGTCGCCCTATGCCCGCAAAGTTCTCGCCTTGGCGGTGGAGCGTGGCATTCGAGAACTCATAGAAATCGTCATCGAAAACCCCCACAAGCGCCCCGCGGCGCTGCTCGCGGCAAATCCGCTAAGCAAAGTACCTACTCTGGTAACGAAAGAGGGCGGGGTTCACATAGACAGCCTCGCGATTTGCTCCTTTCTGGACACGATGGGGGGCGGACCTCCGTCGATACCGGTCGAGGGTTCGCATCGGTGGTCGGTGCTCCGCCGGCATGCGCTGGCTCACGGCGTTCTCGACTGCTCTGTCTCGCGTCGCGTGGATAGTCTGCTGGCCCCGGAATATGATCGGCTTGCCGGGATGGAGCGGCAGCGTCAGACCACGATCCGAGTGCTCGACCACTTCGAGATCGAGATCGACGGTTTCGCTGATGGAGTCGAACTCGATGCCATCACGCTCGCCTGCGCGCTCAGTTATCTCGACTTTCGGTTTCCGGAGGACGAATGGCGCCTCGGCCGTCCACGCTTGACAGCCTGGCATGCTGAATTCGAACGGCGGCCGTCCATGCAACAGACGGCCTTTTTCACATGAAAGCCGATGTCGGTTGCGGTCCGGCAACGGCCGCAATCGCGATGAGACCAATGGCGGCCAAGGCGTCGTGCGCAGCTAATCGGGAGAAATAGCGGTATGGTTCAGAACAGCCTCAACGGCGGCCAGCTTATCGTCGACTATCTGATCCGCGAAAAAGTGCCTTACACCTTCGGCCTCTGCGGCCATGGAAATATCAGCCTGATCGACGCGCTGTACGAGCGGTCGGAAGAGATCAAGACAATCTCGGTTCGCCATGAAAGCGTCGCCGGCTTTATGGCCGACGTTTACTACCGCGTCGCCGGCAAGCCGACCGCCACGTTTACCTCGTGTGGCCCCGGTTCCGCGAATATGCCGATCTGCCTCGCGAACGCGTTTCTCGATTCGGTGCCGTTCCTTGCGATCACGGGGAATGTACCGACGTCACAGTTCGGGCGCGGCGCATTCCAGGAACTCTATCGCCATTACCAGGCTGACTTCCCTTCCACCGTGCAAGCCTATTGCAAGCGTGTCTTCCAGCCCACTCGCGGTGAGCAGGTGGGCGGAATGCTACGGCAGGCCTGGAAGACGATGGTCACCGGTCGCCCCGGACCGGTTGTCTTCGACGTTCCCTTCGACATCTTCAAGGAAGCGGCGGCCGAGGAACCGATCGATCCGGAGGCGTGGAACGCAAACATTTCATGCAAGTGCGGAGCCGATCCGGACGGTGTCGTCAAAGCGGTCGACATGCTGCTCAGTGCGGAGCGGCCGGTCATTCTCGTCGGGCAGGGGGTGAAGTACGCAGGCGCCGCCAGGGCTCTGCTCCAGCTCGCCGAGCGGCTGCAAATTCCGGTGGCCTATTCCGCCAGCGGCCAAGGGGCTCTTCCAAACGATCACCCGCTGACGCTCGGGCTCGTTGCGCGCAACGGCTATTACCATGCCAACAGCGCGACGCGTCAGGCAGATGTCCTTTTGGCGATCGGCGTTCGGTTTGACGACCGCACGTCGAGTTCCTGGATTCCGGGATATTCCTTCAACATTCCACCGACCAAGCTCATTCACGTCGATATCGATCCCGATGAGATCGCGCGCAATTATCCCGTCGCGCTCGGCCTCATGGCGGATGCGAAGACATTCATTTTCCAGCTCCTCGCGGAACTGGATCGGCGAGGCACCAGCGCGAAAACGGCGTCACGCGATCGCTGGCTGACCGCCATCGACGGTTGGCGCAAGGAGTGGAACACGCTGATCGCCCCGGGCTTCAGCGACGATTCAAGTCCGATCCATCCCCAGCGCGCCGCCCGCGAGATCGACCTCGCTCTTCCCGACGATGCGATTCTCGTTTCCGATATCGGCATCCATCACAACTGGCTGATCCAGTTTTGCCAGCCCAAACGGCCGGACTCTCTGATTGGCTCCATGGGTTTCGGCCCGATGGGCTTCGGCGTCGCCGGCGTGCTCGGCGCAAAGCTCGCGGCTCCGCACCGCCCGTGCGTATCGGTCTGCGGGGATGGTGCTTTCCTCATGCACGCGAGCGTTCTCGCAACCGCCGTGGAATATGCGCTTCCTGTCGTCTGGGTGGTTTGGAACAATTATGCCTACGCTTCGATCCGCGGATTGCAGCGCGGATATCTCGAAGGCCGGGAACTCGTCACGGACTTCAAAAATCCCGAGACCGGAGCGCCTTACAATCCTGATTTTGCCGCTATGGCGCGTTCCGCGGGAGTCGAGGGCGTCAGCATCGACAGGGCCGGAGATTTGGGCGACGCTATTCGAGCAGGCATCGCGTCCGGGCGGCCATATTTGATCGACGCCAACATTGCCGCCGATCGCAACCCCTCCGGCGCCGGCGTTTGGGAGCTTCCGGGACTCGGCCATGGCCAACCGGTAATTGGCAGCCGGTATATCCCGGCTTAGGAGGGCTCAGTGGCGAAGACCAAATCGGCCGAGGACTCGAGACACGACACCATCCAGGCGCAAATGCTCATCGACGGGCATTGGCGTTCTGGTGCGGAGCAATACGATGTGTTCGATCCCTACCGAAACGAGATTGTCGGCAGCGCCCCCGTCTCCACGGCTGCGGACCTCGACGACGCGCTGAGTTCGGCGGTCGGGGCCAAGGCGAGAGCCGCAGCCGTTCCCGCCTATGAACGCGCGGCGCTTCTGCATCGCGTCGTTGCGCTGCTCGATCAAAGAGCCGAAGAGATTGCACAGCTCATAACGCGAGAAATCGGCAAGGCCCTGAAGGATTCGCGTGCCGAAGTGGCTCGCGCGCGCGATACGCTCGTCCTGTCCGCCGAAGAAGCCGTCCGGATCGAAGGTGAGCACGTGCCGCTCGACGCCTCCGCCATGGGAGCCGGAAAAATCGCGATGCTCCTGCGGTTTCCGGTGGGCGTCGTGGCGGGGATCACACCCTTCAACGCTCCGTTCAATCTTGCCGCTCACAAAGTGGGCCCGGCTCTCGCCGCCGGAAATGTGATCGTTCTCAAGCCGCCGCCGCAGGCGCCGCTGTGTGTTTACAAGCTGGCGGAGCTTTTTGTGGACGCCGGCATCGGGCCGGGCCTGCTGAACGTCGTTTACGGCAATGAAGTCGGGCCGCTTCTGGTCCGGGATGAGCGCGTCGACTTCGTGACGTTCACCGGCTCGACGCGGGTCGGAGCGGAAATCAAGGCCGCCTCGGGGCTGCGGCGTGTCGCGCTGGAACTCGGCGGGACGGGGCAAACCATAATCCATGCTGATGGCGATGTAGAGTCAGCCGCAACCATGTGCGCCCGCAATGCGATGCGGCTAGCCGGTCAAAGCTGCATTTCGGTTCAGAACGTCTACGCGCACGAGAGCATCTACGATGCCTTTGTGAAGCGATTTTCCGAGGAAGTGAAAAAGCTCAAGGTAGGCGACCCGCTCGATCCCGAGACGGACGTCGGTACGGTTGTCGACGAGCAGGCGGCTATTCGCGTCGAATCGTGGATCAGGGAAGCAGCGACGGGCGGCGCGCATGTGCTTACGGGTGGGAATCGGACGGGAGCCCAGGTCGAACCGACCCTCCTCGTAAACGTCGATCGGAGCATGAAAGTGGTCTGTGAGGAAATTTTCGGGCCGGCAGCCTCCGTCCAGCGGTATTCCGATCTTGAGGAGATCATCAAGATCGTCAGCGACAGCAAGTTCGGGCTGCAATGCGGAATTTTTACGGGATCGGTCACGACCGCGCTCGACGCGGCGCGGCGGCTGCGGACCGGCGGGGTCATCATCAATGGAACCTCCACCTGGCGCGTTGATCAAGGGCCGTATGGTGGCGTGAAATCGAGCGGTATCGGTCGCGAAGGGCCACGCTATGCGATCCGGGACATGACGGACGAACGCCTTGTGGTGTTCAACATGTAACGGCGGGCCATACGATCCAAAATGCGAATGCCTTCGTCCTGGAGCACGCTGTTGATGACACAACCAACCGAAGAACTGGCGGTATTTCTTTCAGGCCTGCGATATGAGGCGCTCCCCGCGGCTGTGCGTGAGCGTGTCGTGGACATCGTTCTGGACACGGTGGCAAGCGCCATCGCCGGCCGGCACGGTGACGAGACGGTGCAGATCGAGGCGCTCGCATCGGCTCTTGGCGGTCCGCCTACCTCAACGGTGATCGCCGGCCCCGCAAGTTCGCTCGCCGGCGCGACGCTCATAAACGGTTATCAGGTCACGGCGGTCACCGTGTGCGACATACACAGGCCGACGCTTTGCCACGTGACGCCGGAGGTGGTGCCTCCAGCGCTGGCCATCGGAGAGCAGCGCGGCGCAAGCGGACGAGATTTGCTTGTCGCGGTAGCGGCAGGCCTCGAGACGGTCGTGCGCGTGGGTGCCGGAATGCGCTATCCCTCGATGCGCGCTCGAGGCTGGCACTCGCCGGGGGTAATAGGCCTGTTCGGCGGCGCTGCCGCCGTGTCATCGATCCTCAAATTCGATGCCGAGCGCTATCGCAATGCGCTGTCGCTCGCCGGCACGCAATCCGCCGGCTCCTTTGCACATTGGGGCACGCCCACAATCAAGTTTCATCAGTCCCGCGCGGCGATGTCCGGACTGCTTGCTGCGCTGTTGGCCGAGCAGAATTTTCCGGCCGGCAGGGAAATTCTCGCGGCGAAGCGCGGCGGACTCTTCGAACTCTATTCCGACGGCGGTGACCCAGCCGCCGTCACTGCTGGCCTGGGCGAGACCTGGGAGCTTGAGACGATCTCGCTGCGACTGTGGCCCGCCGCGAGTTCCATACAATCGGTCATCACGGCGATCTTTTCGCTCATCGAAAGGCACGACCTGCGTCCGGAGCAAGTCGATGTCATGGAAATCGGCCTGTCCAAAACTGTGTACGACATGCACGGCACTTTGCCGTGGGACAACAAGTTCCGGGCGCTTCTTTCAACGCCATATGTCGCCGGGGTGGTGCTTCACGATCGCAAATGCTGGTTCGAACAGTTTTCCCCGGCGCGGATCGGCGATCCGGCGCTCGACGCGTATATCCGCAAGCACATACGCGTCGACATTGATCCGTCGGTGCAAGGCACCGGCGCCTCTGTAAAGGTGCGCAAGACGGACGGCACCGCCCTTGTCGACACGCGTCCCCATCCTCGCGGCGACGCGGCCGACCCGCTGAGCCGGGAAGAGATCGTCCGGAAATTCCAGGAATCCGCGGAAGGATTGCTGGAGCCGGACGCGGCTGAGCGAGCCATTGAAATGATCATCGGATTGGAAAGCCTGCCCCGCGTCGCCGACCTTTGCGCAACGTTGTCGCGGGTTGTGCCCGCAAGAAGGAGCTGATCGTGGAGTCGAAGCCAACCGAGGAACTCGCCCGTTTCGCCGTTCAAACCTCCTATGACGATTTGCCCCCTTCGGCGCTGACTCACGCCAGGCATCTTCTGCTCGACTCGATCGCCTGTGCGCTCGCGGGTGATCTCGGCGATGAAACCGAGGCTTACGCCGCTTTTGCGTTTGCGGTCGGTGGCGATGGCGATTCGACAGTCGTGGGATCGACCAGGACATTGAGCCCTCTCGGGGCCACCTTGCTCAATGGTTACCTGATCACGGCCGTCACGATGTGCGATACTTACGTGCCGGCGCATGTGCACATTACGCCGGAAGTCGTTCCGCCGGCGCTCGCAATGGCGGAGCGCGGTCGCGACACTGGCAAGGCTTTGCTTACGGCGATTGCCGTGGGCGCGGAGGTCGCCGTGCGCGTCGCCAACGGCATTGATTATACGGTATCCGGTCCTCGCGGGTGGCACTTCCCCGGTATCGTTGGGCCTTTCGGCGCCGCAGCCGCCGTCGGTCATCTTCGCGGCCTAACTCAACTTCAGATGCGCAACGCCCTCGGCCTGGCAGGCAGCCAGGCGGCAGGGACGTGGGCTTCCTGGGGTACGCCCACCGTGAAATTCCACCAGTCGCGCGGTGCGGCCTCCGGGCTTCTTGCCGGGCTCCTGGCGGAAACGGACTTTGTGTCCTCCGCAGAGATCCTCGCAAATCCCGATGGCGGAATGTTCGCTGCCTACTCCGATGGGGGAAAGCCAAGCGCCGTGGTCGACGGACTTGGCAAGCGGTTTGATTTTGAGCAGATCTCGCTGCGGCTTTGGCCCGGCGGCACTCCGCTTCAATGCGCTCTGACCGGCATATTCGAACTGATTGAAAAGCATCGGCCTGCCTTCGGAGATATCGAACGGGTCCGGATCGCCGTGGCCCGCAGCGTTTACGAAGCCCACCACAAATTCACGAAACCGGTGGGCAAGTTCGAAGCGCTGCTCTCTTTCGAGTTCGTTGTGGCTGCCGCTCTCAAGGACGGCCGGTTGTGGCTGGACTCGCTCGACGAAGAAAAGATGGGCGACGACGGGTTACGCGCGTTTATGCGCGACCGGGTGACTCTCGTCGCGGATGACGCGCTCACTCCGGACCGTGCGACTGTCGAGATAGTTGCTGGCGGGCGATCACTTTCGACGGCGGTGGCTGCCGCCAAGGGCTCGCCGAAGAATCCCGTCAGTCTCGCGGATCTGCGCGCCAAATTCGATCGCTGCGTTGAGGGGCGTCTCGACAGCGGCGCGGCAGCCGAACTGGCCGATATTCTGACCCGGATCGACGAAATGGACGATCTGCAAAGGCTCTTCACTTTGGTCCGCTCAGCTCAATCACGTTCCCGCTGAGAGGGCCGTGTCCTCAATAAATTGACATACTGGCATACATGCGTTGTACTGGAAGCAAGCCTGATAAAGGGCAGTAAATCCTGGGGAGGATGAATGTGAGGCTAGCCCTTACCTGTGCGCCCTTTGTCGCGGACGCAAGCGGGTGCCGCACATGTCTATAGGTTTCTGGCGGACCGTGGGACGCTACGTCCTCGTTTACGGTGTCGCTGTAATTATTCTTCTGCCGTTCGTGTGGGTCTGCCTGTCGGCATTCAAGCCGGAGTCGGAACTGATGGCATATCCCCCGACATTCCTGCCGAAACAGTGGACTCTCGAGAACTTCAGGAGCTTCTTCCAAGCCACATCGTTCCATATAGCGATGTTCAACTCGGGCATGATAGCGGCCGCAACAACCGTTCTGGCGATGGCTGTGGCCGCCCCGGCCTCCTATGCGCTGGCGCGTTTCCGGCACCCATTGTTCGAGTTTATCGCGCGGGCGTTCGTCTATACGTACATGATCCCGGGAATTCTCCTCGTTCTTCCGGTCTACAAAATTTACTTCGGCCTTGGTCTCGGCAACAATCTCCTGGGCTTGGTGCCAATTTACACGGCGCTCGTTTTGCCCTTGATCCTCTGGACCCTGCGCTCGTTCTTCGCCGGCATCCCCGTCGAGCTTGAGGAGGCCGCAATGATCGATGGGGCGACTCGTTTCCAGGCCTTCTGGAAAGTGGTGCTGCCGCAAGCCATCCCGGGAATGATCGCAACCGGTATCGTCGCCATCAACATCGGTTGGAGCGAATATCTGTTCGCATCGACGCTTTTAACCAGCACGTCCAACATGACGATAAGCCCAAGGCTTGAGAGCTTCATGGGTCGCGGGCTCTACAATTGGGGCTGGCTAATGGCGGGCGCGCTCGCCGTCACCGGACCTTTGATCGTTCTTGCCGGCTTGATGCAGCGCCAGCTTGTTGCCGGGTGGGGCGCTGGAGCCTTGAAGGGATAAGTAGGTACCAACTGAATTAGTTCGAAGAAACCGCCAATGACCACGAAGGCCCTTATCGCAAGGGGCCGCCTGGGAGGGAAAAATGAAGAACATGAAGCGTGTCACAACAGCTTTTTTTGCAGTCGCTCTTGCGGTTAATGCCGGATCAGCCTTGGCCCAGGGCAAGAAGATTGTGCCGTTCCTGACCGCGGAGAGCTCGCCCAACGCGGTTGCCCAGCTCACGGGGCTGATTGCAGCGTTCGAGAAGCAGAATCCGGATGTCGGAATTGAACTGCAGCTCATGTCGAACGACAACCGCGCGACGCGTATCATCAATTCCGTTTCAGTCGGCGACGAGCTCGGAATTTTCGAGATCGAGCGCCGTCTGGTTCCGGATTTTACGAGAGCCGGATATCTTCTGCCTCTCGACACCATCGTCGAGAATATCGGCATCGAGAAATTCATCCCTGGTTCTCTCCTTTACTGGCCGTGGGACGGTCACCTCTATCAATTCACGTCCGACCTCGCGGCCTCGACCCTGTATTGGCGCAAAGATCTGTTCGAGGCGGCCGGCCTGGCGGAGCCCGACAGTTACGAGCGTCTGCTCGAAGCTTCTCAGAAGCTGCACGGCAAGAAAGGCGTGTCCGGAAACGCCTTCGAATCTTCAAACCGAGGCGCCGTGCAGCGGTTCGTGACGTTCCTTTGGCAGAACGGCGGCGATTTCTACACGCGCGCCGGCGAGCCTGCCTTCGATCGTCCAGGCGCCAAGCAGGCCGTCCAGGACTATGTCGAGCTCAACAAGTACGCGCCGAGCGGCAACCACTCATGGGGTAATCTCGACCCCATCAACTCCTATGCGGCGGGGCGAGTCGCCATGGCTCTCTTTCCCGGGCGCCTGGGATATCAGATCGCCACCAACGCGCCCGATATCGCGAAGGTGACGGGCAACCGCGAAGCGCGCGTTGCGCGCGGGGGCAAAGGGCCCCGGGTCGTTTATGGCTCGGTTACGAGCTTTGCGATCGGGAAAACCGTGAAACATCCCGAGGAAGCAAAGAAATTCCTCCAGTTCCTGTTCACGGGTGACCAGTTGCTCGCCTACGCGATGTCCGTACCCGGACATGTCGCTCCGGCCATCAAGGATGTGCAGGCGAAACTGCTTGAGCAGGACAATCCCTATATCAAGGAACACCGTGACTGGGTGCAGACCATTCTTGAGGCAACCACCTACTTCAATGCCGAAGCTCAGAACATGGGCTCAATCACCGAAAACGGTGAGTTCAAGAAATCGTTCGTGCCGATGCCGTGGTCGGCTCGCGTGATGGGACAATCGCCTGTTGTATCCACCTTGTTCCAGCGCGTTGCACTGCAGCAGGTCCCCGTGGACCAGGCCTACAACGACGCGGTCAAGTCGTTCAGTTCCGAGATGGAGGCCTGGAAGAAGGAGAATGCCTGGTTCAAGGCGCCGGATCCCAATTGGCAGCCGCCGGGAGTGAAGTGAAGAACCTTCATGGCTGGTGAGTAGTTGCCGGCCCGGTCTGAATTGGGATGCTCGACGGAGTGGAAGCAATGACGCTGACTCGAGTTGAAAAGCGGACTTCCCGCGAAGTTCGGACTGGGCCGAGACTGTCCAGATGGCACGAATCCAAGATCGCCTTTGGGCTGATGATGGTGACGCCTGCCGTCCTGGTGCTTGTATTCGTTCTTCTGTATCCCGCGTTCGTGGCATTCCAGTCGAGTTTCTACCGAATTACGACCCTGACGCGGCAAGAAACCTTTGTCGGCTTTGGTAACTACGCCAAGATCCTTGTGGACCCGACATTCTGGCACGCCTTCAAGCTGTCGCTTATCTGGACCACCGGGGCCATCCTCTCGCAAATGATCGTGGGGGTCGCGGTTGCTTTGGTGCTGCACAAGGAGGTCGCGGGCCGCACATTCGTGCGTGGGCTCGTTCTGTTTCCCTATCTTGTTCCGGCTATCGTGGCGGTGCTGACCTGGAGGTGGATATTCAGCGATACGGTCGGCGTCGCGAATTATCTGCTCGTCGACGTCCTCGGACTGATTGAACAGCCCGTACCGTGGTTCGATCCGGGATGGGTCATGGTTTCAGTCGTGATCATGTCGCTCTGGAAATACCTCCCATATTGGGCGCTGTTTGTCTTGGCGAGACTGCAAACTATGCCGGTTGAGTTGCACGAAGCAGCTCAGATTGACGGCGCCACGACCTGGCAGCGGTTTTACCACATTACACTTCCCTGGATTCTGCCTGTCGTCATAGTCCTGCTCGTACTGAGAAGCATCTGGGCATTCAACGAGTTCGATATGGTGTACTTGCCGGCAGGTGGTGGACCACTCTCCGAGACGACCACGATTCCCGTCTATATCCGGCAGGTGGCATTTGAGATCGGCGATATCGGGCATGCGGCGGCCGTCGCCATGGTCATGCTTGTTTTCGTCGCGATCCTTACAAGCTTCTATTTCTGGGCCTACCGTAAGGCAGAACAGCGTCTCGGCTAGAAAGGGGCGAGTGTGATCGAAGCGTTGGATCTCACGAAGAGTTTCGGACAGCGCCGTGCGGTCGATGGCCTTAACCTGCACGTGAAGGCCGGCGAGATATATGGCTTTCTCGGTCATAACGGCGCAGGAAAGACGACAACGATACGGATGCTGCTCGGTATCCTGACCCCGGATTCCGGACGCGTACGCATATGCGGGCGCGAACTTCTCAGGGGCAGCACGGCTACCCGACGCCTCATCGGCGCCGTCTCCGAGATACAATATCTCTACGACGATATGACATGCGGCGACTATCTTCTGTTCTTTGCCGCGCTCTATGGTGTTCACGAGCCGGCGAGGCGCAGCGCCCAGGTCCTGGACGAGGTGGGTCTTCTCGATCGGACGGACGATCTCGCCGTTACCCTGTCGAAGGGACTCCAGCAGAAACTCGGGCTCGCGCGCGCGCTCCTCCATGATCCGCCGATCCTGGTGCTGGACGAGCCAGTCTCCGGCCTCGATCCAAACAGCATCCGCGATATTCGCGAGATAATCTGCCGGCAACGAGACAGGGGTCGCCTGGTTTTCCTGTCGTCGCACGTGCTGTCGGAAGTGGAGCGCACGGCTGGCCGCGTTGGCATCATGTGCAAGGGAAAGCTTGCTTACGAGGACACAGTCGACGCCGCACTGCTGCGATTTGGGACAATCGAAAAGGCGTTTATGGAGGTCACGGCGGGTGCCGCGACGGACGTGGAACTGGCCGCATGAGCATCGTCCTGCCGCCCGGTGAAAAGCTGTCGGTTACGAGTGTTCTTGCTCGACGTGAAGCCGGCGCCGCGGTTCGAGGGCTCGGCGGCTACGTGGCATTGACGCTCGCTCTGCTCGTCGCGGGCTGGATTCTCGTCGTCGATGTACAGGCCCTGGACCGGGCGGGCGTTCTGGTCAAAGCCGAGCCGTTTCGTGCGCCGCTGACAATTGCCGTTCTGATCCTTTGTATATTCCTCGCGGTTTCCGCGGCGGTCTCCACATCCCGTGACCGTGAGAGCGGCACTCTCGAAGTTCTTTTTTACGGGCCTGTCGACGAACGCATCTACGTGATCGCCAAAGTCGCCGGGCTCCTGCTGGCCTATGTCGCCGCACTGCCCCTGCTGCTTTTGCCGTTCTTTGTGATGTCGATGATATCGGGCTTCATGGTGACGCCGATCATCCTGGTGAGCGCCGTGTTGTCGATTGTACCGGCGGCCGCGATCATCAGTTTCGGCGTCATGCTTTCGGTCGGCACCCACCGTATACGCACGGCGGTCCTCGTGCTCGCCGGTACGATAGCCCTGTTGATCGGAATAAAGCTGGCCTACGGCTTGGTCCTGCTCATCCCCGTCGCGGATCCCTCAAGCGCGCTTCTGGCGCTGCGGGACGCGCTCATGTCGCTCGATGGACTGGTTCGCTGGATTTCGCCATTTGCCTATCTTGAGCGTGTCGTCGACGCGGGGATGGCCGGGCAATGGTGGTCTGCGGCAGTCAATTCTGCCGCAGTGCTCGTCGGCAACGTAGCCATGGTCGCCGTAGCCGTGATGCGGCTGCGGCATCGCGGCGTATGCTGGAGGGGAGAGTGAGGGCCGCCAGGATCCGCAATATCATTGCCGTGGCCATGCTCGTCCTCGCGGCCGAAGCCCCGGCGCGCGCCGCAAGCGAGCAGTTTGTGTACTGGCCATATGTGACCGACGGCGGCGAATATCGGCGCGTTCCGTATCCTAAAGAGGCCGGACATCTGGCCGCGCTCGCGGGATCCGAAATTGTTATCGAAGCGCGCAGGGCGCAGGTTTCGTATTGGCCTATTACGCGCGAGTTCATCACCGACGTCGGTCATGGAAAGCCGGTCGACGGCACCGTTGAGGTAATCGGCTCCGGAGAAACACGGACCGCCGCCGATGACGTCTATACCGTTTGGTATCCGGCCGGTCTCGGGGCCGGCCCGGCGCAACTCGTCCGCGGGGCAGCCGCCGAGAAACTCTATGCGGAGTACGTCTCCGCCGCCCGGGACGCCGCGACAAAGGAGCAGCAGTACCAGAGGATTGTCGCGGAGCATCAGGCCGCCGCGGAGGCGTGGATCAAGTTGGCCGGAACCCGGCAGTTGAAGGATATGCCGCCTCCGCCACCCGATCTCACCGTCGAGCCGCCGGCGCCGTTCAACGCTTATGCGAGCGAACCGCGCAGGGCAGCCATACTCAAACTGCTGGAAGGCAGCTACGGCCTTCGGATGCGTGATGGGGACGGCCAGATCATTGCCGGTAGCGAACGGACGCTCGAAGTCTTCGCTCCGATCGACCAGGCGATCGGATATGTACTTCGACCGCAGGATCGCTGGACACGCCCGGCGGTAAGTTTTTCGCCCCAGGATACGATCTATACCACCGCCCGCGCCGACATCTTTTTGCAGCCTGTCCCGGTTGTCGAATACGCGTCCCGCGATTTCACACGGCTCTTTGATCCCCAGTCCTTCGAAACCTCGGACACCGAGGCGACAATATGGGTGCCGCGCCCGGGTGGGGATCAACTGTCGTCGAGCGCCTCGCTCGCCGTTTGGCGGGGGAAGACACAGATCGGCTCACTGCAGAGCAAGGGATATCGGGTGAATCAGTTGGCGGGCGCCGGGCGCGGCTACACCATCGAGGAGTTCTCGACAAAGGGCGGCACTTTACAGCCCGACTTTCAAGCGATGAGGCTCGACCGCCAGATCCCCGGCGACCGCATAGGCCTCGTCGAAGAGCCCAACGGATCGCTGAGCGGCAATCGGGAGTTCGTAATCGTCAATACGCCGCCGCTCTGGTTGGTGTTTGTTCCCGCGTTCATTCCGCTGATCATAGGTTTCGCCAGGCAGCTCTATCTCCGAAGAGCTCGCGGAATCCGCAGGCGCCCGGTTCCGGAAAGGGATCTGCTGAAGCCGGCCGCGGGCTCTGCCACTTTCAAGGAAACAACCAAAAAAGCAGCCGTTAGTGTTGCGAATGGGAGGACATGATGGCGTCGGTAGAGATACGCGATGTACGCAAAGCATTTGGCCCGGTGGAGGTCATCCACGGCGTCGACATACACATAGAAGAAGGTGAACTCGTCATTCTTGTCGGCCCTTCCGGCTGCGGCAAGTCCACCCTTTTGAGGATGATCGCGGGGCTCGAGGATATTACAAGCGGGTCGATCCGCATCGGCGATACCATTGTCAACGACGTGCTGCCAAAAGAGCGCGACATCGCGATGGTCTTCCAGAATTACGCCCTGTACCCGCATATGACCGTCCGGGACAACATGGGCTTTTCACTGAAGCTTAAAAAAGCTCCGAAGGCGGAAATAGAAAGGCGCGTTCGTGCAGCTTCTTCCGTGCTGGGACTGGACACGCTCCTCGACAGATTGCCGCGCCATCTTTCGGGCGGACAGCGCCAGCGCGTCGCGATGGGGCGAGCGATCGTTCGAGACCCACGCGTGTTTTTGTTCGACGAGCCGCTGTCAAATCTCGATGCCAAGCTTCGTGTCGCGATGCGCTCGGAGATCAAGGAACTCCACGGCAGGCTCGGCACAACCATGGTTTACGTTACGCACGATCAGATCGAAGCTATGACGATGGCCGATAGAATCGTTGTCATGCACGACGGCCGGGTCGAGCAGATCGGGGCGCCGCTCGAACTTTACGATCGGCCAGATAATCTGTTTGTCGCGGGCTTTATCGGCTCTCCCGCCATGAACTTTGTCACGGGCACCATGTCGATCGCCGATGATGCCGTGTTCAAAACCAGTGACGGGATTTCATTGCCCGTCGGCGGAGTTCCGCGGGCGCGGGAGGGCCAGCCGGTCGTCTACGGGATCCGTCCCGAGCATTTCATGCTCAGCGACGAAGGAGTTCCGGCCGAGGTTGTGGTGCTCGAGCCGACAGGTTCCGAGACTCAGGCGCAACTCCGGATTGGCCGCGAGAGCATTACGGGTGTATTTCGCGAGCGAATATTTGCGAAGCCGGGAGAATCCATTCGGATCATGCCGAGGCCGGAGCATGTGCACCTGTTCAATCCGGAGACGGGGCAACGCCTCTGCTGAGTGCCATGGCAAAATGAATGGATTTATGATCATTTCCCTCATCGGTCCGAGGGTGAAGCTTCTGTCCTGAAGGGGTCGAGGGATGCTCGGCTCCCACGCGCCGAAGCCGGGTTGAGGAGCGGATATTTGGGAAAGCTGCGAAACGAAGATCGCGAGACGATCTCGGTCATGAGCGCTCTGGCCGTAGAGGTCGCGTTCACCAGATGGATAATCCCCGCATTCGAAGCTGCGTCGAATTTGGATGTCCGCGTGCTTTGGGACCCGACAACAGTCCTCATGCAGCGGATTGAGAGCGGCGAAAGAGCGGACGTGATCATCGCAATTACCGGATCGATGAATGCACTCGTCGATGCAAAGGTCGTGCGTGGTCAAAGCGTCGTCGAGATAGCTCAGGCCGGGCTCGGACTGGCGGTGAAAAGCGGTGCCCCGCATCCCGCAACGACCACATCCGACGAATTTATAAACACGCTTACGAATGCGCGAGCTGTCGCCTATTCGAAGGGCGGAGCGAGCGGCATTTACTTTTCCGAGCTTATCGCACGTCTGGGAATTGCGGATCAGATCAACAAGCGAGCCGTCACGATCCCGGCCGGTTTCACCGCGGAGAAGGTCGCAAGTGGTGAAGCCGATCTGGCTGTTCAGCAGATCAGCGAACTTATGTCGGTCGAGGGCGTCGAGGTCATCGGACCATTTCCAGCGGAATATCAGAAAACCACCAATTTCGCGGCGGCGGTTTTTTCCGATGCGGTTAACCCGGAAGGCGCCGCGAAGTTCATCCAGGCTCTCCTGACCGAGCACGCTCAGAGATCCTATCGAGAGGGTGGCCTGGTATCGCTCGTCGGGGCGGCATAGAGCTCGGCGGGATTAGGCCTTTAACGGACACGCAATGGAGCCTCCCAAACCTCAAGACGTGGATATCGTCATGCTCTCGGTGAACTTCGCGCCGGGCGTATCGGTGAACTTGAATTTGATTCACGTCTTCATAGCGGTGGCCGACACTTTGAGTTTCAAGGACGCGGCCATTCGAGTGTCGCGGTCTCAGTCCGCGGTGAGCGCGCAAATCAAACTTCTGGAAGATCAACTCGGCGTCCAGCTCTTCAACAGGACGACGCGCACGGTTTCCCTGACGGTTTACGGAGAACTTCTGCTGCAAAATACGCGGCGGGGAATGAACGAGCTCAATTGGGGGTTCCGCCGGCTTCTCGAAACAGCCCAAGGAGACCGCGGCAAGGTTGTTCTTGCGTGTTCGACTTCGATCGCCGGCACCTGGCTGCCGCAGATATTGAAGAGCTTCGAGCAGGACTTTCCGAACATCCATGTCGTGCTGTCGGAGCTGGCCATGCTGGAAATGGTGGACGTCATCCTTGCCGGTGGCGCCGACTTCGGCATCGGGCCCGTTTTCCCATGCAAGAACGCCGTGAACTTCGAGCCGATCGTGGACGATGAGTTTGTCGTATTGACATCGTCATCTCTGTTTGACGCCAAGCAGAAAAGCATAACGCTCGAAGCATTGGCCAGACTGCCGCTCATTTTGGCGAAATCGTACAATGTCAGCCGACAGCTGCTGAACGCCGCCATGCAGGAAAGGGGCATCAGGTTTGAAGCAAAATATGAGTGCACGCAGCAGCACACACTCATATCGATGGTCAAAGCGGGGCTGGGCGTAACGGTAATCCCGAAATCGATCGCCACGGAGTTTGCGACAAAGACAGTGCGCGCTGTTCCGATCCGAGGGGCCAAAGTGGTTCGTCACATCGCCATTATCACTGCCGAGGGACATGACCTCTTGCCCGCAGCATCGAGCCTTGCCGCCCTGGTGAGGGAGCACGTCGGCCGAGCCAAGACCTGGCATCCGTGACGAATGGATAATCCTGATTATCGGGATAATAGCCTGCTTTAATTTGATTGTCTGGACTTAGCCACTCATGTACCCGAGTCGTGCTGCTGCCCGTGAAAGAGGCGGCACGGATAGGGAGACTTGAAATGTCCAAAGGGATAATTGGCTCGCCAGGATTGCCGCGTCGAAAATTCCTGCTCGCCGGAGCCGCGCTTTTGGCCGCTCCCGCCACACTCCGCTTTGCCGGCGCCCAGGAGGCGTTTCCTTCCAAGACCATTGAATTACTCGTGCACGCCGGAGCGGGCGGCGGCACCGACCTGACGGCCCAGGCGCTGATCAACAGCACGAGATCCGAACTCGGCTGGACGATGGCTCTGGTCCGCAAGACCGGCGCTGGCGGGGCCGTCGCGCACCAGTATGCCAAAGGTCAGCCTTTGGACGGTCAGACCATTATCGTGCTTACAAGCGCCCAGATCGCGACAATTGCCCGAGGTAAATCGCCGGTCAAAATCGACGATATCGTCGGCATCGCGCGGGGCACCCTCGATCCCAACTATCTCATGGTCAGCGCAACAGGCCCCTACAAGACCGCGAAAGATCTCCTCGAGGCCGGAAAGTCGAAGGCCCTCAATGTCGGTCTGGTGAGCATTGGCGGCGGCGATCACATCACCGCATTTCTCCTGTCGAAGGCGGCGGGCATGCAGCCGATGCAGGCCGTTCCGATCGCGAGCGGCGCGGAAGTCGGCGTCAACATCGTCGGCGGAAACCTCGATTCGGGCATTATCGGTGTCAGCGAAGCCGACGCGCAGATCAGGTCGGGCGCAATCAGGCCCGTGCTCAATTTCAGCGAAAACCGCTCCGCGGACCTGCCCGACGTTCCGACCGCGCGGGAGCTCGGATTCGATATCGTGCGGCCGAATTTGCGCGGCGCTGTCGTTCTCAAGGGAACTCCTGACGATCGCGTCGAAACACTGCGCGCCGGCTTCAAGAAAGCCATGGCATCCGAACACTATCAAAACTACCTCAAGACGTCTGCGATCCCGCTGGATAGCGTGGCGATCGGTGCTGTCTACGAAGCGTCCATCCGCCGCGAATACGACGACGCCAAGCTGGCCCTGACGGAGTTGGGCCTCCTCTAGGATAGACGGGCGGACGTACCGACCTTTGCGTCGAAGCGATGGGGCTGACAATGACAGAGTTCTGGATCAAGAGAATCGCCGGAGGCCAGCGTCCTCTCCAAAGCCTCAATGCGCTCCATTTTCTACAACGACTACACAAGCGCGATTATCATCGTCGTGATTTGCGCGCTTGTGTACCACTTCTCGACGTGGATCGAGAAGGTGCCGGTTGCCCTGGCACAGGGCATCCAGCCGGCGAGTTTCCCGCAAGGTGTTCTGGTTGCGATCCTCGCTCTGGTTCTCCTGCTGCTCTACGAATCCCGCCAAATTCCATTCGATATGCCCGAACCGGTTCCGGGGCTTGCCTATAAGACAATAGCCGGGATGGTCATCGCATTGGCGATCTCGACGTGGTTCGATTTCTTCATCGGCATAATTGCGTTCATCGCGGTGTCCGTTCAGATGTGGGGCCTCAAGCGTCCATACGCCGCCGTGGCATATGCAATCGCGTTGACCGGCGTTCTCATTCTTCTCTTCTCGACACTTCTTCAGGTCCGGTTCCCCAAGGGGCCGTTTACGAACCTCCTGGGTTAAGGGACCGCCGTCATGGAAGCTTTTCTCGCAGGTTCCGCGCTCATCTTCGAGCCGTACAACCTCATGCTCATCTTCGTCGGGCTCCTGATCGGTACCGTGATCGGTATCCTTCCCGGGATAGGAGCCACGATGACGACGGCGCTTCTGCTGCCGTTCACCCTGGTGATGCCACCGGTGCCGGCATTGTCGCTCCTGCTGTCGATCTACTGCTCGAACGCTTTCGCCGGTGCGATCTCGGCAATTCTCGTCAACGTCCCGGGCTCGTCTTCCTCGCTCATCACATGCATCGAAGGCTATCCCCTCGCCAAACGCGGAGAGGCGGGCAAGGCGCTGGGAATAGCGACCGTGGCGAGCACGATCGCCGGAATCTTCGGGGTCCTGGCGTTCATGATCGCAGCGCCGCTGCTTGCGGGCCTGGCCTACGAGTTTGGACCGCCCGAGTATTTCGCGCTTACCCTGTTCGCCCTTTCGATGGTGGCCTCGGTCGGTGCGGCGGGATCGGCGAAGAATCTGATCATGGCTGCCTTCGGTGTCCTGCTGGGCACTGTCGGCATCGACTTTGTCACGGGCGTGGATCGCTTTACGTTCGGCTACGTCGAACTCTCCGAGGGGTTCAAGGTCGTTCCGGTCCTCATCGGTCTGTTCGCGATCACCGAGCTTCTCCAGCAGACGCATGCCTACAACGTCGTGGTCGAGCGTATTGCCATGAAGGCAATGAAGCTGCCCAGCCGCGAGGACTACAAGAAGGTCTGGAAGGCTATTGTCTCGGGTTCCGTGATCGGGACATTTGTGGGAATCCTGCCGGCAGACGGGGGAACGGTCGCCTCGATCGTCGCCTACAACGAGCAGAAGCGCTGGTCGAAGAACAAGAAGGAATACGGCAACGGATCTCTTGAGGGGCTCGCTGCCGCGGAGGCCGCCAACAACGCCGCGGTCGGCGGCGCGATGGTGCCAACTCTCGCTTTGGGCGTTCCCGGGAGCGCGGTGACGGCCGTCATTCTGGTGGGCCTCACGGCGCAGGGTGTCAGGCCCGGGCCCCACCTCTTCCAGCAGCAGCCGGAATTCATTTTCGCGATATCCATGATCATGCTCGTGGCGAACGTTGCGTGGCTGTTCCTCGGTTTGGCCTTCGCCAAGGTCTTTGCTCTCCTGACCCTCATCCCGAATGCCGTGCTGTGGCCGTCGGTCTTCGCTCTTGCGGTGATCGGGGCCTATTCGCTCGACCAGAGTCTGGTCGACGTCTGGATCATGCTCAGTGTCGGTGTCCTTGGCTATTATGTGAAGCGCATGGGCTTCTCCGTGATTCCCTTGGCGATGGGCATCATTCTCGGCGGCATGCTCGAGACCGATCTGAAGCAGTCGATGATTATCTTCAGCCACGACTGGTTGCGCTTCCTCGATCGCCCGATTGCCCTTGCGCTGTTCGCGCTTGCGATACTCGGCGCGTTCTCGTCCCAGATCCTGGGATACGTCAACAGGCTGCGCGATCGGCGCCTGGCCGCATCCGGAATCACGCCTTCTTAACGGTACGTACGAGCGAGCGACAGATATGTTTGAGACAGATAAGATCGTATCGAGGAAGGAGCTGGGAGTTGGCTGGCTCGTCTTCAATAATCCCGAGCGCCGCAATGCCATGAGCCTCGAAATGTGGCAGGCGACAGGAGAGGTGTTGAAGGATTTCGAGGAAGATCCGGCGGTTCGGGTTGTCGTCATGCACGGCGCTGGCGGCAAGGCATTCGTCTCGGGTGCCGACATCTCGCAGTTCGAGGACGTCCGAAAGAACGCCGAGCAGCAAGCGCATTACGCCAGCATTGCCGAGGAGGGTAAGCGGCGGATGATCGGGCTCACAAAGCCTTTGATCGCCATGATCCAGGGCTTTTGCATCGGCGGCGGTCTCGGCATCGCGGTCAATGCCGATATTCGCATCGCATCCGACGACTCCCAGTTCGGGATTCCCGCAGCGAAGCTCGGACTGGCTTACGATTTCCGAAGCCTCAAGAAGCTGGTGGATCTGGTCGGCCCGGCCTTTGCCAAGGAAATCATGTTCACGGGGCGCCGGTTGAAAGCTGACGAGGCCCTGCGGATGGGACTCGTGAACAGGCTGGTTCCGGTTGACGATCTCGTACCGACGGTTCGGGAACTGGCCGCTGAAATCGCCGGCAACGCCCCCCTTACGCTGAGATCCGCGAAACTCACGATCAATCAGGCTGTCCTGGATGCGGGCGATCGCGACATGAAAAGCGTGGAAGCAGCCTTTCGCGATTGTTTCGACAGCAATGATTACGAGGTCGGCCGCAAGGCGTTCATGGAGAAACGGGCCCCGGAGTTCACCGGGACCTAGACATTCATCGGTGGAGCAATTCGTCACGACAGAACGCGTAATGGCGATGGAAGGCGGCGCTTTGCCTATATTTCAGGAAATGTGGAAGCGAAAAGATGAGCGATATACCTAGACCACTCTCTCGTTTTCGGGTTCTCGAACTCACTTTGGCGCGCGCCGGTCCGACGGCCGGCCGTCATCTCGCGGATTGGGGCGCGGATGTTATCCGGGTGGAACCGCCGGCGGCGATCTCGGATCCGGAGGATTACACCGGGGTCCGCTTCGGGCACGATCGTCTCAATCTGCACCGGAACAAGAGATCGCTCACGGTCAATCTGAAGGAGCCCGAGGGGAAAGCGATCTTCATGAAGCTCGCGGCAACCTCCGATGTCATCATCGAGAACATGCGCTCGAACGTGAAGCATCGCCTCGGCATCGATTATGAGAGCATCAAGGCGATCAATCCCCGCATCGTCTATGCGAGCATTTCCGGGTTCGGGCAAACCGGTCCCTACAAGGACCGGGCCGGCCTGGACCAGATCGTGCAGGGAATGGCCGGCTTGATGTCCATCACCGGGCATTCGGAGCAGGGGCCTGTGCGAGCCGGCATTCCCGTCATCGATCTGAGCGCCGGCGGATTTACGGCGCAAGCCATTCTGATCGCTTTGCTGGACCGCGAAGTTACGGGGAAGGGCACCTGGGTGACGACGTCGCTCCTGGAATCGATGATCGCGATGCTGGATTTCCAGGCGACGCGTTGGCTGATGAAAGGAGACGTCCCGGCTCAGGCCGGAAACAATCACCCCACGGCAATCCCGAGCGGACTTTTCCCCTCATCCGACGGCCAGATCCTGATTGCCGCGGCGGGAGACCGGCTGTGGGAACGTTTCTGCAAGACCGTCGGCGCCGAGCATCTGTTTGAAGACCCGCAATACCTTACGGGCGCCGATCGGTTGGCTCAACGCGACAAGCTCAATGACGAGATTGCCCGAATCACCGTTCAACAGAGCAGCCAATACTGGTTCGATCTCTTCAGTGAGGCTGGCATACCCTGCGGGCCAATAAATACCATCGACAAGGTCTTTGCCGACAAGCAGGTCCAGCATGTCGGAATGACGGTCGAAACCACCCATCCGCAAATCGGCGATATGACCCTCGTGGCGCAGCCCTACAACATCGAAGGTTATGATAAACAGATACGTAGACCGCCTCCCACATTGGGAGAAAACACGGATGAAATACTCAAGAGCCTCGATTTCAGCGATGCGGAGATAGAGGACTTTCGAAAGCGGATCATCGTATGACGAACCCGGTCTTGCTCGAGACGCCCGGCCTTTGGTGATGGTGCTGAAGTGACGTCCACCTTTGTTCGCCCAAGACGCCTGCGAGGCGTGCTCGCTTTGGACGATCTCGAACCGCTCGCGCGTTCGTATCTTCCTGCGCCGATATTCGCATATGCGGCGGGGGCGTCGGAAACGAACATGTCCCTGGCGGACAATCGTGCGGCGTTCTCCGAGCTGGGTTTCGTCATGCGGGCGCTCAGAAACGTTTCTCAGCGTTCGTCCGCCACCACTTTGTTCGGACGGGAGTACTCATCCGCGTTCGGCATTGCGCCGATCGGCATGAGTGCGTTGATCGCCTACCGTGGCGACATCGCCATGGCGGCGGCGGCCGCAGCCGCGAATATTCCGATGATCATGAGCGGGTCGTCCCTCATTCGGCTCGAAGAGGTTTGCGCGGTCAATCCGGATATCTGGTTTCAGGCCTATCTGCCGGGGGACCCAGCCAAGATAGAAGCGCTGATCGACCGTGTCGCGAATGCGGGCATCAAAACGCTCGTCCTGACAGTCGATACGCCGATACGTCCCAGCCGCGAGAACAATATACGGGCGGGGTTCACGGCACCGCTACGGCCGAGCTTCGCCCTCGGATGGCAGGGGCTCGTGAGTGCCCGCTGGACCGTCGAAACGTTCCTGCGGACGCTTCTGAAGCACGGCGTGCCGCATTTCGAGAACTCGTTCGCGACACGCGGCGCTCCGATCATTGCCAGAAACGTCGAGCGTGATTTCAGCATGCGCGATCATCTCGACTGGTCCCACTTCGAGGCCATCCGGCGGCAGTGGAAGGGCAATCTGGTCGTCAAAGGGATTGTGAGCGTCGAGGATGCGCTGATCGCAAGGGACAAGGGCGCCGACGGCGTGATCCTGTCCAATCATGGCGGGCGTCAACTGGACGGCACGATCTCTCCCCTGCGCGTGCTGGAAAACGTCTGCACGAAGATCACGGACATGACCGTGATGATGGACAGCGGCGTGCGCCGCGGAACCGACGTTCTCAAGGCAGCCGCTCTGGGGGCGCAGTTCGTTTTCGTCGGGCGTCCCTTCATCTACGCGGCGGCGTTGGCCGGCGTGGATGGCGTGCGTCACGCGATCAACATCCTCGCGACCGAAATCGACAGCAACATGGCGCTGATCGGCGTGACGCGATTGAGCGAGCTCTCGCCGGATTATCTCCACCGCATCCGGTAGATGCACATACGTGATCGCCTGCTCGCGAAAGGGCCCGGCACAGATGGAATCGGCATATATGGAATACAATGAAGACTACAGCGACAGCCCGTTTCTGACATTCATCGGAACGAAGCTCATCGAGTGGCGTGACGGCCATGCGCGGATCAGGCTGGACCTGCAGCCGCATCATCTCAATCGGTCGGGCGTGTGCCATGGCGGCTTGCTGTCCGCGCTCATGGATCACGGCGGCGCCTTCACCGGACTGTATTGCACGGTTCCCGGCAACAAGCGCTACAGCATGACCTTGTCGCTGAACGCAAATTTCCTCGCGCAGAGCCGCTCGGGCTCGCTCTTCGTCACCGGCGAAAGAATGAGCGGCGGCCGGAAAATCTACTTCGCGAGCACCGAGGTAAGAACCGACGACGGCCTTCTGGTGGCAGCGAGCACAAGCGTGCACCGATATCGCAGCGGAAGCGAAGCTCCGGAAGGACTGCCGCCCGCCGGTGCGTAAGCGGCGGCTTGCCGCTCAGAGAAGATTGCGAAGACCGAGGCTTTCGAGGTCTTTCGCGGCTGGCTTGCGGCGCGTCTCCACGGCATTCGCGCAGCGGACCGCGGCGGCGAAGCGGAAGATAAAGTCGATGATTAAAGCGAGCAGATTGCTGGATTCGTGCCGCGTCGGACGGACGGACACACTGGCATTGGACATCGAATTCTCCTGAGGCTGCAGGTTTTTAGCCGCAGGAAAGAATTCGGGTTAGACACTGCCGTGAATGGGAGGGTTGCGCCCTGTGCGGAGCTTTAGGCCGCCGCGCGCGCCGCAAGCTTGCGCGAGGCAATGCGCGCCGCGAGTTCGATCGCCGATTCATAGGCGCCAATATTGGCGACGCCCTTGCCCGCGATGTCGAACGCGGTGCCGTGAGCAGGGGTGGTGAACACGACCTCGAGGCCCGCGGTGATCGTCACGCCCTTGTTGAAGCCTTTGAGCTTGGTCGCGATCTGACCCTGGTCGTGATACATCGCCAGCACGCTGTCATATTCTCCCGCGAACGCCTTCAGGTAGACGGTGTCCGAGGGGAACGGACCGGTGCAGTCCAGGCCCTTCTGCCGCATCGCTTCGACGGCCGGGCGGATGATGTCGATTTCCTCGGTGCCGAACAGCCCGCCTTCGCCCGCGTGAGGGTTGAGTGCGGCGACGGCGATGCGGGGGTTGTCGATGCCGGCCTTGCGCATGGTGTCGTCGGCAAGCGTCAGCGCCCGGCAGATCGATTCAAACGTGATCTGGTCGAGCGCGGTGCGCAGCGACACATGCGATGTGACCCGTGTCATCCACTGGCCCTCGAGCACGTTCATTTCGCTGAAAGGGCCGGTGTGTGCGAGCAGGCTGGCGAACATCTTGTGCTCGTCGGGAAAACGCCAGCCGCCATTGAACATGGCCTGCTTGTTGAGCGGGGCGAATGTGATGGCATCGAGCTGGCCCGCTTTGGCGAAGTCGATCGCGCTTGAGAGCGTGTCGCCGGTCAATTTCCCGGAGACCGCATTGGCAACGCCGACCGGGAAGTCCCGCGGGTCGATGTTGTGAAGATCGACGAGCGGCGCGTCGGGATGATCCCAGTCGACGGCGGCCGGTGAATTGTAGGTACGATATTTCAGCGTGACCTTGGCCTGGGCGGCGCCCATGTCGAGGACCCGGGCATCCCCCACCACGACAAGGCGAGCCGTCTTGCGCATACGGCCTTCCGCCAGCACACGCGCCGTCTGTTCGGGGCCGATGCCGGTGCAGTCTCCGGGGACGAGGGCGATGACGGGAGAGTTATTGGGCGACATGGTGGCTCCGCGGGTAGGGCGGTGAAGGGAAAGTCAGCTGGATCCGCCGTCGAGGGTCCGCAGGAAGCGGGCCTTGCCGGCGAGTATGTGGCGTTCCATCAGTCGAGCGGCCGTGCCGCTGTCGCCCTCGCGCAATGCGTTGACGATGGAAACGTGTTCACCGTTCGACACTCGCATCGAGCCGGGCAAGACAAGGCCGCGACGGCGGAAGAGATGAAGTTCGGCCTCGAGCGTCGGGTAAAGCTCGACCAGCTTCGAATTGTCCGAGTACTCGACGAGCCTGCGGTGAAGCTCGTTGTTCAGCGGATAGAACACGGAAATGTCCGAGGCCTTTTCGGCTTTGTCCATGCGCGCGACGAGATCGTCGAGGACCGCGAGCTGCTCTGTGTTGATGATCGCGGCGGCGAGCCTTCCCGCCGTTCCGAACAGTCCTGCGCGGGTGTCGTAGATGTCTATGGCTTCTTTCGTGCTGATCTCGCGAACGAAGAAGCCGCGATTGAGTTCGCTGCGCAGAAGGCGAAGCTGCTCCAGCGTGCGGCAGGCCTCGCGGATGGGGCCGCGGCTCATGCCGAGTTTCAGCGACAAGGCGCTCTCGTTGATGCGTGCGCCCCCGACAAGTTCACCGGCTCCGATCTGACGCTCGATCTCGCGCTGGACGGCCGGCACGAACGAGGCGGTGCGGGGGGAGCGCAGGCTGGGTTCGTCTTCGTCTGACATGCCGGTACTTTTGCCGGGCGCTTCCCAAACTGTCAACAGACATGAGGGGCCATAAATCGCGCTGACTATGCGCGACATACCAAGATTTATAGGTGTAACGAGTTCAACCGGTCGATTTTTCAGGTGTTTGTGCGAATATAACTGTTGACAGTTCACCGACGCGTGGCTCACCCTGAGCCCATACGAGCGACGTTCAAACATGATCGCTCGATCGAATCGGGAGGTCAGCTATGGGCATTTCTCAAAGCATGCGCGTTCTTGCCGTCGGCGCCGCCGCCGCGGCCCTGTCCGTCTCCGCGCCGCTGGCGCAGGAGGCGTTTCCTTCAAAACCTATTGACGTCGTTACGCATTCCGGCGTCGGAGGCGGCACGGACATCACGGCACGGATGATGATGGTCCAGGCGCCGGCCGAGCTGAAGACGGAACTCGTCGTGCAGAACAAGACCGGCGGATCCGGCGCCGCGGCGCTGACCTTCGCCAGCAGCCGCCCGAAGGACGGGCATACGATTCTGCTGATTACGCAGACACATCTGCTGACACTTTTGCGCAACAAGGCAACCGGCGTGACCTTCGAGGATCTGGTGCCGCTCGCCCGCGCCACGGACGATCCGCAGGTGCTGATGGTCGGCAAAGGCAGCCCGTTCAAAACCGCGCAGGACCTGATCGCGGCCGCGAAGACGAAATCGTTGAAATTCGGCGCCACCGGCATCGGCTCGGGCGACCACATCATGACCCATACATTCGCCAAGGCGGCGGGCATCCAGCAGCCGACGATCGTGCCGTTCCGTTCCGGTGGCGATATCACGACCAATCTCGTCGGCGGCAATCTCGACGGCTCCCTTCAGAACTACACCGAGGCGGAATCCCAGATCAAAGCCGGCGACGTCCGCCCGCTTCTCGTTCTCGCCGGAGAACGCCTGAGCATCGCGCCCGACGTGCCGACCGCCAAGGAGATCGGTCTGAACAACACCGACCTGTCGACGGTGCGGGGCTTCGTGACCCTGAAAGGCACGCCCGCCGACCGCGTCGCGGCGCTCGAGAAGGGCATCGTCACCGCCATGGAAGGCAAGTTCTATCAGGATTACCTGAAAGGCTCCGGAGCCGCGGCCAACAGCGTTGCCGGCGCGGATGTGTGGGGCAAGCAGCTCAAGGAAAGCTACGAGCAGTCCCGCGTCGCTCTCGAAGAACTCGGCCTGTCGAAATGAGCCTGGGTCAGCAAACGGAGGAGCGCGGGGTCAAACCCGCGCTCCGCGCCAACGGGCGGCTCAAGCCGGACGTCAAGGTCGGCCTGTTCCTGCTCGCCTGCTCGGCGGTCGCTTATGCCGGGACGTATACGTTCGAAAGCATTCCCGACGGACTGATCCAGGGGCTCGGTGCGGCGGCCTTTCCCCGTCTCGTCATCATCGTCATCGCCCTGCTGGCGGCCTTCCTGATCTGGCAGGCCCGCAAGGAAGAGCCCGAAGAGATCGAGGCGGTCCACCCGATGTCCGTCATCACGGTCGGGATCCAGCTCGGCTTCATGGCGCTCGTTCCCGTGCTCGGCATGATCGTCGCGATGTTTGCCGCCGTGGTCGGCATGGGACGGATCTGGGGCGCGCCGCGCTGGGCGCCTCTGGTGGCGGTCGCGGCGGGGACGGTGGGCCTTGTCTACGCGCTGTTCGTCAAGGTCTTTCACATCCCGATCCCGCTCGGAATTCTCGACACTCTGCTCGGCTAGGCATCGGAGTTTTCCATGGACGGCTTTCTTGGTGGCATGGCGATCCTCGTCGATCCGTACATGCTGTTTGTCATCTTCGCGGGAACGCTTATCGGCATCATCGTCGGCGCGCTGCCTGGACTAAGCGGTGCCACGACCGCTGCATTGGCATTGCCGATCACGATCACCATGACGCCGGTCGCGGGCATCGCCTTTCTCGGATCGCTCTATTGCGCGGCGAATTTCGGCGGATCCATTACCGCGATCCTGCTGAACGCGCCGGGTGATCCCTCGGCTTCAGCGACTGCGTTCGACGGATATCAGATGGCCAGGAAAGGGCAGGCCGGAAAAGCGCTCGGCATGTCCGCCATAGCGAGCGCGATCGGCGGCATTTTCAGCGTCATCGTGCTGATCATCGCCGCGCCCGCTTTGGCGCGCGTCGCCTATCAGTTCGGCCCCCCCGAATATTTCGCGCTCGCCATCATCGGCCTGTCCATGCTCGCCATCGTCGGCGGAGCGGCGGCCGCCAAAAATCTCATCTCCGGCGCTATCGGCGTCCTCATCGCAACCGTCGGCCTCGACATGACGACCGGCGTCGAGCGATTTACGTTCGGCGTTCCTGAACTGACGGACGGCATCGGCATCGTTCCGGTACTGACCGGCATCTTCGCCGTCGCCGAGATGCTCTATATCGCCTCGCAGTTGAAGGTTCCGGTCGAGGCGTTCACACTCAACAAGGTTGAGCTGCCGACGCGCGGCGACATGAAGAAAAGCACAAAGTCGATCGCGATCGGCTGCGGCATCGGCACGGTCATCGGAATTCTGCCTGCGCTCGGCGCGACCGCCGCGGCGCTCATGACCTATGGCGAGGTCAAGCGCTGGTCGCACTACAAATCCGAGTTCGGCAAGGGTGCGATCGAGGGCGTCGCGGGACCTGAGGCCGCCAACAATGCGGCGGTGGGCGGCAATATGGTGCCGACCCTTGCGCTCGGCATTCCCGGCAGCACGACCGCCGCGATCATCCTCGCCGGAATGCTGATCCAGGGCATCCGGCCGGGTCCGCATTTGTTCAATGAGCAGCCGACTTTGCTGTATGCGGTGTTCGCGTCGATGCTGGCGGCGAACCTGCTCTACCTCGTCATGGGCTTCGGCTTCGCGAAGATCTTCGCGCGGATCATGCTCGTGCCGAACTATTACCTCTGGCCCATCGTGTTCGTGACCTCGGTGATCGGCTCCTACGGCCCCAATCAGTCCATGGTCGAAATCTGGATCATGCTGGTTGCCGGCGTGGTCGGATATTTCCTGCGCCGCTTCGGCTTTTCGCCGGCACCCCTCGTCATGGGCCTCGTGCTCGGCGTGATGGCCGAGGAAACGCTCAAGCAGTCGATGATCATGTTCGATCAGAACTGGCTGATGTTCTTCACACGCCCGGTCGTCGTCGTCCTTTTCTCGCTGCTGCTCGCCATGAGCCTGGCGCCCCCGATCGCACGGTGGCTGAAGCGCTATCGCGCCAGCCAAAAACTCGCCTGACCCATGGTCTCGCCAAATCCCTGGAGATTGAATAGATGCGTAGGTACAAAATAGCCGTCATTCCCGGAGACGGCATCGGAAATGAAGTTCTGCCGGAAGGCCAGAAGGTTCTGGAAGCGGCCGCCGGAGGCAAGTTCGCATTCGAGTGGGTCCAGTTCGACTGGAGCTGCGAGCGCTTCACCAAGACCGGCAGCATGATGCCGAAGGACGGGCTCGACCAGATCAGGGACTTCGATGCGATCTATCTCGGCGCGGTGGGTTTCCCCGGCGTGCCGGATCACGTGTCGCTGTGGGGGCTGTTGATCCCGATCCGCCGTAACTTCCATCAATACATCAATCTCCGGCCGATCAAGCTTCTCAAGGGCGTCGACAGCCCGCTCAAGGGCCGTGAGGCGGGCGCCATCGATTTCTATGTCGTGCGCGAGAACAATGAGGGCGAGTATTCCGAGATCGGCGGCCGTCTCTATGCCGGCAGCGAAAACGAAATTGTGATGCAGCAATCTGTGTTCAGCAAACGCGGCTGCGACCGCGTGATGCGGTATGCGTTCGAACTTGCCAAGACGCGCAAGAAGCACGTCACCTCGGCCACCAAGTCGAACGGCATCAGCCACACAATGCCATACTGGGATGAGCGTTTCGACGCGATCTCGGCGGAATATCCCGGCATCCGCGCCGACCGCTATCACATCGACATCCTGACCGCGCACTTCGTACGCAATCCCGATTGGTTCGACGTCGTCGTCGGCTCCAATCTGTTCGGCGACATCCTGTCGGATCTCGGCCCGGCGATCGTCGGCTCGATCGGCATTGCGCCCGGCGCCAATATCAATCCTGAGAAGGAGTATCCGTCGATGTTCGAGCCCGTTCATGGCTCGGCGCCGGACATCGCCGGCAAAGGGATTGCCAACCCGATCGGACAGGTCTGGTCGGGCGCGATGATGCTGCGCCATCTCGGCGAAGAGCAGGCGGCGCGCGCGGTCGAGACCGCCATTGAGGCCGTGCTGGCGGAACGCGACAGCCTGACGCCAGATCTCGGCGGCAAGGCATCCACCAGCCAACTCGGCGATGCGCTGGCGCGCGCCGTGAAATCGAAAACCGCCGCGCTTGCGGCCGCGTCCTGACATCCGAGCTCAGAGGTTTCAACATGACCATGCATCAGACGAATCCCGCCGTTACGCAGACGGCCGTCGAGGGCCTGACGCGCCAGGCGGCGGAGTTCATCGTCACGACGACAGCGGTACCCCCCGATGTGATCGAACTCGGCAAGAAATCCATCCTGGACGGCATCGGCCTTGCACTTTCGGGATCGATCGCAAAGAGCGGCGAACTTGTCCGCACCTATCTCACCGGGCTCGGCATCAAGGAAGGACCCTCGACCGTGATCGGCATGGGCATGAAGGTGCCGGTGCGTTTCGCCGCTTTCGCCAACGGCGTCGGAATCCATGCCGACGATTTCGATGATACGCAGCTCGCGGTCGCCGCCGATCGCGTCTACGGGCTCCTGACCCATCCGACGGCTCCGGCGCTGCCGGCGGCGCTTGCGGTCGGCGAAGCCAAGGGGGCTTCGGGCACGGAGACGATGCTGGCCTATCACGTCGGCGTCGAACTGGAATGCAAGATCGCCGAGGCCATCAATCCGCGTCATTACCAGCATGGCTTCCACGCCACAGCGACCTGCGGCACGTATGCCGCAGCGGCTGCCGCGGCAAAGCTGAGAGGCCTCACCGTCGAACAGACCGTGCGCGCGCTCGGCTGCGCCGGCAGTCAGTCGGCGGGCCTGCGCGAGAATTTCGGCACCATGATGAAGCCGTTCCATGCCGGCCGTTCGTCGGAAAGCGGCGTGGTCGCAGTCGATTTCGCCGAACTCGGCTGGACGACGACGGACAAGATTCTTGAAGCGCCGCGCGGCTTCTTCCAGGCCGCGGGCGGCGGGTTTTCTCCCGAGGCCATTGTCGGCAAGCTCGGCTTGCCCTGGACGTTCGCGTTTCCCGGTGTCTCGATCAAGCCGCATCCGTCGGGGTCTCTGACGCATCCGGGCATGACGGAACTTCTGCGTCTCATCCGGCAGAACGGCATCAAGGCCGGCGATGTCGAGCGGCTGGATGTCGGTACGAACCAGAACATGCCGAACGCGCTCATCCATCATCGTCCGAAGAATGAGCTGCAGGCCAAATTCTCGATGGAATTCTGCATGGCTATCCTGCTCCTCGACGGGCGCGGCGGGCTGCCCGAGTTCACCGACGAAGTGGTGGAGCGGGCCGACGTCAGGGCGATGATCGAGCGCATCAACTTCCACGTCCATCCGGAAGCGGAAGCGGCCGGCTACGACAAGATGACGACGATCCTCGATCTGCATCTGAAGGACGGACGCACGATTTCGGGCCGCGCGGATTTCGGCAAAGGAAGCCCGGCCAATCCGATGACCTATGACGAATGCGCCGACAAATTCCGCGGCTGCGCGGAATACGCCAGATGGCCGAAGGACAAGACCGAAGCCATCGTCGAGATGATCCGCGGCTTCGAGCGTGTTTCGGACGTGCGAAAGCTGACGGAACTTTGCCGCTGAATAAAATGGGGACGTCCGTTGGACGTCCCCACGAAATCTTTTATCGCGGCGCTCGCCTCAGATCGCCAAAGCCGGCCGATCGCGGGATATCTCAGATGCTGAGTGTGACGCCGCCGTCGACATGAAGAGCCGCGCCGGTGATGAAGCTTGCCCGTTCGGATGCGATAAACGCCACGACATCGCCGACTTCGGCCGGCGTGCCCATGCGCCCAATCGGAATACGGGCGACCCGCTCCTTGCGCACGTCTTCTTCTTTCTGACCGGTCAGCTTCGCCCACTCGGTCATGACCTCATCCTGGCGGTCGGTGTTGATGATGTGCGGGATGATCGAGTTGACCGTAATTCCTTCTTTCGCCACGGCGCCGGCCAACGCCTTGGTTAGATTGAGCACCGCGGCATTGTTCACGCCCACGGTCACGCTTGGCGCATGCGGCTGGCGTGCAGCCACCCCGGAAATGTTGATGACCCGGCCCCATTTGTGCGCGCGCATCACGGGAATGGCGTGCCGCAGCATGCGCGCATAGCCGTTCAGTTTCTCCTCGAACATGCCCATCCATCCTTCCTCGCCGAGAGCGAAAAAGTCGGAGGGTGTGACGGTCGCCGCGGAGTTGACCAGAATGTCGACCCGGCCGAATTCGGAGACGGTGCGATCGATCAGAGCCTTGGCCTGCGCGTCGCTGCCCAGATCGAGTTGCACTCCAAGCACTTTGCCGCCCAACTGGGCCACTTGCTTGCAGGTCCGCTCGAGGCGGGCCGGATCCCGGCCGGTAATGACGACAGTCGCGTTCTCGCGGAGCAGGGCTTCAGCGCAGGCGCGGCCGATGCCGCGGCTGCTGCCCGTTACGATGGCAACCTTGTCTGCGAGCCCGAGATCCATGTTCCGTCCCCGTTGAGCCGAAGCCCTGAGATGGGACGGCTTTGTTTATAATGTGGCAAGCCATACCATATCGCGGTATAAGATCCAGCCGCTTGAAAGGGCAGGCTCATTTTTACCGGTGGCGTGAACGTTTTCCTATTCGAAAGCACGAAACATGCGACCAACCTTTGGCGGACATACCTATTCCTACATGCTCCGTGAGCCGCTCGAACGCAGCCTGGATCGGATGGCGGCCCTCGGCTTCCGCACCGTAGAAGTCATGGCCCATCCCGGGCATCTCTGGCCGGGGGAGCTCGATCCCGCCGCCCGGACGCAGATGCGGCGTCTTGTGGAGAAAAGCGGCATCTCCCAGCTCGTGCTGAACATGCCGAATATCGACCTCAACATCGCAGCGACGACGTCGGAGATGCGCCGTCATTCGCTGTCAACGCTCACGCAGCTTGTCGAGCTCGCGGGAGATCTTGGCGCGGCCGGATTCGTCTGCGGGCCGGGGAAGGCCAATCCGCTGATGGCCGCTCCGCGTGAACTTCTGATGTCGTACTTTTTTGCAGCCCTCGACGATCTGTCCCCCCGGGCAAAGGCCGCGGGAACCGAACTCTGGCTCGAGAACATGCCGTTCGGGTTCATCCCCGACGCCGAGGGCCTGGCAAAGGCGCTCGACGATTTCGGCGACGAGACGATCGGCACGGTTTACGATTTCACAAACGGCTATTTCATCAATGAGGATTTCGAGACCGGAATGGCCGCGTTCGCAAAACGGCTGAAGCTCGTCCATGTTTCGGACACCGGCAAGGATGTGTACCGGCATTCCGTTCTCGGCGCCGGTACGATGCCGATCGAACCGATCCCGCATCTGCTCCGGAAATTCGGCTATGACGGGCCCGTGGTCCTCGAAATCATCTCGAATTCTCCGGATGCGGACTTCGTCACAAGCCGAGATCGTCTGTCCGCGCTCGCATGGGATCAGTAGTTGGATCGCGCGGGCGCGGAAGATAGCGCGCGCTACGACGTTGTTGTCGTCGGCAGCGGAGCTGGCGGAATGACGGCTGCCTGTGTCTGCGCCGCGGAAGGGCTGAGGGTCCTGCTCGTCGAGAAGACCGGCAGGATCGGCGGAACAACCGCAATATCGGGCGGCATGGTGTGGCTGCCGGCAAACGCCAAGATGCGCCTCGCCGGATTGGCCGATTCATCGGAGCAGGCGGCGGCCTATCTCGACGCCACCGTGCCGGGCGAGGACAATGCGGCGGCGCGATCCGCCTTCCTGAGCCGCTGCAACGAAGCTCTGGACTATCTGGAGCGGCGGACGTCGTTACTTTTCAGGCCGGTCATCCGCTATCCCGATTATTATCAGAGCGCGCCGGGATCCACGACGGGCGGGCGCGTTCTCGAGCCGGTGCCGTTCGAGGGAACCAGGCTCGGCCGGTACTTCAATCTGCTGCGGTCACCGCTTCCCGAGTTCACGCTGTTCGGCGGCATGATGATCGATCGGGCGGATATTCCTCATTTCCGGCGGATCGGCAGATCGATCGGGTCCACGCTTCGCATCCTTCGTCTCGTCCTGCGCCATGCATGGCAACGCGCGCGTCATCCGCGGGGCACCAGCCTGGTTCTGGGCAACGCGCTCGCTGCGCGTCTCCTGCGGTCGGTGCTCGATCTGCAGGTCGACGTGATGCTGGACACAGAGGTTCTCGAACTCCTCACCGACAAAAGCCAGATCCGCGGCGTGACCTGTGTGTCGGACGGAGTACGCAAACACATCGTCGCCGACCGCGCGGTTGTGCTCGCGACCGGCGGTTTCTCGCACGACCCTGCCGGACGCGCGAACTATCTGCCACAGGCCGCTGGGCCATACTCCGCCGTGCCGGACAGCAATACCGGCGACGGCATGCGCGCGGGCGCCGCCGTCGGCGCCGCGACGCCGACGCAGCGCGGGGGCAACGCCTTCTGGGTGCCGGTGTCTGTGTTCCGGCGTAAGGACGGATCGCAGGCCGTATTTCCCCACACCGTGACGGACCGAGCGAAGCCGGGCGCCATCGTGATCAACCAGGAGGGCAGGCGCTTCCTGAACGAGGCCGTTTCCTACCACGAATTCGTCCGTGCCCTGATCGGCGCAAACGCCTCCGGATCGGCTATACCCAGCTATCTGATCTGCGATCGGGACTTCATCTGGTCCTACGGACTGGGTGCCGTGAAGCCATTCACGATGCGGCTGTCCCCGTACCTACGCTCAGGCTACCTCGTTTCCGCATCGACGCTTGAGGAATTGGCCGGGCGCCTCCACGTTCCAGAGAAGGCATTGGCCGAAACCGTTTCCGTGTTCAATTCCGGGGCAGTCGAGGGACTGGATCCCGCCTTCGGACGGGGCGGAGATGCCTATCAGCGCCATATGGGCGACGCCGACCACAAACCGAACCCGTGCGTGGCGCCGATCGTCCGGGCGCCATTCTTCGCGCTGGCGCTCTATCCGGGGGACCTCGGTACAGCCGCGGGTCTGGCGACGAACGAGAAGGCCCAGGTTCTCGATTCATCGGGCAGGGTCATCCCAAACCTTTATGCGTGCGGCAACGACATGCATTCCGTCATGAACGGCGCCTATCCGGGGCCTGGAATCACGCTTGGTCCGGCACTCGTTTTCGGGTACATCGCGGGTCGCAATATTGCGGCCGCGGAGAGGAACGCGCGAGGCGCAGATGTGTGAAGACTGCGATTCCGACGACGGCACCCGGGCCGAGGGCATCAAAGTGCGCCTTATCCCGGCTGCCCGGAAGATCGAGGCCGCGATGCCCGGCGATTGCGCGTCCGATGAAGCCTGGACAATATTTTCGGGCCGCGCCGGAGGCGGGGTATCGTTCGTCGATCTTGAGCGCATGCTGTCGAGCTATGAAGCCGCCGAGCGGGCGGATCGCATGATACTCGGCCGCGGCCGCTCACGGCGCTCCGCGACGCCACGCTGCGAAGCCGCGGTGTCTCGACCCGCCGCCGTTTCAGGATGAAACTTGCGTCTAGCTGAAATCGGTTGATGCCGAAAGTTCGAGCCATTTTTCGGCTTGTTCGGCCGCCGCGGTGAACTTGGCTTTTGCGCCGAGCGCAGACTGCTTGCCCATCGCGAGCCGAAGCGGAGGCTCGGATGCGTTGACCGCTGTCAGGATCGCTTCCGCGCCGCGCACGGGATCGCCGGGTTGCTTGCCGTCACCCTCGATGAGATCGCGGCGGAACGCTTCGAGGATCGGCGCGTAAGCCGGCATGACTTCGGCCTGTACGAGGGAATCGCCGCGGAAATCGGTGCGGAACGATCCCGGTGCGAGGATCGTCACCTTGATGCCGAACGGCGCCAGTTCGAGCGCGAGCGTTTCCGAGATTCCCTCGAGCGCGTATTTTGTTGCCGAGTAAATTCCGAAGCCCGCTTTAGCGAAGACACCGAGCGCGGAGGACACATTCAGAATGTGTCCGGATTTCCGCTCTCGCATATGCGGCAGAACGGCTTTGGTGACGCGCAATGTACCCATCACGTTTGTGTCGAACAGCCGCTCGACCTCGGCGTCCGGGATTTCCTCGATGGCTCCGATGACGCCGTAGCCGGCATTGTTCACGAGAACGTCGATGCGTCCGGTTTTCGCGATGGCCTGTTCGACCGCGGCACTGACCGAAGCCGGATCGGTAATGTCGAGCCTCAGGGCGATTGCCCGGCCGGGATAGCGCTCGACGAGATCGTCGAGTGTTTCCGGCTTCCGGGCTGTACAGACGACGCGTTCACCCTCGGCAAGGACGCGCTCGCACAGCGCGCGCCCGATGCCCGAGGAACACCCCGTTACAAGCCAGACACGATCCAGATCGGACCGGGCAGAGGTCGATTTCGTCATTGCTGTTCGCTCCCCAAAGCGATGAAGGTGCCGATCGGGACTTGACCGTCGGGATGTGGCCTTAGCCGGTGTACTCGACGATATGCATTCCGGCGCCACCGCGGTCTATGATGTAGAGCAGGCCGTTTTCGTCGGTGCCGACATCGTTCGACTGAATGACGGCCTGGCCTTCCGGGGTTTCCGGAACGAAATGACCGATTTCCTTGGGACGAAGCGGATCGCTGACGTCGACTGCGCGCAGGCCGGCGTTGAAATAGGTCAGGAAGACCACATTGGCCCAGGGACCGTCCGAGGCGATCTTCTCGATGATATTGTGGGCGCCGAAGCGCCCGGGACGATCGAAATATTTCTCGCGTTCCGGGAAGAAGCTCGACACCGGCATGGGGCGGGTTTCGTCGCGGATATCCACGACCCACATGAACAGGGCGTCCCAGTATTTCTTGCTGTGCAGTCCCTCGTCCGTGACGATCACGTAAGGACGGTCGCCGACCGGAATAACCGAATGTGTCCGGCCGGGGAAGGGCGGAGCCCAGTCCTTGTGGCCGACGAGCTTCATGTCGGAGAGATCGCTGCAATCGATGACCGCCATGCCGCCACCCCAGAAGCCGGCGAACATGCGGTCGCCGCGAATGACCGGCGGGCCATGCATCGTGCAGGTGGTGTTCAGCGGCCGCGGATCGTTACCGGGCGCGGCGCCTTCCTTCTTCTGCCAGGGCAGGCCCCAGATGCTGACGATCTCGGGCTTGAGCGGATTCTTGATGTCGAGCGTCCAGATGACCCTCTTGTCCCATCCGGGGGCATCGCACGGCAACAGGGCGAGTTGACGTTCATTGTCGACGCCGAACCGATGCGGTCCGCTGCCCGGCATGTCGTAAAATCCGACCTGCTTGGGATCGCTCGGCGTGCTGATGTCGAAAATATAAAGCCCCGCGCGGCCACCCACCGCTTCCTCTTCCGGAAGAAGCTCGGAATTCACATAAAGGATGTCATCGCCGACGATCCGCAGCTTGTGGCAATGAACGCCCGGCGGTGCGTGGAATTCGGCGACCTTCTTCGGATTTTTGGGATCGCGGACATCGTGAACCGTAAAGCCCTCGGGTCCCTTGTAGCTCGACCTGCCGACGGCGCCGACATAGGCGTACCCGTTCTTGATCTCAACGAGGCTGCCACCGCCCCAGCCCGCGGACGCATCGTGACCGACAAGGCGAAATTTGTCGGATTCTTCGGGGAAAGGAGACGGCATGGTCCATCCGAGGCTAGGTCATTTTCCGGATTGTTTCCATGCTCATGGCGAAGTGTCAATTCATAATGTGAGATAATTCTATGGCGTTTCCACCGGTGCTGGCGCATGGTGATGGCTCTGGTAGAAGGTTTTCTCCAACGCCCGGACCGCGCGGCTGTAAAAAGGCGATGGCCGCCGACAGCGGGACATGAAAGCAAGTGGATGCGATGACCAGAACACCCCCCTCCGAGCAGTTCGACATTGATGATGATGTGGATGGACAGGATCAGCGCGGCGGCATCCAGTCATTGGTGCGTGCGTTTGCCATCATAGAGGAAGTCGCGCAGAGCAAGGACGGGATCAATCTGGCTGATCTGAGCAAGAAGGTCGGCCTTCATAACAGCACCACATTTCACCTTGTAAAGACGATGGCGACGCTTGGATATATCCGGCAGAACCGGCACACGAAGCGCTACAGGGTGGGGCGGTCGCTTTTCGCTCTTGCCGCAGGTGCGTTCGACGAGGCCGAGATGGTCAGCCTCGCGACGACCGTTCTTGAAAACCTTTCACTAGCGACGGGTGAGTGCGCCCATCTTGCGGTTCGGCTGGGGCATCGCGTTGTAATTCTTACGAAAACCATGAGCCCCGGAGCCTTTCAGATCAGTGAGCGTGCCGGTGTCATTCGTCCCGCACATTGCACGGCGATCGGGAAGGTGTTGCTCGCAGCTTTGACGCCCGATCAGTTTGACGCGTATCTCGCTGAAGCCGAACTGACGCCACTCACCCGCAATACGATCACGGATCCCCGAGCGCCTGCGCGCAGTGGTCGACGAGGCGCGCGAGCACCAGGTGGCCTACGACGATTGCGAGTTCAACGACGAGGTCCGGTGTGTTGCGATGCCGGTCTACGGCTTCTCCGGGCGTGTCGTTGCCGCCATCGGCATTTCGGGGCCAATCTGGCGGTTGAGCCTTCAGGCGGTCCAGGACAAGGGAAAGACCGTTCGTGAAGCAGCCAGTCAGCTCTCCGCCATTTACGGGGCGCGGTTGGTGGAGCAGGCGCCTGAGCCTGTGCGCAAACGCAAGAGCAGATCGATCGGATGAGTTGGGCGCCCATCATCCCGTAGTGTCGATTGACATGCCAGAATGAGAGAGACTTAATGTCCCAGAGGGCGGCTGGGACCATAATGCTATGGTCACGGCACGTACGAACCGGCCACCTCAGTTGAATTAAGCCGCCAGCGCCGCCTTTGCGTGGCTCGCATGGCAGTGAACCAATTGAGGGCTGGGATGGAAAGTAGCGATCCCGTGAAACTGGGTGACGACGTCATCCGCGTTCCGATGCTCATCGACGGTTCATGGCGTTGCTCCTCCGAAGAGTACAAAGTTACCGGCCCCTATCGCGGCGCGGTCGTCAGCACGGCACCGCGCTCGACGCCCGCCGATCTCCATGAGGCGCTGTCGGCCAAGGCCAAGGCCGCCGCGACGCCCGGACACGAGCGGGCTGCACTTCTGCGCCGGGTTCACGCGCTTCTCATCGATCGGGCTGAGGACATTGCGCGGGCGATGTCGCGTGAAACCGGAAAATCGCTGAAGGACTCGCGCGGCGAACTCGCCCGTATACCGGATAGTGTCCTGCTTGCGGCGGACGACGACAGCGTCAGCGAGAATCCGTTCGGTCTCCAGTGCGGAATATTCACGGGTTCGGTGACGACAGCGCTTGACGCGGCCAAACGTCTGCGGACCGGCGGCGTCATTATCAATGGCCGCTCGACCTGGCGTACGGACCAGCTTCCATATGGCGGGGTCAAGAACAGTGGCATCGGCCGCGAAGGCCCGCGCTATGCCATTCGCGATATGACCGAAGAAAGGCTCTTCGTCTTCAACATGTGAACGAGCCGATCAGCGGGGCTTAAGGCGGGTCCATTCGGGCCCGTTGAGATGAAGAGCGGCGAAAACGCCGCCATATACTAGGGAAGGAAAAACTATGTCTTTCAGGACATCAGCTTTCACATTCGCGGCCGCCGCCGTGGCCTTTGCGGCACCGGTCGCGCACGCGCAAACGTACCCGACACGCGCCGTTGAGTTCATTGTTCCTTTCGCGCCGGGCGGGGGTGCCGACGCGTCGCAGCGCGCCTTCAACTCGTTCGCGGAGAAGATCGTAGGGCAGCCGCTTGCCATTACGAACAAGCCGGGTGCCGGGGGAGCCACCGGTTGGGCGGATGTGGCCCATGCAAAGCCCGACGGCTACACGATGACCGTGACGACGCCTCCGAACAGCATCGTACCGGCGCTCGTGAAGCCCAAGCAGACCGGGTACAAGCTGGGCGGATTCACCGACATCTGCATCTACGCGGTCGTGCCCGACGTTCTCGTCGTCAAGGATGGCGGGCAGTTCAAATCGCTCAAGGACTACATCGAGTTCGCGAAGACCAATCCCAAGAAGGTCAAGACGGCCAATATGGGAACCCTCGGTGCCGACTACATGGCGACGCTCCTGATGGAAGATGCGATGGGCATCGAGACGACGCCGATCCCGTTCAATTCGGGTGCTCTTGCTTTGCAGGGAACCCTGGCCGGAACCACGGATGCGTTCGTGGCCAGCGCCATGTATGCCGTTGCGCAGAAAGGTGCGTTGACCGCGCTCGCCATCGCGACAGAGAAGCGCCATCCGCTCACCCCGGACACGCCGACATTCAAGGAGCTTGGATACGACGTCATATCGGAGCGCTACCGCGTCCTGTCCGGTCCTCCGGACATGCCAGCTGACCTCGTGACCTACTGGTCGGATGTCTGCAAGAAGGTGACCGCCGACCCGGCCTTCGTCGCCGAAATGGACAAACTGGGTCAGCCGGTCGCCTACAAGGACGTGGCGGAAACCAAACGCCTGATCGGCGCAATGACGGAAGATCTCAAGCACCTGGTCGAAAAATACAAGCTGTCAGAAACAAAATAAGCCAATGGCGCTTCCGGCAACGGAAGCGCCATTTTCATTTTGTTGTAGGGACAGTCAAGCGATCAGGATATCCCTCATGTGGGCCGACATTCTCGTAGGTATCAATAACAACCTCACCATCAATCACATCCTGATCGTCTTTCTGGGGACGGTTTTCGGCCTGATCATAGGCGCTCTTCCAGGGCTATCCGCGGTCAGCGGCATCGCGCTCCTGCTGCCCTTTACCTATTCGATGGACCCCGCCCAGGGGCTCGTCATGCTGGCCGCCGTGTATATGTCGGCGGAGTATGGTGGCTCCATCTCCTCCATTCTGATCAACACACCCGGCGGCGCGGGCGCGGCCTGCACGATCATCGACGGCACGCCCATGACGAGGAGAGGCGAAGCGCAGGAAGCGCTTTACCTGTCTCTCCTCGCAAGCGCGGTCGGCGGCCTGTTCGGAATCGCAGTCCTGATTTTCTTCACGCCCTCGCTTGCGAAGGCGTCGCTGCTTCTCGGGCCGTCCGAAACCTTCTGGATCGCGGTTGCCGGCCTTTCGCTGGTGTCGAGCCTTTCCGGCAGCGGCAACCTCATCAAGGGACTGATCGGCGTCACGATCGGTGTCGGCATGACCCTGGTCGGGCAGGACATTGTGACTGGCGACATGCGGTACACGTTCGACGACTACAGGCTTGTCGGTGGAATTCCGCTGGTTCCGGCGTTCCTCGGCCTGTTCTCGGTCGCGAGCGTGCTCGGACTGCTCGAACTGGCGGACGGCCCGGTGGCACCTCTTCTCGTTCGGACGGGCGTCCTCAGGACCGTCATCAAGCGCATGTCGAAGATGAAGATCCAGCTCTTGTGGTCCAGCATCGTCGGCACCATCATCGGCGTCATCCCGGGTACGGGCGCTTCCATCGCGGCATTCGTCGCCTATGCCGAAGCGAAGAGAATTTCCAAACATCCGGAGGAGTTCGGGAAGGGATCGTGGGAGGGTGTCGTTGCGCCCGAAGCGGCCAACAACGCGATTGTCGGCGGTTCGCTCGTTCCCTTGCTGGCGCTCGGCATTCCGGCATCCGCGTCGGCCGCCCTGATGTTCGGCGCTCTCTCGGTTCACGGCATCATTCCGGGTCCGCGTCTGTTCACCGAACGCGCCGAACTGGCCTACACCTTCATGATCGGTCTTATCACGACGGTGATCGCGATGGTCGTTGTCGGTCTGGCCACGATCCGCTGGTCGTCCAAGCTCGTCCGCGCGCCGCGCGCAATGATGATCCCCGGGATCTTCGTTCTGTCGGTGATCGGCGCATACGGAATCGCCAACAACATCTTCGATGTTCAGGTCCTGATCGCCGTCGGACTCATGGCGTATGTACTCTCGAAGCTCGATATCCCGCTCGTGACGATGGCGCTGGGGCTCGTGCTTGGCCGTCTGATGGAAGAGAGCTACCAGCAGGCATCGCTTCTGGCCGGCGTGGAGGGGGAATCGGTTGTCGTCTATTTCCTGACGCGGCCCATTTCGCTCTTCCTGATGCTCATAGCCGCGGCCATCCTGATCAACGGGCTGAGGGGCAGCGCGCGCGAACGCGCGCGGGACGCCGCGGCGTCGGCCGGTTCCATCGAACCTTCGGCGGCGGAGGGCGCGGAAATAGCGGCCGCGCTCAGCGAACCTGTTCAGGGACCGGGGGGAAGCACGATTCTCGTTGCGCCCGGAAAGGCGAAGGGACCGAGCCTGCGGGTGATGAACGGCGTTCTCGTCGTTTTCCTGTTCGCGCTCGCCTTTTTCTTCTTCATCGGATCGGCGGAGTTCTCTCACCAGTCGGCGGAGTTTCCGATGCTGGTGATGGTCATTCTGATCGTTCTGGGAGGGATCGTCGCGTTCAACAATCTGCGGCCGTCGGCGGCCACGACCGTCGGCACGGTCTATCCGCTCGCCGCCGTACCGTGGCGCGACCTTTTCATTATGATCGTGGCGCTCATCGTACTGACCGCGGGCGTCGCGTGGATCGGCTTCTACGAGGCGTCCTTCTTCTACACCGCATTCTGCTGCTGGGTGCTGTGGGGAGGTAAGAAGCGGTCGCCAGGGGCCGAGGCCGTCAAGGCGACGGTGTTCGCCGCCATCTTCATGGTGGTGGTCTGGGTGACCTTCTATCTCTTCCTGCAGGTGCCGACGCCGCCCGGCACGATTCTGTAGGGAGTGATGAAGAGGAAGCTCGTGGCTGCCATCGCCGGAGCAATGGCAGCCCCGGCCGCTGCGGTCGCCGGCGCGTCGCCGACGGCCATTTTCGTTGACACGCAGGCTGCACGCCGGTTGACTGTTGCCATAATGACGAAACGCCATTCGCGATACGAAATGGCTCTGGGGAGATACGACAATGACCAGCGACAAACGCGGTATCGATTTCGGATTTCATCTCTCGCGCCGGGTCTTCATTCAGAAGGCCGCAGCCGCGGCGGGCGTCGTGACCATGGGGGGCATGCTTTCCTCGCGCGCCTTCGCCGACCAGTCCCTCGTCTGGTATTCGGGGTCCTCGGTCGAGTCGGTCGACGACTGGGCGAAGGACTACAAGGCGAAGAGCGGAACCAATGTTGAGTATTTCCGCGCCGGTGGCGTGAAGCTGGCCCAGAAGTTCGAGCAGGAGGCCAAGGCCGGCCAGGTGAAGTGCGACACGATCGACATCTCACTGCCGGGCCTCATGACCCAGTGGGCCGAGAAGGGCCTGCTTCTGAAATACGAGAGCCCTGAAGCCTCCCATTACCCGGCGGACCTGCGCATGGCCGGCTTCTGGACGCCCATCAAGGCGCTCGACATCTGCATCGCCTACAACGCCGATATCATTAAGCCCGCGGATGCGCCGAAGACCTGGGCGGATCTGCTCGATCCCAAGTGGAAGGGCAAGATGGTCATGGCCGATCCGGCGCTGAGCGGCGGCGTCCTTCAATGGTACGCGGCGCTGCGCAAGCTTCTCGGCAAGGACTATGTCGAAAAGCTCGGCAAGCAGGACATCCTGATCCGCAGCGGCAGCGGCGAGGTTCTCGATACGATCATCACCGGTGAGCGGCCGCTCGCGGCGAGCGCGCTGCAATATTACGCCTCCGCCAAGGCCAAGCCAGGGCGTGAATGTCCGGATGGTCTTCCCGGCCGAAGGTGTGCCGGTCGGTCTGGAAATCATCGGCATCTCGGCGAGCGCTCCCAATCCGGAAGGCGCCAAGAAGTTCATCGACTACACCCTCGGCAAGGAAGCGCAGGAGATGTGGCAGAAGAAATACTTCGCCCCGTCTCTCCGTGACGACGTCGCTCCGCTTCCGGACGAGTTTGGCCGCACGCCGCTGAACAAGGTGAAGCTGATCTCCAGCACCGTCGCGGACGCGATCGAGATCCAGAGCAATCAGGGTCCGCTGCTCGAAGAGTTCAGCGCCTTCTTCAAATAATGCAACGCGATGACGTGGGGCGGGCAGAAGGCCGAGTATGACTATCGCTGTAACTGATTTGCCCGCTCCACCGATTTCTCGTGGCCGGACATATTCGTTCCGCGATCCGCTGCTCTATGTCCAGATTCTGATCATCGCGTTTCTGTGCGTACTGATTGTCTATCCGACGGTCATCATCCTGAATCTGTCATTTCGAGACGATAGCGGTGCGTTCTCGCTTCGCTGGTTCGTGGAAGCATATGGAAACCCGCGAAATTTGCAGGCAATCGTCAACACGATCGTCATATCCGTCGGGTGTGCAGTGGCTTCGACGGTAGCGGGGACTTTTCTTGCATGGGCCGTGGTTCGCACCGATATGCCCGGCCGCCGTCTCGTCGAAATGGCGTCGATAATTCCGTTTATATCGACCCCCTTTATTGGTGCCTTGGCCTGGGTTCTTCTGGCGAGCCCGGAAACCGGCCTCGTCAATCAATGGTGGCGAGCGCTCGGGCTCGCCGGGCCTCTCGTCAACATCTATTCCATATCGGGTATCATCTTCGTGGAATCGCTCTACGAGATGCCATTCGTCTTCCTGCTGGTCGCGGGAGCGCTGCGTTCCATGGACTCGACTCTGGAAGAGGCCTCCCTCTCGTCCGGCGCGGGCATCGTGAGCACGACATTGCGCGTAACGTTTCCGCTCGTCCTGCCCGCCATTCTCGGCGGCGCGCTGCTTGTCTTCGTTCTGGCCGCCGAGCAGTTCGGCGTTCCGGCAGTGCTCGGTTCGCCGTCCCGTATTCGGGTTCTGACGACAAGCATCGTCGAAGCCCAGTCCGTCTATCCGCCGCGCACCGGTCTCGGTGCGGCGATGAGCATGACGCTTCTGGGCCTGGCCCTTCTCGGGCTTTGGGCGCAACAGAAGCTTCTGGGCCGCCGTTCCTACACGACGGTAGGCGGCAAGAGCACGCAGCCAAGGCGCTTCGAACTCGGCGGTCTCAGATGGGTCGTGCTCGCGATCTGCGCGGCCTATCTCGTGCTCGCGGTCGTTCTACCCTACGGAGCGATTTTCCTGAGTTCGATCCGTACGAACTGGACGCCTCAGTTCAGCCTCGACCAGTTGACCCTCGAAAACTTCCGCTGGGTTCTGTTCACCTATCCGATCACTCAGCGCGCATTCATCAACAGCCTGTTCCTGGCGACTGTAGGCGCGACGGTCACGATGCTGCTTTGCGCGGCGGTTTCGTTCCTGTCAACGCGTACGCGCCTGCCGGGCCGGAGTGTGCTCGATTACCTCTGCATCCTGCCGATGGGATTCCCTGGTGTTGTGCTCGCTTTCGGTCTCCTGCAGGCGTGGATCAATCCGCCTTTCGTGCTGTACGGGACAATCTGGATTCTGTTTGCGGCCTACATGACCCGTTACATTCCGATCGGGGTGCGTTCGACATCGGCCACCCTCCTGCAAATTCATCCTTCGCTTGAAGAGGCGTCGCTTTCGAGCGGTGCTAACTGGGCGCAGACCTTCAAGAACGTAACTCTGCCGCTGTTGAAGCCGGGTCTCTTCGCCGGCTGGGTGCTCGTGTTCATCGCCTTCTCGCGCGAGCTCAGTGCGTCGGTCCTGCTTTACTCGCCGCGGCTCGAAGTGCTTTCCGTCGCGATCTACGACCTCATGCAGAGCGGCAACTACAGGGCGCTTTCGGCGCTCGCATTCCTGCAACTGGGCATGGCCATGACCATGCTCGCCATCGCCAAATGGGCCATCGGTCTCGACCGGGTGGTTTCCAAATGACACGAAGCGAAAATACAACCGGACTGTCAGTACAGAAGCTGACCAAAAGGTATAACGGTGTGCTCGCCGTCGACAATGTCTCTTTCGACGTCAAGGCTGGCGAGTTCCTGTCTCTGCTTGGCCCCAGCGGCTGCGGCAAGACGACGACACTTCGCTCCATCGCGGGTTTCGAACGCCCGGACAGCGGCCGAATTCTGCTCGACGGCCAGCCGATAACCGACCCGCAAGCCGGGATTTTCGTGCCGCCGAACAAGCGCCATTTCGGCATGGTGTTTCAGTCATATGCGGTCTGGCCGCACATGACGGTTCTCGACAACGTCGCCTATCCGCTCAAGGTGCGCGGCGGAATACCGCGCGCCGCACAGCAGGAGCGTGCCGTCGAGCAGCTCGAAATCGTCGGGCTCGCTGGTTACGAACGGCGGTATCCGAACGAACTGTCGGGCGGTCAGCAGCAACGCGTCGCACTGGCGCGCGCGCTCGTCATGGAGCCGCGCGTCCTGCTGTTTGACGAGCCGCTGAGCAATCTCGATGCGAAGCTTCGGGAACGCATGCGGTTCGAGCTGATCGAGATTCAGAGCAAGCTCGGAATCTCCGCCGTCTACGTCACGCACGATCAGGCCGAGGCGATGGTCATGAGCGCACGCGTGATCGTGATGGATCGGGGCAAGATCGCGCAGGAGGGACCGCCGAAGGAAATCTACGCGGCGCCCCGGACTCGCTTCGTCGCGGACTTCATCGGATTGAGCATTTTCATCGATGCCGAAATCCTCGATCAGGACAAGACGGTCTGGCGCGCCCGCACAGCGCTCGGCGATCTGCTGTGCGTCAGCGACCAGGATCACCTGCGCGGCGAAAAAGTGGTCGTCGCCATCCGGCCGGAACGCGTGCAGATCGCGAAAGCTCCGTGCCGTGAAGCCAATGCATTCCGCGCCGTGTTGCAGAACGCCTACTTTATCGGTCCCTACACCGAGTACTTCGTCGAGGTTGCCGGGGTCGTGATGCGCGTGCAGGCGCCGTCACCCCTCGATGTGCTGGCCGGTGACGAAGTCTTTGTCGGTGTTACACCGAGCAATTGCCGCATCGTCTCGGCATCTCACGCCCCCGGCACGAGTCCAGACGAACATTTGTCATCGTCTATTCAAGGCAGCCTTTAGGAAACCGTGGAAAACGAAAAGCCCGCTCGACGGAGGTCAGGTCATCGTCGATTACCTGATCCGCTGCACGGACTATGCCGCCACGGCGCAGTCATGCGGCGTCGAGGCGGTCAACATCAATCGGACCGGCGATCTGGCGATGCCATCAAGCCGTACCTGATCGATGCTCACGTCAGCGCCGAGGAAAACCCGAAAGGGGCGGGCGTTTGGGAGCTTCCTGGACTCGGCTATAACCTGCAGGCGATCGGCAAGCAGTTCCTTCCGGGCTGAAACACGGCATGGCCCGGGCGGGGACCCGTCCTGCCTGGGCAAAGCAGCCGTGTGGGGGCCTCTTAGCGCCCCTGTCGCAACCCGGCCTGCGTCAGCAACTCTTATGCGGCTAACCGGGGTGGAATACCTTCCACAACCTCCCCATGTGAGGTAGGATAGCACTGCATATCCAGGAGAAGCCGTGCAAACGGCTACCGAAGGCGCAAGTCCCGGAAAACGCTCAGGTCAGATACTGGATGCACGTAGAATGATCTGGAGAGCGTCCCGTCAGGGGCCGCCGAAGGGGCAAGCGAAGCGACACGCTTCGTGAATCTCTCAGGCAAAAGGACAGATCGGGGAGAGACGTCCCGAATGGTCCTTTGCGGAGAGCCTTTACGATGCACATCGCCGTTATCGGCGCCGGTATAACCGGCGTCACCACAGCCTACGCCTTGTCCGAGAAGGGCTATACGGTCACGGTCTTCGATCGGAACCGTTATGCGGCCATGGAAACCTCGTTCGCCAATGGCGGGCAGCTCTCGGCGTCCAACGCCGAAGTCTGGAACAATTGGTCGACGGTCTGGAAGGGCGTCAAGTGGATGTTCCGCAAGGACGCGCCGCTTCTGGTGAACCTGAAGCCCAGCTGGCACAAATATTCCTGGATGGCGGAGTTTATCGCCAATATCCCGCATTACCGCGAGAACACGATCGCAACGACGAAACTCGCGATTGAGGGCCGTAAATACATGTTCGCGATGGCCGAGCGCGAGAAGATCGATTTCGACCTCGAAAAACGCGGTATTCTCCATGTTTACCAAAGCAAGGCGGATTTCGATCACGCGACCGAAGTGAACGCACTCCTCAACGAGGGCGGGCTCGACCGGCGCGCCGTCACACCCGGCGAGATCAAGGCGATCGAACCCGCTCTGCAGGGAGAGTTCTACGGCGGGTTCTTCACGCCCTCGGATTCGACGGGCGACATCCACAAGTTCACGACGGGCCTCGCCGAGGCGGCGAAGAAGCAGGGCGCTAATTTCATCCTCGATGCGGATGTGCAGCAGATCTCCGCATCGGGCAGACCGCGCGTGACATGGCGCGACAAACACGGCGGGGATCTTGGGATAGTGAAGTCCTTGGACGTCGATGCAATCGTTATCTGCGCGGGCAGCCACAGCCCTCAGTTCGCGCGCATGGTCGGCGACCGCGTCAACATCTATCCGGTAAAAGGCTACTCGATCACCGTGCTCATGGACGATGAGGAAAGCCGCGCGGCAGCTCCCTGGGTGAGCCTGCTCGACGACCACGCCAAGATCGTCACCAGCCGCTACAAGAATCGCTTCCGCGTCGCAGGAACCGCGGAGTTCAACGGCTACAATCGCGACATCCGCTACGACCGCATCAAGCCCCTGATCGAGTGGGTGAACAGGTTCTTCCCGCAGGTGAACACCAGCCAGAGCGTTCCGTGGGCCGGGCTCAGGCCGATGATGCCGAATATGCTGCCGCGTGTCGGTCCGGGCTCAAAGGCCGGGATTTATTACAACACGGGCCACGGCCATCTCGGCTGGACCCTGGCTGCCGCGACAGCCGAACTGATCGCCGCGCGGATCGAGACCGACCTGCCGCTCGACGAGGTGGGCGGGCAACGCGTCGCAGCCCCCAAACGGATGGCAGCTGTATAAAGCGGCATGGCAAAACTTCGTCCTTCGCTCCTAGCCGGGCCGCTTCTGTTCCTTGTCGGGCTGATCGGCCTCGGCGTCGGCTTTTTCGTCTTCAAGCCGCCGCAGCCCGGCAGCTCCGTCACGCAGACCTCGGCGCTCGTCGGCGGTCCGTTCAGGCTTGTCGATCAGGACAACCGCCCGGTTACCGAAGCGGACATGAAGGGAAAGCCCTTCATGGTCTTCTTCGGTTTCACCCATTGTCCCGATGTCTGCCCGACGAAATTGTTCGAAATCTCGCAGGTGTTGAATATCGTCGAGAAGGATCAGCCCGGCATCACCGCGCTCTTCGTCAGCGTCGATCCGGAACGCGACACGCCTGATGTGATGAAGCGCTATCTGTCGAGCTTCAATCCGGGCATCAAGGGATTGACCGGCGATCAGGCGTCGGTCGATGCCGTCGTGAAAGCCTACCGCGCGTATGCCAAGAAGGTGCCGCTCGAAGACGGTACGTACACCATGGACCACACGTCGCTCGTCTATCTGATGGACGGGCAGGGCGGGTTCGTCACCTCGCTGGACATGACCAAACGCGATACCGAGATCGCGGACGAGATTCGCCGCCGTCTCTAGGCCCCGGCGGTTCGGCCAGGCGAGGCTTCCAGCAAACCCCGCAAGCCACTATAACTTTGGTCCCTCGGGCCAAGACGAGTCTTCTCGACATGCGATCGGTGAGTGCGGCAATCCTAATCGCGGCGGGCCTTATCGCGACGGGGCTTCTGCTGCCCGTTCCGGCGCCTGCGGCCGAACCCGCGGTGCAGATTCCGAGCCTGCGCAGTTCGACGGCTGAACTCCTGCCGGACGAGAAAGGTCCGCGCCGTCTTGTCCGCTTTCTGACCTCGTCCGATTTTCCGCCGTTCCAGTTCCTGAAGCCCGACCAGAACCCGGCCGGGATGAACGTCGATCTGGCGCGGGCGATCTGCGACGAGCTTGAGTTTCCCTGCACGATCCAGGCGCTGCCCTGGGACGACCTTCTGGATGCGCTCGAAAACGGTCGCGCCGACGCGCTGGTCGCGGGGTTCCGGCCCAGCGAGGAACTGCGAGCAAAGGCCGATCTGACCCGGCCCTACTTCCGGCTTCCGGCACGCTTCGCCGTGAAGAAGGGCGGCGCCGTCACGGACCCTACGCCCGAAGAGCTCCAAAACCGCAAGATTGCCGTCGTCAGCGGCACGGCCCATGAGGCCTATCTGAAGGCCTTCTTTCCGAACTCCGATATTGCAGGCTTTCCTGATATCGCCCTTGCCCGCATCGCGCTGAAGGACGGCGTGGCCGACGCCCTGTTCGGCGACGGCGCGGGACTGTCGCTCTGGCTCGGCGGCACGGAATCGGCCCAATGCTGCGCGTTCGCGGGCGGCCCCTTCCTCGAAAGCCGCTTCTTCGGCGAGGGCCTGACGATTGCCGTCCGCAAGGGCGATAATCGCCTCCGCCAGGATCTCGACAAGACCCTCGACGTCCTCGAGGAGAAGGGCATTCTCGGCGATCTCTACCTGCGCTGGTTCCCGCTGGGACTTTTCTGATCTCCGGATTCTTCTGATCTCCGGATTGACGCGCCCGATTTGACGCGCGTGCCCGCCGAACCTAGTTTCCGCGCAACTCAGGAGCTTCCGACATGCCCGCGTCCGGCATCACGCCCGAACTGATCGAACTCGCCCAGGTCTCCCCGGCCTGGCCGTTCGAGGAGGCGCGCAAACTCGTTGCCCGCGTCGAGACGCGCGGGACCGGGCAAAGGCGATGTTCTGTTCGAGACGGGCTACGGTCCTTCCGGCCTGCCGCATATCGGAACATTCGGCGAGGTCGCGCGCACCAGCATGGTGCGCCATGCCTTTCGTGTGCTGACCGGCGACAGGATACCGACACGGCTTCTCTGCTTTTCCGACGACATGGACGGTCTGCGCAAAGTGCCGGACAACGTGCCGAACCGGGCGGCGATGGAGCCGTTCCTCGGCAAGCCGCTGTCGCGCGTGCCTGATCCCTTCGGCAGCCCCGAAGGCTCGTTCGGCGCCGCCAACAATGCGCGCCTGCGCGCGTTCCTCGACCGCTTCGGCTTCGATTACGAATTCGCCAGCGCCACCGATTATTATACGTCGGGCCGTTTCGACGCGACATTACTGCGCATGCTTGCGAACTACGATGCGGTGATGGACATCATTCTGCCGACGCTCGGTCCTGATCGTCGCGCGACCTATTCGCCGTTCCTTCCGGTTTGCCCACGTACGGGCGTCGTGCTGCAGGTTCCGATGGTCGCCCGCGACGAGGCGGCCGGCACGATCACGTATCTCGATCCCGAGACGGGCGAGCGTGTGACGACGCCGGTCACGGGCGGCAATGTGAAGTGCCAGTGGAAGGCCGATTGGGCGCTGCGCTGGGTCGCGCTGGATGTCGATTACGAGATGGCGGGCAAGGACCTGATCGACTCCGTCACGCTTTCCAGCAAGATCGCGAAGGTTCTCGGCGCCGAGCCGCCGGAAGGCTTCAACTACGAACTCTTTCTCGACGAGAACGGGCAGAAGATTTCGAAGTCGAAGGGCAACGGCCTCACCATCGAGGACTGGTTGGCCTATGCCTCGCCTGAATCGCTGTCGCTCTACATGTTCCAGAGCCCGCGCTCGGCGAAGAAGCTGCACTTCGATGTCATCCCGCGCAATCTCGACGATTACCTGACCTTCCTCGAAAAGTTTCCGCAGCAGGAAACGAAGGAGAGGCTGCAAAATCCTGTCTGGCACATCCATTCCGGATCGCCGCCCGCGGTCGAACGCATCGGTTCGGAAGAGGTACAGCTTTCGTTCTCGATGCTGCTGAACATCGCCTCGGTCTCGAATGCCGAAACCGCCGAGCAGATGTGGGGCTTCATCCGTAAATATGCCCCGGGCGTCGGACCGGACACGCATCCGCGCCTCGGCCAACTCGTCGGCTATGCGGTGCGCTATTATCATGACTTCGTAAAGCCGAAGAAGGTCTTCGCCGCCCCGGACGAGATTGCGCGCAAAGCGCTGAAAGCACTGGACGAGGAGCTCGCCAGGCTGCCTCCGGACGCGACGTCCGATGTCATCCAGTACGTGGTCTACGAGGTCGGGCGTACATACTATCCGGACTTGTCGGGAAAGGCGAAGTCGCCCGATGGCCGGCCAGGTGTCTCGCAGGCCTGGTTCGGGACGCTCTACAAGACCCTGATCGGCCAGGAGCGCGGCCCGCGCTTCGGTTCTTTCGTCGCGGTCTATGGAATCGACGGAACCCGCGCGCTCATCGAGAAAGCGCTGAAAGACGAACTCGCAGCGTGAGCCTTATCCTCTCCCGTTCACGGGAGAGGACGACTCGACGCCGGGAGGCGTCGAGCGAGGTGAGGGGAGAGCCAGGAAAGATGATCTCTACGATCGTGCTTGCCCTCACCCCGGTCGTCTGACGACGACTCGACCCTCTCCCGCTTCGCAGGAGAGGGGAGAACTACTGGCTCGACCACAAAATCCGCGCGATCCACGCCACCTCCGACATCGGCAGCGTGCGATCTTCGTCCTCGGGATTGAACGAGCGCAGCTCGACAGTTTTCTCGGTCTTGCGCACCAGTTCCTTGGCCATCACCTCACCGTCGGTCGTGCGCAGAACGACACGATCGCCGCGCCGTGGTTTGGCCGCCGGCGAGACCACGATCGTATCGCCCTTGCGATACAGCGGCAGCATGGAATTGCCCGAAATCTCCAGCGCGTAAGCGTGATCGTCGTCGATGTCCGGCAGACTGACTTCGTCCCAGTTATTGCCGACGGGGAAACCCGCATCGGTGAAATATCCGGCGCGTCCCGCCTGTGCGAGACCGATCAGCGGCACGGTGCGATTGCCGGCGCGGCCGCGGCCGGCGACGATATCGAGAAAACTTTCGAGCGATGCGCCGGTGGCTTGCAGAATTTTCGCGACCGATTCGGTCGAGGGCCAACGCGGACGTCCGTCGGCGGCGATTCGCTTCGAACGGTTGAACGTCGTCGGATCGAGTCCCGCCTTCTTGGCGAGTCCCGACGCCGACATTCCATGCGTTTCCGCAAGGCTGTCGATCGCGCTCCAGATACGAGTGTGAGTGAGCATTATCCCGCCGCCGTGAGATGCTGAATTTATGTAGGAATTAGTACCTCCAAGACTGTTTGTCCAGCCCCGCTTTCTGCGTAGGCTTGATCGCGGAAGCACGGCTCTCTAAAGCTCGCGGACACGCATGACAACGTCTCGGCTCATCTACAAAATTCTGGATCGCGCGCTTTGGCAGCACGCGCAGAGCGATGGATTGTTTCGCGGCGCGCCGGTCGATCTTGCGGACGGCTACATCCATTTCTCGACGATGAGTCAGGTGACGGAAACCGCGGCGAAACACTTCGCGGGAGAAGCCGATCTTGTTCTTCTCGCCGTCGATGCCGCGAAGCTGACATCCCTGAAATGGGAACCCTCGCGCGGCGGCGATCTCTTTCCGCATCTTTATGGCGATCTCGGATTGTCGGCGGTGCTTTGGGCAAAGCCGCTGCCTTGGGACGGCGTGCGTCACATCTTTCCGGAGCTTTCATGATCGGCGCGGCCTGGCCTCTTCTTCGCACACTGCTGCACGGTCTCGATCCTGAACGCGCGCACGATCTGACGCTCGCAGCTCTCGAAGCCGCGCCGCTGCCGCACGCGTCGCCGGACGATCCGCGTCTTGGTGTGGATGCGTTCGGACTTCATTTTCCAAACCCGGTCGGCCTCGCTGCGGGTTTCGACAAGGACGCGCGCGTGCCGGACGCGATGCTGCGCCTTGGCTTCGGTTTCGTCGAAGCCGGTTCGATCACTCCGCTGCCGCAACCCGGCAATCCTAAGCCGCGCGTCTTCCGCCTGCCGGAGGCGGAAGGCGTCATCAATCGCCTCGGCTTCAACAATGGCGGCCATGCCGCGGCGTTGGCGCGGCTTGAGAAACGCGCGGGAAGGCCGGGCGTGGTCGGCATCAATATCGGCGCCAACAAGCAAACCGTCGACCGCGCGGACGATTACGCGAAGGGCGTGCGCGTCTTCGCACCGTTCGCGAGCTATCTCACGGTCAACATCTCGTCGCCCAACACGCCGGGCCTGCGCGATCTGCAGACCAAAGCCGCTCTCGACGATCTTCTCGCCCGCGCGCTCGGTGCGCGCGACGAGGCTGCGGTGCGCAAGCCCGTTCTGCTGAAACTCGCACCCGATCTCGCGCTCGCCGATCTCGACGATGCCGTGGAGGTAGCGTTGAAGCGCGGCGTCGACGGTCTCATCGTCTCCAACACCACCATCGCGCGGCCAGAGGGCCTTCAGGGCGCCGCGGCTTCGGAAACCGGCGGCCTGTCCGGCGCGCCGCTCTTTCGCCGCGCCACCTGGGCGCTGGCGGAAACCGCCAGGCGCACGGAAGGAAAGGTACCGCTAGTGGGCGTTGGGGGCGTCACGTCGGCCGCGACGGCGCTTGCGAAAATCCGCGCCGGGGCCAGCCTCGTTCAGCTGTATACGGGGCTGACGTTCAAGGGGCCGGGCCTCGTCACGGACATCAAGCGGGGATTACTCGTCGCCATCGAGCGCGAAAAGCACTCGAGGCTCGCCTCGCTTGTCGGCCTCGACACGGACGCCGTGGCGAAGGACGGCCCTGGGCTGTAAATACGCTGCCGCCATCGAGCGCCGCTGCACGTCCGCAAGGCGTCAGCGTTTGCCCACCTTCAGCAGGCGCGAGATGAGCCAGATCGGGAACACGATGACCGCCCCGAGCATGAACCAGTGCAGCAGGGTGTCGAGCGCGTCCCAGATGTTTTCGAAGAAGCTGTAGAACAGGTCCTGCACCGCACGCACGATCGCGAAGGCATCGATGTCGAGCACCGCGAGGATGACGCCGATCACGATCGACAGCATAGCGAGCTTGACGATGACCCAGAGCGGCGAGCCGCCGAAGAAGTGGGTCACGGGATCCGCCCGCACGGGCCTGTGCGGTGAATGAGTGTTGAGGGGAGCGGCAGTGTCCGGAGGCAGATCGGTCATCCGCATTGTCTAGCACAGGGCACGGATGAGCCCTAGATCGGTTTCGCCTTGCCGCCTGTGGCTGCGCGGCCGTTCGGTGCGTCGTCCCAGCCCTCCGGTGGCGGCAGGACGGTGTTGGCTTCGAACACGGCGGTCTTCGGCTTCCAGGTGTCGGCTGAAACCTTCAGCGCCTTGATCTTCTCCGCGTTGATCTTGGCGCCGATCTGATCGCGTTTGCCGGCGGCGTCGCTGTCCCCCTGAGCGGCGGCAAGCGTGAACCACCGATAGGACTGACCGAAATCCTGCGGCACCGCGAGGCCCTTCGCATAGAAGATGCCGAGATTGAACTGGCTGTCTTTGACGCCGTATTCGGCGGCCTTCTGAAACCAGACAAGCGCAATCGCCATATCCGGTTGGCCCAGTCCGCCCTCGGCATAAAGAACGCCGAGATTGTGCATGGCCTGGACGTTTCCGGCATTGGCCGCCTGCTCGTACAGGCGCCGCGCGCCTTCGAGATCCTTGGCCAGGCCGTTGCCCTTCTCCGTCAGGCTGCCGAGCTGGTACTGCGCGGGTGCAAGGCCCTGGGCCGCGGCACGCTTCAGCCAGGCGGCGGCCTTCTCGTAATCGCGCGGCACGCCGCGTCCTTCGAGGAACCGCGTGCCGGCTTCGTATTGAGCGGCGGCGTCGCCCGCTTGCGCACGTGCGCGCAACCGCTGTCCGCCGATATCGATGGGCAGCGGCGCGAGTTGAGGTTCGTTCTGCGGAATCGAGCCCGTAATGACAGGCTCGCTCGGCAGGAAGGTCCCGGGCGAGACCGGCTGGGACGAAAGAAGGGCGGGCGAGGGCTGTTCGCCGGCGCCAGTCGTTGTGCTTTCCGCGCCGGGTGTCGCCGCGGAGGAAGCGGCCGCTTGCGTCTGCGCGGCGCCGGCGTCCGGCAGGACACCGGCTTGCTGGCCCGAGAACATGTCGTCAAGGAAGCGGCTCGACCCGGCGTAGATGCCGAGCAGAAGAACTGCCGCGGCGGTGCTTGCCAGAAGCGTGCGCCTCATCCGGAAGCGCGAATGCGGTTCGGCGGCCGTGACCATCGCAGGGCGCGGCCGCGGCTGCGCTCCGAGAGGACGATATTTCGCGGTGGTTTCCGACGGCTCGCCGGCCGACTGCGTCGAGCGGCGCGCGGCGGCGATGTAGTGTCGGCGCTCCGGTGCCGCGACCTTGTGCCGGGCGAGAAGATCGAACGCCTCGGGTTCGGTGCTCTCCTCGATAGCGCGCAGCGCGGCGGCGCGGGCACGGACGGAGGGGTTGGCTTCGGGTGCGAGGGCGGGCGCGGCCTGGCCAAGACGTTCGGGCAGCCGGCTTGCGACGTGTTCGAGCGTCTTGCGCACGGCTTCGAGCAGATCGCGTGTCCGGCGTTCCGAATCGGTCGTGTCCGCGCGGAAACTGGCGAGATCGCGCGCCACTTCCTCGATGCGGTTATTGGTGCCGGTCTCAAGCGCGTGAAGCTTGGTCTGCACGATATAGGCGGCCGCGGCTTCCGCCGCTTCGATCGGGGTCTTGGCCTCCTCGATCAGGCGACGGACATCGGCGAGAGAGGCTTCGAGCGTCTGGAAGCTTTGGGCCGCGCGCGCTTCAAACCGGGCGACAAGCCGCTCAAACGCAAATTCCATGTTCTCGGCGGAAGCCTGTTCCACCGGGTGGGCCATCGCGCGCCGCAGAGGATGCGGCTCCGAAAGAGGTTGAGGGCGTTCGCTCTCGAGTTCGCGCTGGCGCTGGACGATTTCCGCTACGGCGGAACGCAAGGGTCCGCGCGAATAGGCCTCTGAGGCTGCGGTCAGCGGGCCGGAAAAGCGGTCCATGACTTCGCGCAGTGAGCTGATTTCGGGTTCAGGGGTCTCTTCGCGCTGCCTGCGGGCGGCAAGCCGGCGCTCGACGATGTCTGCGAGGCTGCCTTCTTCAGCTGTGCGCGGCGGCACAACAGACTCGGCTTCGGGTGCGACCGGTACGGCATGAAGTCTCGGCGCAACGGACTGCGGCTCGGCCTGATCCTTTAGCCAATCGGCGATCTCGCCCATTTTCCGTCGGATCTCAGCTTCCTCGAAGCCCATGTTCCAGTTCGCCATTTGCCGTTTGAGGGCACCCGCCATCTGACTCTCCCTACCGGCGGCACGGATTACCCCCTCGCGCGCCACGAAACCGGCAAAAGCGGGCCGTTCGATGCAATCTCGCGGTCCGCAATGCTGAGGCTTCACGCTCAGTTTTCGGACAATCATGGTAAAGACCGGGTTAAGAGAGTTAATTTTCGTCAACCAAACTTGTGCGGTCCGGCGGCATCCCCAATGTGTCCTTTTCGGTGCTCGTGCGTTCTTTCAGGAAATCGGCCCTGCCGTCTAAGGGAGACAGACATGCGTCAAATCCTTGCTATCGTTGCACTATCGCTGCTGCCCGCCGCGACCCTGGCGCAGGCCGCGCCCGATCCGGCGGCGTCCGATGACCGATTCCAGATCGAACGGAGCGGCGACGCATACATCCGTCTCGACAAGAAAACCGGCGCCATTTCGACCTGCACGCTGGTGGGGGCGGCTCTGGATTGTCGCGCCAGCGCCGACGAGCGCGCCGCGCTTCAGGCGGAAATCGACCGTCTCGCCACGGAAGTCGAGGCGCTGAAGGGCGGAGCCAGCGCCGAAACCGGTATCAGCAAAGACGGTAAGCAATTGACGCTCAAACTGCCGAGCGAGGCTGAGATCAAGGAGGTCGCGACCTTCTTCGAGGACATGTTCCGCCGCTTCGTCGCGGCGGTCAAAGACCTCGCCGATGGACAAGCTTGAGCCTCATGGGGCGCGCATCGGGAGAACATGGGCAGGTTGCGCAGATCCTCTACGACGATCCGGATGCGGCCGGCCTCGACCTCCGGCGCGGAACGTTGCTCGTCGAAACACAGGGGCGGGGTTTCACCGACCTGACCGAAGCGACGTGTGAATGGCTGACCGGCATATCCGCCGGCGACGGGCTGGTAACCCTGTTCGTTCGCCACACCTCGGCATCGCTCGCGGTCCAGGAGAACGCCGATCCGAGCGTCCAGGCCGATCTTCTAACGGCGCTTGACCGCCTGGCGCCGGAAAACGCGCTCTATCGGCATAACAAAGAAGGCCCGGACGATATGCCGGCACACATAAAGGCGTTAATCACTTCGGTTGTAATTTCCGCACCTGTTGCGAACGGGGATATACTTCTTGGCACTTGGCAGGCGCTATATCTGATCGAACACCGGGCGTCCCCCCATACCCGGGACATTTCGCTCATGTTCCTCGGCCGCACGAAGGCGTAGTTTCGGGTGCCTGCCGCAATTCAGCCCCCGTTTGCGTTGACCTAGGGTTGTAGCCGCAACGTCGCGGACTTTCTGAAGGCACCTGAATTGATGTCCGACACGATCAATCACCGCTTCATCATTGCCGACGATCACCCCTTGTTTCGCGGGGCACTGCGCGCCGCCATTCTCGGCGCGTTCCAGGGAGCGAGTATCTCCGAGGCAGGATCGATCGACGCACTTGTGGCCGAACTCGACCGGGTCCCGGAAATGGACCTGATCCTGCTCGATCTTGCCATGCCCGGGGTGCGCGGCTTTTCGGGCCTGCTGCTTCTTCGGGCGCAATATCCCGGCATTCCGGTCGTCGTCGTCTCCGCGCATGAAGAGACGAGCGTCGTTCGCCGCTGCATGGAATTCGGCTCGTCCGGCTTCATTCCGAAGACGACCGATGTCGATACGATGCGTCAGGCCCTCCGGATCGTCCTCGATGGCGGCACCTGGACTCCGCCCGATCTCGACCTGAAGGCCGTGCCGGACGACGAGACCTCCGCGCTGGTGCGCCGCCTCGCCACGCTCACGCCGCAGCAGGTTCGCGTGCTGATGATGCTGTCGGGAGGGCTGCTCAACAAGCAGATCGCCTATGAACTGAATGTGTCGGAAGCGACCGTGAAGGCGCATGTCTCCGCCATTCTTCAGAAGCTCGGTGTCGACAGCCGGACCCAGGCCGTGATCGCCGCTTCCCGCATCGAAGCGGGACAATGGCTCGACGCTTCCCTGGCCTGATTGGCCGTACTTATTCCGCCGCCGGCCGTGCGACACGCAACTGCGCGAGCAATGCGCGCAGTGCCGCCGGCCGCAACGGCTTGTGCAGCACTTCGAGGCCCTGTGCCTTCGCGCCGGCGCGTACGTTTTGACCGCGGTCCGCGGTGATCAGAATTCCCGGCACATCGCCCGCGATACGAGACCTCAACTCCTGTATCGCGGAGAGTCCGTCGCCGCCGTCGAGATGATAGTCGGCGATGATCATGTCCGGCGCGCCTTCAAGTTCCAGCGCCGTCAGCGCATCGCCGAGCGTCGCCGCGGCCATGACTTTGCAGCCCCAGCCGCCCAGAAGATGCTTCATCCCGTCCAGGATCGCAGGCTCGTTATCGATGCAGAGTACGCGCGTGCCGGAGAGCAGGGACGCAGGCACCGTTCTGCGGACGTCGGCCACGGTCTCCTCGGGTGCCGTCATCGGCACCTCGACCGAGAAGACGGAGCCCTTCCCCGGGGCCGACTTCAGCGTCAGAGGATGATCGAGAATGCGCGCGACGCGCTCCACGATCGAAAGGCCAAGGCCAAGCCCGCGCGCGACCCGGGCCCCCGAATCGAGCCGCTGAAATTCCTTGAAGATCACGCGCTGGCTCGCAGCCGGAATACCAAGGCCCGTATCCCAGACCTCGATACGGACGCGCTGCCCCTGCCGGCGGCGAACGCCCATCAGGACGCTGCCCTGCGGCGTGTATTTGATCGCGTTTGATAGGAGGTTCTGCAAGAGGCGCCGCAGCAGGCGCCGGTCCGAGCGTACCCAGATTTCGCAACCGACGATGCGGAGATCGACCTTCTTCTCACGCGACAGCGGAAGGAACTCGACCTCCAGCTGGCGCAACACGTCGCCGAGCTTGAACGTGGTGACCTCCGGCGCGAACGCACCGGCATCGAGCCGTGAGATGTCGAGCAGCACCGAGAAAATCTCTTCGACCGATTGCAGCGACGCGTCGACATTTGCCACAAGCTCGGTGTTCAGTGCCGAATGCGTGCGTTCCGCGAGGCTTGCGACATAGAGGCGAGCGGCGTTCAGCGGCTGAAGAATGTCGTGGCTCGCGGCGGCGAGAAAGCGCGTCTTCGAATAGCTGGCGGAATCAGCTTCCGCCTTGGCGCGCGCGAGTTCCTGATTGAGATGGGTCAGTTCGCGCGTGCGCTCATTGACGCGTGCCTCGAGTGCTCGTTCCGTCACCACGGTTTCAGTAACATCCGTGAATGTCGCGACCAATCCGCCATCGGGAATGTCGTCGGTTCTGATCTCGACCACGCGACCCGAATTCAGAAGGGTAGAGCGGAACGTCCGGTACTTGGAGATCGTGTTATCCATACGCTCGGCGACGATGTCGTCCATGTTTCCAGGACCGTACAGACCGCGTTCGGCGTTGCTGCGGATGACCTCTTCAAGCGGCGTTCCGACACGCAGGAGATTTTCCGGGTGGTCGAAAATGCGGACGAATTCACGGTTCCAGCAGACAAGCCGCAAGTCCTTGTCGTAGACGGCAACGCCGTGCCGTGCGTGATCGAGCGCCGTCTGCAGGAGATCACGCGAATGCTGAACAGCGACCGAGGCCTCGTCGAGAAGGCGCAAAGCCGCCTTTTTTGTCACCGCGCCACGGCGCAGGAACAGCGACAATACGAGCCGTGAGGAGGAGGTGCCGATGACTGACGTGAGCAGATGCTCGGCGTACCGGATCATATGGATGTCGGCTTCATCGAACAATGACGGGCGGGCATTGCGGGCGGTCGCGAACTCCTCGAATGCCCTCCGTGTCCGATCCTCGCCGACATAGCGGGCAACGGTGCTTTGCAACTCGCCGACGCGGACCGGCGTGTGCCAGCCTCGGAAGCTCGACGAGATGGCATCGAAATCATGCCGGCCCACGAAAGCGGCGGCCTGCATACGCTCCATCGGCGATCGGGTGGATGTAAGGGAGCCAAGTACGTAGGCGAGTGTGTTGAGCGTGAGACTCCAGAACACTCCATGCACCAGAGGATCGGCCTTGAGGCCGAACAGTTCGGTCGGTTTCAGCCAGTCGAGGCCGAACAGGCCTGAATCCAAGACCAGTGCTGCCATCAGTCCGTCATGGGCGATGCTCGGCAGAAGCAGCGTGTAAGTCCAGATCGCAAGACCGGTCAGAAGGCCGATAATGGCGCCCTGACCGCTCGCACGGCGCCAGAACAGGCCGCCGAAAAATGAAGGGGCGAGCTGCGCGATTGCCGCAAAGGACAAAAGGCCGATTTGCGCGAGGCCAGCCTCGGAGGCGTTGCGGTAGTACAGATAGGCTAGCGCCAGAATGAGAAGGATCGCGCCGCGCCGTACCAGGAGGAGAAAGCCGCGCATGTCGCCAAACCCGCTTTCACGGCTGCGCAGCAGGAGCGGAATCGCGATATTGTTCGAGGCCATGATGGCGAGGGCGACCGTTTCCACGATTACCATCGCAGTGGCAGCGGACAGGCCGCCGACAAAGGCCGCCATGGTGAAGATGTGCGAACCTGCGCTCATCGGGAGGGTGAGCACGTACATATCCGACGAAACGGGGCCGTCGCCGAAGACCAGCATTCCCGCAAGCGCAAGCGGGAAGACGAAAATGTTGATGGCAACCATATAGAGGGGCACGAGCCATGTGGCGTGCCGGATGTCGGTTTCGCCCCTGTTCTCGACCACGGCGACATGAAACTGACGCGGCAGCAGAAATACGCAGGCGAAGGACAGCACGGTAAAGGTTATCAGCGTGCTGAGATGCGGTGTGTTCTGAAAGCGTCCGAGCAACTGGGTTTCCTGCGCTTGCTGCACAAGATCGCCGATCCCGCCGAACATGACCCATGTCACGAATATGCCGACGGCCAGGAAGGCCAGAAGCTTGATGAAGCTCTCGGTCGCGATGGCGAGCATCAGGCCGGGCTGGTGTTCCGTCGCGTCGATGTGGCGGGTGCCGAACAGCCCGGCGAAAATCGCGAGCACGAGGGCGACCCAAAAGCCGATGACGGTGGGTTCCGTCAGTCCGGCCGGGGTGCCGTAGGTTTCGAGCACCGTCAGAACGGAGCATGAGATCGCCTTGAGCTGCAACGCGATATAGGGGATCGCGCCGACTATAGCGGCGAGCGATACGATAACGGCGAGCGTCTGGTTCTTGCCGTAACGGGCCGCGAGGAAGTCAGCGGTCGAGGTGATGTTCTGCGCCTTGGCAAGCCGCGCTACCTTCATCATCAGCGGGCTGGCCAAAGTGAAAGCCAGGATCGGTCCCATATAGAGGCCGATGAAATCGAGACCGGTCGATGTCGCGAGGCCGACCGAGCCGAAAAAGGTCCAGGACGTGCAGTAGACCGCGATCGAGAACGAATAAATGTAGGGCCGGCCCCAGCCCGCCATCCAGGCCGGCCGGATCCGGTCGCCATAGGCGGCAAGCGCAAACAGAAGCCCGAAATAGGCCAGCGCCACCGCGATCACGGCCCAGCCGTGCTGCATGTCCTCAGGTCCTCAACACTGCGTTGTGGGCTGTTCCATACCAGCCGGGGCACGCCACCACTAGAGCGGAAGGCCCTGAACCTTTACGACGTCGGCGCGACTGAACCTTTGGGTGGATTGCGGGTTAATTCCGCTGGAGACCCATACAGATGCCCAAACCCGCCCACCTCGTGTCCCTTGCCGTTGCGTCCGGCCTCGCCGCAGCTGCCTTCACGACCGACCTTGCGGGCTTGCGGGCCGAATTCGAGAGCCCTCTGCAATTTTCGGTCGGTCAGCAACGCCACCGCTCCGGGCAGCAAGCCTACACCCGCGAGCCCATGCCCTATCGCCGCGAGGCGGTGCGGATAGGGCTGCCCCGGCGGGTTTTTCAGCCGTCTGTTCGGATTCGAATTTCAGGAGGAAGCGCCTCGTCCGCGTGTCGCAACACCAAATCTCCAGCGCGCCGTATGCATACGGCAATGCGACGGAGCCCAGCTCGTGCTTGGTTTTCTGCCGTCCAGGAGCAAACAGAAGGACGCCGAGGCCATGTGCGCGGCCGCCGGAGGCGGCGCGATGACCGAGCTTGCGTTGGAAAAATTTGTTCCGGGCGCGGGGTTCGACGTATCGGCGCCGATCCAGACAGCGTCGGCCGCGCCGCTGCTCGAAGGACGTGCCGCGCTCGACGGCAATGCCCGGACCGCCGCACACGCGACCGAACCGTGCCCAGCGGGTGCGACCCCGAACTCCTTCATGACCGTGCCGATCCTCCACGATGTGACCCTTCGCAACGGCGATGTCGTCGCCACGCGTGACGGCTTCAAAGTGTTTGTCGGCGGTGGCAGGCCGCCCTTCACGGAACGCGATTTCGTTGCTCTCGATTCGCGGAAGAGGGTCGCCGCCGATCTCCGCAAGCTGAAGGTCGTCGATCGCTGATTTTGACTTCCTTCCATCTCGAACCCGGTGAACAATCGGGCTCTCAGGAGGAGGGGCGCATGCTTGAGGAATTCAAAAAATTCGCACTGAAGGGAAATGTCGTCGATCTTGCGGTCGGCGTCATCATCGGCGCGGCATTCAGCCAGATCGTCTCGTCGCTCGTCGCCGATGTGGTTATGCCGCTCATCGGGTTCGTGACCGGCGGCCTCGATTTTTCGAATTACTTTTTCCAGCTGACGGGCGCACCAGCTTCTACCTATGAAGCCGCGAAAGCCGCAGGCGCGACTGTGGGCTACGGGCAATTCCTCACCGTCGCGCTTAACTTCATGATTGTCGCCTGGGTGCTTTTCCTCGCCGTTCGCGGAATCAACCGTCTTCGCAAAAAGGAAGAGGAGAAGCCCGCCGCGGTCGCGGAAATACCCCGCAATGAAAAGCTTCTCGAGGAGATCCGGGATCTCCTGGCGGCTCAAAAAGGCTAGAGGCTATTCCGCGGCGACCGAGATGCGGTTCAACTGCAAGGCGCCCCACACCTCGTCGAGCGCATCGGCAAGCGTCGCGATCAACTCGTCCGAGTGGAACGGCGTCGGCGTAAAACGCAGGCGTTCCGTTCCGCGCGGCACGGTCGGATAATTGATCGGCTGCACGTAAATACGGTGCTTTTCGAGCAGCCGGTCGGACGCGGCCTTTGCGAGGGAAGGATCGCCGACGAGGACCGGCACGATGTGCGTTTCGCCCGGCAGTACGGGAAGTCCGCGTGCCAGAAGCGCGGCCTTGGTTGCAGCGGACTGGCGCTGCTGCGCTTCGCGCTCGGCGCTCGACGTCTTCAGATGCCTGACCGAGGCGCAGGCGGCTGCGGCCACGGCCGGGGGCAGCGTGCTGGTGAAGATGAAGCCGGGCGCATACGAGCGCACGGTGTCGACCAGTGCGGTCGAGGCGGCGATATAGCCGCCGACCACGCCGAAACCCTTGGCCAAAGTGCCTTCGATCACATCGACGCGGTGCATCACGCCCTCGCGCTGGGCAACACCCGCGCCCTGCGCCCCGTACATGCCAACGGCGTGCACTTCGTCGAGATAGGTCATGGCACCGTAGCGGTCCGCGAGGTCGCACATCGCCGCAATGGGCGCGATATCGCCGTCCATCGAATAGATGCTCTCGAACACGATAAGCTTCGGCCGCTCGCGGCGCGCCGCACGCAGCAGCTCTTCGAGGTGGGCGAGATCGTTATGGCGGAAAATTTTCTTCTCGCAGCCCGAATGGCGCACGCCGGCGATCATCGAGGCGTGATTCAGCTCATCGGAGAGAATCAGGCAATCCGGCATTACGCCCGCGATGGTGGAGATCGATGCTTCGTTGGCGACAAACCCCGAAGTGAAAACGAGCGCCGCTTCCTTGCCGTGAAGATCGGCGAGTTCGCGCTCCAGAACAACGATCGGGTGGTGATTGCCGGAAATGTTCCGGGTGCCGCCGGCGCCCGCACCGGTCGTCAGCGCGGTTTCGGCCATCGCGGAGGTCACGGCCGGATGCTGCCCCATGCCGAGATAATCGTTCGAGCACCAGACCGTGATGTCCTTTATCCCGTCCGGCGAATGCCAGAGGGCGTGCGGAAAACGGCCGTTAACCCGTTCGAGATCTGCAAAGACGCGGTAGCGACGCTCCGCATGCAGCTTCTCGACCGCATCACGGAAAAAGTCGCCATAAGCCGGTTTCATAAGGGAAGATTGCTCAACCATGGAACTAATCTAGCCTGTATAAGCCGGTTTGTCCTTTGATCAAGATCCACTCGCGACCACGTGCCGCGCGGCAGGCTGTGTCCGGTTCCGGCCCCTCTCAAGGGGAGGGCCATGGCGAAACTACGGGCCTGTGCGGCATTGGAAAAATGCCGGTCGTAAAGGTCCGCATAGGTGGGAGGATGTCGTCCCTGAGCAGTCTAAGCAAAGTCCTCTTTTCGATCGCCGTTGGACGCTGGAAGTCGTGGTGGTGACGAGATTTGCGTCCTCGAAGCTCATCGCCTCGAGGAGGTCGGCGAACCCGCAGGCTTCGTGCTTCGCCGGTCGTCCTGTTGTCGGTGCCGAGCAGCAGACAGACGCGGTGGCCGCGATGGGAATAATTCTTGACGCGAAAATATTCGAACTGACGAACGGCCAGGGGCACAATTGCGGCCCCAGACCGCTGCAATGAGTTGAAAGAAGGTTCGATCCCCGTCCCGTCCGTACAAAAATTGCCTGTTTCGGAGACCGGCGGATAGAACCTCCCAGTGTTCTACGGGGGTCTCCGTAAGCTGTTTTCCGGCGTTTGTGCAGGGCTTGCGTCGTCCCCCCCTATGCTTCAAGACCTTAACCTCAAAAGGAGCATGCATGGGACTGAGGCGGATTGTACCCGTCGTTTTGTGCGGCGGCGCGGGAACGCGGCTATGGCCGGCGTCTCGCGAAAGCCGCCCCAAGCAATTCATCCCGCTGGCCGGGCCGCGCTCGCCGTTCCAGGAAACGATCCTTGGCGTTTCCGATCCCGAGGTCTTCGCCAAACCCGTCGTTATCGCCAATCGCGAGCACAGATTCCTCGTCTCCGAGCAACTCGCGGAGATCGGCGTCGAAGCCGACATCCTGCTTGAGCCCGCTCGCCGGGATTCCGGGCCCGCGGTTGTGGCCGCCGCCTATTTCGCGCTGGCGCGCGATCCCGAAGCCGTTTTGCTGATCCTGGCGGCCGATCATCTCGTACGGCGCCCGGACGTGTTTCAGGACGCCTGCGTCGCCGCGCTACCGGCGGCCGAAGCGGGGCAGATCGTGGTGTTCGGCGTCACACCTCAGGGCCCGGCGACCGGCTACGGTTATATCCGCCCGGGAGAGGCGGCCGGACAGAAGGGCCTCCGCAAGGTCGCGGCCTTTGTCGAAAAGCCGGACGCCGCAACCGCCGCGCGCTATGTCGCCGACGGCTATCTCTGGAACGCCGGCAATTTCCTGTTCGCCGCGGCGACCATGATCGAGGACTACACAGCGTTCGAGGAAAAGAGCGCGGACGCCGTCTCGAGATCGGTATCCGGGATCGAAAAAGATCTCGGCTTCCATGTTCTGGCGCGCGAGCCTTTTCTGTCCGCGACCGCCAAAAGCGTCGATTACGCGGTGATGGAGCGCACGGCGCGCGCCGTGGTCATGCCCGTCGACCACGGCTGGTCCGACCTCGGAACCTGGAACGCGATCTGGGAAGTGGGCGGCAAGGATTCGAACGGCAATGTGGCGCGCGGCATGGTCGAGTTGATCGACAGCGAGAACTGCCTGGCCATATCCGACCGCCCGCTCGTCACCGTCGCAGGCCTGAAAGATGTCGTTGTGATCGCGGATGACGATGCCGTCCTCGTCACGCGCCGGGACGATGCGGAGGGGATGCGCAAGGTCGTCGGCCACCTGCGCGACAGGGGCTACGCGCAAGCCGACACCCATGCCCGCGGCTATCGTCCCTGGGGCTTTTACCAGTCGCTCGATTCCGGCAGCCGTTTTCAGGTCAAGCGGATCGTGGTGAAGCCCTCCGCGCAGCTGTCACTGCAACGTCACGCTCACCGTGCAGAGCACTGGATAGTCGTGCGGGGCGTTGCCGAAGTGACGATCGGCGATGAGACCAGAATGCTCCGAGAGAACGAGTCGACCTATATCCCCCAGGGGGCTATGCATCGCTTGCGCAATCCGGGCAAGATCGACCTCGAATTGATCGAGGTTCAGACCGGCAGCTATCTCGGCGAAGACGATATCGAGCGTTTCGACGACATCTACGGCCGTTGACCGCATCTTCCCGCCATGTCACGAGCCAACACAACACCGGACGGAGCCTGTTGAATGCGTCTTGCCATGATCGGATCCGGCTATGTGGGCCTGGTATCGGGGGCCTGCTTTGCCGATTTCGGGCATCAGGTTGTCTGTGTCGATAAGGATGCCGGCAAAATCGGCCGCCTGAAACAGGGTGAAATTCCGATTTACGAACCAGGGCTCGACGAGCTTGTTGCGCGCAACAGCCGGGAGGGCCGGCTGTCGTTTTCAACCGATCTCGCGTCGGCGGTGGCCGATGCGGATGCGGTGTTCATCGCCGTCGGCACCCCCTCGCGGCGCGGCGACGGCCAGGCCGATCTTTCTTACGTTTATGCGGCCGCGACCGAAATTGGGGCGGCTCTCGACGGTTTCACCGTGGTGGTGACGAAATCCACAGTCCCGGTCGGCACGGGCGACGAGGTCGAGCGCATCATCCGGGACGCGCGCCCGGACGCCGATGTCGCGGTCGCGTCCAATCCCGAATTCCTGCGTGAGGGCGCCGCCATCACGGACTTCAAGCGGCCCGATCGCATCGTCGTCGGCATCGAGGACGAACGGGCCCGCGACGTGATGAGCGAAATCTACCGTCCGCTCTTTCTCAACGCCGCGCCGATCCTGTTTACCGGCCGGCGCACCGCCGAATTGACGAAATATGCCGCCAACGCATTCCTCGCGATGAAGATCACATTCATCAACGAGATCGCCGATCTGTGCGAAGCCGTCGGTGCGGATGTCCAGGAAGTCGCCAAAGGCATCGGCCTCGACAATCGCATCGGGGCGAAGTTCCTGCATGCCGGTCCCGGTTACGGCGGTTCGTGTTTTCCGAAGGACACGCGGGCACTGGTCGAAACCGCCCGCCAGTATGAGGCGCGCACGCGCATTATCGAGACGGTCGTCAACGTCAACGAGGAGCGCAAGACGGCGATGGCCGGCAAGGTGGCAAATGCCTGCGGAGGATCGGTCGCGGGCAAGACCATCGCGGTGCTCGGCCTGACGTTCAAACCCAACACCGACGACATGCGCGAGGCGCCCTCACTCGCGCTGATCGCGGCGCTCCAGAACGCGGGCGCGGACATCCGCGCCTTCGATCCCGTCGGCATGCACCATGCGAAAAAGCTCATGGAAAACGTGGCCTTTGCCGCGGATCCCTATGACTGCGCCCTGGACGCGGATGCTCTCGTCATCGTCACGGAATGGGACGCTTTCCGCGCCCTCGATCTTGCGCGCATCGGCGCGCAGATGAAGGCGCGTGTCCTCGTCGATCTGAGAAATGTCTATCGGCCGGAAGAAGCCAACCGGCACGGTTTTCATTATGTCGGCGTCGGGCGCTCGCGCGATTAGCCTTCCAGGAATATTCCTTTAAGGTTCCGCGTGGCTGCCCGAATCGACTGGGCGTTGTCATCCGGTCGAATATTATGCAGCTTAGAGATGTAGGGTTGGGGGCCGGCAAGTGGGGCAGAATGTTAAGGGCATCATTCTTGCCGGCGGCAGCGGAACGCGTCTCAACCCTCTAACTCTCGCGATCTCGAAGCAGATTCTGCCGGTCTATGACAAGCCGATGATCTACTACCCGTTGAGCGTCCTCATGCTCGGGGGGATCAGGGAGATTCTCGTCATAAGCACGCCGCGCGATCTTCCGGTTTTCCAGGAGCTTCTCGGAGACGGCAGCGCCTTCGGGATTTCCCTGTCCTATATCGTGCAGCCAGAGCCGAAAGGGTTGGCGGAAGCGTTTATTCTCGGCCGGGATTTCATCGGCCGCGACCGCGTCGCCATGATCCTCGGCGACAACATCTATTTCGGCGACGGACTCTCCGAATGTGTGCCGGGAGGCAGCGGCCAGGACCGAGGGCGCCAGCATTTTCGCCTATCAGGTTCAGGATCCCGAGCGCTACGGCGTGGTGAGCTTCGATCCGAAGACAGGCAGAGCTCTCACAATCGAGGAGAAGCCGGCCGCACCGCAATCAAATTTTGCTGTCACCGGTCTTTATTTCTACGACAATCGGGTCGTGGATGTGGCGGCTTCGGTCAAGCCTTCGCCGCGCGGCGAGCTGGAAATCACCGAGATCAACAATTGGTACTTGAAGCGCGACGAGCTTCACGTTCATCGGCTCGGGCGCGGATATGCGTGGCTCGATACCGGAACGCATGAAAGTCTGCACGATGCCGGCGCATTCGTGCGTACAATCGAGCATCGGCAGGGCATCAAGATTGCTTGTCCGGAAGAGATCGGCATGGAGATGGGCTGGCTCGATCCTGACCACGTTCTGGAGCGGATAGAAAAACTCGGCAAGAACGAGTATGCGAACTATCTTCGCCGGCGGGTAGGGGAGTTGACGCGATGAGCATCCAGGTGCGGAAGCTGGATCTTGAGGGAGTGCTGGAAATCATCCCGTCGCGTTTTGAAGATCCCCGAGGCTTTTTTTCCGAAACATTTCACGCCGAAAACTTTGCCGGGATCGGCATCCAGGTTCCCTTCGTTCAAGACAATCATTCCTACTCGGCCGCGCGCGGCGTCGTGCGTGGATTGCATTACCAGCTTCCACCGGTAGCTCAGGACAAGCTCGTTCGCGTCATCCGCGGCTCGGTTTACGATGTTGCTGTCGACATTCGGAGAAGCTCGGCCACTTTCGGCCGATGGACTGCCGTTACGTTGTCTGCAAAATCTTGGAATCAAATCTTCGTCCCGCGTGGCTACGCCCATGGTTTCGTTACGCTCGAGGAAGACACAGAAGTTCTCTATAAAGTTTCGGCAAAATATTCTCAAAAGCATGACCGTGCGATCCGCTTTGACGATCCGGCGGTGGGTATCGAGTGGCCTCTGCCGGCCGGCGAGGTCGTAATTTCGGAAAAAGATCGTTCGGCGCCGCTTCTGGCGAACGCCGAACTGTTCGATTGACCCTATCCCTCGAGCGATCAGGCCGATGAACATACTCGTAACTGGCGGCGCCGGCTTTATCGGATCTGCTCTGTGCCGGCACCTGGTCGGTCAGGGAGAACATCGGGTCATCAATCTCGACAAACTGACCTATGCGGGCAATCTCGCCTCGCTCGCGTCCATCGCGGATCGATCCAATTACCGTTTTGTACAAGCCGACATCGGGGATCAGTCGAAGGTCTTGGGTCTTCTCAATTCGGAGAGGATCGATCTCATCATTCATCTGGCGGCGGAGAGCCATGTCGACCGCTCGATCGATGGTCCGTCCGCCTTCATAGAAACGAACATTGTCGGTACATTCAAGCTGCTCTCGGCAGCTTTGGACTATTGGCGCGGTCTGCCGCCGGCAGCAAAAGAGCGGTTCCGGTTTCATCATGTTTCGACCGACGAGGTATTTGGCGATCTTCCTTTTGAGCGGGGGGTCTTCACCGAGCAGTCGCCCTACGACCCATCCTCGCCTTACGCTGCTTCAAAGGCGGCGTCCGATCATCTCGTCCGGGCCTGGCATCAAACCTACGGTCTGCCCGTCGTTCTCTCCAATTGTTCGAACAATTTCGGGCCGTTTCATTTCCCGGAAAAGCTCATCCCCTTGGCTATCCTGAATGCCCTCCAGGACAGGGCCATCCCGGTTTATGGCGCGGGTGCGAATGTCCGGGATTGGCTTTATGTCGAGGATCACGCGCGCGCGCTCGAATGTGTCGCGCTGAGGGGCGTTGCAGGAGAGAGCTACAATATCGGGGCCCGGTCCGAGCGCACGAATCTCGCGGTCATCCAGCGCATCTGCGCCATCCTCGATCAATTCAGGCCACGCTCCGGCGGCTCCTACAGCGACCTCATCGCCTTCGTCGCCGACCGTCCCGGCCACGATCGCCGCTACGCAATCAATCCCGACAAGATCGAGCGCGATCTGGGGTGGCGAGGGATCGAGACGTTTGATACCGCGCTCGAAAAGACGGTGGCCTGGTATCTCGAAAACCACGCGTGGTGGCAGCCCATTCTGGAACGGCGCTATGCCGGAGAAAGACTGGGATTGGCGGCGCGAGGTACGCGGTGAGGATTCTCGTGACCGGACGCGAAGGCCAGATCGCGCGGGGGCTTCTGGAGCGCGCGCGGCTTTCGAGCGATATCGAGATCGACGCCGTTGGCCGTCCCGAACTCGATCTCGGCGATCCGGCATCGGTCGTTCGCGAAATCGCTCGTCGAAAGCCCGATCTCGTTGTGTCGGCCGCGGCCTATACGGCGGTCGATCGCGCCGAGGACGAGCCGGAGATCGCGATGTCGATCAATGCTCTCGGCGCGGAAGCGGTTGCGGCAGCCGCGGCGGCGATAGGGGTTCCGGTCATTCATCTTTCGACCGATTATGTTTTCTCGGGCGAGGGAAGCGAACCTTACACGGAGGAGGATCACTCCAGCGCCGCAATCGGTCTACGGTCGCACGAAACTCGCGGGCGAACGCGCCGTCGCCGCTGCCAACGCGCGCCACATCATTCTGCGGACAGCCTGGGTCTACAGTCCGTTCGGCCGCAATTTTCTGAAGACCATGCTGGAGCTCGCGAAACAGCGTGATGTGATCGATGTTGTCTCCGACCAATGGGGCAATCCTTCCTCGGCGCTGGATATCGCCGACGGTATTCTCCACATCGCGCGTGCCATGGATTCGATCGCGTGCGCGGATCGCTACGGAGTTTTTCATATTGCGGGCACGGGCAGTATCAGTTGGAGCGGCTTCGCCGAGCACATATTCGCTGTCAGCCGGGAGGCGGGGGGGCCGACGGCGGAGGTGACGCCCATCGCGACATCGGATTATCCCGCCAAGGCGAAGCGCCCGCTCAATTCCCGGCTGTCGACCGACAAACTGCACCGCGTCTATGGCTGGCGCGCGCCGGACTGGCGAAACTCCTGCGCCGCCGTCGTGCGTCGCCTGGTGAGCGAGGCCGCACCGACATGAACACCGATGTCTGCGTCGTCGCGGTCACCTACAACAGTTCGGCGGTTCTCCCGCGGTTTCTGGAGAGCATTCCGCGCGGGGTGCGCACGATCGTCGTCGACAATGCGAGCGATGACGCATCCGCGGCGATAGCCGAAGCGGCCGGCGCGGAGGTTCTGCGGCTCGATCGAAATATGGGCTATGGAGCGGCGAGCAATATCGGCGCTCGGGCGAGCAGGGCGAAATACCTTGTCCTGGCAAATCCCGACATCCGCTTTCTCGACGGCGCGATCGACGCGATGGTCGCCGCAGCCGAACAGTATCCGAATGCCGTGTTCAATCCACGTATGTACAATGGCAAGAGGCAGGTCGTTTCGCCGCTGGTCTCGACTTCAGCCGCAGGCGGGACGCTGGGCCGGTCCCGCGCCGGGCTCGGACTGCGCCATCCCGGTCCTGTCGGGCGCGTGCATTTTTATCCGCCGGGAACATTTTGATCTGATCGGCGGATTCGATCCCGCGATTTTCTTGTTCCATGAGGACGACGATCTCAGCCTGCGTCTCAAGCAGGCGGGCCTTGAACTGCGTCTTGCGTCCCGCGCGGTGGTCGAACATTCCGAGGGCAATTCCAGCGCCCGGTCGGCGGTGGTAGGGCGTATCAAGGGCGAGGCCATGGGCCGGTCGCTCGTCTATGTCATGCGCAAGCACGAAGTGCCGTTCGACCTCGCCCGGGAAAACCTCAAGACGCGATGGAAGTTGCCTTGCCTCATGTGTTGTTCAGGCCTGCCCGTCGGGCAAAGCATCTCGGCTTTGCGCGAGCTCTCGGCCGCAATTTGACGAATGATTCCAAGATCGCGCCATGAAAGATCACGACGCACCCCGGGCGGCAATTGTAATTCATGCCTTCCACCCCGAGATTGCAGACGAGATCCTGGAAAGAGTGAGAACTCTCGACGGGCGTCATAAGCTTTTTGTAACGACGGTCGCCGAACGTGAGTCGGCTTTGCGGCTCAAGCTTGAAGCATCAGGTCGCGAGTTCACCCTGTGGGCCGTTGAAAACCGGGGCCGCGATCTTCTGCCTTTCTTGCGGATTTTTCCGCAAATCCAGGCCGAAGGCTTCGAGTTTGTCACAAAGCTGCATACCAAGAAGTCGCCGCATCGCCTTGATGGTGATAAATGGCGCAAGGATTTGTTCGACAAACTCCTCGGCGAGGATTCGCTGGAGCGTGCGTTGAGTGCTTTTGCCTCCGATCCCTCGTTGGGAATGGTGGGGCCGGCTGGTCACTACGTTCTGGTTTCGGCCCATATGGGTTCCAACGAGACACATACGATGGCGATCGGCACTCGATTGGGGCTGACCGAACGGCAAATTCGCGAACATGGGTTCTTTGCCGGTACGATGTTCACAGCCAGGACGAAAGCGCTTGAGCCTTTGCTGGCCCTCTCGTTCACGTGTCGAGGATTTTGAGGTGGAAGCGGGTCAGCGCAACGGCACATTGGCCCACGCCCTTGAACGGGGCATGGCCTTGAGCGTTTCTGCGTCCGGTATGCGGCTGATCTCGAGCGATGGGGCCGATTTGCCGCCCATTGGCGCCAACTATGCCTTCGCAAAAAGGCTAAATCTGCTGCAACGTCTGCGCAAGGCTGTTCGATCGAGGACGTGAGTACGTCTACGATAATTGGAACACTTAGAGTTCACTTTGCGGAGGATGGGGGCCGTCCGCTTTAGGATAATGCCCATGAAGGATTTCCTGCGGCTGAAATTTGATCATGGGAGTGTTCGCGACGTCGAAACAAGGCCGAGGTGTACCGCGATGGCGTCCGCGATCGACTGATTTGCAGAGGTGAAAAGACCGAGGCACCGGCCAGCACTGCGGTGTTCAGGCAGATAGGCCAAAACTTCTCGATTGTAGGGCACGGCGCCGGCATCGAAAGAGAGGCTTTGTGCGGCCTGACGCGTCGGCTAGGATCAGGGTACCAGGCGGTTTCTGGATGGACCTCTGGGGAGACAAGCGGCACCGCATCACCATCAGCGGGGAGCCGATAGCTGACCTCGATTTTGTCTCCATGTTCGCGATGCTTGCCTACGTTAGCGCCACGGGGAGACTACCGAGCGGCGATCCCTACGCAGTGCCGGGGCTGGAGCATCATCGGGACGCCGCGAAGCTGGGCGTGTTGTCACTGCTCTCCAGGTCCAACGCGATGAAGCGCCTCTCGCCCGAACTAAAGGCGGCGCTGCCAGACGGATGGACGGCGAGTGATCTTGTGGAGGCCATGTCCTGGCATCACCCCCGTATTTCGCATCTGTTTGGCTCAGACATCGGAATCGAGTTGATGAACACGGAAAGCTCGATCCTGATGGCCGTGCTTACGGAGTTGGCTGAGCGTGGCGTTCCGGCGCTTGGGATGCATGACGGTATTAACGTCCGTCATCCGACATTGGCATGGCAGCGGAGGCGATGGAGCGGGTTTCGGGTCGGATGCTCGGGGTGGCGCTGCCCGTCAGGGAGAAAGCCGTGTGGAGGCCGTTGGCGCAGGCGGCGTAGTGTGTCGAGAGCGAACGAGAGGGCCAGCAAAGGCTCAAGCAGCCACTAATGGGGGAGTAGTCCTCCTGGGGGCTTTGATAAGTGCCGAAAGAGTGTTCGGCCTCTCCTCTCATCACCGGGTTCTAGACTTGAAGAGAAACTTAGAGCCAGTACTTGGGATGGAGCGCAGACCATTTGTGCGCAGAGTGACTGTCTCCCTCCATGCCGGACAACTCTTAGTGGTTCATGAGTGTTGGTGGGGGGAGGGGATTGACCCTCCGCTTACCTGAGGAACATCTGCACTTCCCCTTGGCGGCTAGACCTCAAGGCCTTGCGCCGGCCTGGCCGCTATGTTGGCAACTCTACGGGCACTACCGGCTCGGCGGGCAACCACGCCCACACGTGACGGTTGGATCCGCCAGCCCGACAGCCGTTTCGACGCTCACGCCGCTCATCGGCGTCACTGTTTACATCAAGCTTTGAGGTCAGAATTTCATCCGGCGAACGTGGCCATAAAAGCGCTGGATCTGACGGAGTGCGTGCGGGAGCGGGCGTTTAGATTTTTCATAGATACGCTCCAGGCGCTTATCTGACATCAAGACGTGCGTGGTCTCGATTACCAATGTCTCCGCTGCCCGCACGCCCGGGAGTGACCGCAGGCGCCCCATTTCGATGCGTACGTTTTCAGTGTGCTTTTCGTCGGGGGTGAGTCCTCGGAAACTACGCCGGGATACCAGTGGAAGTCATGCCAATGGCGTCGGCCAAACCAATTGCCAGAGGCAAAGCCCTTCGCCCGCTTAATGCTGAATTCCTGAAACGATTTGTTCCAGTAGTGGTTTACCTGTCCGAGGGCGTAGCCGGGGTCCGCTTGGGCCTTGATTTCTGATGCACGTTGAAGGTCCCCACGGCCGGTCAGAAACATGCTGCCCGGTTTGAGGTCTGGAACATGAATCGCGTCCCGTAGCTCACGAACGTCCCCCAGCCGGAAAATAGTCTTTACATATGGATAATCGCTCGCCTTGGTAAAGCGCTCCAGCAAGAGGCCGGGCGTCCATGAAAATGCCCGATCGCCCGCGAACCATTTCCAGTTCAAGCACACAGCGGAGCACCCGTACACTTCACGGAGTTTGTCGAGGTAGGCGGGCAGAGGCCATTGTTCGCCGTCCAACACCGGGAAGAGAAATTCGTCACCGTCCAGGAATGCGACCCATTCGTGCTGCCATACGTCGGGCGAATGCGCGAATGCGTGGCGGTAGGCTTTGTGCTGGGGGGAAATTTTGCGGGCGACGGGGTTTGGACGAAACCTAATCACTCCCGCATTTGCCAACGCCTCTAGAAGCGCATCCGAGCCGTCGCGATTGTCATTCGTGTAAATATAGATCGTGTCCGCGCCGATGACGCGGTAGTGGGCAACCCACTCAAGGATCGACAGCCCTTCATCGCGCATGGTGGCGATAACGGCGACCTTCTTTGTCGGCGTCTGGCCTGCCCATTGCGGGGGCGCGGCGGGGGCCTCTCGGCCCAAGCGGTCGAACTCAGGGCCAACAGTCAGAATGTCGGGGCTGTCCATCGCCGGGCACTCAATCGCCCCGCGATTCCCCCGTCAAGTACAACCCAAAACACCCTTAATCCCAGAGGTCGCGACGTACGACGGCTCCCTCGAACCTATTTCGAACCGCGTCGATTGGGCGCAGCGATAGTCCGTAGTGCCGGTTGGCCTCTCCGGCCTTATCGCGGTCCTGGTGCCCCGTAGAGCGAGCGAACTCCTGTGAGTTGCCGATGTCCACGACGCCCAGGGTAGCTACGAGCTTGTCGCGTTGGCGCCAGAGGCTTGAGGGATTCGGAACCGGCCATGCCAAACGTCAGAGCCTCTCCGCTTGAACAACCCCCGCATTCGCCATCGCCTGCCTGCCATCCCCGTAGCACTTTCCCATGGCAGTCCGCGTTGACGGAAGCCACTGAAAACGCTAACTTTCTGACGCTTCTAGGGAATTGCTGGTGCTGCCGGACAGGATTGAACTGTCGACCTCTCCATTACCAATGGAGTGCTCTACCACTGAGCTACGGCAGCGAAGGCGGGGGCCGAACCGGCCCGAACGCGGCGGAGTACTGCCATAGAGGTGCCCTGGGCGCAACCGCACTTGCGGTCAGTCCCGCTTTGCGTTTCTGATCTGTCGCATGGCCTCGAAACCCAAAGATGACAGCGGCTCGGCGGACGCCCGGCGCAAGGAGCGTCTGGCCTCGGCGCTCCGTGAAAACCTCAAGCGCCGCAAGGCGCAGATCCGGGGGCGCCGCGAGGAAAAGCCCGAACCGCCGGAACCTGAACGGCCGGACCGGGGTTAACAGCCCCGGCCGTCCTGCCTTGTTTCCGTCCCGACCCTGCTTTAGACCCCCGGCAATCCCGCGCCCGACCGGAGCACATTCCCGCATGGACCGTATTCGCATTCTCGGCGGGGCTCCCCTCGAAGGCATCATCCCGATCTCGGGCGCGAAAAACGCCGCTTTGCCGCTGATGATCGCGAGCCTCCTGACGGAGGAAGAGGTCGTTCTGGAGAATGTGCCGCGCCTGGCCGACGTCGCCCAGCTCAAGCGCATCCTGTCGAATCACGGCGTCGATATCGCGATCCGCGGCCGCCGCCACGGCGAGACCGAGGACGACGGCGAGACCCTCACGATCAACGCCAAGACCATCGTCGATACGACCGCGCCCTATGATCTCGTCTCCACGATGCGGGCGAGCTTCTGGGTCGTCGGCCCGCTTGTCGCGCGCATGGGCCATGCCAAGGTCTCGCTGCCCGGCGGCTGCGCGATCGGCACGCGGCCGGTCGATTTCCTGCTGGATACGCTGAAGGCGCTCGGCGCCCAGATCGAGATCGAAGGCGGCTATGTCATCGCGACCGCCCGCCACGGCCTGAAGGGCGGGCACATCAAATTCCCGAAAGTCTCGGTCGGCGCGACGCATACGGCGCTCATGGCGGCCAGTCTCGCCGAGGGCGAAACCCTCATCGAGAACGCCGCCCGCGAGCCCGAGGTGAAAGACCTCGCCGATCTCCTCATCAAGATGGGCGCGAAGATCGAAGGCGCCGGCTCGTCCACGATCAAGGTCACGGGCGTCACCACGCTGCACGGCGCGACGCATGCCGTGATCCCCGACCGCATCGAGACCGGCACCTATGCCATCGCCGTTGCCATGACGGGCGGCGATGTCGTCCTGCAGAACGCCCGTTCGGACCTTTTGAGTTCGGCGCTCGACACGATCCGCGCCGCCGGCGCGCTGGTCGAGGACGTGCCGCACGGCATCCGTGTCGCCCGCAACGGGAACGGCATTCAGCCGGTCGAAGTCACGACCGAGCCGTTCCCCGGTTTCCCGACCGATCTGCAGGCGCAGTTCATGGCGCTCGCGAGCCGCGCCCTGGGCACGTCGAAAATCCGCGAAACGATCTTCGAAAACCGCTTCATGCACGTACAGGAACTGGCGCGTCTCGGCGCCCGGGTCCGGCTCGACGGCGATACCGCCTATGTCGATGGCGTGGAGCGTCTGAACGGCGCCCCGGTCATGGCGACCGATCTGCGCGCCTCGGTCTCCCTCGTCATCGCCGGCCTCGCCGCCGAGGGCGAAACTGTCGTGAACCGGATTTACCATCTCGATCGCGGGTTCGAACGGCTGGAACAGAAGCTCGGCCGTTGCGGCGCGAAAATCGAGCGTATCAGCGGGTAGTTCCCTCTCCCAAAGGGAGAGGGCCGACTCGAACCGGCAGGTTCGAGCGGGGTGAGGGGTGCGAGCTATCCGGATAACTCGCACCCCTCACCCCGGGTCACGCTACCGCGTGACTCCGCCCTCTCCCTATGGGAGAGGGGTAGGTAAGGGCCATTGCGCTCCGGGCTCCGCTTTCCTAAGTCTTATGTTCCTAACGAGAGCCGGCCCAGCCATGACCGACGCCCCTTTGAGACTGCTCGCCCGCGATGCCGAGGACCTGTCCGTCCTGTCGGTGCATCTGCAGGACGCCGAGCTTAAAGTCGCCGACCTTGTCTTCCTGCCACGCGAGCACCGTTTCGCCTTCGCCGTCGACCGTTTCGACTGGGAGCGGCGGACGCTGGAAAACAAGAACTGCCGCCGCCGCACCGCCGTCCATTTCGAGGGCGTGACCAAGGTCTCGTCCAAGGGCGTGCCCATCGACAACAAAGACGCCCAGCTCAATCTTCTCGCGCTGGCCTTCGAAGCGGGCGAGGCGCCCGGCGGCGCCGTGCACCTGCTCATCGAGGGCGGGGCGAGCATCAAGCTCGAAGTCGAATGCCTGGAAGCGGCGATGAAGGACCTGGGTCCGACCTGGGACTGCACCTGCTGCCCGAGCCATCCCGAAGCCGAAATCGAAACCGAGGACGCCTGAGAATGGCCGTTCTGCTGGATGCCGGCGCGCCCGATTTCGAGGCGCGCTTTTCGGCTTTGCTCGCCCAGAAACGCGAATCCGCCGAGGACGTCGATGCCGCGGTGCGTACGATCATCGCGGATGTCCGCGCGCGCGGCGACATTGCGCTCTGCGATCTCACGAAGAAATTCGACCGTTTCGAGGTCACGCCGGAAGAGCTCCGCGTCACCGGCGCCGAGATCGACGCCGCGTGGAAAGCCTGTGACGCCGAGACGCTGGAGGCCCTGACCTTCGCGCGCGACCGTATCGAGAGCCATCATAAAAAGCAGAAGCCGGAGGACGGCCGCTACACCGACGCGCTCGGTGTCGAGCTCGGTCATCGCTGGACGGCGGTCGAGGCCGTCGGTCTGTATGTACCCGGCGGCACCGCCGCCTATCCGTCCTCGGTTCTGATGAACGCCGTTCCGGCGAAAGTCGCGGGCGTGCCGCGTGTCGTCATGGTGGTGCCGACGCCGGACGGGAAGATCAATCCGCTCGTCCTCGCGGCGGCGAAGCTTGCGGGCGTGGATGAGGTTTACCGCGTCGGCGGCGCGCAGGCCGTCGCCGCGCTCGCCTTCGGCACCGCGACGATCAAGCCGGTCGCAAAGATCGTAGGCCCCGGCAATGCCTATGTCGCCGCCGCCAAACGTCAGGTCTTCGGAACGGTCGGCATCGACATGATCGCCGGACCTTCCGAGGTCGTCATTCTCGCCGACAGGCATGCCGATCCGGCCTGGGTCGCAGCCGATCTTCTTGCGCAGGCGGAACACGACGCCGCCGCGCAATCGATCCTCATCACCGATTCTCCGGAGCTTGCGGCCGCGACCGAAGCCGAGGTGGCGAAACAGCTCGCCGATCTGCCGCGCGGCAAGATCGCGGCTGCAAGCTGGAAGGATCACGGCGCGATCATTCTCGTCGCCGATCTCGATGCGTCCATACCGCTCGTCGATCGTCTCGCGCCCGAACATCTCGAAATTGAAGCGGAGAACGCCGACGCGCTTGCGGACAAGGTCCGCAATGCCGGTGCGATCTTCATCGGCAGCCACACGCCCGAAGCGGTCGGCGATTATGTCGGCGGCTCGAACCATGTCCTGCCGACCGCGCGCTCCGCGCGGTTTTCGTCGGGGCTTGGCGTGCTCGATTTCGTCAAGCGCACCTCGATCCTGAAATGCTCCCCGGAAAGTCTCGCCGCGGTCGGCCCGGCTGCGGTGAAGCTCGCCGAGGCCGAAGGTCTTCAGGCCCATGCGCGCTCGATCACGATCCGGCTGGACGGCAGGATTTGATGGGCGAGGGGAGTACGGAGCCCTCGCACCGGCTGATTGCTGTCACCATCGACGAAGGCTCGCTCGGCGCATCGAGTGCCGAAGGCGAGCACGAACGCGAAATCGCAATTCACGACCTTCTCGCTGAAAATGCCTTCAAGGTCGCGGGCCGGGAGCAGGGGCCATACAGGCTCCGTCTTGCTCTGGCGGAAAACCGGCTCGTTTTCGACATTCATGACGAGGACGACGCGGCGATTGTCGCCCATCTGCTGTCGCTCGGCCCGTTCCGGCAGGTGGTGTCGGAATATCGGACGATCTGCAACCGCCACTACGCGGCGATCCGCTCCGCCTCCCCCTCGCAGATCGAAGCCATCGATATGGGCCGGCGGGGCATGCACAACGAGGCGGCGACCCTCCTGAACGAGCGGCTCTCCGGCAAAATCGACATGGATTTCGCCACCGCCCGGCGCCTGTTTACCCTGATCGTGGCCCTGCATTGGGACGCCTGAGGGCGGGGCGTTGTGAAAGCCGTCGCTATTGGGTAGGTTCCGCCCCTTCACAAACCGTGAGTTTAAATGTCGAAAGAAGAACTGCTCGAGTTTCCGGGCACCGTCACCGAACTCCTGCCGAACGCGATGTTTCGCGTGAAGCTGGAGAATGAACATGAAATCGTCGCTCACACCGCCGGCCGCATGCGCAAGAACCGCATCCGGGTGCTGGCCGGCGACAAGGTCCTGGTCGAGATGACCCCCTACGACCTGACCAAAGGCCGCATCACCTACCGCTTCAAATAAGTCCCGCGCCGGCCCGCCCGGCAGACGAAGGCGCCAAGGCCTCACGGAAATGACCGAACGCCCCAAGCTTGTCCTGGCCTCGGCCTCGCCGCGCCGTCTCGCTCTCCTCGAACAGGTGGGCCTGCGGCCCGAAGCCCTGCTGCCCGCCTCGATTGACGAGGAACCGCGTCGGTTCGAGCGTCCGAGCGCGCTTGCCGAGCGGCTTGCGGTCGAAAAGGCCCAGACCGCCCGCCGGGTCGCCGCGACCGACGAAAACCTCAAGGACGCGTTTTTCCTGGCCGCCGACACCGTGGTTGCGGTGGGCCGCCGCATCCTGCCGAAAACGACGACGATCGAAGACGCGGCCGAATGTCTCGAACTGCTGTCGGGCCGCGCCCACCGCGTCTTCACCGCGGTCTGCATGATCACGCCGACCGGCAAGCAGCGGTCTCGCGTCGTCGAGGCGCGGGTGCGGTTCAAGCATCTGTCGCGTCCGGAACTCGATTCGTACCTCGCCTCGCACGAATGGCGCGGCAAAGCGGGCGGCTATGCCATCCAGGGCATTGCCGGCGGCTTCGTCGTTCGCCTCATCGGCTCCTATACGGCGGTGGTCGGCCTGCCGCTCCATGAAACCGTCAACCTGCTTGCGGGCGAGGGCCTGCCTGTCCATCTCGGCTGGCTGAACCCGCTCGACGGTGTCTGATGCCCGGGGCGCCGAAAAGCGTCCCCTCGGGCTCGCCACGCTGCCCGATCTGCGGCCGGCCCGCCGACCCCGCGATGAAGCCGTTCTGCTCCACGCGCTGCAAGAATGTCGATCTTAACAAGTGGCTTGGCGGCCACTACCGGATAGAAACCGACGAAAGGCCCGCCCCGGAGGGTATGCCGGAAGAGAAGGACGAGGACTGACCGGTCTGGACACATCCGACTTCGGTTTCTATAACCCGCCGACCCTGCGTTGACTTACCGCCCGCAGGCGATGCCCAGGTAGCTCAGTTGGTAGAGCAGCGGATTGAAAATCCGCGTGTCGCTGGTTCGATTCCGGCCCTGGGCACCATTCTTTTCAACATCTTATGGCCTAGCCATGTCGCACAATGGATCACCCTCGCCAGACGAGGAGTGATCGCGGCCGACCTGGCCGGATCGGTCGGCCCGGTCACCAGAAATGCTTGCGGGGAGTTGAATAAATTTTGAACAACTTCTTGCCTTGATCTTCGTCAACTCTCTGCTGATCTTCGAAGACGCGGAGGTCGTCATGTTTACGGAGCCAGCGAAAGTTTTGCGTACGCTGAGCAGTTCTTATGCCGCGGGAGCCCTGATCTTGGGGAGCGCACTCGTCCCGATTTCCTCATCGGCCCAGGGGACTGGGTTAAGCCATCTCGATTGCTGGTTCGACGAGGCGGAAAGGGCCGTGAAGTGCCCGCCGATCACCGCCCTTCAAACAGGACGCGCCTCTCGCGTCGACAATGCTTTCAATGCCGTGGGTGGGCCGGCCCCCGCTCTTAACCCGGCGGCTCGCAAATCCGGAGGCTCAAGAGAGCCGAGCACCACCGGCCCGGGCACCCCGCCGGATTGCCGTATGCGAGTAGTGATCCAAAGACTCCGAGTTGTACCAAGTACAAAACGTACGATCCCGCGACCAAGACCTATCGCGGATACGACCGCGTGGTACGAAAGTGCCGCTAGGGTTAGGTGCTCGACGGGAGCGCCGTTAATCGACGAAGAATGCGGCCGGAGCTCCGGCCGCATTCTTCGTTCTGAGACCGTGCACACCCCCGAGAGGCCCGCTTCGGAAAGCCGGACTGGATGCCTTTGCCGAGGCATGTTAACCCCGGCCGAGGTTTCCACCCGCGTGACAATCCACCTTCTCCGCGTCGCAATTGTATGCGGATAAGACAGCCCGGGATGTCGGACTTCAATGCTTGAGGGGCTGGCCGCATTGGCACCGAAAACACCAATCACGAAGCCGAAGCTGGCGAAAGACGAAAGCCTCGTCCTCATCAAACGCGTGCTCCGCGAGAACGGCCGCAAATATGCGCCGCGCTATGCGCTCGCCTTTGCGCTGATGACCCTGGTTTCGGTGTTCACGGGCGCGAGCGCCTGGATTTTGAAAAACGTCGTCAACGACGTCTTCATCATGAAAAACAGCGCGCTGATCTGGGGCATCGCCGCCGCCGTGTTCGTGATCTATGCGGGCCGCGGCGTTGCGGACTATGCGCAGACGGTCGTCATGAACGCCATCGGCCGGGACATCGTCGCGGATCAGCAGAAGAAAATCTACAATCATCTGATCAGCCAGGACATGCAGTATTTCAACACCGCATCGCTCGGCGAAATCATCATGTTTTTCCAGTCGGGATCGGGCGCCGTCCGCTCGCTGATGAACCTGCTCATGACCAGCGTCGGCAAGGATGCGCTGTCGCTCATCAGTCTCGGCAGCGTCATGGTGATCATGGATCCGATCCTGTCGATCTTCGCGTTTCTGATTACGCCCGGTGCGCTGTTCGGCATCAAATCGATCAAGAACGCGTATCCGCGCCATCGGCGCCCGCGAGCATCCAGGGCATGGCGCAGATCATCGGCAGGCTGAAGGATTCGATCCTCGGCATCCGCGTCGTCAAATCCTTCGGCCTCGAGCCTCAGCTGCGCGCCGAGATGGCACAAGGCATTGATGTAGCGGGCTGGCACGGGTTGAAGATCGCCAATCTCAGCGCGCGGTCGGGCCCGATAATGGAAGGCCTTGTCGGCGTGGCTCTGGCGGCGACGATCGTGTATGCGGGCTATGGCATTGCCGGCGGACAGCGCGATGCGGGTTCGCTGCTTGCCTTCCTGGTTGCGCTTCTCATGACCTATGCGCCGGCCAAAAATCTCGCGCGCCTCAATCTCAATCTCGAAATGACGCTTGTCGGCGTCGGCGCCATGTACGCCTTCATGGACAAACAGCCCCGGTTGCAGGACGCGCCCGATGCGGGTCCGCTCGTCGCCACCAAGGGAGCGGTCGAGCTGAAGGACGTCTCCTTCGCCTACGGCGCCCATAACGCATTGACGGGAATGTCGGTACGGTTCCCGGCCGGAAAAGTCTCCGCGCTGGTCGGCGGCTCGGGCGCCGGAAAGTCGACCATTTTTGCCCTGATCGAGCGGTTCTACGATCCCCAGGACGGGCACGTCCTGATCGACGGGCAGGACATCAGTACGGTCACCACGGCGTCGCTGAGAGAGCACATCGCGCTCGTCACGCAGGACGCGTTTCTGTTCGAGGGTACAATCCGCGAGAATATCCTGTCGGGCCGCCCCGGCGCGACGGAGGAGGAACTCGTCGCGGCCGCGCAGGCGGCCAATGCGCACGAATTCATCATGGAACACGAGAAGGGCTATGAGCGCACGGTCGGCGAGGGCGGCGGAAATCTGTCCGGCGGCCAGCGCCAGCGCATTACCATCGCGCGGGCGATGCTGCGCAACGCGCCGATCCTTCTTCTCGACGAAGCAACCTCGGCGCTCGATGCCGTCTCCGAAGTGAAGGTCCGGGATGCGCTCGACAAGCTCATGCGCGGACGCACGACGATCGTGATCGCCCACCGTCTCTCGACCGTCCGCAAAGCCGATATCATCCATGTCATCGAGCGCGGATGTCTCGTCGAATCCGGAACGCATGATTCCCTGGTCGCCCTGAACGGCACCTACGCTCATCTCAGTTCGCTGCAATTGTCGGCCGATCCCGTCACCACGCCGAAAGCCAAGCGTAAGAAACTCGCAACGGCGGCGGAATGACCGCTTCGCTTTTGAATCTCTTCCGGCCGTTCTAGATCTCCGCCATGACATCGGACGCCGACGATCCTCTCGAAAATTCCGCGCAGAGGGCTTCAAGCGCTTATCGCCTCGCCGCACTCGATCCTGATTTTCTGCTCGGCGATTCGATGCGCGGCGCGCGCTTCCTGCTGGAATATTCCAAGGCGGAAGAGCGGCTGCGCGTCTGGGGCATTCGCTCCACATTGGTGGTGTTCGGCTCGGCGCGCATCCTGCCGGGCGGGTCGGCCGATCCCGACGACGCCACGGCGCCGCTGATGCCGGGCCAGAAGCCGCGTGCCGGATCGAGTTCCGCGCATTGGTATGAAGAAGCACGCCGGTTCGGCCGCATCGCCTCGGAGCGCGGCGGGGCGCTGCACCCGGTCGACGGCGTTCTCGACAATGTCATCGCGACCGGCGGCGGGCCGGGCATCATGGAAGCCGCAAATCGCGGCGCGTCGGACGTCGGCGCCCCCTCGATCGGTTTCAACATCCGGCTGCCATTCGAGCAGGAGCCGAACGCCTATTCGACCCCGGACCTGACCTTCCTGTTCCACTATTTCGCGATGCGGAAAATGCACCTCGCAATGCGCGCGGCGGCATTGGTCGTGTTCCCCGGCGGCTTCGGCACGATGGACGAACTGTTCGAAATCCTGACCTTGCGCCAGACCGGCAAGGCGCCGGCGATACCCATCGTTCTGTTCAACCGCGCCTACTGGACCGGCGTCATCAATTTCGAGGCGCTGCTCGCGGAGGGCATGATCGCCGATCAGGATCTCGACCTGTTCGACTTTGCTGAAACAGCCGAGGAGGCATGGGATTGCCTCCTGAGGAAGGGCCTTATGGTGGGCGGCGCACCTTACAAGGACGTTTAAGGCTTAAATAACATAATCTATCTGCTATTTGCTGCCTTTAACAGATTTAGAATAGGTGTTATGTAGATCGGAACGGTCGCGTAGGGCGGCCCCTGAAACGAGCCGATGCGTTATTTTCCGATCTTCGTCGATCTCAAGGATCGGCAGGCTTTTGTGTTCGGCGGCGGCGAGCCGGCGCTGAACAAGGTGCGCCTGCTTGCGAAGACAGGCGCACGCATCAATGTCTTTGCCGATCGCGCGGAAGCCGAACTTCAGGCCTTGGCGCGGGCAGGGGAGATCGTGCTCTCGCCAGCAACCGATCCGGAAACGGTCGATCTTTCGGGCGCGGCGCTCATCGTCTCGTCGGCGGGCGACCCCGTGGATACCGCGATCTCCCGGCGTGCCCACAAACTCGGCATACCGGTCAACGTCGTCGACCGCACCGAACTCTGCAGCTTCATCACGCCCGCCATCATCGACCGCGGCACCGTGCTCGCCGCCATCGGGACCGAAGGCGCGGCTCCTGTCCTCGCCCGCCGCCTGCGTGCGAAGATCGAGGCGCTCTTGCCCGCGCGCCTCGGCGATCTTGCCGATCTCATCGGCTCGCGGCGCGAGCGTCTTGCCAGGACGGCGCCGGACATCGCCGCGCGCCGCGCGTTCTGGGAGAATGTGGTCGACGGTCCCATCGGCGCCGCGGCGCTCGCGGGCCGTATGGGCGAGGCGGAGCAGCAGCTTGACGCCGCGATCAGCGGCAAGGTGCAGGACGAAGCGAGGCAGGGCGTCGTCTATCTCGTCGGCGCGGGCCCGGGCGATCCCGAACTTCTGACGCTGAAGGCGCTGCGCGTGCTGCAGGACGCCGACATCATCTTTCACGACGATCTGGTCTCGCCTGAAATTCTCGACCTTGCGCGGCGCGATGCCGAGCGGGTTTTCGTCGGCAAGAAGGCCGGCACGAAATGCGTGGCCCAGCGCGCGATCAATGAAGAACTTGCGGCCTCCGCCCGGCGCGGTCTTCGTGTCGTTCGTCTCAAGGGCGGCGACCCATTCGTGTTCGGACGCGGCGGCGAGGAGCTCGAGCATCTCCAGGACGAAGGCGTGGACGTGATCGTGGTGCCCGGCATCACCGCGGCGCTCGGCTGCGCCGCCGAGGCCGAACTGCCGCTGACCTTCCGCAAGGAATCGGCGCGCCTCACCCTCATCACCGCCCACCGGGCGGCCGATGCCGAAGAGATCGACTGGAGCGGGCTTGTGCGCGATGACGCGACGCTTGCGGTCTATATGGGACGCGCCACCGCCGCCGTTGTGGCCGAAGGCCTGATCGCTGCCGGCCGCGATCCCAAAACGCCCGCCGCCGTGCTCGCGCGCGGCACGCGGCCCGATGCAAAATCGGTCGCCGGGACACTGGACGAACTCCCGGCGCTCGTCGCCCAGACCGGCGACGGTCCCGTGCTGCTCGTCCTCGGTCAGGTCGTCCGCCGGTCGCGTCCCTGGCGCGAACGGCTCGGCGTCGCCATATCCGCCCTGTCGGGCAAACCCGCCAAACCGCTCGAAGCCCGGCAACTGGAAGACATACGCTGATGTTCGATCTCGCCACCCCCTCCGATGCCCGGCTGACCGAGCGCGCCCGCGCCCTCGATGCACGTCTGTCCCAGGCGGCTCCCCATAAGGTGCTTGAAAACCTGCTGGCCGAGCGTTTCGACGGCGGCATCGCGGCTGTATCGTCCTTCGGCACCGAGTCCGCTGTCCTGCTGAACATGATCGCGGAGATCGATCCGAAAACTCCGATCCTGTTCCTCGACACCGGAATGCTGTTTCCGGAAACCCTCGCTTACCGCGACGAGTTGCAGGACAAACTCGGCCTGACGGATATCCGCGTTTTTGCGCCCGATCCGGCCGACCATGCCCGCCTCGATGCCGAGGATATGCTGTGGTCGACCGATATGGACGCCTGCTGCGGCTACCGGAAAGTCGCGCCGCTCGGCCGTGCGCTCGATGGGTTCGGCGCCTGGATCAACGGCCGCAAACGCTATCACGGCGAGAGCCGGACGGATCTTCCGGTGGTCGAGGCCGACGGGCCGCGTATCAAGATCAATCCGCTCGCCAATTTCGGCGCGCAGGACATCCAGGCCTATTTCGTCGAACACCATCTGCCGCTTCACCCGCTGCAGAAGCTGGGCTTCTCCTCGATCGGCTGCATGCCTTGCACCAGCCGCACCGAGGCCGGGGAAAATGTCCGGGCAGGCCGCTGGCGGGGCACCGGCAAGACCGAGTGCGGCATCCACTTTCCGACGAGCTGAATTGAATTTTTTCGCTCCGGCGGAGGTGATTTTGCGCCTATAAAAGACATACGATAAATGTATGAAATATCAACAAACATATTATCTACGTTCTTTGTTGACATATATCGAGTTGCATTGCAGGAATATCCATCCTATGCCGTCTTCCAAATGGGGATTACGGCGAAGCCGAGGAATTCCGATGCTGAAGAAACTCATCACAACCGCCGCGGCGGTCGCGCTGCTCACGGTCCCGGCCTTCGCCGCCGAGATCAATCTGCTCAACGTGTCCTATGACCCGACGCGTGAGCTGTATGTCGCGTTCAACAAGGCGTTCGCCGCCAAATGGCAGAGCGAGCACAAGGACGACACGGTCACGATCAAGCAGTCGCACGGCGGCTCGGGCAAACAGGCCCGCGCGGTGATCGACGGCCTCGACGCCGATGTCGTGACGCTGGCGCTTGCGTATGACGTCAACGAAATCGCGCAGAAGGGCTTCATCGCGCCCGACTGGCAGACCAAGCTCGGCGACAATTCGGCGCCTTACACCTCGACGATCGTCTTCCTTGTCCGCAAGGGTAATCCGAAGGGCATCAAGGACTGGAACGACCTCGTGAAAGAGGGCGTGCAGGTCATTACGCCGAACCCGAAGACGTCGGGCGGCGCCCGCTGGAACTATCTCGCCGCCTGGGCCTACGCCAAGAAGAAGGAAGGCTCCGACGAGAAGGCGCAGGCGTTCGTGAAGAAGCTCCTGGGCAATGTTCCGGTGCTCGACACCGGCGCCCGCGGCTCGACCGTCACCTTCACCGAGCGCGGGATCGGCGACGTTCTTCTCGCCTGGGAAAACGAAGCCTATCTCGCCGTCAACGAACTCGGTCCCGACAAGTTCGAAATCGTGACGCCCAGCCAGTCGATCCTCGCCGAGCCGACGATCGCGGTCGTCGACAAGGTCGTCGACAAGAAGGGCACGCGCGACGTCGCGACCGCCTACCTCAACTACCTCTACTCGCCGGAAGGCCAGGAGATCGCGGCGAAGAACTATTATCGCCCGCGCAACGAGGCGGTGGCCGAGAAGTACAAGGACAAATTTGCCAAGGTCGAGCTGTTCACGATCGACCAGGAGTTCGGCGGCTGGGATAAGGCCCAGAAGACGCACTTCTCCGACGGCGGCACCTTCGACCAGATCTACACGAAGTAAGTGCGGGAAGGCGGGAACGTTCGATGACTTCTCTCCCCATCGCGCGTTCCCGCGCCACCCCGAAAACAGTGATCCCGGGCTTCGGGATCACATTCGGTTTGACGCTCGCCTGGCTCGGCCTGATCGTTCTGATCCCGCTCGCCGGGCTTTTCTTCAAGACGTTTGAGCTGACCTGGGATCAGTTCGCCGGCATCATCTTCAGCGCGCGCGTTCTCAACGCCCTCAAGATTTCCTTCGGCCTCGCCCTTGTTGCGGCGGCAATTAACACCGTGTTCGGCTTCGCTGTGGTCTGGGCCTTGGTGCGTTACGAGTTTCCCGGCCGCCGTCTGTTCGACGCCATCGTCGATATTCCCTTCGCCTTGCCGACAGCGGTTGCCGGCATTGCGCTCACGACCCTCTACGCCCCGAACGGCTGGCTCGGCGCGCCCTTGGAAGCGCTCGGCATCAAGGTCGCCTATACGCCGCTCGGCATTCTCATCGCGCTCGTCTTCATAGGGCTGCCGTTCGTCGTGCGTACGGTCCAGCCGGTTCTGATCGACCTCGAAACGGAACTTGAGGAAGCCGCGGCAAGTCTTGGCGCCAATCGCTGGCAGGTCATCGTGAAAGTGGTGCTGCCGACACTCACGCCCGCGCTTCTGACCGGCTTTGCGCTCGCCTTTGCCCGCGCGGTCGGTGAATACGGCTCGGTCATCTTCATTGCCGGCAATCTGCCGAACGTCTCCGAAATCGCGCCGCTGCTCATCATCATCCGGCTGGAAGAGTTCCGCTATGCCGATGCGACCGCGATCGCACTGGTCATGCTGATCGCAAGCTTCATTCTGCTTTTCGTCATCAACGGTCTGCAGCGCTGGTCCGAAAAGCGCAGTGCGGCGTTCTGAGAACATACATGACCGCACACGTCGAAGCCTTTGATCTTACAGATGCCGCGCCGACGGCCACGGCGCCGGTCGCGCGCAATCCGCGCCCCGTACGCACCGAACCTGCGCCGGTGCGCTGGGCCATCATCACGGTCGCGCTTACCTTCCTGAGCCTCTTCATCGTGCTGCCGCTCGTCACCGTGTTCGAGCAGGCGTTCTCCAAAGGCTGGGATCTCTACGTCGCGGCGATCACCGAGCCCGATGCCGTGCACGCGATCAAGCTCACATTGATCGCGGCTGCCATCGCGGTCGTGCTCAATCTCGTGTTTGGCGTGGTCATGGCCTGGGCCGTCGCGAAGTTCGAATTTCGCGGAAAAAGCTTTCTGATCTCGTTGATCGATCTGCCGTTTTCGGTCTCGCCGGTTGTCGCCGGTCTCATCTTCGTTCTGGTGTTCGGCGCGCAGGGCTTCTTCGGCTCCTGGTTCATCGACCACGACATCAAGATCATCTTCGCGCTGCCCGGGATCGTGCTCGCCACGATCTTCGTCACGTTCCCCTTCGTCGCTCGCGAGCTCATTCCGCTGATGCAGGAGCAGGGCACATCCGAGGAAGAGGCCGCGATCTCGCTGGGCGCTACCGGCTGGCAGACCTTCCTCAAGGTCACGCTCCCGAACGTGAAGTTCGCGCTGCTCTACGGCGTCCTGCTCTGCAATGCGCGTGCGATGGGCGAGTTCGGCGCGGTTTCGGTCGTTTCGGGGCATGTGCGCGGCGAAACCAACACGATGCCGCTGCACATCGAAATCCTCTATAACGAATACCAGTTCGCCGCGTCTTTCGCGGTGGCCTCCCTGCTGGCGTTCCTCGCGCTCGTCACCCTTGTGCTCAAAACCATTCTCGAAAACCGTCTCGCGGAAGATCGCCGATGAACATCGATGTCCAGAACGTCACCAAGAATTTCGGGAGCTTCAAGGCGCTCGACGATGTCAGCCTGAAGATCAAGTCCGGTGAACTCCTCGCGCTCCTCGGTCCGTCCGGCTCGGGCAAGACGACTTTGCTCCGCATCATCGCCGGTCTGGAATGGCCCGATGGCGGCGCCGTGCGCTTCGACGGCGAGGATGCGCTGAGCCTCACCGTGCGCGAGCGCGATGTCGGCTTCGTGTTCCAGCATTACGCGCTGTTCCGCCACATGAACGTCTACGACAATATCGCCTTCGGCCTCCGCGTGCGCCCGCGCGCCGAACGCAAGCCTGAATTCGCAATCAAGCAGAAGGTCGAGGAGCTGCTCCATCTCGTCCAGATCGGGTCGCTCGCGGGCCGTTATCCGTCGCAGCTTTCGGGCGGCCAGCGCCAGCGCGTCGCGCTCGCCCGCGCGCTCGCCATCGAGCCGCGCGTGCTGCTGCTCGACGAGCCGTTCGGCGCGCTCGACGCCAAGGTTCGGAAAGACCTTCGCCGCTGGCTCCGCAACCTGCACAACGAACTGCATGTAACCTCCATTCTCGTCACACACGACCAGGAAGAGGCGCTGGAAGTGTCCGACCGCGTCGTCGTCATGGGTAATGGCAAAATCGAGCAGGTCGGCACGCCGTCCGAAGTCTATGACAGCCCGGCCACCGCGTTCGTTCACGATTTTATCGGCGAATCCGTCGCGCTCCCGATCCAGATCGAGGGCCGGACAGTGCGCGTCGGCGGACGAAATATCGGCCTCGACACCCAAGGCGCGCCGCAGGGCAATGCCAGATTGTTCGTGCGTCCGCACGATATCGAGATCGGCGTGCCCGGCGACAACGCGCTTGAGGGGAGGGTTCTCGCGGTGCGCCGCTTCGGACCGACCCACCGCGTCGATCTGGAAGTCCCCGTCGAGGGCGGCAAGGCTACGATCGAGGCCGCGATCCCGGCCGGCCATGTACCGACCATCGGCGAGAAAGTCGGTTTGATCCCGGAGCGGTATCGGGTGTTCGGGGGGTAGTTCCTTTCCCTCTCCTGCGAAGCGGGAGAGGGTCGAGAGCGCGTCAGCGCTCCGAGCGGGTGAGGGCAAGCCGGACTTCTGTTGCGTCCCCTCACCCGCTCGAAGCTTTCAGCTTCGAGTCGCCCTCTCCCGCTAAACAGGAGAGGGGTACCATAATCACACCGCGTAAAACCCGCGATACCAATCCACGAACCGCGCGACGCCGTCTTTCAGCGGCGTTTCGGGATGGAACCCGACCAGCGAGGACAATTCCTCGGTATTGGCGCAGGTCATGGGCACGTCAGAGAGCGGCATGGGCAGCGCGCGGATGACAGCCTTCTTTCCCACGGCCTCTTCGATCAGCGACACTAGCTCGCGCACGCGCACGGCGTGCTGGTTGCCGATGTTGAGCAGGCGGTAGGGCGCGGCCGCACGGTCGGGCCGCGCCCGGGTCTCCGCGTCCGGCGCCGGCGGCTGGTCCATCAGCCGCACAATGCTCTCCACGATGTCGTCGACATAGGTGAAGTCGCGCAGGAGCGAGCCGCCTTCATAAAGCGTGATCGGCTTTCCCTCGAACACCGCCTTCGTGAACATGTAGACCGCCATGTCCGGACGCCCGTACGGTCCGTAGACCGTGAAGAAGCGCAGGCCCGTGGTGGGGATGCCGAAGAGATGCGAATAGGAGTGCGCCATCAGTTCGTTGGCACGCTTGGTTGCGGCGTAGAGCGAGATCGGATGATCGACCGGATCTGCCTCCGCGAACGGCGCTTCCGCGCGCGATCCGTAGACCGAACTCGACGAGGCATAGACCAGGTGCTTTACATCGCCGTTCCGCGCGCCTTCCAGCACATTCAGGAAGCCCTCGACGTTCGCCCGCGTATAGGCGTGCGGCTCTTCCATCGAGGCACGCACGCCCGCGCGCGCGGCGAGGTGCAAAATGACCTCCGGCCGCACGGCGCGGAACAGCGCATCGCTCGCAGCGCGGTCGGCGAGATCGATCTGCTCGAAGGTAAAGCCGGGCCGGTTGCGCAATGACCCGAGGCGCGCCTCGGTGAGTTTCGGTTCCAGCGGGCTTTCAAGCGAATCCACGCCGACGACGGAAAAGCCTCCGGTCAGGAGTCGGTCGGCCAAAGCGCGGCCGATAAAGCCCGCGACCCCGGTGACAAGAATTGGCGTGGATGTCGTCATGTGATCCCCGAAAGCCCCCGCTATTTAGCGGCTTGCGAGGCCGTTGCACATGCAAAAAGGCCGGGCACGAGGCCCGGCCTGTCGGAAAGCTGAACCGCGCTCAGTTTTCGTTGCGCGCGCTGACGAGAATGCCGTCTTCGGTTTCGCACGTCACGTCCGACGTCCGGCTGTCGCGCGGATAATCGATCGTGACTTCGGCGCGGATGAGATGCCCGTTGGGCGTTTCGCGCACCGAATAGACGTCGCCGATCTCGGCGTCGTAGGCGCCGTATTGGCGTGCGGCGTCGAGCAGACCGTTGCGGCAGGCGGCGATGGCCTCCTTCGGTCCTTCGCTCGGGCCATCGTAAGAGCGATAGGCCGGGCGAGGCGGCGGCGGGGGGCCTTCCTCGACATAGACGTCGCGATCCCGGGCCGAGCTTGCGGCAAGCGCGCCGAGGAAGACGCCGGCGCCGACCGCAGCCCCGAGGGCCGCACCGTTGCCGTGATGGTAATGGTGACGATAGTGCTGCGCCTGGGCAGCACTGGTCGAGACGACCAGAGCCGAGACGGCAGAAAGTGCGAAGAGATGGGAAAGACGCATGGACCGCTCCATGGCGGCCCCCGTGGCCGCCCCAGGAGATGATCCTCTCAGAATATGGCTGAATGCCGAATGAACGATGGCTGCCGAATGAACGATGGCTAGAGGCGGTCGCGCAGCGCGTACCACAGCATTGCGAGGACGAGCAGAGGGTGCCGAAGTCCGGCCCCGCCGGGGAAAGCCGGCACCGGCAGCCGCGCCAGGCAATCGAATCGTTCCATCGAGCCGGCGACCGCCTCCGCGAGAACCGCGCCTGCGAAAGGAGCGAGCGCCACGCCCTGGCCGGAATATCCGGCCGCGACCAGAACATTCGGGGCGATGCGCCGGATAAGCGGCAGCCGGGTCGGTGTAATGCCGACGACGCCGCTCCAGGCATAGTCGAACCCGGTGTCGCCGAGCTCCGGGAACACCGTCCTCATGGCCTTGCGTACAAGCGCCGCCGGATCGGACACGTAGGTTGTCGAATAGCTTTCCCCGCCGCCGAACAGCAGCCGTCCGTCGGCGGTGGGCCGGAAATAGTTGACGACGAACCGGCTGTCGGCGACCGCCATGGGCGTGTTGAGAAACGCCTTCAGCCTCTCGCCCAGGGGCTTGGTGACGCCGATGGTCGAGGCGATCGGCAGAATGCGCGCATCGGCGTCAGGAACCAGGCCCTGCATCAGGCTATCGCCGGCGACAAGAACCCAGTCCGCCGTGATCGTGCCCGAGGACGTAACGACGCGAGCGGGCGTTCCATGTTCTATCTTCAGCGCCTTGGTCTTCTCGAAAATCTCCGCGCCCGCCTTTGCCGCCGCGGTCGCCAGCCCGCGCGCATATTTCAACGGATGCAGATGCCCGCCGCCGCGGTCCACCATCCCGCCCTTGTAATCCTTCGAGCGGACCAGATCGCGGATCTCGGTCATGCCGAGCTTGTCGACCTTGTCGTAGGAATAATGGGTGCGCAGATGGTCGACATAGCGGTGCGTGTCGTCGACGAACCGCGCGCGATGATCGGCGTAGATCAACCCCTCGTGCCGCTCGGCGTCGATCTCGTAGTTCCTAATGTTGGCATCGAGCTGAGCGACGGCGGCCTGACCGATCTCCCAGATCTGCCGGGCTTCGGAGCGTCCGAATTTGCGCTCGAGGAGTATCTGGTCGCGGCGAAGGCCGGTATGGATCTGCCCGCCGTTTCTGCCGGATGCGCCGGACGCCACGCGATCCTGCTCGATCACCGCGACCGAATAGGCCTTCTCGCGCAGGGACAATGCCGCGCCGAGGCCGGTGAAGCCCGCGCCGATGACGCAGACATCGACGCGCTTGTCCTCCTTGAGCGAAGGGTAATCGGGAAGCGGCTTCGCAGTCGCTTCGTAATAGGTCGGGCCCTTCGTCACACGTTCAGCAGGAGATATTCACGCTCCCACGGGCTGATGACGCGCATGAAGGTTTCGAATTCGCCGCGCTTGATCGCGGCATAGGTCGCCATGAAGCTGCGGCCGAACACGCCCTCCAGCGCGTCCGATTCCTCGAACAGGGCGACCGCCTCCAGCAATCCGCGCGGCAGGTCGTAATCAAGTCCGTGCGCCGAACCTTCGACCGGCTCGGTCGGCTTCTCGTTTTCGATCATGCCGAGATAGCCGCAGGCAAGGCTCGCCGCGATCGCCAGATAAGGATTGGCGTCCGATGACGGGATGCGGTTTTCCACGCGGCGCGATTCCGGTTTGGCCGGAGGTACGCGGAGCCCCGTGGTGCGATTGTCATGGCCCCAGGCGACATTGATCGGCGCGGTCGCCTGTTTGGTCAGGCGGCGATACGAGTTCACGTAAGGCGCCAATATGCACATGACGTGTGGCAGGTATTTCTGCTGCCCGCCGATGAAGGAGAAGAACTCCTTGGTCGCGTCGCCCTTGGCGTTCGAGAAGATGTTTCTGCCGGTCTTGTCGCGCACCGATTGATGTATGTGCATGGCCGACCCGGGTTGCCCCGCGATCGGCTTCGCCATGAACGTCGCATAGATGTTATGCGCAAGCGCCGCTTCGCGGATCGTGCGCTTGAACATGAAGACCTGGTCGGCTAGCGCCAGCGGATCGCCGTGGCGCAGATTGATCTCCATCTGCGCCGCGCCCTCTTCGTGGATGAGGGTGTCGATCTCGAGGCCCTGCGCTTCCGAGAAGTCGTAGATGTCCTCGAACAGATCGTCGAATTCATTGACGGCCGAAATCGAATAGCTCTGCCGTCCTGTCTCCGGGCGTCCCGAGCGGCCGACCGGAGCCTCCAGCGGATAGTCCGGATCGGTGTTCGGCTTCACGAGATAAAACTCGATCTCGGGCGCGACGATCGGATACCAGCCCTTGTTCGTATAAAGCTCGATAATCCGGCGCAGCAATTGGCGCGGCGCGACCTCGATCGGGCGTCCGTCGCGATGGTAGCAGTCGTGGATCAGCTGGGCGGTCGGATCGCTGGCCCAGGGAACGACCGAAAGCGTCGAGAAATCCGGCTCCAGCACGAGATCCGCGTCGGCGGGGTCGCCGGCTCCAGGCACGTCCTCGTCGGGATATTCCCCGGCGATGGTCTGGTGGAAAATCGAGGACGGCAGGTTCATGGCCGGGGCGTTGAAGAACTTCGATGCCGGCATGATCTTGCCGCGGGCGACACCCGCCTGATCGGGCACCACGCATTCGAGTTCCTCAATACCGCGTGCCGCGACCCAGGCGCGCGCCTCTTCGACATTCGCAACGCCTCTGACAGAGGAGGCTGCGTCTTTTATTGACTTTTTCTTGCTCATGCGGCTTTGCAAACCGCGCGCCCGGATGACGATTCAGCCCTAACGGGCCCCGGGGCACGCGGTCCAGACCCTCAGGCCCGGCTGCGCTCCGTGGTTTTCAGGCCGGTCGCGGTTTGCGACGACCTTGCCCCGAGAGTGCCGGGCGGCTCCGAAGCCGTCAACTCCGGACCGCCATCATCCTGCAAAGGAAGTGAATACGAGCCTTGGTCTGCACCTTGTGTCCTTGGCGCGGGCTTCGTAACCTTGGTTTCAGGACATAGGCGCCGAAACCTATCGGAGGAACAGTAACGTCATGGTTTTCAACCCCCGTTCCCTTATGGCCGCCCTCGGTGCCGCGCTGTTTTTCGGTGCCGCCGCAGACGCTTCGGCTCAAGAAATCCGCATCTATAACTGGTCGGATTATATCGACGAGACGATCCTCAAGGATTTCACCGCCGAGACCGGCATCAAGGTAGTCTACGATACCTTCGATACCAATGAGCTGCTTGAAACCAAGCTTCTGACCGGCTCCACCGGCTACGACATCGTGGTTCCGACCGCGACCTTCCTGAACCGCCAGATCAAGGCCGGCGTGTTCCAGAAGCTCGACAAGTCCAAGCTTCCGAACCTCAAGAATATGTGGCCCGAAATTCAGGATCGGGTCGCGCGCTACGACCCCGGCAATGAATACGCCGTCACTTACATGTGGGGCACGACCGGCATCGGCTACAACGTCGCCAAGATCAAGGAAGCCCTGCCGAACGCACCGGTGAATTCCTGGGCGCTCGTCTACGATCCGGCCAATCTCCAAGCACTCTCGAAGTGCGGCGTGATGGTGCTCGATTCGGCCGAGGACGTGCTGCCGTCGGTCATGAACTATGTCGGCATCTCGCCCCCGGACTTCCTGAAGGTCGAGGACGTCCAGAAAGCGGGCGAGCATCTTGCAAAGCTCCGCAAGAACATCCGCAAATTCCATTCCGACGAATGGAAAAACGCGCTCGCGGACGGCGATATCTGTGCGGCCGTCGGTTATTCCGGCGACGTGTTCCAGGTCGCTGACCGCGCCGAGGAAGCCGGCAAGGGCGTCGAGATTCAATATGTGATCCCGAAGGAGGGCGCACAGCTATGGTTCGACGTGTTCGCCATTCCGGCCGACGCCCCGAACCCGGACGGCGCGCACAAATTCATCGATTACATGATGCGTCCCGAGGTGATCGCGAAGGCGACGAATTTCGTGTCCTATGCCAACGCCAACAAGGCCTCGCAGCAATTCGTCGACAAGGAGATCCTGGAAAATCCGGCGATTTATCCAGACGAGGAGACGCTGAAGCGCCTTTACACGGTGTCGACGATCGAGGACCCGAAGATGCAGCGTGCGGTGACGCGCGAATGGACCAAAGCCAAGACCGGTAAATAAACCTCACAGCCTGATGGGGCGCCGGGCGCCCCATCAGGGGAGCCTCTTATGCCTCCTTCTACCGTCAAGGCGGCCTTGGGCCCGGTCCGCCGGGCCTTCAGCCCGTGGACCGATCCCGACGCAAAGCCGCTGATCCGGTTCGAAAACGTCACGAAAAAATTCGGCGAGTTCACCGCCGTCGAGAACCTCACCCTCGACATCTACGAACGCGAATTCTTCGCGCTGCTCGGCCCCTCCGGCTGCGGCAAGACCACGTTGATGCGCATGATCGCCGGCTTCGAGGAGCCGACATCCGGCAAGGTCATCCTCAACGGAAAAGATCTCGTTGGCGTGCCGCCCTACAAGCGGCCGGTCAACATGATGTTCCAGTCCTACGCGCTCTTTCCGCATATGAGCGTCGCGGACAATGTCGCGTTCGGCCTTAAACAGGCGGGCTGGCCGAAGGCCGAGCGCGAAGCCCGCATCACCGAAATGCTCAGGCTCGTGAAGCTCGACACGTTCGGTGCACGAAAACCCCATCAGCTCTCCGGTGGCCAGCGTCAGCGCGTCGCGCTCGCGCGCTCGCTTGCGCTGAAGCCGAAAGTGCTGCTGCTCGACGAGCCTTTGGGTGCGCTCGACAAGAAGCTGCGCGAGGAAACCCAGTTCGAGCTTACCGATCTTCAGGTCTCGCTCGGCATGACCTTCGTCATCGTCACCCACGATCAGGAAGAGGCGATGACGGTGGCCGACCGCATTGCCGTGATGAACCAGGGCAGGATCGTCCAGGTCGCAACGCCCGGCGAAATCTATGAGCAGCCGAGCTCCCGTTATGTCGCGGACTTCATCGGCGACGTGAACATCATTCCGGCCAAGATCGAATCCGCGGACGGCAATGCCATTCGTCTGAGAAGCCCGTGGGCGGAAGCGCCGATCGACGCGATGTGCAGCTCGGGCGTCGCGAAAGGCGCCGATGCCTGGCTCGCGCTGCGGCCGGAAAAAGTCGGCATCTCGCTTCAAGCGCCGAAGGCGGGCACCGCGAACGTTCTCGCCGGGGAGGTGTGGGACATCGGCTATCTCGGCGATCTGTCGATCTATCGCGTCAAGCTGCCGACCGGCGACATCGTCAAGGCGCAGATTTCGAACAGCACCCGCCTCGTGGAGCGTCCCATCACGTGGGAGGACAAGGTCTGGCTCAGCTGGGCACCCGAACAGGCCGTCCTTCTGACAAGCTGAGGAACGTCAAATGGCCAAGGGGGCGGGCAACAGGAACTGGCTGAGAAGCATCGAAATCGGCGTGCCTTTTCTTTGGCTCACGGTCCTCTTCCTCATCCCGTTCTTCATCGTCTTCAAGATATCGCTGTCGACGGGCGCGATCGCGCAACCGCCCTATACGCCGATCTTCGACCTTTTGGCCGACGGCGTGTCGGGCACGTGGGAGAATATCAAGACGCTCTCGTTCAGTAATTACAGCTTCCTCTTTTCCGACGCTCTTTACATCAACTCCTATCTGTCGAGCCTGCGCATCGCCGCGATCTCGACCGTGCTTCTGCTCCTCATCGGTTATCCGATTGCCTACGGCATGGCGCGCGCGCCGAAGAACATCCGCCCGATGCTCCTGATGCTCGTCATCCTGCCGTTCTGGACGTCGTTCCTGATCCGCGTTTACGCCTGGATCGGCATCCTCAAGCCCGAAGGGTTGCTGTCCACTCTTCTGATCTGGCTCGGCGTCATCGATACGCCGCTCGAAATCATGAACACCGAGAAGGCGGTCTTCATCGGCATCGTCTATTCGTATCTGCCGTTCATGGTGCTGCCGCTCTATGCGAGCCTCGAAAAGCTCGACGACACCTTGCTCGAAGCCGCGGCCGATCTCGGCTCGCCTCCCTTCAAGGCGTTCTGGCAGATCACGTTCCCGCTCTCGATCCCGGGCATCATCGCCGGCTGCATGCTGTGCTTCATTCCGGCGGTCGGCGAATTCGTCATCCCCGATCTTCTGGGCGGTTCGGAAACCCTGATGATCGGCCGCACGCTCTGGAACGAGTTCTTCCTCAACCGCGACTGGCCGGTCTCGTCCGCGGTTGCGGTTTTGCTGCTGCTCGTTCTCGTCGTGCCGATCGTGCTGTATCAGAACTTCCAGCAGCGCCAGATCGAGGCCGAAAGATGAGAAAAGGCCTCAGCCCGTTCAATCTCGTTTCGCTGACGCTCGGCTTTGCGTTTCTGTACATACCGATCGTCATTCTTGTCATCTATTCGTTCAATGCCTCGCGTCTCGTTACCGTCTGGGGCGGGTGGTCGACCCAGTGGTATTATGCGCTGTTCAACAACCAGCAGCTTCTGGATGCGGCGTGGATTACGGCGCGTGTAGCTTTCCTCTCGGCAACCATCGCGACCGTTCTCGGCACGATGGCGGCAATCGCGCTGGTCCGGCACGGCAGGTTCAAGGGGCGGACTTTGTTCTCGGGCATGGTTTATGCTCCTCTCGTCATGCCGGAAGTCATCACCGGTCTGTCGCTCCTTCTGCTGTTTGTCGCGATGGGCGTCGCGCGCGGTTTCTGGACCGTCACCATCGCTCATGTCACGTTTGCCATGTGCTATGTCGCGGTCGTCGTCCAGTCGCGCCTCCTGAGCTTCGACCGCAGCCTGGAAGAGGCGGCGCAGGATCTCGGCGCGACGCCGGCAAAGACCTTCTTCGTCATCACGCTGCCGATCATCGCCCCCGCCGTCGTTTCAGGCTGGATGCTCGCTTTCACGCTCTCGCTCGACGACCTTGTCATCGCGAGCTTCACGACCGGTCCCGGTGCGACGACACTTCCGATGCGGATCTATTCGTCGGTGAGACTGGGCGTGACGCCGGAGATCAACGCCGTCTGCACGATTCTGATCGGCATCGTGACGCTTGTCGTCATCGGCGTCTCCATCGCCACGAAGCGCGCGCAGACCGAACGTGAGCGTGCCGAACGCATGGCGGAGCAGGGCGGCTTGATCGCCGCCAGAGCCGGTTAGGCGTCCGCGCTTTTCGGCCTGTCTTCCGTCGCCCGCGCGCCTTCCGCGAAAGGCAGGCGGCTCGCCCGCGCCAGCAGCGCGACGGGAATGAGGCCCACGGCCACGATCATCAGGGCCGCGACCGAGCCGTCCTCATAAGTGCCGCGCGAGGCTTCCGCATAGACATAGGTCGCGAGCGTTTCGAAATTGAACGGACGCAGGAGAAGCGTCGCGGACAGCTCCTTCATCGAATCGACGAACACGAGAAGGGCGGCGCCGCCGAGGGCCGGGCGCAGCAGCGGCATATGCACCCGCCGCACGACGCCGAAGGTCGTCTCGCCGAGATTGCGCGCGGCGGCATCGAGGCTCGGTGCGATTTTCTGGAAACCGGCTTCCGCGCCGCCGGCGGAGATCGCAAGGAAGCGGACACCGTACGCATAGACCAGCGCGAACGTCGTTCCGGACAGGAGAAGTCCCGTCGAGATGCCAAACCACGAACGCATCACGCCGTCGACCGTGTTGTCGAAGGCCGCGAGGGGAACGAGAAGGCCGACGGCGAGCACGGTGCCGGGGATCGCATAGCCCACGCTTCCGAGGCGCACCAAAGCCGGTGGAATGGGGCCGCGGATCATGCGCGCGGTGTAGCTCAGCACAAGCCCCAGTCCGACCGTGACCAATGTGGCGGTGCCCGCGAGCGTGACCGTGTGCCAGGCTTCGACAAGCGTGTGCCGCGGAAAGCCCTGCCGCGCGAGCACGCCCAGGGCTTCGTTGAGGAGATAGAGAGCGGGAAACAGGAAGCCGAACGAGATCGGCAGAAGGCAGGCCAAAGTCGCGCCGAGCGCAGCCGGCCCCTTCAGGTCCTGCGCCGCAATGCGGCGGCTCCTCTGCGCCTGCGTGTTGAACCGCTGCCGACGGCGCGCATGGCGTTCCCAGAGAACGAGCGCGACGACGAAGGCAAGCATGACGAGCGCGATCTGCGCCGCGCCTTCGAGCGAGGAGGAGTTCACCCAGGTCGAATAGATCGAGACGGTCAGCGTGCGCACGCCGAGAATATCGGACGCGCCGAGATCGTTCAGCGCTTCCATCATCACAAGGCTGACGCCGACCGCAATCGCCGGCCGTGCCAAGGGCAGGGCGATGCGGAAAAAGCTCGCGGCGCGTCCCGCGCCGAGCGTGCGCGAGACATCGATTACGCAGGCCGACTGCATCAGGAACATCGCGCGCGTCGCGAGGTAGACGTAGGGGTAGAGAACAAGCCCGAAGAGCAGGATCGCACCCCACATCGAACGGATGTCCGGCAGCCGGAAATCGGCGGGGCTGGCGATGCCGAGCATCGCCCGCATCAGGCCCTGCACGGGGCCGAGCGGGTGCAGCATGTCCACATTCACGTAGGCCATGATGTAGGTCGGAATGGCGAGCGGCAGAAGCAGCGCCCAGTCGAAGAACCGCCGCCCGGGAAAGCGGTGGGCGGTGACGAGCCATGCCGTGCCGACGCCGATCAACGCCGCGAAGGCGCCGACCCCGAGGAGAAGCACGGCCGTGTCGCGCAGCGCAACGGGAAGTACGTACCTTACGAGATGCGGCCACATCTCGCCCGAGCCGCGCAACGCGATGACCGTGAGTGCGACGACCGGTGCGAGAACGAGCAGGACGATGGCGCCGCTCGCGGCAAGCCAGCCGTTCGGCCTCAGCCGGGGAAGGCGGAGCGCTGCGGGAAGCGGGCTTGCGATGTCTGCCATGGATATAAGCGGCGGCCCGCTCGCGCGGACCGCCTAAGTCCTCAGGATGGTCAGTTGTCGAAGCCGACCTTGTCGACGAGATCGACCGCGAGCTTGCGGTTCTTGGCGATGTCCGTCAGCGACAGGTTGTCGGGTTTCAGCGCGCCGAGCGCCTTGATGGTCGCGTTTGCCTCGCCAACGATCGGGTATTCGTAATTCTCGTCGGCATAGAGTTTCTGAACTTCCGGCGCGGCCAGGAATTCAAGAAGCTTCACAGCCTCGGCTTTGTTCGGGGCGTTCTTCGCAAGGGCGGCACCGGAGACGTTCACCTGTGTGCCGACGCCGTCCGAGAAAGTCGGGAGAACGACGTTGATCGCATCGCCCCATTTGCGCTGCTCTTCTTCCTTCGAGTTGCGCATCAGCCCGACATAATAGGAATTGCCGGCGCCGACATCGCAGATGCCGCCGAGAATGTCGCGCGCGACCTCGCGGTCGCCGCCGGCCGGCTTGCGGGCCAGATTGGCCTTCAGGCCCTGCAGCCATTCTTCGGCTTTCACTTCGCCGTGCTTGGCAATGAACGACGCGATCAGCGCGACATTGTATGGATGCTTGCCCGAACGGATACAGACCTTGCCCTTCCATTTCGGATCGGCGAGTTCCTCATAGGTCGTCGGCGCGTCTTTCACGCGGTCCTTCGAAACGTAGAGCACGCGGGCGCGCAGGGTCAGCGAGGTCCAGCTGTCGTCCTTGGCGCGAAGATGGGCGGGCACTTCCTGGTCGAGCACCGGCGAGACGATCGGCTGGGTTATGCCGGCTTCGACGAGGTCGTTCAGATTGCCGATATCGACCATGACCAGGAGATCGGCCGGCGAGTTCGCGCCCTCGGCCTTCACGCGCTCGGCCAGTCCTTCCTTGATGAAGATCGAATTGACCTTCGTCCCGGTCTTTTCGGTGTAGGCGTCGAGCATGGGCTGGATGAGACCCGGTTCGCGGGTCGTGTAGATGTTCACTTCTTTCGTCTGCGCGAAGGCCGCGAGCGGACAGAGGGCAGAGGCGGCCAAGGCAGCGAGCGCCAGCCGGCGCGTCAGGGTCGTGGTCACAGGGCATTCCTCCCAACGGGTTCAAGGTCCGTGGCGCGTGCGGCGCCGCAGGGGACGAGAGGTTCTTACGAGGGGAAAGGCAGCTCGCGCAACAAAAACCGGAGTGATTTCAATAACTTATAATTAGAGAAATTCGAAACTGGAGGGGTAGCGCACGGGCGGTATTGGCTTTTCCGCGCAACCATAAAAAAACGCCCGCGCCGGAGCGCGAGCGTTTGTGATCGGGAGAAGGGTGAGGCGGCTTAGTCGTGGCTGCCTTCGAGTTCGCCGATATGATGCTGTGAATAGAGTTCGACGCCGAGTTTGGAGATGAGGTCGAGCTGCTCTTCGAGGAAGTCGATATGGCCTTCCTCGTCGGTGGCCAGTTCCTCGAACAGGATTCCTCGAGACGCGGTCATTGACGCTCTCGCAGTACTGCGCCGCCTCAAGATAGAGCTTGCGGGCGTCGAGCTCGGCGGCGAGGTCGCTTTCCACGATTTCCTTGACCGACTGGCCGATGCGCAGCGGGTCCAGAACCTGCAGATTGGGGAAGCCTTCGAGGAACAGGATGCGAGCGACGAACTTGTCGGCGTGCTCCATCTCCTCGATCGATTCTTCGCGCCACTTCTTGGCGAGCCTCTTGAAGCCCCAGTTATCGAAGATCCGGTAATGCAGCCAGTACTGGCTGATTGCCGTCAGCTCCGAGCGAAGCCCGCGATTGAGATATTCGATAACTTTGGCATCGCCCTTCACAGCGTGGCACTCCCTGATGTTTCCTTAGAAAAGTTCTAAACTTGTGCCGGAACGGTTTCAAGGGGGTCGCGAGGCCGTTCTGCCGCAAAAATCACTCGGCGGCTTCGGAAATCGTCAGTTCGCTGAGATGCGGCAGGTCGCTGTTTTCGTTGTCCGCGTGGGCATGATGCCCGGGACAAACGGCGCATGCGGCGGGGCAGGCGGCGATGGCCTGTTCGAGAATCGACTTGATCGTGCGCGAGCAGCGGCCGCATTGCGGGCTGCAACCGAGGCAGCGGTAAACCTGCCCCGGTGTGCGCGGAGCCATATCCAGCGAGGCGCAGGCCTCGCGGATGGCGCTGTCAGACAGAACGTTGCACGAGCAGACGATCATGGGGTCCCATCACGTAGTTTAGAAACCGTCTAAACTACTGAAATTATGTGTAAAATGATGATTGGGAGACCGAGAGTCAATCGGGCGACGTGTGGCAAAACGCCCGGTTAGGGAGTCTGTCCCGCCATCACCCGCACCGGCGGAAACACGACCTCGACCAGGGTGCCCGTGCCGATCGCACTTTGGATGATGAAACTCGCGCGGTTGGCCTCGACCAGGGCCTTGGTCAACGGCAGGCCGAGACCGGTGCCGCCACGGGAATGCGCGGCCGGTAGCTGACGGAAAGGCTCGAGCGCGATCGCGATCTCCTGCTCGTTCATGCCGAGGCCAGTATCTCGCACGCGCAGGACCGCCTGGCCGAGATCGGTCAGAACGGTCGAGACGATGACCTGTCCGCCCGCCGGGGTGTAATTCACCGCGTTCGACAACAGGTTCAGCACGATCTGCTTGAGACTCCGGAGATCGCCGATCACCGGCGGCATGGTCGGCATGAGCGAGTTGCGGATGATGATGCGGTTGCTGTTTGCCTGCGGCTGCAGCAGCGCGACCGCGTTCGTCACGACTTCGTTCAGATTGACGCGCACGAAATTCAGATCGAGCCGTCCGGCCTCGATCTTGGCGAGGTCGAGGAGGTCGTTGACGAGGCTGATGACATGCGTACCGGACTGGTGAATGTCAGCGAGATATTGCTTGTAGCGATCCGATCCGACGGGACCGAACTTCTCCTCCATCATCACTTCCGTGAAGCCGAGAATGGAGTTGAGGGGCGTGCGGATTTCGTGGCTGACGCGCGCCAGGAAATCGGATTTCTGGGCGCTCGCCTTCTCCGCCTGAAACTTCGCGGTGCGCTGTTCCTCTTCCGCTTTCTTGAATGGCGTGATGTCGCGCAGAACGGCGCAGAATTTCGGATCGCGTCCGTCACTGACGCGGCCGAACGTCATGAACAATCGGAATCACGCCGCCGCGCCGGGTCGCGCCGATCACTTCGCGGCCGTCGTTCATCACCGAAGCGACACCGTTCGCCTTCAGCCCTTCGAGATATTCGAGCGCGGTGCGGTGGCTGTCGGCGCCGAGAAGAAGCGTGAAGCTGCGGCCCTCCAGTTCGGCCGCTTCGTAGCCGAACAAGGCCTCCGCGCTGCGGTTGACCGAGACGATCCGACCGTTCCCGTCCAACACGACGACACCGTCGGTCGCCGTGTCGAGGATCGCACGCAGTTCCCGTTCGCGCGCGCTCTCCGGATCGGCAGACAGAGCCGTCGCCTGACCCAGGAAGAGCAAGCTCGCCGGTTCGTCCTGCCAGCGGATCGTTTTGAGATGGGCCTCGACGCGAAGCGAGCGTCCTCCGGAGGTGCGGATGCCGAGGCCGCGCGGGCCGCCGGAGTGGCGGGGCAGTTCTTCGAACAACTGATCGAGACCGTGCTGGATCAGCGCGCCGAGATCGTCGAACCCGACAAGATCGAGAAACGCATGATTGGCGAACAGCGGCGTGCCGAGGCGGTGAATGAGAATGGCGGAGGGCAGGGTCTCCAGCACTTCGAGCGCGCCGTCGCCCGGCGAGACCGACAGCCGTCCCGCGACCGAGGCCTTGAGGTCGCGGACGCCGATATCGTTCGCCGTTCGCGCATTGAGCGCGCGGGCGATTTCGCGGAAGGCCAGATCCTCATCCGGGTTCAGGCCGGGGCGGAGCGTGCGGCGGAAGGGCAGAATCGGCGCGGCAGCTTCCGGCTCCGGAGCGGGAAGCACCGTGCGACGACCACGGCGTCCCGAGCGATCCCGGTCGTGTCGTCCTCCGCGTCGAGCGGGCGGCGAACAGGCGCCTCGCGCACCACGCCAAAGCCGCGAAACCCCCGGAAACCGCGATCGCGGTCGAACACCGGCAGGCCCGCGAGTTCCAGAACGAGATCGAAGCCGCCGGCGAGGCGCCAGGTGATGTTCACGCCGCTCCAGGTGTCGCGGCGCGACAGCGCCTGAGCCAGAAGCCGCCGGACGAATCGAGCCCAGGTTCGGACAGCAGCTCGTCCCAGGTCCGGCCCTCGAGAGTGCGGTCCGGGCCCATCGCCGCGAGCAGTTCGGGCGAAACCCCGCCGATGCGGCCGGTCTCATCCGATTGCCAGATGAAACGCAACGGCAGCGCGATGTCCGGCACGCCCGAATGCGCTTCCGCACGCTCTGAGGCGTCCGGCGGCTCGTCGAGCGGCGGTTGGGCGGAGGTGTCGGTCATGGATGCGCGAAAAGTCCCCTGTCTCTTGGCTTAGATGATCGTCCCGCGCGGGTCCATGCAACGGCGGGGACGGTTTTTTGGAGAGTTAATTCGGAAGCGTGTCGCGTCAGCGCCCCTCACGGTCTTGCCGCTTCCGCCGAATTCTCTTAGGTAACGGGCATCGGCAAGGCCGTCGTGCAGCTATAGCTCAGTTGGTTAGAGCACCAGATTGTGGATCTGGGGGTCCCCCGTTCGAGCCGGGGTAGCTGTACCATTTCCCCGCATTCCACAGATGCGCGATTCGCTGCCCGCCCGGTTTCCGGGAACCAATGCTGCCAAAACGCATTGGTAAGAGGTTCTAGCGAAGGGGAAGCACTCAATGAATTGGACAGTTTTGGCAGTCATCGTCCTGGCCGTGATCGTCGCGATCGCGGGCTTTCTGTTCTACGACGGCTCCGGCCAAAGCGGCGATACGGTGATCGAGAAGGCCGACAAGGCGGTTCCCGCCCCGGCCCCGGCGACGCCGCCGGCCCCGTAACCAGGTTCTGAATAAAAAAGAGCCCCGCTTCGGCGGGGCTCTTTCGTTTCAGGCGCTTTCCGAAATTACCAGGACCAGCCGCCGTCGCGGTCGATCCGCATCGCAACCCTGCGGCCGCGGAAGTTCACGCCGCGCACGACCCAGGCGCGCGGGGTGCGCTGAACGTCGAAGATTTCGGCCATGCCGTTGCGGCGGGCGATGCGGACAGCCTCGGGCCGCGAAACGCGCCAATCGCCGTAATCCTCGTAAACACGCGGCGGCCCGCGGTGGCCATAGCCGGGATTGACGTAAACGCCGGCGCCGCCGGGTCCGACATGAATGCCGACTTGTGCGGACGCGGTCGAAGCCGCGGCGGTGGCAAGACCGGCGGCGATCAGGGCAGTAAGAACGAAAGCGCGCATGTAGAAGCTCCGTCAGCGCCCGTCGGGATTGCCGGGCAGAAAAAACCGGTTGCATAATCTTGAGGTTACGACAACCGGTGCGCCGTATCGCTAGGTTTCCTTTGGGGCCAAGGTTAGGCGAAACGTCAATATTTGTCGGCGGCCAGACAGAGACTTCAACCGTTCCGGAAAAGGCGCGCCCTGAACGCCTTTTTTGGGTTTGTAGATCGTTTCCAGGAGCGCCCAGGCATCCTCGCCGTCTCCGGTGCGGCGTGCGGCGGCCGCGAAGCCCGCGAGAAACCCTTCGCTCGGTACGGCGCCGCTCTGCCATCCCCGGTTCCAGATCTCGCCGAGCCGTTCGCGGTTACGGGGCAGGAACCGCGCTTCGGCGGAGACATCGCTCAGGGTTTCGCCGTTCAACTGGCGAATCTCGACCGGCGCGTAGGAGCAGGCATAGCAATCGAACGTGCCGATAAACGCGTTGTCGGCATTGACGAGTTCAAACCGGCCGTCGCCGTCGAGATCGCGCGGGAAATCGGGCGAACCGTCAAACGACCCGCCGCCGATGCGTGCCCACGAGCCGTCCGCCCGCGCGCTGAAAATCGTAAGTTCGGTGCAGCAATGCGCACCGCCGGTGAAGTTCGTGAACAGCACTTCCTGCAGGCTGTTGGCCGGGTCGAGTTCAACAAGCCTGACATCGGCGAAATGCGTGACCCAGGCGGGGTCGGCGAGTTCGAGCGCGGGCGCGCCCTCGACGAGAATTGTGAGCTTCGGCACGAACGGCGCATCGAATTCGAGCCGCCTCTTGCGCTTTTGCGGCTTGGCGCCCGGTGGCGGAGGAGGATCGGTTGCGACAAGACTTACGGCGACGCTGCCGCTCGCAATCATCGTTTCGCGCGTCTCGACATCAATCGCGCCGTAAGGATAGGGGCGGCGCCTTATCGTCGAAGCGGAAAAGCGCCGACAAAGCTCGGCACCACACGCGTTCCGGCCTTGCCCATGCGCGCGCCGGGCTCGGCGATGAAGCCGTTGGCGATGGCCACGGCAATGGGGCGCAGACGCGCCGCTTCAGCGAGCGGATAGGACAGCCGGAAGCCCTTGGCCCCCTTCGCGCCGGCCGTGGCAAAGTCGAAAAACCCGCTGTCGCCTTCGCGGCCCGCTACGATGGAGCGGCCCTTTTCAAGCACGTCCTGTTCAAGCTCACGCCCGGCCTTCCGGCGCGCAGCCGCATGCGTGGCCGCGACATCGGTACCCGATTTGAACACGCTCAGGCGGATCGTGCCGTCGGCGCTCGCAAAGCTGCGGCCCTCCGCGGTGCGGCTCGCCTCCGGCAGCAGCGCGCCGGGGAAGCCAGAGCACGACATTGCTCGCGCCGTCGGGCACGACGCTCCATCCGGCCGCGCGCTTGGCCGCTGCGGAGAGTTCCGCCAGCCGTTTGGCGTCGCCGGAACCGACGCGTCCTTTCGCCGGGCGTCCTTCGCGCGCCTGGAACGCCTTGACGGCGTTCAGCGTGGCCCCGCCGAGCGAGCCGTTGAGCGGGCCGTCGTAATCGCCGGTCCAGACCAGAGCCTCCTGGATCGCCATGACGTTTTCAGCCGAGAGCCTGTCCTGCGCTTGCGCTGGCACGGCAAAGCACAGAGCCAACAGCAGAAGCGAACGAAAGGGTGTCATGCTGGCCGGGAATCGCGAACGGAGCGCAAGCTTATCATCCGCGCCGGACATCGCCACTCATCCGGCGATCAGCGCGGCGGCCGCGACCGCGATGAGCAGCACGGCTGTGCCGAGCGCGCGGCGCTCGCGGCGGACCGGTTCGAGGCATGCGCGTTTGGGGTTGGCGGGATTGTAGAGCACGGAAACCGCCGAGCCCGGCGGATAGCGGTCGATGACCTCCTGCGCCTGCCGGCGTTTTGAAAAACCGGTATCGGACAGGAAAACCCGGTCGCCGGAACGGACGCGGCCGTTGACCTCATAACGATAGGTGATCTCCGGTACATACCAGAGGCCGGCGGCCCAGACGCCGTTGCCCAGGCCCCAGCGCCGGGCGGTGCGTGAAACCTCCACGATGCCCGGAGCGACGGGCCAGGCCCTTGCGCGCCTGGCCGCGTTTTGGGCGCGGACGTGAACGAGAATGAAAAAAAGAGCGGCTATGAGTGCAAGCGCGGCGATCGCGAGCTTCAGCGATGCGGGATGCGGCGCGGCTTCGAACATGAAGCCGCTATAGCACGATCAGCGCGGCCTCTTCTTTTCGTCGAGCACTTCGGGCCCGGTGATGCCGCCGCCGGGCTGGCTGGCCGAAGGCGGGTCGCTGGCGGGAAACGTATCCTCGACGCCCTTTTCCTGGTTTTTATCTTCCCGCTTCTTGTCTTTGTGAACCTGCTTGGGATTGCGCTCCGGCTGTCTTCGCGGGACTGTTCATTACGGTTCTCCTCGGCCCGGTGTGGGTTCTTCAGGACTTCAACGTTCGGGTCTTGAGAAGGTTCAGCGGGTTGCCCGACGTGGGAGGCGTGCTTAAGGTCCGCGCCCGATGACCACTCCTTTCGACCTTTCGCTTTATCTCGTCGCCGGGCGCCCCACGGTCGGCGCGCGGGGCCTGGAGGACACGATCCGTCAGGCGGTGACGGGCGGCGTGACCATGGTGCAGATCCGCGATCCCCGTGCCGCGACGCGTGAGCTCGTCGAAGAGACCTATGAGCTCAAAAAGCTGCTCGCGCCGCTGAACATCGCGTTGATCGTCAACGATCGCGTCGATGTCGTGCTCGCGGCCGGCGCGGACGGCGTGCATCTCGGTCAGGACGACATGGCGCCGTCGGATGCGCGGCGTCTGCTCGGTCCGGGTTTCATCATCGGCCTGTCGATCGGAAGCCCGGACGAGTTCCAGGCGTCGCGCGATCATCTTCACGCCGTCGATTATCTCGGGGTCGGTCCGGTCCGCGCGACCTCGACGAAATCGAATGCCGGCGATTCCATCGGTGTTGAAGGGCTGGCCGCAATCCGCGCTTTGACCGAGCTTCCCATCGTCGGTATCGGCGGGCTTGGCGCGGGATACATTGCGCCGGTTATCCGTGCAGGCGCTCAAGGCGTCGCCGTCGTCTCCGCTATTTGCGGTGCGAGGAGATCCGGCGGAAGCGGCGCGTGAACTCATCGCGGAGATCAGGTCCGCGCGCTAAAATCAGTTCACTTTGCGTTCGATGGTCTTTGCCGTTTTCGTATTGGCATGGCGGATCTTCTTGTCGCCGTTCCTTTTCGCATTTACCTCCCGCGTTCAGTTCGGCCTTCGCGCGCGCTTCGCATTTTTTCCGCAACGCTTCGAGCTCTTCCTCCGTCAGCCGTTCAATGCCGACGAACCTGTTTTGCGCGGCGCTCGCGCGGATCAGTTCGTCGAGTTTGGTCTGGATTGCGACGCCGTCGCGGTTCTGGGTGTTCTGGATGAGGAACACCATCAGGAAGGTGATGATCGTCGTGCCGGTGTTGATGATGAGCTGCCAGGTGTCGGAATAGCCGAACAGCGGTCCGGTCAACGCCCACCCAGCGACGATGGCGCAGCACACCGCAAAGGTGACGGGCTTTCCGGTGAAATGCGCTACGGCATTCGCAATTTGTCCAAATCTTCCCGAGACGGTCATCGTCCATTCCTTCCAGCAAACCGGATTGATAACTCGCGGCGGCGAAATCCGTTGCGCGGGTCTTTTTATGCGCGCGATCCGACCCCAAATCCGGTGGAGACCGTAGAGGAGACGCCGAGTGCAAGAGAACGAGCGCCAACTGATCGACGACTTGTTTGCCCGCCTGCGCGGCGCGGAGGGGCAGAACCGCGATCCCGAAATCGAACGGCTGATCGCCGCGGAACTCCGGCGCGCGCCCAATGCGCCTTATGCGATGGCGCAAACCATCATTGCCCAGAACCAGGCGCTTGAAGCCGCAGCGGCGCGCATCGAGGAACTGGAAGGCGGCCGGCACTATGAAGGCGAAGAGGACGAGCCCGTGCGCGGCGCGATGGGCGCGCCCAGACCAGAAGCTCGCGGCAGTGTTCCCGGTTTCGGGCGCGGCGCGGGCGCGCAAGGCGGCGGAGGCTTTCTCGCCAATGCCGGACAGGTGGCGCTCGGCGTTGGCGGCGGCATTCTGCTCGGCGAGGCGGCGAAATCCTTGTTCGGTACCGGCTCCGAAGCTCAGGCCGCGACCGGCGCGGCGGATACGGCCTCTGCCGGCAATCCGCTGTCGCAGGATGCCGGCGCCGGTGATGTCGGCGGCGGAGCGGAAGAAAGCGGGGGCGGCGGCTTGTTCGGCTGGCTGTTCGGCGGCGACTCGTCGCAGGATAACAATGCTGACGACAGCGGCGGCTTCGATGATGGCGGCGATGGAGATGGCGGCGGGGACTGATCGCCGAAAACAAAACGGCGCGCCCAGGGCGCGCCGTTTCACTTTCATGTAACGACAATGAGCGTCAGAGAACCTTGACGGTGGTGCCGACCGGACACACGCTCGTAAAGATCCTGGACGTCCTCATTCGTCATGCGGAAGCAGCCGGACGAGACGGCCTGGCCGATCGTCCACGGTTCGTTGGAGCCGTGAATGCGGTAGAGCGTCGAACCGAGATAGAGCGCACGGGCGCCGAGCGGATTGTTCGGTCCGCCCGCCATCATCACCGGGAGGTCCGGGCGACGCTGGCGCATTTCCGCCGGCGGATGCCAGGTCGGCCATTCCTGCTTGTTGGTGACTTTGTGCGTGCCGGCCCATGAGAAGCCGGCGCGGCCGACGCCGACGCCGTAGCGCAGGGCCGAGCCGTCGTTCTGGACGAGATAGAGGAACCGCGACTTCGTATCGATGACGATCGAGCCGGGCTGTTCCGATCCGTTGTAGGGAACCACCTGCTTCCTGAACTGCTGCGGGATCGAGCGGCGCGGTTGGGCCGGGTTCTGTGGCGTTTCGATGCGCGCATTCCGCGGCGTCGCCTCGCGCGTATACGGATTGTAGTACATCCGCTCGCGCCTCGGCACAATGTAGTTGGCGCGGGGAGTGTACATACGATTATACTGCGGCGGTGCATAGAACCGGGGTTCGCTGCGGACCTCGTAGACCGGCTCGCGCTGGCGCTCGGTGCTGATGACCTCCTCGACATAGCCGCGCGGCTGGGAATAGGTCTGGGCCAAGGCGGGCGAGGTGGCGACAAGAGCGCCGACGATGAGAATGAAGCGGGTGAAAGTCATCGGAGTAACCCCACGAACGTGACGCCTGAACAGAACGGGCGATTGATGGCGCATTCTAGTCGTCCGGCGGCAAATCCTTGGTGAACATTTCGCTGCACCGCCGGCCACGGTCGCAAGGGCCGCGCGTAACTGTCGCTATGGTTTATGAATTCTTTAAGGCGGCCGGTGACCCTTCATAAACCATCGTGAGGCATAAATGGTCCTCAACCGGTCTGGATCCCTCATGAAACGCGCATACAAACCCTTTCGTGTCGAAGCCATGCTGCGCGGAGATGCCGCCTCCGTGCTTTCGGTTCCGGACGGTTCTTCGGCTCATCGCCATGCCGAACTGATGGCCGAATTGGCCAAACTGCGCGCCATGGTGAAGCCCGCGGCCGAAATTTCGTCGGACGCGATCGAAATCGTTCCGCCGCGAACTCAGCGAGGCGTCGAAGCTCAAGGCCGAGCTCGACACCATTCGCGAGGCGATCCAACGCACCAAGCAGGAAATCGCGACGCTTCACGGATCGAACTTCGAAAACGCGCAGATGTCGCGCGTCTCGGGCGAGCTCGGCGCCGTGGTCGCCGGTACGGAAGCCGCGACCGAATCCATCCTCGAGGCCGCCGAATTCATCGACGATCACGCGATGCAGCTGCACGCGCACGTAAAGACGGAACGCGACCGGGTGCTGGCGTCGGAAATTCAGGAAAAGGTCGTCAACATCTTTGAAGCCTGCAATTTCCAGGACCTCACCGGCCAGCGCATCACCAAAGTCGTTTCGACACTTTCATTCGTCGAAAACCGGATCGAACGCATGATCGAGATCTGGGGCGGCATCGAACAGTTCAAGGACATTTCGCCGGATAGCCCGCCCGTGCCGAAGGGGGACAAGGCACTGCTCAACGGTCCCGCGCTCGCGACCGATGTCGGCCGCGCCTCGCAGGACGACATCGACGCGCTGTTTGGCTAGCTACCTTCTCCCTCGTTGGGGAGAAGGTACTTGCGTAGGGGAGAAGGTACTTACCCGCCGCACTTCACATAAACGACGGTGCCGTAGCGCGCCGCGAGACCGGTATCGGTCCAGGTCAGCTCGAAGCTGCCGGGCGCGAACGCCGTGATCGTGCGCTCGAACTTTTTCGGCCCGCCCTCGAGCTTGTCCAGCGGGGTGAGCTTTTTGCCCTTCACCTGGATCTCGCGCAGCTTCTCGTCGGCGACATACATCATCAGGTTCCCGGCCGGGTTCTTCGCGATGGTGTAGGGCGAGCCGCAGGTCTGCCTGGCCCAGCCCGGCGCCTTCGCCTTGTCCTCCGGCTTCCAGAACGATGCGACGCCCCAGCGGCCGGCGAGGTCGTCCACGGACTGCGCGAGGGCCGGAACGGGGGCAAGAAGGAAGGCGGTAAACAGCAGGCGCGCGATCATAAGGATTAAGCTCCGTGGCCCGGATCGGTTGACGCCGGGCAGATAAGGCGCGCATCTCGCCCCATGACCGATCTTTCCGCAAGTGAGAAGCCAGATCCTCACATCGAAGAGGGCCGCCTGCTGTTCGCGGGCGAATGCTCATTCATCAAGGGCGCCGTCGCGATGGACGGCGTTCCCGAAAACGACGGCGTCGAGATCGCTCTCGCCGGACGCTCGAATGTGGGCAAATCCTCGCTCGTCAATTCGCTGACCGGCCGCAAGACGCTTGCCAAGGTCTCGAATACGCCGGGCCGCACCCAGGAACTGAACTTCTTTCGTATCGGCAATCATCTGACTCTGGTCGACATGCCGGGCTACGGCTTTGCCAGCGCCCCCGCCGCGAAGGTGCGGGCCTGGACCAAACTGGTCCTCGAATACCTCCGGGCGCGTCCGAATCTGGGCCGCGTCTATGTCCTGATCGACAGTCGCCACGGCCTGAAAAACACCGACACCCCGGTGCTCGATCTCCTGGATAAAACGGCGGTGTCCTATCAAATCGTTCTGACCAAGACCGACCAGTTGAAGCCCGCGGAGCTCGAAGCGCGGATCGCGGAGGTCAAGGCCGGAATCGCCAGACGCCCCGCCGCCTACCCCGAAGTCATTGCCACTTCATCGCGCGAGGGCGCGGGCCTCGCCGATCTCAAAACCGCCATTGCGCGGCTGATCGCCGAAAGGAACGCCTATTGAGCCAGCTCTTCATCATCGTCGCCGGTCTGTTCGGCGCGCTCGGCGTCGCCTTTGCCGCCGTGGCCGCGCATGGCGCCGCCGCCGCGACCCTCGGCTCGGCCTCCCAGATGCTGCTGTTTCATGCCCCGGCGCTTCTGGCGCTCGGTCTCTATGGCCGCGCCGGAAATCCCGGTCTGACGCTTCAGGCGGGCGGCGTGGTCATCATCCTCGGCTGCGCGCTGTTCGCCGGAGACCTGGCCATGCGCCATTACCGCGACCATTCCCTGTTTCCGATGGCGGCGCCGTCCGGCGGGACTTTGATGATCCTGGGATGGGCGGTCATCCTCGCCGCCGGTGTTCTCCTCAGAAAGCCCTGATTGAGCGCGAGCCTCTAAGCGGCTAGAAACGCCGCGATCTTCCGTGGATTTTCAGTTCATGACCGACAAAGAGATTTCGGCGCACGACCGCGCCCGTGTCCTCGCCGAGGCGCTGCCGCAGCTGCAGCACTATGACGATGCGACGATCGTGGTGAAATACGGCGGCCACGCGATGGGCGACGAGCATCTGGCGCGCCAGTTCGCGCGCGACATCGTCATGCTCAAGATTTCAGGCCTGCATCCTATCGTGGTTCACGGCGGCGGCCCGCAGATCGGCGCGATGCTCGACCGGCTCAACATCAAGAGCGAGTTCCAGCAGGGCCTGCGCGTCACCGACCGCGCGACCATGGACGTGGTCGAAATGGTGCTCGCGGGCTCGATCAACAAAGGCATCGTTGCCGCCATCAATGCCGAAGGCGGCCGCGCCATCGGTCTGTCCGGCAAGGACGGCGGCATGGTCGTCGCCCGCAAGGTCACGAGCCTCATCAACGGCCAGACCGGCGAGGAGGGCGAGATCGATCTCGGCTTTGTCGGCGAACCGGAAGCGGTCGACCGGCGCGTGCTCGACATCGTCTCCCAGTCCGATCTCATCCCCGTCATCGCGCCGATCGCGGCATCACGCTGGGGCGAGACCTACAACATCAATGCCGACACGTTCGCCGGTGCGATCGCCGGCGCCTTGCGCGCGCGGCGCCTGCTTCTGCTCACCGACGTGCCGGGCGTGCTCGACAAGGAAAAAGTCCTCATCAAGCAGCTGACCATCGACGAGGCCCGCCGCCGCATTGCCGACGGCACGGTGGTCGGCGGCATGATCCCGAAAGTGCAGACCTGCATCGAGGCGCTGGAGCGCGGCGTCGAAGGCGTCGTCATCCTCGACGGCAAGGTCCCGCACGCGGTTCTGCTCGAACTCCTGACGGATCATGGCGCGGGCTCTCTCATCACCCGCTGAAGCCCGAGGCTTCGGGCACGTCGAGACCTGGATCTTCGATCTCGACAACACCCTCTATCCGCCGTCGTGCAGGCTGTTCGACCTGATCGACCAGCGCATGACGCTCTACATCGCGAACCTGCTCGGCATCGACGCGATCTCGGCGCGGCGGCTGCAAAAGGACTATTACCGAAAGTACGGGACGAGCCTACGCGGCCTGATGGAGGTCGAGGGCGTCGACCCGCACGATTTCATGGACTTCGTCCACGACATCTCGCACGAAAAGCTCGTGCCCAATCCGGCTTTGATCGACGCCATTTCGGCGCTGCCGGGCAAACGTTACGTCATGACAAACGGGTCGCGCGGCCATGCCGAGCGCTGCGCCGCGTCGCTCGGCCTGTCCGATCTCTTTCACGATATTTTCGACGTCGCCCAGGCCGATTTCATTCCGAAGCCCGCAAGCCGAAACCTATGACCGCTTCGTCCGCCATCTCGGCGTGACGCCCGCGAATGCCGCGATGTTCGAGGATCTCGCCCGCAATCTTGCGGTGCCCCACACGCTCGGAATGACGACGGTGCTGGTCCTGCCGCAGGGCGAGGACATTCCCGAACGCGCAATGCACGAGGAAGACAGCGTGCAGGGGCCCTATGTCGACCACGTCACCGACGATCTCGCGGGCTTCCTCGCGCGCATCGGAACGGACGGCGCCGCGTGAGACCGGCCTCGCCGCTCCGCGAGGCCCGCGACGGTGACGGGCCGGGGATCGGCGCATTGATCGCGGGCGTCTATGCCGAATATCCCGGTATTGTCTTTCTCGACGAGGAATATCCTGAGCTTGCCGCGCCGGCCAGCTATTACCGCGCGCGCGATGGCCGATGGTGGGTGCTGGAAGACGAAAGCGGTATCTTCGGCAGCGTTGCGGTGGCCCGCGACGATCGGCCGGGTGCGTACGAGCTGTTCAAGCTCTACCTCCGCCGCGACAGACGCGGCAGCGGCGCGGCCGATGCGCTTCTTTCTCAAGCCCTCGCCTTTGCGCGGACCGAGGGAGGCCAGACCATGATATTGTGGACCGACACCCGTTTTCTGGCCGGCCACCGCTTCTACGAGAAGAACGGTTTCGTGCGCGGCGCGGAGGAGCGCACGCTCGACGACGCGTCGAAAAGCCGTGAATACATCTTCCGGCGGGATCTGGGATCGTGACCCCCGTCCGCATCTCCGTGATCGGAGCCTATCGCAAAGCGTTCGGCCTTCTCCTGGCGGAACGCGGGCGCACGATCGCCCTCATCCTGTCCGGCGTCTTCATCGCGGCCCTTCAGGTCGCAGAGCCGGTTCTGTTCGGCCGCGCCATCGATGCGATGACGGCGGATGCGCCGTCGCTTCACCTGATCTTGCTCTGGGCGGGCGCGGGCTTTGGCGCATTCCTGTTCGGCCTCGTCGTCGCGCTTGTCGCAGACCGGCTCTGCCACCGCCGTCGGCTTACTGCGATGGCGGCCTATCTCGAACACGTACTGACATTGCCGGCCTCGTTTCATTCGGAAGCGCGGTCCGGGCAGTTGATGCGGATCATGACCGTCGGCGTCGATTCCATGTTCGTGCTCTGGCTCGCCATCCTGCGCGAACATTTCACCAGTCTTGTGTCGCTGCTCGTCTTGATCCCAATCGCGTTCTGGATGAACTGGAAGCTCGCGCTTCTGCTTCTCGCGCTGATGGTCATTTATGTCTGCGTCAACGCACTCGTCATTCGCCGCACCAGCGGCGGGCAGGCGGACGTCGAAGCGCGGTTCAGCGACATATCCGGCCGGGTCGGCGATCTGTTCGGCAATGTCTCGGTGCTGCAGAGCTTCCTTGCGGTGCCGACCGAACTCGCCGCCATCCGCCGTTCGCTCGCAACCCTGCTTGAGACCCAGTATCCGGTGTTGAACTGGTGGGCGGTGATGAGCGTGCTGACGCGCGCGGCGTCCTCGCTGTCGATCGTCGCGATTTTCGCCCTCGGCGCCATGCTGCGCGGCGTGGAAGGCACATCGGTCGGCGAGATCGTTTCGTTTGTCGGCTTTTCGAACATGCTGATCGGCCGGCTCGACCAGATGACCGGTTTCGTGATGAGCGTGTTCTTCCGCGGGCCGCAACTCGTCCAGTTCTTCGAGATCATGGACGAGCGGCCGGGACCGGCGGAGAAGCCGGGCGCTCCGGCGCTGGCCGTTAGCTCCGGCCACGTCGTGTTCGACGACGTTGCGTTCCGCTATCCCACGGGTTCGGGCGGATTGAGCGGGCTGAGCTTCGAGGCGAAGCCCGGCGAGACGGTGGCGCTGGTCGGCGCGACCGGGTCGGGAAAATCGACGACGCTCGCTCTGCTGCAGCGCGCCTGGGACCCGCAGGCCGGGCGCATCCTGATCGACGGGCAGGACATCCGCGACGTGACTTTGTCGTCGCTTCACGGGGCCATCGCGGTCGTGTTTCAGGATGCCGGACTGTTCAATCGGTCGATTGCCGAGAACATCCGCATGGGCCGGCTCGATGCCAGTGATGCCGAGATCGAAGCGGCTGCGAAACTCGCCGAGGCGCACGATTTCATCGCGGGCAAGGAAGAGGCCTATCTCACAATGGTCGGCGAGCGCGGGCAGGGGTTGTCCGGCGGCGAGCGCCAGCGCATCGCGGTCGCTCGCGCGCTGCTGAAGAACGCCCCGATCCTCATCCTCGACGAAGCGACCTCCGCGCTTGACGTGGCCACCGAGGCCCGGGTGCAGGCGGCTCTGGAACGGCTCCGCGCCGGCCGCTCGACCTTCGTCATCGCCCATCGGCTGTCGACCGTGCGCTCCGCGGACCGGATCGTCGTCCTCGAAAATGGCCAGGTGGCGGAGCAGGGCGGGTTCGACGATCTGGTGGCCCAAGGCGGCCTCTTTAGCCGTTTGGTCGAGGCCGGCGGATTCACCCGGCCGAAAGCTTCCAGCGAACCCGGTGAGATCGAAAAAAGCCTTACTTCCTTGACAAGACCCTGCCTCCCGCCTAATTCCGGATCAGCTGTTGGCACTCACCTAGGGCGAGTGCTAGCAGCCCCCATTCAAGGCTCGGCCAAACGCCAAAACCTGAGGAAAAACCCATGAAATTTCGTCCGCTGCACGACCGGGTCGTCGTCCGCCGCCTGACCGCTGAAGAGAAGACCAAGGGCGGCATCATCATTCCCGATACCGCTCAGGAAAAGCCCCAGGAGGGCGAAGTCGTGGCCGTCGGCCCCGGCGGCCGCGATGAGGCCGGCAAGCTGACCCCGATCGACCTCAAGAAGGGCGACAAGGTCCTGTTCGGCAAGTGGTCGGGCACCGAGGTCAAGATCGACGGTGAGGACCTCCTCATCATGAAGGAATCCGATGTTCTGGGCGTGATCGGCTGATCGCCTCCGCTCCAACCCGTTAGATAAAGGAAGACCAACATGGCTGCGAAAGACGTACGTTTTTCCGCCGACGCGCGTGAGAAAATGCTCCGCGGTGTCGACATCCTCGCCAACGCCGTCAAGGTGACGCTCGGTCCGAAGGGCCGCAACGTCGTCATCGACCGCTCGTTCGGCGCTCCGCGCATCACCAAGGACGGCGTCACCGTCGCCAAGGAGATCGAACTCGAGGACAAGTTCGAGAACATGGGCGCCCAGATGGTGCGCGAAGTGGCCTCGAAGACCAACGACCTCGCCGGCGACGGCACGACCACCGCGACGGTTCTGGCCCAGGCCATCGTTCGCGAAGGCGCCAAGGCCGTTGCCGCCGGCATGAACCCGATGGACCTCAAGCGCGGTGTCGATCTGGCGGTGGCCCAGGTCATGGAGCACCTCAAGAAGTCGTCGAAGAAGATCAAGTCGTCGGAAGAAGTTGCCCAGGTCGGCACCATTTCCGCCAACGGCGAGACCGAAATCGGCGAAATGATCGCACGTGCGATGCAGAAGGTCGGAAACGAAGGCGTCATTACGGTTGAGGAAGCCAAGACCGCCGAGACCGAACTCGAAGTCGTCGAAGGCATGCAGTTCGACCGCGGCTATCTCTCGCCTTACTTCATCACCAATGCCGAGAAGATGGTGGCGGATCTCGAAGATCCCTACATCCTGATCCACGAGAAGAAGCTCGGCAGCCTGCAGGCGCTGCTCCCGGTCCTCGAGGCCGTGGTTCAGTCCACGCGTCCGCTGCTCATCATCGCGGAAGACGTCGAAGGCGAGGCTCTTGCCACGCTCGTCGTCAACAAGCTGCGCGGCGGCCTCAAGGTCGCGGCCGTCAAGGCTCCGGGCTTCGGCGATCGCCGCAAGGCCATGCTTGAGGACATCGCCGTCCTCACCGGCGGCACGGTCGTCTCCGAAGACGTCGGTATCAAGCTCGAGAACGTCACGCTCCAGATGCTCGGCCGCGCCAAGAAGGTGCTGATCGAGAAGGAGAAGACCACGGTCGTCGACGGCGCCGGCCAGAAGAAGGACATCGAAGGCCGCGTCGGTCAGATCAAGGCGCAGATCGAGGAGACCACCTCGGACTACGACAAGGAGAAGCTCCAGGAGCGTCTCGCCAAGCTCGCGGGCGGCGTCGCGGTCATCCGCGTCGGCGGCTCGACCGAGGTCGAAGTCAAGGAGCGCAAGGACCGCGTCGACGACGCGCTCAACGCGACCCGCGCGGCCGTTGAAGAAGGCATCGTCCCCGGTGGCGGCGTCGCGCTTCTGCGTGCGAAGAACTCGATCAACAAGACGATCCACGAGAACGCGGACATCCAGGCCGGCTACGCCATCGTGCTGAAGGCCCTGGAAGCCCCGATCCGTCAGATCGTCGAGAACGCGGGCGTCGAAGGCTCGATCGTTGTCGGCAAGATCCTCGAGAACAAGAGCGATACGTTCGGCTTCAACGCGCAGACCGAAGAATATGTCGACATGATCAAGGCCGGCATCGTCGACCCGACCAAGGTCGTCCGTACGGCTCTGCAGGATGCGGCTTCGGTCGCCTCGCTGCTGATTACCACCGAAGCCATGGTTGCCGACGCGCCGAAGCGTGACGGCGGCGGCGGTCCGGGCGGCATGCCGGGCGGCGGCATGGGCGGAATGGGCGGCATGGATTTCTGATCCAGCCAACCCTGAAAATGCAGAAGGGCGCGGCTTCGGCCGCGCCCTTTTTTTGCGTTTCCTCGAATCGTCAGGCGGCGGCGCTGTCGTCCGCGCCCGCTGTATGAAGCTGCGAAATCTGCCTCACGCGTTCTTCGGTGGCGCGCAGGCGGTAGCTCTGTTCCAGATCACGGTAGCGCAGGCATTCCTCCAACGTCGCCGCGCCCTCGGCGAGCCCGGCGAAATCGTCCGCCTTGCGTTCGAACTCCTCGGCCACGGAAGGTCCGGCATTCGGAATCGCGATTCCGGATGTGATCATCTGGTTACTCCCCAACTGTCTACGGAAAATCAGGCGCGCATAGAACGCGAAACCGGGGTCCTTGGTTCCACGTTTTGGGCCGCGCCCGTGTCCGCCTTTAGGAGCATTTCCGGCCGATCCGGACTACTGCCGGCCTGCCCTGAACAGGAACCGTTACCTGTTTCGCGAGTTGGAAATGGCGAGAAGCGGTTGCATCCGCTTCCAGGCAACAGCGCCTTCGGGCGGCAATTCGAGGAGGAGACCCATGCTCGGTTGGGCCCTGACTTTCCTGATCGTCGCGCTCGTCGCGGCCGCGTTCGGTTTCGGTGGCCTGGCGGGCACCGCGATCGAGATCGCCAAGATCATCTTCTTCATCGCGATCGTTCTGTTCGTGATTTCGGCCGTGTTCGGCTTTATGCGCGGCGGACGCCCGCCTATAGCCTGACGGCTCAGCTTCGATTAAAAGGCCCGCGCTTCGGCGCGGGCCTTTTCATGTCGCAAAGACTTGAGGTGCGCGTGCCATATTTCTGGCTAAGCTCGCGCAAAATTGGGAGGAGCCCGTAATGGACCAGCGCATCATCGATCTCTACGACCGTTTTACCCACGGCCAGCTGTCGCGCCGCGATTTCATGGATCGCCTGGCCAAGGTCGCAGGTTCCGCCACCGCTGCCGCGGCCCTGTTGCCGGTCCTGACCAACAATTACGCCCAGGCCGCGATCGTGCCGGACGACGATGCGCGCCTCGTCATCGAGCGCGTCTCCTATCCCGCGCCGGGCGGCGAGGTGAAGGGCTATCTCGTCCGCCTCAAGGAAGGCGCGGCCAAACGCCCGTCCGTCATCGTCGTTCACGAGAACCGCGGTCTCAACCCGCACATCGAGGACGTCACGCGGCGCATGGCGCTCGACGGCTTCCTCGCATTTGCGCCGGATCTCCTGACCCCGTTGGGGGGAACGCCCGCGAACGAGGATCAGGCGCGCGACATGATCGCGAAGCTCGATGCCGGCCAGACGCTCGCGAACCTCGTCGCGGCGGTCGATTTCCTCGGCAAAAATGAATTGTCGAACGGCAAGGTCGGCGCGGTCGGCTTCTGCTGGGGCGGCGGCAAGGTCAACGAACTCGCGGCGGCATCCCCTGCGCTCGCCGCGGGCGTCGCCTATTACGGCATGCAGATCCCGGCCGGCAAGGTCGCGGCGATCAAGGCTCCCTTGATGCTGCACTATGCCGGTCTCGACGAGCGTGTGAATGCCGGCATCGGCGCCTACAAAGCGGCGTTGGACGCCGCGGGCAAGACCTATGAAGTGTATATCTACGAAGGCGCGAACCACGCTTTCAACAATGACACCAACACCGCGCGCTACGACAAGGCGGCAGCCGATCTCGCCTGGAAACGCACCGTCGATTTCCTGAACAAGAATCTGAGCTGACGTTCAGGGCAAAGGAAGCTTCAGCCAGGTCGAAAACCCGTCGAGCACTTCTGTTACGGCGACGGCGGCGAGGATCGTGCCCATGACGCGGCTGATAACGCTCGTGCCCGCGCGTCCAATCAGGTTCTCGACGCGCCTGGCGATGAACAGAAGCATGAGCTGGATCAAGAGGATTACGGCTATCACCACGACGGTCTGCGCCTGATCGGGGATGTTGTGGCGCGCATCGTCGGTGAGCAGAACGACGGCGAGCATCGCGCCGGGGCTCGCGATCGCCGGAATGGCGAGAGGAAAAACCGCAGCCTGGCGCGGCGACTGTTTCGCCAGCAGTGCTTCTTTCGAATGTTCCGCTTGATCGAAGATCATGCCGAGAGCAAACAGGAAAAGCACAATGCCGGCGGCAATCTGGAACGCCGTCAGCGGCACATTGATCAGCTGAAGGATCACCTGACCGGCGACCACAAAAAACAGCAGCACGCAGAAGGCTACGATTACGGCATGCACCGCGATCGCCCGCGCCTCCTGCCTGGTCCGTTTGCCTGCGATGGCGAGATAAACCGGCAGCGATCCGAGCGGATCGATGACAACCGTGAGCGTCATGAATTCCGACAGCCTTTCCTGGAAGACGGCCATCACCGGATGCCTTGCAGTGCCGCGAGCAGCCGCTCGTTCAGTGGGTTCTCGGACTGAAACACATCGTCGAGATTTGCCGTCGAAACCGTGTCCGCGCCAAGACCCATCAGCCAGTCGGCCAACGGATAAATCGCGGTGCTCGGCACATGCAAAGTCAGTGGCCCGTCCGCCGCGATTCCGAACGGGGCGGTAGCGCCGAACCTGGCGGCTGCTTCCTTCGCGATCTTGGCGCGGTCACCCTTCGGGGCGGCCTTCACTTCCTGCACCGCGCGCGCCCGCGCCGCGGCGCCGAGCCGAGCAAGGATCGTACGTGCGGCATCACGCGCCGTCGGGTTCCAGTCGGCACGAAGTCCCGCGACGAGGTTTGCCTCGCTCCTCAGGATCAGCCCGTCATCGAGAATTTTCAGCGCGTTCGCGGCAAGCGTCGAGCCGGTCGTGGTGATGTCGACGATCACGTCCGCCGTACCGGACGCAGGCGCGCCTTCGGTCGCGCCCAGGCTTTCGACGATGCGGTAGTCGCCGACGCCGTTAAGCGCGAAAAAGCTCCGCGTCAGTGCGATGTATTTCGTCGCGACCCGCAGCGGTCGGCCGTGGCTCGATCGGAAGCGCGCCGCGACATCGTCCAGGTCGGCCATCGTACGGACATCGATCCAGGCCTGCGGCACGGCGACCACGACATTGGCGGGGCCGAAGCCGAGCGGCGCAAGCAGCAGGACACGTTCATCGGCCTGCGGCACCTGTTCGCGAATCAAATCCTCGCCCGTTACGCCGAGATGCACATTGCCGGCGGACAGCTCCTTGGCGATTTCGCTCGCGGAGAGAAACAGAACCTGCGCGCCTTCGAGGCCCGAAACCGCGCCGCGATAATCGCGTGCGCCCCCCGGCCGCACGACGGGCAACCCGGCCTGCGCGAAGAAGGAGAAGGCGTTTTCCTGAAGCCTGCCCTTGGAGGGGACGGCGAGAAGCAGGGGATCGCTCATCGCGCGGCCTCCGTCATGCGTTCCACAAACATCGCGCAGCCGACGGCCGGCACGGCTTCCGGCGCACCCAAAGTCGCCAGCAGGCCGTCATAGCGTCCGCCGCCGATCAGCGCTCCGAGCGCGGGCAGGCGCGGGGCGCGGAACTCGAAGACGAGGCCGGTGTAGTAATCGAGCTGCCGCCCGAACGCGGTCGAGAACTGAACCGCGTCCAGATCCACGCCGCGCTTGGCCAGAAGGTCGTTGCGCCGCTCGAACGCATCGAGCACGGCGCGCAAGGGCGTGTCGTCTTCCGTCACCGAGAGGGCGCCCGAGAGCCTGGCCTCGACGATCAACGTCCGGATTTCGCCGAGCGCCGTCGCCGGATCGCTCTCGATCGTCAGGAATGACGACAGTGCTTCATGGGTCGCCGCGGGCAGGGAGGCGGACGCCCTCAAACGCGCCTGTTCCAGGAAACGCTCCGCGATGTCGCCGGCGGTGCGCCCGCCCACCTGGCTGATGCCGGCGAGCGACAGCATGTCCTCGACCACGGCCTTCGCCGCTTTCGGATCGGCGCCGTCGAGGGCGGCAAGAAACGCGGTGTGGTCGCTGCTTCCGCCCGGCGAGGGCGCGAGTGCCGCGAGATCGCCGCCGAGCCCGCCCTGCCGCGCCGCGTCGCGCATGAGCCGCCGGCGCCACGCCGCCGGAATGTCGAGGGCGTCGATAAAGGTTACGAACAGCGAGCGGTCGCCGAGCCGAAGCTCACTGTTCTCAATGCCGTAAAGCTCGAGCGCCTCGGCGCTGCGGGCGATGATCTCCGCCTCAGCGGCCTCACGGTCGGCACGGCCGAAGATTTCGATGCCGGCCTGCTGGAATTCGCCGCCGCCGGTCTCGCGCTGGCGGAACACCGGTCCGAGATAGAAATAAGCTGCTTCCTTGGCCGGATCGCCCTGGGCGATGTGCATCCGCGCGGTCGGAATGGTCAGATCGGGGCGCAGGCACAATTCCTCGCCCTCGGCGTCGGCGGTCAGGAACATACGCCGCCGGAGATCTTCGCCCGACACGTCGAGAAAGGCCGCCGCCGGCTGCAGGATCGGCGGCTCCACGCGGGCATAGCCCGCATCTGCAAAATTCGCGGTCAGTTCCCCGGCCTTTGCGGCGTCGGAAATCGGCAGGCCTGGCGTGAACGCCCGGCCGATCCCCGGCGACCGGCGGATCACCCACTCCGAAAGCGCCCGCCGCGCCGCGCCGGTTGGCTCGTTGTTTTCTTTCTCCCAGCGCGAATAGGTTGCCTGCGACACGCCGATTTCGGCGGCCGCGGCGGCCTGGGTCAGCCCGGAAAGCTCGCGCAAACGGGCGAGGCTTCGAGGGGAAATGTCAGGTTCGTCGGTTGTCATGCGGGCGGAATATACATTTGTATAAAGAGGTGCAACTCCTATTTCAGAGAAGAGTTAGTACTTTCCCCATGACGGTCGAATGAGCGATAACCCGACCATGGGTCTGTTCAGCCTCGGTCGCCGCCGCGATCCCGCATCGTCGGAAGCCTCGAAACGCATCGCCGCGCTTGTCCGCGAGACGCTCAAGCTCGGCGACGAGCATGCGGTCACGGTCAGCGAGATCGATTGCGGGGATGGTGCCTGCGAAGGCGGTGCGGAAACCTTCATCCTTCTGATGCGCAAGGGCGAGCGCACCAAGGCGGCCAAGGTTTCCAAGGCCATGACCTATGTGTCCGACGAGGACGTGCTGGAAGCGGTCCGCCGCCTCTGACGGTCGCGCCGCAATTCTGACGCTGTCTGTGGTAACGTGCCGGGCTATCGAGGGTTGGGAGCCATCAATGTCGATCTCGGTCGACAATCCATCCGCACTTCTGCAGCGCCTTTCTGCCTATGCCGGCCGTGTGCTCGTTTCCGTGCGCACGGTTTTCGACCGGATGGCGGCGAACTGGACGAGCACGCGCGCGCTCTGGCGCGGCCGTACCCGCGATCGGCGCTTCGCGGTGCTGCCTTACAACGGATACCAGATCGTCAATACGCTCGCGGTGTTCATGACCGCGGTTCTCTTTCTGATGTTTGTCCTCGATCCGGCCGTGACCGCCTGGCGGCCGTCGCTTCCGCCCTCGTCGGTCCCGGTCTTCCGGTTCTTCAACACGGTCGGCGAATGCAGCTGGCTGTTCGCCATCACTTTGCTGATCATGATCTTCGGCCTCGCCTCTGATGTGAAGGGGAGGTCGGGGCGCGTCCGGCACGCACATTTCACCCGCGCCGCCGCCGCCGTTCTATCTCTTCGCGGCCGTCGCGGGCGCCGGCATCATTGCCTCCTTGACCAAGAACACGATCGGCCGCGCGCGGCCCTCGCAGTTCGCCGAGCATGGCGCGTTCGCCTACGATTTTCTGGCGTTCGTTCCGAAATGGGCGAGCTTCCCGTCAGGCCATGCAACCTCGATCATGGCGCTGGCCGTCGGTCTCGCTTTTCTGATGCCGCGCCTGCGTTATGTTTTTCTGATGCTCGGTTTCTGGGTCGGCTTCGCGCGTATCGCCACCGGCGCGCATTATCCGTCCGACGTGCTCGCGGGCCTCGCTCTGGGCGCGGTTTTCGCGTGGCTTCTCGCGCGCCTGTTCGCTCAGCGCCGCATCGTCTTCCGGTTCGATGAGAAGGGGAACGTCGTGCCTCTTCCCTGGGTGCGCGATACGGTTCCGATGCTTGGCCGGCGCAAGTGGGCAGAGAAGGCCGCCGCGAAACCGTGAGCTTTAATCCCTCCTCCGCGCAGCGGCGGGGGAGGGTCGAGTGCGCGTAGCGCACCGGGGTGGGGGAGAACCCCACCCGACCGGCCTGCGGCCGGCCATCCTCCCCCTTTCAGGGGAGGGATCAGTCGGCGTCGTTACCGGGCT
>CAWAYQ010000033.1:0-60048 GCA_963786225.1 uncultured Alphaproteobacteria bacterium
GCATCGTGTGCTCAGCGAGAGCGCGGTGCTGATCTCGCGCGGCGCGCCGATCGGCAATGTAATGACGAACGCACGCCGGGAGATCGAAAAGGCCGGCTTCACCGTGGATTACGTGGAAGCACGCCACGCCGAAACCCTGGCGCCGATTGAGGACGCTCATCACGGCCCGATCCGCCTGCTGGTCGCGGCCCGTATCGGCGGTACGCGGCTGATCGACAATGTGGCCGTGCCTCATGGCGAAGATTGATCTCGAAGCCGTCACGCCCGGCTCAAGCCGGGCATGACGGAGACTGATCGCATCGATCACAGTTTTGCGCTTTTCAGAGGCTGCTGCGCACGACACTCTCGCGCCAAATCGGAGACTCCCGGATGTCCCTCACCCTCGTCCTCGGCAACAAAGCCTATTCGTCCTGGTCGCTCCGCCCCTGGATCGCGCTGAAGCAGGCCGGCATCGCGTTCGAGGAAGTCGTGATCCCGATCTATATCGAGGGATCCAGCGAACAGATCCGCAAGCATTCGCCGGCCGGCAAGGTTCCGATTCTCAAGCATGGCGACGTGACGGTGTGGGATTCGCTCGCGATCATCGAATATGCCGCCGAGACGTTCCCGAAGGCCGGGTTGTGGCCCGAAGACCCGAAGGCGCGCGCGCTGGCGCGTTCGATTTCGGCGGAGATGCATTCCAGCTTCGTGCCGCTGCGCAAGCTCTGCACGATGAACACCCGCAAGCACTATCCCAACTTCGCCCTCAATCCGGAGGTCGAGGCGGATGTGGCGCGCATCGACCAGATCTGGACGGAGACGCGCGCGGCCCATGGCAAGGACGGACCGTTCCTGTTCGGCACATGGACCGGCGCGGACGCGATGTATGCCCCGGTCGTGACCCGCTTCAAAACCTATGACGTGAAGCTCTCCGGGCCGGGGCGGGACTATATGGAGGCCGTGCTCGCTTTGCCCGCTATGCGGGAATGGTATGCTGCCGGCGCGGCCGAAACCTGGGTGTTGCCGCAGTACGAATACTGAGCTGTCCACAAAGCCGCTTGCGGTCGCCCGCGTGGCGCGGCAGGAAGGGCACATGCCTCTTCATCTTCAGAAGCTCTGCGTCGGCGCCAATTCTTTCGAGGATCTGGCCGAATGGATCGCCGAAACGCTCGCGGACAAGGCCAAGCGCGGCCTCGTCGTGGAGCAGATCCATACCACCCGCATGATGCCGAGCCGCGGCGAGGAAATCCTCAACGGCGGCTCACTCTACTGGGTCATCAAGGGCGTGATGTGCGCCCGCCAACGCATTCTCGAACTTCGTCCCATCAAGGACAGCGAGGGCATCTCGCGCTGCCAGATCGTGCTTGAGCCGGAACTCATTCGCACCGAGCCGCGCCCGCGCCGCCCCTTTCAGGGCTGGCGCTACCTCGCCGTGGACGATGCGCCCGGCGATATGGACGCCGCGACCGCGACCACCGGGCTTCCGCCGCACCTTGTCATCGAACTGAGGGAGCTCGGGCTCCTGTGACCGGCTTCAGCGCCCTCGATTATGTCGCCCTCGCCGTCTTCGCCGGCGCCTGGTTCACCTATTACCTCTATGTCGAGTTCAGCAGGCACGGCAAAGGCAGCCTGAACGCCATCATCCACGAGGCGCGCTTCGATTGGATGCGGCGCTCCTATGCGCGCGAGAGCCGCATTTTCGACGCGCAGCTGATGGCGGGCCTTCAGAACGGCACCGCCTTCTTCGCCTCCAGCGCGTTTCTCGCGGTCGGCGGTACGCTTTCGGCGCTGAGCTTCACTGACGCCGCCCTGGAGGTGTTCAACGTCCTGCCGTTCTCGGGCCATACGACGCGCGTGGCCTTCGAGATCAAGGTGCTCGGGCTCGCGACCATCTTCGCCTATTCGTTCTTCAAGCTCGTCTGGTCATACCGGCTGTTCAACTATGTCGCGATCCTGATGGGCTCGATGCCACCGGTGGGCCATCCCGATGCCGTCGCGGTCGAACAATCCATCCAGCGCTCGGCGCGGATGAACGTATCAGCTGCGCGGCACTTCAACCGCGGCCTGCGCGCCTATTTCTTCGCCCTCGCCTATCTCGGCTGGTTTGCCGGGCCCGTGACGTTCATGGCGACCACGATCGTGGTTGCGCTCGTTTTGTGGCGCCGTCAGTTCATGTCGGATTCGGTGGACGCCGCAACCTGGACGGTAGCATCGTGACCTTATCCGACCGTGCGCTCGAGGACGCGATCCTGCGTCTTGTGGACGAGCGCGGACTAGATGCCAGCATCTGCCCGTCGGAAGCGGCGCGCAGCGCTGCCGCCGGGACCGGCCTCGAATGGCACACTCTTCTTCTGTCCATACGGCGCGCGGCTGTGCGCCTCGCGCTCGAAGGCTATGTCGTCATTCTGCGGAAGGGGAAACCGGCCGATCCGCAGACCTTCCGTGGAGTCTACCGCATCGCGGCGGCGGAAGCGTTCATGGATGAGAACGGCGCACCTGTAGAGTTCGCACCTGACGTCGTACCGCCGGAGGATTCACCCGGGGCATGGCCGGAGCCTGCGCCCTACCCGCCGCCTCAGCCACCCGATGCGGATTTTGCCGCCGGGCCGATACGCCCCGGCACGATGCCGGATATCGCGGCTGCCCTAAAGCACTATCTGACTTCCAAGCTCGATGACGCGTCCGGCGGGAATGCGGAAATAGTCGATGACGTCGTCGGCCTGTTTGGTGAGCAGGATGTAGAGCCTGTCCTGCCAGATCGGCATGCCGCCCTGCGGCGAGATTTTGAGCGACCGCCGGCCGATGAAGAATGACGTCGACATAATGTCGAACGACAGGCCCTCGGATTTGCATTTTGCCAAAGATTTCGGAATGTTCGGCGACTGCATGTAGCCGTAGCAGATGACGACGCGCGAGAAATCGTCCGAGATGCGCTCGAACGACACACGCCGTTCGGTCGGCACGTAGGGGATCGTCTCCGTGCGTACGGTAAGAAGCACATTCTGCTCGTGCAGCACCTTGTTGTGCTTGAGATTGTGCATCATCGCGGCCGGCGTGACCTCCGGATCCGAGGTCAAGTAGATCGCCGTTCCCGGGACACGCACGATCGACTTGCTGCGCGTCATCGACGACACGACGTTCTGCAGCGGCACGCTGGCGCGGCGGACCTTCTCGGCGACGATGCCGGTGCCGCGCAGCCAGGTCCACATCACGACAATGAGGAGCGCGCCGAGCACGAGCGGAATCCAGCCGCCGTCCAGGACCTTCAGGAGATTGGCGGCGAGGAAGGTCGAGTCGAGCAGGAAGAACGGCAGCGTTATCGCGGCCGCAGCCGCCCAGCCCCATCTCCACATCCGCGCAATGACGACGGAGGCCATCATCGTGGACACGATCATCGTGCCGACGACGGCGATGCCGTAGGCCGCAGCGAGCGCGCCGGAGGTCTCGAACGTGACGACGAGCACGATCGCGCCCGTGAGCATCAGCCAGTTGACCTTCGGCATGTAGATCTGGCCGCGTTCCCGGTCCGAGGTGTGGAGAACGGCGAGGCGCGGCAGGATACCGAGCTGCGTCGCCTGATGGGTCAGCGAATAGGCCCCGGTAATGACGGCCTGCGCCGCGATCACGGTGGCACAGGTCGCGAGCAGAACGAGCGGCAGGCGGCCCCATTCGGGCGCCGTTGAAAAGAACAGATTGCCGATTGTCTGAGGATGAGCGAGGGCGAGTGCGCCCTGGCCGAGATAGTTCAAAATGAGGGCCGGCAGCACGAAGAACAGCCAGGCGCGCCTGATGGGTGAGCGCCCGAAATGGCCCATATCGGCATACAAAGCCTCGGCGCCGGTGACGGCCAGGAAGACCGAGCCGAGCACGGTGAAACCGAGAATCCCGTGATGCGTCATGAAGGTGAGCGCATAGGACGGGTTCAGCGCATTCAGGATGTCGGGCGAATCGGAAATGTGGAGAAGGCCGAGCCCGGCGAGCGTCGCGAACCAGATGCACATGATCGGGCCGAAGAACGCCGCGACCTTGGCTGTCCCGTGGGACTGCACCCAATACACCGCGACGAGAATGCCCAAAGTTATCGGCACGACATGGCTGTCGTCGATATTCGTCGTGGTCTTCAGGCCTTCGATGGCGGACAGAACCGAGATCGCGGGCGTCAGGATGGCGTCGCCGTAAAACAGGGCCGCGCCGACAATGCCGAGGCCGAGCACGATCTTGCTCGGCCTCTTCAGCGCGTTCTGCGCGAGCACCATGAGCGAGAGCGTGCCGCCCTCGCCGCCGTTATCGGCGCGCAGCAGGAGCGCGACATATTTCAGGGTAACGACAAGAAACAGCGCCCAGATAAGCAGCGACACGATACCGATAACTTCCAGCCGCGTCGGCGCATCGCCCGCATGCAGCAGCGACTCACGCAGCGCATAAAGCGGGCTCGTGCCGATGTCGCCGTAGACGACGCCCAGCGAACCGAGCGTAAGCATCCAGGTTTCGCGCCTGCCTCGCGCCGCATGGGTGCCGGTCGGCGCGGATTGGGTCGCGGCAGGGCTAGCTGACGATGTGGACATGGATGGACATGAGCCCGTGACAGCCGGAGCGGCGCCTGCACCTTCAGAACGCGGCGTGGGTAAAAAAGGTGCCGCCAAAAGGCGCGCCGATATACCCCCGCCACTATGCGGACGCAATGCATTACCGCCCTGTCGGCTATGCAGGGGCTATTTGTCGAAGCGGCTTACCAAAACCCGAACCACCAAGTGGCCAAGCCTAAAAAGGCAAAGAAACCAGTGACATCGGTGATCATGGTGACAAAAACCCCCGACGCGACCGCAGGATCGAGCTTTAGCCGGTTGACGCTAAGCGGGACCAGGGTACCGAACAGGCCAGCCACAATCATGTTGACGACAAGGGCCACGGCGATCACCACGCCGAGTTCGTAATCGCGAAACCACACCCCGGCTCCCAATCCGAGCAGCGCCGCCAGGAGACTTCCGTTGACGAGGCCGACCAGACCTTCGCGGATGACGATGCGGCGGATGTTGCGGCGGCCGAGCTCGCGTGTGGCCAGCGCGCGTACCGTCACGGTCATCGCCTGGGTAGCGGCATTGCCGCCCATCGAGGCGACGATCGGCATTAGGATGGCGAGCGCGACCATCTGGCGGATCGTGCCTTCGAATATGCCGATGACGCCGGCGGCAAGAAACGCCGTGCCGAGATTGACGAACAGCCAGGGAAAGCGCGAGCGCGCGGTCTCGGACACAGTGTCGGACAATTCTTCGTCGCCGAGCACGCCGCCCAGCGCCTTCAGATCCTCTTCCGCCTCTTCGTGAATGACGTCGACTATGTCGTCGATGGTCAGTACGCCAACCAACCGGTCGGCTTCATCGGTCACCGGCGCGGACACGAGATTGTAGCGCTGGAACCGACGAGCGACCTCTTCCTGGTCATCGGTGCCGCGCACCGGATGCACATCCTCGATGAGGATGGACTCGATACGGACCTCGCGCGGGCTGCGGAGCAGCTTGTCGAGCGGCACCGTGCCGATCAGCTTGAACACCGGGTCGATGACGTAGACCTCGTAAAAGGTCTCCGGCGCATCCTTCATTTCGCGGAGATAGTCGATGGTACGGCCGACCGTCCAGAACGGCGGCACCGCGACGAAGTCCGTCTGCATCAGACGGCCTGCGGAATCCTCGGGGAAATCGAGGCCGCGCGTCAGGGTCGCGCGTTCGGGCAGCGGCAGGCGTTCGAGGATGGACTTGCGGTCCTCGTCCTCGAGGTCTTCAAGAATGTAGACCGCGTCGTCGGAATCGAGTTCGCGCAGGCCGTCGACGATGGTGTCGATCGGCAGTGCTTCGAGCAGCGCGAGCCGGATCGCCTCGTCGACCTCCGTCAGCGCAGCGAAGTGGAAGGCCGAACCGAGCAACTCTATGAGGCCGGGGCGCAGCTCCGGCTCCAGCGCCTGCAGGAGTTCGCCGAGATCGGCCTCGTGGAAGCCGCCCACCAGAGCCCGGAGGCGCTCGGCATCGCCGGTGAGGATCGTCTCGCTGACGGCCTCGACCAGGGCAGCCGTAACCGCGCCTTCCGCCTCGGGCGCAGGCGGATCGGGCTGCGGGTCTGCCGCGGTCTGGAGATCCGGCTCGGCCATGACGGCTCCGGCAAAAGGGGCTGAATTTCATGCCCTTGTAGCGGAGTCTTCCGGTTCGGCAATCCTCAACCACGAGAACGCCGCATCCGCCTGTATCATGGCCGCGAATCGTGGCGCGGACGCCGCTCTGGGGGTCTCATGAAATATGCTCGTCTGGCGGTGCTCGCCCTTCTCCCGCTCCTGTCGGCCTGTTTCAGCGTCGACCAGACGCTGCAAGTCGAAAGTGAAAAGAACGCCGTTCTGGAGGTTCGGGCCGCCTTGCCGGCTTCGGTCATCGCGATGGCGCAGCAGAAATATGCGCCCGCGGCAGGACGCACGTTCTGCGCCGACAAAAGCGCGGCTGAGAAGGTCGGCCTGATCGTCAGTGTCGAAAGCCATACCGAAGGCGAGAACGAGGTCTGCGTGATGAAGGCGAGCGGAACGCTTGCCGCCATCGCGAAGGCGGCCGCCGACAAGAGCTATCTGCCAAAGGGCGCGCCATCGCAGACCAACGCTCTGGCCTATGCACTGGAACGCCAGGGGCCGGGCCTGTGGCGCCTCACCGTCACGCTGACGCCGCCGCCGGAATTCACTGCCTTCACCGGCTCCGACGACATGAAACTCACCATGCAAACGATGATCTTCGGCTCCGTCGAAGGCCGGGGCCTGAGCTGGGCCATCGCGGCGGACGAGATCATCGAGAGCAGCGGCGCGGTGGCGCCGGACCGGAAGCGCGCGGAGTTTTCGATTCCGCTGGCGGAGATGCTGGCGAGGCCGCAGCCGGAATACAAATTTGTGACGACGTTCCGGACGAAGTCATGACTTCCGTCAGAGGAACCGCACCGGTATCAATTCCTTGAACGGAAACATCGAAAAATAGGGGCGCGCCTCGTCTATGACACGCTTGAAAGACACACGGTCGATCAGGCGTTCGAAATAGGCGGCGACATTTGGATGCGTCGCCCCGAACGGCGCGACGATGCCGGCGTAGAACAAGGCCGGCGCGGCCGCACAATCGGCGACGCAAAAGCCGTCGCCGGCGACCCAGACGCGATCCGCCATCCGCCGTTCGATCATGTCATAGGCCGTCTGCAGCGCGACGACTGCATCCGCAACGCCGCGCGGATCGTGTTCGCCCGAAGATCTCAGGCGGTCCGTGACGATCTTCTGCATCGGGACTTGAACGTAGGAATCGAAAAAGCGGTCCCAAAGCCGCGCGTCCAGGCGCTGGGCATTATCCTCCGGAAACAGCGCGCATGCTCCCGGATAGTTCGCGTGTATGTATTCTATGATGATCGTCGTTTCCGGAATCGTCAGCTTGGCAGCCTCATCGCGAAGCACCGGTATTTTCCCGACCGGCCACAACTCCAGAAAGCTTGCGCTCCCGGATCGATCCATCAGATCGACGGTGTGGGACGTAAACGGTGTCTCGTTCTCATAGAGCGCGATGAGCACTTTGTGACAGAACGAGGCGAGCGGGTGCTGGTAAAGCTCAAGTGTCATCTGGGAACTCCGCACAAAGGTATGATCGCGCCGTCACACATGCCGCTGCTCGCAAAACCTCATCCGGTTGCCGAACGGATCGATGACGGTCATTTCGAGCCCCCAATCCACCTTCTCCACACCGGGCCTCATATGGGAATAGCCCTTCGCGTGGAGTTCGCGATGATACGCCTCGATACCGGTGACCCGAACGAAGCACGTCGAGCCTGGTGTTGCGTCGCCATGATGCTCGCTGAGATGAAGCAACGCGCCCGAGCGTGAAAGCTGCAAGTAGATCGGGAAGCCCTCACCGAAGCGATGTTCCCAGTCGACGCGAAAACCAAGATAATCCCGGTAAAATTCCAGCGCCTTCTCCGGCGAGAAAATCCGAAGAATAGGGATTGCCGGCTTGATCGCGATCCCGCTGTCGTCCGTACGCTGCTCGGTGGCGATCCGTGCCGAAAGAGTGTTCCAGTCTTTGAAGCCGAACTGACCGGCGACGATTTCGAGGGCCGCGCTGTGGGAAAGATCCACATTGCGGGCGGCGAGCGCGGATTCGAGCGTCTTCGCCATCGCCTTGGCGTTCATGAAACTGCGCATGATGATCCTATCCGTTTCTCACGGCGTAGATTCCGGTCAGTGCTTGCATTGCCGACGCGTCCGCCGTCAGAAGGACAGGAAGCGAAAGTGCGATACGTTCACCGAACCATCAGGGCGCAAGCGGCAGGCCGTATCAGCCTGCCGAAATACTAGTGCGCGGCATTCGGACGGACAACCCGCCGGGAACGGATCAGAACACCACCACGCCGCGCACACTCTCGCCGTGGTGCATCAGTTCGAAGCCCTTGTTGATGTCCTCAAGCGGCATTGTGTGGGTGATCATGGGGTCGATCTCGATCTTGCCCTCCATGTACCAGTCCACGATCTTCGGCACGTCGGTGCGGCCCCTCGCCCCGCCGAAGGCCGTGCCCTTCCAGGTGCGGCCGGTGACGAGCTGGAACGGGCGGGTCGATATCTCCTGCCCCGCGCCCGCAACGCCGATGATGATGCTTTCGCCCCAGCCGCGATGGCACGCTTCCAGCGCCTGGCGCATGACTTTGGTCGAGCCGGTGCAATCGAATGTGTAGTCGGCGCCCCCGATCTGGTCCGCGCCCTCCTTCGTCATGTTGACGAGATAGGGCACGACATCGCCGTCGATCTCGTTCGGATTGACGAAATGCGTCATGCCGAAACGCTCGCCCCAGGCTTTCTTGTCGTTGTTGATGTCGACGCCGATGATCATGTCGGCGCCGACGAGGCGCAGGCCCTGGATGACGTTGAGGCCGATGCCGCCGAGGCCGAACACGATCGCCTTCGCGCCCGGATCGACCTTGGCGGTGTTGATGACCGCGCCGATCCCTGTCGTTACACCGCAGCCGATATAGCAGATCTTGTCGAAGGGCGCGTCTTCACGGACCTTCGCCACCGCGATCTCGGGCAGCACGGTGTAATTCGCGAACGTCGACGTGCCCATATAATGGTGCAATTTCTTGCCGCCGATGGAGAAGCGCGACGTTCCGTCGGGCATGACGCCCTGCCCCTGCGTGGCGCGGATCGCGGTGCAGAGATTGGTCTTGCGCGATAGGCAGGACGGGCATTGCCGGCATTCCGGCGTGTAGAGCGGAATGACGTGATCGCCCGGCTTCACCGAGGTGACGCCCGCACCGATCTCGACAACGACGCCCGCGCCTTCATGGCCGAGGATTGCCGGGAACAGCCCTTCCGGATCTTCGCCCGAAAGCGTGAACCAGTCGGTGTGGCAGATGCCGGTCGCCCTGATCTCGACCAGAACTTCGCCGGCCTTCGGGCCTTCAAGCTGGACGGTCATGATCTCAAGCGGTTTGCCGGCTCCGATGGCAACGGCGGCGCGCACATCCATGCGATTCCTCCCTCATTCTCGTTGAGGGAGTATGCCGTATTTCATGTGACAAAAGCGAGCGCAGCCATGCTTCGGGTCATCGAAATCCGCGAAACTCGCGACCTTCCTCCACCCTCAGATTCCAGGCCGCTCAGGCGGCTTCTTCGATGCGGTATGGCGTTGGCAGGTCGAAGGCCATCCGGATCGCGCGGTCGACATCCTTCGGATAGAAGGGCTTCTTCAAAAACATGTCGATGCGCTGATTGCCGAAACGGCGGCGAACGCTCGCCTCGTCCTCGCTCGAGTTGACCACGACGTGGATGTTCTGGTTGAGGCTCCTGAGCCGCGCCAAGGTTTCCGGCCCATCGACATCAGGCATATTCATGTCGAGGAACACGATGTCGTAGCGGCCTCGATCGCACAGTTCGACGGCCTGCCCCCCGGTGCCCGCCTCGTCCATGACGACCCGGAAAATCGACTGGTCGATGATCTTTGTAATCACGCGCCGTACCGTTGCGGAATCGTCTACGATCAGCGCGCGCACCGGCTGAACCAGCTTTTCATAGGCATTGAAGACCGACACCAGATCATCCGGCTGTAACGGCTTGCGAAGAAAGTCGTAGGCTTCGAGCTTGCGCGCGATTTCGATGATCTCTGCCTTGGGCTGGGTCGACATCAGAACGACGAAGGTTTTATTGCCCCGATGGCGGGCGTGGCACAAAGCTTCGAGGCCCGTCATCCCCGGCATATGTACATCGAGAAAGGCCATGTCGAAATGCTGCTCGCCGAACTGCCTCAGGCAGGATTCTCCGCATTCCGCCTCGACGAAATCGACCGGCGTCGGCCAGTGTTCGGTAAACTCCCGGAACAGGCGTCTGATCGTACTGGAATCATCTGCGACCAGCACTTTAATGGCTGTAACGGTCACGACATTTCCTCCAATATGTATTTTTTGTAACGCTACATACTGAGACCTAATTCTTAGTTTCGGGGATAGTTTAAAGTAGCGCACACGCAAGGATTGCAGAGGTAATTGTCGTGACAAGCATAAGTGTCACCACGCGCGTGCACGGTTTCGTCCAGGGCGTCGGCTATCGCGCTTGGCTCCAGCGCCGGGCTCTTTCGCGCGGCCTGCGGGGCTGGACGCGCAATCGCGATGACGGCTCGGTGGAAGCCGTGCTGATGGGCCCGGCGAATAAAGTGGAGGAGGCACTGACCCTTATGCGGAGCGGACCGCCCGGCGCTCGGGTTGATCAGGTCGCGACGCGCCCCGCGGAAGCCGGCGAGATCGCCATGGCGACCGAGGATGATTTTGCGATCCTGCCAACGCTCTAGACGGCTGCCGTTTCCGTAATCAGCTCCGCGGGATCGCCCGGGACGGGCTGCACTTCCCCGAAAATCTCACGGAAGGCGACAAGCAGGGCATCGTCCGCATCGTCCATCGTCACCGGCCGGCCGAGATCGACAAGGCTAGTGACCCCCGGCCCCTGCACGCCGCAGGGAACGATGCCGGCATAATGCGAAAGATCCGGTTCGACGTTCAGGCTGATCCCGTGGAAACTGACCCAGCGGCGCAGACGGACGCCGATCGCCGCAATCTTGTCTTCGGCGTCCTTCGCTTTGTCCGGCCGCCGCACCCAGACGCCCACCCGGTCCGCCCGGCGTTCGCCCTCGACATTGAAGGGCAAAAGCGCTCGGATGACCCATTCCTCCAGCGCCGCGACGAACGCCCGCACATCGGGCCGGCGGCGCTTCAGGTCGAGCAGGACATAGCCCACCCGCTGCCCAGGCCCGTGATAGGTGAACTGCCCGCCCCGGCCCGTGCGGAACACCGGCAGGCGGGCCGCATCGAGAAGGTCTTCGTCCCGGGCGCTCGTTCCGGCCGTATAGAGCGGCGGATGTTCCAGCAGCCAGACAAGCTCGGGCGCCCGTCCCTCCGCGACGGCAGCCGCGCGCAATTCCATGGCGGCAACCGCCGCCTCATAGGGCACGGGATGGCGGGTGACGCGCCATTCCACGGGCGCGGCGCCCTCTGAGGGAGTGAATGAAATCAGGCCGTTAAGCATGGGTTAACCATGAGCATGCTGACCTTAAGCCGTTCCGCGCCATGTCGCGCTTTTCGCAGGGTCTTATGGCAGTTCTAGACGACATTCGCCTCGATATATCGGTGATGCTGGGTCAGACCACCATGCCCGTCCATCAGTTGCTCCGCATGGGCCGCGGCGCCGTGATCGAGCTCGACGCCTCGGAAGACGACGAAGTGATCATTCTCGCCAATTCCATGCCGGTCGCGCGAGGCGCCATCGTCGTGATCGGCAACCGCATCGCGGTCGAGGTCAAAAGCGTTCTGAAGCGCCCGGTCGACGCCCGCTGAACGGCAAAACACCTGATCGGCAGGTCCGCAAACGGACCTGATTCCCGCCCGGTGGCGGGGCAAGGACCGCCATATCTATCCACAGGACGGCCAAAGGGTCTTCATACCGTCCGCAAGGCGGCCAGGTGTCTTCAAATCTGTCCGCAAGGCGGCCAAGTGTCTTCAAATCTGTCCGCAAGGCGGACAGGCCTTGTACCGCCAACTTCTATTTGTTACAGACCCGACCGCCGGGCTTTGCCCGGCATTTTTCGCGGCCGTGGCGGAATTGGTAGACGCGCAGCGTTGAGGTCGCTGTGGGGCAACCCGTGGAAGTTCGAGTCTTCTCGGCCGCACCAAAAACTGCCTCATTTTCCGAGGGTCACTACCAAGAACTCTTGGCGAGACAGTGCAAAAGTTTGAGCAAAGAGGCCCCTTCCGGGGCCTTTTTCGTTTGTCCCTTCTTATCTCGCGAAATCCAAAACGGACGTTTCGGCGATCGCCGGGGCACACCCGTAGCTTTTCGGGAAGACTCAGGACAGCGCGAGATCAAGAAGTCGCTGGATCCAGATGCAAAAAGCGTTCTCTTTGAACTACTCTGAAACCATCAAGTATCGGAAGAAGTTCGCTTGCTGTTCCGAACTCATATTCAGAGCACTTGCGAACATCCCGGCGCTCGCCGAACAGTACGATTTGTAATCCTTCCTCTCGACAACCGATTCCAGGTCCTCGAACACTTGGATATGCTCCGCTGACATTCTCTGGCTTATGATAGAGAACAGATTGTCCACTTCCAATTCACTCAACTGTTTCGGAGCGCGTCGTTGAGCGCTAAGGATGGCCTTGCCCAGAAGATCGTGCTCGCCACCGAACTCTTTCGGAAAGCGCTGATCGAGGTCCGCCGCCTGGGGGAAGGCCTCGGGCTTCAGAACGCCCATACATGCGGCCGGGTCAAAGTCTCTCAGACGGGCCATCTGGTCGTACGTGCGACGAAGAACGCACGGGGGAGCGCGGCGCCGTGCTCTCCGACACACGCCTGCCCGGATTCATTTCCCGTCACGATTTTATTCTTCAAATTTTTCCAGAATTCTAATAGGTTAGTCTGCTTTATGTAATTACTGCATCGCCAGCTTCGCGCAAGCATATCCGGGCTTACTGGTCTCCACGTACTGTTTCAGGAGATCAGTCCAATGAGTCTTTACGGCGTTCTGCGCACCGGCGTTTCAGGTATGAACGCCCAGGGCACCAAGCTCTCGACCGTTGCCGACAACATCGCAAACCAGAACACGGCCGGCTATAAACGCGCATCGACCGAGTTCTCCACGCTCGTCGTCAACAGCGGCCAGCGCAGCAGTTACACGCCGGGCGGCGTCACCACGCAGATCCGCTATGCGATCGGCGAAGAAGGCCAGACCTACTACACCAACTCCGCCACGGACCTTCGCCTCAACGGCTCGGGCTTCTTCGTCGTTCAGGACGCAGGCGGCACTCCCTATCTCACCCGCGCGGGCTCGTTCGTTCCGAACGAACTGGGCGAGTTGATCAATGCCGGCGGCTTCAAGCTGATGGGCTACAATCTTGCGAACGGCACTCCGACGCCGGTCGCAAACAGCCTCGCCGGCCTCGAAGTCGTAAACATCTATGCCCAGGGCATGGTGGCGACGCCGAGCACGCAGGGTTCGATCACTGCGACCCTGAACTCCAATGCGGACATCGTCGACCCATTGGTTGACGACACCGCCGGCGAAAACACGGCAGGCTCGCAATTCACCAACAAGTCCTCGCTGTCGGTCTACGACAATCTCGGCAATGAGGTGATCCTCGACATCTACTACACGAAGACCGCCGACAATACGTGGGAAGTCGCGGTCTACGACCGGGCCGACGCCACTAATGGCGGCTTCCCTTATGGCGCCGCAGGCAGCGCCGCGCTTTACGAAGGAGAGATGGCCTTCGACGGCACCACCGGCCAGTTCGCCGGGATGACGCCGGCAGGACCTGTCACCCTCGCAATTCCGAACGGCCAGACCTTCACTCTCGACATGGGCGAGATGACCCAGCTCGGGACCGATGAATTCGCACCCGAGGCCGATGCGGACGGCAACCCGCCGAGCGCCGTCGATCGCGTCGAGATCAGCGAAGAAGGCATTGTGTACGCGATCTTCGAGAATGGCGACCGTCTGGCCACCTATCAGCTTGCCGTGGCCGATGTCCCGAGCCCCGACAATCTGACCCCCCTCACCGGCAATGTGTTCGGCCTTTCGATGAATTCCGGCGACGTCAGCGTCGGTTTCGCCGGACAGGGCGGCATGGGCACGGTCGGTTCGGGTGCGCTCGAAATGTCAAACGTCGATCTTGGCGCCGAACTCACCGCCATGATCGAGGCACAGCGAGGCTACCAGGCCAATTCCAAGACCTTCCAAACGGGATCGGAACTTCTCGAAGTTCTCGTCAATCTGAAGCGCTGAGGCGAGACGCGTAAAAAGGTACAGCACGATGAGCCTCTCTCTCGCCCTGAACACCGCCAAATCGTCGCTGCAGGCGACCGGCGTACAGACATCCGTCACATCGCGGAACATTTCGAACCAGGGAGTGGCCTATTATTCGCGCAAGATCGCCAACACGGTGACGATCGCCGGTGGCGGCGTGCGCGTGGCGGGAATCGAACGCGCCGCCGACAACGCGCTTTTCAAAACCATGCTGAGATCCACGTCGGGAGCCGCCGCGCAGCAGGCGCTTCTCGAAGGGATCACCAAACTCGCCGAAACCGTCGGCGATCCCGAACTCGAGCAATCGCCGGCCGCTAAACTCGGCAAACTGACGAACGCGCTTCAGCAATATGCCGCTGGACCGGAAAATTCGATTCTGGCGCAGTCCGTCCTCGGCGCGGCCCAGGAAATGGCCACGACTCTCAACCAGGCGACCGCGACGGTACAGGACACGCGCCGCCAGGCCGATGCCGACATGTCGGCCTCGGTCACGCGGATCAACGGCCTGCTCGCTCAATTCGAAAGCATCAATGACGCGATCGTCAAGGGCACGGTGGCGGGCTCGGATATCACCGATTACCTCGATACACGCGACGGCATCGTTGCGCAGCTGTCCGAAGAAATCGGCGTCAGCGTTGTCATCCGGGAAAACAACGACGCGGTTCTTTACACGGACGGTGGCGTCACCCTGTTTGAAACGCGGCCGCGCGACGTGCGCTTCCAGCCGACCACCGTGTACGATGCCACAACCGCCGGAAATGCCGTCTATGTGGATGGCGTTCCCATCGTCGGCGGAAACTCGACAATGCCGTCGACGACGGGCCGTCTTTACGGCTTCGCCACCCTGCGCGACGACGTCGCCGTCACCTATCAGAACCAACTCGACGAAATCGCGCGCGGTCTGATCAACGTATTCAAGGAAAACGACGGCGTTACCGACTTTCCGGGCATCTTTACTTCGCCCGCCGGCACGGTTCCCGCCGCGCCCCTGGTTGAGCGGGGGCTTGCCGGTGTCCTCATGGTCAATCCCGCGATCGACCCCGATCAAGGGGGCGATCTCGACCTCATCCGTGACGGCATCAACGTCGACTACAACATCGACAACGTCGCCGGCTTCGACGAACGCCTGAACGCGATCGTTACCGACCTTGCTCAGTCGCGGAACTTCGACCCCGCGGCGGGCGCCGATCCGACAAACACGCTGATGGACTTCGCCACCTCGTCGGTGAGCTGGGTGGAGTTCAACCGCCAGCAGACCGATCACGAGACCACATATCAGATGACCGTCTATGAGCGCTCGAACGAGGCGCTGATGAATGCGACGGGCGTTAATCTCGACGATGAGCTCGCCCGGATGCTCGAACTCGAGCGTACCTACGGGGCATCGTCCAAGCTCATCTCGGCCGTCGACGCCATGCTGAAAAACCTTCTGGACGCCGTTTAAGAGGATCATGAGATGAAAGCCACGTTTGTCTCGACCCAGGCCGTGTCCAGCGCGACACGCCTGTCCATTCTGAAAATGCAAACCGAGCTGGCCAAGAACGAAAAGGAGCTGGGCTCCGGCCGCTGGGCCGATATGGGCCTCCAGCTCGGAAACAAGACGGGCCGCACCGTATCGCTTCGTCAGGACTATCTGAGGTTCGAGAGCATCGTCGATACCAACGGCCTCGTCGCCTCTCGCCTCGATGCGAGCCAGGCGACGCTGGCGGGCGTGCTCGGCATGGCGCAGGACTTCGTGAGCACGATGCTCGCGATCCGCGACGGTGAAACGGGCCCCGAACTCGCGCAAGCGGAGGGCAAGAACAACCTTGAAGCCCTTATCTCGAGCCTGAACATCTCGCAGGGCGGTCAGTATCTGTTCGCCGGCATCAACACCGATGTGCGCCCGCTCAACGACTATTTCGGGCCGGCTTCGGCCGCGAAGACGCAAGTGGATGCGGCGTTTCTTGCGGAATTCGGTATCGCGCAGACCGATGCCGGAATTCTCAACATTACCCCGGCCGACATGGAGACGTTCCTCGATGGGGACTTCGCGGCCCTGTTCGATCCCGCCGCCTGGGTGCCGGACTGGTCCTCGGCATCCAATCAGAATGTGCGCAGCCGCGTCTCCACGTCGGAGCTTGTCGACACATCGGCAAACGCCAATGAGGAGCCGCTGCGGATGATCGCGATGGCCTACACAATGGTGACCGAGTTCGCATCGACGGGTCTTTCCGAAAACACGTACAAGGCTGTCGTCGAGAAGGCGTGGACGGTTGCGAGCGAAGCGGTCCAGGGCGTGATCGTCATGCAGGCGCGTCTCGGCACCGCCCAGCAGCGCGTCTCCAATGCCAACGAGCGCATGGAAGTGCAGTTGAACATTCTCAACACGCATATCAATGAGCTCGAACTCATCGATCCGCACGAGACCGCGACCCGCATCACGACCCTCGAGACGCAGCTCGATATGGCCTACGCGCTGACAGCGCGTGCGCAGCAGCTCAGCCTGCTCAACTATCTCTGAACCAGGCGACGTCACGCCCGGTTCGACATCCGAACGCCGCCAACCCGCAAGGTGATAAATGCATCAATTCTCGTATGCTGACATCGTTGGAGACGCGACAAGCGCATCGCGTCAGCAAGAGCAGCTAGCCTTCGGCCAGGCAATTGAAATGCTTGAAGCCGCCAAAACCAAAGGCAACCAGTCGCGCGAGGCCATCGAGGCAGTGCTCTATCTTCGCCGCTTGTGGTCCTACCTGATCGAAGATCTCGCCCAACCGGAAAACGACCTCCCGGAGGCGCTGCGCGCCGATCTGATCTCCATCGGTCTTTGGGTGATGAAGGAAGCGGAGCAGATCCGCCTGTTCAAATCCGAAAACTTCGACGGTCTGATCGAAATCAACGGCATCATTCGTCGGGGCCTGCAATGAAGAAGAGCATGCACCTCGGGCTGAAGTCAGGCGAGCGGTTCTACATCAACGGCGCCGTTCTGCGCGTGGACCGAAAGGTCAATATCGAGCTTCTGAACGACGTGAAGTTTCTTCTGGAAGCACATGTGCTGCAGCCGGACGAGACGACAACACCGCTTCGTCAACTCTATTTCACCGTCCAGATGATCCTGATGGATTCGGACAATGCCGAAACCGCCGGGATAATGTTCCGTGCCCTGTTCGCATCGATGCAGACGACGTTCGAGAACGAGACAATTCTCACGGGGCTTAGAACCGCGTCCAGCCAGGTGGAGAACGGGCGTCTGTTCGACGCCCTGAAGACGCTGCGTGCGCTGTTCCCTCTCGAGGAGTGCATTGTCGGCCCGCATGTGCCTACGAAATCTATCGCACAATCCCGCTCGCCGGCGGCGGCCTGAGGAAGGACCACGGACATGGAAGTTTCGAACAACACTCAAAGCTCTTCGCAACCGACCCATTCGACCCCAACGGATTCGGACGGCGCACTGAACTATGACAGCTTCCTGAAGCTGCTCCTGGCGCAAATGAAGAACCAGGATCCGACATCGCCGACCAACTCGACGGAATGGGTCGCGCAGTTCGCGACCTTCTCCCAGGTCGAGCAGTCCATGATGACGAACCAGAACCTGCAGTCGATGCTGTCGCAAATCGCGCTGTCGCAGGCGGACGGCATCATCGGCCGCACCATCACCTCCGCCGACGGCACCGTCACAGGCGAAGTGAAATCGGTGCACATCGTCTCCGGCGGAGCGGTCGCCGAGCTGGGCGATGGAAAATTCGTTCTCCTTGAGCCGGGCGTCGAGATCTCCTGATCCATGAACGAGGTCGATGCACTCGATATCGTCCGCGACGCGATCTGGACGATCATCATCGGTTCCGGCCCGGCCGTCGCCGCCGCGATGTTCGTCGGTGTCGCGATCGCGCTGATACAGGCGCTGACGCAGGTCCAGGAAATGACGCTGACCTTCATCCCGAAGATCGTCGCCATCCTGCTCGCCATCGTCCTCACCGGCCCGTTCATCGGGTCGCAGATCCACGCCTTCACGCAGATCGTCTACGGGCGCATCGAAACCGGCTTTTGATCCGGCCGGCACGGCACCAGAGCGGAATATAGAGGACTGAGATGAGCGACGCCTCCCTTTTGGCCAAGAACCCGGTGGTCCGCGCCAGCATGCGCGATATCGGCTTTGCCGTGGGCATCGTCGTTATCCTCACCGTCCTGTTCCTGCCGATCCCCCCGCTGATGATCGACATCGGCCTTGCCATATCGATCGCACTTTCCGTCTTGATCCTGATGGTCTCGCTATGGATTCAGCGTCCGCTCGACTTCTCGTCCTTCCCGACAATCCTTCTCATCGCAACCATGTTGCGCCTGGCGCTGAACGTCGCAACCACGCGTCTCATCCTGTCCCACGGTCACGCCGGATCGTCGGCGGCCGGTCACATCATCGAGGGCTTCTCGCAGCTCGTCATGAGCGGTGATTTTGTCATCGGCCTCGTCATTTTCGGCATCCTCATCACGGTCAACTTTCTCGTCATCACGAAGGGCGCAACGCGTATCGCCGAAGTCGGCGCGCGTTTCACACTCGACGCGATCCCCGGAAAGCAGATGGCGATCGACGCCGATCTTGCGGCGGGTCTCATCAACGACAAGGAAGCTTTCCTGCGCCGCCGCGAACTGGAAGAGGAAAGCTCCTTCTTCGGCGCCATGGACGGCGCATCGAAATTCGTCCGCGGCGACGCCATTGCCGGCATCATCATCACGGTCGTGAACATTTTCGGCGGCATCATTATCGGTGTCACCCGCCATGACATGGCGCTGGCCGACGCCGCGAACGCCTTCGTGCGCCTTTCGGTCGGCGACGGTCTCGTGACCCAGATTCCCGCACTGATCGTTTCGCTTGCCGCCGGCCTTCTCGTCTCGAAGGGCGGCACGCGCGGCACTGCCGAACAGGCCGTGCTGACGCAGCTCGGAAACTATCCGCGCGCATTGTCGGTCGCCGGCGGTCTGCTCGGCGCTCTCGCGCTCGTGCCCGGGCTGCCGTTCTTCGCCTTCGCCATCCCCGGCGCGTTGATGGGCTTCATCGCTTACACGATACCCCGCCGCATCGCGCGCGAAACGCTGGCTCGGGACGAAACCAAGGCGCGTGAGGTCGAGGTTGCAAAACTTGCCGACAAGGATTCGGTCAAAGACAGCCTGAAGACCGCGGAAATCGAACTGTGCCTTGGCAAGCAGCTGGCAACCCAGATGCTGAACTCGCACAGCGAGCTTGCGCATCGTGTCGGCAAGATGCGCCGCAAGTTCGCGCAGCAATATGGATTTGTCGTCCCCGACATCAAACTGACCGACAGTCTGGCGACCTCGCCCAAGGATTATCAGATCAAGATCCACGGAACGGTCGTCGCGCAGCATGAACTGCGTATCGGCGAGGTCCTGGTCATCACCGGAGATGCGGGGCAACCCGATGTTCCGGGCGACGCCGTTCGCGAGCCGGCCTTCGGTCTCAACGCGATGTGGATTCCGCAATCCTATCTCAACGAGATCGAGCGCGACGGTTTCACCGCCATCGATAATATGTCGGTGATGCTCACGCATCTCAGCGAAGTCATCCGCAACAATCTTCCGCAACTTTTGTCCTACAAGGACATGCGCGCGCTCATCGACCGCCTCGACCCGGAGTACAAGCGGCTTGTCGACGACATCTGTCCGTCGCACATTTCCTATTCCGGCCTTCAGGCGGTGCTGAAGCTGCTGTTGGCCGAACGGGCCTCGATCCGCAATCTGAACCTGATCCTCGAAGCGATCGCCGAAATCGCGCCGCATGTCCGGCGCGCCGAGCAGATCGTCGAACATGTGCGCATGCGTATTGCCCAGCAGATCTGCGGCGACCTGGCCGAAGGTGGCGCACTGCGCGTCCTCAGGCTTGGCAATCGCTGGGACCTGGCCTTCCACCAGGGTCTCAAGCGTGACAGCAAAGGTGACATTGTCGAGTTCGACATCGATCCGCGCCTTATCGAGGAGTTCAGCACCGAGGCCTCTGCGGCCATCCGCCAGCGCATGAGCCAGAACCACTCCTTTGCGATCGTAACGGCGCCTGAAGCACGCCCTTACGTGCGCCTCATCATCGAACGGCTGTTTCCCGCCCTTCCCGTGCTGTCGCATGTGGAAATCTCCCGCGGCATCGAAGTCGAGGCTCTGGGCACGATTTCATGACCGGGATCGGCTCGGAGACCATTCTCGCCGTCTTCGTCATTTTCTGCCGCATCGGCGGATGCCTTATGCTGATGGCCGGCATTTCCAGCTCACGTATCCCGATGCAGGCGCGGCTATATCTCGGCATCGGCATCAGTCTCGCGGTCGCGCCCATGCTTCTTGGCAAGGTACAGCCGCATATTCCGGGCAATCAGCCTATTCCGCTCATCGAGATGATCGCGTCGGAGCTCTTGACCGGCGTGCTCATCGGGTTTCTCGGCCGGCTGTTCTTCCTGGCGTTTGAAACACTCGCCAATGCCGTTGCGATGATCGTCGGCTACGGCTCGATGCCCGGCACCCCGATCGACAGCAACGAGCCGCTGCCATCGATGACGACGATGATCACGCTGACGGCGACATTGCTTCTTTTCGTTACAAATCAACACATCGAGATCATTCGCGCGCTGATGAATTCCTACAACGTACTGCCTGTTTCCGGCCGTTTTGATACCCAGTCCGCATTGATCCAGATCGCAGACACTTTGGGCATCGCCTTCATGCTCGCGCTACGCATCGCAAGCCCCTTCATCATCTACGGCATCATCATCAATCTTGCGACCGGGATCCTGAACAAAATGGTTCCGCAGATTCCGGTCTATTTCATTTCCATGCCCTTTGTGATCCTGGGCGGCCTGTTTCTCTGGTACTTCACCAGCACGGAATTCATGCTCGTGTTCATCCGCGGCTTCACAAGCTGGCTGGCAAACGCATGAGCAAGCGTCTCAACGCAATGAAGCGCATCCAGCGCGTGCGCGAGCAGTTGAAGCGGATCGAGGAGAGCAAGCTCGCACGGCTCAACCGCGAAGAAACCGAGCTCGAAGCCAAGAGGCAGTCGATCCTCCGCAGTCTGAATGACGACCCGTCTCTCCACGGGCTTTTTGTGGATGACATGGCAAAGCGCCTGCGCCGCGTGACCGAAAGGAGCCACGACCTTCGCCAGTTGAAAGAGGTGCAGACCCGCCACGTGATGGAACAGACCCGCCACTTCCGGCAGGCGGAGAACCTTGTCGATGCGCTTGCCAAGCACAAGGAGCGCACCGACGAAAAGACGCTCCTCGACAGCATGATCGACCGCCTCGCCGTAAACCGGCGCGGCTCCAGCCTGCCGTAAGCTAGCGGGACTATTCTCGCGTCAATGTAAGCCGGAGTCTTTCATGGCAATAAAGCCGCCGTCCGACATCATTCTCGAAGTGTCCCAGGCCGCCGATCCGGATCGGATCAAAGTGGCAGCGGCCAAGCTGGAAAAGCTCGGCGAAAGCGCTGGCACGGCGTTCGCACAGGTAATGGACAAGATCGAAAACACCGTTCCTTCGACGCCGGCGAAACCTTCGCCGGACATCGGCGGGCCGTTCCGCCCGTCTCTTCCATTCGATGTCGCGCGTGCGCGCCTGGAGCTTCGCAACGATGTGTCGCGGCTCCAGAACGCGGCGCAGACCGCCTCCACCACACCAATGACCGCGCAAAGGTGATGCAGGATTTCGAGGCCGTGGTGCTGCAGTCGTTCATCTCGTCGATGCTGCCGGAGAACGCCGAGAATGTTTATGGCGAAGGCACCGCGGGTTCCGTCTGGAAGTCCATGCTTGCGGAACAGATCAGCAAGCAAATGGCCAAATCGGGGGGCATCGGCATTGCCGAGCGTATTCTGGCCACCAACAGCGCCTCGATTGGCGGCGCCCACAAGCCGGGTGTCGACCTCGCCGCGCTCGGTGTCGGCCAGCGGCCCAACACGGGAAGCCTGCCTCCCGCCAGCCTCTCAGCCATCCTGTCCGCCTCAAGCCGCATTTGACGTCTCATGTCCGTGTTCGGAGCAAGTGAAATGAACAATCTTCCGGTCGATGCCAAGCAGGGGCTTGGCGAATACAGTGCCTCGGCCCCCGTGCGCCTCGCGCACACGGCAACGGGACGAAAGGATATCGCCCTTCCGGGTACTGTTACGGCCGCGCTCCTGAATGCCGTAGACAGGCTGGAGGATGTTCTTCAACTCGAATCCGCCTCCCTGCGCGGCGGCAAAGGGACGGCTTCCCTCGACGAGTTCAACTACCGCAAAAGCCATGGCCTTCTGGAGCTGACGCGCGCCGTCCGCAATGTCGATCCCGGCGATGTGGGCGAAGATGTAAGGCTGCGACTGATCAGCCTGCGCCGCGAACTTGAAAGCAACAGCCTTCTTCTGAAGACGCATCTCGACGCCGCTCGGGAAATTTCCGGCATTCTGACTGCCGCCATGCGCCAGGCCGAATCCGACGGAACATACTGCGCTCCCCCCAACGCAGGAGGTACGCAGTGAACGATCGCCGTCTGTTTATCATCGGCGTCTGGGTCTGTGCGGTTATGCTGGTCTCAGGCTATGTGACCGCCTATTGGACGATTGGCCGCGACACGATCATGCAGGGCGCCCAGTGGGCTGGACTTCAGTACGAACAAACCGCGCCGATCAGCGTGCCGATGATACGCGACGGCAAGCTGAACGGATATACGGTGATCAAGCTCGTTTACACCGCCGACAGCGAAACCCTGCGACAGCAGCCGGTTCCGCCGGGCCTTATGGTCGCCGACGAGACCTACCGCACGATCTATGCCGCGGACAACATCGACCTCGACCATCTGGACCGCTACGATCTTGGCGAGTTCAGCAAGACCGTTCGCCAGAATGTGAATACACGCCTCAAGGGTGATATCATCCAGGACATTCTCGTCGAACAGATAAGCTTCTTCTCGCGCGAGCAGATGACACAGTAACCTGCCCCGAGCCGCGCAAGACAATGGCCGGTGAGCTGTCTGCTCGCCGGCCATTTTCTTTATGTCGTCACGCTTTCTGCAACAGGTCCGCAAGCTCGCGGAAGGCATCGCGGCTGGGTGGCGCGGACGGATCCTGGCGCAGCGCCTCATAGATCTTCGGGACGATGACGATCGCCTGGTCGAGTTCTCCGTCATGACCCGGCTGATAGCCGCCCATCAGCCTGAGATCGCGTGTGTCCTCATAGCGGGCGATCATGCTTCTCAGGCGCAGGACAAGATCGCGTTCCTCCGGTTTCCAGGCGTGCTGGGCAAGTCGGGAGATCGAGGTCAGCACATTGACCGCCGGATAGCGCCCCTGATCGGCGATAGCACGATCCAGCACGATGTGGCCGTCGAGCGTCCCGCGGATATTGTCCGCAACCGGATCGTTGTGATCGTCCCCGTCGACAAGGACGGAGAATATGCCGGTGATGGCGCCACCGCCTTCCATTCCGGGTCCCGCTCGCTCGAGCAGCTGGGGCAGACTGGAGAAGACGCTTGGCGCATAACCGCGCGCAACCGCGGGCTCGCCTGCGGCAAGCGCTACATCGCGAGCCGCATGAGCAAACCGCGTAACGCTGTCGACAATCAAAAGTACGGACTCACCGAGATCTCGAAAGTATTCCGCAATCGCCATAGCCGTTTTCGGCGCCAGACGGCGCATCATCGGACTTTCATCGCCTGTCGAAACGACCGTTATCGTGCGGCCGAGATTGTCGCCTATCGCTTCGTCGAGAAATTCGCGCACCTCACGGCCGCGTTCGCCGACCAGTGCAATTACCACCGTGTCGAACGCCTGCGCTCGCGCAATCATGGCCAATGTCGTCGATTTTCCGACACCCGAGCCGGCGAAAATACCGATGCGCTGGCCGGCGCAGATCGGCGTGAACAGATCGATCGAACGGACGCCTGTTTTCAGCGGCTTTGTGACCCTCGCCCGCCGCAACGGGTTCGGCGGGGGCGCATCCACGACGACCGCGGTTGCGCCAGGGGCAAGATCGCCATGGCCGTCGATGGGCAGGCCGAGCGCGTTGATCACCCTGCCCTTCCAACTCGGATGCGGGCAAAGCGACATCGCATCGGACCGGTAGACGCGCGTGCGGAGGTCGGCGTGAATGCCGTTCGAAAACGGTTTTACCGTCACCCCCTCGGAATCGATGCGCAGTACCTCGCCAATCTGCGCTTGCCCGCCCGCAAAGAAGCGCACGCGGTCGCCGAGGCGCACATGCGAGGACAGCCCAGCGACCCGATAGGCGTCTGGTGCTATCTGCGAGACAGCGCCGCTGACGCGGACTTTCTCCACCTGTTGGCCTGCGAGTTCGATCGTGCCGGCCAGCGCCTCGAGGTCATTAAGCACGGCACATCCTCGGACTGACTATACTGTTCACGAAACCTGGCCGAGCTTCTCGATCGCATCCTGCATCGAGCGTTCGGAGGTCTGCGTCGCATTCGCCATCTGCTCGAAGGCGCGCGTGACCGTGATGAGACGTGTCATTTCCGTGATCGGATTGACGTTGGATCCCTCGACATAGCCCTGCTCGATGCCGTTGGCGACGAAATCGGCAACCGGCGTCGAAGGACGATCGGGAATGACGCCGGAGTTCTCCCAGCGAGACAGATTGGCGTTTTCACCAATCTCGAACAAGCCGAGCGCGCCGACCTGGACGCCGTTCTGAGCCATCGTGCCATCGCGGCTGATCGCGACCGGACCCGCATTCGTATCAATGAAGATTTCCGCGCCGCCAGGATCGAGCACGGGATGCCCCGCAACCGTCTGGAGCGTACCCGCCTCCGAGATCGTCATGCGGCCGTCGCGCGTATGGACCATGCCGGTGGGCGTCCGGATCGCGAGCCATGCATTGCCGGAAACCGCGACATCTAGCGAATTGCCTGTGTAGTTGACCGGTCCAGCCTGGCGCGTGATGTAGGATTTTCCGGTCGATGCGAAGGAAACCGGATCGCTCGCCGCTTTCGAGAGAAACGTGTCGAACTTGATCTCTTCGCCGCGAAAGCCGGCGGTGTTGATATTGGCGACATTGCTGGCAATGCTGGTCATACGGTTTTCAAGCGCGACCTGTGCCGACAGAGTCACATAAAGAGAATCTTGCATGGATCAGCGTCCTCCGAGCTTCAGGCCCTGAAGCGTCATAAGTGTATTGGGATTGATTCCGCTCTGCGCCGACTGGGTGAAGAGAACAGCCGCGGATGCCGCGGGAGCCGAGGGATTGGAAACCTCCCAAAGCGCCGTAAAGCGGTTCAAAAACTTCTGCAAACCTTCCGGGGTCCTCAGCTCAGCCAGATCGAGACGTGACTCGATCATCTTTGCCTGAGTATCGACATTCGCGTTGCCGGTTGCCTCGTTCAAGCCAAGTGCCGTCTGCACCACCTTGAGCAGCGCCTTGTCGGCGAGAATGGAATAGGCGCTCCCGATGGACGGAGCCTTTCGCTCGAAATAAAGCGCGAGGCGCACACCTTCGTTCTGCGCCCCGGCATCGCTCTCCAGCGTTTGGCGGATATAGGAATCACGCGTCGAGAGTGTTTTCTCGTGCGTCTGTACGCGCGTGTTTCCGCTCTCACTGAAGTTGAAGGCGGAAGCGAATTCCCGATAAGCGGGGTTTGTCTGCCTGTTCGCGAAACTATCCGGATCGCTTGAATCGCTTGTCAGAAGCTTGCGAATAAAGGCCTTGTCGGTCGCCCGATCCTGAATACCATAGGCGGACAGGGCAACATCATAGACCGTACCCGATTCAAGAAATTCGTCGACGGACGAGATCGTCCCGATATTATTGGTGTACGTCAACGCCATCATCTTGAAGAGAGCGTCGCTGAGCCCCGCCTCCGTGGCGACGGCCTGATACCTGGTCAGCGTCGCGGCCGTGTCACCTGCCGCCTGTGCCTGCGGTTTCGCAAAACTGAAGCCTCGTGCGAATTCCTGGTAACGCTTGTCGACCAGCTTGTTGGCAAAGCTCGCCCCGTCGGACAGATCGCTCTCCAGAACCTTTCGCATGAATGCTTTTGCGTAGGTCATGTCGGACAGACCATAAGCCTTCATTGCGTAGGAATATAGTCTGTAGTTGCCGAAGAACTCCTCGATCGTTTCAACTTTGCCGATGTTTTCCTGATAATACTCACTCTCTCTGGAAACCATCGGCTGTTGGGCGACGCGGTTGAGCGACGTCGGCATATCGCGGCTGATCATCTGATATGCGAGGGGTGCAGACAGCATATCGCGCTCCAAATAATGACGCTTAACGCTACGCTCTCAAGCTTGCTCGAAACTGTCCCGGCACCTATCAGCCTCGCACAAGGCTCACTCCTTATGTCTGCAGGTAATCCAGCAGGCCAAAGGAGCCCGGCTCTTGAGCATCCTCATCGGTTTCATCATCGCGTTCGGGTCAATCCTCGGAGGCTATGCCGCTCTGGGCGGCCATATCAGCGTTCTCTGGCAGCCTTGGGAACTTGTCATCATTATCGGAGCCGCCGTCGGCACGTTCCTCGTCGGCAATTCCATGAAGACGGTGAAAGACACGGGCTCGGCCATCGTTGAAGCGTTCGCGACCGCCATTCCCGGACGACAGGATTATCTCGATCTCCTGGAAGTGCTCTACGCCCTGATGCGCGAGCTTCGCGGCAAGGGCCGAAACGAAGTCGAAAAGCACATCGAGGAGCCGGACAGTTCGGAAATATTCCAGCGCTTTCCGCAGATCTCGGAGAACAAGGAACTGCGCAGCTTCATCTGCGATTATTTCCGTCTCATCATCGTCGGCAATGCGCGGACGCATGAAGTCGAAGCGCTGATGGATGAGGAGATCCAGACCCTCGCCCGCACGCGCATGAAGCCGTATCACGCAATGTCGGTTATCGCCGAAGCCTTCCCCGCACTCGGTATCGTTGCGGCGGTGCTTGGCGTGATCAAGGCCATGGGCGCGATCGACCAGTCTCCGCAGATACTCGGCAGCCTGATCGGCGCGGCTCTTGTCGGTACATTCGCCGGAATCTTCATCTCCTATGCCATCGTCGCACCGCTCGCCCACAAGATAAAGAATACGCGCGAACGTCAGCTTTCCCCCTACATCATCATCAAGCAGACGCTGCTAGCGTTCATGAACGGGGCGGTGCCGCAGATCGCGCTCGAATACGGCCGCAAGACAATCCCATCGGGCGATCGGCCGAGCATCGACGAGGTCGACAACGAGGTCATTTCCGGCTCCAACAAGCCAAATCTTGAGCGGGGTGCCGCGTGATGGTCGCGTTCTCGACGGCTGCGGCCGCAAAGCCCGCCACCGACAAGCTTCTCGAAGCCGGCGGAATCTCGATCGACCGTCTGCCCATGCTGCATGTGGTCTTTGACCGCATGGCCACGCATTGCGCCGACAGCCTTCGCCAGATGTCCGCCTCCCCGGCCTATTTCTCGCTCAGCAATATCGAGAGTGCGCGTATTGGTGACGTTCTGGACGAATACGACGGCAACGCGGTCGCCGGTGTATTTCATGCGCCGGATTGGGATTCGCGCATCGTTATCGGTTTTGACCGCGACTTCATCTTCAGCATGGTCGAAGTCCTTTTCGGCGCGGACGGATCCGAGCCGCCGATCGATCAAGAGCGCACGTTCTCGAACATCGAAATCGGCATTGCGCAGGCGATCTTCGACCGCATGTCGCGCGTGCTGCAGAACTCGTTCGGGCAGGCTCAGGAGAGCGCCTTCAAGTTCGAGCGCATCGAAACCCGCATGGACTTCGCGGTCATCGGCCGCCGCAACAATCTGTCGGTCGTCGGAAAGTTTCTTCTGCAGGCGCTGAACCGCGGCGGCGAGATGTTCTTGATCATTCCGCAGTCCGCGCTCAATCCGATGCGTGAGACGCTGACGCATGTCGCGGGCGATGCCGCGCCAAGCGACCCGCGCTGGGCACGCCAGATCCAGACCGAGATCCAGCGTACGACGATGGAAGTCCGCGCCATTCTGGAAGAGCGTCTGATCGACCTGCGCGAGGTCACCGAATTCAAGGTAGGCCAGGTCATCGAATTGCAGGCGACCCCGCGCAGCCGCGTGAAGCTCGAATGCCGCGGCCAGGCGCTCTACTGGTGCCAGCTCGGACAGGGCGACGGCGCCTACACACTGCGTATCGACGACTTCATCGATCAGGATCGGGAGTTCTTTGATGACATACTATCTCGTTGACGTCGCTTTGATGCTGGCGCTCGTCGTGACCACCGTCACGGTTTTTCTGATGCGGCGGGAGCTTCGCATGCTGCGCGTCCACCAGCGGACCTACGCATCGGCGCTCGACGAAACGAGCGATGCGCTCATCAATGTCGGCGGCCTCATCCGCGACCTCAATATTCAGGGGCTGAACACAGTCTGTCAGCTCACGGGCCAGATCGACGCCGCACGTTCGGTTATCGATCAGCTTCAGCGCGCCCGCGGCGCCGCCGGCGATACGGCACTCGGCACGCTTGCGGACCAGCACCGCAAGGCCGGCTGACGCCAGCCTGAAACGCAAGCAGATACGAACGGAGTTATGAGCATGGCAAACAGTTCAAAATCGCAGCGCTCGATCGACGCGATCCTGGCAGGAGATGGCGAGGGCGCCGGAGCCGAAACGGTCGCGGCCACGGCGGAGGCTGTCGAGGAAACGGCTGCGCCGAGGCCGGCAAAGGCCGCGAAGGTCAAACTCGAAACCGAGGATGTCGGGGTTGGCCCCAGCCTTGAGGACACCTTCGGCAGCGTCGGCAATCTGGATGCCGTTCTTCGCATTCCCGTGACGATCCAGGTTGTTCTCGGTTCGGCAGTCATGCCGGTGGCCAGTCTGATGAAACTCCGCCGCGGAGCGGCCATCCCGCTAGATCACCGAGTCGGCGAACCCGTCGACGTCGTTGTCAACGGACGTACGGTCGCGCGCGGCGAAGTCGTGGTCGTCGAGGACGATACGTCACGCTTTGGCATCTCCCTGACGGAGATTGTCGGTACATCGGCGTCCAACTGAACGATAACGGGATCAGGACATGGCCGCCTCAGCCGTCGCAAAAAAACTGGCGAATACCCCGGAACGAGAACTTCACGGCTCGCAGAAGGCCGCAGCCTTGCTGCTCGCCATGGGTCAGCCGACATCCGGACGTCTGCTGCAGTACTTCGAGCCCGGAGAGATCAAGTCCGTCACGCGCGCCATCGCCCGGCTGGGCGCGGTGTCGATGGAGCAGATGGACACGATCGTCGAGGAATTCGCAGCCCAATTCGGCGGTGGAAATCTCCTGGGCGGCGCAGGCGATGTCGAGAAGCTGCTGGAAGGCATCCTGCCGCCCGAGCAAATATCGGAGATCATGTCCGATGTGATGGGCTATGCCAATCGCTCGATCTGGGATCGGATTTCGAGCGTTCCCGAGAACATCTTCGCGAACTATCTCGGCAAGGAACATCCTCAGACGGCGGCGCTCATTCTCTCCAAGGTGCGGCCGAATTTCGTCGCCCGCACAATGAGCCATCTGGCTCCGCCGTTGCGCCACGAACTGATGCGCCGGATGCTCAACTTGAAACCGGTCGTAGAAGATACGACGGCGATCGTCGAGAAGACGCTCCACGAAGATTTCATGCTCAACTTCGCGCGCAATATGGGTGCCGACACGCACGCCAAGATGGCGGACATCCTCAACAAGATGGACCGCGAGCACATGGAAGACGCGCTCGCAGGCATCCAGAAAGTGCGCCCGGAATTGGCGGAGCTTTTGAAAGGCCTTCTCTTTACGTTCGACGATATCGTCAATCTCTCGCCGCGGGCCCGTCAGTCGATTTTCGATCAGATCCCGACGGATCGCGTCGTCCTCGCGCTCAAAGGCACGGATGCCGACTTCCGCAACCTCATTCTCTCGTCACTTGCCGCGCGCGCTCGCCGCATTGTCGAACACGAGCTCGACAATGGCGAACCGATCTCGCAACGCGATGTGCAGGAAGCTCGCCGCATGATCACCGATCTTGCGCTCGACATGGCCGGCCGCGGCGAAATCGAACTCAACCCCGATCAGGATGACGATTCCTATGTTCGCTGAGGCGGGGCATGAGCGAAGAACCCGACAAGGACAGTAAAACCGAAGAGGCAACGCACAAGAAGACGCAGGACGCGATTGAGAAAGGAAACGTCGCAACGTCCAGGGAACTTCCGATCCTTTTTTCCCTCGTCGCCATGCTGCTCATCACAGTCTTTGTGATCAAGGACAGCGCCGCGACCCTTTCCACCAATCTTCGCCTGTTTCTGGATAACCCTGGAGGAGTACGCATTGACCGTGGACAGGATGCCATACTTCTCTTGGACAGCGTTGCGCTCGAGATGGGAAAGTTCCTTCTCCCCGCCATCGTTCTTCTGTGCGTGGCCGGCCTTGCCGGTTCAATGTCACAGAACGCGCCGCGTTTTGTCGGCGAGCGCATTCGTCCACAGATGTCGCGCATCTCCATCCGCAAAGGATGGGAGAAAATCTTCGGCGTTCAGGGTCTCGTCGAGTTCGGCAAGTCACTTTTCAAGTTCGTGGCCTGCGGCTTTGTGCTCGCTTTGCTCCTCAAATCCGACCAGTTCCATCTGGTGAACTCCGTGTTCAGTGATCCCGGCACCATTGCGGAAACCACGATCTTCATTACCGTTCGGTTGCTTTCTGCCGTCTGCATCGCGACCGTCCTTCTCGTGGTTGTCGATATTGTATGGGCACGTCTCCAGTGGCGGCGAAATCTGCGGATGACGCGCCAGGAAGTGAAGGACGAACACAAACAGGCCGAGGGCGACCCGCTGGTCAAATCGCGCATGCGTTCGCTAGCCCGCGACCGCTCGCGCAACCGGATGATGGCGAACATTCCGCGAGCGACGATGGTTCTCGCCAATCCGACGCATTACGCGATCGCACTGCGCTATGTGCACGAGGAAGGCGGAGCCCCACTCGTCATCGCCAAGGGACAGGATCTCATTGCGCTTAAGATCCGGGAAGTAGCAACGAAGAATAACATTCCTGTATTCGAAGATAAGCTTCTCACCAGAGCAATGTTTCCCAAGGTGGACGTTGACAGAACAATCCCGATCGAGTTCTATAAAGCTGTCGCGGAGATCATTTACTATCTTCATACGCGCGAATATGAATCAAAACTTCCGAAAAGTTTGGCCTATGACCAGTATTCGCAATGATATTCGTATTCATTCACGCGAAAAAGCGCTTGCCGACGGCATAAAGGAAGTCGCGGGGGAACTGCGTCTGATCGATATCGTGAATCTCGTCGTGTTCATACATCTCGAGAAACACGGCAATATCGACGATCTCGTCAGTTCGTCGGTCGAACTCTATTTCAAGCCCGATACACTCCGGTATGGCTGGGCTTCCAATGTCGATATGACTTGGGGTGGCCCGGCGCGCATTCATCTCGACATGGAATTCCGGCACCTCGGGGTTACGGTATTCTTCAGTCTGATCCTCGGCGCGCTGTCGGCAAGCATCGACATCCATAACATCTCGTTCGACTTCTCCTCCGACGATCCGGAAGAGAACACAGCCAGGCTGAGCGACGCGATCGCGGCCGCGCGGCTTTAAAGTCTTCAAAATATGACGCTTCAGTGACGCCCCCGAGCGTGCGGACGCATGTCTGAATTCGTTCCCGACGCACAATTTTAGACAACAGCCTCGGGCAAGTTTACAGCGCAATAGTCTCCATGAAACCTACGAGGAAAAGGGTTCATGGATCCGGTTCATCTGTTCTCGCTTGCCTCTGATCAGGCCCGCTGGCTGTCGCTGCGACAGACCACCGTGGCCCAGAACGTTGCGAACGCCAATACGCCGAAATACGCGGCGGTCGATGTTACGCCGTTCAACGAGGTGCTGGATCGCACCGCTCTCACCCTCGCCTCCACCAATCCAGGACATATCAGCCTTCCCGAAATGGATGCTCGCGCGTCCAAGGTCAAGAAGGGTGAAAGCTGGAGCATTACGCATTCGAAGAATTCGGTCAGCCTTGAACGGGAAATGATCAAGGCCGGCGAGATCAACGGCGCGTACTCACTCAACCGCAATCTTGTTTCTACTTTCGGCCGGATGCTGACGGCCGCCGTAAGGTAATGAACCAATGATCGACGAACTGACCGCTTCTCTGAAAATCTCCGGTTCGGGCCTGCACGCGCAGTCCAACCGCATGCGCATCGTCTCCGAGAACCTTGCCAATGCGCAGTCCACGGGACGCACGCCCGGCTCCGACCCTTATCGCCGCAAGACGGTAACGTTCGAGGGCGAAGTCGATCGTGCGCTCGGCGCCTCGCTCGTGAAGATCAAGGGTGTCGGCGTCGACCGTTCGGCATTCTCCGTCCGCCACGAACCCGGCAACCCCGCCGCCGACGCAAACGGCTACGTGAAAACGCCGAACGTCAATCCGTTGTTTGAAATGGCGGACATGCGCGAGGCCAATCGCTCCTACACGGCCAATATCCAGGCCATCACGCAGGCGCGCTCCATGATCGCCATGACCATCGACATGCTGAGGAATTCGTAATGCTGAACTCCGTTGCAAGCATCGACCTGTCGCTCGACAAGATCTCGGGTCCCTCGCCCGTCAATACGACGCTACGCAGCCAGGCTCCGATCTCCGGCACACCGGCAATCGACTTCACCAACGTTCTCGCTCAGGTGTCGGCAAATGCCGTTACCGAGCTGAAGACGGGCGAAGCCGCGGCCATCTCCGGCATGACCGGAAAACTCTCGGTTCAGGAAGTCGTCGAGGCGGTGATGTCCGCCGAGAAGACCCTGCAGACCGCTCTCGCCGTGCGCGACAAGGTCGTCGCCGCCTATCAAGAAATAAGCCGTATGGCGATCTGAGGATAAAACCATGAAAGCTCTTGCCATCGCCGCGACCGGCATGACCGCCCAGCAGCTCAATGTCGAGGTCATTGCCCACAACATCGCCAATATCAACACGACCTCGTTCAAGCGCTCGCGCGCGGAATTCACCGACCTGCTCTACCAGACCCAGCGGCTTCAGGGCGTGCCGAACCAGGGCGGCCAGGAAGCCATCCCGGAAGGCGTGCAGCTCGGTCTCGGCGTCCGCGCCGCGGCGATCCGCAGCCTGCACATCCAGGGCGGCCTGGCGATGACGGGAAACTCCTACGATATGGCCATCGACGGCCGCGGCTTTTTCCAGATCGAAGGCCCGAACGGCGAAATGCTGTACACACGGGCCGGTTCTTTCAACAAGAGCCCGGAAGGCCGGCTGGTCACGCTCGATGGCTACAATGTCGATCCCGCAATCATCGTTCCGGAAGATGCAGTCGAGGTCAGCGTCAATGAATCCGGGCAGGTCTTTGCGCGTCTCGACGGACAGATCGATCTTGAGGAACTTGGTCAGCTGAGCCTCGTCAACTTCGTCAACGAAGTCGGCCTCGATTCGATCGGCGGCAATCTCTATCGCGAGACCGTCGCATCGGGCGCGCCGATCGAGGGCGTCCCGACCGATCCCGGCTTCGGCAAGATCCGCCAGAAATATCTCGAGAGCTCGAACGTCGACCCGGTTACCGAGATCACCGAGCTGATCTCCGCGCAGCGTGCGTACGAGATGAACTCCAAAGTCATTCAGGCCGCCGATTCCATGGCTGGTACGGTTTCGACCGGCATCCGCTGACAGGAGAGCAAAGAGTCATGAGGATCCTGTCGATAGCCGCCGCCGCAGCGATGCTGATCGTCGCCGTGCCCGCAAAGGCTCAGAACGTGCTCGCCGTGCCCGTGCCGACCGTCACCCTCTATCCGGGCGACACGATCACGGCCGAACAGCTGACGGAACGCCGTTTCCGGCTGTCGTCGCGAAACATGCAGGCCGTGGCGCTGACGCGGGAGATCGTGGTCGGCAAAGTCGCGCGCCGCACGCTCGTGGCCGGCCAGCTCATTCCGCAAAATGCCGTCGAGGAACTCAAAATCGTCAAGCGCGGCGTGCCAATACGCGTCGTTTTCGCCGAACAGGGGCTGACAATCGTCGCATATGCCGAACCGCTCCAGTCAGGCGCCATCGGCGAAATGATCCGCGTGCGCAACCTCGATTCAGGAACCGTGATTGTCGGCACGGTCCAGGCCGACGGCAGCATCACGGTCGGTGCAAGTTGATGCGCGTTGTTGTCGCCGTTCTCGGCGTCCTCGTCTCGTCCATGCCGGCTTTCGCACAGCAGGCAAAGCCATCGCTTCAGGGCGCGACGGTGCGCGCGGTTATTCCGGGAACGCCTGCTCTGCCCCCCTCGGACATATCTCCCAATCGAGGCCCGCGTGTTGTCGGTCCTCCTCCCGCTCTGGCGCGCGAACCCGGCTCTCTGCTCCCCCCGGCAGACAGCCCAGCGCCCCAGCAGATGGCGACGCCCGCCCCGCATACCGGCGCGCCATCCTCCCCCCTGCGTCTGCAGACGCAGGGGCCTTCTACCGCGGCTCTGAACACGCCGCCGCCGCCCGTGGCACCTCCAGCGGCGCCGCAGGCTCCGCAGATCGCGGCCGATCCGCAGATGACCGAACCGCCGCCGGCACCGCCGGAGCCGGCCGCATCGGACGCACCGATTGAGCCGGAAACAGCGCCCGAAATGGCGGCTTTGCCGCCGCCCAACGACATCGACTCATCGCTGCCGCAGCCGGATTTCGAGGCTCGCAAGCATGGCGTCCGCATCAAGGACGTAGCCTCGCTCGAGGGCGTGCGTGAGAACCAGTTGATCGGTTATGGGCTCGTCGTCGGCCTCCAGGGAACCGGCGACACGTTGCGTAACGCCGCGTTCGCCGAACAATCGCTGCAGTCCATGCTGGAACGGCTCGGCGTCAATGTTCGGGAATCCCAGCTTCGCACGCGCAATGTGGCGGCCGTACTCGTCACAGCCGAGCTTCCCGCTTTCGCCGGGACCGGCATGCGGATCGACGTGAGTGTCGCTTCCCTTGGCGATGCGACGTCGCTGCAGGGCGGCACGCTCATTGTCACGCCGCTCTCGGGTGCCGACGGCAATGTCTATGCGGTTGGTCAGGGCCCCGTCGCGGTCGGCGGGTTCGATGCGCGAGGCCAGGCCGAAAGCGTCACACGCGGAACCCCGACGGCGGGCCGCATTCCGAACGGGGCCGTTATCGAACAGCAGCTTCCGACGCCGCTAGACGAAATTGCCCGCCTCACGCTCAAGCTCAAAAACCCCGATTTCCGTACCGCCGTCCGCATCACGGACGCGATCAACGATTTTTCGATGCGCGCCTACGCCACGAAAGTTGCGTCGGAACTGGATTTCCGCTCGGTAAGCCTCGTAAAGCCGCCGGATATCAGCGTAGCGCGGTTCATCGCACAGATCGAAGGGCTCATCGTTCGCCCGGATACCCCCGCCCGCATCGTGGTGGATGAGCGGACGGGAACGGTCGTCATGGGCGCCGATGTGCGCATGTCGACTGTCGCCATCACCCACGGAAATCTGACCATTCGCGTGACAGAGACACCGATCGTCTCGCAGCCGGAACCGTTCTCGGACGGCGAGACCGTCGTCCTGCCGCGCACAATGGTGGATGCCACCGAAAGCGGCGGCCGCATGGCCATCATCAGCGGGGCGGACCTGCAGACTCTCGTTCGCGGTCTCAACCAGATCGGCCTCAAGCCGTCGGGCATTATCGCCATCATCCAGGCGATGAAAACCGCAGGTGCCCTCCAGGCGGACCTGGTCATCCAGTGAGAGCGCGTCTCCAGCCCCGCACAAGACTAATGAGCCAGGTTCAGCCTGTTGCTGAGAGCATTTACATGAACAAGCGCCGAGCCATTGCGATCCGTTACACATTCCGCGCCTGCCTGGCGGCAGCGGCCCTTTTGGCCGCCGCTCCGGCAGATGCCATGGACGCTCCCCTGCCCGTCGCGCGTCCGGCCGAACTGACCGTCAAGGCTCCGGAGCCGGCGGCCGGAAATCCCGGCTATACGGCTGTCGAACAGCGCGCGATGAGCGAGGAAACGCGTCAGTACTGCGTCAACATCACCAATGCGGCGGCCGATGCCCGCTTCGCCTGGCAGACCGCGACACTGCAAAATCTTCACCTGCAGGTCGAGGAAAGCGTTGCGGCGCTCGAAGCCAAGCGCGCCGAATACGAAACCTGGCTCGCGCGTCGCGAAAAGTTTCTGAATCAGGCCAAGGAAGACGTGGTCGCGATCTATTCGCGGATGCGCCCCGACGCCGCCGCCGTGCAACTGGCGGCCATGGACGACGAGACGGCAGCGGCCGTGCTCGCGAAGCTCAAGGTACGCAATTCAAGCGCCATTCTTAACGAGATGGATCCGGCCCGGGCCGCGCAACTCACCAACACTCTCGCCGGCGCCGCCGGCCTACCCACCAAGGGAGAAAAACTTTGAAGCGCCTTATAATCCTCGCGCTTCCAGTCGTGCTTGCGGGATGCGGCACGATGGATGACCTCGGCGTCGAGCCGAGGATGACGCCAATCGGCAGCGCGCTGCCCACGAGCGCGCTGGCGCCGGAACCGGCCACCTATCGCGACTACAATTCGCTTTATGTGCACGGTAACGACAACCTCTTCACCGACGCACGTGCCGCCAAGGTCGGAGACGTCGTCACCGTCATCATTTCGATGAACGACAAGGCCGAACTCGACAATTCGAGCGAACGCTCGCGCACATCGGGTGCGGGTCTCGGTGTCGACTGGGGCTGGGGAACCAGCAGTGGCAGCCCCAAATCCGGAAACTTCGGCGCGGGCCTTAACTCCAACTCCGAAAGCGCCGGCAAAGGCACGATCGAGCGCTCGGAGAAGATCAAACTCTCCGTCGCGGCCGTCGTGACCAAGGTACTGCCGAATGGAAATATCGTCATCAGCGGTTCGCAGGAAGTGCGCGTCAATTTCGAGATGCGGGTTCTCAACGTGGCCGGAATCGTGCGTCCGCGCGACATCAACGGCGAAAACACCGTGCCGTACGAAAAGGTCGCGGAAGCGCGCATCTCGTATGGCGGCCGCGGCCGCCTGACCGAGGTTCAGCAGCCGGGCGTGGTCCACCAGTTCTACGACCGTATCGCGCCGTTCTGAGAAAGCTGACATGGCAATATTTCCGCTAAATTTCGGCCTCGGACGGCTGCGCCGCCGCAAGCGCCGCAATGCCGGCGAGACCCCGTCGCTCATCCTGCCCGCAATGCTGCTTACGGTCCTTGCCGTGGGCTGCGGCGCAGGCCTCGGCCTTCATCTTGCGGGCATCACCGTCGCCAGCGATCAGGCGCCGAAACTGTCTCCAAAAGATGCAGCAAGCCTGCTGAACTACGACAATCCGCGTGTGAAAAAACTGCCGCCGATCGTGACCAATCTCGCGGAGCCCGCGGAAACCTGGGCGCGTATCGAGGCGACTATTGTCTTTGCGGACGTTCTTCCGGACACGAATATGTACACAGTCCAGATCAGCGAAGACATTCTTGCGTTCCTGAGAACCGTCAAACTGTCGCAGATCGAGGGGCCCAGCAATTTTCAGCACCTGCGTGAAGATCTGAAGGATCGCGTCGCAATCCGCTCCGGTGGCGAGGTGAGCGAACTCATCATCGAAAGCCTGGTCGTTCAGTGAAGCGCCTTATTCTTGCAAGCCTTTTGATTGGCTTCGCCGGCACCACCGCGGCTGTCGCTCAGGTGCCGGATCTCAATTCCCTTCTGCCCTCCGGTGAAGGAAGCGCAGCAGGCCGCATCATCCAGCTCGTCGCCCTGCTGACGATCCTCTCTGTTGCCCCGGGGCTCCTCGTCATGGTGACGAGTTTCACCCGTCTCATCGTCGCGCTCTCGTTCCTGCGTTCCGGCATCGGCCTTCAGAGCACACCCGCGAATCTCATCATGATCAGCCTTGCGCTGTTCATGACGTTCTACGTCATGTCGCCGACCTTCGACCGCGCCTGGCGCGAGGGCGTGCAGCCGCTGACCGCGAACGAGATCTCCGAGGAGGAAGCCTTCAAGCGGATTTCCGACCCATTTCGCGAATTCATGTCCGCGCATGTCCGCGACCAGGATCTCGAACTGTTCGACAGTCTCGCCGCGGAGCATCTGCAGATTAAGCGCGCCGAAAACGAGGAAGTCGGTCTTCGCGTCCTCATCCCGGCCTTCATGATCTCGGAGCTGCGGCGTGGATTCGAGATCGGATTTCTGATCGCCCTGCCCTTCCTCGTCATCGACATGATTGTCGCGACCCTGACCATGTCGATGGGCATGATGATGCTGCCGCCGACGGTGCTGTCGCTGCCGTTCAAGGTGCTGTTCTTCGTTCTTATCGACGGCTGGAACATCCTTGTCGGCGGGCTTGTGCGCTCTTTCTTCTAGAGAGAAGACGAAAAGTTCGAATTGCACCGATCGGCGCAAGCCTCACGCAAGGTTCGTCTTCTAGTCTTCAACACATAGCAGGTTGGGATCGACTCCAAGGGAGCGAACCAAGGGCATGACGCCGCTCTGCTATGCCGGTGCAAGTCCGGTATGTCCCCGACAACTCAAACACAGGGACATACGACCATGTCTAGCTTGATGACCAATGCCGCGGCCATGACCGCGCTCCAGACTCTGTCTTCCACCAACCGTAACCTTGAAACCACGCAGAACCGCATCTCGACCGGCTTCCGTGTCGCGACGGCGTCTGACAACGCGGCCTACTGGTCGATTGCCACGACGATGCGTGCGGACAACAAGGCTCTGTCCGCCGTTTCGGACGCTCTCGGCCTCGGCGCCGCGACGGTCGATACGATGTACACCGCTCTTGTCGGAACGGAGAGCCTCATCTCCGATCTCTCGGCCAAGCTCGTTGCGGCTCGTTCGCCGGGCGTTGACCGTGCGAAGATCCAGGCCGAAATCGAGCAGATCCAGCTCGACCTCGCCGACAAGGCGGGCGTTGCCGTGTTCAACGGCGAGAACTGGCTGTCGGTTGACAGCTCGAAGACCGGCTACAACGACATCAAGACGGTCGTTTCCGGCTTCTCGCGCGTCGGCGGCGCTGTTTCCGTCCGGACGGTGGAAGTCAGCCAGGCCGATCTGAAGCTCTTTGACGGTACCAATGTTGTCGGCGACCAGGTCGAAGGCACCACGACCGGCACGTTTGACTCCACGGCCGCCAGCACCATCGACATCGACGTTACAGATCCCGATGGCAACGTGGTTACGACCACGATCAACGTCGCCATCGGTGCGAAGATCGAGGACGTGGCCAAGCAGATCAAGGAAGCCGGCATCGAGGGCCTCTCGGTTGCGACCGACGGCGACCAGCTCTTCTTCGCTCTTCGCGGAACGGAGAATTCGGTCGACATCGACGCCGCCGGACCGGGCCTCGACGCGGTTGCACTGACCGCGCCGACGGAAATCTCGGACAAGGGCATCCTGGACAAAGACTATGCCTATTTCGACGGCACAGCCTTCCAGGAAATCAGCGTCTCGGAGATCGATATCGGCTCCCTGACCAACTCCGCGGAAGATCTGGGCACTCTTGAGCAGTACATCGACATCGTCGCATCTGCCTTGAACGACCTGACGGACGCGGCGACGAGCCTCGGTTCGGTGAAGAGCCGCATCGACTCGACTGCCGACTTCACCAAGTCGCTGATCGACGCGGTTAGCCGCGGTATCGGCCAACTGGTCGACGCCGACATGAATGCGGAATCGACCCGCCTTCAGGCCCTGCAGGTTCAGCAGCAGCTCGGCATCCAGGCGCTGTCGATCGCCAACTCGAACAGCCAGAACATCCTCTCGCTGTTCCGCTGATCTCCATCAGCACTCTCGCTTGCGGCCACGCCCCTTCGGGGGCGTGGCTTTTTTATTTGCCAGCACAATGCTCGCGCAAGCTTGAGACGTAAAAGTACAGCCTCATCCCGCCGACGTGCGGGCCGCATCCGGACGCGGCCCGGGGGACACAGGAAAGAGGCTGTACATGACCGCTCGTGAGCATGCGGAAAAGCTCTGGATCAATCTGATCGATCTCGGCCCCCGCCGTCTGGCCGCCCTGGCCTTGGTTGGCATCACCGTTCTCGGCCTGATTGGCGCGAGCGCCTATTATCTCAGTCGTCCGCAGCTGGGTGTTCTCTATACGGGTTTGGAATCGAACGAGGCGGCGCGCATCGGGTCCGCACTGAAGGACGCGGGCATCCCGTTCGATGTCAACGCCGAGGGGACGACCGTCTATGTCGCCTATTCCCAGACATCGGCCGCGCGCATGCTGCTTGCCGAAAAAGGTCTGCCGCATTCCGCAAGCGCGGGTTACGAACTGTTCAACGAACTTGGTTCTCTCGGCCTCACGTCCTTCATGCAGGAAGTAACGCGCGTGCGGGCGATGGAAGGCGAACTCGCCCGTACCATTCAGGGCATGAAGGGCGTCAAATCCAGCCGCGTACATATCGTCCTGCCGGATCGCGGATCGTTCCGCCGTGAGCAGCAGCCGCCGACGGCGTCCGTCATCATCCGCACCGAAACGCCTGGCGATACACAGATGGCCGAAGCCGTGCGCCTGCTCGTAGCCGGCGCCGTGCCGGGGCTGGGCGTCGAGCACGTGACCGTACTCGATACCGAGGGCACAATCCTGGCGTCGGGTGAGGACGCAAGCAGCATTCCAGGCAGCAAATCGAACCGCCTCGAACAAACGGTAAAGCTCAACATCCAGGACAATATCCGCCGCGCGCTGACGCCCTATCTCGGGCCGGACAATTTCCAGATCAGCGTCGCGACACAGCTCAATACGGATCGCAAAAAGACACAGGAAACCGTGTTCGATCCCGAATCCCGTGTGGAACGCTCGATCCGTACGATCAAGGAAAACGCGAACTCGCAGAACAAGAGCGCCCAGGAACCGACAACCGTCGAGCAGAACTTGCCGGAGGAAACCATCACGGCAGAAGGCGGCGACCAGGCCAGCGAAGAAAATCAGCGCCGCGAAGACCTGACGAATTACGAGATCTCCTCGAAGGTCACGGAAACGGTCTCGGACGGTTATTCGATCAATCGGATGTCCATTGCGCTGCTTCTGAACCGCGCGCGGATTGTGGAATCGCTCGGCGAGAATCCAACCGGCGAAGCAATCACCGCCCGTGTCAACGAAATCCGCGATCTGGCGGCATCGGCCGCCGGATTCAACGAAGAGCGCGGTGACAAGATCCAGGTTTCGGCTGTCGAATTCTCTCAGGATTTCCGTAACATGGAGCCGGTGCCGCCGCTGACGCTCACGGACGCCCTACTGCGTCAGCTCGGCACCGTGGTCAATGCGCTGGCGATCCTTACCGTTGCATTGCTGCTGATATGGTTCGGCCTGCGCCCCGCAATGACCGCTCTTCTCCCGCGGAGCGAGGATGCAGCCGCCGCATTGGCCGCCGGCGAAACGCCTGCCCTCGCGCACGACGCAAATGGAACGCCTCTGCTTGCCGCGGCGCAAAGCAATACGAACCTGCTTGAGGATCTGACGACGCGGATGAACAAGTCCCCGCTCAAGGTCCTCGAACAGCTCGTCAACCTCGATGAGCAGCAGGCCGCGACGATCCTTCGTCAGTGGATGAAGGAGGAGGAAGCGGCATGATGCATCGCTCCATCGCGCATGTTCTCGAAAACTTCGATCATCTTCCGCCGATCGATGATCTGGCGGAAGGGCTCGAGGAGCAAGACCTCCCGATCAAGCCGATCGGTTACCTGAGCGCCGAGGAAGTCGCGCGCAAGGTCGAGGATGCCTGCGCCCGTACCCGCAACGAATGCGAGCGGCGGGCGGAGGCGGTACTTGCCGTTGCGCTTGAAGATCAGACGCGGAAATTCGAGGAACAGCTGGCTGCCGCACGCCGTGAATGGACGGAAGTTCAGGCCGAACGGATGACGTCGCAGCTCGTTTCGGTGCACGAGGTCCTCGAGACAAAGATCTCAGCCTCCCTCGCACGCGTCCTGCGTCCGATTGTCGTCGACGAGGTGCGGAAGCAGGCTGTGTCGGACATGCGTGCATCAATTGAAAAAATGATGGCGAACTCCGCCCATCCGGCCATCGAAGTGTCCGGACCGCCGGATCTCCTGGATGCGCTCTCGGACGCCATGTCCGACATAGCAGTCGCCGTGTCCTATCGCCCCGATGCCAGCTGCGACCTGCGGGTCATCGCCGGCGATACGGTTCTTGAAACGCAAATGCAGGAATGGGCCTCACGCCTCGCGGCGTCGGGCGGGTCAGCTCTATGAAAAGCGTAGAAACAGCCGAAATCGTCATTATCCGGCGCCCCTCGGTCCTCGATACCGATTTCCATTCGAGCGGCGTCTGGAAGATCGCGTTCGCCGACTTCATGACCGCGATGATGGCGTTCTTCCTCGTCATGTGGCTGATCAACGCCACCAACGAAGAAACGCGAGCGGGTATCGCGTCGTACTTCAATCCGGTGAAGCTCGCTGAAGCGACAATCGACAAGAAAGGCCTGCGCGATCCGCTTGAGACCGAAAAGGACGGCACGCCGGAAGGTCAGCAGTCGCGCTCCGCGATCGAAAGCGAAGACGACAGCCTGAAAGGCTATAGCCGCACACGTAACGACACGCACGAGCGTCAGCCGCATTTCTCCGAGTCCGCCCTGTTCGAGGACCCTTATGCGGTCCTGGCCGCGCTGGTGAGCGGCTCGGATCCAAAGGCGGTCGAGCAAACAACGAGCGGCGCTTTCGAGACTTCTCGGCCAGCAGGGCAAACCCGGCCTGAACGGCGGCGACGCACAGCGCGATCCGTTCGATCCGGTCTACTGGCGCATGTCGAAAACGCCACTGCCGAATGACGGCCCAGAATCGGGCGGCGCGGACCACAACGCCGCGGAACCGGGCACACCCGTACCCCCGGTGCAGGTCGCGGCGGACATTCCGCCCAGCGAGATGACGAAGCCTGGGGAAGCGATCGCCCCGGCACCGGCCGCATCGGTCACCGCAAAACAGGTCGCGCCGGCCGAAAGCGCCACCACCGCAAACGAAGCCTCAAAGATGGCCGCCCCCACAGCAGAGGCTGCCGCGAAAGCCGCGGTACAGCCGGAGGCGAAGACATCCGATGCCGAGGTAAGGCCCGCCAACGAATGCGATGGCGAGCGCCGAGCCCAAGGTCGAGACGTTTTCGGACAGCAAACCCGACCCTGTGGCGGAGAGCCCGACGGGCGAAGAGCTTGCCGAGCGCCTTGAAGCCAGGATCGCGGCTGCTATCGCCGATCTCGACCCTGCCCCCGGTGTCGAAGTCACCAGCACGTCGGAAGGCCTTCTCGTCAGCATTATGGACGACAGCGATTTCGGCATGTTCGCCATCGGATCGGCCGAACCGCAGCCCGAACTGATCCGCGCCGTCGATAAAATCGCGGCCGTGCTGACCGAGCGCCAGGGACCGATCGTGATCCGCGGACACACCGACGGACGGCCATTCCGCTCGAAGAACTACGACAACTGGCGTCTTTCGAGCGCGCGCGCGCATATGGCCTATTACATGCTGGTGCGCGGGGGACTGTCCGAGAGCCGCTTCGAACGCATCGAAGGCCACGCCGATCATCGACTCAAGATCGCCGAAGATGCCGAAGCGCCACAGAACCGGCGTGTCGAAATCCTGATCCGGGAAGGCGTCCAATGAGGATCGCTGCCCTCCTCCTCATCTTCGCGATCATCGGCGCAGGTGTCGCCCGGGCCGAAGCTTCGCAGCCTTACGAAATGGCGCGTACGCTGCAAACGCTGCAGACGCAGGTCACCGGTGGAAATGGAGCGGCCATGGCCGCGCAGCGCACGCTGCTTGCCGAGATGGAAAAGCGGTTTCTCGCAGCGGAGCCCTCGGTCTGGCGGGATGCCCGCAACGGCCGCGCCGCCATCATATACACGCTGAGCGGCGGCAGCCCGTCGGTTATGCTTCATCTTCTGAGCCTTGATCCCCTGCCCGAGTTCGACGCCAATCTCGCCCATGGCGCGCTCGCCTATATCGAAGGCCGCGAATCGGAGGCGCGCCAGCGCCTCCTCGCCATCGACGCTCGGGCGCTTCCGGCCTCGCTGGGTGGTCAGGTCGCACTGGTTCAGGCCGGGCTCATCACTCGGGATGACCTCAATCGCGCCGCACGGCTGCTGGACGACGCGCGCCTTCTGATGCCCGGTACCCTTGTCGAGGAAGCCGCGCTGAGACGGCAAGTCTTCATCGTCGCGCAGATGGGAGACCTCGACCGCTTCGAATTTCTGTCCGGGCAGTATCTGCGACGCTTCAACTCATCGGTTTTTGCCTCGGACTTTCGGCAACGTTTCGCGACCGCATTGACGCGTCTCAATCTCGCGGAGACATCCGGTCACTTCCAGCGTCTGCGAGCGCTTCTGACCGCGACCGACAGCGACACACAACGTGCCACCTTCCTGCATGTGTCGCGCTCGGCGGTGATCCACGGAAAAATCGAAACCGCTCGTCTCGCGGCAGCACAGGCTGAAAGCCTCAGCACCATGGGAAGTTCCGACGGCGTACGTGCGCGCCTTTACGGCGCGGCCGCCGGCATTGTAACGGAGGACATCCTGCGTCACAGCGACGAGTTGATCGCAACGAACCGGCGTCAGCTGACCGACGCGGATGCCGAACTGATGGATGCGGCCATCACCGTTGCAGACGCCATCCGTTACTGGCCGTCCGCATCCGGCGAGAGAGAGAGTGTTGCCAGCGTTCTGGCCGATCCGAAGCGAGGTGCCGACTGGGCAAGCCCGCTGATGGAGCGTGCTGACAAAAATCTTGCCGCCGCAACGAAACTTCTTCAGGAGGCGCCCCGCAAATGACCCCTATCGACATAGCAGCGCCGGCCCCTGCAACATCCTCCCGGGTGAATGGAGGATCGGACAACAGACCGGGACCAAAGCTCGACGAAGGCTTCCGGAAACTTCTGACCAGGCTGACGGACGAGCGGCACGTTGGCAAAGATGCGCCAGGCGACGACGACCAGGACCACCCCGTCGGCAAACGTCCCGGTAAAACGGCTCATGCCCAACAAACCAATAAGCACGCGCATTCCGCCGGCAACCCGCCGCGCGATGCCAACGACCGGGACGTTGCCGGGAACGACGCCCCCGTGGAGCATGTGAACGACGAGGCGACAAAAGCGCCGGTCGATAATGCCGATGTGCAGCCGCCCTCCCTGCCCGATCTGCTCCAGGCGCTGCCGCAAAAGGCTGCGGGCAAGACGGGCGTGCCCGACATCGTATCGCCTGCGCGCCCAGGATCCCACATATCAGGCGGCCAGCAAGCTCGCCGTGACGCGGCGCCCCACGAAGCCACGACAGAATCCGGTCGCGACCCGTTTGCCGCACTCACCTCGCTCCTTGCCAAGGAAGACTTCGGCGCCGAATCCGAGCCGGTGTCCCTGGCGGATCGCAAGATCGAGCTGCCCAAGATCACAATTGTATCCCGGGAAACACATTTCGAGCCGATCATACGGATCGCGCCCGCGCAGCAGGTGGCGACCGCTATCGTTGGCGAGATCACGACCCTGACGGATGACGCGGCATCTCGTTCCTCTCGCGCGGATATCGACACTCTGTCGCTCCGCACCCAGTCCAATGGTCCGCTGAAGATTCTTCATATCAAACTTGAGCCGGACAATCTTGGCGAGGTCAGCGTCAAGATGAGACTTGTCGGCGGCGTACTTGAGCTTCATCTCGAAGCGTCTCGTACCGAGACCCTCGACATGCTCATGAAGGACAAGGATGTCCTGAACCGCCTTCTGCGCGCGTCCGGCTATACGCCGGACGTCGTTACGATTCAGGCGGGCGCCGACAACAGCTCATCGCAATCGTCGACAGGTCAGCAGAACACGGGGAACTCAAATCACCCCTCGTCCGCCCATAACGGTGCTCAGCCGGACAGCCGCCGTGGCGGCGAACAGGCTTCCACACGCAACGATATTCAGTCTTCGGAGACCCCGCATGATGAAGCTGCGCCCACTTCTGATCGCGATCTTTATCTCTAGCGTCTTCGGATCGGTACAGGCCGAGGAACTGACGATCTGCGAAAAGGAGATGCACGCTGCCGCTCGCCAATATGACATCCCGCTCGGTGTTCTATACTCCGTCGGCCTCACCGAGAGCGGCGGAAAAAAAGGCCTTCGTCCTTACGCCATGAACATTGCGGGGAAACCCTACTTCGCCGCCGATCAACAGGATGCCGTCAATACGTTTACCTCGGAGCGCGGAAAAGGCATCAAGCTGATTGACCTGGGCTGCATGCAGATCAACCATCATTATCATCACAAAGAGTTTTCCTCCGTCGACGAGATGTTCGACCCGCAGAAGAACGTCGCCTATGCCGCACGTTTTCTGAAAGAACTGCGTGAACGCGAGGGAAGCTGGACGATGGCTGTGGCACGCTATCACGCCGGCCCCAACAACAATCCGGCGCAGAAGCGTTATGTATGCCTCGTCATCGGAAACATGGTGCGCAGCGGGTTCGGTTCATGGACACCGAACTCTTCGGCCTTCTGCGGTCAGAAGTAACAGCTCAGTTTGAGCCCTCTTCCACAGATACAATTTTATTCTTCTCCGTAAATATCCATTTCATATACTTCGCAGTAGAACTGGAATCGCGGGCTAGCTGCTGGTAAACAGAACCCTGCCGGGATCGCAGAAACCGATATATTTTAACGAACTTCGCCTTACATTCTAATAGCATGTACGATTAATTGACGTCGGTACATTTTTGCAACGATAAACACGTTCTCGCATCGCGCGCTTGATTCCGATATTCGTTGTTGCGCAAGCACTTAGACAAAAATAGCCTTCCCTTTACGAGAGCGGCCTAAGGGGGGCTTAATGTTTATTATCATCGACGACCGTGAAATAGTCACGGCCGGATACTCATCCGGCTTCTCGCGTGAAGGTGTTCCATCGATCGGGTTCCGCGTTCCCGAGTTCAGAGACTGGGTCGGCTCTGCGGCTGAAACGGACCTGGGCGCCGTAGAAGCATTCCTCCTCGGAACATGCGACGCCCGTCAATCCGTTCCAAAAATGATCCGCGACCGGTGCGATGCTCCGGTGATCGCCATGAACGAGACACCGAGCCTCGAACAGACGCTTGGGTTGTTCGCGGTCGGTGTTGACGATGTGGTTCGTCAACCGATCCATGTACGCGAGATCATTGCCCGCGTCGGCGCCATTCACCGCCGCACCAATACGAGCGACGACTTCGCCGTTGTCAGCAATATGCGTGTCTTTTTCGATGGCCGCGACCCGGAAGTGAACGGCACGCCGCTCATCCTACCGCGCCGCGAGCGGCGCATTCTCGAATATATGATCAGGCACCAGAACCGGCGTTTGACGAAAGAGCAGATATTCGATTTTGTCTACGGGTTCTGTAACGACGAGGTCGAAGTCAGCGTTGTCGAAAGCCACATCAGCAAACTTCGCAAGAAGCTGCGCGCGCGTATCGGTTTCGACCCCATCGATTCCAAGCGCTATATCGGGTACATGCTGATCAACAAATAAGTCCGCACGTCAAACCAGCCTCACGCAAGACTTCAGGTGTTTACTTCTGCATATTTTGCAATCCGCAGAAGGTGACATCACATGAAAGCCCGGTTCCTTCTTCTGGCGTTCTGTCTCGCAGCGCTTCCCGCCGAAGCCGCATCGATCGTTGTGACCGTAAAGGGCATCGATGTGGGCAAAGGGCTGGTGAAAGTGGCGCTATGCGACACCTCCCTCAGCATCGAAGGCTGCCCGTTGACCGGCGAATATCGGGCCGTCGCGGAAACGCAGCAGTTCGTGTTCGAGAACGTGCCCGAGAGCTCCTACGGCTTCGTCGGCTACCAGGACGTGAATTCGAACAGCAAGTTCGACACCAATATGCTTGGCATTCCGAAAGAGCCTTATGGTCTGAGCGGCCCGGCGGGAGACAAAGTGATCCCGTCCTTCAAGGACACCTTGATGCCCATTTCCGCCGTCACCCCAAACGAAGTGCGGATCGAGCTTCGCAGCTTCGGCGAGCGTAAAAAGCAAAACGGGTCGCGCGTCGCTGAAACGAACCGCTGACGGCTTTGGTTCGGAAGGCGTTCACCACTGGCACCTCATCGGCTGCCGGTTGCGGTCCGCGCCTGCCATCTTTGGCAAAAAAAGGGCACAATCGTCGGTGAATGACTAGATTGAACCGCCGCTCCCCCGGATTCGGTTTTTTCCTCGTCTTCTCCTTCGTGAGGTCTCATGCTCCGCACTGTTGCCGTTATCGCCCTTCTCGCAATCCCCACTGCCGCTTTGGCCGATCGCGCCGAGGCCGATGCTTGCGCCAAGGGCCTGTCGGGCGAAGCCGCCAAGACCTATCGCGCCGGCGTCAGCATGGTCGAAAAGGGATCGACGCTCGAACAAGCGATGCGCGCTCATCTCGAGCCGATGTACAATGCCGGCAAGATCACCGAGGACGAGGGGCGCAAGCTCGGCCGCGCAGCCGCTGAGTGCATGCGCCTCGTTCATCGCAAGTAAGAAAGCCCGCAAGACCCAGGAATCAGGCCGCCAGCGCGATCAGACGCGCGGCGGCCGCCATTTCTTCGTAGCGGCGCGCACGGCGGTCCCGGGCTTCGTCGTCCGTGCCCCAGAGCTCGACGTTCCAGTCTTCATCCACATGGGCGGCGGCCCAGGCCTCCTCTTTCGAGAGACGCCCGTGGAGAAGCGCGATCGCGAGCAGCGCCGAGCCCGTCAGGGTCGTAACGGCGCTCAATGCGGCGAGACGGAAGATATCGAGGCCTTCGAGCGCCGCATCGATCGCCGCAAGGGATCGTTCCGGCTGCTCCGCGAATATGATGCCCTGGGCCTGCGCAAAGTCGGCGCCGAGCTTTTCGCGCAACCAGGCGAGCACGGGATCCCATGCCGCGCTCTGCCGCGCGGCAAGGCGCTCCGGTGTTTCCGCGCGGTAGCAGATAAGATCGGAGGCTGCATATTTTACGATCTCGGCGCGCACGGCATCCGCTTCGCGCGCGACGCCGTCGAGCGCGGAATTGACGAGCCGGGTGAGCGGCATTTTTGCCGGATCGATGATTTCGGCCTGCGCGTTCCATTCCTCCGCCAGCGCCAGAGCCAGAGCTTCCCACGGTACGATCAGCTGATTTTTGGCGGGCGTCCGTACGGCCCGGCCGTCGAGCAGGACGGTGAAGCCCCCATCTTGCCGCGCGGCCTCCGCGCTTTTGTAGAATCGCTTCGGCAGATCCGGCCGCATCAGCCGCTGCGCCGCCTGCATCGGGCCCTCGGTCATCGAAAAACCTCCGCGAGATCTGCGTCGAGCGCGGCGTCGAAATCCTCGAAACAGGCGAGCACGGTCTCGGCGCCGGTCGCCGTGAGCGCCGCGGCCGGGTGATAGCCCCAGGACACGCCGACTGCGCGCGCGCCTGCGGCACGCGCCATTTCCATGTCGTAGGTCGTGTCCCCGATCATGATGGCGCGCTGCGGCAGCACGCCGGTCTCGGCGAGCGCCGCGGACACCATGCTGGGATCGGGCTTGGAGGGATGATCGTCCGCGGTCTGAATTGTCGCGAATCGGCCGTGCAGATCGTGCAGGTCCATAATGGCCTGAACGCCCCGGCGCGATTTGCCGGTGGCGATGCCGAGAATCACGTCCTCCCTGGCCCCGAGCCGGTCCAGCACGTCGCGGGCGCCGGGAAACAGGGGCTCGTGGTGATCGGCGCTCTGGCGAAGATCGAAGAAGGCGGCCTTGTAGGCTGCCGTCAGCGGTCCGGCGAAATCCTGCTGCTCGTGCGTGCACAGCACGCGCATCGCGGTTTCCAGCGAAAGCCCCACGATGGACAGAACCTCCTCGCGCGGGGGCGAGGCCAGTCCGTGCGCGGCAAAGGCGCGGTCCATGGCCGAAACGATCATGTGCTGGCTGTCGATCAAGGTGCCGTCGACATCGAAAATGACGAGATTCACTGGAGCCTCTTGGGATTTGCGCCCTCATTTAGTCGCTCCGAGCCCTGAGGCCAAGGCTGACGCCCGCCCCGCCAGCCAAAGCCCGTTACGCAAAAGCCCGCCGGAATGACCGGCGGGCTCGTATCAGGGGCTCGGAAGGCGAAGCCGATGGTTATTCGGCCGCTTCGCGCTTTCCGCTCGTGTAGATCGGGCCCGGGCGGTTCTGGCCCGGCTCCGGCTGGCCCGGCAGAGGCGGCAGCGCCTTTGCCTTTTCGAGGTCGATGCCGGCACCTTCCGCGATGCGGCGGCCGTAATCCTCGTCGGCATGCCAGAAGTGCCAGACCATGCGGAGCTGAATCGGCTCGGGGCATTTCTTCAGGTCACCGGAGACGTTCGAAATCAGTTCGTCGCGTTCCCACGCTTCGAACGTGCGGTAACGATCGCCGGCCTGCTTGTAATCGTCGGAGACCCGGGTCGGCTTATAGCGGCCGAGATGACCCTCGATGAACTGGGCGTATTCGTGCTGCGGCTTGGGCGCTTCCTTGAGCCCCTCGCCGAGCGTGCTCGGCTCATAGTTGATATGGGGGTTCTTGCCGGTCTGGTCGACATAGAAAGCCATCTGGCCGTCGCGCTGGTTGGTCGCGAACGGACAGCCGATCTGCGGCGCGTTGATCGGAAGCTGCAGATAGTTCGGGCCGACGCGGTAGCGCTGCGTGTCGGAATAGCTGAGCGTGCGGCCCTGCAGCATCTTGTCGTCGGAAAAGTCGATGCCGTCGACGAGGACCCCCGTGCCGAAGGCCGATTGCTCGACTTCCGCGAAGAAATTGCTCGGTGCGCGATCGAGCACCATGCGGCCGACTTTCAGCAGCGGGAACTGGTCTTCCGGCCAACGCTTGGTGTCGTCGAGGGGATCGAAATCGAGATGGTCGTTCGGGCCGTCTTCCATGAGCTGAACGCAGAATTCCCACTCAGGAAAATCGCCGCGCTCGATCGCATCGTAAAGATCGCGGGTTGCGTGGCCATAATCTTTTCCCTGGATCTCCGCAGCCTGCGCGCTGGTCAGATTGCGCACGCCCTGCTTCGGCTGCCAATGGAACTTCACGAGATGGGCCACGCCCTCGTCGTTGACGAGCTTGTACGTATTGACGCCCGACCCTTCCATTTCGCGGTAGTTCGCCGGGATGCCCCATGGCGATTTCAGCCACGTGACCATGTGGATGCTCTCGGGATGCTGGGCGATGAAGTCGTAGAAGCGCCACGGCTCCTGGCGGTTCGTCACCGGGTCCGGCTTGAAGGCGTGGATCATGTCCGGGAACTTGATCGCGTCGCGGATAAAGAAGATTTTGAGGTTGTTGCCGACGAGGTCCCAATTGCCTTCGAGGGTCTTGAATTTCACCGCGAAGCCGCGCGGATCGCGCTCCGTTTCCGGGCTTTCCTTGGCGCCGGCGACGGTGGAGAAGCGCACGAACATCGGGGTCTTCACGCCGGTCTCGGTCAATACACGCGCCCGCGTGTATTTCGACGCCGGTTCATTGCCGATCTTGCCGTAGGCCTCGAAATAGCCGTGGGCGCCGGCACCACGCGCATGAACGACACGCTCCGGAATCCGCTCGCGGTCGAAATGGGTGATTTTCTCGATGAACTGATAGTTTTCGAGGGTCGCGGGGCCGCGCTCACCAACGGTTCGCATGCTCTGATTGTCGCGGACCGGGTGGCCCTGCCGGGTCGTCAGAATCTTGTCGTCGCTCATCGCCGCCTCTGGGTTTGGTTGGAAATATTACAATGATGGATTCTAGGCCATAGGCCCAATACAAATATCCTCCTGGTCTGATAGGATTATCCTATGCGACCACCTATCGCCGGCTTCGGCGGCATCTCCCTGCGCGACATCGAATATGTCGTGGCGATCTCCGATACCGGCAGCTTTACCGCCGCTGCCGAGCGCTGCGGCGTGTCGCAGCCCTCCCTGAGCGGGCAGGTCCGGAAAGTCGAAAACCAGCTCGGACTGAAAATCTTCGAGCGCACCGGCCGCGACGTCCGGCTCACGCCCGCAGGCGCCGACATCGTGGCGCAGGCGCGCTCCGTGCTCGGCGAAGCGCGGCGACTGTTCGATCTCGGACGCGCGCTGAACGATCCCCTCGCCGGCCCGCTTCGCCTCGGCGTCATCGCCACTTTGGGTCCCTATCTCGTTCCGCATCTGCTTGGTCCGCTGCAAAGCGAATTCCCGGATATGAAGCTTCAGTTGCGCGAAGGGCTGACCGCCGAACTCGGCGCTCTTGTCATCGGCGGCGAGCTCGATGCCGTGCTGCTGTCGGTACCCGTTGAGGATGACCGCCTGATGGCGGCGCCCATCCTGTTCGAGCCGTTTGTCGGGATGTGTTCGCGGCGCTCAGTGCTCTCGCGGAAAGACATGCTCGACATGGCCGATCTCGACACCGACGACCTGCTCCTGATGGATGAGGGCCACTGCATCCGTGGACAGGCTTTGGCTTTGTGCTCGAGCCATCGGCCCGGTCGCGAGACACGCCATGCAGCAAGTATCGAAACCTTGCGCCATCTGGTGGCGGCCGGCTCCGGCCACGCGCTGCTGCCGAAACTTGCCGCGCGCGCCGATCCGCGGATCGACGTCCATGTCAGCTACGCGCCGCTTGCCGATCCGCAAGCGGGCCGCGAGATTGGTTTGGCATGGCGACGGACGGATGTGCGCCAACAGGCGTTCCGGCGGCTGGTGGAGTTCATTGCCGGACTGAAGATCGAGGGCACGACGCCCTCGGCCGTGCTCTAGTCTTCCGGCGCGTCGACGATCGGGTCATCGCTCTTCTGATCGAAGCCGAACACGTCGAACGCTTCCTTGAAATGCTCAGGGAGCGGCGCGGTGACATCGATCGTGCCGCCCTTCGGGTGCGGCAGCGTGATGCGTCGCGCGAGCAGCATCAGTTTCTTCGGAATGTCGTCCGACAGATCGTTCAAGCGCTCGCCGTATTTCGGATCACCCATGATGGCGTGGCCGATATGGGCGAGATGGGCGCGCAACTGGTGCGTACGTCCCGTAACCGGCTTCAGAGACAGCCACGAGGCCCGCTGCGCCGCGCGTTCCACGACCGCGTAATAGGTGATGGCGTGGCTGGCATCGCGTTCGCCGTGCTGGGCGACGCGCATCTTCTCGTTTCCCGCCGCGCCGTCCTTTGCGAGGAAGGTCGAGATCCGGCCCTGATTGGGCTCGGGGACGCCCGGCACGATGGCCCAGTAGATCTTGCGCGCCGAGCGCGAACCGAAGGTCTTGCCCAAAGCGGACGCCGTCTTGCGGTTTTTCGCGACGATGAGGCAGCCGGAGGTGTCGCGGTCGAGGCGGTGAACGAGCTTCGGGCGTTCGCCGTCGGGCCCGGCAAGGGCCGCAAGCATGCCGTCGATATGACGGGTCGTGCCGGAGCCGCCCTGCACCGCAAGGCCGAACGGCTTGTTCAGCACCATCACGTCCTTGTCCTCATAGAGGATGAGGCTCTTGATGAAGGCGGCATCGGTCGCGTTGCCGGCGTTTTTGGGGGCGCCGGGCTTCTGCGCCTCGCCGAGCGGCGGTATGCGCACGCTCTGACCGGTCGCAACGCGCGTCAGGGGCTTGGCGCGCGCACCATCGACGCGCACCTGCCCGGTGCGGAGAATTTTCTGAAGCTGGCCGAAGCCGAGCGCGGGATAACGGCCTTTCAGGAAGCGGTCGAGCCGGAGCCCGTCTTCGCTGTCCTTCACCGTGACGATTTCGACGGACATGGCTCTACTTAGGCTAGTGCGCGCCCAAGAGCGAGACCCCCGACGAGAGCGGCGATCGACAGAATGACGGAGCCGGCGACATATCCGGCGGCCGCGCCCTGCGCACCGCGTTCCCACAGCGCCACCGCGTCGAGCGAGAACGCCGAAAAGGTGGTGAAACCGCCCAGCACGCCGGTGGCGAGGAAAAGCCTCAAATGCTGGTCCGCACCCGCATAACGCGCGGCCAGCCAGGCCACGAGCAGGCCCATGGCCAGCGAGCCCACGACGTTGATCCCCATCGTGCCCCACGGGAAGGCGAGGCCGAACAGCCGTGCCGCCCCGAGATTGACGAGATGGCGCATCGCCGCTCCAAGACCGCCGCCGACGAAAACGAGTGCCACCGCCTGCATGGAAACTCTCCTAGAGAACCCCGAAATAACCGACCGCGCCCGCGGCGGCCAGCGGGATCAACGGATGCATTTTGGTGAAGATGACAATCGTGGCCGTGATCAAGGTGACGGCGATCAGCCGCCACTCGTGGCCAGAGACCGTCTCGGTGACGACCAGCGCACTGGCCGAGACCAGTCCGACCGTTACCGGGACCAGCCCCGCCTGAATGGCCTTGCGCCAGCGCGCCTCGCGGAACCGGGTCCAGGTGCGGGAAACGGCAAAAGCGATGGCCGAGCTCGGAATGATGATCCCGAGCGTCGAAACGAGCGCGCCGGCAAAACCCGCGACGTGCCAGCCCACCAGGGTCACGATCATGAGATTCGGGCCGGGTGCGCCCTGGGCGATCGCATACAGATTCGAGAACTGGGCGTCCGTCATCCAGCCATGCACCTCGACCACGAGACGGTGCAGTTCGGGAAGTGTCGTATTGACGCCGCCGATCGCCATCACCGACAGCATGGTAAAAATGCCGACAAGCGGGCCGAGTTCGTCGAGATCGTTCATCCGACACGCCTCCAGGCATAGGCGATCGTAAAAGGCGCGAGCAAAACGACTGCGGCGAGCAAGGGCACTCGGAAGAAGCCGACCGCGATGAAGGCGATCGCCGCGAATAGCAGCGCCATCCATTCATGCCTGATCGACATGGCCATCTTGACCGCCAGGGCGGTGACGAGCCCCGCGGCCGCCGCACTGACGCCGCCAAGTGCGTCAGTGACGCCCGAGACGTTCGAATAGCGGGTGAAAAGCGCGGCCAGCGCGATAACGACCGCGAACGGTCCCATCATCAAGCCGGAGACCGCTGTTACCGACCCGATTGGTCCGCGAAACCGGTCGCCGAGGACGACCGCGAAATTGATGATGTTGCCGCCTGGAAGAAACTGACAGAGCGAGAGGATCTCGTTGAACTCGGCGGGTGTCAGCCAATGGCGTTTCTCCACCACCATCCACCGCGCCCAGGGCAAGACGCCGCCGAAGCCCATAATGGAAAGGCCGAAAAACGCGGTGAAAAGGGACATCAGGCCCGGCTTCACAGGCTGGGAAATCGAATCCATGTCGTGCATCGAACCCAGATAACGCGCGGACTAAATCCCCAGCAATATGGCGCCGGGTTTATCCGCGTTCCTTCCTCAGCCTCTCCCAATAGTCGAGCCGCTTGCGGATCTCGCGTTCGAAACCGCGCTCGACGGGTTCGTAGAAGGTCTGGCGGTCCATCTCGTCGGGAAAATAGTTCTGGCCGGAAAAGGCGTCCGGCGCGTTGTGGTCGTAGTCGTAACCCGAACCGTATCCTTCGTCCTTCATCAGTTTGGTGGGGGCGTTCAGGATGTGCTTCGGCGGCACAAGCGAGCCGTGTTCCTTGGCCGCGCGACGGGCCGCACCATAGGCCGCGTAAGCGGCATTCGATTTCGGGGCGGTTGCGAGGTAAATGCAGGCCTGCGCGAGCGCCAGTTCGCCCTCGGGCGTGCCGAGTTGCTCATAGGCATCGCGGGCGGCGATGCAGACGACGAGCGCCTGCGGATCGGCCATGCCGATATCCTCCGACGCCATCCGGATCAGACGGCGGGCGAGATAAAGCGGGTCTTCGCCCGCATCGAGCATACGCGCGAGATAATAGAGCGCGGCGTCGGGGTCGGAGCCGCGCACGGATTTGTGCAGGGCCGAGATGAGATTGTAATGACCGTCCTGCGATTTGTCGTAGATCGGCGCACGGCGCTGGACGATGTCCTGCACGCCCGCGAGGTCGAACACCTCTCCCGGCCGGGCCGCGCGCCAGAGTTCTTCGGTGAGCGTCAGCGAGGCACGGCCGTCGCCGTCCGACATGCGGATCAACGAAGCGCGCGCCTCCTCGTCCAGAGGCAGCGGCTTGCCTTCGATCTCCTCCGCGCGCGCCAAGAGCTTGGCGATCGCGTCGTCGTCGAGCGATTTGAACACCATCACCCGCGCGCGCGACAGAAGCGCGGCGTTCAGCGCAAAGCTCGGATTTTCCGTCGTCGCGCCGACGAGCGTGATCGTGCCGTCTTCCATGAAGGGCAGGAAGGCATCCTGCTGGGCGCGGTTGAAGCGGTGAATCTCGTCGACGAAAAGCAGTGTCCCCTGCCCGGTCTGGCGGCGGCCGCGCGCCGTTTCGAAAATCTTCTTGAGATCGGCGACGCCGGAAAAGATCGCCGAGATCGGCTCGAAATAGAGCGAGGTTTCGTTGGCGAGGAGGCGCGCGACGGTGGTTTTGCCGGTGCCGGGCGGTCCCCAGAAGATCAGCGAGCCGAGGCTTTCGGAACCGAGCAGCCGGGTCAGCGCGCCGTCTTCACCGACGAGATGATCCTGGCCGACGACCTCGGACAGCGTCTGCGGACGCAGACGGTCCGCAAGAGGACGCGGCGCGGACTGGTCGAGCCCCGCGGCCTCGAAGAGATTGGTCTGGCTTTTTGCCGCCATCAGAACCTGAACATGCGCGTTATCACCTGGGCGCCGCGCTGGATCGTGACCTTCCACAAATTCTCGTCTTCGGCGTTGATCGCGGCCAGCGATTTCACCGACTCGATCTTGCGGTCGTTGAGCATCAGCACGCGGTCGCCCTTTTCAAGCCCGACCCGCGCCGCGATGGAGCCGCGCGCGATATCGAGAACCAGAACACCGGCCGACGGGCCCTCGAGCCCGATCTCCTCGGCGACAGCCGGCGACAGGTTGACGACCTTCGCGCCGCTGAGCGGGCCCTTGCCGGACAGCAGCTGCTCGTCGCGCGGCACGGTTTCGGGCGCGGGCTCGACCTTCAGCGCGGCGTCCATCTCGCGCCCGTCGCGCAGGAAATTGAGCCTGGCTTCTGTGCCGATCCTGCGGATCGTGAGCTGGTAGGTGAGCGCGGTCGGATCCTCGACCGGCTTGCCGTCGATGGAGGTGACGATGTCGCCGGCTTTCAGGCCCGCGCGCGCCGCGGGCGACTTTGGATCGAGGTCGGCGACGAGTGCGCCGAACGGGCGGTCGACGCCCATGCTTTCCGCAATCTCCCGCGTCACGGTCTGAAGCTCCGCGCCGAGCCAGGGGCGACGCACGATCTTCTCCCCTGCCCGCGCCGCATCCAGCACAAGCTTGACGATGGAGGACGGGACGGCGAAGCCGATGCCGTCGGAGCCGCCGCCTTTGGTGAAGATCGAGGTGTTGATGCCGACGAGATTGCCGTTCATGTCGATCAGCGCGCCACCGGAATTGCCCTGGTTGATCGCGGCGTCCGTCTGTAGGTACACGGCCTGATCGCCGCCCTTTTTCTGGACGCGGCGGACGGCCGACAGAATGCCCTGGGAGACCGACTGGCCGAGGCCGAACGGATTACCGATGGCGAGCACGATGTCGCCGACTTCAGCCGTATCGGCCGGAACGAGCGGTACGACCGGGAACTTGCCCTTGCCATCCCTGATGCGCAAAACCGCGATGTCGCTTGTCGGATCGGTCAGGACGAGATCGGCGTCGAACTCACGCTGATCGACCAGCGAGACCTTGACGTCCGTCATACCCGCTATGACGTGATTGTTGGTGACGACGAGGCCTTCCTCGCCGACCAAAACGCCCGAGCCCAGCGAGCGCAGCATGCGCTCGCGCGGCTGGGACGGGATCTGCCCGCCGAAGAATTCCTGGAACAGCGGGTCCTCGAACGGAAAGCGCGGCCTTTGCTGCGTGACAACGCGCGAGGCGTAGACGTTGACGACGGCGGGCGCGACGCGCTTGACGAGCGGCGCATAGGACAGCTGCACATCGGCCTGGCCGGCGGGAACGGTGCGCTCCTGCGCACGTGCCGGGACAGTCATCAGAGAGACCGCTGCGAAAACCGCTCCAAGCACGAAAATTCGTCTCATCGTCAAAACCTCATGAACCGGAACGCGCCACGGCGCGACTTATAGGCGTGTCTTTCCCGGGAAAGAAGCCGCTCGTGATGGCGGTTCCCGGTTGTGCTACCTCTTGCGCCCCACCCTTCAGGAGAGCGTCCTGTGACCTGGATTCTTCTCGGCATCGTCGCCGCCTTCGTCCTCTTTGGCATCGTGATCTACAATCGGCTGGTCTCGCTTCGGCAGGTCACCAATCAGGCCTGGTCGGACGTCGATGTGCAGCTCAAGCAGCGTTACGATCTTATTCCCAACCTTGTCGAAACCGTGAAAGGCTACGCCGCACACGAAAAAGGCACGCTCGATGCCGTCATCAAGGCCCGGAACGCCGCCATCTCGGCCTCCGGCGCGGCCGAACAGGCCGCGGCCGAGAACCAGCTGACGGGCGCGCTCCGGCAGATTTTCGCACTGTCGGAAGCCTATCCGGACCTCAAGGCCAACCAGAACTTCCTGGCGCTGCAGACCGAGCTGTCGGACATCGAGAACAAGATCGCCGCGTCGCGCCGGTTCTTCAACAATGCGGTCCAGGAATACAACGCCGCGACCGAACAATTCCCGGCCGTCCTGTTCGCCCGCTCGCTCGGCTTTACGCCGCGCACCTTCTTCGAGGTGCCGGAAACCGAACGCGCCGCAATCCAGGCGCCGCCGAAAGTCGGCTTCGGCAGCTGACGGGCGCTGAACCATGCAGGCGATCGGCCTCAAGACGCATATCTGGAACAATGCCGTAAAGTCGCTCGCGCTGCTTCTGGGCTTTCCGTTCCTGATGCTGATCGTCTGCTACGCATTCGCGCTGATCTGGGTCGGGTTCATGGAAAACCCGGATGTGGTCTACGGGCTGCGGCGCGGGGTCGAGCTCCTGCCGGCCATCATTCCCATCGCGCTCGTGGTTTCCGGCCTCTGGCTGCTGTTTGCGTTCTTCGCCCATCAATGGATGATCGACAAGCTGACCGGGGCGACGAAGGTCGAGCGCGCGAACGAACCGCGTCTTTACAACATGGTCGAGAACCTCGCGATCCAGCGCGGACTTCCGATCCCCTCGATCCGCATCATCGAGCAGCCGGCGCTGAACGCCTATGCCAGCGGCGTGCGCCGCGAGCATTACGCGATCACGGTGACGCGCGGCCTTCTCGACGAACTCGACGATGCCGAGCTTGAGGCCGTGCTCGCGCATGAGACGACGCACATCATCAACGGCGATGTGCGGCTGATCGTGATCGCCGCGGTGTTCGCAGGATTGGTCTCGCTGATCGGCGACATTCTCATCCGCGGCTTCGGGCGCGGCGGAGGCCGGCCCTACCGCATGGGCAGCAGCGGTTCGAGCAACGGCGGTTCCTCGTCGTCCTCGTCATCCTCCAAGGGCAAAGGCGGTGGCGGCGGTGTGATCCTCATCCTGATCGCGATCGTCATTTTCGTAATCGCGCGGTTTGCGGCTTTGGCGCTCAGGCTCGCGATCTCGCGGCGGCGGGAATATATGGCCGATGCCGGTTCGGTCGAACTGACCAAGAACCCGGACGCCATGATCGGGGCGCTGCGCAAGATCGAGCGGCGCTCGAACATCGGCGCCATTCCCGGACAGGTCGAAGCACTGTTCGTCGATTCGGACTCCAGCGGCTTCTGGGCCACGCATCCCTCGATCGGCGACCGCTGCGCGGCCCTGGTGCGCTATGCCGGCGGGCACGATCCCGGCCCCCGCCCGCTGGGCGCACTCGACGAGGGCTATGCCGAGCAGGAGGCCCTCAAACAGCAGGATGCACTTCAGACCGAGGCGGAGCGCCATCAGGCCGAAAACGCCCCAGTTGCGGCCTCCGGCAAGGGCTGAGCCGCTGTCCCGCCCTGCCTCTCCCGCCGGGCTGACGGGACCTCTGCCGGCGAGT
>CAWAYQ010000034.1:0-23710 GCA_963786225.1 uncultured Alphaproteobacteria bacterium
GACTTGAGAGAAATCCGTCTCCGGGATAAGTCTCCGCCGGCCAGGGCTGGACCGTGGGGCAGGGGAAAGATGCGGGGGCGGTCAGGCATAGTGAGGAGCGCTGCGGCGTATTTCGTCGCCGGCGCGCTGCTTCTCCACTCCTTGGCTATGGCCGCGATCGTTGGTCCGAGGATCGACGCTGAAGCCTCGCTTGTGGCGCAGCTTCGAATCGTCTGCTCCGGAAACATGACCGAGCGGACTGATCTCCCGCCGTTATCCGATCATTCCCGGCAGGCTCCTGCCTGTGCACTGTGCAGCTCATCGCACTGCGGGTTGGCCGCGCCCGTAATTACGCTTGCCGCGCCGACGAATATTATCGAGACGCTGGCAAGGGGTTCCCTTCCAGACATTGCGGTTCGAACGAGCCGCACCAGAAGCGCCGCCCAGCCCCGAGCGCCACCCGCTTTCTCCTGAACCGCAGTTCATGCCGTCGCTTTCCGCGACGGTCGTGTCACGTTCATCGAAAGCACGTCATGTCCAATCTTACCGTCGCGGGCGTTGCCGCATCGCGCGTCAACGGCCTGGAATTCCGCGCCTTTGTCACACGTCTGCATTTCTATATCGGACTGTTCGTCGGTCCATTCATTCTCGTGGCCGCGTTTACCGGCACGCTGTTTGTGCTGACGCCTCAGCTTGAAAACGTCCTCTATGCCGACCAGCTTCGAGCGGAGGCGGTCGGCGCCCCGCAATCCCTCGTCGTCCAGGCACAGGCCGCCCGGGACTATGTCGGAGCCGAGCCGCGTCTCTTCGCTGTCCGGCCCGCGCCCGAGCCAGGTGCAACGACCCGAGTGATGTTCGCGCAGCCCGGTCTCGGCGATTCCGAGAGCCGGGCGATCTTCGTGGATCCCGTTTCCCTGAAAATCCAGGGCGATCTGATCGTCTACGGGACCAGCGGCAACCTGCCTCTCCGGACCAAGATCGATTACCTGCATCGGCATCTCCTTCTTGGCGAAGTCGGTCGTACTTACAGCGAACTGGCCGCTTCCTGGTTATGGATTGCGGTGCTTGGCGGAGTTTTTCTCTGGGCCGGGCAGCGGCGCCCGGCACGTGGCGCTCGTTTCAGCGTCCGGCGGCTTCATGGAACCGTGGGTATCTGGCTGGCCGTGGGGCTGCTCTTTCTGTCGGTCACGGGTTTGACGTGGTCGAGATGGGCGGGGGACCGCATCGATCACGCCCGGTCGTATCTCGGCTGGGTCACTCCATCGGTGTCGACCGATCTCGGCGTGGGTGCGGAATCCAAAGCCGAACCTCACGCCGGGCACATGCACGGCGAACCGGGCGCGGCCACTGAAGAGCGCGTCGATCCTGCGGCGCTTCTCGACGACATAGCGGCTGTCGCGCGAAAAGCCGGGATCGAACTCGACCTCGATCGAGATCAGGCCGGCGAAGGGCGCCGAAAAGGCGTGGCTCGTCCGGGAATACGATCGGAGCTGGCCGACACAGGTCGACACGATCGCGATTGATCCGCGCTCGATGACCGTGACCAGCCGGGCGGACTTTGCGACGTTCCCGCTCCTGGCGAAGCTGATCCGATGGGGCATCGATGCCCATATGGGCCTTCTTTTCGGATTGCCGAACCAGCTGCTCCTGGCCGCGACCGGCCTCACGCTCATGGGAGGTATCGGCCTCGGCTTTGCGAGCTGGTGGCAAAGACGGCCCTCGGCGGGCAACGGCCCGAAGACCGTCATCGCGGCCTGGAACAGACTGTCACTGCCGACCAGGGGATTGGTGGCCGCGGTCGCGCTTGCCCTGGGATGGGCGCTCCCGGTGATGGGGCTGAGCCTTCTCGGCTTTGTGCTCGTAGATGCGGTTCGGTGGAGAGCCGGGCTTGCCCGGCGGGAGGTCTCTCCGCAACTCTGACGTCCTGCGGGCGATACCGTCGTTCCCGGCGTATCCGAACATCAGCAGTCCGGCCCGCCCGGTTTCGCCGCGGCGGGCCTCACTCCGCGGCCTGAAGCACGCTGTCACGCCAAACCGGCGACGAGAGGATCTGCTTCGACCCGCACGAGGGGCATTGGAGAGCGGGACGGAATGCGTAGAAAACGGCGTCGTCCGGATATTCGTCGAGGCTCACCGGCCGAGCGTAATTACACTGCATGCATCTCGCCCGAACTGAGCGAACGCCGAGTGCGCGCATATAGCCGATGGTGATGGAATAGCCTTCAGGGCCGCCTGGCGCGCTCACGATACGTCTCCTAGCCGTTTTAATGTTCTATGTTTGTTCTCTTTCGCGCAGGAGTCAACAGCGGTCATCGTCGGAATGCTGAAGCGCTTCAAGGCGGGGTCTGCACGCAAGCTTCCGCCAGCAGGAATTGGCGGTCCGGCGCGCAGGGCGCATCAAGACAGCGCGAATTAGACGGAAGTCCCGACCACCACGACGGTGATGTTGTCCGAGCCGCCAGCATCCAGCGCGGCCGAGACCAGCGCCTGCGCAGGATGCGTCGGCCGAGGCGAGAGGATGCTCCCGATCTCCTCATCCGAAAGCATGTCTGTCAGCCCGTCCGAACACAGGAGCAGCCCTTCGCTGCCGGATAAAATTCTGCCCTTGATGTGAGGAGTGAAGGGGATGCGCCTGAAGCTCCCGCCGAGCGCCTGCGTGAGGGCATGGCTTCGGACTTTCCGGTTCGGAAGCGCTCCGGTGAGGGTGTCGTCGACACTCTCCAGGACCAGCTCAGCTCCGCGCGTCAGATAGAGACGACTGTCTCCCACATTGAATATCAGAGCCGCCTGCCCGCGCAGGACGACGCCGACCACCGTGCTTCCCATGGCCACGCGACCTCGGTCGCCGTACATCTCTTCGTAGATAAGGTCGTTGGCCGCCTCGAGCATCCGCGCGATATCCAGTTCTGACCGGGCGCCTTGCGCAAGTCCCATAATGGTCCGAACCGCCAACTCGCTGGCTACTTCGCCGGCATCGTGACCACCCATGCCGTCTGCGATGACCGCCCAACTGGGAGCGCAGTCGACGAGCCCGTGCCAGGAGGCATTCCTACCGGCGCTGAGCCAGTAGTCCACACAGCAATGATCCTCATTCGCGGGCCTGACATGACCCACGTGGGTCGCCGCCCAAACCGGCCGTGCACTAGCCAACGCGCTTCGCCTCTCTCATCGTTGATAGCAGCGTCTCGCGGATTGCCATTCCGCTGTCGGGATGACGAGTCGCTAACCCCGTCAGCCTGATAGCTCGGTGGGTTCCGGCCTTCACCTCGAGCTTCAGTCCGCCCGATCACAATTCAGTTTCTGGCGGCGTTGTCCTTACGCGGACAACTCCCATCATCGGAGCCCTGAGCCACAGCCATTCCAGTCCCGCACACGCGGAATGTCAACGAGGTTCGCAGTCACTCGAGCCCGCCGGGGTCCAAATGGGTGTGCTTTCCGAGCTGGGACGCTGGGATGGTCTCCGCTGCGCCTGCTCCAGCGTCATCGCGACTGCCAGGATCACGGGCAACGTCGTCTGGGCCGGCCCGTGACCGCCGTCCATCCCGGCATGGACCCCAGACGGGCTTCACCCCAGGGACATGCGCCACCACCCGTCGTTACCGGGACACCTGAAACTCTCTCCCAAACGAGAATGCGCGGATTTTTTTCATCGGTGCGGTTCCGCGCGGGGAACGGGAAGGCGTCGCACAGGTTGAGGATGAAGCGAGCGGCACTGTGCCGTGCACCCCCAATCAGGAAGCAACGCCATGAGCGACATTCCATCGGCAGGCAATTCGCCTTCTTCTTCGCCCGCGTCCCCGGGCGAAACGATCGATCGCATTCGTGAGGAGGCCAACCGCAGGGCCCGCGAATTCGAGAGCCAGTCGGAAGCCGCCGCCGGTTCGCTGAAGGACCAGGCGCGGTCCGCGGTGCAGGCGGTCGGCGATGAAGCCTCCGGCCTTGCGCAGCGATCTGAAATCCCGTGCGCTCGATTATGCCGAGACCGGCAAGCGCACCGGCGCCGATCGCCTCAACAGCTTTGCCGGCGCCGTCGAACGTGCCGCCGCGGAAATCGAAAAGGACGCTCCGGAGACGGCGCACTTTATCCAGAAGGCCGCGCAAGGCACGCAGCGGTTCTCGACCCGGCTCCGCGATCGCAGCATCAACGATCTCGCATCCGACGCGCGCGACGTCGCGCGGCGTCAGCCGCTGCTCGTGTTCGGCGGCGCGGTCGTCGCCGGTCTCGTCCTCGCGCGCTTCCTGAAGAGTTCCAGCGATCGGCAGACAGCCCAATCCTTCGGGCAGGAACCCCGCCGTTATGGAGGCAGCCATGACTACGAATGAGGACTTCCACTCCACGGATTACGGCCGCCGACCGCCAAAGATCGACGCCCGGTCTGATCGCCGATCTCATGAGCCAGGCCACCGGCCTGTTCAGCTCGGAAATCCAGCTTGCGCGCGCGGAGCTGTCCGAGAAGGTGACGCAGGGCGTCGCCGGTCTCGGGCTCGCGATCGGCGGCGCGGTGCTTCTCATCGGCGCGGTGAACGTCCTGCTCGCGGCGGCGGTCGCGGCACTGATCGAAGCCGGGATTCCGGCGCCGTGGTCTTCGCTGATCGTGGCGGCCGTGGTCGGCCTGATCGGCTGGCTGCTCGTCTCCATCGGCCTCGGCCGTCTGAAAGCATCGCGTCTCGCTCCGGGCCGCACCACCGGCCAGTTGAAGCGCGACGCCGCAATGGTGAAGGAGAAGGTGCAATGACACACGAAAAAGGCCGGTCGAGCGCGGCGATCGAACGCGACGTCGAAGCGCGTCGCGCGGATCTTCGCGGCACGCTCGACCAACTGCGCTATCGCATGACGCCGGGGCAGGTGCTCGACGAAGCGTGGCAGTTCGCCCGCCGCTCGGGCGGCGGTTCCTATGTCCGCAATCTCGGAACCAGCGTTCGCGACAATCCGCTTCCCGTCGCTCTCGTCGGCGCCGGGATTGCCTGGCTGATGTCGGGGCGGGGCGGCGGCCTGCCGGGCTTCTCGCGCGATGACGAGTATCCCAGCGCGAGCCGCCGCTTCCCGCATCCGGGCCGGGACTTTGATGGGGAATTCCCGATCCCGTGACCTCGCTTGAAGAGGACGTTTATCCAGAGACGACGGCATCGGAAGGCGACGGCGTTGCCCAGAATCTCCTGGACAAGGCCCGCTCCGCCGTCGGGGCGCACGCGATGCCGCGTCCAGCGCACGGCGACGGCCTGTCGGAGACGGCGGGCGCACGGCGACAGCCTGTCGGAAACGGCGGCCGCGCGGTCGAGGGTCTGGGCCGCGCACGGGACACGGCAGGCGAGCGCGCCTCCGCCTTCGGGCGCGACGTGTCACGAGCGTGGCCGAAGGCTCGGCCGGAGTGCGTTGCAGACCGGCCGGGATGCGCAGGAGCGTGCGCTCCGTCTGGCGGAGGAGCAGCCCGTCACCCTCGCCATTGCGGGCATTGCGCTGGGAGCGCTGCTCGGCGCGGCGTTCAGATCCACGCCGGCCGAATCCCGCTTGATGGGCGAGGCCAGCGACCGCGTGAAGGATCAGGCCACGAACCTGGCGGAGCAGGGCATCAACGAGGCTGCCGCCGCCGCCGGACGTACCTACGACGCCGTGAAAGAGGAAGCCCAGGAGCAGGGACTCACGACGGAGGATGCGGCGAACATCACCGGCAGCGTGACGGAACGTGTGAAGAAGGTCGCGGAGAAGGCCAAGGCGAAGCTCAAGGAGGAAGTCGCCCCGACAAAGAGCGGTACCGCCTCGCCGAAACCCGCCGAGAGCGACATGCTGTAATCGGGACGCAAGCGACAACCGGGCCCTTCTTCGGCTGACGCCGGAGGAGGGCCCTTCTGTTTTGGCACGGTCCTCCACAGGCCGATGGGGCGTGTGTGCCTGTCCCATCTGACGGCCCTCCGAGGCGGCGGTGTAGGCTTTGCCGCCGCGATCGTGCGGCGGGGGGCGCACACAATGCTCAACACGTTCCTTCTTGTCGTCGCGGCCATCTTCCCGGTGGTCAATCCGCCGGGGTCGGCGCTCGTTTTCCTGGGACTGACGAACGGCGTCTCGTCCAAGGATCCGCCGCAAGATTGCGCGGCGGGTCGCCATCAATTCCTTCGTCGTGCTGATCATCTCGGTTCTGCTGGGCGCGCTCGTCCTGGAATTCTACGGCATTTCCATTCCGGTCCTGCGCGTTGCCGGGGGCTGCATCGTGGCCGTCGCCGGATGGAGGCTTCTCCATGGAGGCAGCCAGAACGAGGTCGACGCTTCCGCCGATGGGGTGTCGCGGACGGACCCGATGAGCCAGGCCTTCTATCCGCTCACTCTGCCGTTGACGACGGGGCCGGGCACCATCGCGGTCGCGATCAGCCTCGGTCTGTCCAAGATGCACTACCAGAGTACGGCGGAGGAACTCCTGTTTGTCGCGGTGTGCCTTTGCGCGATCGCGACGATCGCCGTTACCATCTTTGTGTGTTTTGCCTACGCGGACCGCGTCCAGGCTTTGCTCGGGCAGGGGGGTACCGATATTGCGGTGCGCCTGTCGGCATTCATCCTGTTCTGCCTCGGCGTGCAGATCGTGTGGTCGGGTGCGAGCGAACTTCTGACAGCGGTTTTGCACCCGGGGTCGGGGTCGCTCGTCAGCGGAACGAGTACCGTAGGGACGCCGTAAGCGGCCTTCGGCGCTCCGTTCCTGGCGCCTGGAGTGCAAGGCATGCCGACATCGCCGGCAAGCCGAGAGCAAGGACCGCAATCACGGTGCCGGACCGTCAATCTGCGGCCCACCCTCGACCGGGTTCTGCCGCAGCCATTCAATGAGCAGCACATAGCCGATGGCCAGCAGCACAGGCCCCTCAAACAGGCCGAGAAGGCCGTCGGCAAGCATGCCGCCGATGACACCAATGAGAATCACCGGCATCGGCACTTCCGATCCGCGGCCGAGCAGCAATGGCCTGAGGACGTTGTCGCTAAGCCCGGCGATGAAGGTCCAGACCGAAAAGATGATCGCCGGCGTCGTCGCTTCGGTCGCGAAGACATAGCCGATGACAGGCAGGGTCAGAACCATAAGGGGCACCTGCACGATGCCCAGCAAAAGCGCCACCAGCGTCCAAAAGCCGGGAGCTGGAAGGCCGATGGCGAAGAAGCCGACCCCAAGGAGCAGCGCCTGGATCGCCGCCACGCCGACAACACCCAGCGCAACGCCGCGGATCGTGCCGGCGGTCAATCCAACCAGCTTGGCCCCGCGCGCCTTGCTGCCGGTGACCCGTTCGAACAGGTGCTCCGCAAATCCGGCGACACCCGGGCCATAAGCGATGAGGACGGCGGCGATCGCGAAAGAAAGGATGAACGAAACCGCGCCGGCGGCGAGGCCGCCGGCGGACGACGCCAGCCATGCCGCAGGCTCGGTCAACATGCGACCGTATTTGGGAAGCGCTGCCGGCAGGTTGGTGGCGACGAGCGCCCAGGCCTCCGTCAGTTTCTGGCCGATCACCGGGATGTCGGCGAGCCGTGATGGCGGCGGCGGCACGGTCAGGCTTTGGTTCTGCAGGCCCGAGACAAGCGAGTATATGGACGACCCAAGCGACGTCACCAGCATTGCCATCGGCACCAAGATCACCGTGACGCCGACCAGCCCGATCAGAAGGGCCGACCAGCGGTTACCGAGCCGGACAGCCAGGCGCAGATGCAGCGGATACAGCATCACCCCGAGGAGCGCCGACCAGAGCAGGATGCCGGTAAAAGGCAGTATGATCCGGATGCAGGCGTAGGCCAGCAAGGCTACCAGTCCAATTCGAAGCGCAGCATCGAGCATCGTCGAGCGCGAAGGCGTGTGATCAGCGTTTGGCGTGTTCGCGTCGATCATTTTCGTCCCCTCGCATTCCATTCAGGTAGGGGCGCGTCGGCGTTCGTCCTGTTCTGCCTCGGAGTGCAGATCCTGTGGTCGGGCGCGAGCGAACTTCTGAAACCGCTTTTGCACCCGGGGTTCGCCTAGCTCGTCAGCAGAACGATCACCGTGCCGAACGTCGTAAGGATGATGTTGCCGAGCGCATAGGGAACGGTGAAGCCGAGGATCGGCGCCTTGCTCTTCGCGCGTTCCTGCACCGCGACCATCGCGGCCGTCATGGTCTGCGCGCCCGACACGCCGCCGAGCAGAAGAAGCGGGTTCATGCGGAGCACGTATTTGCCGAACAGGACCCCGACCAGCGGCGGCACGCAGGTGCAGATGATGCCCGCGATGAACAGCGCGACGCCGACATCCTTCAGCCCGCCGATGAAATCCGGGCCCGCGTGAAGGCCCGTGATCGCGACGAACCCCGCAAGGCCGAAATTGACGAGGAAGACGCGGGCGGGCTCCGGAATATTGCCGACGACCCAGGGTTTGCGGCTGTGCAGCCAGCCCAGGAACAGCCCCGCGAGAAGCGTCCCGACCGAGGTCGACAGGGACAGCTTGACGCCGCCGAGGAAAATCGCGGGCAGGCCGATCAGGCAGCCGATCGCGATGCCGATGCCGAGCGTGAACATATTGGTCAGTACGCTCGGCCGCTCCCAATAGCCCATTTCCCCGGCGGCTCTGGCGAGCGATGCCGGATTGCCGACGAGCCCGACGATGTCGCCCATCTGGAGACGGGTGCCGAGCGTTATCGGGATGGGCTGCCCGCCGCGCATCACGCTGGTGACGAACACGCCGCGCGCATAATCCTGTCGGGCGAGATCGGCGAACGTCTGCGTTTCGATCTCGGGCTGTGTCACGATCACGTTCGCGGTGTCGATCGGGATGTCGAGCAGGGCCGCATCGTCGTGCTCGCGGCCGATGCGGCTCGCGAACTGCAGGATGGAGAGGCGCTGGCCGGCGAGGGCAAGTATGTCGCCGGGCGCCACGACGGTCGCAGGCGTCGCATCCTCGATCCGGTCGCCGTGGCGCACGCGCAGAACCAGGAGGCGCAGGCCGTCCGCTGCTGCGGCCGCCTCGATCTCGGCGACGGTGCGGAACTCGCCGGTTTCGAGCCGGAGAGCGCGCGCGGATTGCAGGGAATAGGCCGAATGTATCGTGCTCTCTTCCTTCATGCCGAGCTTGCTTTCCAGCTCCTTGGCTTCCTTTTCGAGATCCATGCCGAGCAGTTTCGGGAGGATAATTGCGACGAAGAACACCTCGCCCCAGAATCCGAACAGGTAGCAGACGGCATCGGCAATCGGGATCTGATTTGCGAGCCTCTGCTGCTCCTCGAGCGGCAGAGGCAGGTTCATGATGGCCTCGGTCGCGGTGCCCATCGCGGAGGATTGCGTCAGCGCTCCTGACAGAAGCCCGGCGGCGTAGCCGGTCTCCAGGCCCATGATCCGCGACATCATCCAGACCATGAACAATCCGGTGAAGCACACGACCAATGTAAGAAAGAGCGGCGCCACGCCGTCATGACGCAGCGCGCGGAAGAATTGCGGTCCGGCGCCGTAGCCGTTGGCGAACAGAAACAGCAGGAGAAAGATCGTCTTGATCTCGGGGCTGATGTGGATGGCGAGCTGGCCCATCAGGAGGCCCGCAAACAGGGCCCCGGTGACAAGCCCGATCGCATGGCCGCCGAACTGGATCTTTCCGAACAGATAGCCGAGCGCCAAAGTCAGAAAGAGCGCGATCTCGGGGTGATCGCGAAGGACCTGAGTGAGGCCTTCGATCATGGATCGCTCCATTTGAGCTGCGAGAGCAGGACCGCGAAGATCGCCGCCGTGGACCAGCCGAGGAGAAGCGTTCCGTTGATGGCGGTGAGCGGGCCGAGCAGGCGCCATTCGGGCGCCGGAAGCATGTCGCCGTAGCCGAGCGTCGTGAAGTTCACGAGCGCGAAGTAGAAAGAGGCTCCCTCAGGTCCGATTCCGAGAACGCGGTAGGCTACGGCCCAGACCGATACCTCGATCAGGTGTGCGATATTCAGCACCGTGACGACCGCGATCATGAGGAGGACGAGATGGACGTTGAAGCCGAAGGATAGCCGCGCGGCGCGCCGCCGCTTGAACACGGCGAGCACGAAGGTCATCGCGATCGAGTGCACGACGATATTTGTAAGGCTGAGAGCACCTCCGACCGTTAGCTGACGATACATGCGCGCTACCCCGTGGGCCCAACCCGGATCATGACGTCGCGCGCGGCGGCGGGCCATACGGGGAATTCCTGAGAACGTCTGCAAATTCCCTTCCGCCGCCTCGGAGAAAACCCCGAGATCCACGCCGGCTCAGGCTCTCAAGTGCCTGCGAACAATTGCCAATTTCGCGTGTTGCGAGAGCTCGCGGCCCTTGGACACCGGTCTCGGAGCCCGTCGACCGGGGATGCCGGTCCCGTAAAAAGCGGCATAATTCTCAACTTGTTACGGTTACGTACTAATCTCAGTAGACATTCGCATATAAGGTCGATCTGTGCTGACTTCGACATTTGGAAGGGTGTAAGATCAATTTGGCTGACTCCGAGTACTTGGAGGAACCATGACCGCTCAGATCTTAATCGCCGATGAGCATGCTGTTGTCCGTCGGGGTTTGCGAAGCGTCCTAGAACAGCATCCGGATTTCAAGGTATGCGCCGAGGCGAGCGATGGCCGGGAGGCGGTCGAACTGGCGTTGCTCCATTCCCCGAACGTCGTCGTGCTGGAAGTCGCCCTGCAATGTCTCAACGGCATCGACGCGGCGCTGCAGATTCGGAAAGCTCTGCCGTCGACGGAAGTTCTCGTATTTACGACGCAGCACAGCCCCGCGATACTTCAGCGGGCGATCAGTGCGGGGGCGCGGGGATATGTTCTGAAGAACGATTCCGACGAACAGCAGATCGTCAAAGCCGTTGAATCCCTTCTCCGCCACCGGCCCTATTTCTCAAGCGTGGTTTCGGAGGCGTTGCTGGACGAAATGCTGCGTGGAGGCCGGAGGGGCGAGGGCAGCTTCCTGACCGCCCGGGAGCGCCAGATCGTCCAGCTTGTCGCGGAAGGACTGAGCAACAAGCATATTGCGCTGTCGCTCCATATCAGCGTCAAGACCGTGGAGACGCATCGATCGGCGTCGATGCGGAAGGTCAAGGTGCGTACGACGGCGGAGCTCGTGCGATACGCGATCCGAAACAGTCTGGTGGAAGCCTGAGGGAGCCCTGCATGAGTACATCCGTTAACCCCCTGGCGCCGCACCATTTACCGGCGTTCATTACCGCCCCGGGCGAGACCGACGTCCTCATGACCGTCGTCGCGGTTTTCCTGGTATTCGTCGTGCTCGGGGTCGGCGTTCTTTTTCTCACGCTGCACACGCTGCCGGAGCGCCTGGCGCATAAAGGGCAGAAGCTGCAGTTCGAGATCGTGGCGGTGCTCGGGCTGCTCGCGCTGTTCACGCACATACACCTTTTCTGGGTTGCCGGCCTTCTGCTCGCTTTGATCGATTTCCCGGATTTCGGGGGACAGCTTGGCAGGATGGCGGCGAGCCTGGAGAAGCTGGCGGGGATCAAGCCTCAAGAAAGCGCACCCGCCGACGTTCATAAGCCCGATGAGGTTCGCAAGCCCGACGAGGTTCGCAAGGATGAGACGCATCCGGGGAGCCGAAGACCGTGCGCGTCGCGCCGAAGCCAGTGCCGGCAGCCGAGACAGGAGCGGGCAATGTTTGAACTTCTTCTCTGCTCCCTGCTGACGATCCTGCCCGATTGGCTCTACCGGCGTTACGGGCAGGGCAAGAGGTGGGGCAAGGAGATCACGCTGTATTCGATGTTCTACGAACTCCGATACGGCCTTACCGCATGCCTCATGCTGACCGTGGCACTGATCACGGTCATCTTCTACAACCACCCCTCCACCACCAGTGCCATTCTGTATTTCAGAGCCGTCCCAATCGTTACCGAAACGAATGGGCGCGTCGCCGAGATCTACTCGGGAATAAGCGAGCCGATCAAACAAGGGACGCCGATCTTCAGGCTCGACAGCTCCTCGCAGGAGGCGGCCGCGCAGGCCGCCCGGCGCAAGATCGCCGAGGTCGAAGCCGCCCTGGCGGTGGCGCCGACCGAGGTCGCGGCGTCGGAAGGCAAAATACAGGAGGCGCGGAGCGCCCATCAGCAGGCGTTGGACGAGTTGGAGACCAAGCAGGAGCTAAGCCGACGCGACTCCGGCACCGTTGCGGCGCGCGAGCTCGAGCGGCTCCAAAACCAGGTCGAGGGCCGGCAGGGAGCCATCGCCGCCGCCATTGCCGCAAGGGACGCGGCCGAGGCGCGCATCTCCACACTCCTACCGGCTGAAAAAGCCAGTGCCGAAGCCGCGCTGGCCCAGGCTGAAGTCGAGTTGAGCAAGACCGTCATCCGCGCCGGAGTGGACGGGCGGGTCGAGCAGTTCGCGTTGCGCGTGGGCGACATCGTCAACCCGTTCATGCGTCCGGCCGGGGTCCTGATCCCGGAAGGAGCCGGGCGAAAAGCCATCCAGGCGGGCTTCGGGCAGATCGAGGCGCAGATCATGAAAGTCGGCATGGTGGCCGAGGTAACGTGCGTCTCGAAGCCCTGGACGGTTATCCCGATGGTGGTGACGGTGGTCCAGGACTTCATCGCCGCCGGCCAGTTTCGTGGCGGCGAGCAGTTGATCGACCCGGCGCAGCAGGTGGTGCGGCCCGGAAGCATTCTGGTCTTTCTCGAGCCGCTGTATGAGGGCGGGCTCGACGGCGTGACGCCTGGCAGCAGCTGCATCGCGAACGCCTACACAAGCAACCATGACCTGATCGCCTCGAAGGACACGGGGACGATGCACGGCCTCGTTCTTCACGGCGTGGATGCCGTCGGGCTTGTACATGCATTGATATTGCGGATGCAGGCATTGATTCTTCCTATCCGGACGCTCGTCTTCAGCGGACACTAGCGGCATGCCCGACAGTTCCGGCCCGGATGTGGCCGAACGCTCTCGGGCCACCGAACGGCGAGGAGAGGCCCGGCATGAACAGACTGCGTTGCGCCGGATGACCGACCGCGGTCGCGCGCAGTTCGTCTACGTTCTTGCCGGCATCACGGCCATCCTCGCCGCCGGCGTGCTGTTCTGGTCAGGCAGGATCGTGTATCGCCATTTCCTGTTCAGGCAGCCCGCCGCGACGACCGCCGAGCTGGTTGCCATGTCGATCTCGGTGATTGTCCTGCAGGTTGCTTATTGGTGCATCCTGATCGATAGCCCGCCGTTCCGCCTGCCGAAAAATATGCTGGTGGCAAACATGCTGCTGTTCTGCAGCCGGATCAGTTTCCTGCTGGCCGGCGCGCTGTTCTCGATCGTTATTCTCGTCCGTTTCGAGGAGGTGAATATCCGCTTGCCCGGGCTTGTGCTTTTCCCGCTGGTCCTGTTCACGATCTTCTGCTTTTCGCGATGGCTCGAGAAGATCGGCCGCGAGATGGAGGGCAGCCGGGACCGCGGCCGGCCCGAAGGCTGACCGGCGAGGACGCCCGGCATTCCCGTTCCTGGCCCTCCGCTGTGCTTACTTTACCCGCGCGGGCTTCGAGCGCGCCGTGAGCACATCCGTTCGCAGGAGTTTCAATCCCCTCGCGGCTTCATAGCCGTGAATTTCCTTCACATCGAGCTTGCGCATGAAGTCGATCGTTTCTTTCGTCACCACCTGGCCGGGAACCATGATCGGGAATCCTGGAGGGTAGGGGATCACGAAGTTCGCGGAGACAAGCTCCGGCCCGCTCTTCAGCCTCTTGTCGACGTCCGGATTGTTCAGGGGGAGATATTCGCATTCCTCTTCCTTGTAGGCTCCGAAGAAGGCCGTCCGCATATCGCCTTCGTTCGTCTTGTCGCCGGCGTCCTTGCGGAACGCGCTGTGGAAGTGGCTGAAGTTCGGAAGGTCCGGCACATCCTCCATCAGGCTTTTGACGCGGGCGGACCATGCGGCCTTCGCGCCGTCGCCGCCGGTCCTGAAATTCTTTTCCAGATCGCCGCAGATCTCGACCAGGACGCGGACGAGATGCGCGACGTCGCTGCGCGTGTTGTTGATGTTGGACTGCAGGAGCACGGAGTTCCGCGAGGTCTTGTTGACCTGGATGTTGAAGCGGCTGGCGAGCAGCCCCTTGAACTGCGTGCCGTCGAAGCCCGCCGTTCCGCAGACAAGCGTCATGCGCGTCGGATCGAGGTAGAATTCGTCCTCGCGCATGGACTTCACGACATCGGCCCAGGAGACGCCGGGCTCCAGATAATCCTTGAAGCCCGATTGCCGGAACTCGGCCGGGATCAGGTCGTTCGCGCCCAGAACCCGGAAATATTTCGAAATGACCGGATGTGTGTTGATGGCGCGCCGGATCTTGAGCGCGATCGATATCGCGTTCATCACCAGCCCGTAACCCTCAAGCTCCATCTGCCGCCGGGCGACTTCGAGGCTCGCGATGAGCTGCTGGTTCGGGCTGGTCGAGGCATGGGTGAAGACGGCTTCGCGAAACTGGCTGGCGACCTTCGGATAGTCGACGTCCTTCACGAGCACCATCGAGCCCTGGCGGATGGCCGACATCGACTTGTGCGTCGAATTCGTCTGGTAGACCCGCAGCCGCACCTGGCGCGGATCGGGGATCAGCCTGGTCTTCATCAGCTTGTCGTCCGAGGGGTTCTTGCCGAGCTCGGCCTGCTGGCGCTCATACGCCTTGACGGAGGCCGGATCGGCCAGCCATTCCTCCAGAGCCGCCGCGGCGCCCATGGCGGTGCGGGGCCGAAGGAACGGCGACCAGCGGGCAAATCCGGACCATGCCTCGTCCCACAGGAAGATGAGGTCGGGCTTGATCGCGAGGCATTCCTCCATGACGCGGCGTGTGTTGTACATATGGCCGTCGAACGTGCAGTTCGTCAGGTCGAGCATCCGGAGCCGGTCGAGACGTCCTTCGCTCTTGAGGTCGAGCAGCGCCTTCTTGATCGTGTTCAGCGGCACCGCGCCGTACATCGAATATTGCGTCAGCGGAAACGCATCGACGTAGAGCGGCTGGCCGCCGCCGAGAACCAGCCCGTAATGGTGCGATTTGTGGCAGTTGCGGTCGACGATCACGATATCGCCCGGCGCGACGAGGGCCTGCACCACCATCTTGTTGCTGGTCGAGGTTCCGTTGGTGACGAAGAAGACGTGATCGGCGCCGAAGGCGCGGGCCGCGTCTTCCTGCGCTTTCTTGATGTTGCCGGTCGGCTCCAGCATGCTGTCGAGCCCGCCCGTCGTCGCGCTGCTTTCGGCGAGGAACAGGTTGATCCCGTAGAACTCGCCCATGTCGCGGATCCATTCCGAGCGGAACACCGATTTGCCGCGCGCGATCGGCAGCGCGTGGAAGGTGCCGATCGGCCTCGTCGTGTAGTGCTTCAGATTGTCGAAGAACGGGGTCTCGTAGCGGGCGCGGACGCCCTCCAGCACCGCGAGATGCTGTTCGAGCGGTTCCTCCACCATGTAGAAGATACGGCGCACGGCGGATGCGGCCTTGTCGCCGGCCAGGGTTTCGACGTCCCGGTCGGTGACGAGATAGAGATCGAGATCGGCCCTGATCTTGTGCAGGATTTCGGCAAGCTTCAGCCCGGATGTCGAGCCCGGAAGCGTGCCGACGAGCGGATCGAGGAAGGCGCGCAAAGCGGGCACCTGATGGCGCGACCGGAGCGGGGTTCCGTCGTTGATGATCACGGCGGCGATCCTGGAATTGACCACCACGGCGCAGATCGCATCCTCGATGCTGCGCACGATCACCGGCTCGTAGATGAACTTGTCTTCCGGACGCCTGAGGCGCCGGATCTCAGTGGCGATGGCCGGAAAGCGCTCGGGGGGCTGGTTGCTGACGAACAGGACCTCGAAATAGGACCGGTGTTTCCTGCGGCCGCCGAACACGCTCGGCAGGACATCGAGCCGCTCGTCCCCGCCGGCTTCGTCCGCGTCGACGTCCGCCGCCAGACTGTTGGTGAGGATTGCATCCGAGATGCGGCGAATGAGGCTGCATGCCCCGGCGGCATCGTTCGTGGCGATGAGATCGCGAAGCTCCTGCATGACGTGCAGGCCCGGATAGGCGTGAAACTCCTCGATGACCTGCAAATCCGCCAATGCGGCCTCGACATCCCTGGCGGTCGCGTCGCCCGCGACCCATCGCTCCGATGCCGTAAGCACATTGCGCCACTGGTCGGTGCGGGCGTCGTGCATCAGAAAGAACTGATCGATTCTCAGTTGCTCCGACATATGGCTCTCCCTCTTGGCCTTCGGGCCAATTCTGGTGCAAGTCCCGGTCTTTCCCGTCACGTCATCAGCAGCACGATGACCATTCCCCAGATCGTCAGGAGCGTGTTGCCGACGGCGTAGGTGACGGTGTAGCCGAGCCCGGGGATCTGGCTTTTGGCGCGGTCGTTGATCATGCCGAGGGAGGCTGTGGTCGTACGTGCGCCCGAGCAGGCCCCGAGCAGAATGGCGGGATGGAAACGAAAGACGTATTTCCCGACATACATCGCCAGAACCAGCGGAACGGTAGTCGCGAAGATGCCCCACAGAAACAGGCTGAAGCCGAGTTGCTGGAGGCCCGCGACGAAGCCCGGTCCGGACGAAATGCCGACGACCGCGATGAACACATTGAGGCCGACCGAATTCATGAACCAGACGGTCGGCGAGGGGATACGGCCGAAGGTCGGGCGCACCGACCGCAGCCATCCGAAAAACAGCCCCGAAATCAGCGCGCCGCCGGAGGTCGACAAAGTGAGGGGCACGCTGCCGATCTTGTAGACGATTGCGCCGAGCAGGGCGCCGAGCGCGATCGCGGCGCCGATGAAGGCGACGTCCGCGATATCGGTCTGCCGGTCGAGACGGCCGAGCGCATGGGCCGCCGCCGTCGTGTCCTGTGTGCGGCCGACGACCGTCAGGATGTCGCCGCGCTCGATCGTCGTATTGGGCAGGATCGGAATATCGGTCGCCGTCGCGCCGCGCGCGATCTTGCGGAGGAAGATGCCGCGCGCCTCCGGAATCTGGGCGAGTTCGGCGAGAAGTCTTGCCGTCGGCCTGCTTGCTCGTGACGTAGATGTCGACGCCTTCGACGGGCACCGCGAGCAGTTCGGGGTCCTCGACCTCCACGGCCTGCGGGCCGATCAGCTTGACCAGGACCTCGCGCTTGCCGGCGACCGCCAGCACGTCGCCGCCGCGGATCACGGTGTCCGCCGTCGCATCGAGGATCTTGCCGTCGCGCCGGATGCGTTGGATGAAGACGCGATGTTCCGGAAACAGCGCTTCGGCGTCCCATGCCGTCTTTCCGACCACCACTCCGTCCTCGCGAACGGCGAAGGCGCGCAGTTCGAAATTGTGCCAGGCCGTGCCGGTTTCGCCGCCTGCCTTCTTGCCGCCGAACTCCTCCTCGTAACGCTTGCACTCGGCTTCGAGATCGATGCCGAGCATGGCCGGTCCGAACAGAGCAAGGACGATCGCCGATCCGACCGTGCCGAAAATATAGGTCACCGCATAGGCGACGGGCATGGCGTCGAGAAGCTGCTTGGTCTGGTCCGGCGGCAGTTCCAGCCGGTTGATCGCATCCGTCGCAAGCCCCATCGACGCCGAGATCGTCTGCGAGCCCGCATACAGCCCTGCCGCCGACCCGACATCGTAGCCGGCGAGCTTGGCGGCCAGAACCGGAGCCAGGAGACAGAATACGGTGACGACCACCGCGAACACCGCTTGCGGAACGCCGTCCTTGGCGATGCCGCGCACGAATTGCGGACCGACGCCGTAGCCGATGGCGAAGAGGAACATCAGGAAGAACGTCGCCTTGAGAGGCGGCGAAATGGTGATGCCGAGCTGGCCGATGATGACCGCCGCGATGAGCGTCGCCGTCACCGCGCCGAGACCGAGGCCCTTATACGTGAAGGAGCCGAAATAATATCCGAGCGCCAGCGAGATGAAGATGGCGATTTCGGGATAGGCTTTCAGCGTAGTTACGAACCAGTCGACCATGACGTCACGCCTTCTCAGGTTGGCCTCGGTGAGTGTGCGGCGCGCTCAGTGAGCGCGCACTTTGTTCTTGACCTTTCCGGCTGTCTTGGGCTCGGGAGGCGGCTTGCCCTCCGCGTCCCTGGAGAAGCGATAGGCTTCGACGTAAGTCGACGCGACCGCCCGCACGATGCGCCCGATATCCTCGTAGACCTCGTCCGGCAGGTTGGCGAACGAGATCCTGACCGACCAGTTGGGCGCGTCGAAGCCGCCGCCGTTCAGAAGAACCAGAGCGTGGTCGTGCGCGAGGCGGTAGACGATGTCGAGCGGATGGTAGTTCTTCTTGATGAATTCCGCGGCGTCGTTGCCGATATATTTCCTGACCCAGAATTCGAAATCGATGATGCCGTAATATCCGGCGAAGAGCGGACTGGTGCCGGTCCGGGCGTCGATGCCGAGCCCCTTCACCGTCGAGGCCACGCGCCGCCGGCAGATTTCCATCGTGGACTTCCGGTAGCTGTCGTCTTCATCCAGGAGCTGGAACAGCGAGAACAGGGTCATCTGCACCTGCTGGGGCAGCGACAGGCCGGCCGTGTGGTTGAGGCAGACATCGCGGCTGTCGGCCACGATGCGGTCGATGAATTTCATTTTGGTCGGATCCAGCACAAGCGAACCGTAGCGCTTGTTGAGCTGCTCCGTGATCGCCTTCGGATGCCGTTTGATCATCTCGTCGATCACATTGTCCTCGTGGAGCGCGATCACGCCGAGGCGCCAGCCCGTGCAGCCGAAATATTTGGAATAGGAGTAGACGCCGATCGTGTTGCGCGGCAGATCCGCCATCAGGGACCGGAAATTGTTGACGAAGGTGCCGTAGACGTCGTCGGTCAGGATCAGGAGATCCGGGCGTTTCGTGCGTACGAGCTTGACCAGTTTCTGTGCGACGGAAGGAGCTATCGCGCCCGATGACGGGTTGCCGGGATTGACGATGAAGAACGCCTTGACCTTGGGGTTTTCAAGCTTCTTCAGTTCCGCGTCGGAGTACTGGAACTCGTTTTCCTGTGTCGCGCGTATGTGCACGACATTGAATTCGTAATCGGCGAGTTCGGCCATTTCGATATAGGGCGTGAAGATCGGGACGCCGAGGGCGATCGTGTCGCCCTTGTGCAGGATATGGTTCTTCATCAGGGATTTGAACGTGTAGCACATGGCGGCGGTGCCGCCCTCGACCGCGAACAGATCGAACTTCCCCTTGGGCGGGCGGTTGTCGCACATCGCCCACATCAGATATTCGTGCACGACCTTTTCGGCGTGGACGAGCATCCGGTCCGGCACCGGGTAATTGTCTCCGATGATCGAATTGACGAGTTCATGGACGAAGGCGTCCGGCTGGAAGCTGAACTTCTTCACTGCATAGGGCACCATCGCGCGCAGCATTTCCGCGCCCGGCGCCTCGTGATTGAGTTTGAGGAATTGCTCGAACCGTCCGCGCGATCCCGGGCGCCTTCGGCATGCCGCCGAGATCGGGCATATCCATGACCCTCTTGCTTTCCTCGATGGCGAACTGGCCGAGAAGGAAGAAGGCCTCCCGCGGCGTCGTCGCAACCCAGTTCGGATTGCCGCGTCCGGCGTTGAGAAATGCGAGATCGGATTTCTTGGAGCTTTCGTGGGCAAGCTGCGCGAGCTTGTCCTTGATCTCGAACGGGCTCAGCTTTTCGTAGGGCAGGAAAGGACTCTGATCCGGAATGATCGAAGGAGTTTTCATGGCGTATTCCACCCTCGCTGCTGGTCGCACTGCTGGATGAAATGATCATTGCGCCCGCGCCGCCCGGTACATATCGGGCCTTGACCCGAGCCCGCCGCAGGAGACTGCGGAACGCGTCTAGGGGTTTTTGCTGATGGGTTTCGTGTCCCGGACAAGCTGTGCGCAGTCAGCGTAGATCCGGGACCCAGGATCGCACTTTATTCCTGGCGAGTTGATATAGAGGCGGCTGCGCCGCCGCTTCTGGCCATGGTTCGAGACGCGATGCTGCGCATTGTTCCTCACCAGCACCGCGACCGAAGGCGTGCAGAGGTGACCGTTCTCGATCATCTCGACGCCTTTTCAGACTCCAGCAGTATTAGCGCCTGCCTGCTCGATTAACGGGTCCACCGCGATTCGCCGGGGTTCCCGGCCGCACTCCAACCCCTGGGGCGCCGACGCCGGGGGTTACTGCCCGCCGCGCGACGGGGCGCGCGCGCAACACGACGCCGGGCCTCGCAACGCACCCGGCAGGATACGAAACGTATTGGCAGTACACCACGGCACTGGCCTGTTCGGTGCTTGCACCCATGAACCCGGTGATCAGCAGCGTGGACAAAGCGATCGATAGTTTCATTTTGGCCTCCTCTTTGGTCGTTGTCGTCGATGAGTTTCTGGACTTTCTCCCTTTCCCACCTAATCCGCCCGCGACCGGCGCCGCTGGCGGCATACGCGGCCGAACTCGCGCGGCGCGATGCCGGTCCATCTCCGGAACGCCCGGGTAAAATGAGCCGGGTCGGAATAGCCGAGCTGGTAGGCGGTCTCCGTGACCGTGTTCTCGCCGCTCTCGATCAGCCCGAGTGCGCTCTGGCGGCGGGTTTCGTCGAGCAGCGCCTCGAAGGTAAGCCCGACGTGGCGCGTACGACGCTGCAGGGTCCTCACGCTCATATTCAGGCGCCGGGCGAGCCGTTCGACGGTCGGCCGCTCATGGGGCAGCACATCGCGGATCAGATCGCGCAACTGCCGCACCGTGTCGAGATGCGCGGCGGCTTTCGGGGGCGGCGCGTTCAGGCCGACGGGCGCGGCAATCGACCCCTTCGCCGATCAGGAGGACCGGAACAGGCACCCGTGTAGACACGTGATGCTCTTGATAGTCCTCTGACATCGCGGGCTCCCAAGTGAGGACGCACAACTATCAACCTCGTCAAACCCAGGGATTCACATAGAGCGCGGAGACCGAGAGTAAACGCCGGCGTAACGTGCGCTACGCGGCCGGCAGCGGCTCCGCCCCTCCGCCGCTCCGTCAATCTCGTCTCCGGCCGGAAAAATTGGCGCGCAATGGCAAGCGGCCGTTTCGTTTATCGCTGTAGGCTTTCGGGAGGCTGCAAGCGCTTTTGAAACAAGGCGTCGAGAGAATTCGACCCTTGAAGGAGCCTTGCGGGAGTGGACCGCGGCAGCGGCGCTGTCGCGATTGCGTGGGAAGGCCGGTTACGGCTGCTATCGATCCGTCATGCATCACCTCACCGAGTGGAGCTCATCTTCTGAAGGGAGATCTGCCATGAATCTGGCTACAACACATATGTACGGAACACTTGGCCGTGCCGCGCGGATTCCCGCAATTGCGCTCATTGCGCTCTTTTCGGGGTTACCGATCGCGCACGCTCAGGACGACGCCAAAATGGAAAACCCCGCCGCCAAAATTCTCAAGGCGATGTCGACCTATGTGGCGGCTCAGAACTCAATCTCCGCCTCGTTCGACTCGGATATAGAGGTGATCACACCCAGCGTGCAGAAGATCCAGTTTACGAATTCGGGACAGTTGCAGATAGGCCGTCCCAACAAGCTGCGTGTGAACAGGACCGGCGGCTATACCGACGTCGAACTTGTTTTCGATGGGACAACCGCGACGGTTCTCGGTCGGCACAGTAATATTTTCGCCAGCGTCAATGCTCCCGGTACGATCGATCAACTCATCGACCGGCTCAGGGACGAGCACTCGTTCTCAATTCCCGCCGCGGATCTTCTGATGGCCGACAGTTACGATCGTCTTGCGGAGGATGTCATCGAAGCCAGGCATATCGGCGAAGGCGTGATTGACGGCGTCGAATGCGACCATCTTGCATTTCGCAATATGGACACGGACTGGCAGCTCTGGGTCGAAAAGGGAGACAATCCCGTACCGAGGAAATACGTGATCACGAGCAAGGGCGTTGCCGGCGCGCCGCAGTACACAATCAAATTCAGGGACTGGAAAACAGACGCGGTGGCCGATGCGAGTGCTTTCGTATTCAAGGCGCCCGCGGATGCCAGGAAGCTTGAGATCAAGGACGTGCAGGATATCGACGAAATTCCGGTAGGCAGCATCGCAGGAGGCGAACAATGACCCGCAGACATCGAATGGCTTTGCGTTATGTATTTGCCGCCATCGTAGGCATAGCCGGCTTGCTGATGAGTGAGCGATCCGTCCTGCTCCAGGACGGCCCCGGGATAACGGGCGCGGAAGCAAGGATCGGACGGCCTCTTACACCTATGAGCTATGCCGGTGTGGCGCGCCGAACCACCCGCCGCGCCGTCGGTTACGGAGCCGTTGGTTACGGAGGCGTTGGTTACGGAGCCGCGGTTGCTGCGCCGCTCGCGGCCGGGGCGGTCGTAGGTCGACGGTGCGTCCAGGAGTCCGACCCTTACGGCCGCCTGGTCAGGCGGTGTTACTGATAGCGACAAGGTAGGTACGCGGCTCCGGCCGCGTACCTGACCGGAAAAAGGTTTTCCGTCCTTGTCGTCGACGGGGTAGCGTCAAGTGACCTGAACTTGCGCACATCATGTGCGCGGGTTTCATCTGCGTTTCGAGGCATGGTCCTTTTACGGTAGTCGGGGCGGCAACAGGTAAAGCGTCATGGCGAAAATCAGGTACACCATCAGTACGAGCACTCCGACAAACCACGCCGAGCGCCCGCTGTTGGTCACCAGGGAAACTGTGATGGTGGCGATGAGCATCATGACCACCGCGCCCGGCCAGAATTCCAGGCTCATCGGCTCCGGGCCGATGACGTAACTGAGCAGTACCAGCATCGGAGCAACGAAGAGCGCGATTTGGGTTGCGCTCCCCAGCGCGATGCCCACACTCAGGTCCAGCCGGTTCTTGCGCGCGCCGGAAAACGCCGAGGCCATCTCGGCCGCACCGCCCACCAGCGCCACGACGATGAAACCCACGAATGCGGGAGTCATCCCGAACGTTACGGCTGCCTGCTGCACCGACTCGACGAATACCTCGCTCACCAGCGCGACCAGTACCGTGACGCCGGCCAGCGTGGCCAGGGCCAAGCCCAACGGCCACGGCGCTTCGCCGGTCTCCGCGTGTTCCGCGCCGCCGAACGATTCGCGATGCGTCTTGAGTGAGAAAAACAGGCCCAGTCCGTAGACGGCGATGAGCAGCACAGACAGACTCACGCTCAACTTCTCGATGAACTCCGACCCCGCCGTGGAATCCGCTTCAGAGACCGCCGAGGGAAATCAAGATCGCGATCACGGCCAGAAAAAGCAGGATCGCGTGCAGGCGGGCGCTGCCCTGTTGTATTCCTGCACGTGGTACTTGAGTCCGCCGAGCAGAAACGACGCGCCCAACATGAACAACGTGTTGGTGACAATCGCCCCGGCGACGGATGCCTTCACCAGGGCATATTGCCCGGCGCGCAACGCGGCCAGCGCGATGACAAGTTCGGTCAGGTTTCCGAGCGTGGCATTGAGCAGACCACCGACGGTATCGCCCGTCTTGGCCGCTACGGATTCGGTGGCGTGACTCAGCATCGCGGCGAGCGGCACGATGGCCAGCACGGACAGCACAAAAAGCAGCGTGTGCGCTTCCGGCTCGAGCTGAGCCGCGACGAACAGCACGGGCACAAAGACCAGCAACCAGAGCAGGGGATTGTGACGGATTTCTTTAAGCAAGGGATTCATGGGCGCAGCCTCGGATGCAGCGGTACGTTCGCATTCCGTCGGCTTGATCCTAACCATGCGGCGGCTTTCCCCCGGCACATCGGCCCAGCGCTCCTTGCGGCATTGTCGAGCCTAGCCCGGTCCATCGGCGGCAACTTGCCATTCGACGCCAATTCGGTGGCGCA